>NZ_RBID01000011.1 GCF_003633895.1 Vogesella indigofera
CCCACGCCTTCCCATTCCGAACAGGACCGTGAAACGCCTTAGCGCCGATGATAGTGCAGATACCTGTGTGAAAGTAGGACACCGCCAGACGCCCCCTTAAACAAAGCCCAGCTTGAGACATCAAGCTGGGCTTTGTGCTTTGCGCGCGAGCTTACCCTGCCCCTCGCTACACTGCGGCCAGCCTTGGCTACTTGGCAAAGACATGGCATGCGCGCGCCAAGCGATGGCTTGTGTCCTATAGTACGAGTCGATGACGGTAGTCGTAGCAACAAGATCGGCTCTGCATTAAGATAGGCGTCTTTTTTCGGATCGTGCCAGAGTGGGTCGTTCACTACTTGTCGCCTCTCCGTGTTGCCCCATGAGATTAACCATGAAGAATCCTCAGATGAAGTCCAACAATGAAACCGCGCTCGGTGCGGCGCTCAAGTCTGCTGTCCAGAGTCTTAGCAAGAAAAGCCAGACAGAAATGATTGCGGCACATGTTTACGCCAAGTACGACGTGTTCAAACTATTCCGTCCCTTGGCGCTGGGGATTCATGAGGCCCTGATTGCGGAACTGCCGCAGTTTGATCCGCAACTGGTTTCGCGCATGCTGGCCAACCATTGCCGCAAGCAGCGCTACGTGAAGTCGCTGGCCCGTGGTGGCAAACGCTTCGATCTCGCGTTGAAGCCGGTGGGTGTGGTTTCAGCCGAGGAAAAAGCGGCCGCCGAGAAAATGTGTCTGCCGAAAGCGGAGAAACCCGTTGCAGTTGCCGCCGAGGTGCCGCAGCCTGTCGCTGACCCAGTGGCTTCCGATGCTTCTGAAGCGTAACATCCAGATGTTGCCAGCCCCTCTTGCGAGGGGTTTTTCTTGTGTGGTGCATGTTTGAGGTGTGGCGATGCTGACCGTTCGTAACGGCGTGCGGGTTGAGGTCTGGCGCGGCGATATCACGCAGCTGGATGTCTCGGCAATCGTGAATGCGGCCAACGTTTCGCTGCGTGGCAGCGGTGGTGTGGACGCGGCGGTGCACCGAGCAGCCGGCGGTGAGCTGCTGTCGGCCTGCTTGCAGCTGAAGGGTTGTGCCGCAGGTGAAGTCTGTGTCACGCCGGGCTTTGCCTTGCCTGCGCGCTGGATTTTCCACGCGGTCGGGCCGCGGTGGAAAGGTGGCGAAGACAACGAAGCGCAATTGCTGGTCTCGTGCTATCACAAGAGCCTGCAACTGGCGGCAGAGAAGCAGGTGGCCTCGATTGCCTTCGCCGCCATCAGCTGTGGCGCCAATCATTTTCCGCCGCTGGCTGCGGCCAACATTGCTTGGCATGTGGTGGAAACCTATCTGGCGGCGCCGCCGCCGACGCTGCGCAAGATTGTCTTTGTCGCCTTTGATGAGGAAGTCCATCGTGCTTGGCAGAAGGTGCTGGTCGGCATCAGCTGATACCGATTGGCTGAGGGGGCGGGTAACCTGTAGTGCATGCCAGCCGGGAATCCATGCGATCGGATCAATGCTTAGCAAGAATTGGTATTAGCCATCAGCAGTGGCGCTGATTAGAATAAATGGCAATATCTATCGCCATAGAATATGGACTGGAGGAATAAAATGCACATCGCAAATTCTGTAACGGAGCTGATCGGCAATACTCCGCTGGTGCGCCTCAATCGGGTCACCGAGGGTGTGGGGGCGACGGTGGTTGCCAAGCTGGAGTTCTTCAATCCGGGGCACAGCGTCAAGGACCGTATCGCCGTGTCGATGATCGATGCGGCGGAGCAGGCCGGCAAGATCGGGCCGGAGACGGTTATTGTCGAGCCAACATCGGGTAATACCGGTATCGGGCTGGCCATGGTGTGTGCGGCGCGTGGTTACAAGCTGGTGATCACCATGCCGGAAACGATGAGCCGCGAGCGTCGTCAATTGCTGCGCGCCTATGGTGCGGAACTGATCCTGACTCCCGGCCCGGAAGGCATGGGCGGTGCCATCGCCAAGGCCAAGGAACTGGTTGCGGCCAACCCTGAAACCTACTTCCTGCCGCAGCAGTTCGAGAATCCGGCCAACCCTGAGATCCACCGTCAGACCACCGCCGAGGAGGTCTGGCGCGATACCGATGGCCAGATCGATATCTTCGTGGCCGGTGTCGGTACCGGCGGTACCATTACCGGGGTGGGCGAGGTGCTCAAGGCGCGCAAGCCCGGGGTGCAGATTGTGGCGGTCGAGCCGGACGCGTCGCCGGTATTGTCCGGTGGTGCCAAGGGGCCGCATCCGATCCAGGGCATTGGCGCCGGTTTTGTGCCGGCAATCCTGAATACCGCGATCTACGATGAAGTGATCCGGGTCAAGAATGATGATGCCTTCGAGACGGCGCGCGCCGTGGCGACCAAGGAAGGTGTGCTGGTGGGGATTTCTTCCGGTGCCGCCGTGTGGGCCGCCTTGCAGTTGGCCAAGCGTCCGGAAAATGCCGGTAAGCTGATCGTGGTGGTGATCCCGTCCTTTGGCGAGCGTTACCTGTCGACGCCATTATTTGAGCACCTTGCTTGAAGTGAGTGAGCGCAGCGTTACAATAACGACCATGAAACAGATATTCATGGTCGTTTTTATTTTGGGCGCGCTGTCGGCGTGCACGGTGCTGCCGCCTTTGCCGGGCACCAGCGGCGGTGTCGCGGTGCGGCCGGCCGTCGTGTCGCCATCGCAGCGGCTGTATGAGGAAGCGCAGGCGCTGTCGGCGCGGGTCGCCAAGGGTGAACTGAGCCGGGTGGCGGTCGCCGATCAGCTGGGGGCGCTGCGCGTGCAGCTGGTTGGTCGCAATGCGGTCGATGATGACGTGTTTGCGCTCTATCGCCAGATTGCGGTGCGTCGCGATGCCGGGCAGATTGACGGTGCCAGGGCGCAGCAGCTGATGCAACAGCGCTTGCAGATGTGGCTGGAACGTTGGCCGCGCCTTGCCAGCAAGCCGGCACAGCCGGCCTTCACCAGCTTCATGCTCAAGCTGTACAGCATGCCGGCACTGGGGCAGTGACAAGATGAAACGCAAAACAGCAGGCAGTGCCGCAGTGTGTCCGTGTGGGAGTGGCCAGGTCTATGCCGCCTGTTGCGGCCAGTATCATGGTGGGCAGCCGGTGCCGAGCGCCGAGGCCTTGATGCGTTCGCGCTATAGCGCCTTTGTGCTGGGTGACGAAGGTTATCTACGCCAGAGCTGGGCGGCAGAAAGCTTACCGGACGAGCCGTTGCTGGATGCCGCGGTCAAGTGGCTGGGGTTGACCATCCTGTCGACGGAGGCCGGTGGCGAGCAGGACCAGACCGGCGTGGTCACCTTTGTTGCCCGCTACAAGATCAACGGCCGTGCCGGGCGGATGCAGGAGCGTAGCCGCTTTGTACGTGAGCAAGGCTTGTGGCGTTATCTTGATGGCGATGTGGGTGATGTCGCCGCCAGCTAGGCGAAATACTCCAAGAGCTCACTTGTCAGGGCTTGTAACTGTGCTGCGCTTGCTGGCGTGGTGAGTGGCGAGAGGTTCGTGTTGCAAGCATGTAAAAAGGCAAGCCGGTCCGGCTTGCCTTTTTGCTTTTACAACCAGAGATGGCTTGGGCGCTTAGCGCGTGGCTTGGGCGATGGCTTCTTGGGCTGCGTTCAGGGCATTGCTGCGGGCGTCGTCGCCCATGGAGACGGCTTCGGCGCGGATGAAGCGCACGTCGCTGATGCCGAGGAAGCCGAGTACGGTCTTCAGGTAGTCTTCCTGGAAGTCCATGGCTTGGCCTTGCTCGTTGCTGTAGACACCGCCGCGAGCGGAGACCACGTAGACGGTCTTGCCGCCGGCCAGGCCCACCGGGCCGGTTTCGGTGTACTTGAAGGTGCGGCCGGCGACCGCAACGCGGTCGATCCAGGCTTTCAGTTGCGACGGGATGGAGAAGTTGTACATCGGTGCACCGATGACCAGGATCTCGCTGCCGAGGAATTCGCCGATCAGCTGTTCGCTGCGGGCGCGCTCGGTACGCTGCAGATCGCTCCAGTCGCTTTCCGCGGTGAAGGCAGCGCCGAGGATCTCGCCCGACAGATGCGGAATTTCGTTGCTGGCCAGATCGTGGTAGATCACGCCGGTGCTGCCGTGTTGTGCTTGCAGGCTGTCGACCAGCGCGCGGGTCAGCTGGCGGGTAACCGAGTTGTCGTTGAGGACGCTGGAATCAAGGTGCAGGATTTTCATGGTGAACTCCGTTTCGGGTGAGTGCCGGTTGGCTGTAGCAATGGAACGTATGATAGTTTTTGCGACAATATCGGACTAGACTGCAAAATCGGGAATGATTGTCCTGAAATTGATACCAATGCCAGCGGAGCGCGCACGATGCATGACCTGAACGATCTGTATTTCTTTGCCAAGGTGGTCGAGCACGGTGGTTTCATGGCTGCGGCACGGCAGATCGGGGTGCCCAAGTCGCGGTTGTCGCGCCGGGTTGCCGAGCTGGAGGCTCGGCTGGGGGTGCAGTTGCTGCAGCGGACGACGCGGCGGCTGGCACTGACCGAGGTGGGGCAGGCCTACTTCCGCCACTGCCAGGCGATGCTGGCCGAGGCGGAGGCGGCGCAGGAGGCGATCGCACGCGCCACCGATGTGCCGCGCGGCCTGGTGCGGGTGAGCTGCCCGGATCTGCTGGCACAGTCGCTGCTGGCCCCCTTGCTGCCGGAGTTCATGGCGCAGTATCCGGAGGTGCGCATCCTGCTGGAGGTGACCGGGCGCCGTGTCGACCTGATCAATGACGGCATCGATGTCGCGCTGCGGGTGCGCTTGCGGCTGGACGACAGTGCCAGCATCGTGGCGCGTCCGCTGGGGCAGTCGTCATCGTTTCTGGTGGCCAGCCCGGCGCTGCTGGCCGAGCGTGGCCTGCCGCAGCGCCCGTCCGATCTGGCGTCATGGCCGGCACTGGTGATGTCGCGGCCTGACGGTCGCGGCGAGTGGACGATGCATGACGAGGTCGGCCAGCTGTACACCGTGCAACTGGCCTCACCGCGGCTGATGACCGATAACCTGGTGGTGCTGGCGCAGGCGGCGATCGATGGCTGCGGCGTGGCGGCGTTGCCGGTGCTGGTCTGCCAGCAGGCGCTGGCCGATGGCCGGCTGCGACGGCTGTTGCCGAATTTCTCCATGCCGGGCGGCATCCTGCATCTGGCTTTTACCGGCCGCCGCCATCTGGTGCCGGCGGTGCGGGTGTTTGTCGACTTCCTGGTGGCGCGTACGCCGCAATGGCATGCGCGCTTCGAATGACGGCTGTTGCGGCCTGCTGCTCGCCGTATGACGCGGTTCGCCACCGCTTGCTGCCGGCAGCGGGGTAAAAGGCGTAAAGGTTGGCCGCAACGACACATTCGGCGCGCGCCGCGGCATCGTATTTGTCTCGGGCGCGGGCGACGCTTCTGCTACAATCCTGCCCCCTCCTTATTGAATGAACGGGTTGCACGATGGTTATTCCGGCATGCGGTGTCGATTTTGGCACCTCCAACTCCACGGTCGCCTGTTTCCGCGCCGGGCAGAGCCAGTTGCTGATGCTGGAAGACGACAAGGCGACCCTGCCATCGGTGGTGTTCTTCAATGCCGAGGAAGAAAGCACCGCCTTTGGCCGGGCCGCGATCGGCGAATACCTGGACGGCTACGAGGGGCGGCTGATGCGCTCGCTGAAGAGCCTGCTCGGCACCAGCCTGATGAACGGCCAGACCGAGGTCAATGGCCGCGCGCTGCGTTTCATCGACTTGCTGTCCTCGTTCATCGGCACCCTCAAGCAGCGCGCCGAACAGCAGGCGGGGCAGGCATTCAGCCGCGCCGTGTTCGGCCGGCCGGTGTTTTTCATCGATGACGATCCGGTCGCCGACCAGCTGGCGCAGGACACGCTGGCCGATGTCGCGCGCCGTGCCGGCTTTCAGGAGGTCGCCTTCCAGTTCGAGCCGATTGCGGCGGCCTTCGACTACGAAAGCCGCATCGAGCGCGAAGAGCTGGTGCTGATCGTCGATATCGGCGGCGGTACTTCCGACTTTTCCTTGGTGCGGCTGTCGCCGCAGCGCCGCCACCTGCTCGATCGCCGCGACGACATCCTCGCCAATGGCGGCGTGCATATCGGTGGTACCGACTTTGACAAGCAGCTGAGTCTGCACAGCGTGATGCCGCTGCTGGGCTACCGCACGCGGCTGAAGAACAATGCCGAGGTGCCGTCCGGCTACTACTTCAACCTCGCCACTTGGCACACCATCAACTTTGCCTACACCCGCAAGACGCTGGCCGACCTGCAGGGGGTGTACGTCGACGCGCTGGAGCGCGACAAGCTGGACCGGCTGTTTTCGGTGATCAACAAGCGCGCCGGTCACTGGCTGGCGATCCAGGTGGAGGCGGCGAAGATCGCGCTGTCCGACAGCGAGACGCACCAGCTGGCGCTGGACGAAATTGCCGACGGCCTCACGCACCAGCTGACACGCAGCCAGTTTGACGAGGCGATCGAGCGCCAGATCGACAGCGTGACGCAGACCATCAGCCGCCTGTTGCAGGATGCCGGCATCACCGCCGCGCAGATCGATACCGTGTTCTTTACCGGCGGTGCCAGCGCGGTGCCCTTGCTGCGCGAGCGGGTGGCGGCGCTGCTGCCGCAGGCGGCCAAGGTCGAGGGCGACCGTTATGGCAGCATCGGCAGCGGCCTGGCGCTGGACGCGATGCGCCGCTTCGGCTGAACGGGGTTTTGCTCGCGCCGGTGTGGCGGGCGCTGGCGAAGGGAATTGCGGCCAACCTTGGGGCAAGGTTGGCCGCATTGTCTGGTAGGCCGGACGCGCCGGCAGAGGGGTGTCAGCCGACGAATTCCACCGGCACGAAATAGCTGTGGCCGATGCGGGTCAGCAGCACCTGCGGCTGGCCGGCGACCACGGCACGGAAGGCGCGCGGCAGGCGTTTCCAGTCACGGAACATCATCTTGATCGGGTCGTTGTAGCTGTTCATGGCTTGCTCCTTGCGGTCAGTCCACGGCGTGAATGACGTTGGTCACGACGCCCCAGATAAAGAAACTGGCATCCTCGGGTACTTCGATCGGCTTGAAGGCCGGGTTTTCCGGTAGCAGGCGCACCCGTCCGGCGGAGCGCTCCAGCCGTTTTACCGTCAGTTCGTCATTGATCACCGCCACCACCACCTTGCCGTTGCGCGGCTCCAGCGAGCGATCGACCACCAGCATGTCACCATCGTGGATGCCGGCATTGATCATCGAGTCGCCCTTGACGGTGACGAGAAAGGTCGACGCCGGTTTGCGCACCAGATGCTGGTTGAGGTCGATGTCGGCCTCTTTCAGGTCGTCGGCAGCGACCGGCGAGCCGGCCGGTACGCGGCTGGCAAACAGCGGCAGCGACAGGTTTTTCAGCGCCTCGCCGAGCAGGGCGATGTCGCCGATGCTGCTGTGGTTGATGCTGCGCAGGCTGCGGTATTCGTCCAGCCAGTTTTCCAGTACCGGTTTCAGCGGCTCCGGTACGCGCATGGCGACGGTCTTGTCACCGCCGAAGCGGGATTTGCGACCGGCGCCTTCGCGCTTTCCTCCTTGCGATGACATCTTGATTCCTCCTTGTTTTTGATTGTGTACGAATTCAAAAAACAAGGCAAGTTTAATTGTGGCGCGGGCTGCGGGATTGTGGTTTTTTGGCGTGACCGTTTGCGGATCAAGGGCTTGGCGGGATTGTCGGCCAGCTGGCCGCGGGGGCGAGGCCGGGGATGTCGTGGCGCTTGCCGCGGCAGACCGGCCCGGCGGCGGCTTGCGGCCAACGTTGGTCGCAAGCCGTATGGGTGAAACGGGCCGGTGTCGCGCCGGCCCATGACGGCTTAGAACCTGTTCAATGTCTGCTGCGCTTCGGCGATACCGCGTTGAAAATGCCTTCGGATGCTCATTGACCCCATGTCAACTCCGCTTTCTCAGGCATTTTCGCCTTGTCTCGATCTAGCTCGCGAGACTTTGAACAGGTTCTTAGCGGCCTTCGCCGGCCTTGATGATTTTCAGGGTGTTGGTGCTGCCCATCAGGCCGACGCTGTCGCCGACGGTGACCACCAGGATGTCGCCCTGCTCGACGCGGCCCTGCTCGATCAGCTTGCGCTCGGCGGCGGCGAGCAGCTTTTTCGAGTCGGCGGCGGTGGGCAGCAGCATCGGGAATACGTCGCGGTACAGCGCCAGGCGGCGATAGGTGCCCAGCTCCGGCGTCAGCGCGTAGATCGGCACGCCGCAATTGACGCGGCTCATCCACAGTGCGGTGGAGCCGGTCTGGGTCAGTGCCACCAGCGCGCGCACCGGCAGGTGGTTGGCGGTGAACAGCGCGGCCATGGCGATGGACTGGTCGACGCGGCTGAATTCGCGGTTGAGGAAGGCGCGCTCTAGCTGGTAGTCGGACGAGGTCTCCGCTTCCAGACAGACGCGCGACATCGACTCCACCGTCTCCACCGGATACTGGCCGGCGGCGGTTTCCGCCGACAGCATCACCGCGTCGGTGCCGTCCAGCACCGCGTTGGCGACGTCGGAGACCTCGGCGCGGGTCGGCACCGGGCTGCTGATCATCGATTCCATCATCTGGGTGGCGGTGATGGTCAGCTTGTTGCGCTCGCGCGCGAGGCGGATCATGCGTTTCTGCAGCGCCGGCACCGCGGCGTCGCCGACTTCCACCGCCAGGTCGCCGCGCGCCACCATGATGCCGTCGGCGGAGTCGATCAGGTCGTCGAGGTTGGCGATCGCCTCGCAGCGCTCGATCTTGGCGATGATGCGTGCCTGGCTGCCGGCGGCGTGCACCAGCGTGCGCGCCATGTACAGGTCGGCGCTGCTTTTCGGGAACGACACCGCCACGTAGTCGGCTTCCAGCTGTGCCGCGGTCTTGATGTCGTCGATGTCCTTGCCGGTCAGCGCCGGCGCGGTCAGGCCGCCACCCTGGCGGTTGATGCCCTTGTTGTTGGACAGCACGCCGCCGACCTTGACGCGGGTGTGGATCTGGTTGCCGAGCACCTTTTCCACGGTCAGCACGATGCGGCCATCGTCGAGCAGCAACACCACGCCGCTGGCGACGTCGTTGGGCAGCTCCTTGTAGTCGAGGCCGACGCGCTGGTCGTCGCCCAGCTCGCAGTCGGCGTCGAGGATGAAGGGCTGGCCGTTGGTGAGCGTGGTCTTGCCGTTGGCGAACTTGCCGACGCGGATTTTCGGGCCCTGCAGGTCGACCATGATTGCCACCGGCACGCCCAGTCGTTCCGCGGTTGCGCGCACCAGCGCGGCACGGTCGATGTGGTCTTGCGCGCTGCCGTGCGAGAAGTTGAGGCGGACGACGTTGACGCCGGCCTGCAGCAGGCGTTCCAGTGTTGCCGGATCGCTGGAGGCGGGGCCGAGGGTGGCGACAATCTTGGTGCGGCGGGTCATGGTGTTGCTCTCCGTTATTGAGTGTCTGTAATTATGGTACGGAATGGCGTTGTAATTAAGTGGCTACAGCGGTAATAAAATTACGCTGAGACAAGGTTGGCCGCAAACCGTCATCCTGTCGGCGCGAATGGCGGGGCACTGCATGGCAACGTTCTGGCATAAGTTGTGACGATACCGGTATTGGGCGTTGTTTTTGTGCCAAGCAGATTCGTGATTGTAATCAATCACTCGCGTTTTGACGGCGGATTGGCCGTTGCCGCCAATAACGCGAAACGCTTGCATTCAAGACGCCCTGCCGGGGGGCGTGGTAAAGTTGATTGTCTACAAAAAGGGTGATCACGAGTCACCCTGTGATTATTTTGGCGGAATTATTGGCATGAAATGTCTCCGCCGGCGGAATAAAGGAGCGCCTTGTTGTGGTGAATATTGCAGCCCTCGAACCTACCATCGTGTGGGAACACTTTCAGACCCTGTGTGACATTCCTCGTCCTTCCAAACATGAAGCGGCGCTGCGCGACTATCTGAAAGGCTGGGCGGAACTGCGCGGTCTGGAGACGGTGGTCGATGCGGCCGGCAACCTGATCGTGCGCAAGGCGGCGACGCCGGGTATGGAAGACCGTGTCGGCGTGGTGCTGCAGGGCCACCTCGACATGGTGTGCCAGGCCAATACCGGCACCGTGCACGACTTCTTCAATGACCCGATCCGTCCGCTGCTGAAGGACGGCTGGCTGATCGCGGAAAACACCACGCTGGGGGCCGACAACGGTATCGGCGTGGCGCTGGGGCTGGCGGTGCTGGCCAGCGACGACATCGCGCACGGCCCGGTGGAAGTGCTGATGACGCTGGACGAAGAGGCCGGCATGGGCGGCGCGCAGGGGCTGGAGCCGGGGCTGTTGCAGGGCCGGATGCTGATCAATATCGATACCGAGGAGTGGGGCGAGTTCTACATGGGCTGTGCCGGCGGCATCGATGTCAACGCGCGGCGCAGCTACCAGCCGCAGCCGTTGCCGGCGGGCTTCGAGGTGCGCCAGCTGACGGTGGCCGGGCTGGTCGGCGGCCATTCCGGCGCCGATATCCACCTTGGTCGCGGCAATGCCAACAAGGTGTTGATCCGCCTGCTGCGCGAGCTGGAAACGGTTACCGATCTGCGCGTGGCGTCGTTCAATGGCGGTACCGCGCGCAATGCGCTGGCACGCGAGGCCTTTGCCGTGGTGGCCTATCCGGCCGTCGACGGCGACAAGCTGGCGGCGCGGCTGGATGCGTTCCAAGCGCTGATGCGCTTCGAGCTGGCCGGTGTCGATGAAGGGGTGAGCATTGCGGCCAACCTTGCCAGCGCCAGCGAGGTGCTGGCGCCGACCGACCAGCAGGCGATCTTCCGCGCGCTGCACGCGGCACCGCACGGGGTGAAGCGCATGAGCCAGCGCGTCGGCGGCGTGGTGGAAACGTCCAATAATCTGGGGGTGATCAGCATTGCCGACGGCAAGGTGTTCACCAACCTGATGGTGCGCTCGCTGCTGGACAGCGGTTTCCAGAATCTGGCCAGCGAGATCGTCGGCCTGTTCCAACTGGCCGGTTTCGAGGTGGAAACCGAGGGCGGCTACCCGGGCTGGGCACCGAATCCGGCCTCGCCGCTGCTGGCGCTGTTCCAGCAGGTGTATCGCCAGCAGTTCGGCGCCGATTCCGGGGTGCAGGTGATCCATGCCGGGCTGGAGTGCGGCATCATCGGCGCCAAGTACCCGCAGATGGACATGGTGTCGTTCGGCCCCAATATCCGTGGCGCGCATGCGCCGGGCGAGCGGGTGGAGGTGGCCTCGGTCGGCAAGGCCTGGCAGTTGCTGCAGGCGGTGCTGGCCGCGGTGCCGGCCCGCGCCTGAGCCTGGATCGTGCATCATGAAAAAACCCGCCAACCGGCGGGTTTTTTCATGACCGAGACCGCACGTCAGGCAAGGTCGGTCCTGGTCCGGGTTTCGCGCACGTTGCTGGCGAGGTAGTGCCGGGCGTAGTCGAGGAAGGCGTCGGCGCTGAGCGGCCGCGAGTAATAGTAGCCCTGGATCTCGTTGGCGCCGATTTCGAGGATCTTGCGCAGCTCGCTTTCGGTCTCCACGCCTTCGGCGACCACGGAAATGCCCAGCTGGTGCGACAGGTCGGTAATCGCCTGCACGAAAAGCGGCAGCCGCTTGTCCCGGTCCAGATGCTTGATGAAGGACTTGTCGATCTTGAGCTTGTCGAAACTCAGGTCCTTCAGGTAGGAAAACGACGACCAGCCGGTGCCGAAATCGTCCAGCGCGATGCGGATCTGCTTTTCCTTCAGCTGGGTAAAGATCTTGCGGCTGAGCTGCACGTCTTCCAGCGCGATGTTTTCCGTCAGTTCCAGGATCAGCTGGCTGGCGGGCAGCGGGCCGCCCTGCAGCCAGTCGCTCACGCGGTTGACCAGGTTCTGGTTGAAGATCGAGCTGCTGAGGTTGATCGAGAAGTGGATGTGGCGCAGGGTGTCGGCCGGGAAGCGGGCAATATCATGGCGCATGCGGCGGAACAGCCACTCGCCCAGCTTTTCACCGAGCCCGTTTTCCTCGGCGATCTGGATGATGTCCGGCGGGTTGATGAAATTCAGCTTGGGGTGGTTCCAGCGGATCAGCAGCTCCACCCCCAGCTGTTGCGGCTGGCTGATGTTGATGATCGGCTGGTAGCACAGGTACAGCTCGGTATTCTGTGGCTCGGCCAGCAGCTCCTGCAGGTGGCCGGCCAGCAGCCGCTTGCGCTGGTACTGGTCGAGCATGAAGCGGTTGAATACCTGGTAGTGCAGCTGCTTGTCCTGCTTGGCGCTCAGCAGTGCCAGGTCGGCAAACAGCACCATCTCTTCCACCGAGCTGGCGTGCTGCGGGTACTGGCTGATGCCCATGTTCAGTTTCACGCGGTGGGCCGGGTCTTCGCTGTGCAGCAGCCGTTCGAGCTGGTTGTAGATCTTGCGGGAGTAGGCGAACCAGCTGTAGCCGGACATGTTGCCGAACATCACCAGCGCAAATTCGTCGCTGCCGATGCGCGCCAGGTAGACCTCCTCGTTCCGGTGCTGCTGCAGCAGCTCGGCGATCTGCGCCAGCAGTCGGTCGCCGGCGGCATGGCCGAAGCTGTCGTTGACCTCCTTGAAGCGGCTGAGGTCGACCAGGCACAGCACCACCTGCGCCTCCGGCGCCGCGGTCAGCTGCGCCAGCTGGTGCATGAACGCGGCGCGGTTGGGCAGCTGCGTCAGCACGTCGTTCCAGGCCAGGAAGTGCTGTTTTTTCGACTCGCGGAACAGCAGCGCCAGCATGATGAGACTGAACAGCAGCAGGATGCCGATGGCGGCAAAGTTGCGGATCTTGGCTTCGTCCAGCAGGTGGGTTTCCTGCAGCGCATTGGGGCCGGTGAAATTCTGCACCATGATGTCGCGCAGCCGCGGAGTCAGCGCGTCCAGCTCCCGGCTCATCTGCGCCAGCGTCGGGTCGCTCGGGGAGGGCACGGCAATGGCGCGCTCGTGGCGTTGCAGCACGTCGAGAATGCGGCGTACCAGCTCCTCGGCGGCAAAGCGCTGGCGGATCGCCCTGGTGGCCTCGCCGGTCAGGAACACGTCCATGCGGTTCCAGGCGATGTCGTAGCTGAGGCTGAGCTGCTTGCTGTCGGCGTGGCCGGTCTGGTACAGCTTCAGCGTTTCCTGCAGCCGGTAGACGTCGATTTCCAGCTGTGCCAGTGCCCAGGCCGAGGTCTGGGTATTGGTGGTGACGGTGCGGAAGGTGCGCTCATAGTTCCACGTCGACCAAGCGGTCACCGCGAGGAAGGTGCACATGACGGCGGCGAAGAAGAGGAACCTGACTTTGCCCATGATTCATTCGGCTTCTATGGTTCTGGCTTGCCACACCATGTAGTTGTGGTATTTCTCCTGGTTGAGCTCGGGGTGCTCGCTCAACGGCAGGATGATCCACAGCGGGCCCTTGTTGCGGCGGCTCATCGGCTGGCCATCGACGTGGGTGGCCAGGATTGCCTGGTATTGCAGCGCCACGGCGGTGGGTATCCTGGCCCAGAAGTCATTCAGCGCGTGAACCTTGAGCGCTTGCGGTGTGATCTGCAACTGCTGGAGCAGGGTGCTGATCGCGACGCCGCGATAGTGGTGCTTGCCGGTGGTCCACGGCGTGGCGGTGATGATGCTGGCTTGTGGCAGTGCGGCAAGCTGTTGCAGGGTGAAGTGGTGTGCTTGCCCGGCGCTGCGGGTCACGGTCAGGATCACGTCGTCGGCCGCCATGGCATGCGCGGCGCTGCCCAGCAGGGCCAGGGTCACAAGACTGTTGCGCCATGTGTTCATTGCTGTGTCCTTTCCGCTGTGTGCTCTGAACGGGGTGTCGCGCGGTGGCGGCCGCTTGCCATCTTGCTGTCGTGGGTCTTGTTCTTCGCCGCTTGGCCGGTCTCCGCGGCGGGCTGTTGCCTGTTCTCCAATGCTTGCCGGCGCAGCTGCCGTGCTGGTCGCTACCGTAGACAGGAAAGCCGCTTGGCAGCGGCTTTCCTTGGGGTCGGAGCTTGCCTTGCGGCCAACCTCAGGCGGTGTGGAAGCGGCTGAAGCTCTGACGGATCTCCTCGGTCAGTTCGCTCATGCGCGCGGCGGCGGAGACAGCCTCGTCGGCGGCCTCGCGGTTGCGCTGGGCGATGGCGGTGATGCGCTGCACTTCTCGCGACACCTGCTCGCCGGAGCGGGCCTGGTCGGATAGCGAGCTGGCGATCGACAGCACGCTCTGGCCGACGGTCTCGGTGCCGCTCTGGATCGCGACAATCGATTCGCCGGCGCGCTGGCCCTGTGCCGCGCTGGTGTGGGCGCGTTCCACCGACTGGTTCATCGCTTCCACCGCCTGTTGCGAGCTGACGCGGATGGCGCCGATCATCTCGGCGATTTCACCGGTGGCCTTGGTGGTGCGCTCGGCCAGCTTGCGCACCTCGTCGGCGACCACGGCAAAGCCGCGGCCCTGTTCGCCGGCGCGGGCGGCCTCGATGGCGGCGTTCAGCGCCAGCAGGTTGGTCTGGTCGGCGACGTCGCGGATGACCGACACGATGTTGTCGATGGTCTGCGACTGGCGGCCCAGCTCGTGGATGCTGCCGGCGGTGGACTTGATCAGGGTGCTGATGGCGTCCATTTCGCGTACCGCGCCCTGGATCACTTCCACGCCCTGGCGGGCATCGCCGCTGGCGGTGCGGGCCGCGCTTTCGGCGCTGCCGGCGCTGTGGTGCAGTTCCTGCACGCCGACGGCCATCTGCTGGATCACGCTGGCCATCTCGTCGGCGGCACGGTTCTGCTCTTCGGAGCGGCTGACCAGGCGCTGCATGGTGTTGCGCAGTTCATCCGAGGCGGCGCTGCTTTCCTGCACGCTACGCTCGACGGTGCGCAGGGCGCCGTTCAGTTCGCTGGTCATGCGCGACAGGTTGTACAGCAGCGAACTGTTGTCGCCCTTGTCGATCTTGACGCTGATGCCGAGGTTGCCGTGCGCGATTTCCTTCATCACTTCCGCGGCGTAATCCGGTTCGCCGCCAATCTGGCGCGTCAGCGAGCGGGCAATCAGCAGTGCCACCATGATGCTGGCGCCGACGCTGGCAATGATGGCGATGATTGCCGCCAGCATGGTTTCCTTCAGCGTGCTGGTGGTGGACGCTTTCTGCTCTTCCATCACCTGGGTGTGGTAGGCGATCAGTTTGTCCAGCTGCATGCTGAGCAGGCGTTCCTGCGGTTCCAGCTTTTCCGAGACGATGATCGAGGCGTCCCATTTCTGGCGCACGATCATCGGCAGCAGCTTGTCGACCAAGACGTTGAATTCCTTCATCGACTTGTCGATCTTGCCGACCAGTTCCACCTCTTTCGGGTCCTTGGCCAGCGTCTGCATTTCCTTGAATTCCAGCTGCGCCTTGGCTGCCGATTTCTTCAGGATGTCGAGCTTTTCCTCGACCAGCTTGTCGTCGCTTTCCAGCAGGATGGTGCGTGCCGCGTTGGTCACCGACAGCAGGGCCGCGCTCAGCGAGCGGGAGTTCTGGATCACCGGGATGCGGTATTCCACCAGTTCCGATACCCGTTCCTGAATGCCGCCGAGGCGGAACAGGGTAAAGGCCGAGCCGAGCACCAGCAGGGTGATGACGGCACCGAAGCCCAGCGCCAGGCGCTGTGCCAGTTTTAGTTTCCCCATGATTTTGTCCTTGCAGAGTATTTTTTGTAGGTGATGTCGGGTGTGCGGCGCATACGGTGTGTGCCGCGTTTTGGTGTGGTCGATATTAAATGCAATTGTGATTCTTTAGAATCTTTATCGTAATTGCCGCCACTTTGTGCAAGGACTTTACGGGCTGGCCGGCATTTTTGTCACGTTCCGTCTTGTTGTTGCGGCCAAGGTTGGCCGCAAGATGTGGTGGTCTTGCCGCAGCCCGGCTCAGTGTTCGCGGCGGCGCAGCTGCTCGACGGTGTGCTTGATCAGCCAGTGTGCGATGGAGTGTCCGGCCGGGGTTGGCGGCAGGTTATCGATATCAAACCAGTCGGCGGCTTCGATCTCGCCCGGCTGCGGCGTGATCTCGCCAGCGGCGTATTCGGCGGTGAAAGCCAGCATCAGCGAGTGCGGGAACGGCCAGGATTGCGAACCGACATACTGCAGCTGCCGGATCCGGATGCCGACCTCTTCCGCCGTTTCGCGCTCGACGCAGGCTTCCAGTGTTTCGCCCGGCTCGACGAAACCGGCGAGGGCGCTGTACAGGCCGGGACTGAAGTGCGGGCCGCGGGCGAGCAGGATTTCGCGGCCACGGGTGACCGCCACCATCATCGCCGGTGACAGGCGCGGGTAGTACAGCTCGCCACAGGACGGGCAGCCGCGGCCGTGATCGTGCCGGTGTGCTTGCAGCGGTTGGGCGCAGGCACCGCAAAAGCGGTGGCTGTGCTCGAAGCGCCGCAACTGTGCGGCACGGGCCAGTAGCGGTACCGTATCGGCCGGGAGGCCTTGCAGCGCCTGGCGCAGGGTGTGGGCCTGCCACTGTGGCGGGGCCGCACCGATCAGCTCGGCGCTGAACAGGTTGAACTGGCCGTTGTGGCCGATGAAGTGCAGATTGCTGCTGTGCGCCGGGCGTTGTGCGGGAAAGGTGCCGGCATCGAGCCAGACTTGCTGGCCATCAAACAGGCACCAGCGGGTGGGCAGGCTAGGGTCGGCAACGGCGGGTAAATGGAGTGTCATGGCGGCTGGGCTGGAGACGGATGTGGCGATTCTATGCCCTCGGTGCGTTTGGTGAAACCGGGGCGCGCATTTCAGGCGGCGAGGCGGGATGGCCAGGTCGCGGCGGGATGCTGGCTGCCAGGCGTGCTGGCGAATGGCGTGGCATGGTGCGGCGGGTATCCGCTTGCGGCGGGCTGCAGCTGTGCCGGGCTGCCTTGCGCCAGCAGGCGGCCGCCGGCCAGCAATACCAGCCACTGCGCGTGACTGGCGGCGGGACTGTGCTCGGGCAGGGTGCACACGATGGTGCGTCCGGTCGGCGCCAGCCGCGCCAGTCGCTGCATCAGTAGCAGTTGTTGCTGTGCAGAGAGGTGCGCGGTCCATTGATCGAGCAACAATAGCGGCGCGGGCTGGGCCAGACTGCGGGCGATGCGCGCCAGTTGCAGTTCGCTGGGAGTCAGGTTGGCCAATCGTTGTCCGGCTTGTGCCTCCAGTGCGACCAGTCGCAAGGCCAGGGTGGCGGCGTCACGATCCAGTGGCGACGGTCGCAGCAGCCAGCGCGAGGCCGGCAGGCGACCTTGTAGTACGTAATCGCACAGCCGTTGTCGCGGATTGGTGGCGGCTGGCGCCAGTCCGGCAATGCGGGCATCGTGGTGGCCCGCTTGCGGCAGCGGCTGGCCAAACAGGCGGCCCTGCTGCCGGCCGTGTGCGCCGGCCAGTGCCTGCAGCAGCAGGCTGTGTTCCGGGGCATGGGTGGCAATGACGGCGGTGACGCGGTGGGCCGGGATTTGCAGTTGCTGGCAATCGAGCAGGCTGTCGTTGCCGCGGCGAACCTGTAGTCGCTCAATCTGGTAGGCGAGATCTGGCATTGGCTGCTCCTAAGTTGATTGCCGGGTTGTGGTGATCCGGACTTGCGCTGGCCGCATGGCAGGCTGTGTGCCTGCCGGTGCCGGGACGGGGTCGCCGGGCTTGCCTTGTCGTTGTGTGGGCGGATGCTTGCGACTTGCGGCCAACGTGCGTGCGCTGCTGTGCTAGGGCGTCTGCCGGCACGTGGTCCACATCCAATTTTTACTAAACAAGAATCATTATCAAATGATAACGACTCTGCGCCTTGTCGGCAAGTGGGGGGGGGGTCTGGCGGGGGGGGGGGGGCGGGCGCAGCGGCGGCTGCGCCCGGGTGGTATTCAGCTGGGCAGCTTGTCGCGCGTGGCGCGTGCTTCGCTCACCAGACGCTGGAACAGCTCGCTGACGGTGGGGATGTCGTCGAGCAGGCCTTGCACCTGGCCGATCAGCTGTACCCCGCGCTTGTGGTCGCCATCCTCGATCGCCAGTCGGATCGATTCGGTGGCGGCGCCGAATTGTGCCAGCTGGCGCAGGTTCTGTGGCTGCGTCAGCATGCCGCCCAGTACCGTCTTGCCGAGTGGCAGTTTCATGCGGCGCGCCGTGCCCAGTGCGCGCCAGCCGGCCACCAGCAGGCTCAGCGGCTTGCGGGTCAGCTTGCGCGCGGTCGGGGTGTCCATCACCCGGCACCACAGGCCGTCGAAGTTGCGCGAGTAGATGGTGTCGCCGACGCTGCGCTGGCGAATCATGTCCTTGGTGGTGTGGTGTACCGGGCTTTCCTGGGTCATGGCGAGGCGGCTACCCATGGCAATGGCGTCGGCGCCCAGTGCCAGTGCCGCGATCAGCCCCTGGCCGGTGCCAAAGCCGCCGGCGGCGATGATGGGCAGCGAGCTGACCTTGCGGATGGCCGGAATCAGTACCAGCGAGGTGACTTCACCGCCGTGGGCGGCTGCCTCATGGCCGGTGACCAGCAGGGCGTCGACGCCGATCTTCTCTGCAGCAATGGCATGCTTCTCGGTGACCACGGTGGCGATGACCTTGCCGCCATAGCTGCTGGCGCGCTTGACGATCCAGTCGCCCTTGCCGAGCGAGAAATTGATCACCGGCACCTGCTCCTGCAGTGCCACTTCGGCGTTTTCCCTGGCACCGGGCATCATCAGGGTGCAGCCGATGCCGAACGGTTTGTCGGTCAGGCTGCGGATGTGGCGGATGGCGCTGCGTGTCTGCTCCGCGGTGAGCGGGCCGGTGGCAAGGATGCCGAGGCCGCCGGCGTTGCTGGTGGCGGCGACCAGTTCCGGGGTGGCGATATAGCTCATGCCGGGGCAGAGCAGGGGTAGCTGGACGCCAAAGGTCTCGGTGAAACGGGTGTGCATGATCGGGCGGCTCCTGAGGGCGGGAATGCGCTATTCTTGACACACTATTGGTTTTTTTTCAAACGGTCGTTTGATATGTATCTGATTGTGATTGCGTGGCTGTATGTGGTGCTGATGCTGGCGGTGGTGCAGGACAGCCTGATTCGCGCAGGCATTCTGCTGTTTTTCCTCGGTTTCCTGCCGACGCTGATCATGTTGCGTTTGCGCCGCCGCCGCATCCGGCGCCTGAAAAACCCGGACGGCGAATTTTGAGCGGCTGACGGCTTGAACCCGCCGTCGCGGCAATGCTACAATTGCGAGTTCCCTCAATGTCTGGGGGATATCACGCACATCCGTACCAAAGGGTGCCTTGTACGCAAGGTTGTCTGTACGGATGGAGGCATAACCCTTTAGGAGATTTAAATGTCCAACAATGTGACCATGCGTCAAATGCTTGAGGCCGGCGTTCACTTCGGCCACCAAACCCGTTTCTGGAACCCGAAAATGGCTCAGTACATTTTCGGCAGCCGTAACAAGATTCACATCATCAACCTGGAAAAGACTCTGCCACTGTTCGTTGGCGCCCAGGACTATGTGCGTCGTTTGACTGCTAACAAAGGCAACGTGCTGTTTGTGGGTACCAAGCGTCAGGCGCGTGAGATCGTCCGTGAAGAAGCGTCCCGTGCAGGCGCGCCATTCGTGGATCACCGCTGGTTGGGCGGTATGCTGACCAACTACAAGACCGTTAAGCAGTCCATCAAGCGCCTGGAAGACAAGCGCGCTGCCCTGGAACTGGCTGGCGATTCCGGTTTCAACAAGAAAGAGCTGCTGGACATGCAGCGCGAAGTTGAAAAGCTGGAGCGTTCGCTGGGTGGTATCAAGGACATGAAGGGCCTGCCAGACGCGATCTTCGTAATCGACACCGGCTACCAGAAAGGTGCCGTTGTTGAAGCCAAGAAGCTGGGCATCCCGGTTATCGGTGTTGTTGATACCAACAACTCGCCAGAAGGCATCGACTACGTAATCCCAGGTAACGATGACTCCAGCCGTGCCATCCGTCTGTACGCTCGCGGCATCGCCGACGCCGTACTGGAAGGTCGCGCCCAGTCGCTGCAGGAAATCGTTGCTGCTGAACCAGCTGCTGCTGAATAAGCTAAAGGGCAACGCGAAAAAGGGGCGCAAGCCCCTTTTTTCAAACCCTGATGAGACGTAACCGTATACTTTTGAAGGAGTAAGTCATGGCGGAAATTACCGCAAAGATGGTTGGCGACCTGCGCGCAGCGACTGGTCTGGGCATGATGGAATGCAAGAAGGCACTGGTTGAAGCCGAGGGTGATCTGGCCAAGGCCGAAGAAATCCTGCGCATCAAGTCCGGTAACAAGGCTTCCAAGATGGCCGGCCGTGTTGCTGCCGAAGGCATCATCGGTTCCTGCATCGAAGGTGGTGTTGGCGCGCTGGTGGAAGTGAACTGCGAAACCGACTTCGTTGCCAAGGATCCGACCTTCCTGGCACTGGCTGCTGCTGCTGCCAAGGCTGTGGTTGTGGCCAACCCTGCCGATGTCGAAGCGCTGTCCGCCGTTGAAATTGACGGTGTATCGGTAGAAGAAATCCGCAAGGCCGCCATCGCCAAGCTGGGCGAGAACATGACCATCCGTCGTTTTGTTCGCTACAGCACCGAAGGCACCATCGCGACTTACCTGCACGGCGCCAAGATCGGTGTCATCGTTGACCTGAACGGCGACGAAGCCCTGGGTCGTGATGTTGCCATGCACATCGCCGCTTCCAAGCCGATCTGCGTGTCGAAAGACCAGGTTCCGGCCGAAACGCTGGAACAAGAGCGCAAGATCTACACCGCACAGGCTGCCGAATCCGGCAAGCCAGCCGACATCGTTGCCAAGATGGTTGAAGGCCGCGTGAACAAGTTCCTGGCCGAAGTGACCCTGGTGGGTCAGCCTTTCGTTAAGAACCCGGACGTGACTGTAGAAAAACTGCTGGCCGAGAAATCGGCTAAAGTGAATGCATTCGCGATGCTGGTTGTTGGCGAAGGCATCGAAAAAGCCGTAGTTGACTACGCTGCTGAAGTGGCCGCTGCTGCCAAGCTGTAATCCCCGTTAACTGAACGGTCCAACGGCACCCTGCTTGCAGGGTGCCGTTTTGCAAATTGAATTCTAACCCCACGCCCGAGGTGATCATGAGCCAAGCTCCTGCCTATAAACGAATCTTGCTGAAATTGTCCGGTGAGGCCCTGATGGGTGATGACAGTTACGGGATCAACCGTGCCACCATCGAACAAATTGTCGGCCAGATCAAAGAAGTGGTGGCGATGGGGATCGAGGTGGGTATCGTCATTGGTGGTGGCAACATCTTCCGTGGCGTGGCGCCTGCCGCTGCCGGCATGGATCGCGCCACCGCCGACTACATGGGCATGATGGCAACGGTGATGAACGCACTGGCGCTGAAGGATGCGATGACCAAGGTTGGCCTCATCGCCCGCGTGCAGTCGGCACTGACCATGCAGCAGATCGCCGAGCCTTACGTGCGCGGCAAGGCGATGCAGTACCTGGAAGAGGGCAAGGTCGTCATCTTCGCCGCCGGCACCGGCAACCCGTTCTTCACCACCGATACCGCGGCTGCACTGCGCGGCATGGAAATGAACGTGGACATCATGCTGAAGGCGACCAAGGTGGACGGCGTGTACACCGATGACCCGAAGAAAAACCCGGATGCGGTGCGTTACCAGACGCTGACCTTCGACGAGGCCATCTCGCGCAACCTCAAGGTGATGGACGCGACCGCGTTTGCATTGTGCCGCGACCAGCAGCTGAATATCAAGGTGTTCAGCATCTTCAAGGACGGCGCGCTCAAGCGCGTGGTGCTTGGCGAAGACGAAGGCACGCTGGTACACTGCTGAGCCTAATGAATATGGATAGGGCGGAAGCGGCGTCAGCCGTTTTCCGCTTTGTTTTTTAGAGATACAACGGGAGTAATCATGATTAATGACGTGAAAAAATCGGCCGAGCACAAGATGCAAAAGACCCTCGAAACCTTCAAGGCAGACCTTGCCAAGGTGCGTACCGGTCGTGCCCATACCGGTCTGCTCGATCACGTCATGGTGGAATACTATGGCAGTGACGTGCCGGTCAACCAGGTGGCCAATGTGACGCTGATCGACGCCCGTACCATCGGCGTGCAGCCGTGGGAAAAGAACATGGCGAGCAAGATCGAAAAGGCCATTCGCGACTGTGATCTGGGCCTGAACCCGGCCAGCATGGGTGACCTGATCCGCGTGCCGATGCCGATGCTGACCGAAGAGCGTCGCCGCGACCTGATCAAGGTGGTGCGCAGCGAAGCCGAAGGCGCGCGCGTGTCGGTACGCAATGTGCGTCGCGACTCCAATAACGACTTCAAGAACCTGCTCAAGGACAAGGCGATCACCGAGGACGAAGAGCGCCGCGGCCAGGACGAAATCCAGAAGCTGACCGACAAGTATACTGCCGAGATCGACAAGGCACTGGCGACCAAAGAAGCCGAACTGCTGGCCGTATAAGGGGTATCGCTTGTTCGCGAGTTCCACGCAGGATGTGCCCGAGGTACGGCCCGTACCCCGGCATATCGCCATCATCATGGATGGCAACGGCCGCTGGGCCAAGAAGCGCTTTCTGCCGCGCGTTGCCGGCCACAAGCGCGGGCTGGAGGCGGTACGCGACACCATCAAGGCCTGTGCCGAGCTGGGCGTCGAATACCTGACCCTGTTCGCGTTTTCCACCGAAAACTGGCGCCGCCCGCCGGATGAGGTCAGCTTCCTGATGGGGTTGTTCATGACCGCGCTGGAGCGCGAGGTGGACAAGCTGCACCGCAACAACATCCGCCTGCACGTGATCGGTTCGCGCGAACGCTTCTCCGCCGAAATCGTCGAGCGCATCGAGCGGGCCGAGGCGCGCACCGCCGGCAATGCCGGGCTGGTGCTGACCATCGCCGCCGATTACGGCGGTCGCTGGGATGTGATGCAGGCCGCCAACCGGCTGCTGGCACAAGGTGCAACCCGGCTGGACGAGGCCGCCCTTGCGGCCAACCTGTCGATGGCCTACGCCCCGGAGCCGGATCTGTTCATCCGTACTGGTGGCGAGCAGCGCATCAGCAATTTCCTGTTGTGGCAGCTGGCCTATACCGAGTTGTTCTTTACCGATTTGCTGTGGCCGGATTTCGATGCGCAGGCATTGACCTCGGCGGTGGCATCGTTCCGGTCTCGTGAGCGCCGTTTCGGCCGTACCAGCGAGCAACTGCCCGAAACCCAACGCCGAGGCTGAGTCATGCTCAAGACGCGTATTCTGACGGCGCTGGTGCTGCTTCCGCTGATGCTGGCGGCGCTGTTCCTGTTCAATGGCGTGGCCTGGGCCGGTTTTTCCTGGCTGATCATCGTGCTGGCGCTGTGGGAGTTCGCCCGCATGGCCCGCCTTGATGGTGCCGTACGCTACGCCTATCTGGCGGTATCGACCATGGTGGCCGCTGGTCTGTGGCTGCAGGGCTTTGTCGCGCCGGCGGCGCTGATGGCGCTGTCGCTGCTGGTGTGGCTGCTGCTGGCGCCGTGCTGGCTGGCCAAACGTTGGCCGCTGCCCCGCGGCTGGTCGGCGATGCTGCTGGGCTGGCTGCTACTGTTTCCGGCGTGGTTTGCCTTCCTGGCATGGCGGCCGCAACCTACTGTCGCCGATGGCCTGCAGCTACTGGCGGTGATGGGACTGGTGTGGGTGGCCGACATCGCCGCCTATTTTGCCGGCAAGGCCTTTGGCAAGCACAAACTGGCACCGACGATCAGTCCCGGCAAGAGCTGGGAAGGAGTCGCCGGCGCGGTGGTCGGCGTCTCGCTGTACAGCTGGCTGGTGACACAATGGGGCTGGCTCAACGTGCCGCTGTCGCCGTTATGGCTGCTGCCGCTGGCGATCGGCCTGACCGCGGTCAGCGTGGTCGGCGACCTGCTGGAGTCCTGGTTCAAGCGCAGCGCCGGCATCAAGGATAGCAGCCAGCTGCTGCCAGGTCATGGCGGGGTGTACGACCGTATCGATAGCCTGATTGCCGTGCTGGCGGTGTCCCATGCGCTCCGTCTTTTGCTGGTCTGAATCATGAACCGTTCTCAAGGTATTACCGTACTTGGCGCCACCGGCAGCATCGGCGTCAACACCCTCGACGTGGTGGCTTGCCACCCCGGGCGTTATCACGTGGTGGCGCTGACCGCGCATCGCCAGGTCGACAAGCTGTTTGCGCAATGCTTGCAGTTCCGTCCCTTGCTGGCGGTGGTGGCCGATGCGTCGGCCGCCAGCCAGTTGCAGCAGCGGCTGCGTGACGCGGGGTGCTCGACCGAAGTGGCTTACGGCGAGGCGGCGCTGGAAGTGGCGGCGACCCTGCCGGAGGCGGACATGGTGATGGCGGCCATTGTCGGTGCCGCCGGCCTGCGGCCAACGTTGGCCGCAGCGCGGCTGGGCAAGCGCATTCTGCTGGCGAACAAGGAGTCGCTGGTGGTTGCCGGCGAGCTGTTCATGCGCACGGTGCGTGACAGTGGTGCCGAACTGCTACCGGTGGATAGCGAGCACAATGCGCTGTTCCAGGCCTTGCCGGCGGCCTATGACGGCAACCTCGACCGCAATGGCATCGAGCAGCTGATCCTGACCGCGTCCGGCGGCCCGTTCCGCCAGCGCGATGCGGCCAGCCTGCGCCACGTCACACCCGACGACGCCTGCAATCATCCGAACTGGGTGATGGGGCGCAAGATTTCCGTCGACTCCGCCACCCTGATGAACAAGGGGCTGGAGGTGATCGAGGCGCACTGGCTGTTCAATGCCCCGGCCGACCGTATCGACGTGGTGGTGCATCCGCAAAGCGTGATCCACTCCATGGTGCGCTACAAGGACGGCTCGGTATTGGCGCAGCTGGGTTCGCCCGACATGCGCACGCCGATCGCCTACGCGATGGGCTGGCCGGAGCGCATTGCCGCACCGGTGAAGGCGCTGGACTTCCTGGCCCTGTCCGGGCTGACGTTCGAGGCGCCGGACCTGCAGCGCTTCCCCTGCCTGCGGCTGGCGTTCGATGCCTTGCGCGCCGGTGGGGCTGCCTCGGCAGTGCTCAATGCCGCCAACGAGATCGCCGTCGAGGCCTTCCTGCAGCAGCGCATTGCCTTTCTCGATATTCCCGGTCTGGTGGAGCGCGCGCTGCAAACGCAGGACCTGTCCGCCTGCCACGAGCTGGAAGCCCTGCTGCAGCGTGACGCGGATACCCGTCGCCAGGTGCAGGCCTGGGTAGCCGCATAATGGCCTTGCTGGCCTTTCTGCTGGTGATCGGGGTGCTGGTCACCTTTCACGAGTTTGGCCACTATGTCGCCGCTCGCTATTGCGGGGTCAAGGTGCTGGAGTTTTCCATCGGCTTCGGCAAGCCGCTGCTGACCTGGCAGCGCGGCGAAACCAGCTGGAAGATCGGCTGGATTCCGCTGGGCGGCTTCGTGCGCATGCTCGACAGTCGCGAGGCAGCGGTGTCGGCAGCAGACTTGCCGCGCGCCTTCAACCAGCGTCCGCCGTGGCAGAAAATCCTGATTTCGATCGCCGGGCCGCTGGCCAACCTGCTGCTGGCGGTGTTGCTGTTCTTTGTGGTGATGCAGGGCGAGCAGACCCGTCTGCTGCCCTACGTCGGCAGCGTCGCGCCGCAGTCGGCGGCGGCGGCGGCCGGCGTGCTGCCCGGTGATCACATCCGGGCGGTCAACGATACCGAGATCGCCGACTGGCATGCGCTGCGTGGCGGACTCAGTGACGCCATTGCCCTCGATGGCCGCATGGTGCTGTATATCGCCCGTGACGGCGTGGACATGACGCTGGCGGTGGACTTGCCGGCATTCGGCCTGCAGCAGCTCAACGAGCAGAGCCTCGCCCGGCTCGGCTTGTCGCCGTTGCGTTACCATCTGGCGCTGGGCGAGCTGGCACCGGATGGCGCGGCGGCACGGGCCGGTCTGCGCCAGGGTGACCGTTTGCTGGGCGCGGATGGTCAGCCGCTGGCATCGTGGCCGGCGTGGGTCAGCTATGTGCAGGCCCGTCCCGGGCAGGCCATCCGCTTGCGCATCCAGCGCGACGGCCAGTTGCGCGAGGTGGTGCTGACGCCGGACAGCAGCGAGTACAACGGGCAAAAGGTTGGCCGCATCGGTGCCGGCGCGCTGCCCGATGTGGCGTGGCAGCAGAAAATCGAACAGCAGGTGACGGTGGGGGTGGGCGAGGCGTTGCAGCAGGCGCTGGCACGCACGGCTAGCCTCATGGCATCCAGTTTGCGTATGATTGGTGCGATGTTTACCGGTACGGTGGCGCTGGAAGCGCTGAGCGGGCCGCTGACCATCGCCGACTATGCCGGCAAGAGCGCCGACCTGGGGCTGGTGCCGCTGCTGGAATTCATGGCACTGATCAGTGTCAGTTTGGGGGTATTCAACCTGTTGCCGGTGCCGGTGCTGGATGGCGGGCACTTGCTGTATCATGTCGCGGAGTGGATACGCGGGCGACCGTTGCCCGATCGAGTATATGAAATCGGTCAGCGTTTGGGGATGGCTTTCATCATGACAGTCATGTTGCTGGCCCTGTTCAATGACTTCGGCCGGCTTTTTGCCGGCTAGGATTATAAAAACCATGAACAAACGCTTTCTTGTGGCGGCGCTTGCCGCCACTTTCCTGTCGCCGGTCTGGGCTGCCGACAGTTTTGTGATCAAGGATATTCGCGTTGAAGGTCTGCAGCGTACCGAGCCCGGTACCGTATTCAGCTACCTTCCGCTCAAGGTGGGGGATACCTTCACCCAGCAGCAAGCCGCCGATGCCATCAAGGCCCTGTTCGCCACTGGCTTCTTCAACGACGTGCGCATCGAGACCGAGGGCGACGTGCTGATCCTGGCGGTCAGCGAGCGTCCGGTGATCGCGCAGTTGCAGATCAATGGCGCCAAGGAATTCAGCAAGGACCAGCTGGTCAAGGCGCTGAAAGACAACGGTCTCGCCGAGTCGCGCATCTTTGATCAGGGCCTGCTGGACCAGGCGGTACAGGAACTGAAACGCCAGTATTTCAGCAAGGGCAAGTACTCGGTGGAAATCCAGCCGCAGCTGACGCGATTGGAGCGTAACCGTGTGGCGGTGACACTGGATATCGTGGAAGGCATTACCGCCAAGATCCGCGATATCCGCATCGTCGGTGCCAAGGCGTTCGAACAGGACGAGCTGCTGGAGGAAATGGCGCTAACCCCGTCGGGCTGGCTGTCGTGGCTGTCGCGTTCCGACCAGTATTCGCGTCAGCAGCTGTCTGCCGACCTAGAGAAGCTGCGTGCCTTCTACCAGAACCAGGGTTACGTCGAGTTCAATATCGAATCGACACAGGTGGCGATCAGCGCAGACAAGAAGGACATGTTCGTCACCGTCAATATCCGCGAGGGCGAGCAGTTCCGTATTGCCGATGTCCGTCTCGGCGGCGACCTGAAACTGCCGGAAGCCGAGCTGCGCAAGCTGCTGCTGGTGAAGCAGGGCGATCTGTTCAACCGTGAGCAGGTCAACGAAACCGTGACCGCGCTGTCCGACCGGCTGGGTGCGGAAGGCTATGCCTTCGCCAACGTCAACGTCGCCCCGGAAGTGGACGCTAAGACCAAACAGGTGACGCTGACCTTCTTCGTCGACCCGGGTCGTCTCACCTCGGTACGCCGCGTCAGCATCGCCGGCAACACCCGTACCCGTGACGAGGTGATCCGCCGCGAGTTACGCCAGCTGGAAAGCGCGCAGTACAACGGCGAGGGCGTCAAGCGCAGCAAGGAACGTCTGGAGCTGCTCGGCTACTTCGAAAGCGTCAATATCGAAACCCCGCCGGTGGTCGATACCCCGGACCAGGTGGATATGAACGTGACGGTGAAGGAACGCCCGACCGGCTCCATCCAGGCCGGTGTCGGTTTTGCCCAGGGTGACGGCCTGCAGTTGAGCGCCTCGGTGTCGCAGGCAAACGTGCTGGGTTCCGGCAAGTCGCTGTCGGTCAGCTTTGCCAACGGCAAGACCAACAAGAACGCGTCGATCTCGTTTACCGATCCGTACTACACCGTCGATGGCGTCAGCCTTGGCTACGACCTGTACAGCCGCAGCTACAATCCGCAAAAAGCGGACCGCGCACAGTACAGTACCAAGACCACCGGTCTGGCCGCCCGCTTCGGCGTGCCGATCACCGAGTACGATCGTATCAGCTTCAGCTTCGGCGCTGAAAACACCACGATCAAGCTGTACGAAGACAGTCCGCAGCGCTACGAGGACTTTGTCGCGCAGTATGGTGCCAGCAACATGACCCTATTGGCCTCTGCCGGCTGGTCGCGTGATACCCGTGATAGCGCCTTGTGGCCGACGCGCGGTGCCAGCATGAGCGTGTACGCCGATGCCGGTCTGCCGGGCGGCGACATCCAGTATTACCGCCTGTCGCACAACCAGACCTGGTTCTGGCCATTGTCGAAGAACTACACGCTGGCGTTGGGTGGCGAAATCGGCATGGCCAACGGCTATGGCCGGACCAGCCGCTTGCCGTTCTTCCAGAACTACTACATCGGCGGTATCGGCTCGGTGCGCGGCTACGACAACGGCAGCCTCGGCCCGCTGGACAGCAATGGCGACGCCCTGGGCGGTACCCGCAAGCTGTCCTTCTCGGCGGAACTGCTGTTCCCGTTCCCCGGCATGAAGGATAATCGCAGCCTGCGCAGCAGTGTGTTCTTCGATGGCGGCACGCTGTGGGATGACAAGGACACGTCGGTGACGGCATCCAGCGGCGCGCGCTACTCGACCGGTCTGGCACTGTCGTGGTTGTCGCCGGTGGGGCCGATGAAGTTCAGCTACGCGTTCCCGATTGGCAGCAAAGAAACCGACAAGTTGCAGCGCTTCCAGTTTACATTGGGGCAGGTTTTCTAAGGATTCAGGGTGGCAAGAATGATGCTGAAGGCAGTGCTTTGCAGTGTTGGGCTGATGCTGGCGATGCCGGCGTCGGCGGCCGACTTCAAGATGGGCTACGTCAACACCGAGCGCGTTTATCGCGAGGCGGCACCGGCGGTCAATGCCCAGAAAAAGCTGGAAAAGGAGTTCGCGGTACGCGAGGCGGATCTGAAGCGCCTGGCGGCCAAGGGCAAGGAGCTGGAAGCAGGCATCGCCCGCAACAAGGTGCCGGAAGCCGAGCGCAAGGCGATGGAGCGTGATCTGGCCGCGACCGAGCGCGAGTATGCCGCCAAGATGCGCGACTTCCGCGACGACCTGAACCAGCGCCGCAACGAGGAGTTCGCGTCGGTGCAGGAACGGGCCAATCGCATCATCAAGACCATCGCCGATCGCGAGCAGTACGACGTGATCCTGCAGGATGTGGTGTACGTCAGCCCCAGGCACGACATTACCGGCAAGGTCCTGAAAGAACTGGAAAAGTAAACCGGCACCGTCCGCCTTGTTACCTGAAGCCGACTCGCGTCGGCTTCATTTTTGATGCATACCATGAAACTATCTGCAATTGTGGCCGCCCTGGGCGGCGAGCTGCGTGGCGACGATCGCGAGATCCAGCGCCTGGCGCCGATGGATGAGGCCGGGGCGAGTGACATCACCTTCCTGGCCAATCCCAAGTATCGCAGCCAGCTGGCGTCCAGCGCAGCTGCGGCGGTGATCGTGAAGCCGGCGCTGGCGGAAGAGGCGGCCAAGGTTGGCCGCAGCCTGATCCTGGCGGCGGATCCGTACCTGTATTTTGCCAAGGTGGCGCGGCTGTTCAGCCCGCTGCCGCTGGCGCGTGGCGGCGTGCACCCGCGTGCGGTGGTGGCCGACGGCTGCCGCATCGCCGCCAGCAGCGAAGTGCGCGAGCTGGTCAGCATCGGCCGCAACGTGACTATCGGCGAGCGCTGCATCCTGCATCCCGGCGTGGTGCTCGGTGACGATGTCTGCCTCGGCGACGACGTGGTGCTCTATCCCAATGTGGTCATCTATCATGGCTGCCGTCTTGGCTCGCGGGTGATGGTGCACGCCGGCGCGGTGATCGGCGCCGACGGCTTTGGCCTCGCCTGGAACAGCGACCGCTGGTTCAAAATCCCGCAAACCGGCGTGGTGGTGATTGCCGACGACGTCGAAATCGGCGCCAATACCACTATCGACCGTGGCGCGCTGTCCGATACCGTGATCGGCGAGGGCGCCAAGCTCGACAACCAGATCCAGATTGCCCACAACGTGACGGTCGGCGCCCACACCGCGATGGCCGGTTGCGCCGCGGTGGCAGGCAGCACCCGCATCGGTGCGCGCTGCACCATCGGTGGTGCGGCACGTATCATCGGCCATCTGGAGATTGCCGACGGCACTCATGTCGGCGCTGGTACCCTGATTTCCAAATCCATCCGCAAGGCGGATGCCTACACCGCGGTCTACCCGATGGCGACGCACAAGGAGTGGCTGGCCAATGCCGCCCATGTCCGTCATCTGGACGACCTGGTGACCCGTGTCAAACAACTTGAAAAAGCGCTGAGCACAGCGCAACAGAACAAGGACTGAACAGAATGACTGAAGCCGTATCTGCCGAAAACTGCGCCGTATCGATCGATGTACGCGAGATCATGCGTTACCTGCCGCACCGTTACCCGTTCCTGCTGGTAGACCGCGTCACCGAGTTCGAGGCCAACAAGCGCATCAAGGCGCTGAAGAACGTCACCATCAACGAGCCATTCTTCATGGGCCACTTCGAGCAGTATCCGGTGATGCCGGGCGTGCTGATCATCGAGGCGCTGGCGCAGGCCGCCGGCATCCTGTCGATCCGCAGCGTTGGTGAGCGTCCGGAAAACGAGCTGTACTTCTTCGTCGGCATCGACAGCGCACGCTTCAAGCGCCAGGTGGTGCCGGGCGACCAGCTGGTGCTGGAAGTGGAACAGCTGTCGATGAAGCGCGGCATTGCCAAATACAACGCCCGTGCCCTGGTCGACGGCCAGGTGGCGTGCGAGGCGCAGATCATGTGCGCAAAACGCGAGGTCTAAGCATGGCCATTCATCCGACTGCCATCATCGCTGACGGGGCGCAGATTGCCCCCAATGTCGAAATCGGCGCATACAGCATCATCGGCGCCAATGTCAGCATCGACAGCGGCACCTGGGTCGGCCCGCACGTGGTGATCGAAGGCCATACCCGCATCGGCAAGAACAACCGCATTTTCCAGTTCTGCTCGCTGGGAGCGATGCCGCAGGACAAGAAGTACGCGGGCGAGCCGACACGGCTGGAAATCGGCGACAACAACACCATCCGCGAATTCTGCACCTTCAACATCGGCACCGCGCAGGATGGCGGCGTGACCCGCATCGGCAACGACAACTGGATCATGGCCTATGTCCATCTGGCGCACGACTGCCAGGTCGGTAACCACACCATCTTCGCCAACAACGCGACGCTGGCCGGCCACGTGCACATCGGTGACTGGGTGATTCTGGGCGGCTTCACCAGCGTGCACCAGTTCTGCCATATCGGCGCCCATGCCATGACCGCGTTCTCCAGCGCGGTGGCGCAGGACGTGCCGCCGTATGTGATGGCACACGGCAACCGTGCGGTACCGTCCGGCATCAATGCCGAGGGCCTCAAGCGCCGCGGCTTTACCGCCGAGCAGATCCGCAACATCCGCAACGCCTACAAGTCGCTGTATCGCAAGGGCTTGTCGTTTGACGAGGCCAAGGCCGAGATCACGGCGCAGGCGGCGGAAGGCCGGGACGAGCTGGCGCTGTTCGTGCAATTCTTCGACACCGCAGGCCGGGGCATCATCCGTTAACCATGACTGAAAAGCTGTTTGCCCGTCCGGCCAAGCTCAAGGTCGCCATGGTGGCTGGCGAAGCCTCCGGCGACCTGCTCGGCGCCCACCTGATGGATGCGTTGAAAGCGGCGCATCCCGACATCGCCTTCGCCGGCATCGGCGGCCCGCGCATGCTGGCGCGCGGCTTTGTCAGCCAAGTGTCGCAGGAGCGGCTGGCGGTGCGCGGTTATGTCGAGGTGTTGTCGCGCCTGCCCGAGCTGCTGCGCATCCGTCGTCGCCTGCGCGACACCCTGCTGGCGGAAAAACCGGACGTGTTCATCGGCATCGACGCGCCGGACTTCAACCTGCAGCTGGAAAAATGGCTGAAGCAGGCCGGCATCCCCACCGCGCACTATGTCAGTCCGTCGGTGTGGGCGTGGCGGCCGGAGCGGGTGGTGAAGATCGGCGAGTCGGCGGATCAGGTGCTGTGCCTGTTCCCGATGGAAAAGCCGCTGTACGACGCCGCTGGCGTCAACGCCACCTTTGTCGGCCATCCGCTGGCCGGCGAGATCGCGATGCAGCCGGACCGCGAGGCGATGCGCGACCAGCTCGGCCTGCCGCGCGACGTGCCGGTGTTTGCCTTGCTGCCGGGCAGCCGCAAGAGCGAGCTGGACTACATGGGCGGGCTGTACATCGAGACCGCGCGCCTGCTGTTGCAGCAGTTTCCCGATGCGCAATTCCTGGTACCGCTGGCGACGCGGCCAACCCTGGACCAGTTCGACCGCCTGCTGTCCGAGCACAAGGCGTGGGACCTGCCGATCCGCAAGCTGATCGGCCACGCGCAGATGGCGATGATCGCCGCCGACGTGGTGCTGGTCACCAGCGGTACCGCGACGCTGGAAGTGGCGCTGACCAAACGGCCGATGGTGATCAGCTACAAGCTGTCGTGGCTGACCTACCAGCTGGTCAAGCGCAAGCTGAAGCTGCCCTACGTCGGGCTGCCCAATATCCTCGCCAAGCGCTTCGTGGTGCCGGAGCTGCTGCAGCACGAGGCGACGCCGGCCAAGCTGGCCGCGGCGGTGGCCAACCTGTACCAGAACACCGAGGCACGCGACGAGGTGATCAGCACCTTCACCGAGCTGCATCGCTCGCTGCAGCAGGATTCGGCGCGCCTGGCGGCGCAGGCCATCCTCAAGTTGGCCGCATGCTGATCTGTGGCGTGGACGAGGCCGGGCGCGGGCCGCTGATCGGCTCGGTGTTCACCGCCGCGGTGATCCTCGATCCGGCGCGGCCGATCGCCGGCCTCGCCGACTCCAAGAAGCTGAGCGAAGCCCGGCGCGAGGCGCTGGCGCTGGAAATCAAGGACAAGGCGCTGGCCTGGCACATCGCCTTCGCCTCCGCCGCCGAGATCGACCAGCTGAACATCTTCCAGGCCACCATGCTGGCGATGGTGCGCGCCGTCGACGGCCTGGCGATCACGCCGGGCAAGGTGCTGATCGATGGCAACAAGATCCCGAAGACGCTGACGCTGCCGGCGGAAGCCATCGTCAAGGGCGACGCCAAGGTGCAGGAAATCTCCGCCGCCTCAATCCTGGCCAAGACCGCGCGCGATGCGGAAATGATCGCGCTCGACCGCCTGCATCCGCAGTATGGCTTCGCCCGCCACAAGGGCTATCCCACCGCCGAGCACCTGAAAGCCTTGCAGGAGACTGGGGTGCTGGCCGAGCACCGCCGCAGCTTTGCCCCGGTGCGCGAGGCGCTGGGGCTGGCACAGGGCAGCCTGTTCTAAGGTTGGCCGCATGCGCAAGACCAGTTTTCCGCCCGTCGTTGACGCCGATACCCGCCTGTTGATCCTCGGCTCGCTGCCGGGTGATGCCTCGCTGGCGGCGGCGCAGTACTACGCCCACCCGCGCAACCAGTTCTGGCGGCTGCTGTCGGCGCTCGGCGCGGTGGAGCTGACCGAGCTGGCCTACCCGCAGCGGCTGGCGGCACTGCAGGCGCTGGGCATCGGCTTGTGGGACGTGGTGGCCTCGGCGCAGCGCCGCGGCAGCCTCGACAGCGACATCCGCGAGGTGGCACTCAATCCGCTGACCGAGCTGCTGGCAACGCTGCCGGCGCTGCAGGCGGTGGCCTTCAACGGCAAGACCGCTGCCAAGGCGGCGCCAACCCTGGTCGCCAGCGACCTCGACATCCTGCTGCTGCCGTCGTCCAGCCCGGCGCTGACCACGCCGTTCGAGAAAAAACTTGCCGAGTGGCAAGTGCTTGGCCGATATATCCTTCAATAATCAACCCGTTGCCGTACGCGCGGCGGGCCGGGAGGAAGGTCATGAACCACTACTGCATCTGGTTTGTCAGTCCCGATGATGCCGCCACCCGTCGTGCCGAGGTGACGCTGGACGGCACCATCCACAGCCATCGCGTGCTGGAGGAGATTGAGGCGCGCATCGCGCGCGATTGCGGCCTCAGCACCATCCTGATTACCCACTGGCAGCGCTTCGAGGAACCGCCGGCGACGCTGCCGCTGGAGCGCGCCGCCTGATCCGCCAAGCGGCGGATGTCCGCCTCGCCGTGTCTGTGAGAAGATGCGGCTTTCTCTTGTTCCGGTTTCCCATCATGCAAACAGTTGACCAAACCCGTGACTGGCTGCTTTCGCGTGCCCGTGTCGTCGATGCCATCGAGCAGGTGCCGCTGCTGGACGCTGCCGGTCGCGTGCTGGCGCGCGAGCTGGTCTCGCCACTGGACGTACCACCCCATGACAACAGCGCGATGGACGGCTACGCCGTGCGCGCCGCCGATGCGGCCAACGTTTTGCCGGTCAGCCAGCGCATCCCGGCCGGCGCCGTGCCGCAGGCACTGGCCGCCGCCAGCGCGGCGCGCATCTTTACCGGCGCGGTGATCCCGCCGCAGGCCGACGCGGTGGTGATGCAGGAGCAGGCCGAGGTGCAGGCGGACGGTAGCGTGCTGTTCACCGCGCCGGTACGCATCGGGCAGAACATCCGCCGCCGCGGCGAGGACATCGCCGTCGGCCAGCTGGTGCTGGCCTGCGGCCAACGTTTGCGCGATGCCGACCTCGGCGTCGCTGCCGCCATCGGCCAGCCGCAGCTGGCGGTGTTCCGCCGCCTGAAGGTGGCGGTGTTCTTCACCGGTGACGAGCTGGTGGAGCCGGGCGAAGCAGCGCCGGCCGGCAAGATCTACAACTCCAACCGCTACTGGCTTGTGCCGGCGCTGCGCCAGCTCGGCTGCGAGGTGATTGATCTGGGTATCATCGCCGACCGGCTGGACGCCACCCGCGCCGCGCTGCGCGATGCCGCCGCGCGGGCCGACGTGGTGATGACCTGCGGCGGGGTGTCGGTGGGGGAGGAGGATCACGTCAAGGCGGCGGTAGAGGCCGAGGGCGAGCTGCAGCTGTGGAAGATCGCGATCAAGCCGGGCAAGCCGCTGGCCAGTGGCCGCATCGGCGACGCCGACTTCATCGGGCTGCCCGGCAATCCGGTGTCCGGTTACGTCACCTTTGCGGTGCTGGTGCGCGATTTCCTGCGCGCGCGCATGGGCGAGACGGTGCAAGGTTGGCCACAGCCGCGCCTGCTGCCGGCCGCCTTCGACTGGCTCAAGCCGGACCAGAAGCGCGAGGAATTCCTGCGCGTGCGCATCGTGACGCAGGACGGCCAGCAGCAGCTGCAGCGTTTCGGCAACCAGGGGTCCGGGGTGCTGACTTCCTGCGCCTGGGCCGATGGCCTGGTGCGCCTGCAGCCGGGGCAGAGCGTGCAGCCGGGTGACCTGTTGCCGGTGTATCCGCTGTGACCACGCTGCAATTCCTGCGCGACGGGCAGCCGCTGGCCGAGGTCGACGCCAGCGCCGGCGACCTGCTGATCGACGTGGCGCGTTTTCACGAGGTGCCGCTGCACTGGCGCTGCGGGCAGGGCACCTGTGGCACCTGCGCGGTGCACATCGCGCACGCCGGCCAGCCGGCCACGGTCAAGGTTGGCCGCAAGGAGCGCAACGTGCTGCTGCGCGCCGGCTTGATCGACGCCGCGCAGGCGGCGGCCGACACCTGGCCGGACACGCCGCAGACGGTGCGGCTGGCCTGTCATCTGCTGGTCACTGATGCGCCGTGGCAGGTCACGCTGCCGCAAGATAGTTAAGCCGCTGCCACCAAAGCCGCGTACAATGCGCGGCTGTTTTTATGTTGACGATTCAAGAGGATACGGCGATGGCCAAGAAAAAAGACCACGATCTGGACGACGAAACCCTAGCACTGCTGGCCTGGTGCGAAGAAGTCGAAGGCTTCCTGGTAGCCGGTGGTGCCACCCTGGCGCAGGCGCAGGAACACATCGAAGAGCAGGCCGAGTGGTTTACCGACCAGTTCTACGACGGCCTGAGCCCGGAAGAAGCCGCCAAGGCGGCGCTGGCATGATCGAACGTGTGGCCGTGATCGACTTCGAGACCACCGGCATCACGCCGGGGCGGGAAGGGCGGGCCACGGAAATCGGCATCGTGATGCTGGAGGGCGGCGTCATCGTCGACCGTTTCCAGAGCCTGATGAACGCCGGCGTGCGCGTGCCGCCGATGATCGAGCAACTGACCGGCATCAGCAACGCCATGCTGCGCGCGGCGCCGCCCGCGGCGGGCGTGATGCGCGATGCGGCCAACTTCGTCGGCACCACCCCGCTGGTGGCGCACAATGCCAGCTTCGACCGCAAGTTCTGGGATTTCGAGCTGGCGCAGTGTGGGCTGGCGCGGACGCAGGACTTTGCCTGCACCCTGTTGCTGTCGCGCCGGCTGCTGCCGCAGGCGCCGGATCACAAGCTGGGCACGCTGACGCGCTGGGCCGGGCTACCTGCCACCGGCCGCGCCCACCGCGCGCTGGCCGATGCCGAAATGGCGGCCAACCTGCTGCTGCACCTCGGCCAGACCGTGGCCCGCAGCTGTCGCCAGCCGGTGAATCACGCGCTGCTGTGCAAACTGCAGGCCGTCACCGCGGCCAAGGTGCCGCAGTTCCTGCAGCAGCACTGAGAACCTGTTCACGATCTGCTGCGACTTGATCTCAATGGGGCGATACGGTGTTGAAAACGGCTTCGGCATGCTTGTTTATCTCTGGATAAAGCCGCTTCCTCAGCCGTTTTTGCCTTGTCTTGCGTGAGCGTGCGAGATCGTGAACACGCTCTGAGTCCTCAATGCAGCACCGGCCGGAAGCGCCCGGCAATGTGCTGCGCCATGCCGTCGGCCAGCACCTGTTTTTCCAGGAATACATGGCCGCGGTGCTCGCTCTCCAGCAGCATGCCTTCCTCCTCGTTGTCAGTGCGCAGGATGACCTCGATCGCCGGATTCAGGGTGCGGGCAATCTGGATCATCTGCCGGGTCTTGAAGATGTCCGGCGCGGTCACTACCAGCATGCTGGCGCGAGCGACATGCGCCTGGATCAGCACCGCCGCCTCGGCGGCATCGCCGCATACCGCCGGAATGTGGCTGGCGCGCAGCGCTTCGATCAGCTCACGGTTCTCGTCGGCCACTACGTACGGGATCGCCAGCCGGTCGAGCTGGCTGGCGATGCGCTGCCCCACCTGACCGTAGCCCACCAGCACCACCTGGCCGCTGAGCAGCGCTTGGTCGACCGACATCGGCAGCTCGGCCAGCGGGTCGTCGCGCCGTTCCAGCTTCTGTGCCAGCGGCGAGTGCCGGCGCAGCCAGCTCTGCAGCGGGGCGATGCTGCCAAACAGCGCGGCGTTCAGCGCGATCGAGATCAGTGCGCCGGCCAGGATCAGGCTTTGCCCGGCCGCCGACAGCAGACCCAGGCTCATGCCGAGGCCGGCAAGGATGAAGGAAAACTCGCCGATCTGCGCCAAGCTGACGCCGACCGTCAGCGCGGTATTCAGCGGATAGCGGAACAGCAGTACCAGCGCGATGGCGGCAATGGTTTTGCCCAGCATGATGATGGCGACCACAGTCAGCACCTTCAGCGGCTCCTGCAGCAGGATCGCCGGGTCGAACAGCATGCCTACCGACACGAAGAACAGCACCGAAAAGGCATCGCGCAGCGGCAGCGATTCGTCGGCAGCGCGGTGGCTGAACTCCGACTCGCGCATCATCATGCCGGCAAAGAAAGCGCCCAGTGCGAACGACACGTCGAACAGCTTGGCCGAGCCCAGCGCCACACACAGCGCCGCGGCGATCACGCACAGCGTGAACAGCTCGCGCGAGCCGGTGCGCGCCACCAGCCACAGCAGCCGCGGAAACAGGCGGCGGCCGACGATCAGCATCAGCGCGATGAAGGCCGCGACCTTGGCCAGGGTGATCAGCAGTGTCATGCCCATGCCGTTGCTGGCGCCGCTTGCGGCCTCGCCGCCGAGCAGGCTGCTCAGTGGTGGCAGCAGCACCAGCACCAGCACCATGGCGAGGTCTTCGACGATCAGCCAGCCGACGGCGATGCGACCGTTGATGCTGTCCAGCACCCCCCGGTCCTCCAGTGCCCGCAGCAGCACCACGGTGCTGGCCACCGACAGGCACAAGCCGAACACCAGAGCCTCACCCGCCGGCCAGCCCCAGTACAAGGCTGTCGCCGCCCCCAGCGCGGTGGCCACCGCGATCTGCACGATGGCCCCTGGCACTGAAATGCGTTTCACCGCCATCAGGTCCGACAGCGAGAAGTGCAGGCCGACGCCGAACATCAGCAACATCACGCCTATCTCGGACAATTGACCGGCCAGCGCCACATCGGCAACAAAACCGGGCGTGGAAGGGCCGATCAGCACCCCGGCCAGCAAATAGCCGACCAGCGGCGGCATGGCCAGGCGAGTGGCGGCATAACCGAACAGCATGGCCAGGCCCAGCCCGGCGGCGATAGTGGAGATCAGGGAGATATCGTGCGGCATCGCTTTCCTTTTATGAATCGAACAGTCAATGACAAGGATCGTTAAATCCGGTGTAGTCCGGAAACGGGATGTTGACCAGCGAGGATGCGGCCATATAGGCTGGCCCGGTTTACCTAGGTTGGCTATTGATTGACTGTCTCAGTCTGACAAGTTCCTGAAATATCGTGAAATTACCGTGTTAATCATAAAAAATCGGATTTTTAGACGATTAATATCGTGATATGGCTGGTTTTAACGGTTTATGAAGATGGAGCACAAACGGGGCGGAGTGGTGGGAGCCGTGGCGACGGCTCTGGCGGTCGACGGTAAGACTTGGTGGTAGCTGGCTTGTGCCAAAGCAAGCGCAAATTATGTGGTGGAGCAGGATGGTTGCCTGTGACAAAAATCGCGCAAAACTGTGCCAAAAATAACGCGAAGTTACACGGTCATTGTGTAGCACCCACAGGTAACAGGCAAAGAAAAAAGCCATTAAAAACCAGTAATTTACTGATCTTCAATGGCTTTTGTATCCGGTGGTGGAGGCGGCGTCCACCATTGGCATGTCTATTGTTGTCTACAAAATTCCATCTTTTCTTTTATTTTACATGATGTTACGAATTTTGTTGTCCACGAAAGTCTACCGATGTACGCTTGAAGCCATCTAAAAATGGCTACCATGATGGCTACTAGGTTTCTCCATGGCACTTCTTACTGACCGCAAAGCAAAGTCCCTCAAACCGACTGATGCAGCTCTCCCACACGGTGGGATAGTCGGCCTAGCCCTTCATCCACTAAAGACTGTAGGGCATGGTCAATGGAAGTTACGCTACATCAGTCCGATTACTGGTAAGCGTCGTGCCATAGGGCTTGGCAGCTACCCCGGCATCTCTATTGCAGAGGTAACGCAAAAGGGACTCGAAGTTCGCGAGTTGCTTGCCCAAGGTAAAGATCCACTTGAACAGGCAAAGCTTGCGGCTCGCATCAAGGTACAGGTGCCTACATTTGCCGAAGCTGCCCGCTTGCTCCATGCAGAGCTCTTGCCTGGCTGGCGCAACAAAAAACACGGTTTCGACTGGATAAATAGCTTGGAAATGTATGTGTTTCCCATTATCGGCGACGTCCTTGTTAACGACTTGAAGCCCAGTCATTTTGCTGACGTACTGCGCCCAATCTGGCTGGAAAAAAAGGAAACCGCTTCACGCGTTAAACAGCGCTGCCACGCTGTGATGGGATGGACGTGGGCACATGACTTTGTTTCCGGCAACCCATTGGACGTCGTGACCAAATTACTTCCAACTCAAAAGCAAGCTGTACAACACCATCCTGCTATGCCTTGGAGAATCGCGCCATGTTTCTGGAGGGGGAGCCTTGCGAATTACCCGCGTGGAGAAACCACAAGACCCCTCTTGGGGTTCTTGATTCTGACGGCAACGCGATCAGGTGAGGCCCGTGCAACCACATGGCAAGAGATAGATCTTGCTCGTAAGATTTGGACCATCCCGGCAGAGAGGATGAAAGCTGGCGTTCAGCACCGGGTTCCTTTGAGCGCACAAGCAATTTCTATTTTGGAAGGCCAGGTTGGGTTACATGATGAAATCGTGTTTCCAAGCCCGACGGGCAAGATCCCATCGGACATGATCCTGACTGCTTTCTTGCGTCGCGAACGTGCGCCAAGCGACGCCGAGGGTCGTCCAGCCACTGCTCATGGTTTTCGCTCTAGCTTTCGAGACTGGGCAAGCGAGAACGGCTATCGCAAGGATCTGGCGGAAAGGGCTCTTGCGCACACGATAGCGAATCAGGTCGAAGCGGCTTATCACCGCACCGACTTACTGGAAGAGCGTCGATCTATGATGCAGGCTTGGGCTGACTTCTTGTCTTCCTCAACTGACGGATGTGAGTAGCAATTTCCGCTACCGAATCGATTGAACCTCATCACAATAAGCCGGCTTGGTGGCCATGCTGCTGCCACATAACCCAGCCTAGGCGACACTATGGCCGTTCAATCACAGAGTGCAGCAACGCTTAGTGCACGATATAGGGCGGCTAGTGGCTCGGTGCAAAGCCTTCACACTGGTCTGTCCCGCTCTCCATGGACTACGGGTTAAGCACTAAGCACTGAACGACTTTGTTCGAATTCAACCGGGGTCAGATACCCCAGTGTCGAATGGCGTCGTTGGTGATTGTAAAAGCGGATGTAATCAAACACATCAGTACGCGCTTTCTCGTAGCCCCAATAACTGGTTAGATAAACCCGTTCCGACTTCAGCGAGCGGAAGAAGCTTTCCATCGCAGCATTATCCCAGTAGTTCCCGGCGCGGGAGTGACTCGGTACCATCCCAGGCTGTTTCAGCAATGCCTGGTAGTCAAAGGCACAGTACTGACTCCCCCGGTCCGAATGCAGAATCACCGCTCCTGAAGGCTTGCGACGTGCCACGGCCATCGTCAGGGCGGCATGAACCAGCTCTTGCTGCATTCAATGATGCATGGTACATGCCCACTATCGCCAGGGAATGCAAGTCGAGTACCACTACGAGATACAGCCACCCTTCACCGGTCCGGATATAGGTCATCTCAGATATCCAGCGCTGATTGATGTCGCCAGCGGTGAATTGTCGCTGCAGCAGATTGGGCGCTACGGGCAGAAGATGCTTCCCGCCACTGACTGGTCGCCAACGTTTACTGGTTCTGACCCTGATGCCGTTTCGCCGTAGCAAGTCCTCAATGCGTTCCCATTGGTCACCTCTCAGCGCGTACTATTTGTCATGGGCAATTATTAGTAGGGGCAGGATTTTTTCTTCAATACCCGGCAGAGAATTGATGACATGGCCTATCACCTGTTGGCTGTGCGCACTAAAGTGCGCAATCCGCCAATCGTGTCAACGTTGCCATATCCAGCTGTTGGGCGGCGCGGATGATCTGTGTCGCCAGTGGGCGCTGTGTCGGCTCTGTATCACCCAAGGTCTGTGCCCAGACCTCGAGATCACTAATCCGTCCGTCCTGTAGCAGGGTAGTCAGCTCGGTAAGCTGGGTGTCGCTCAGCGCGGCTGCTAGCGTGGAACGTGACTGCGGCAGCAGCGGGTGCAGTAATTGCTGTAATTGCGCCGGGCTGGCCGGTTTTTGCAAATAGCCATCAAAATCCAGTGTCGGCGGCAGATGTGCTGGACGACAGGCAACCATGCTGGAGAACAGCAGCACTGGCGGTGATGTCTGTTGCTGGCGCAGGGTTGCCAGCAAATCCCAGCCATCACAGGCCGGCATCTGCTGGTCCGACACGATGGCATCGACGGTGTGATAGGCCAGCAATGAGAGCGCGGCATAGCCATCGGCTGCTTCCAGTACATCGTGTCCGGCACTTTGCAGCCAATCGACGGTCAGAGCGCGGCTCTGCGCGTGATCATCCACCAGCAGGATGCGGTAGCCAGAGGCTGATGGTGCCGTCTGGGGCTGTAATGTGGTCGCTGCGGGCGCAGCTATGTGCGCCAACGCCACCGGAATGCAAAAGGAGAATGTGCTGCCCACGCCCAGTGTGCTGTCGGCCTGCAGCTTGCTGCCCATTTTTGCCAGCAGGCCGGCGCTGATCACGAGGCCCAAACCGGTGCCCTGAGTATGCTGCACATTGTCGCCGCGCCTGAACGGTTGAAACAGGCGGCCAAGTGTGTCATCCGACATGCCGATACCGCTATCGCTGACGCAGATTGTCAGCAGCCATTGTCCATTTTGTTGTCGTGCCTGCACTGCCAGCCGGATCACACCATCACGGGTGAACTTGGCGGCATTAGACAGGAGGTTGGCCAGCACCTGGCGCAAGCGCTTGAAGTCCAGATGCAGCAGCGGCGGTATCTCGTCATCGGTCACCAGCTCGAAGCGGTTGCCGTGCGGTGCGGTCAGCTGTTGTGCGTCATTGACTATGCTGCGCAGGAAATCGGCCCAGGCGCCGTCTTGCGGTCGCAGGGTAATCTCTCCAAGATGATTAGAGGAAAAATCAATCAGCTCGTCAATCAGCGCCAATTGATGGCGGGCGTTGTCCTCGATGGCGCGCAGGCATACCGCGCTGTCGGTACGCGGCTGATACAACAGTCGGGTGTAGCCGATGATGATGGATAAGGGCGCGCGCAGATCGTGGCTAATATGCGCCAGCAGGCGGTTTTTGGCCTGATTGGCCTCGTGTGCCTCGCGCAAGGCGACATCCAGTGCGACGGTGCGCGCAATCACTTGCTGTTCCAGCTTGTCACGCTGCTGTTCCTTCAGTACCAGCAAGGAGGTAATCGCCTGCTCCTTCTGGATGCGCACTCTGCGCATCTGCAGGGTAAACGCGGTCAGTAACATGCCGGTACTGGCGATGCTGCCTAGCGGCGCACCATACTCCGACATCACATCGGATACCCTCCAGCCGAGGATTTCCATCACCCGTGCCAGATTACCCAGCATGCAGGCAAAGCTTGCCAAGCCATAGGCCCAGCCACCCACCGGGCCCCGGTATAACAGCACCAAACACAGCACTGGCATGGTTACCGTCACCACCAGACTCAATACCGTGCCCAGCTGAGCACCGAGACGGTAATCAAGCAGTAAGATGCCAATTATGGAACACAGGCAGAACAGCAGGCCCAATAAAAAACGATCCCAGCGCAGTGCATGCTGGCGGGTGTCCAGAAATTCGCGGAACATCAGCAAGAAAAAGGCAATCGACAGTGTCGCGCTGAGCGAAATGATGCGGGTCGCCCAAAACGTCGCTTCTGGCCACAGATAGTGGAAACCAAAGCCGGTAATGCTGATCTCGTAGATCACATAGGTCAGCACTGATAGCGCGTAGTAGGCAAAACCGTAGCGGCGCAGGGAAAAAAACAGCATCAGGCTGTACAGCGCCATGATGGTCAGCGCGCCAAACTCCACACCGTGCAACAGGCGGTGCGCCCCCTCGTTGGCGCGAAAGTGTTCCGGAAGCCACAGCCGGGGTAGCAAGGAAATACTGGTCTCGCTGGCGATGCGCCATACCAGCTCGCGGCTTTCTCCTGCGGCCAACCTTACCGGAAAAACCGGTGTGGTCGTATCCAGTGGCCGGACGGCGAACGGACGCTTTGTGCCGGCTTCTTCCGCCTGCCAGCGCCCGCCTGCGAGCTGGTACAGGGTTACTTCCTGCAGGCGTGCGGTACCGGTTTCCAGCCATACCGTTACCGGATGGGAGGACGGATTCCGCAAGCGGGTTCGCAGCCAGAACGCGGAGTGCGAATAACCCGGCGTTAGTTGCCTGCTGCTGGCTGGTTGAAAGCGCGGCTGTGCCAGGATGTCTGTCAGTGAGGCATTCGCGTTGACGTCCTCGGTCAGCAACACATAAGGCTGAAGCAGGACGCCATCTTCCGTGCCGTTTACGACATAAGACTTGTCCGTGCTTACCGCCAGCGCTGCACCACCTAGCCACCAACACAGTCCGCAGAGCAGCAGTAAGAGCTTTATGCGCATTGTTCGCCAGGGGCAACATCCCCTTGTCGCAGCAATTTGCGATAGGCCGTCGGCGGTAGACCAAAGCGCTCGCGGAATGCGGTGGAGAAATTGCCGGCATTCTGAAAGCCCAGCTGTTCGGCAATCATCTGTACGCTGGTGTCGCCTTGCTCCAGCCATTGCTTGGCCACCCGCAGCCGTTCCTCGCGCAGATAGGCAAACACGGTCAGGCCGGTGCGTTCCTTGAACACGGCGGACAGTTTTTTCTCATGGCTACCTACGCTGCTGGCGATGTCGTCCACGGTAATTGGCTCGCCTAGGTGCTGGCAGATCACGGCAATGCCTGCCTGTAGCAAAACCTCATCCGGTGCAATGGCCGATGGTGACAGCTGCATAGCCAACCCGGATGCCGGCGCCATCCTTGCCGACAAGCTCAGATGAATGCGCACGCGGGCCAAGACCTCCTCGGGCAGAAACGGCTTGTTCACATAATCGACCCCGCCGATGGAAAGTCCGGTCAGCCGCTCTTCTGCGGCATTGGCCGCTGACAGGAAAATCACTGGGATGTCGCGGGTCAGCGGGTCTGCCTTTAGCAGGCGGCAAGCGCTAAAACCGTCCATTTTGGGCATGCGCACATCAAGCAGGATCAAGTCCGGGTGTAAGGTCTTGGCACGCTGATAGCCTTGGTGTCCATCAAATGCAATCGACATTCTGAAGCGGTGAACATCAAGCACATCTTTCAACAGTCGCAACTCATCCAGCGAGTCATCAACCAGCAGGATATGCGCTGAAAGCAAGTCTGTTGGCATGGTTGTTCGTATTTTTGAAATATGAATCAAGAATAAGATTCTAGCTGTTAAACCGGGGGCTGTAATGAATTTTCAGCCGAATAAAAATGCCGTTTCTTTAGATGACATTTGAAATCAATTAACATTGAATGGCAGTATTATTGCTTATGTTTTAGTTTAATATTATTTGCTGGCGTGATGGTTTTAATGTCTTGTCATTGCTATTTTTGCATTTATGTAACAAGAAACTGCCAAGGCAATGAATTTACTATTTTTAATGTGGATTTGTTTTCATGTTGTTGATTTTTAATGAATTTATGCTTTTTTCTCAAGGTTTCTTCCTCTGCGTGTCTAGCGGTTATTTCCCGGGCGTCCCGTTTTCCAAACATTCTATACGCCAATTCAAATATTGCCATTTACATATCGACATAGCATCGCAAGCAACTGAATTCATTCAGATTGCTCGGCATCGCATCATTTGTCGCTAGCGCCGCCATGGAGTCATCGTTTGGGGCGGACGAGGCAGTACGAGCCAATTTGAAATTCCGGTGCCGCCCCGCTTGCGGTGTGCGCTTTCAACTTCACTACTGGCCTGACATAACGTGAACACATCCCGACACAATGCTCCCCAATTTCAGCGCAGTGCTACTTCGCACGCGGTATTGATCGCCCTGTCCGGTCTGGTGCTGGCTACTTCCGGCGCACATGCCGCAGGCGGTATCGTGACCGGCTCACAAACCGTGAGCGACCAGAAGATCGATGGACAACAAGGCAATGGCTATTTTGTCCAGAGTGGCAGCCTGAACATCAGCAATAGCACGCTGGCCAACTTCACCACCACCGGTGGTGCCGGTAGCGGCGGCGGCGCCGGTATGGGGGGCGCCATCTTCATTAATGACGGTGCCAGTGTGGTGCTGGACAACGTGAAGTTCTCCGGTAATACCGCGGTCGGCGGCAAAGGGGGCGTGGGCAGTGTTGGCGGTTCCTTGAATAACCTGTTTGGCACAGGCGTTCCGGGCGCAACCGGTTCTGCAGGTGACGACGCCGATGGCGGTGCGGCCTATGTTAATGGCGGTAACGGTTTTGGCGGCTATAACGGCGAAGATGGCGGAGATGGCATCATAGGTGTTGGCGGTACCGGAGGCGCAGGGGGAAGTGGTTCGAATGGTGCAGCAGTTACCGCCGACACCGTATTGGCAATAGCCCAGTCCGTCTACGATATTGCGACCTCTGTCGGCGACACTAGCGAAGCTGCGTTTTACACCGGATTGGCAACGGAAATGACTGCTCAGGCAGCAGCGGCTACAGCGGGGGTGACCACAGCCGGTCTGGCGCCTATTTATACGGCACTAGCGGCCACTTACACCGCCCAGGCTGCGGCGGTGACCACTACCAAGGTAACTGCCGATACGGTTATAGCAGTAGCAAATGCGGCTTATCTGACCGCCATTACTGTAACCAGTAGCGAATTGGGGCTCAGTGGTGCCGGTGGCAATGGCGGTGCTGGCGGCGATGGCGGTACCGGTGCGAGCTTCTTTGGCGGCGGAACCGGTGGTGCCGGTGGTAGTGGTGGTGATGCCGTTTCCACCACGGGTGCTATCGGTGGCGAGGGTGGTAGTGGCGGCACCGGTGGTACCGGCGGCTTTGGCGCTGGCGGTGGCCAAGGTGGCGCAGGTGCCAATTCTGGCGACGACGGTAATGGTGTTACCCATAACGGCGGCAAGGGCGATGGTGGCGACGGTGGTCTTGGCGGCTTTGGCGGCGGCGACGGCGGCTCCGGTGTGGGCGGCAGCACCCTGGGCGGCGGCAACGGCGGCTCTGGTCTCGGCGGTTCGATCTTCGTTCGTGACGGCGGCTCGCTGACCATCAAGGGCGATACTACCTTTGGTCGCGGCAAGGTGCGCGGCGGTGCCGGCGATGTGGCCAACCACGGTAGCAGTGGCGATGCCGCCGGTACCGATCTGTTCATGATGAAGGGCTCCAATGTGGTGCTGGATGCCGGTGCCGGTAAAACCATTACCTTTAACGGCACTATCGCAGACGACAGTTCGGCGTCCATTGATGGTTACGGTAATGCCGAGGGCGATGGTGCCAGTCTGACCATCAGGAGCGGCCTGGTGGTGTTTAACGGCGAGAACACTTACACCGGCCAGACCATTCTGGAAGGCGGCGTCCTCAAGGCAGTCGATGGCGAAACCCTGCACGCCAGCAGTAATATCAATTTTGCTTCAAACCGCGAAGGCGGCATCCTGCTGGTCAATACCGGCGTATTCGACCGCTTCACGGGTACTGCCGGCGATCGCGTGCAGTGGACCGGCTCCGGCGGTTTTGCCGCCGAAGAGCAAGACCTGAGCGTTGAGCTCAGCGGCGGGCTGGAACGTACCTGGGGTGTCGAGGGCTTTGTCGGTGGCAACAATGCCCTGATTCTGGGTGCCGCAGATTCCACCCATAAAGTCACGCTGGAAAACGACATCAACCTGAATGGCCAGAACGGCACGGTGCTGGTCAAGGCCAATGCCAATAATGACAACTACGGCATCCTGAATGGCGTACTACGTAATGGCTCGCTCACTGTAGGCGATGCCAACCATACCGGCACCCTGCTGCTGACCAAGGCCAATACCTATGCTGACGGCACCGTCGTGAACGGCGGCGAGCTGCGTCTGGTCGAAGAGGGTGCATTGAATGCCAACGGCAAGGTCGAGGTCAATAATGGCGCGACGCTGGACACCTCCAGCACCGGCGATCAGGCAATCGGCACCTTGGCGGGCAATGGCGCAGTCAAGCTGGGTAGCAACACCCTGACACTGAACCAGAATGGCGATACTACCTTCGCGGGCAATATCCAGGATGGCGGCGTGGCAGGTGGCACAGGTTCCGGCATCGTGAAAAACGGTAGCGGTACGCTGACCATCACAGCTCAGAACGCTTACACCGGCAAAACCCAAATCAACGCGGGTCAAATCGTACTCGATGGCAGCCTGAGCACGGATGCCGTCCACGTTGCCACCGGTGCCACGCTGACTAATAACAGTGGCGGTCTGGAAGCCGACGTGGCGCTGAGCAACGATGGCCTGATCAATCAGAACCATGACGACACCGTCGCCAGTCTGGTCAACACCGGCACCATCAACGGTAGCCAGACCCTGACTGCCCAGACCTATGCGCTGAACGACGGCTCCGTCATCAACGCCCATCTGGGCAGTGGCGTACTGACGGCGAATGGCACAGTGCAGGTCAACGGCACCAGCAAGGCGGAAGCCGTCACCATTGCCTCCGGCACCACCACGCTGGGCAGCGCCGAACGTCTGCTGGATAGCAGCGACGTCACCGTTGACGGCAAGCTGGTCATGGGCGGTGATGAAACCATCGGCACGCTGGCAGGCAATCAGAACGGTGTGCTGGAGTTGTCCGGCGCCAAGCTGACACTGAACCATGCTGGCAAGGAGACCACCTACGCCGGCGTGATTCAGGACAACCAGAACGGTGCCGGCAGTGTGCAAAAAGACGGCAACGGCAAGCAGATTCTGACCGGTGCCAACACCTACCGTGGTCATACCCAGATCAACGGCGGCATCATCGCGCTGAACGATACCGGCAGCCTGCAAAGCCAGACGGTGACCATCGCCAAGGACGGCACACTGATCAATCACAATCAGGATAATAACGGCCTGTCCGATACCAGCGTGGTAACCAGTGCTGGCGTGATTGAACAAAACAGCGATGACACGATCAAGACCCTGATCAACACCGGCACCATCAACGGCGACAAGACCCTTTCCGCCGATACCTATGCGTTGAATGACGGCTCTGTCATCAATGCCCATCTGGGTAGTGGCGTACTGGCGGCGAATGGCACGGTACAGGTCAACGGTACCAGCAAGGCGGAAACCGTCAACATAGAAACCGGCACGACAACACTGGGTTCGGCGGAGCGTCTGCTGGACAGCAGCGACGTTACCGTCAACGCCAATCTGGTGCTGGGTGGCGACGAAACCATCGGCACATTGACCGGTGCGGCTAGTGGCAATGTCGATCTGAACGGCGGCAAACTCACGCTGAAGCAAAACACGGATACCACCTTTGCCGGCGTGATCCAGGATAGCGAAAGCGGCCAGGGCAGCCTCCAAAAAGACGGTAGCGGCAGCATCACCCTGAGCGGTGCCAGCACCTACGCTGGTCACACCCAGATCAATAGCGGTAAAGTGGTGCTGGATGGCAGCCTAGCAAGCCAGAGCATGACCGTCGCCCAGGGCGCCACGCTGGATGACAACAACGGTGGCCTGTCCACGTTGGCCGCAGTGAGTAACGACGGAATTGTCAATCTCAACGCCGATGACACCATCGCCAGCTTCAGCAGTACCGGCACCCTCAATAACGCCAGCCATACGCTGACTGCCAACACCTACGACCTGAACGACGGCTCGATCATCAACGCCAATCTGGGCACCGGTACCCTGACCAGCAATGGCAATGTGCTGCTCAATGGCAGCAGCAGCGCGGCAACTGTCACCATCGCCTCCGGTATCACTACGCTGGGTGCGCCCGAGCGTCTGCTGGACAGTAGTGATGTCAGCGTCAACGGCAAGTTGATCATGGGTGGTGCCGAGACCATCGGCACACTGGCAGGTAATGGCGACGGCGTGCTGGAATTGTCCGGCGCCAAGCTGACCCTCAAGCAGAACAAGGACACCACCTTTGCCGGTGTGATTCAGGACAGCAGCTTGCCGAACAGCGGCAGCCTGCAAAAAGACGGTAGCGGCAAGCTGACCCTGTCGGGTGCCAACACCTACACTGGCAACACGCAAATCAACAGTGGCAAGCTGGTGCTGGATGGCAGCCTGGAGAGCCAGAGCATTACCGTTGCGAGCGGCGCGACGCTGGACAACCAGCAAGGTGGCCTGTCGGCTACCGCCGCGCTGAACAACAGTGGCACCCTGAACCAGAACGCTAATGACAGTATCAAGACCCTAGTCAACAGCGGCACCATCAGTGGCAGCGGCACGCTGACTGCCGACAGCTACACGCTGAATGGTGGCGCCGTGATCAATGCCAATCTGGGTAGCGGTACGCTGGAAACCCATGGCAAAGTCACTCTCAACGGCACCAGCCAGGCCGCATCGGTACGCGTGTATGACGACAGTGAGCTGACCCTCAACGGTGAAAACCGGTTGTACACCGCCGCCGATGCCCGCGTGGACGGCAAGCTGATTCTGGGCGGTGGCAACCAGACCCTGCGTAGCCTGATCGGCACTGGCCTTGTGGACGTGACTGCTTACAAACTGACGGTCACCCAGGGTGGTGCCTTCAGCGGCAACATCAACGCTGGTAGCACCGATTTGGATGTCAGCAGTGGCCAACTGGATCTGACCCAGGGCACCACCACCACCCAGAGCACCACGGTAGCCGCCGGCACTACCCTGAGTGTGACCGATGGTGCCACGCTGAATAGCGCCACCACTACCGTCGGCGGTACTTTGACACTGGGAAGCAGTAGCAACCTCGTCTACACAACCCTGAGCGGTCGCGGTACGGTGCAGGCCGCCAGCTTTGACAACAAGGTCGGTAGCACCGTTAAGGGCTTCTTGACCTTTACCGGTGATTATGTGAACAACGGCAAGCTGGCACCGGGCAACTCGCCGGGCCAGACCGTCATCATCGGCAATTTCATCAACAACGGTTTGTTTGAAGCCGAACTGCAGAACACTACGCCAATTACCGGCTACGACCAGACCAGCGTCGGCGGCACGGTTACCCTGGGCGCTGCCAGTGAACTGGTGGTGCAGACCTATGGGGGCACCGCACCGGTACGCGGCAACAGCTACCAGATCATTGCCGATCTGGCCGGCAACGCCAAAGCCGTTAACGGTACTTTTGGCAGCGTGAAATATGATGCCGATGGTCTGGCCGGAGCGGGCATCGCCGTCAGCAATGCTGCCATCGTGTTTGACGTTGCCACCGGCAAGGTGCTAGCCACCGGTCAGAACGGCGCAGCAAGCACTTTTGCCGATATGGGCAGCACCACCAGCCAGCGTGCTGCGGCTGCCGCCTTGCTGAATATTGCCACCACTGATGTCGGCCAGAACCAGATCGACTCTGCCAGCACGGTGGGCCAGCTGGCGGCCCAGTTCATTACCGCCAACGGCAGCAGTGCCGCAGCCAACGCCGAGCGGTTTACGCCCGAGTACTACGGTGCCATGGCCGACAATGCCCTGCGCACGGGCGAGCTGGTATCCGGTCTGCTGCTGCAGCGCACAACTACCGCACTGGACAGCGCTACGCCGGTAGGCCAGGGCAGTGCCTTTGTCGGTTATCTGTACGACGAGATGGAGACCGCCAACAAGACCGGGCTGGAGCGTCGTGACTTCTACGTTGGGGGCGAATACCGTATCGGCGAAGCGTTCACTCTCGGTACGGTGCTGTTGGATGGCAGTGGCGATCTGAGCGCCCGCTTTGGTAGCGGCAACAGCAAGGTGCATGGTGCCAGCCTGTTTGCCCGTCTGAGTGTCAACCCGTCGCTGGATGTGTTGGCCAGTGTTAGCCACAGCAGCTACGACTACCAGCTGAGCCGCAGCACCGTCGTGGGGCAGACCAGCGCCAACACCGAAGCCAAGGCACTGACTGCCAGCCTGGCCGCGGTCTACCGCGCGCAAATCACCCCGCAGCTAGCGATCCTGCCACGCGTCGGTCTCAGCCACGGCAAGGCTTCGGTCAATGGCCTGCTGGAACAGGGTAGCGCCACCGACCGTCTTGATCTGGCTGGCTTCGACGCACAGCAGAGCAAGGCGCAGATTGGTGCCACCTGGTTGTGGACATCGTTGGATCAGGGCCAGCGCTGGAATGTGGCGCTGGATCTGGGGCTGGAACATGCCTTCTCTGACCGCAAGGACGCGATGCAGGCCACACTGGCGAGCGATCACCGTGTGAGCTTCCCGGTGACTTTCGCCAGCGAGCGCAAGACACTGCTGAACTTCGGCATCAGCGCCAACTATGGCTTCAGTAAAAACCTGTCGCTATCCGCTTCGCTGGAAGGTCGCAGCAATGTTGACGGTCAAAGTGGCAAGCTGGGTATGAACTACATCTTCTAAACCTGCAGCTTGCGGCCAACGTTGGCCACAATCCGCACCGCAAGGGCAAGCCATTTGGCTTGCCCTTTTACCATCGAAGTGACTGCCCATAAGCGGCCTAACAGACCAGGAATAGTTCACCTAAAATGGTGGACCGCATAAAGTTCAGTTACGTTTTCCTCTGAAAGCCCAAGTACCGGCGAGCCCGGTGAAGCCGGCGACAAAAGCAACCAGTACCCAGAAGCCATGTGGGTGCTCCGCTAGCGGAATTCCTCCCACATTCATCTCGAAGAAGCCGGCCACAATGTTGATCGGTAGTGCAAGCACCGTCACCATCATCAGGGTGAACAGTGTCTTGTCGGTCTGTTCGTTCAGTTGGGCGGCCAGTTCTTCCTGCAGTAGCTTGATGCGCTCGACCAAGGAGGTGAAGTCATTCAAGACCAGCGAAAACTCTTCTGTTGATTCTCGTAGGTCCTGAACATCTTGTTCTTGCAGCCAGTCCGGTGGGTGGTTCAGCCGAAACAGGGCGCTAGACTCTGGGGCCAGCAGGCGTTGTAAACGCACCGGGGCGCGGCGCATGGAGGCCAGCTCGACACTGTTTTCATTCAAGCCGTCTGATTGTGCAACCCTCGGTATGCCATTAGGAACATCAATGACACGAAGATGTTTTCACACAGCCTCGCCGACCTGTTGCCGGCCAGATAGGAGTAGTTGCTGATCATCGGCCAATCCGGGAGGCTTCATGGATGAATAGTAGAAATAGTCGCTTCAGTAGGGGGGCTTGGTAAAGACCCCGGTTATGGCGCCGCGTAGTGCCTTGCCGTAGCTAAGCAAGTCACCAAACAGCGCCTTCAGCTCTGCAATTAGCTCCGTATCCTCGGATTGCCTATGCTGACGACTACTGCGCCAGACTGATGCCCTGATCAAAGCACACCTCAAAAAAATATTTCAAAACAGCCATCCTGCTACTTCCAAATTAATACTTATCAGTTTTTGGTTTGGCTTTTATTTTGATTTTCATTTTTATTATGCCATAAAGGGTGTGTTGCATTTGTTTGGAAGTTTCCTGAAATGTCATTGTGTATTTGCATTTCTTTCTTTATTAAAGTCTCCATCATGGCGGCTAATGATATACCTAGTTTTCCTGCAATGGCCTTGGCATTTTCGTGTAAATATGATTCTATTTTTATATTTAACTGTTTCTTGGCATGGATGGGGGATTTTTTGTTTTCGTTTTGCTCTTTTTCTTTTTGATTATTGTTATAGTGAAATTTCACTATTTTTTTGAAATTTTCATCGAATTTTTTGTCTATCAGTAGTAATTTGTCAAATAAAATGTATGCGTCTTCAATTTCTTTTGGCTCGTCGCACTGGGTGGCGATGTTGTAATGGTTGTTAATAAACCAAAGCCAAATTGATTTTAATTTCTTTTTCTGTCTGTTTTTGTTCGTGTTTATCCAATCAAATATTTCTTTGTCAGATGCTGTTGACTTTTCCCATTGTGAGTACAGGTCATTGTACATTGCACCTTTTCTTTGGTGGGGGAGAGTGATGTCAAATTGTACTAGCGCACTTTCAATCCTGCTGATCCCTTGGTATTTGTTCGGAGTGATTTTTGGGTTGGTTATTCTAAAGTTAATTTTATTTTTTTCTAAAATAATTTCTAAGCAAGTTTCGATAAAGGAAGTTTGGCGCTTGCTTTGAAATTGGTACGGATTGAAAAATGAATTCCTGGTTCTTTCTTGAATTATATAAATTAGTGGCTGCCAGTTATTGAATTGAATGGTTTGAATATCTTCCTTGATGGAATCAATTATTTTTTCTGACGAAATTTGAATTTTGCTGCATTTACTTCCTGGTATGTTTGACAAAAAGAAAAATGCTAGATGTGTTGGGTGGTGATCAAGTGAAGCTATAGAATTTGCTATTTCTTCAATTATGTATTTGACATAATTTTGATGTTCCATATTTTTCTCACTTTAGTAGTATTGCTTTATTAAGTAATACTTGATTAAGTAATATTTCTACTGTTAGAAATTAATATTTTTACTATAGTTAGAAAAATAGTAGTAATCAAGAAGATTCTTTCTAGATGAATAAAATAATCTAGCTTAGTACATGTACAGTCAGTACAGGGGGATTTACGGAATCATGGCGCATCCATCTCTCGTGATTGCATCGGGTAGGAGACTAAAAATTTGCTGTTGAAATAAAAAATTACGCGGGTGCGGAATGTGATGAGCACATCACCCGAGGTAAACAAAATGAAAATTTTGCGCTTAAAACAAGTAATGGCCATAACTGGTCTAGCCCGCTCGACACTCTACAAATACATGGTGACAGAAGATTTTCCGGATCAGGTTAAGCTGGGGCCAAGGGCCGTTGGCTGGCTGGAGGTGGAAGTGTTGGCGTGGCTGCAAAGCCGGATTGAGAAGCGGGCATAATGCCCGCTTTTTTCATGTTTTAGTGTATTGATTTACGAGAGTGACTAAACAAAGGACAAAGCAGGCTTTGTTTGGGATTGTTTGCTGGCTACGCTGAGATCAGTCTGGTGATGGTGATTTTGATGTTTGCTGTAATAGATATATTTGTATCTTTACTAATTGCATTGTTATTCGTTACTAGCTTCAGTATCTATCCTTGTTGCTTTGCCATGTCTTGCATAGCGTTCATCCTTGTTATTTCCTTTGCTTGTTTCTAACAGGTAACAGTCTTAGTCATGGTCGCTGCTTTATCAGTAGCGTTACTCACAGACTTGTTCAGCAGGTCAGCTAGCGCATCGTCTAGCACAGGCTGGCAAGCCTGTTAACGATCAAATCAACAGTCAAGTCAACCATGATTTCGTGACTGAATTCATTTCGTCTAGAAATCTCAGTACAAGAAATCGGATGCACTTGCACCACTATCAATAGCTCGGGCAGAAATCAGTTCTGCCTTATGCCAGCATTGTCTTCCCATCTGAGTTCACCTTATCACCATTCTGTATTGCTCAGCCATTGATCGTGATTGCACCAGCTGTGTGATGCAGATTTTCTATTCTTTCTGATTCATCAGGCAACAGTAACTGTGGCCATTACAGCTGCTTTGCTAATACGGATATCGCACTGATCAGGCTGAGTACTGGCATGCAGTGGCATGGCGCTGCAGGTGGTCAATGAAGGTACTGATAGAGCAGGGGCGTAGGTCTCGACAAAAATCACAGCACAGTACAGACGCTATGTGCCAATCAAAGGAAACCATCACATGCAACGCAATCCACTCAACCGTAACCAGATCCTCTACACCCAGCCTTACTACCAGGGACTGCCGGTGCTGCCTCAGCCTGGCGGGATGATCGAAAGCTATCTGGGAAGCTTACAACAGGTCATCGACACGACATTGGATGACTACCCCAGGGTGTTTGCCTTTCGTCTGGATTTGCGTTTCCCTGCCTACTGCCAGGGGGTGTCATCGCTGTTGCAGGAGACCGGTAACGTTGCCATCACCAAGTTTCTCGCTTCCTTCAAGGCAAAGATAAAGCATTGCCGGGCGGTAGCCAGGCAGAGCAATCCCTATGCGCATGATTCGGTGGTGCGCTACGTGTGGACGCGAGAAGTCGGGGCGGAGGGCATGCTGCATTACCACCTCGCCATTCTGCTGAATCGGGATGCTTTCGCCGCGCTGGGGGCGTTTGAGTTAGGGAGAAGCAACATCTACAACCGCCTGACAGAGGCGTGGGCCAGTGCGCTGGGGATCACGGTCGAGGCAGCGGCAGGGTTGGTGAATATTCCTGACAACGCGGTCTACCACTTGAACCGTGATGATCATAGAGGGCAGGCGGAGTTCTTTCGTCGGGCGAGCTACTTGTGCAAGGCCAGTAGCAAGAGCACAGGCAAGAGCCATCATGGCTTTGGGGCCAGCCGGAATTGAATCGTAGGGGGAGGGACGCTCATTGGGAGGCCTCCCACTACGGTAGGAGCAGGAGAGAGCGACAGGCGTCAGGACCACGGTGTGAATCGTGGTCTTTTTTTACAGGGGTGCGCTATCCGATGAGGCAGACCATTTCATCAGGAGGACACCATGGACGTAGGAGTCTGCCATCAGACTGGTAAGACTGGCACCTCATCATCGGTACAGAGTGCTGGCGAGTTTATCCAGGGCTTAGCGCAGCAGGGCTATCAGCGCTTGACCATTATCAGGCTGGCGTTGGCGGTACCGACGACGGTATCACCTGACCAGCTACATCAACAGGTGACCGCCTTGCGGATGGCGGTGCGGGCCAGAAGGGGCGTATTCGAGCATGTACTGGGGCTGATCTGGACGTCCTCATCGGTGGGCCAGGATGGAAAGGTCATTCACAGCCTACTGATCTACGATGGTGCGCAAGTCGAGGACGATATCCAACGTGGACATGAGGTGGGCCGCTACTGTGTCAACAGCGTGATGGACGGGCAGGGGCGCTATCGCAATTTCAATCAGCACCGGCAGCTGCACGGTGTTGTCAGCGGACTGGGGTGCATCCGGACCGACGTAGTGTCTGAAATGGGCTGGCTGGGTTTTCAGCTCTGCTATGGGATGGGACTAGTAGGCCGGCCGCTGACGATTGTGGGCGTGCCGCATGGTGAGTCGCCAGCGCGTTGGTGACGAGGAGCATTCGGTGAGCAGATTCGGTTGCTGATTTCTGGGTGGGCCGTGGCTAAAAGGAGGCGCGAGGGTGTTGTTGAGCGGTGTGTCGGAAGCGTCACCGGTAGCGGCTCATGATTAGGAAGGCGGATCGCTGCGGAATCTGGTTGAGGCACCCGTGCCGGGAGCACAGGCTTTGGGGCACCGTAAGAACAGTCTTATTCATGAAGCGAATGTATCGCACAATCGCCTCAATATTTGGAGCAAATAAGTGATGCAATCATCTCACCGCTGGATCTGGCAGCATCCACATTGGCCACCGTTTACTTGGGATCAGGCTGCGCTCACGGAGCCCTTGGCTCGTGCCCGGCTGGCCCAGGGCAAGGTATTGGGGGCGGCGCGGTTGCTGGAGTGTTCGAGCATTGTTCAACCGATCAGCAAAGTGCTCTGAAATCACTGGAACACACCCTTCATACGGCCACTTTTTGATATGTGTGCCCGCGCAAATTCTTAGCTTGGGTGGATTGGGCATCGGCTGCGCCCGCATCAGAAAGCAGCTATTCTGGTGTTGGGTGCTTTCCTTTTTCAGTTCTTTTCACCTACACTTCGCCCCCATGAAATTGCTGCGGCTTATGTTTTCTCTCGTGCTGATGCTGGCGATCCCGTTCCTGGGCACGTCGGCACTTGCCATGCCGCAAATTTCGCCGTGCCCGATGCAGTCTGATATGGCGCACGGTATGGGTATGTCGGCCGATCATGATTGCTGCCAGATGGACAAGGTGACTAGCCAGAAATCATCGAAGGCCAAGTCGTCTACAACATGCAAACCTGGGCAGGAATGCAAGCTCGGGCAAGTCTTTTCTCCTGTGCTGGCTTCGCTGGCGTTTCAAGCGTTGCCAGCCGACTCTGTTGTTACCATCTATCCCGACATCGTAATTCATTCCCATGACCCGTCCGGGTTGTGGCGCCCCCCGCAGTCCTGACTCCGTTTGACGTTCCGATCCGGTGCGATTTTCGTCGCACGGATTGCTGTCGTGCGCTTTCGCGCACCTGTCACGCCATGGAGTTAGAACATGTCCCATTGCTGGATACGATTCCCCCTGCAGCTGTCGCTGGCAGGGCTGGTCGGCCTTGCCCAGGCCGCACCACTCACATTTAACGCGGCACTTGATCAAGCCGAAAACCACGCGCCGGTACTTGCCGCCCAACGTGCACAAATCGGTGCCGCCCAATTCGCCGCCATGCCGGCTGGCGCCCTGCCGGACCCGAAGCTGTTCGTCGGGATCGACAACTACCCGGTCTCCGGGCCGATGCGCGGCTCGCTGACTCAGGATTTCATGACCATGCAGAAGGTTGGCGTGATGCAGGAGATCCCCAACGCCGACAAGCGCCGGGCGCGGGTCGAGGCCGCAGCGGCTGAGGTCGAGGTGGCCGAAGCGCAAAACCGGGTGGCTCGCCTCAAGGTGCGCAGTGAGGTCGCACTCGCCTGGCTCAACCGATACACCCTGGAACGCAAGCTGACGCTGTTTGATGCGCTCGGGCGGGAGAGCCGGCTGCTTGCCACGGCGGTTCAGGCACAGATTGCGTCAGGCCGTGCCCAGCCCGCCGATGCGGTGATGCCGAAGCAGGAGGCCGCTCAACTGGCCGAGCGGCACGATGACCTGGTGCGCGATCTGGCCAAGGCGAATGCCGAGCTGCGCCGCCTGATCGGCTCCGCGGCCGATGAACCGCTGGCGGGCGAACCACCAACATTCAACCTCGCTACCGCCAGCTTGCGGCAGCACTTGCCCCGGCACCCGGAAATCGCGGCATTCGGCGCGGCAGTGCATAAGGCTGAGGCCGAAGTAAGCGAAGCCGTCGCAATGAAAAAGCCGGACTGGGGCGTGGAGTTTGCCTACCAGAAACGTGGCGCCCAGTTCGGCGACATGATGTCGCTGCAGTTCACCTTTGACCTGCCGCTGTTCACCAGGACACGACAGGATCCGAACATCGCGGCCAAGCAGCAGGAATTGACCAGGATCGATGCCGAGCGCGAAGCGATGCTGCGCGATCATGCCAGCGAATTGGACAGCAACATGGCGGATTACGTCGCTCTCGGGCGCCAGTTGGATCGGACCCGTCAAGAGTGGCTGCCGCTGGCGCAGCAGAAGGTCGATCTGGTTACCGCCAGTTACCAGGCGGGCAAGGCTGACTTGACGGCGGTGCTCGCGGCACGGCGCGAGCTGATCGAGCAGCGCTTCAAGCTCATCGAGCTGGACTACCAGCGCGCCAGCAGTGCCGCCCGGCTCCACTTTGCCTATGGGGAGAACGCACCATGAACAAGCAGCAATGCAAACTCGTTGCCCTGGTGGTAGCGGTGGCACTGGCCAGCGGTGGCGGCAGCTACTGGCTGGCCCGCCAGGGCCAGGCCGAGCACACGGCAAGCCCTGCTGCCACGGCGGTGGGTACCACAGGCGGCAAGGTACTGTACTGGTACGACCCGATGGTACCGAACCAGCACTTCGACAAGCCGGGCAAGTCACCATTCATGGACATGCAACTGGTAGCCAAGTACGCCGACGAAGGGGGCGAAGCGGCTGGGGTCAAGATCGATCCCGGCGTGGTACAGAACCTGGGTATCCGGTTCGCCATGGTCGAATCCAAAACCCTGACAGAAGCGGTCGCCGCGGTGGCGACCGTCGGGTTCAACGAGCGGGAAGTCGCCGTCATCCAGGCTCGGAGTGCCGGCTTCGTGCAAAGAGTATATGCCCGTGCGCCGGGCGATGTGGTTCCGGCCGGCGCTCCCATTGCCGACCTGCTGGTGCCGGAGTGGGCGGGCGCCCAGCAGGAATACCTGGCCATGCGCAACACCGGCGACAAGGCGCTTGCCAGTGCCGCCCGGGAGCGCCTGCGCCTCACCGGGATGCCGGAGTCGCTGATCAGCCGCGTCGAGCAAACCGGCGTAACTCACCCCATTGTCACCATTTCTACCCCGATCGGTGGCGTCATCCAGGAACTGGACGTACGCAGCGGCATGACCGTCGGCATGGGTATGACGCTGGCCAGGGTCAACGGGCTGGGCAGCGTATGGCTGGAGGCGGCCGTTCCCGAAGCGCAGGCCGGTCGTGTCCGTACCGGCCTGCCGTTGGTGGCACAGTTGACGGCCTACCCCGGTGAGACGTTCAAGGGCAAGGTCATCGCGGTGCTGCCACAAACCGATACCGATAGCCGGACCCTGCGCGTCCGCATCGAATTGCCCAACCGCGATGGCCGACTCAAGCCGGGTATGTTCGCGCAAGTGCGTCTCGAGGCGGGGACGGGTAAACCAGCGATCATGGTGCCGAGCGAAGCCATTATTCGCACTGGTACCCGTAGCATCGTGCTACTCGCCGGCGACGGCGGACATTTCCAGCCGGTAGAAGTGCAGCTAGGCCAGGAAGCCGGTGGCAAAACCGTCGTCCTCAAGGGCTTGGAGGCGGGACAAAAGGTGGTGGCTTCCGGCCAGTTCCTGATCGACTCGGAAGCCAGCCTCAAGGGCGTGCTGGCGCGTATGGCGGAGGGCAGCGCTGTTCCGTCACCATCCTCGATGCCGTCCAATGATAAGACCGCCATCCTGAATCAGGCCAGCGGCAAGATCGAGGCCATCAAGCCGGGCGAGATCACCCTTTCACACGGCCCGGTCGCCTCGCTCGGCTGGGGAGCGATGACCATGACCTTCAAGCTCGCCAAACCCGAACTCGCCGCAGGCCTGAAACCCGGTGACAAGGTCTCGTTCGGTTTCAGCCAGCAAGGCAGCGACTTTGTGGTGCAGCAACTCGGCAAGAGCGGAGTCACACCATGATCGAAAAACTCATTCGCTGGTCGGTGGCCAACCGCTTCCTGGTGCTGCTGGCGACGCTATTTATTGCGGTCTGGGGCGTGTGGGCGGTCAAGACCACACCGCTCGATGCGCTGCCGGACCTGTCCGACGTGCAGGTGATCATCCGCACCAGTTACCCGGGACAGGCGCCGCAGATCGTCGAGAACCAGGTCACCTATCCGCTGGCGACCACCATGCTGTCGGTACCGGGCGCCAAGACGGTACGGGCTTACTCCTTCTTTGGCGATTCCTTCGTCTACGTGCTGTTCGAGGACGGTACCGATCTGTATTGGGCACGTTCGCGCGTGCTGGAGTACCTGAACCAGGTGCAGGGGCGGCTGCCCGCTGCCGCCAAGGCCTCGCTGGGCCCGGATGCCACCGGCGTCGGCTGGGTCTACGAATATGCGCTGGTGGACAAGAGCGGGCAGCACGACCTGGCCCAGCTGCGCGGCCTGCAGGACTGGTTCCTCAAGTTCGAACTGAAGAGCCTGCCGGGCGTGTCCGAGGTGGCCACCGTCGGCGGCATGGTCAAGCAGTATCAGGTGGTGCTCGATCCGCTGAAGCTGGCGGCTTACCGCATCCCGCAGAGCAAGGTGGTCGCGGCGATCCAGCAGGCCAATCAGGAAACCGGTGGCTCGGTGCTGGAGCTGGCCGAAACCGAGTACATGGTGCGCGCCTCCGGCTATCTCAAATCGCTGGATGATTTCCGCGCCATCCCGCTTTCCACCACGCAAGCCGGGGTGCCGGTGCGGCTCGGTGACGTCGCTACGCTCCAGCTCGGCCCGGAGATGCGGCGCGGCATCGGCGAGCTCAACGGCCAGGGCGAAACCGTTGGCGGCGTGGTGATCCTGCGTTCCGGCAAGAACGCGCACGAGACCATCGCGGCGGTCAAGGCCAAGCTGGCCGAACTCAAGTCCAGCCTGCCCCCTGGTGTGGAGATCGAGCCGACCTACGACCGCAGCCAGCTGATCGACCGTGCCGTGGACAATCTCAAGGACAAGCTGATCGAGGAGTTCCTGGTGGTGGCGGTAGTGTGCGCGGTGTTCCTGTGGCACCTGCGCTCGGCGCTGGTGGCGATCGTGTCGCTGCCGCTCGGCATCCTGATCGCCTTCATCGTGATGCGGGAGCAAGGCGTCAACGCCAACATCATGTCGCTGGGCGGCATCGCCATTGCCATCGGCGCCATGGTTGACGCCGCGGTGGTGATGATTGAGAACGCCCACAAGCACCTCGAAACCTGGCGCCACCAGCATCCGGGTGAAACGCTGCACGGCGAGGCGCACTGGCGGGTGATGACCGAGGCGGCGGCCGAGGTCGGGCCGGCGCTGTTCTTCTCCTTGCTGATCATCACGCTGTCGTTCATCCCGGTGTTCACGCTGCAGGCGCAGGAGGGGCGGCTGTTCGGGCCGCTGGCGTTCACCAAGACCTACGCCATGGCCGCTGCCGCCGGACTGTCGGTGACACTGATCCCGGTGCTGATGGGCTACTGGATCCGTGGCCGGATTCCGGACGAGCACCGCAACCCGCTCAACCGCTGGCTGATTCGAGGCTACCGCCCCTTGCTCGACGTGGTGCTGCGCCGGCCAAAGACGACATTGCTCGTCGCCGGCCTGCTGTTGCTGACCACGCTGTGGCCGGTGACCCGGCTGGGTGGCGAGTTCATGCCACCGCTGGACGAAGGCGACCTGCTGTACATGCCGTCCGCGCTACCCGGCCTGTCGGCAGCCAAGGCCGCCGAACTGCTGCAACAAACCGACCGCCTGATCAAAACCGTGCCCGAAGTAGCGAGCGTGTTCGGCAAGGTTGGCCGCGCCGAAACGGCAACCGACCCGGCGCCGATGGAGATGTTCGAGACCACCATCCAGTTCAAGCCACGTGCACAGTGGCGGCCGGGCATGACCCCGGACCAGCTGGTCGACGAGCTCGATCGCGTGGTCAAGGTGCCGGGGCTGTCCAACATCTGGGTACCGCCGATCCGTAACCGCATCGACATGTTGGCGACCGGTATCAAGAGTCCGATCGGGGTCAAGGTGGCGGGCACCGATCTGGCCGCCATCGACCAGGTAGCGCAGCAGGTGGAACGGGTGGCCAAAGGGGTGCCGGGAGTCAGCTCCGCGCTGGCGGAACGGTTGACCGGCGGGCGCTACATCGACGTCGATATCGACCGTGCTGCTGCCGCGCGCTATGGGCTCAACATCGCCGAGGTGCAGGCCGTGGTGTCGTCGTCAGTCGGCGGCGAAAACATCGGAGAGGTCATCGAGGGACGCGCCCGTTACCCGATCAATGTGCGCTATCCGCGCGAGATCCGTGACTCGCTGGAGGGGCTGCGCAACCTGCCGCTGCTGACCGACATGGGCCAGCAGATCACGCTGGGCACCGTCGCCACGGTCCGTATCAGCGACGGCCCGCCGATGCTGAAGAGCGAGAACGCGCGGCCGTCCGGCTGGGTGTACGTCGACGTGCGCGGCCGTGACCTGGCCTCGGTGGTGGCCGATTTGCGTGCCAGCATTGCGCAGCAAGTGAAGCTAAAGCCCGGCATCAGCCTCGCCTATTCAGGGCAGTTCGAGTACATGGAGCGCGCCAATGCCCGGCTGAAACTGGTGGTGCCGGCGACGCTGGTGATCATCTTCGTGCTGCTGTACCTGACCTTCCGCCGGCTGGACGAGGCGGCGCTGATCATGGCGACGCTGCCGTTCGCGCTGGTAGGCGGGGTGTGGTTCCTGTATCTGGCCGACTACCACCTGTCGGTAGCCACCGGTGTCGGCTTCATCGCCTTGGCCGGGGTGTCGGCCGAATTCGGCGTGGTGATGCTGCTGTACCTGAAGCAGGCAGCGGCGGAACGGCAAGAACACGGGCTCAAGCTGGACGCGCACATGCTCGATCAGGCGATCCGCCAGGGCGCCGTGCTGCGCGTACGTCCCAAGGCGATGACGGTGGCGGTGATTCTGGCCGGCCTGTTGCCGATCCTGCTCGGCAGTGGCACCGGCTCCGAGGTGATGAGCCGCATCGCGGCGCCGATGGTCGGCGGCATGATCACCGCGCCGCTGTTGTCGATGTTCGTGATCCCGGCGGCGTATCGGCTGATGCGCACCAAGAAGCAGCCATCCCGGGCATTGCCTGAAGCAACCCTCGTCAACCAATCCATCCAGGAGAAATGATATGACCAAGTTACGCTCGATTCTGTTTGTCACCGCCTTCGGCCTCACGGCGATGCTTCCGGCCCAAGCCACCGATATGGGGATGGCGAGTACGGCGAAACCGTCCGCCCAGATGGCCCATGCCGAGGGCGTCATCAAGGCCCTCGACGCCAAGGCCGGTACCGTGACGCTAGCGCATGGACCGGTGCAAGAACTGAAATGGCCCGCGATGACCATGGCGTTCAGGCTGGCGAAGCCGGAGCTGGCTAAAGGACTTACCGTCGGAAAGAAAGTGACGTTCGAGTTTCAATCACAAGGCATGGCGGCGGTGATTACCGCCATCAAGGTAAGCGGCTGAGTGTGATGCAGAGGGGGCGTGAATGCCCCCTCTGCGTCTCACCATCTCAAGGCGTTTCCTTTATTGCTGTTGCAGCAACTTGTGCGAAGTAGGTGAGGTCAGGAAATTTCCTCACGTGGTTGAGAGAGGGACAAAAGGTTACAGACATCCGATTCCATAAAATTTCAGCCACATATCACTCTCCTGAAGCAAGCCGCGATCTGAACTGATGGCGGCCGTTAACTCTCGCCCCGGCACTGTCCGGGGTTTTTCATGGAGAAGGTGATATGTCACATCTGGTGGAATCGATGGCCTTTATGGGGGCTACGCCCTGGCACGGGCTGGGCAATCAATTGACGGAACAGCAGCCGGTCGATGTGTGGCTGCATGAGGCGGGAATGAACTGGACGCTGGAGTCCTCCGAGGTGCTGTTCAATGTATCGAAGGATGGCATGCACATCCGCCTGCACCGTGACGCCAAGGTACTGTACCGCTCCGATACCCTGGCGCCACTGTCGGTGGTGTCCCCGCGTTACAAGGTGGTGCAGCCACATGAGGTGCTGCACTTCTACAACGACCTGGTGCATGCCGGCGGTTTTGAGCTGGAAACGGCGGGGGTGTTGAAGGGCGGCCGCAAGTTGTGGGCGCTGGCGCGAACTGGGCAGGACACGCTGCTCAAGGGCGGCGACCGGGTCAAAGCCTATTTGCTGTTGGCTACCAGCTGCGATGGCACCTTGTGTACCACGGCACAGTTCACCTCGGTGCGGGTGGTGTGCAACAACACGCTGCAGATGGCGGTGGGTGAAACGCGTGGTGCGGTGAAGGTGCCGCACTCGACGGTATTTGACCCGCAGGCGGTGAAAGAGTCGCTGGGTATTGGCCTGTCGTCGTGGGATCACTTCATCGGCGACGTCAAAGCGCTCAGCCGCCGGCCGGTGTCGCCGGATGAGGCGCGGCAGTACTTTGCCGAGTTGCTGGATGAACCGTTGCCGGAGGATGAGGGTGATACGGTGTCGTCCCGCGCCATGCAGCAGCTGTCGATGTTGTACGACGGTGGCGGCCTGGGGTCGCTGCTGTCCAGTAGTCGCAATACGGCCTGGGGACTGGTCAATGCGGTGACCGAGTATGTCGATCATCGCCGTCGTGCCCGCAGCCAGGACTACCGCCTCGATTCTGCCTGGTTCGGCCAGGGCGCGCAGCTGAAAGACCAGGCGCTGCAGCGGGCGCTGGCACTGCTGGATTGAGCCATGGCCAGCGAACTGGACATTGCGCGAGCTGCCACCGGGCTGGCGATGGGACTGCGTGACTTCTGCAGCTGGAGCGACGCCAGGCTGCCCTACGACGGCCAGGACCTGCCGGTCACCTTGCTGTCGCTCTGGGGCCGGGGGGCTTGGGAGCTGCAGGCTGAGCTGGCGCAGTACGCACCGCTGGTGGTGCAACTGGAAGCCGAGCTGTGGGCGGTGCTGCAGGAGGGGTTTCCGGGGTGGTGGCACTACGAGGTGGTGGAGGCGCTGGGCTGGGCCATTGCCGACTGGATCGTCCAGCATGCCGGTGCAGCACCCAGCCGGGAGTGGGTAAGCGCGACCCTGCTGCAGTTGGCAGGCCAGTTTTTCACGCGGGCACCGCAAGCAGACTGGCCCGCGTTACGCGCGGTGTTGCTGCGCCATACCACTGATCCCTCCACGGTGTTGCTGCCGGCCTGAGTCCCGTTGGCCGCACGCTGCAGTGGCGTGCTGCTGTTCCTCTCCCGGACTGCCTTCACCGCTGTTTCTCCTCTTGTTGTCTTGCTGGTCGTGCCTTTCCTGCCGTGTTGTGGTTGCCGACTTTCCCTTTTCTTGTACGCCCGGCCGGGGGTTCCCCGCCGGGCGTTATGCCGTTATGGAGGTTCATCATGCGTGAACGTTACGGCCAGGCGCTGCGCCTGGCATCCACTTTGGAACTGTCCCGCCAGCAGTGGCTGGCGCTACGGGGGCTGGGTATCGGCTCCTCCGATGCCGCGTCGGCGGTGGGCTTGTCACCGTACAAGAGTGCACTGAGCTTGTGGCTGGAGAAGACTGGCCGCCGCGAGCCGGAAGACCTGTCTGAGAAACAGGCGGTGCTGTGGGGCACGGTACTGGAACCGGTGCTGGCCAATGTCTATGCCGAACAGACCGGGCGCCGGGTGCGCCGTGTCAACGCGGTGCTGCAACATGCCGAGCACAGCCACATGCTGGCCAACCTGGATCGTGCGGTGCGTTGTCCAAAACTGGGGCAGGGCATCCTAGAGATCAAGACCGCCAGCTATCACAGTGCGCCGCAGTGGGAAGAGGGTATCCCCGTTGCCTACCAGTGCCAGGTACTGCACCAACTCGCCGTCACCGGCCTCAACTGGGCCGATGTGGCGGTGCTGATCGGCGGCCAGGACTTCCGCATCTACCGGGTAGAACGCGATGACGACAAAATCCGCGACCTGATCGAGCGGGAACAGGACTTCTGGGCACTGGTGCGCTTCGATCAACCGCCGCCACCGGATGGTTCCGAGGATGCCGGCCAGGCACTGAACTGGTTGTTCCCGCGCGACAACGGCACCACCCTCGACCTGTCCGATTCCACCGACGGCAATCGCCTGTTCCATACCCTGCTGGCGTTGCGGGAACGCAGGGAAGCACTGGAGCAGCAAGAGGCGCAAGCCAAGCAGCAGCTGCAGACGGTGCTGGGTGAGGCCACCGGTGCCGTGTTCGCTGCCGGCCGCATCAGCTGGAAGAAACCCAAGGACCGCGAACAGACGGATCTGGAACGGTTGACTGCCGACCATCCCGACTTGCTGCAGCAGTACCGCAAGCCGGTCAGTGGCAGCCGCCGCTTTGTCATTCACACCGAAAGGAAATCAGCATGATCAAGGGACTCGCCATCACCCCGCCCGTGATCGGGCGCATCAGCATTGGCAAGCTGGTGCAGAAGGACCACAAGTGGCTGCCGGAGAAGGACGACAGCTTTACCCTCACCACTCAGGTGCAGAACCGCGACGGTTGGTTACTGCATCCGCTGCACCAACCTTTGGTTGACCAGGCCAGCAACGGCAAGATCCGCGCCATTCCCGTGCGCCTGCTGTTCAACAGCAGCGAACTGAACCTGCGTGCCGAATACAGTGCTTTCGACCGCAGTAATGGTCGGCCGCTGTGTGTCGGTAATGGCGAAACCGCGCGCCGTAGCAGCAAGGAAGGACTGGAGGAGGTGACCTGTTCCGGGCCGGATCGCTGCCCATTTGGCCAGAGTGTCGGCTGCAAGCTGTACGGCCGCCTCAACGTCCAGGTGGACGGGCAGCAGGACGCACTGGGCACCTTCATCTTCCGCACCACCGGCTACAACTCGGTGCGCACTCTGGCCGCCCGGCTGAAGTACTTCGAAGCGCTCAGCGGCGGGCTGACCCACTACCTGCCATTGCTGTTACGCCTACGTGCCAAGACCACCACCCAGTCCTACCGCACCCCGGTGTACTTCGTCGACCTGACGCTGCGTGACGGCGATGAGCTCGCCAAAGTGGTGGCGCAGGCCAAAGTGGAGGCGGAACAGGCGCTGGAGGCGGGCATCGATACCGTGCAACTGGAAGCCGCCGCCAAACAGCTGCTGCAGAACGGCCAGTTTGAAGACACCGAAGAGGAGGTGCCGCAACTGCTGGAAGAGTTCTATCCGGACTCGGAGACCGCAGGCGAGGGCAGCAAGCCGGCCACCCCCACACGAACCACTCGGCTGACACGGCAGCTGGGGAAGGCCAATCAAGCTTAGGAAACAGAACGACCTGTTCAGCCGTATCCGTTTGAAGAAACCCACGGTCGTCACTATGTTGAAGTGATGTCTGGTGTCTCCTCACGCTCTTGATGCTACCTGCTGGTTTGTCATACTGGCTGGCCCTCGCGGTTTCCTGACCGCGGGGGCATTTCTTTGGGATTTACGCTTCTTTCCCCAAACGCTGCACCAGCTTCTCCACCACCTCAATGACAAGGGTGCGATCCGCATCATCCAGTTGCGTCAGCAGCTGGCTCAGATGCTGGGCTTGATCCTGCAGCCGAGGGCTGACTTCATTCAGCAGCTCCGTGACTTCGCAATTGAAGATGTCGGCTAGCTCCACCAACCGAGCCACCGTCGGCATCACCGTTCCACGCTCCATGCGCGACACCGCCTCGTTGCCGATACTCAGTCGTTCGGCGACCTGTTCCTGTGTCAATTCACCAGCTAACCGATGGCGGGCAATCGCTTTGCCGATCACCTTGGCCAATGCTTTTTCATCCACCTTCATCATGTTACCCACCTTTCAACCTGAATGGTGGTGTGGCAACCGATTGACATGAAGTGCCATTCGGGTTGATATTCAACCTTAAAGGTTGATTTACGAATCGAGAAGCCGATTGACCCGATAGCCGGGTCTTACCCATCAAAGAAAGGAAGTGCTATGTCTACTCGTACGATTCGTCAGTACCAACTGTGTACTGCGCTGTTTGCCTTTTTCACGCTGTATGTGCTGTTTACCACCAATCACCACCTTGGCTTCATGTGGTACGTCCTGACCTTTGTCATCGGTTCGATTTGTACCGGTACCGGCGTCGTGGCTGGCGAGGCCTTCCGCCGTTTTGTGCATCCGGATGTGTTGTTGGCCTCGAATAGCTTGGACATGTTTGGTAAGCGGATATTTTGGCTGTGCGGGCCGCAAGTGATTGGTTGGGTCATTGGTCTCTGGATCTACCAGACCGTGATGATGAAGTTTGGTTACTACTACTAGTAGCCGTCGATAAGGAGATAAGCATGAAAAACCGTATCACGTTGGCCCTGCTGGGGCTGACTATCAGCAGTGGCGCCTTGGCATTTGGCGAAGTGGGGCGCTGGTCGAGTGGGTGGGGGCAGGGGGTGAGCGAGTACACCGTGGTCGATGCCAAGCAGAACCAGCTCTATATCGCCTGTGGCGATGAGCCGGCGCGGATGCAACTGACGGTCAACGGTCGCCAGTATGGCTATGGCGCCGCGCAAGGCTTCTCCCTGGTGATCGATGGGCGAGACATGGGGGAGTCCTACGAGACGGAGTCACGAGTGGGGAGTGACATTTTCAAGGCGACCTGGGCCGCGCTACGCAAAGGGAAGACCCTGGTGGCAAAACTGCCGAATGGTCAAAAGATTCTCTTGCCACTGACTGGCGCCGCGAAAGTGTTGCCATCCAGCCAGTCGAAAACCTACCCCTGCCGTACCGAATGGTAGCCACGACTGTGCGAGTGCTCCTGCTGCCAGTCATGGCCTTCTGTGGGGTATTACTGGTTGGGTGTGGAGGTCGGGAGGGATTTAGTCAGGAAGTGGCCGCGAATTACATGCGTGCTTGCACGGCATCGGGGCAGAGTAGTGCCACGCGTTGCCACTGCATCATGACGGCATTGGAAAAGCAGTACACCGATGAAGAGTTTCGTGCGCTGGATACCCAGATAAAAAGCACCCTGAAACTCCCTGACCTGTTCGTCCAGACCCTGGCGTCAGCCAACAGCCAATGTGGCACTTAGCCACGCGAGTCCAGATCACCAGCCACCTTTGCAAAGGTGGCTTTTTTTACGTCGAAAATCGGCGAGAAAGTTTTTTCCATGGAAACCAGCAAGCCCCAGGTCGGCATTCCTCCCCGCCTGCCCGAAGAATTGATTGCCGTATTACAGAGTAGTGGCGTCCGCCTGACGCTGGAGGAGCTGCAGCAAATCAGAGAGCGTATCCATCAGGTGGTCAACTACCATGCCACCATTGGCGTGATGGGCAAGACCGGTGCCGGCAAGAGCAGCTTGTGCAATGCGCTGTTTGGCCGTGACATCGCCGAGACCAGTGCTGTCGAAGCGTGCACCCGAGCTCCCCAGGAAATCGACTGGTCGATGCAGGAGGGGAAAGGACTGTCACTGATCGATATGCCTGGCGTCGGCGAAAGCGAAGCGCGGGATACGGAATATGCCGAGCTCTACCGTCAACTACTACCGGAGCTGGATCTGGTGCTGTGGGTAATCAAGGGGGACGACCGGGCGCTGAGCATCGACGAGCACTTCTACCAGCAAGTGTTACTGCCGCTCATCTGGGACAGTGCCATTCCGGTCATGTTCGTGGTCAGCCAGGCCGACAAGGTAGAGCCCTGCCGCGAGTGGGACTGGCGCAAGAACCATCCCGGGCCTTGTCAGGGGCTCAATATCACCGCCAAGGTGGAACAGATACGGCGCCTGTTCAAGCTACCGGCTAGCCAGGTCTGTGCCATCGCCGCAGAGGAGGGCTATGGTCTGGTCGAGTTGGTAGAGAAGATCGTCACCCTGCTGCCCAACGAAAAAAAATGGAGTTTCACCCGTGAAGCGAAACAGAAAAACGTCTCGAACCAAGCGTGGCAAAGCTCATCGCAAGGTTTGTGGGAGTCGATTGCCTCGGCCGTCAAAACGGTGATCAAAGACAGCTGGGACTATGTGTCCAGCAAGTTCTCCAGCCTGGCCAGCACCCTGTTTGGGTGGTGGTAGGGCATTCAGAGCACCCGTGGGGGGTGTTCTTTTTTTTTTTGGAAGAAATCATCAAAGTGAAGGCTGTAATGGGAGCAAACGGGACAACATCTTGAACTTGGCTGGAGAGTTCACCAAGCCAGTTTCATTTACAAACAGAATGGCCCATTACACTGGATCGTGAGTATGCTTTTGGATCTGAGTCACCGGTGGCAGCATCCTGACTACACCAATGGTACAAAGGGCGATGGTTGCCACGAATCCGGCCAGGAACCACGGGAAAGGCAGAACGCCATAAGCCAGCGGCTTGGCGACGCCCAAGAAGGTGCCGTAAAGCAGGCTGCCACTGGAAATGCCGAACAGCAGGTTGCGCCGTGCCATCGAAGCGCCACGAGAAGATCTTCTGATGGCATAGGAGGTAACCGCCCATAGCACAACCAGGCTGACCTTGGTCCACAGCTTGGGATTGTTCAGATACTCGGCGAAGCTGCTCAGATAGATGCCGGCACCGATCAGGATGGCGCCTGAAATCCAGAGGTGAGTCTCGCCCCAGTTGAACACATGACGCCAGAACGGGTGACCGTTTTCCTCGCCGCGCAGGGTACGGGCAAAATGGAATATCGCCATCATGGCCGCGACGGTAGCTATGACATGATAGACGGCGGCTAAAGCAATAATGAATTTACCAATCATGTTCACGCCACCAGTACCCAATGGTTATCGAGTGCCATCGGCTTGGGCCAAGGCAGGAATACCGGCTTGGCCGCAATATGCCAGCGAACCAGTCCGACTGCCGTTGCCAGCAATACCCCGCCCCCCGGATTGGGGCCATGCCAGTCCGCAAGTGCGTAAGATTCCTCCATTTCGACAATGGTCAGCAGCTTGTCAGGCTCGCCGGGGTGCCAGAGTTTTGCCATGCCCCCCTTGTTGCTAGATAGTACAAAGCCGCCGTTATAGGCAGCAACGATATCTCCGGCATAACCGTAGCCGTCATTGTCACGGGTTGGCGTACGCAGCGTGTCGCCATCAAAAACCGCCAGATTGGGCGCTGCAACGCGAAGCTCCGCACTGTCATGCTCCGCCTGCATCGCAATGCCAAGGTATGTTTTGTCCGCCTCCGGTGAGCGGCTCCAGGCAAGGTGGCGCAGGCTGAGGCGCTGATCGTCCAGCTTCCACTGGCCCAGCTGACGGCCATTACGGCCATCCAGCCTGACCAGCGAGGAGTCCATGTGCTGCAGATCATATTTCTTGTCTGCCAGCGTGCGCCGCACACCGCCATTGGCCACCACCAGATTGCCCGCATCATCAAGTAATGCCTGGTGCGGCTCGATGCCACCACTGGCCCATTCATCCAGTTTTTTCAGGCTGTGACGATCGCGTACGCCGATACGGCCCTGATCGTTCTTGTAGTCGATCTCGGTGGTGTAAAGGAACTCGCTGCCAACGGCAATATGGCCGCTCAACCGTACCGAGGCAGATTCGGCGCTCACATCAATCTGCTGCAGCACCTTGCCGTTACCATCACAACGCAACAGCCAAGTGCCGGGACGCAGTCCGTTGACCAGTAACCCGCCGCCGGCCTCGGGTACCAGGCCGTGCGGCCGCCCCGGCAGTGCCAGCTGATAGCGGATCTCCAGGGTTTTACGCTCCCAGTCTGCCGCCAGTACTCCTGCATAGTAAGCATCACTCGCGTTGGGGCCGCGCCAGGCAGCGCCAATAAGAGTCGTGGACCCTCCTTGAGCGTTAGAACCTGCAGCAAGAGCAGCGTGCGGCAGGATACCGAGAGCGGCAAGGGAGAGGAGGAAGCGCCGGCGGTCGAGTTCAATGTTCATGTAATTAACTGGCAGGCTATGCAATAACTGAATATTTGCCAATGTAAATCATTCTTATTACGTAAAGCCTTAATGAAAATCAAGATTGTCAAATCACTAGTTGTATGGTGCTGATGGCAGCCAATCTTGATCCGTGAGTGAGGAAGATCTGGAATTCGGCCTTATGTGGAACCCCATATAAGGCCGACGGCCTGCCGCGACTCACGGCCGTCAGGCAGCAGGTCGGCCAAAACGGCCGCTCTGAGAATCAATGGGTAATAGCCGGTTTACACGGAGTTTCAGACGCTCCCTCTACACGGGAGCCGGATTGTTTGTACTGGCATTGGGCGGTCTCATACTGAAAGCCCGGTGCACAATCCATGCTCGAATGACGTCTTGAACCGATCCAAGTTAGTTGAAACATAGTGGCCGCCCCATGGGCGACGGAAGGGCTAAGGTTCATGAGGGTGACTGCCACCCTCGGCCTGGCGGGTTGAGATATCTTGCCCATTGATTGAGCTGTGGCACCATCAGGTTGGCAACCAGTACTGCAAAGCACAGTCCATCGGCGTAAAGGCCAAACTCGCGGACTAGCTCAGTAACCATCCCAATCAGGACACCAAAGAAGATACGGCCAAGCTGGCAATCCGGGCTGGTAACCGGATCCGTGGCGATGAAGAAGGCGGCAAACAGGTAACCGCCAAGGGTCAGGCTGTGCAGGCTTTCCGGTAACGTATGACCTGCCAGCATACAAAGCAGTACCGAACTGCCCATCATGGCCAACGGAATTTCCAGTCGACTGACTCTCAACAGCCCCAGAATCAGTCCGCCGGCCAAATAACCTGCCCAAGAGAGATAGGGAGCCGGTGCGTCGAGTAATTCCGTAGCCAGGGGCGTCGCACTACTGAGTGCATCCAATTGCAGCGGCGGTACGATCTGCAGTTGCTGCTGCAACACTGCCGAGAAATCAAGATGGGCACTCCACGGGCTGTGAAAGTTCGGTGCCGGATACAGAAACTGGAAGAAGCAAATCGCGACAACGCCCAGCCCTGCCATCACTGGATTCAGGCAATTCTTTCCCAGCCCGCCACTGCCGTGCTTTACCACTCCGAGTGCAACCACGGTTGCCAGCAACATCAGCCATGCCGGCACCAGCAAGGGGAGTGCACGTGACATCAAGCAACCGCAGAGCAACCAGCTCATGTCACCTAGCCCGTGAGAAAGCGATTGTCCACGCACGCGTAGACAGACAGCCTCCACAAGCAATGCAAACAGGACACACCAAGCCGTCTGTAACCAGACTACCGAGCCAAATTGCCAAGCATGCAACAGCGTGCCAGGAATCAGCGCGATCACTACGGCAAGCATGATGCCCGGTACGGTCTTCGGTTGCAGTCTCATGTCCGTATCCCTAACCAAATAGTGCGCTTGGCGTGACGAAAACTGTCACGTAACGGCAGGCTGCTTGGACATACCTGGCTACAGGCGCCACATTCGATACAGGCCGTCAGTTTTTCCTGCTGCAGCAACGCATGGTTTTCTTGTTCACAGGCGCTTAGCAACTGTAGTGGCCGCAGCGCCATCGGACAGACGTCAACACAGCGGTTACAACGGATGCAGGGACGTGTCGCGGCACGGGGAGGAAATAGGGACTCGGAGCGGGCCAGCAGACCGCTCGTGGTTTTGCTGACCACCGCGGCAGAGTTGGCCAGCACTCGCCCCATCATCGGCCCGCCGACCTGAATGTCACCGGTACCATGGGGCTGTGCTGCGGCCAATAAGGTAGAAATTGGAAGCCCGATGGGCGCTTCAATATTGCCCGGGCTTGTTACCGCGCCGCTCAGGGTAACGATGCGACTGACTAGCGGCTCGCCGTGCAGCAGCGCACGCCCCAATGCGTACACCGTTGCAACATTGAGAACGAGGACACCGACCTCTGCTGGCAACCTGCCGGGAGCCAGCGTACGGCCAGTCAGGCTTTTCACCAGCAAGGGTTGGCCGCCGGCCGGGTATCGTAGTGGCAGGGCCCGGACTTCGATACGGCGATCGGCGTTGACTGTCGCTTGCTGCAAGGCGGTCATCGCCTGGGGTTTGTTGGGCTCAATGCCGATACGCACTTGAGTAATGTCGTATACCTTGGCCAACTGCGCGGCAGCGGCCACGATGTCGGCGGCACGCTCTCGCATCAGCCGGTCATCACAGGTGAGAAATGGCTCGCACTCGGCACCGTTGATCAGCAGCATATCGAGAGGATGCGCCGTGCCGGCCAGTTTTATCCCGGTGGGGAAACCCGCGCCGCCCAGGCCAACCAATCCCATTCGCAGCGCGAACTCGGCCAAGGCAGGCACCGTGAGGGGGTGAGGGGGAAAACAAGGTGGCGCCCAACGCTCTTGCCCATCTGCCGCAATGTGAACTGCAGGTAGGGGCTGCTCACCATCGGCAGGGTGACAGGTATCGATCGCAACTACGGTGCCGGAAGTGGAGGCGTGCGCCCAGACGATCGCTGCGCCCCCGCGTCCAATCACTTCCCCCTTGAGTACTTGCTGTCCGATGTGAACGCAAGGCTCTGCAAGGCTACGGCCATGCTGCAGTGGCACCGCCACAACCTGGCCGGCAAGCGGTAGCGTACGAATGGGCACTTGATTAGACAGTTGCTTGTGCCCGACCAGTTTGATTCCGCCACGCCAGGCTGTATTCGTAGTGCTACGGCTGAAAAAGGACGATAACTGGTGCCAGTTGGCGGGAAGCATACCCCGGGCAAACCGGAGTGGGGTGGCAAGCAGCATGGCTAGTCATCATGGCGGGTTGAGTTCGCTCCCCAGCTTTAAGCAAGCGAGCATCTAGTGAAGTGCCGATTCTAGTCATAACAACAATTCAAATACAAATCGTTATCATTGTTGAAACAAATTTCAATTCAATGTCATTTAACGATGTAGGGGAACCGCAACAAGAAGCGCAGGCTGGGTCTTTGCACAAATGGGCCCTAACTAGCCCATTGGCACCAGCAGCAGCCACACCAGTTTGCTCCTGATATTCCCGGCAGTAGCGTACCCATCTGGTAGGTCTGTTCTTCTGCTCGCCGGCGTGCCCACAGGTACATCAGCTGCTCCCCCAGATGTGACCACCGCTTCGACCGACGTAGGGAATGGTCCAAGGATGATCGCCACGCATGGTTCGTGTGTTCAAGAGGGGGCGGGTAAAGTCAAGGACGGCGCGCCCCAATTCGGCAGGCAGCCTGTTGGTAGAAGAAGTGGGGCAGATCACTTGTAAGGGGGACTCACGCACCGCACCGGCGCTTTAGGCATAATCGCAGGCAGCCCAGCCTTGATCTGGTACCGGCCACCGGTAGAGCATGCATGCCCCATGCAAAGGGGATTTCACTAAACGGAGTGCCTACGGAGCTGTTGTCATGCTGCATTACCTGCCAGATTCACTCTACGTTCACAATCGCCTGACCCAGAGTGGTGATATCGAATTTTGGCTGACCGCCACCGAAAAGCAGCATCTGTAGGAGGTGGCCAGAAGCCATTATCACGACCCGCAGCCGGCTTGCCCGGAGCAGCACGAACATAACCCGTTTCTTGCGTTACCGTGGGCGTATGCGCAACTACAATGGCTGACCACCCGGCTTCTGGATAATGACGCTACAGAGCAACAGGTGCGCGCACTGGCTACCAGTCTGCGCCTGCTGGCCAGCCATGCACCAGATGCGACATTGGCCGCAGGTCTCTTGTTGCCCTATTCGCACTACACCCATGCCCATGCCGTACATGTTGCCTTGTTGGTGGCGCGGCTGGCTGAACGGTTGGCGTTACCGGATGCGACGGCTCAGTCACTGGTCTGTGCCGCGCTGACGATGAATATCGCGATGGTTCACCTGCAGCAGCAGCTCAGTCATCAGGAAGAGGTGCTATCTACCTTGCAGGCGAAGCAGTTGCATCTGCACCCGTTGACCAGTTCGGCCATGCTGCGGGAGGTCGGTATTGACGACGAGATCTGGCACCTGGCGATTCTGGAGCATCATGAGCAATGGAACGGCAAGGGTTATCCATTTGGCTTCAGCCGTAGCAAGATCAGCGCAGTTGCTCACATGCTGCATGTCGCCGATATGGTCATGGCTCGATTGCATCCACGCCATTACCGCCACCCACAGCTACCCAAGAGCGCGATGGTACAACTGTTCCAGCAGCGCGATACGCTGGCCGATGCCAAACTGGTCGATTGCCTGATCAAGGAAGTCGGCCTGTACCCGCCGGGCAGCTTCGTTAAGCTGGAGCAAGGCGATACTGCTATCGTGGTGCAGCATGGCGACGACATCACCACCCCACTGACCATCCGCTTCGGTCGCGATGCCAGTAGCGTGCCAGAGGCAAACCGCATCGCTAGCCCAGCACAAATGACGGTAGAGGCACGTCACTTACCGGCACTGGCCAAGCTGTGGAAGTGCCGAGTTGACAGTTAAGCCGTACGGTAAATGGCAGAAGGTATCAGGAAACATAGGGCAGGGGTGCCATACTGAAATGGTCTTCTCGTGTAGTAATGCTGCGGACCGCTTTGTCGTAAAGAACGGTTTTCCCCGTGTTGAACACCGAAGCGTCTAGAAAAATTGGGGAACTCAGGGACAAGTATTGCTCACACTTAATTTGATAGGTTTTGTTAAAACTCTCCCCAAAAGTCGCCGTGACCCCAAGGTTGAAAAAGGATAGACTGCCGCCATGGATTGGATGACGGATATTTGGAGTGCATGTTCAAAATATGCCGTTGTATGGTCACAAATAATCGTTACGCCTCATGGATGCGATGCTTCTGCCGATGAAAATCTCTCTCCCTGAGCCATTTCTCACGCCATCCCGGGCGTTGCTGCTGGCATTAGCCTACTTCGCCACGGGCTGGCTGGGACTGCTGCTTCCCAATGTCGGCGCACATATCACCCTGATTTGGCTACCTACCGGAATTTCGGTTGCCGCTTTGCTGGGCTGGGGAAAATACACCTGGCCGGGTATCTACCTCGGGGCGCTGCTCACCAATCTATCTATTGGCTCTCCCCCTGCTTTAGCCGCAACCATTGCCATCGGCAATACCCTCGGCCCACTCCTGGTTGCGACCCTGCTAACCCGGACTGGCTTCCGTCCAGCATTCGAACGCCAACGGGATGTGGGCCTTTTTGTCGCGGCAGCGGGTCTCGGAATGCTGCTGCCGGCAAGTGGCGGGGTTGCCAGCCTGGTGGCAGCAGAACAGCTACCGCTAGCTGGCGCCGCTTTCGCGTGGTTGACATGGTGGATGGGGGACACCGTTGGAGTGCTACTGGCCGCACCACTGGTACTCAGTCTGATTCGAGGCAACTGGCAGTCGCAACAGCGCTCTCCCGTGGAGTTGCTACTGTGGGGCTCTGCAGCGTGTGCGATAGCTTGGCTGGCATTCATTTATCACTTCTCGCAACTTGGCGGCACCCTGCCACTGGCCTTTATCACGCTGCCCATGTTGGCCTGGGCCGCCGTCCGCTTCGGAATTGTCGGTGCCACGGTCGCCGGACTCGGGTTTTCCGTCACGGCAGCCTGGGGTGCGGCCAACGGCTCTGGCGCCTTCGCGCAGGCCGATATCCATGTCGGCCTGACGCTACTGTGGTGCTATATGGCCACCACCGTCATCACCGGCCTGCTGATTACCGCGCTGCAGGCGGAGCGGATGCAGATGGAAGCATCGCTGCGTGCGAGTGAAGAAAAGCTTCGTGGCCTGTACGAACTCTCCCCACTCGGGATTGCGCTGACTGATAGTCACGGCCGTTTCATCGAGTTCAACGAGGCATTCCGCGCGATTTGCGGCTACAGCGAGGCCGAGCTCAAGGCGCTGGACTACTGGGAATTGACGCCGAAGCGCTACCAAGCCGACGAGGCCCGGCAACTGGCGATGCTGGAGCAGACCGGCCGCTATGGTCCCTATGAGAAGGAGTACCGGCGCAAGGATGGCAGCCTGGTGACACTGGAGCTGAATGGCATGACCATTCTTGGTGCTGACGGTCAGCACTATATCTGGTCCCTCGTTGAGGACATTACCGAACGCAAGCGCAACCAACAGCAGATGGAATACCTGCTGGCCGAGCAAAAGGCGATTCTGGACAACGACCTGATCGGTATCGCCACCGCTCGTGAGCAGACCATTGTCTGGGCCAACCCGGCAATGGAAAACATCCTTGGCTACGAGCCTGGTGAGTTGGCCGGCGTTCCCTACCGTCGTCATTTTGTCAGTGATGATGCTTATGAAAACTTCAATGCAGAGGCCGCGGCAATCCTGGACGCAGGGGGAATCTACCGCACCCAGGTAGAGCGGGTACGCAAGGATGGCACATCTGTCTGGGTCGATTTAAGTGGTACCGCTCTCCGCCTGGAGACCGGAGAGTCGCTATGGGCATCGGTAGACATTACCGAGCGCGTGCGACTGGAGCACAGCATGGCGCAAAGCGAGGAGCGCATGGTGCTGGCACTGGCCGGTGCCGATCTGGGGCTGTGGGATCTGGACGTACCCAGTGGTCGCTTCACTCACAACCCGCGCTTGGCCGAGATGCTGGGTTATCGCCCGGGAGAACTGCCAGCCAGCGCCAAAGGCATGCGTTCGCTGCTTCACCCTGACGATGCTACCAAATACCAAGAAGCACTTTCTGCACATCTGCGCGGCAAGAGCAGTAGCGTCGATATCGAATTTCGTCTGCGGCATAAAGAGGGACCCTGGATTTGGGTACTGTCGCGCGGCAAGATTGTAGGTTGGGATCACAACCTGCAGCCATTGCGAATGACCGGTACGCACTTGGACATTACCGCGCGCAAGGACAATGAAGCGACGCTCCACAAGATCGCCAGCCGCGTCCCCGGGGTGGTGTACCAGTATCTACTGCGTTCGGATGGCAGCAGTTGCTTCCCGTACGCCAGCGAGGCGATACGCGGCATTTTCAGGGTCGGCCCGGAGGAGGTGCGTGACGATGATTCTGTGCTGGAAGCCATTATTCATCCGGACGACGTCGATGCCTTGCGTGCCGCCATCTTCACTTCCGCCCATGACCTGAGCCCTTGGCGACACGAGTATCGCCTCAAGTTCAGCGATGGCAGCATACGCTGGCTGTACGGTAATTCCGTGCCACAACGCGAGCCGGATGGTTCGGTGCTGTGGCACGGCTTTATCACGGACATCACCGACAGCAAACGAGCCGATGATGAACTGCGCATCGCTGCCGCGGCATTTGAATCACAGGAAGGCATGGCCGTGACCGATGCCAATGACAAAATTCTACGGGTCAATCAGGCTTTTACTCGTATCAGCGGCTACAGCAGTAGCGACGTGCTTGGTCAAGCGCCGCAACTATTGCATGCCGACCCAGATTTCACCCGGCTAGCTTTCATCCGGGAGTGCACCCAGCGTGATGGTCAGTGGCGGGGTGAGCTGTTGTATCAGCGCAAGAATGGCGACTGCTATCCGGTGCTAACCGCTATCAGTGCGGTTCATGGTCAGAAAGGCAATGTCACGCACTACGTACACACTTTCATCGACATCACCGAGCGCAAAGAGGCTGAAGAGCTGATCAGGCAGCTGGCGTTCTACGACCCGCTCACCGGGCTGCCTAATCGACGCCTGTTACTGGATCGCCTGCAGCAGGCGCTGCCGGCTAGTGCCCATAGCAAGCAGCATGCCGCACTGCTGTTTCTGGATCTGGACAAGTTCAAGCTGCTCAATGACACCCAGGGCCACGACAAAGGTGATTTGTTGCTGCAGCAGGTTGCCACCAGACTGCTTGACTGCGTGCGCAAGAACGACACTGTGTCACGCTTGGGCGGTGACGAGTTCGTGTTAATTCTGGAGGCACTGGACGAGGAGTACGCCAATGCGACCGCTCAGGCGGAGTGTGTGGCCCGTAAAGTGCTGGCCGCACTGAGCCAGCCCTTTGTACTGGAAACACTGACATGGCATTGCTCCGCCAGCATTGGCATTACGCTGTTCCATGGTGAGGAAGAAACAGCCCAGACCTTGCTGAAGCAGGCCGACCTGGCGGTTTATCAAGCTAAAAATGACGGCCGCAATATGCAGCGCCTCTACATCCCTGAAATGCAAGCGACATTGATTAAGTCCTCATAAAAACATATGGTTCGGGAACAGCCATCTGCCAAAGCATATTGGTGACAGTACCGCTGAAGAAGCACCGCGCCAGTCTTGCCCGTAACATTGTTTTATTGGGCATCAACTATATTTTTATTTTCCCTGCATAAACAGGTAGTGCTGACTTAAATGAGCAAATGGATCGCACTCGTCACTAGCTCCCCCTCTGATCGTGTCCCGAATCAGAGACAGGCACGCCATCGTCTTGAAGAGGCAGGAGCTGCCGTTCTTCGCGATGATATCTATCTCATGCCAGAAAGCGACGCCTGTCGCACGATGCTGGAGACGGTTGCGTCAGACTTCCGTTTGGCAAAGGGGCTTGCCTTTGTGATCAGTATTGAGGAACCGAGTGGAGGTGATTTTGCCAAGCGGTTTGACCGGGGAAATGACTATGCAATTCTCGTGGCCAGGATCGCCGCCATCAGAGACAGCTTGGCTGCAAGCTCGGCAACCGAAGCGGTCACGCAAGTTCGCAAGCTAAGGGCAACCTTTGCCTCATTATCCGACATTGATTTTTTCCCAGGGGAGAGTCGGAAACAAGCTGAGTTGGCATTACTGGGGTTAGAGCAAGTGGTTACTGGGGATCCTGATTTTCCTGCAGCGTGAAGGCTGATGAGTAGCCATCCAAATGGGAGGCCACATTGCTTTAGTCGGCAATGGCTTGTGGGTCGAGGTTAGTGTTCTCGTCTGCGACAGCCCGATTTCGCCCGGCAACCTTGGCCGCATACAGCGCTTTATCGGCGGCGGAAAGCAGCTGCTCAGGATAACTGTTGCTCCCCGGCACCTGAGTGGCAATACCGATGCTGATGGTGACCATGCCATTGACTGGCGACGCCGCGTGCGGGATACCCAATGCTTCAATCGCCATGCGTAGCTGCTCGGCTTTGGCCTTGGCGTGCACCGGTTCACAGTTGGGCAACAAGCAGACGAACTCCTCGCCGCCATAGCGCGCCACCACATCGTGTGCGCGCCACAAGCGTTCTTGCAGCGACTTGGCCACCAGTTTGAGACAGTCATCGCCGGCCTGATGGCCGTAGTGATCGTTGAACAGTTTGAAATGATCGATATCGATCATGAGCAGAGTGAGATGGGTCTGATGCCGTCGACAGTCGCGCCACTCTTTTTGCAGCCGCTCGTTGAAATGACGACGATTGGCAATGCCGGTCAGGCCATCCTGAAACGCCAGGGCGTGGAGTTGCGCACTCTGTGCTTCCAGCTGAACATTCGCCTCTGCCAGCTTGGTGTTTTGTTCACGCAAGGCCGCGGCAGCACGAGCCGCACTCTCCGTTTCCCGCTGACGCCGGCGTTGCCAGATGGCGAGCATCACCGTACTGAACAGCGCCAGAATGGCATAGACACTGCCCCAGACTTGCACCATCGAATACCAACCAGAATAGAGCGTTTCTGTACTGCGGCTGACACCAACAATCAATGCCTTGTCCATGTTGAGCGCGGCGGGTCGGATCGTGCGTAGCGCCACCATCCGTTCTTCGTTGAGTGCAGGTGAAAAGCCGGTCATCACCATGGCGCTCAAGCCGCTCTGTTTGTAGCGATTGAAGAGCGGTTCGGCTTGGCTCAGATTCGTACCGACCAGATGTTTGCGTTCCGGCATCATCATGAAGTGCACCCCATCGCCATGAGCCAGGCCCGTCATCATGTCGGGGCTATAGTTGACGGAGGAAAGCAGAATCCGGAATTCCTCAGGATCAAGTGAGGCGATCACCAGCCCATCAAAATGACCATCCTTGCCCGGTATCATGCGCGCGACGGTGAGCAACCAGATGTTTTGCTCGGTTTTGAACGGCGCATTGACATAAAGCGTGGAGGGGTCAGGCTGCTTCAGCACCGTCTGAAAGTAGGGGCGATCAGCAAAGCCCCTGCCTATGAGGTCTGTTCGGCTACTCGCCCGGATCACACCGTGCTTATCCATGATCGAGAAGCTGCGGATACCGACCATGGCGTCGGCAAATGCTTTCAATCGTAGGCTTCCGGCCACCACGACCGTGTTTTGTTTGTGCCATGTCGGCACATTCTGAATGACGTTGTTCAGCGTCCGGCTGAGAGCATCCAGTTGACGGCCAATATTGGCCTCGACGACCTGCGCTTGTGCCGCCAGGTGGAGCTGCTCACGGTGGTCTACGGCTTGATGCTCTTCAAACAATGACCATGCCACCACGCCACCTGCCAGCACCAGACAACAGGCCAGGAATAGCCACTCGCCTAAAAAGCGAAAACGATAGGACGGTAATGAGATCATGTCTTATTCATGTATTGAAAATACAGTATTACCGTCAATCTACCGCGTTTCCTTTTAACAATCTTCACCAATTTCGAAATTGGTAGTGGTTTATGACCTGCAGATTCCAGTGAGTCTGGTCAGCGGTGCTTGTCGTCGCTGCCCATTTCTAGCTCCTTGTGCTGGTGGTGCTCCCCCCCCCTCCTGATCACTGAGAGTGCGTCTGAAGTTCGGCCAGAGCGGCCGTCCCAGCCAATCTCCGGAACGACGGCTCCCAGTTACAAACCGGGCATTCTCCCTTACCTGGAAAGAAAACCCAGCAACACAGCCACGATAGCCCCCCGGCGCATCCTCTTGTACCAAATGCCCTGCGCAGGCAATCTCTCGTAGGGCTGCGCCGGGGATGGTTTGCTGCAACTGCCGGCCACGTATCCATTGATCGTCTTCTCCCCATAGTACCAAGCTCGGGCCGCACACCTTCGGCCAAGGGCTGCAGTCTCCCCCACGTGCAGGCATACTCTTTAAATACATGGGGAAATGAATGAATAAGCTCTTGGCATTGCCAGTTGCAGGTGACTCGTTTCTGCTTCGGCGTGGGGACCGGAACATCCTGGTGGATGGTGGATATGGTAGTCGGGCATTGATTGCGGCACTTTCCGCTCCCAGTGTGGCTGTCAACCATCTACATATCGTGGTCTGCACGCATGCAGATAAGGACCACGCTGGCGGCCTGACGGATCTGCTGGAAAAATCCTCAGTTCGGGTCGACGAGTTTTGGCTGCCAGGTTCCTGGGCGGACTCACTGCCAGCACTCTTACAAAGCCCTCAGCGGGTGGTAGACATACTAGTGGCGGAGCTTGACGAGTTTTCGTCGGAAGAGGCGTACAACCACGATGAGGATGACGACAAGTTCGAGTCGCGCGTGCATGCCCGCATCGCCGAGGAGCGGCGCAATTTCCAACTTAATCGCGTGGGCGATGGAGTTCGTGCCGATCCAGAACGCCAGGATATGGAGTCGGGTCTGGCATGGTTGAAGACTCAAGCTGCAAATCTTGAACTCGATGCAGCCAATGCGACTGCTTCGGCCAAAGCATTCATCAGGGGGCGGCGGCTAGTCAGGTATCGTGCAGCAAGGAGAGCGTTGGATCGGCGGTGGGCCGCTTTCTGGATCAGTTTGATCGACACCGCAGAGCGGATCCGCAAGATCGCGGTTCAGGCAATTCGCTACAACGTCAAAGTGCGTTGGTTTGACTTCGGCGAATTCGCCAAGACACGTCGCGCATCTGGAGGGGAGCCGGGCCTGCTGATTCCTTTGAACGCAGTCGAACTCGTGGTACCTCCGCGCCCAATCAACGTGATGAAGTACATGGTTCGATTAACACCGGTGAACGAAGAGAGCTTAGTATTCTTGTCATCCAATTCCTGGGAATGGCCAGATGGGCTCGGCGTGGTGTTCACCGGAGACTCTCCACTGGGAGATGGACCTGGTTACAGGCAGAACTTGTTGGATTGGCGGCAGGAACCTCGTGGATGGGTTGTTGCCACAGCACCTCACCACGGATCCGAAAGCAATGCGGTTGCTTACAAGCATCTCCAGGCAATGACTCATGTCGTGCTCTGGTTACGGTCGGGTGGATCATCCCTGCATCCGGGGCCAACCTTCCGGAAGTTACACCCAACGGTACGAGGGTGTACGCATTGTCCCTATCGGAGGCTCGAGCGGGAGGTGGCCGAAGTGCAGCTGTCACCCCCGTTTCCCTTCGGATGGCCTTTATTCCGGGTCAGGGCTCACGACTGCAACTGCTAACAAGGACACCATGCCAAAGCTCTGCGAACCGTCTTAGAGTAAGGACACTAACTGCCAGTGAATTCAATGACCGCATAGACAAAAGAAGGAGACAATTGAATTTCGACATCGATTGACTGACGGAACCACAATAACTACCGCAATATGGTGCGTAGCACACCTTTCTGGCCGGTTCCGTATCGACAGTCCCCCGTTAGAAATCGAATGGGACATACTCTCTTAGCCCGAGCCACTTCTCAAGAGATCTATGTAACGTTCGCAGGGCCTCTTCGTACTCGGGGAATTCTGCGGAATTGATCACGTCGCATTTAGCCTTCGCCACGCCGATGCCGATGAAATCGTCGATGGTCTCTCTGTTAAAACTGTAGTGCGGCGTGGAGACCCGATCCCCCAACGAGTGGGTCGTGCCCCGGCTCATCATGCGAGAGGCCATTCTTGCGAAGCCTTGATCGGTCCGGATTGCCCTCACCATCCACTCGCGAGGTTCGTCCAATGAGCCCGAATAGTCCCTCCATCGGTAGAGCAGGGACACGAGATCCGATTCAGCGGTCAGCGCGTCGACGTCCGTCGCCCGACTCCTGATCAGCAGCAGCCATTCGGCCTTCATCGCCTTAACAGTGTCGAGGTCAAGCGCCGGATCGAAGGCGTCACCCTCATTCCGATCAGCTGGATCGTTCAGATGGATCAGGATTGCAGCGATGGACAGCGCCTTGGTCTGGCGGAGAGCCTCGAGTACCAGACCATCTCGCCTCCCCTGCGGAATTCGCTTCAGGAACCAGCTCGTTGCTCGCCATGCTGAAACCCAAGGCGAACTGAAGTGATCGGCTTTGCCTTGGTCCACGATTTTCTGGGCAATCTCAAACATCCCTGGCAACAGCACAGCGGCATTTTCAACTGGGAGGCGGTCGACCGACTCGTCGAGTCTCACGACAAGCGAGAGCAGTAGGCCATCGTTCTCTAAAGCGGTGATCGCGGCAGCAAACCCATCCTTAGTCTCCGTCGCCTCGAGGAACGTGACGAAACGGCTTTCCGACATTTCGCCGACAGCTGTTTGGAGTTCGAAGTAACGCGGGAAGTAGCGCGAAGAACATACCCGTTTTTCGGTCAACCAATTGTTTTGGAAGCCATCCGCGTAGTTCGTGCCCCCGTATGCCCATTCGAGAGGTGGGAACAGTTCCTTGAGCGCGTCCCGGACGATGACGCGACGCTCTTCCGATACAATACCGAGCAGCCGCTCGGCTGCCGCCTTGTCCGCATCTCGTCTGCCATAGCCCAGGAAGCGGCGTTCCTGAAGCACCAGCTCCCTCTCCCGGAACAACGCCTCGTGAAGGCCGGGTTCGAAGACCCGGAGTGCCTCCAGAAGAAGGAAGTCAACAATATTCACCTCGAACACCTCGCCGGATGCATGCAATGGCATATGCACGGCGATGGATGAGGTCAGTCGGCGAGCGTCACGCATGTTACGCAGCAGAGGCTGAATACAGCCAACTAGGGCGTTACCCCAGCGTCTCTGCGAGAACCCGTTCTCCTCGGTTGCGTAGATCCCCGCCAACTCGGAGAGTTCTTCCCCGAATAGACGATGCACAATCGACGCCGGGACCGCCGGCAAGTCGAAGTTAGCCTGCACGACCTTCTCGAGGAAGGCGCGACCGTCGCCATCAGCGACCGGATCGAGAGCCCGTTCTACGATGCTGGGCTGGAACAGCAGTACAAAGATGATGTTTGGTAGATTGGCGTTTGCTTTTACCTGCCGTAGGAGTAACCGGATCTGCTCGGGCTCGAGTCGGTCGATGTCGTCGACAAAGACGACCAGCGGCCGGTCAAGTTCGCGAAGCCGATCCTCCAGCGCTTCGCGCACCTTGCCGAGCGGTTCGTTGCCACGGTCGCGCCCGAGATACGACAGCACGCGCCCCAGCAGGGACGTGCCGACCGAGAGGACGGCGAGAGCGGCCGCCACCTTTGCTGCCTTCGGTAGGTTGAAACCTATGGCCGAAGCTACGGCGATTACCGAAACGTTCGTCAGTATCGTCGAGATGAAATGGTTCGAATCCCCGGTCTTCTTAAGCGGCGCACTGGCCCCTGTGAGGATCGCACTGTAGCGTCGCAGCGCTTCGGCTCGGGCGAGTGCTGGCTTCGAATGCTCTCCCCCTAGACGATCTGCTATCTGGCCGAAGAGGGCACGGGCGATCGCGTCGCCGTCGCCCCACTGCCAGGGGTTGAAGTCAAGCCAGTCCGCTCCGTCGCTGGCGTCAAGCCGCTCGGTGATTAGGTTCTTAAGGGAGGACTTGCCGAAGCCCCACCCTCCGCGGATTGCAAACACCCGGCCCTCGCGCAGACTGAGCTCCGAGAGCACGCCGGCTATCCGGTCCGCGAAGTTGGTCCTTCTTAGGCGATCCTCGGAAGCTTTCCGGATTGGTGCCTCCGCACCGATACCGCCATCCGGCAGTTCAGCCCTTGAAGCCTCTGCACGCTTCCTCGCACGGCGACGGGCAAACCATGCCGACAGACGTACCAGAAGCCTAGTCATCGCGCAAAAACTCCCATGAGAGCGTCGGTCCCGGCAAAGCTGCAGTTCATTGGCATCGAGGTGGGATGCGGCAGTTCAGGCATCGGGATAGAAACTCTCGAATATCTCCCGCCCCTCTACCCCCGCAACCGTTTCCAATATTTATTTGGCACATAGTTATATTCCATATATCCCATCATCTTTACGCATCTTAGCTTATTCCATACGCAAACAGCGGGGCAACCGACAAATGTCGAACTGACGGCGAGCGATAGCTCAGGCCGAGTTGGAGTCCTTGAACGTTCGTTCTGTAAGATTGCTCCACTCAGATAGCTGCTCTAGTAACTCTCGTGGCTAAAGCAGCAGTGGGTCGATTGCAGACATTCCCACTCGTACTGACGATCGACCGCTTTGGCCGACGTCCGGCCAGTGCCTTGATGGGCTGGCTGCAGATCGGCCAAAGTTGGCCTTGAAAGGTATCCGGTTATTGTGGCAGGCGAATCTCGGTCAGATGCCACGACACCAGATTGTGTCGCTGCAGAACCAGGTTGATTGTTTGATCCGGTTTGTCGCGCTGATAGACCTTGACCGTAAACTGGCTGAGTCCGTCGTAGCCCATCTTGAACTCGACTTTGTCCGCTTCATTGGGCTGTTTCTGCATGTTGGAATCCGTGGCTTCTGCAGTGGCCGCGGGCAGGGGTTTTTCACCCTGCATCATCATGGCGAGCCCCTGAGGCGAAACAATCGCATCAACCATGGCATTGACCAAGGCTCCGGCAAAAACAACCCCTACCGCGGCAAACGGGTTTCCCTGCAGTTTCTGCAGCATCTGACCGTTCAACTCGGCCTTCAGGTTTTCTTTGACGACAGGAAAGTCGACATAGCTGGCTAGCTTCGTCGCATTGCGTTCTTGGACTGCATCTTGCATACCATGTACTGCCATATACGGTGTGTAGTAGAACCAGCCGCTCACTGCGATAGCAGCAAGAGCCAAGCTGCCCTTCAACTTGTTATCCATGGTGCTTCCTGTTAGGGGCATGATGATTGGTTATCTAGTTTGGATGTTACATTGACTTGATCCGTAATGGTCTGTGGATTGGGCTGTTGTTCTCGTTGGTGCTGGTGAGAGGCCTAGTGGGGTAATTATTGGCATCAACTGCCACACAGGCATTCGCGAGGTGTTCAAGGACTTATGGATGGAAGGGGTGGGCATCAAGTACAGGCAATGCCCAGGGGGTGCCACAAACCAGCAGGGAGCTTGTGATTACGAACTGGGAGTCGGCGGCAATGGCTGGGCTGTTCTAACGGTCAATGGTAAAGCCCGGCGATGGTGCCGGGGTTGTGCCAAAACAAGCGCAAATTATGCGGTGGAGTAGGGTGGTTGCCTGTGACAAAAGCAGCGCAAAACTGTGCCAGAAATAGCGCGAGGTTACATTCAAAAAATGGCTACCATGAATGGCTACCATTGAGGCATTGAAAAGATAAAAGCCCTGAAAAATCAGGGCTTTATCTTGTGATGGTGGTGGAGGCGGCGGGAATCGAACCCGCGTCCGGAAATCCTACACAGAGAGTTCTACATACTTAGTCGTGTCATTTGGATTTAACCTCCACTACGCCGACGGACAGGCTGAGCTTTGGCGAGTTACCTTTTGGTTCGCATTGTGCCAAGTAACCCGACACAACACTAGCAGATGTAAAGTGACACTACAGGGTTTTGACGCCCCCGGCCCATCTGCGAACCGTTGTAGTGTCTAGCCGGCCGTTAGGCTGCTAGAGCGTAGTTTTCGTCGTTTGCGACTAAATAAATTCAGTGTTTTACGGGAAGTCTGAGATCCCGGTATGCCCTCTTCTGCTTCGCAACCCCCGTCGAAACCAGGTCGCCCCCACAGTCTGAAGAATTTCAGTATACCTGAAGGTATAGCCACGCGCTAGCAGTGGCTTGATTCAATTCGCGATTTCGGCGCGGTCGCGGCCGTTGTGCTTGGCCGCGTACAGTGCCTTGTCGGCCTTTTCGAACAGGCTGCGCGTGGTGTCGTCTGCATGCGGCACTTGCGACAGCACACCGATGCTGCACGAGGCGCGGCCAACCGGGCTTTGCTGGTGAGGGATCTGCAGCAGCAGCAGTTGCTGGCGCAGGGTGGCGGCAATGTCCAGTGCCTGCTCGGGAGTGGCGCCGGGCAGCAGGATGGCGAACTCCTCGCCGCCGATGCGGGCGGCGAGGTCATGGCTGTTGCGGACGGCTTTTTCGACGACGGTGGCGATCTTTTTCAGCACGTCGTCACCGGCGGCGTGGCCGTAGTGGTCGTTGTAGCGCTTGAAGTAGTCGACATCGATGATGAGCAGGGCCAGCGGTTTGCGTGTCAGTTGTGCCTGTTGCAGGGTGAAGATGAAGCGGTCGTCAAAGTGGTGACGGTTGGCGAGGCCGGTCAGCTTGTCGGTGAGGGCGAGGCGTTTGAAGTGGCTCTGCTGCAGGAAGTAGTCGGTCACCGTGGCCAGCATGAGCAGCGTGATCAGCGAGGCCAGCGGCAGATACAGCTGCTGCAGTTGCAGCAGCAATACGGCGCCTGCCAGCAGGGTGGCACCGTAGATGGCGACGGCCTGGATGCTTTTTTCGCGGTAGCGCCGTCGCAGCAGGCATTGCCACAGCAGCGTCAGCCCGAGCAGCAGTGGCGGCAGGTAGGCGGCGTCCAGCGGGCGGACCAGGCTCTGGCTTTGCAGCGCCTGGGTGGTGGCGGCGTTGATGACGACGCCGCTGGTTGCCGGCCAGTCGGCCTGCATCGGTGTCAGGTGGCTGTCGCCGAGGCCGGAGGCGGTGGCGCCGATGAGTACGGTCTTGCCGGCCAGCGCCTCGATGTTGCCGTTGTGGTTGAGGATGTCGACAAAGGAGAGGCTGGGAAAACCGAGCTCGCCGTCCAGATGCGGTAGCAGGCGTTCGTCGTGGCGCTGCCAGCGATTGTTGAGAACCGGTGTGTCCAGTGCCATGACCTGGGGCGGCAGGCCGGCTAGCAAGGCGGTAAACGCCGGCCAGCGTGGCTGGCCCAGGCCGCTGGCGAGATAGGTGCGGCGGATCAGACCGTCCTGGTCCAGCGGGTAATCCATCATGCCGATGCCCTTGGCGGCATCGGCAAACATCCGCAGCGGCAGGGTTTCCACCAGCTGGTTGTTGCTGACCTCGGGGACGGCGGGCAGGAATACCTTGCCGTTGCGGCGCAGGGCGTCGACCAGCGCCTGATCGGATTCGGGGTTGGCCGACGGTTCGGCCAGCACCAGATCGAGGCCGACGGCCCGGGCATTGCCCAGTTTGTCGATGGCGCCGGCCAGCAGTTCGCGCGGCCACGGCCAGCGCCCCAGCTCGGCCAGGCTTTTCTCGTCGATGGCCACGATAACGATATCGTCGCTGGCCGCTTGCGCCAGCAACTGACCGAGCCGGTCCTGAAACCAGAGGTCGAGGCGGTTGGGCAGCAGACTGACCAGCAGCACCAGTGCCGGCAGGATGAAGGCAGGCAGGCGCTTGGGAGTGTGGGGGCGCATGCTGTTCAGTCTAGCAGCAAGATGTCATCCGGCTCTTGTGCCAGATAGCCATCGGGAGTGGTGACGCGATAGCTGACCCGGTAGCGGCCGGGGAACAGGCGCTCCACCAGTTGCCAGCGCGGGGTGTCGCCATCCAGTTGCAGCGCTGGCTGCGGCTGGTCGAGCTGGGTCAGCCGCAGCTGGTAACGGGCGTTGGCCAGCGGGTAGGGGCGGGCGCTGAGCGTGGTGCCGCGGTAGTGGCTGGCCCGCCACCAGCCGGTGTCGGCCTGCAGCTGGTAGGTCTGGCTGTAGGGGCCGGGCTGCTGACTGGCGTCCAGGCGGGCGATCTGCCAGAACCAGTGACCGCCCTCCGGCAGGGTGAGACGATTGTCCTGCCGCGAGAAGTCATGCAGCAGCGGCTGGCTGAACGCCGCGTCCCGCGCCAGTCGTAACCGGTAGCGGCTGCCGGCATCGCCACTGACCACAAAACGCACGTCAAGGCTGCGCAGGCGGGCGTCGGGGGCCGGGCTGACGACCAGTGGCGGGGTCGGGAAGGCGTGCACGCTGAAGTCCTGGCTGGCAACGCGGCCTTGCAGGCCGTTGTCCAGCTCGCTGCGCGCCAGCAGCCGGTACTCGCCGTTGTCCAGCGCCGGATAGCTGTGATTGCTGGCGGCCGTTGTGTCGTCGACGATGCGGCGTTCCGGGATGGTGCGCAGCAATTGCACGGGATAGCGGCTGACGCCGGCCACCGGTGGCCACTGCAGGATGGCGGGAGAAAACGCCTGCGTGCCGCCCAGCTGGCCGAGCTCTGGCGGAGGCGGCAGCGCCGTGCTCTTGCCCGGTACCTCGCCGCGACGGGTGACGCTGCCGAAGCCGCTGCCGATCTGTTCGCTGTAGCCGGCGGCGCTGACCTCCACCTGGCCCTCGCTCACCTCGGTGGCGGAGCGGCTGTCGTCGTCGACATTGACGCGGAAGACGGTGCCGCGCACTGCGGTAATCGCGCTCGGTGTCTGGATGGTGTGGCGATTGGGCATCAGCGGGTTCTTGCTGACATGGTTGTCGACGCTGCCGCGTTCGATATTCAGCCAGGTGGCATTGGCGCCGGTACTCGGGTAGTGCACCGCCTGCTGGATGGTGAAGCGGGCATTGGCGCCGATGCTGACCAGACTGCCGTCTTCCAGCAGCAGCTTCAGCAGGCTGTTGGGGCCGGTGCTGATGATGTGGCCGGCCTGTAGCGGATAGCTGTTGCCGTTGACCAGTGCCGTTTGCTGCTTGCCGTTGCCGAGGCTGGCGCTGCCGATCAGGTCGGTCACCGTGGCCTTGCCGGTGTGTTGCCGCATCCACTGCGTCGGGATGCGCACCACGCTGCCGGGTGTCAGGACATAAGGATCGCGGATGGCGTTTTTCTGCTGCAGCGCCGGGACGTGGGCAATCGAGCGCAGGTGCTGACGGGCGATGCTCCACAGCGTGTCACCACGCTGCACGGTATAGCGCCATTCATCGGTGTCGGCAGCCTGGGCCAGATGGGGGAGGCACAGCAAGAGTGGCAGCAGGATCGGTAGAGAACGCATGGGTGTGGTCGGCAGGCTGTTTTTATCAACTTGGCATTATAAGAGCTTGAAGCGTGCCGTGGTGGATATCGCGGCGTGCCGCGCTGCTTGCCGGCCAAGGGGGATGGCTGCCGTGCGGTATTGCTGCTTGGTGATGTGCGGCTAAACTATTGACGGCATTGTGATAATTGATTTCCCTTGGTGCGCCGGCTGGCCTAGCGTTAAAACAGGGTTGTTGATTGCAGGGAGTGTGTCATGGATACCGTGTTGGAATGCAGCGTCTGTCTCGACAGCCTGCCGCCCGATAGTGGCGAGTGCGAGGTAACTGACTATGTGGCGCACTACTGTGGCCTGAACTGCTATGTGCGCTGGCACCAGCATGAAGTGCCGGGCGAGTCGCCGTCGGTGGTGGTATTGCCCGGCTGAGGCGCCGTACCGCGGGTGAACGTGGCAAAAGGTTGGCCGCAATGCCGTGATGGCATGGCGGCCTTGTCATGTCAGGACAGGTGAGGCAGTAGGGCCAGTGGCTGGTCGATGGTGATGTCGGCCTGCCAGCTGTCGGTGTCGTCGCTGTCGGCGATATAGCCCCAGTTGACCAGCACCGTTTTCATGCCGACCGCACGGCCGGCCTGGATATCGCGCTCGGCATCGCCGACATACAGGCAGTGCTCCGGTGCGATGTCGATTTGCTGGGCCGCGTGCAGCATCGGTGCCGGGTCCGGCTTGGCGACGCCGACGGTGTCGCCGCTGACCACTACCGCCGGTGGCACCGCAAACGGCAGCGCCGGCACTAGCCGGTCGGTAAAGCGCATCGGCTTGTTGGTGACGATGCCCCACTTCAGGCCGCGGGCGTCGATCTCGTGCAGCAGCGCGTTGATGTCGTCAAACAGTACCGTTTCGTCGGCAAAGCTGTGCTCGTACAGATCGAGGAAACGCAGCCGGTATTCCTCGAAGCGCGGGTGGCTCTTGTCGATGCCGAAGCCGAGGCTGACCAGACCACGGGCGCCGTGGCTGGCGATCGGACGCACCGCGGTATACGGTTGCGGCGGCAGGCCTTCTTCGGCCAGCAGGCGGTTGAGAGCGGCGCCCAGGTCGCGGGCGGTGTCGGCCAGGGTGCCGTCAAGGTCAAACAGTACGGCCTTGATCATGATTGCTGCGGTCTCCGGTAATGGCTTGCGGCCAACCTTGGGACAAGGTTGGCCGCAAGCGGGCGGGGCGGTTCAGCGGACGGTCTTGCCGAGGAACAGCTTGTACGCCGGGTTGTTGGTTTCTTCCACGCACGGGTAGCCGAGGCTGTCGAGGAATTGCTGGAATGCGGCATTGTCCTCGCTTGGCACCTGGATGCCGACCAGCACGCGCGCGTAGTCGGCGCCGTGGTTGCGGTAGTGGAACAGGCTGATGTTCCAGTTGGTGTGCATCGCCTCCAGGAAGCGCATCAGCGCGCCCGGACGCTCCGGGAACTCGAAGCGGAACACGCGCTCGTCCTTCAGCTGCGGCGCGTGGCCGCCGACCAGGTGGCGGATGTGCAGCTTGGCCAGCTCGTTGTCGGTCAGGTCCAGCCCGTCCAACTCGTTGGCTTGCAGGTCGGCCACGATGCGGGCAACGTCTTCCTTGCCGCTGATCTGCACCCCGACAAACACGTGGGCGATGCTCGGATCGGCAAAGCGGTAGTTGAATTCGGTGATGTTGCGGTTGCCGACCACGCTGCAGAACTTCTTGAAGCTGCCCGGCTTCTCCGGGATGGTGACCGCGATCACCGCCTCACGGCGCTCGCCAAGCTCCGAACGCTCCGACACGTGGCGCAGGCGGTCGAAGTTCATGTTGGCGCCGCAGTTGATAGCGACAAAGGTCTTGCCGCTGCAGCCTTCGCGCTCGATGTAGGTCTTGACCGCCGCCACCGCCAGCGCGCCGGCCGGTTCGGTGATGGAGCGGGTGTCCTCGAAGATGTCCTTGATCGCGGCGCAGATGGCGTCGGTATCGACCAGCATGATCTCGTCCAGCAGCTCGCGGCAGATGCGGAAGGTTTCCTCGCCCACCAGCTTCACCGCCACGCCATCGGCGAACAGGCCGACATCCTTCAGCTCGACGCGGTGGCCGGCCTCGATCGACTGCTTCATGGCGTCGGAATCGACCGGCTGCACGCCGATGATCTTGATTTCCGGCTTCAGCCGCTTGATGTAGCTGGCGACGCCGGCGGCGAGGCCGCCGCCGCCGATGGCGACGAATACCGCGTCGATCGGGCCGGGGTGCTGGCGCAGGATTTCCATGCCGATGGTGCCCTGGCCGGCGATCACGTCCGGGTCGTCAAACGGCGGGATGTAGGTCATGCCGTTTTCGGCCACCAGTTTCATGGTGTGCTGGTAGGCGTCGCTGAACGATTCGCCGGCCAGCACCACCTTGCCGCCGCGACGGGTGACGCCGTCGATCTTCACCTGCGGGGTGGTGACCGGCATCACGATGGTGGCTTCACAGCCGATGCGCTGAGCCGACAGCGCCACGCCCTGCGCGTGGTTGCCGGCGCTGGCGGTAATCACGCCGCGGGCCAGTTGTTCCGGCGTCAGCTTGGACATCTTGTTGTAGGCGCCGCGCAGCTTGAACGAGAACACCGGCTGCAAGTCTTCGCGCTTGAGCAGAATGGTGTTGCCGGTGCGACGGCTGAGGTTGGCCGCCACGTCCAGCGGGCTCTCGATGGCCACGTCGTAGACGTTGGAGGTAAGAATGCGTTCTAGATAGTCCTTGGGATGCGGCATGGTGATCGGTGTCCGGATGATGTCTTTTTTTGTGAATCACCAGATTAACAGGAACCAAGTGCCAGCGAAAAGCGCCGTAAGGCAAAGATTGCTGCATTGCGGCGGCAGTCGGCGCGGCGCGCGGGCTTGTTTTGTAAAGAAAAACCTGCGTCGCGGCGCGAATGAAGCGCGGGCTTGGGTGTATAATCCCCGGCTGCTTTGCCTTGAACCCACCCTAATCGTGTTTTGCCTCTGATGAAAAAGATTACCTCTGCACTGCTTGTAGCCGCCTTGTCTCTCTCCACGCTGGCCCAGGCCAGTACCGCTTTCGTGCCGCCGGTTCCGGAAATCGCGGGGAAGGCGTATTTTCTGATGGACTATCAGAGTGGCCAGATCATCGCGGCCCGCGATCCGGACATGCGTGTCGAACCCGCCTCGCTGACCAAGCTGATGACGGCCTATCTCACCTTCAAGGCGCTGAAGGAAAAACGCCTGACGCTGGACCAGACGCTGACCGTGTCGCAGGTGGGCTGGAAGCAGGAAGGCTCGCGCATGTTCCTTGACCCGAAAGTGCCGGTCACGGTCGACAACCTGATCAAGGGCATGATCGTGCAGTCCGGCAACGACGCCTGCGTGACTCTGGCCGAAGCCATTGCCGGCAGCGAACAGGTGTTCGCGCAGATGATGACGGCCGAGGCCAAGCGCCTGGGCATGAAGGCCAGCAACTTCAAGAATTCCACCGGTCTGCCGGACCCCGAGCACTTTACCTCGGTGCGCGATCTGGCGACGCTGTCGGCGGCGATCATCCATGATTTCCCGCAGTACTACCCGACCTATTCGATCAAGTCGTTTACCTATAACAACATCACCCAGCCGAACCGCAACCTGCTGCTGTACCGCGACCCGAACGTGGACGGTATGAAGACCGGTCACACCGAGGGCGCCGGTTACAACCTGATCGCCTCCAGCCGCCGCGACGGCCGCCGCGTGCTGTCGGTCGTGGTCGGCACCGCCAGCCCGGAAGCGCGCGCGGTGGAAAGCTCGAAATTGCTCAATTACGGCTTGCAGTTTTTCGAAACGCCCAAATTGTATACTGCCGGACAAACCGTCTCGACGCTGCCGGTATACAAGGGCGCCGCCTCGACGCTGGCCATCGGCTTTGACCGCGACGTGCACATCACCGTCAGCAAGGGCGCAACCAGCCGCCTGAAGGCGGAAATGAAAACGCTGCAGCCGGTGATCGCGCCGATCAAGCAGGGCCAGGAAGTCGGCAAGCTGACCGTGTCGCTGGACGGCAAGGTACTGCTGGAGCGCCCGGTACAGGCCTTGAAGGCGGTGGAAGAGGGTGGCTTCTTCAGCCGCCTGTGGGATAGCCTCAAGTTGTGGCTGGGCTGGTAAGCGGCCACGCAAGGTTGGCCGCACCTGACTGCGGCCAACCTTGAACATCAGGAATATTCGAGTACAGAACCATGAGTGAAGAGCAGAAAGAGTTGATGGAGTTTCCGTGCCGCTTCCCGATCAAGGTGATGGGCGAGCAGCATCCGGACTTCCACCCCACCATTTTCGAAGTGGTGCGCCTGCACGCGCCGGATCTGGACATCACCGACATCGTGGCGCGTGACAGCTCCAGTGGCCGTTACGTGTCGCTGACCATCACAGTGACCGCGATGTCGCGCGAGCAGCTGGACGACATTTACCGCGCGCTGTCCAGCCATTCCCTCGTCAAGTTTGCGCTGTAAGTGATGAGCCGCCTCGTCAAACAGCTGGGTCTGGTCGACTACACGCCGACCTGGCAGGCCATGCAGGCCTTCACCGACAGCCGCACGCCGGCGACGCCGGACGAGCTGTGGTGTGTCGAGCACCCGCCGGTGTACACCCTGGGCCTGGCCGGCAAGCCCGAGCACCTGATCATGCCCAGCAGCATCGAGGTGGTGAAGTGCGATCGTGGCGGCCAGGTTACCTACCACGGCCCCGGCCAGCTGGTGGTCTACCTGCTGATCGATTTCAAGCGCATGGGCATCGGCGTGCGCGAGCTGGTGCGCCGCATCGAGCAGGCGATCATCGACATGCTGGGTGAGCTGGGCATTGCCGCCTACGGCGATGTCAACGCCCCCGGGGTCTATGTCGGTGGCGAGAAGATCGCGTCGCTGGGCCTGCGCATCAAGAACGGTGCCGTCTACCACGGGCTGAGCCTGAACGTGGACATGGACCTGACGCCGTTCCTGTGGATCAACCCTTGCGGCTATGCCGGCCTCAAGGTCACGCAAATCAAAGAACAAGGCGTTGCGCTGACCGTTGCGCAAGCCGCCGAACGGCTGCTGCCGCAGCTGGAGCGACACCTGACGGTGATGAAGGAGACAGCATGAAACTGGAAAACCAGGTTGGCGTAAAACACAAAGGCGCTGACAAGACGGCACGCATTCCGATCAAGATCGTGCCGCTCGACGAAAAGCTCAAAAAGCCGGAGTGGATTCGCGCCAAGCTGCCCAATGGCCAGCGTTTCAACGAGATCAAGCAGATCCTGCGCGAGCAGAAGCTGCACACCGTCTGTGAAGAGGCGACCTGCCCGAACATCGGCGAATGCTTCAGCAAGGGTACCGCCACCTTCATGATCATGGGCGACATCTGTACCCGTCGCTGCCCGTTCTGTGACGTCGGCCACGGCCGCCCGAACCCGCTGGACGCGCAGGAGCCGATCCACCTCGCCGAAACCGTGGCCGCGCTCAAGCTGCGCTACGTGGTGGTGACCTCGGTTGACCGCGACGACCTGCGCGACGGCGGTGCCCAGCACTTTGCCGACTGCATCAGCGAAGTGCGCAAGCAGTCGCCGGGCACCCAGATCGAGGTGCTGGTGCCGGACTTCCGCGGCCGTCTCGACATCGCGCTGGACATCCTCAGCGCCACGCCGCCGGACGTGATGAACCATAACCTGGAAACCGCGCCACGTCTGTACAAGCAGGCCCGTCCCGGCTCCGACTACCAGCACTCGCTGACGCTGCTGAAAGAGTACAAGGCGCGCAATCCGGAGGTGCGCACCAAGTCCGGCATCATGGTCGGCCTCGGCGAAACCGATGAAGAAGTGTACGAAGTGATGGCTGACATGCGCGCCCATGATATCGACATGATCACCATCGGCCAGTACCTGCAGCCGACCGATGGTCACCTGCCGGTGCTGCGCTACGTGCATCCGGACGTGTTCAAGCAGTACGAAACCCGTGCCTACGAAATGGGCTTCAAGCACGCCGCCGTCGGTGCCATGGTGCGTTCCAGCTATCACGCTGACGTACAGGCCCACGAGGCCGGCGTGTAAGGTTGGCCGCAACACTCCGACAACGGCGCCAGTGGGCGCCGTTGTTGTTTTTGATTCCGCAATACAAGGACACCATCGCATGAACCATGACGCCCAGCCCGCGGCCATCAGTAACGAACAATGGCGTCACGCCAAGGCCCTGCAACAGCAGCTGGATGCGCTGCTGGGCGAGGTGCTCGGCGCGGCCAAGCTGTGCCACAAGCTTGGCAGTGTCGAAGAAAGCGTGCAGCAAGTGCCGGCGCTGGGGCGGGTGGCACTGGCCAGCAGCCTGCCGCTGATCGTGCGCAACAAGAAAAGGAAGGAATTCATCGGCGGCTGGCTCAACTACCAGATCAGCCTTGCCGGTGACGGCGTGCCGTTGCAACAGGATGGCACGCCGGTGGGCGCGGTGCTGCACGTGGCGCACTGGGCCTGCGAGTTTGCCTTTGAGTACGACGCCTTTGTCGGCTTCCCGGCCAGCGCGTGGCAGCCGTGGGAAAACCGCGGCAACCGCCTGCTGTGGTGGGAGGAGAGCGAGTCCCACTTCGGCGCGGAGTGGACCTATACGCTGCAGCTGGCGGCGCTGGATAGCAACGAGGCGTTGCTGGCGGCGGTGGTGCGCCCGGCACTGGCACTGTTGCAGGGCAAGCCGGTGGACGAGGCGCTACCGGCCGATGTGCCGGGCTTGCTGCACTATCACGACGTGGCGGTGGAGGGCGGTTGCGACCTGCGCGTCAGCGCCGGCTGATGCGGCCAACCCTGGGCTGGCGCACCGGCTAGCCCGGCACGGCCTGTTCCAGCTGCAGGCAGCAGTCGAGGACCAGCTGCATGTAGTGATAGCTGTTGCCGATGGCGGTTTGCAGCGCCCGCCGCGTGCTGGCGTCGGCGTCGCGCCCGGCCAGGGTGCAGACGATGTCCAGCGCTTCCCACGGGTGATCGTCGTCGTAGCGGGCATGCACCTTCAGCCAGCGCATCGCGCTCTGGCGCTGTGTCGCGGGCAGCGAGGCTTCATAGATGCCCGGCGCGCAGACCAGTTGCGTCCACTCGCCGGTGGCACCCTCGATGGCGTAATTGGTGGCGGCCAGCGCCAGCAGCAGCGAGTGGTGGCGGCTGTTGTGCCGGCACCAGTGGCCGAGTTGCTGCAATGGCTCCGGCACCCGCTGCGCCTGCAGCTCGGTTGCCGCGATGCCGCAGGCGGCGGCCCACGCCAGCCAGTAGTCGGCGTGGTTCTGCTCGACACGGATGTTGCGCACCAGAAGCCGCCGCGCCATGTCTTCGCCGCGATGGCGGCCATAGCGGGTCTTGAGCAGGTTTTGCGCCATGTACAGCGGAAACTGCTCGACCACCGGCCACACCCCGATCAGGAACAGCCGCAGTGCGTCATCGCCGAGCTCGGCATCGCGCAGCCGCTGGTAGAACTCGTGTCGCACCACGCGCTGCCTGGCGGCGGCGCAGTCGGCAAGCAGCTGCTGCGCCCATTCCGGATAGCTGTGCGGGCTGCGTAACGCGCCGCTGCGCACGAACTCGCGGTTCACGGCGTCGCGCCCTGGCTGCTGTTGGCCGGCTGCGGCGGTACGGCAGACTGCGCGCTGGTGGCCGCAACTCCCGCCGGTGCCGCGCAGACGCGGCGGAAGTCGTGCTGTAGCTCGCCGTCGCAGTTGAACGGCTGCGGCTTGGCCACGGCGTAACCCTGCGCGTAGTCGACGCCGATGTCGGCCAGCGCCTGCAGCATCGCCGGTGTTTCCACGAATTCGGCAATGGTGCGTTTGCCCATCACGTGGCCGATGTGGTTGATGACCTCGACCATGGCGCGGTCGATCGGGTCGTCGAGCATGTCCTTGACGAAGCCGCCGTCGATCTTCAGATAGTCCACCGGCAGGTGCTTCAGGTAGGTGAACGAGGACATGCCGGCGCCGAAGTCGTCCAGCGAGAAGCGGCAGCCGAGGGTCTGCAGCTCGGTGATGAAGTGGATGGCGCTGGCGAGATTGGCGATGGCGCTGGTCTCGGTGATCTCGAAGCAGATCATGCGCGGCGGGATCGCATGCAGGCGGAACTGTTCGCGCAGGAAGTCCAGAAACGCCTGGTCGCCGATGGTGGTGCCGGACAGGTTGATGGCGCAGGTGCCGATCGGCGTTGCCTTGTGGCAGCGCAGCCGCGCGGCGAGGATGGTGAACGCGTTCTGCACCACCCAGCGGTCGATCAGCGGCATCAGCCCGTAGCGCTCCGCCGCCGGGATGAAGCTGATCGGCGGCACCAGGCGGCCAACCTCGTCGTGCAGGCGCAGCAGCAGCTCGACATGGCTGCCACTGTCGCTGTTGCTGCCCAGCGGCGCGATTTCCTGCGCGTACAGGCACAGCCGCCGCTCTTCCAGCGCCAGGTGGATGCGCTGCACCCAGGCCATCTCGCCAAAGCGCAGCGATAGTTCCGAATCGTCCGGATGGTAGAGCTGTACCCGGTTGCGCCCCTTTTCCTTGGCCATGTAGCAGGCGACGTCGGCGGCGCGCAGCGCCTCGGCCAGCGTGGTCAGCGCGCCGGTGATGTGCACCAGGCCGATGCTGACACTGACGTTGAACGGGCGGCCGCCCCACACGAAGTGCAGGTCCTGTACCGTCTGGCGCAGGCTTTCGGCAATCTGCAGCGCGGCATCGACCGGACATTGCTCCAGCAGGATGCCGAACTCGTCGCCGCCGAGGCGGGCGAGGGTGTCGCTGTCGCGCAGCCGCTGCTGCAGCAGCAGGCAGATCTGGCGCAGCAGCTCGTCGCCGGCGGCGTGGCCGCAGGTGTCGTTGACCACCTTGAACTGGTCAAGGTCGAGGAACATCAGTGCGTGCTGCTGGTGGCCTTCGTGCTGGCGGTCGAGATTGGCCAGTGCCTGCTCCAGCCGGTATTCGAACTCGCGGCGGTTGGCAAGCCCGGTCAGCGCATCGTGCGAGGCCTGCCACGACAGGCTGGCGATGTACTGCCGCTCCCGCGTCATGTCGTGCAGTACCAGCACCGCCCCGCTGATCTGGCCATCACTGTGGATCGGCGCCGCCACCAGTGCCACCGACACCGCGCTGCCGTCCAGGCGCACCATCAGCTGGGAGTGGCTGCTGCTGCCGTGGCTGTGGCCGCCGGCCAGGATTTGCTCGATCAGCACCAGCGCTTCCTGCTGGGAGTCCTCGTCGACGATGCGGAACAGCGAGCCCAGCGGCAGCCCCTGCGCCTGCGCCACCGTCCACGCCGTCAGCTGTTCCGCCGCCGGATTCATGTAGGCGGTCAGGCCGTCGGCGTCGGTGGTGATCACCGCGTCGCCGATGGAGGCGAGGGTGACCTGCGCGCGTTCCTTTTCCGCCTGCAGCGCGCTTTCGAAGGACTGGCGCTGGCCCAGCAGCTTGCGGGTGCGGAACAGCGCCAGCAGGATCAGTAGTGCGGCGCTGGCCAGGTTGGCGGCCAGCAATAGCCGCTGGATGACGCGCGAGCCTTGGCCGAGGGTGTCGGAAAAGGCTTTCTCCATCGGGGTGAGGCGGTCGTTGATGGCGTAGATTTCCGCCTTCCACTCGACAATGTCGCGCGGGCTGGCCAGCCCGCCGCTGATCTGGAAGTGCATCTGCTCGGCCAGCCCGGTCAGCGCCTGCAGGTTGCGGTCGCCGAATTCCCAGTGCGCAATCGCCTGTTGCAGGTAGCTGAACTGGCGGAAGTTCTGGTACAGCCAGATCAGGCCGGCAATGTCCTGCGGGTGGTTGCCGCCCTGCAGGAAGCCGGCGCGGGCCAGCGCCAGATCCGGCACCGGCTGTTCCAGCGCCATGCGCGCGGCGTGGTCGCCGAGCGGGATGGCGATGGCGGTCTGGTACTGGTGGAAGTGGCGTTCGTCGTGACTGTCGGCGTACAGGGTGAGATAGTAGATGGCATCTTTTTGCCCTTTGGACCACAGGCTCTCGCCGCTGACGTAGGCGCGCACCGCGGACTGGATCTCCAGGCTGACGCCGCCCAGTGCCGCCAGCAGCAGGGCAACGGCAATGAAGGGCCAGACCAGACCGGGCAGCTGTGTGGTATTGCGATTGCGGTGTTGTGTCATGCCCTTGCTCACCCCGGCAAATGGCGGACGGCGTTGTCGCTGCCCGCGGTGGTTCAGGTCAGGCCTTGTCGTGCGGTGTTGTCCCGGGTGCTGCGGTGGCCGGTGGCGGCGGCGCCGGCGCGGCAATTATTGTTTTGCTGATGTCATTACGGATAATAGATAGCCTTGCCTACGCTGAATAGTTAATTTTCCCGATTCGGTGGCAGAAATGAAAACAGCCATGCAAAGGCATGGCTGTCGGCGGCAAACTGCGGCCAACGTTGGCCGCAGTTGTTTATTGCCAGCAGAGCAGGGTGTGGTGCTTCTTGCCGCGCTTGAGCAGGCTGTAGTGGCCGAACAGGCGTTCGCCGTCGCTGATCTGGTGCTCGAGGCTGTCGATCTTGTTGCCGTTGACGCTGACGGCACCGCTCTGGATGAAGGTGCGCGCTTCCGATTTGGACTTGGCCAGGCCGCCGGCCACCAGCGCGTCGATCAGGCCGCTGCTGTCGCGTGGCAGTTGCAGGCTGGGCATGCCGTCCTGTGCCAGCTGCGCGAAGTCGGACGCGGTCAGCTCGTGCAGGCTGCCGGAGAACAGGCTGGCGCTGATGCGCTGCGCGGCGGCCACGGCATCCTGGCCGTGCACCAGCGCGGTGACCTGTTCCGCCAGGATGCGCTGCGCTTGCGGCTTGCTGCCGCTGTTCTTGTCCTGTTCCTCGATGGCGGCGATCTCGGCCACCGACAGGAAGCTGAAGTAGCGCAGGAACTTGTACACGTCGGCGTCGGCGGTATTCAGCCAGAACTGGTAGAACGCGTACGGCGAGGTCTTGCTGGCATCCAGCCAGATCGCGCCGCCTTCGGTCTTGCCGAACTTGGTGCCGTCGGCCTTGGTTACCAGCGGCAGGGTCAGGCCGAACACGTGTTGCTGGTTGATGCGGCGGGTGAGGTCGGTGCCGGCGGTAATGTTGCCCCACTGGTCGGAGCCGCCGATCTGCAGCCTGCAGCCGTGGCGGCGGTTCAGCTCGGTGAAATCGTAGCCCTGCAGCAGGCTGTAGCTGAATTCGGTGTAGCTGATGCCCTGGTCTTCGCGGCTGATGCGCTGCTGCACCGATTCCTTCTTGATCATCTGATTGACCGAGAAGTGCTTGCCGATGTCGCGCAGGAACTCCAGCGCGCCCATGCCGCCAAACCAGTCGTAGTTGTTGGCCATGATCGCGGCGTTGTCGCCTTCGAAGCTCAGGAACGGCGATACCTGGCCGCGGATCTTGTCGACCCAGCCGGCGATCACGTCCGGGGTATTCAGCTTGCGCTCGGTAGCCTTGAAGCTCGGGTCGCCGATCATGCCGGTGGCGCCGCCGACGAGGGCGATCGGGCGGTGGCCGGCCTGCTGGAAGCGGCGCAGTACCAGCACCGGTACCAGGTGACCGAGGTGGAGACTGTCGGCGGTCGGGTCGAAGCCGCAATACAAGGTCACACTTTCCTTAGCCAGCAGTTCGTCGAGTGCCGCCGCGTCGGTTTGCTGGGCGATCAGGCCGCGAGCTTGCAGTTCCTGGATAAGGCTGGATTGGTGCATGTATTTCTTCTCCACATGAGCAGGATGCGGGCCGTGGGCCGCGCGGTAACGATTGCGCCTGTTGGCGTTGCAACAAAAGATGGCGATTTTAACCGAAAATGACGCTTCGTAACGTGCGCTCTGGCGGCGGCCCGGCTTTGGGTGAACAATGCCGGGCTTGGCCGCCAGCCGCGCAAACAGGAAAGGATGCAGCAAACATGAGCAGGATGATCAAGGTGTGGGATGTGCCGACGCGGCTGTTTCACTGGACGATGTTGCCGGTTTTTGCCGGGCTGTGGTTCACCGGCGAGCAGGGCGGCGACTGGATGGAATGGCATCTGCGCCTTGGCATGCTGATGCTGGTGCTGCTGCTGTTCCGCGTGCTGTGGGGGCTGTGCGGTAGTCAGACGGCGCGCTTCAGCAGTTTTCTCGCCGGGCCGGCGCGCATCCGTGCCTATCTGGCTGGGCAGCTGCCGGTGACGGCGCAGCCGGGACACAACCCGCTGGGTGGCTGGATGGTGCTGGCGCTGCTGCTGGCGCTGTTGCTGCAGGCCGGGCTGGGGCTGTTTGCCGCTGACGTCAACAGCTACCTCTACGACGGCCCGCTGAAGGTGCTGATCGACGGCGAGCTGGCCGAGCAGGTGACCGGCTGGCACAAGTCGTCGTTTGACGTATTGCTGCTGCTGGCAGCGGTGCATGTGCTGGCGGTGCTGTTCTACAAGGTTGGCCGCAACACCGATCTGGTGCGCCCGATGCTGAGCGGGATGAAGGCGCTGCCGGTCGATGCCGCGCCGTTGCGCTTTGCACCGCTGTGGCTGGCCTTGCTGCTGCTGCTGCTGATGGCTTTGCTGGTGTTTGGTGGCGTGCCGTGGCTGGCGGCCAGCATGGCGGCCTGAACCGCCTCCGGAAATGAAAAACCGCTAGTCCTTATCGACTGGCGGTTTTTGTTTCTGGCAGCGTGATTGTGCTTGGCGCCACTTAGCGCATCGGGCCGCGGAAGCTGTCGTGACAGGCCTTGCAGCTGGCGGCCACGGCGCCGTAGTCGCGGCGGATGGCGGCGAGGTCGTCGCCGCGCGCGGTTTTCTGCAACTGGTCAACCGCGAGCAGGAACTTGTCCTGTTCCGCTTTCCATTTTGCCGGCTCGCTCCAGATCGCCGGCTTGGCGCGGCTGACGTCGTCGATGGTGCCCGGCTTGAACTGGCTGAACGGGGCTGCGGCGACCGCTTTCAGTGCGTCGGCGTGCTTGATGAATACATCCTTGCGATAGCCGCTGCCGCGCAGCATCACCCCCATCGGTTCGAAGCTGCGCAGTACCTGTTTGAAGGCTTTCTGGCGGTCTTCACCGGGGCCGGCCTGGCTGGTGGTGGCAAGGAGGGCGAGGGTGGCTAGCAGGAGAATTTTTTTCATGATCTTGATGCGGGTGGGGAGGGTGGCCATTGGGCGTCGGGCGCCCAAAAAAGTTCAGCCCCGCTCGGGGCTGAACGCGGTGGCGGACGCCGGACTCAGTCGTTGCGGAAGCTTTCGTGACAGGCCTTGCAGGTTTTCTGGGTGGCGCCGAACTGTGCCTTGATCGCGGCGAGGTCACCGCCGGCGGCGGTCTGCTTCAGCTTGGCGGTCTCGGTCTTGTGCTTGTCGATGGCGGCTTTCCAGTCTTGCGGCTTGCTCCAGATCTCGGCGCGGGCGTCGGTCTTGCCCTTGTCGCTGCCGGCCGGGAAGTGCTGCCACGGCTGCTGCGCCAGCGCATCCAGGTGCGCGGCCAGCTTGGCGAACTCGTCCTTGCTGTACGGCGTTTCGCCCTTCACGGTCTTGGCCATGGTGCCGACGGTTTGCTTGTACTGCTTGAAGATTTCCTGGCGCTGGGTGACCGGGTCGGCGGCAAATGCCGGGCTCAGCAGCACGGTACAGGACAACACGGTGAGCAGTAGCTGTTTCATCTGCAGGCTCCTTACGGATGGGGTAGGCAATCAATGCCGACAGCTTAGCACACCGCACTGCACCATCGAAGCGGCGGGCGGTTAACAGTTGTTAACGGTGTTGTTATATAGTAACATTTAAGAATTGCTGCTAATTGTCTCCCTCATTCTTTTAACTCCTGGTGACTTGTCATGGATAAAGCTGGCTTTATGGCCGCGGCCGACCACCAGTGCCAGCAACAAGGCGTGAAGCTGACCGCGCTGCGCCGTCAGGTGCTGGAGCTGGTGCTGGCGCACGAAGGCGTGGTCAAGGCCTATCAGGTGCTGGCCGATCTGCAGCGCGAGCGCGGCATTGCCGCACCGCCGACGGTGTACCGGGCGCTGGATTTCCTGGTGGAAGCCGGCCTGCTGCACAAGGTCGACGCGCTCAACGGTTATATCGTGTGCAGCCACGTCGGCTGCTGCCACGAAGGGCTGATCCTGGTGTGCACCGCCTGCGGCAGCGTCAACGAGCTGGAGGCGGCGCCGGCGCTGGACACGCTGCGACAGCAGGCGGCAGCGCAGGGCTTTGCCATCGCACAACAAAACCTTTTACTGACCGGACTGTGCCAGGCATGTCGAGTATGAAAAAAACCACCGTCAACGTGCTCACCGGCTTTCTCGGGGTGGGCAAGACCACGGCGCTGCGCCACCTGATCGCGCAGCGGCCGCAACATGAAAAATGGGCGATCATCGTCAACGAGTTCGGCGAGATCGGCATCGACGGCGCGGTGCTGGACAACGGCGAGCTGCCGATTGCCGAGATCGCCGGTGGCTGCCTGTGCTGCGTCGCCGGGCCGCAGATGACGGTCACCGTCGCCAACCTGCTGCGCCGTGAACGGCCGGACCGGCTGATCATCGAGGCCAGCGGTCTCGCCCACGCCGCCGGGCTGATCGACGAGCTGCGTGCCGAGCCGCTGGGCAACGCGCTGGAAGTGGGCGCGGTGATGACGCTGGTCGATCCGCGCCAGTTCGCCAACAACGACTACTTCCGCCAGCCGCTGTACCGCGACCAGGTGATGATTGCCGACGTGCTGCTGGCCACCAAGTGCGACCTCGCCGACGCGCCAACGTTGGCCGCCTACCGCGACAAGGCCGCCGCGCTGTTTCCGCCCAAGTCGCTGATCGCCGAGATCAGCGACGGCGCCGCCGATCCTGCGTGGCTGGATGCCGCGGTGCAGAACAAGTCGCGCTACCGGCCGGCGGTGCGGCCGGGCGATGCTTCCGGCTGGCAGTCGCAGGGCTGGACCTTCGCGCCGGCCGCGGAGTTCTCCGGCGAGGCGCTGACCGACCTGTTCGACCGCCTGCCGCAGCTGGTCGACGGCCTGGTGCGCGCCAAGGGCGTGTTCCGCGTGCTGGATACCTGGCTGTGGCTGAACTGGACCGAAGGGCAGTGGGCGGCCAATCAGGTGGCGTGGCGCCGTGACAGCCGCTTCGAGGTGATCGGCAGCCGCATCGACGCCGACGCGCTGGAAGCCGCCATCCAGGCGTGCGTGCTGCCGGCCGGCAGCGGGAACGGGGCGTGAGCGGCATGACACCTTCGCATCAGCACGAGCAACATTCACACGATCATGCGCACGCACACGGCGCCGCGCATGCCCACTCCCATCCGCACCCGCATGCCGCCGGTGAAACCTCGCACCTGCCGCGCTGGCGCCTGCTGTCGCTGTCCGCCGGCCAGCGTCTGCTGCTGGCCGCGCTGCCGCTGGCCGCGTTGTGGCTGCTGGTGCACTGGGCATTGCAGGAGGTGGCATGATCCGGCTGGAAAACCTGACGGTGTCCTACCGTCGCCACCCCGCCGTGCACCATGTCAGCGGCAGCTTTGCCGACGGCCAGGCCACGGCGATCTTCGGCCCCAATGGCGCCGGCAAGAGCACCTTGCTGAAAGCCATCATGGGCGCGCTGAAGCCGGATGCCGGCCGCGTGCTGATGCGCGGCGTGGCGCGCCGCGACATGGCCTATCTGCCGCAGCAGTCGGAAATCGACCGTTCGCTGCCGGTGTCAGTGATCGATCTGGTGTCCAGCGGTCACTGGCAGCGCAGCGGCCTGTTCGGCAAGGTTGGCCGCAACGATGACGACGCGTCGTGGAACGCGCTGGTGACCGTCGGTCTGGAGGACTTCGCCACCCGTCCGATCGCCGCGCTGTCCAGCGGCCAGTTCCAGCGCGTGCTGTTCGCCCGCATCCTGGTGCAGGACGCACCGCTGATTCTGCTCGACGAGCCGTTCAACGCCGTTGACGCCGCCACCACCGCCGATCTGCTGGCGCTGGTCGAACGCTGGAAGACGGAAGGGCGCACCGTGATCGCGGTGCTGCACGATGAGCAGCAGGTGCGCGAGCACTTTCCGCAGACGCTGCTGATGGCGCGCGAGGTGATTGCCTGGGGCGACACCGCCGAGGTGCTGACCGCGGACAAGCTGCGCCGCGCCAGCGATACCGCCGCGCACTGGTCGGCCAATGCCCCGGTGTGCCGCGTGGATGGAGTAACGCCGTGATCGATTTCCTGTACCAATGGGTGCTGGCACCCTTTGTAGAATTCGCCTTCATGCGCCGTGCGCTGGTGGCCTGCCTGGCGCTGGCGCTGGGTAGCGCGCCGGTCGGCCTGTTCCTGGTGATGCGGCGCATGAGCCTGGTTGGCGACGCGATGAGCCACGCGGTGCTGCCCGGCGCCGCGGTCGGCTTCCTCATTGCCGGCCTGAGCCTGCCGGCGATGAGTCTCGGCGGCTTTGTCGCCGGCGTGCTGGTGGCCGGTTTTGCTGGCCTCGCGACGCGCTTTACCGAGATCAAGGAAGACGCCAGCTTTGCCGCCTTCTACCTGCTGTCGCTGGCCATCGGCGTGCTGCTGGTGTCCAGCAGCGGTAGCAATGTCGACCTGATGCACCTGCTGTTCGGCTCGGTGCTGGCGGTGGACGATGCCGCGCTGCTTCTGGTGGCCAGCGTCGCCAGTGTGACGCTGCTGACGCTGGCGGTGATCTATCGCCCGCTGTTGCTGGAAAGCCTCGATCCGGTGTTCCTGCGTGCGGTTGGCGGCCACGGCAGCGTGTGGCACCTGCTGTTCCTGCTGCTGGTGGTGCTGAACCTGGTGTCGGGCTTCCAGGCGCTGGGCACGCTGATGTCGGTGGGGCTGATGATGCTGCCGGCGATCTGCTCGCGGCTGTGGGCGGCCACCGTCGGCGGCATGCTGCTGGCGGCGTTCCTGATCGCCGCGCTGGCGGGCATGGGCGGGCTGCTGCTGTCCTATCACGTCGAGCTGCCGTCCGGGCCGTGCATCATCCTGCTGGCCGGCCTGTTCTATATCGTTTCGCTGTTTGTTGCCCCGCAGGGCGGCGTGTTGCCCCGCCTGCTGCGGCAACGTCATTTGGAGAGTTGAGCGCGTGAACGTACGGAAAATTATTGTGAGCAGCCTGCTGTTGTCGCCGCTGGCGGCGTGGGCCAACCTGCCGGTGGTCGCCAGCTTCAGCATCATGGCCGACATCACCCGCGAAGTCGGCGGCGAGCGCGTCAGCGTGGTGTCGCTGGTCGGTGCCGACCAGGACGCCCATGTGTTCCAGCCCAAGCCGGCCGACGTCAAGAAACTGGCCGAGGCCAAGGTATTCGTGGTCAACGGCCTTGGTTTCGAAGGCTGGATCAACCGTCTGAACAAGTCGGCCAACTTCAAGGGCGTGACCGTGACCGCCGGCAACGGCATCAAGCCACTAGAAGTGGCGGAAGACGAGCACGGCCACGACGAGCATGGCCATGACCACGGCCGTGCCGATCCGCACGCCTGGCACAACCCGCAGCACGTGCTGCGCTATGTCGATAATATCGCCGCCGGCCTCAGCCGCGCCGATGCCGCCGGCGCCGCGTACTACCGCGAGCGCGCCGCCGCCTACAAGGCGCGGTTGCAGGAGCTGGACAGCTGGGCCGGCAAGCAGTTTGCCGCGGTGCCGGTGGCGCGGCGCAAGGTGCTGACCTCGCACGACGCCTTTGCCTACCTCGGCCAGCGCTACGCGATCCGCTTCATGGCGCCGCAGGGGGTGAGCACCGATGCCGAGGCCTCGGCCAAGTCCGTGGCGCAGTTGATCCGTCAGGTGAAAAAGGAACAGGTGAAGGCGGTGTTCATCGAGAACATGTCCGACCGGCGTCTGATCGACCAGCTGGCGAAAGAGGCCGGCGTCAAGGTCGGCGGCAAGCTGTACTCCGATGCGCTGTCCAGCCAGCCTGGCGCGCGCAGCTATCTGGAGATGTTCCGCAGCAACGTGACCGCGCTTAGCCAGTCGATGTAAGCAGCAGCCACAGGTGCCAGCCACCGAGTGCCATCACGGCCAGTCCCGCCACCAGGCGGACTGGCCGTTGCTGTTTCAGCTGCTGCAGCTTGCTGGCAAACAGCCCCATCAGCAGCAGGTTGGGCAGGGTGCCGAGGCCGAAGGCCAGCATCACCAGCGCGCCCTGGCCGGCACCGCCGGAGGCCAGTGCGGCGATGCTGGCGGTGTAGACCAGACCACACGGCAGCCAGCCCCAGATCGCACCGGCCAGCAGCGCCTGGCGGGCGGTGCGCACCGGCAGGTAGCGGCGGGTCAGCGGCTGCAGGCGCCGCCACAGTGGCCGGCCGAGGTGCTCGATGCGGGTGATGGCGGCGGACAGGCCGGCCAGGTACAGGCCGAGCAGGATCAGCAACAGGTTGGCCGCAATGAACAGCGCGGTCTGCAGCGGCTGGTACGCCGCCTGGCTCAGCCCCCACTGCGCCAGGCCGCCGAGCAGCGCGCCGGCACAGACGTAGCTGCCGATGCGGCCAACGTTGTAGCACAGCAGGTGCCACAGCGGCGCCGCTTGCGACTTGCCCAGCGAAATGGCGGTGACGATGCCGCCGCACATGCCGAGGCAGTGCACGCCGCCGAGCAGGCCGGCAAGAAACAGGGACAGCAGACTGATTTCCAGCATGGGTGACAACGCAGGCAAAAAAGATGGCCGCTAGTGTAGCAGCCGGGCCCGGCCGCGGCGCGGAACTTGTCGCGGTCGGCCATTTGTAAACGTGGTCTATTGAATGGCTGGCAGCAAATTGCGCCGCCATTTGCCCGGCGGGGCGAAACTTGCAAAATCAGCAACATAGTCCATGGTTAAAGCTAGCAAACCCGCGTCAATGCTCACAAGGTAGCCATTTTTTTCGGTGAATCCACAGTGAATAACGCTGTTGAATATTGCGCTTCAGCTGGGCTTTGTCGAGGCTGGAGGAGTGCCACATGACACAAAAAATCATTGTCGAACGTCTTGGGCAATCAGCAATTGTCACGATCAACAACCCGCCGGCCAATGTGTGGACGATAGAGTCGTTGCAGGAGCTGGCCCGGGCGATGGACGCGCTGGCGGCCGACACCGCCATCCGCGCGGTGGTGCTGACCGGCGCCGGCGAGCGCTACTTCTCGGCCGGTGCCGATCTGGCGCTGTTTGGCGACGGTGCGGCCGCGCAGGCTGGCAAGGTGGCGGACGCCTTTGCGCTGGCGTTTGACGCGGTGCGCCACTATCCCGGCGTGACGGTGGCGGCGGTGAACGGCTTCGCGCTGGGCGGCGGGCTGGAGTGCGCGCTGGCCTGCGACTACATCGTGGCCGAGCGCGGCGCCAGCCTCGGGCTGCCGGAGGCGCGTGTCGGGCTGATTCCCTGTGCCGGCGGCACCAAGGCGCTGACCGACCGCGTCGGCGTGCCATGGGCGAAGCGGCTCATCCTCGGCGGCGAGTTCGTGACCGCCGACAAGGCACTGGCCATCGGGCTGGTGGAAGAAGTGGTGGAAAGCGGGCTGGCCAAGATCGTGGCGCTGAGCCTGGCGGCGCGGGTGCGCGAGCAGTCGCCGCAGGCGATCCACGCCGCACGGCGGCTGATCGAAGCCAGTCCTGCGCAAACGTTGGCCGCACAGCTGGCGGCGGAAAAGGCGGCCTTCCTGGCGTTGATCGGCAGTGCGGAGCAGCTGGAAGGCGTGCGTGCCTTCAACGAGAAGCGCGAGCCGGGTTGGGCGGAGCAGGACGACGACTGAACGTCGTACTGCGCGCCTGACCATGAAAAAACCGGCCAGTGGCCGGTTTTTTCATGGCGGAAGCACGTGGGCTCACTGAGCCTTCTTACTGGACCTTGGCGCTGGCCTTCAGCGACTTGATCAGTGCTTCGATGCGCTGCGACTGGATGCGCTGTTCCAGTTGCGGACGCAGGGTTTCCAGCGGTGGTGCCGCTTCCACTTTCACGTCGTTCAGCTTGATGACGTGGAAGCCGAAATCGGTCTTCACCGGAGTGGCGGTCACCTGGCCCTTGGCCAGCTTCACCATCGCCTCGGAGAACGGGGCCACGAAGGTGCCCGGTTCGTTCCAGCCCAGGTTGCCGCCGTTGTCCTTGGAGCCCGGATCCAGCGATTTTTCCTTGGCCAGCTGCGCGAACGGCTTGCCTTTTTTCAGCGCGTCGATCACGGCCTTGGCTTCGGCTTCGGTCTTCACCAGGATGTGGCTGGCGTCAAAGCTCTTGCGCTCCGGGAACTCGGCTTTCACCTTGTCGTACTCGGCACGGGCCTGGGCGTCGGTCACCGGGTTGGTGCGCAGGTGTTCCTTGATCAGGCGGTTGGCCAGTGCCATTGCCTTGGCGTTCTCGATTTCGGCGAGGTAGTCGGCGGACTTGTCCAGGCCCTTCTTCACGGCTTCCTGACGCAGGATTTCAGCGGTGATCAGCTGGTCCTTGACCATTTGCGCCATTTCCGGCGTCGATTTCTGGCCTTGCGCTTCCATCATGCGGGTGATGGCATCAATACGCTGCTGGCTGATGGCAACGCCATTGACCGAAGTGGCGAACGCGGCGGCAGTGGCGGTCAGCATGCTGACGGCAATCAGGGTTTTTTTCAAAGGGAAGTTCATCGGGGTTTCCAGTGGTTATTGAATGTTGGCTTTCTGACGCAATTCGCCGATCGCGTCACTAATCGCTTTGTCCTGCAGGTCGCGGGCGATCTGCGGCTTGACGGTATCAAAAGGCAGCGGCTTCGCGTCGCGGATGTCCTCTACCTTGAACAGGTGCCAGCCAAGGCCGGAGCGCAGCGGCTGGGCGCTGAATTTGCCTTTGGGAATGGCTTGGAGCGCGGCGGCCAGTGGCGGTTCCATCGACGCCAGATTTCCCCAGCCCAGGTCGCCACCGCGTTCGCGGCTAGGCTGGTGGGTGGATTTGCTGGCGGCCAGGGTTTCGAACTTGGCGCCTTTTTTCAGCTCGGCCAGTACGCTGTTGGCGTCGGCTTCGCTGTTGACGATGATCTGGCGGACTTTCACTTCCTTCACGCCGTTAAAGCGTTCGCTGTACTGCTGGTAGGCCGCCTTCAGCGCGCTGTCCGACACCGGACTGGTGCTGATGCTCTGCTTGAAGAATGCCTGTTGCAGCAATTCGGTGCGTGCTTCGGTCAGCTGTTGCTGGAATTCCGGCTTCTTGTCGAGGCCGGCCTTGGTGGCCGCCTGTACGATCAGTTCGCGGTTGATCAGGCGCTGGCGCACTTCTTCGCGCAGCGCCGGGCTGTCTTTCAGCTGGCCGTTGCTGCTGCCGATGACCTGCTTTACCGCCTGGTCTAGGGTGCTGCTGTCGATGGCGCTGCCGTTGACGGTGGCTACCGGTGCGGCCAGGCTCGGGGTGCTGCCGACGGCAGCCAGCAGCAGGGCCGCGATAGTGAGTGATTTCTTCATGGAATGAATTTCAGAGATCGTCCGGAGTAAGGGTTTTGAGTGCCAGGGCGTGAATGCCCTGCTGCATCAAGTCGCCGAGCGCATCGTACACCATCCGTTGCCGCTCGATGCGCGACTTGCCGCTGAAACAGGCGCTGACGATCAGCACATTGTAGTGGCCGCCGCTCTTGGCGCCGGCGTGGCCGGCATGGGAGGCGCTGTCGTCCTCGATGTCGAGGTGTTCCGGCGCCAGTGCCGCCAGGCGCTGGCGCATCATTTCGATGATGGCGCTCATGCCGGCAGCACTTTGCGGAACGGCTTGACGCTGACGCTGGCGTAGACGCCGGCGGCAACATAGGGATCGGCCTTCGCCCATTGCTCGGCCGCGGCCAGCGAGTCGAACTCGGCGACGATCAGGCTGCCGGTGAAGCCGGCCGGGCCAGGGTCGTTGCTGTCGATGGCCGGAAACGGCCCTGCCAGCAGCAGCCGGCCGTCGTTCTGCAGTGCCTGCAGGCGGGCCAGGTGTTCCGGCCGTGCCGCCAGGCGGTTATCGAGGGAATTGGGGGCGTCGGTGCCTGTGATTGCGTACAGCATGGTGCCTTTCTTTGTCTCTCAAAAAGCGGTCTGGCCGGTGGCAGACCTGCTGCGGGGGCGGTGAGGGCGGGCCGCGCTTCTGCACTGGCCGGCACCGGAATCACTGCGCTCTGTCTGCTGAAATGGCGGCCACGGCTGCGATTTCAAGCGGCAAGGCCAAGTGGCGGAACAATATGTCAGGATTATGCGGTGCCGGGTAGTGGCTGACAAGCTGGCAGGGCTATCACGCCCTTGCCGACTGCGGTACAGTTGCCGACAGCATTGATCGTGGCGGCAGGCGGCCCGATCGAATCATCATTCATGGAAACAGGGCAGGGAAACAGAAATGACAACAGGACAGTTTCGTCTGGTGACGCGCAGTGATTTCGATGGTCTGGTCTGCGCGGTGTTGCTCAACGAGCTCGGGCTGATCAACGACATCAAGTTCGTGCACCCGAAAGACATGCAGGACGGCAAGGTCGACATCACCGACCGCGACATCACCACCAACCTGCCATACGTCGAAGCCGCGCATCTGGCCTTTGACCACCACCTGTCCGAAACCCTGCGCAACGCCTCCGGCAAGCAGAACCACATCATCGACGCCGCGGCGCCGTCCGCCGCGCGCGTAGTGTACAACTACTACGGCGGCAAACAGCGCTTCCCGATGATCGCCGACGACATGATGGCGGCGGTGGACAAGGCCGACGCCGCGCAGTTTTCGCGCGAGGAGATTCTCGATCCGAGCGGCTGGGTGCTGCTCAACTTCCTGATGGATGCCCGTACCGGTCTTGGCCGTTTCCGCGAGTTCCGCATCAGCAACTACACGCTGATGATGGACCTGATCAAGTACTGCCGCGACCACTCCATCGACGAGATACTGCAGCTGCCGGACGTGCGCGAGCGGGTCGAGCTGTACTTCGAGCACGAGGCGCAGGCCAAGGCGCAGATCCAGCGCTGCGCCCGCGTCGAGGGCAAGGTGGTGGTGCTGGACCTGCGCAACGAGACGCTGATCCACCCGATCAACCGCTTCATGATCTACGCGCTGTACCCGCAGGCCAACATCTCCATCCACGTGCTGTGGGGGCTGAACCAGCAGAACACCGTGTTTGCCACCGGCAAATCGATCCTCGACCGCAGCAACCGCACCAGCGTTGGCGAGCTGATGCTGAAGTACGGCGGCGGCGGCCACGAAGCCGCCGGCACCTGCCAGGTCGACAACGACCAGGCCGAACGCGTGCTGGGCGAACTGGTGGCGCAGATCAACGCCAACGAGGGTTAAGAATCTGTTCAAGGTCTCGCGAGCTAGAGCGAGACAAGGCAAAAACGCCTGAGGAAGCGGCGTTTACCTGGATGTAAACACGCATGCCGAAGGCGTTTTTAACGCGGTATCGCCGAAGCGCAACAGACATTGAATGGGTTCTACACGTCCCGCAGCTGTTGCAGCAACGCCCGCGCGGCAAACAGGTCCTTGCATACCGCCAGGGCCTGTTTTGCCATGGAGGCGGGCGGCTGCACGATGTCCGGCACGATGATCACCCGCATGTTGGCCGCCAGCGCGGCGCTGGCGCCGTGTACCGAGTCTTCCAGCACGATGCAGCGCGCCGGTTCCACTTGCAGCCGTGCCGCCGCCGCCAGGTAGATGTCCGGTGCCGGCTTGCTGTTGGCGACGTCGCTGGCGCTGACCACGTGTTGGAAATAGGGCGCCAGCTGGCTGCGTTGCAGCTTCAGCTGCGCCAGAGGTCCTTCGGTGGCGGTGCCGACGGCGCAGGGGATCGCCTGCTGCCGCAGCCAGTCCAGCAGCGCGGTGATGCCGGGCTTGAGCGGAATGTCGCCGTGCTGCAGCTGCTGGTGGTAGTACTGCCGGTTCAGCAGCGCCAGTGCCGGCATGTGCGCGGACAGCTCGGAGTGCTGTTGCAGGTAGCGCAGGCAGTGCTGGTGGCTGAGGCCGACCAGCTGGTGCAGGGTGTCCTCGCCGATGCGGGTGCCCAGCTCGCTGGCGGCATCGCGCCAGGCCTGGGCACAGAGCTGCTCGGTGTCGATCATCAGTCCGTCCATGTCCAGCAAAATGGCGTCGTACGGCATGGTGTGGTTATCCTTTGTTGCGGGTGGGGGTAGCGAAGCCGCGTGGCCTGCTGTCTTTTATCATAAAATGCCCGGCGGGTAGTGGCGTCGCCGCGACCGGCAAGCAAGTACAGCGAAAGGTGTTATGGCGTATTCGATACTGGTGGCAAACCCCAAGGGCGGCAGCGGCAAGTCGACGCTGTCGACCAATATCGCCGGTTTTTACGCGTCGCAGTCGACCAAGGTGATGCTGGGCGATATCGACAAACAGCAGTCGTCGCTGAGCTGGCTGGCGCAGCGGCCGCCGGCGGCGCCGGCTATCCAGGGCTGGCAGATGATCGAGGGCCTGGCCAAGCCGCCGAAGGACACCCAGGTGGTGATCCTCGACAGCCCGGCCGGGCTGGACGGCAAGCGGCTGCGCGCGCTGGTGAAGAAGGTCGATCGCGTCATCGTGCCGATCCAGCCGTCGCCGTTCGACATGTGGGCCAGCAGCGAGTTTTTTGACGCCTTGCTGGCGGAAAAGGCGGTGCGCAAGGAAAAGACCTTTGTCGGCGTGGTCGGCATGCGCGTCGATCCGCGCACCCGCTCCGCGCGCGAGCTGGAAAACTTCCTGTCGCGCTACCAGGTGCCGGTGCTGGGCTGGATCCGTGACACCCAGTTCTACGTGCAGGCCGCCGGCGCCGGGTTGACGCTGTTCGATCTGCCACCGGCACGGGTGCGGCGCGACATCGAGGCGTGGCGTCCGATCCTGTCCTGGCTCGACAATTAACGCTTGACGCCCGGATTTTGCGCTGCGTATAGTCAGTACCGTTTGCCCTGCGCCCGACAGCGCCGCAGGGCGGGAAAATTGCAAGCGAAAGCCGCCCGGCTTTCGCTTTTTTATTTGGGGACGCCCGAAATCTGCACCGCTATCCGGAACGGCGGCGCAGCACCATTCCGCGAATGGTTTCCCGAATGCAATTTGGAGTGACAGCTGATGATCAACACCGAACTCAATTACGGCGATGTGTATCTCGTTCCGAAAAAAACCATCGTCGACAGCCGCAAGGAGTGCGACACCTCGGTGCAGTTCGGCCCGCGCCGTTTCGCGATGCCGCTCTATGCGGCCAACATGAAGAGCGTGGTCGATGCCGAGACCTGCGAATACTTTGCGCGCCGCAACTGGTTCTACACCATGCACCGCTTCGATGTCGACGCCGTGGCCTTCGTGCGCGACATGCAGGCCAAGGGCCTGTTCGCCTCGATCAGCGTCGGCGTCAACGGCGACACCCTGCAGCAGCTGGCCGCGCTTAAGGCCGCCGGGTTGAGCCCGGAATACATCACCCTCGACGTGGCCAACGGCTGGTGCGTGAAGGCGGAGCGCATGATCCGCTTCATCAAGCGCGAATTCCCGGACAGCTTCCTGATCGGCGGCAACATCGCCACCGCCGAGGCGGCGCGCGAACTGCAGGAGTGGGGTTGTGACGCGATCAAGGCCGGCATCGCCGGCGGCCGGGTATGCATCACCAAGAACAAGACCGGCTTCCACCGCCCGATGGTGGCCACCGTGCGCGACTGCGCTGCCGCAATCAGTGTGCCGTTGATTGCCGACGGCGGCATCGTCGAGCACGGCGACGTGGCCAAGGCGCTGGCCTGCGGCGCGAGCATGGTGATGGCCGGCTCGCTGTTTGCCGGCTACGACGAATCGGCGGGCGAGATCGTCGAGATCGACGGCAAGCACTACAAGGAGTACTTTGGCAGTGCCTCGCAGTTCAACAAGGGCGAGTACAAAAACGTGGAAGGCAAGAAGATCTTGGTCGAGTACAAGGGCAGCATCGCCCGCCTGCTGCACGAGCTGCAGGAAGACCTGCAGTCGTCGGTCAGCTACGCCGGCGGCCGCGAGCTGTCCGCGCTGCGCACGGTGCAGATGATCGCCGTCGCACACTAGGATTGATTAGGGGGCCGGTCTGCCCGTTGGCAGGCTGGCCGGGTTCTGGCCGCGCGACGACGGGCGGCAATCGAGATAAGGTGAAGTCGTGTTGTCGCACTCGTTACGTCGCAGTCTGGCCGCCGCTAGTTGGTGGCTGTTCTCCGTTTACCTGTTGTTGCTGAAGCCGGCCGGCACGCCGTCGGCGATTCCCCATTTCGACAAACTGGGCCACGCGCTGCTGTTCGCGGTGTGGGCGTGGCTGCTGGCGCGCAGTTTCGCCGCCCGCCAGCGTCCGCCGTTGCGGCCAACCTTGTGGCTGTGCCTGGGCTGGGCGCTGCTGTCCGAGCTGGCGCAGGGCAGCCTGACGCTGACCCGCAGCGCCGAGGCGGGCGACGTGGTGGCCGACATGGCCGGCGCGTTGATCGGCCTTTACTTGTGGCGGCGGGGGCAGGGCCGGTGACGGTTGCGGCCAAGGTTGGCCGCAAGGCAAGGCGTGCCGCTCAGAACCTGTTCAAAGTCTCGCGCGCTCACGCGAGACAAGGCGAAAACGCCTGAGGAAGCGGCGTTTAACTGGAAATAAACAAGCATTCCGAAGGCGTTTTTAACGCGGTGTCGGCCCATTGAAAACAATCACAGCAGCTATTGAACAGGTTCTCAGGTGCTGTCGCGCGCCAGCAGCTGGTAACCGAGGTCGACCCGGGTCGCCACCGGTGTCTTGCCCGCCATCAGTTGCAGCAGCATGCTGGCCGCGGCCTTGCCGATGTCGTAACGCGGGGTGTCGACCGTGGTCAGCGACGGATTGCTCCACGCCGAGGCGTCGAGGCCGTTGAAGCCGGCAATCGCCAGCTGCTGCGGGATGGCGATTTGGCGGCGCTGGCACTGGAACAACACTCCCAGCGCCAGGTCGTCGTTGTTGCAGAACACGGCATCGCAGTCCGGCGCCTGCAGCAGCAGGCGATCCAGTAGCCGCGAGCCGAGCCCGACCGAGGACGGGCTGGCCTCGGCCAGTTCGCGCTGTGGCTGGTACAGGCCGGCTTCGCGCAGCGCGGCACGGTAGCCTTCGCCGCGCTTGAGGGTGCGCGGGTCCAGCTGTGCTGCCAGAAAGGCGATGCGGCGATAGCCCTTGTCCAGCAGGAAGCGGGTGAGGGCGTAGCCGCTGTCGTATTGCGAGAAGCCGACGCAGGGGCTGTCGCCCTGTTCCGCCAGTTCCATCATGTGCACGGTAGGAATGGCGGCGGTCTGCAGCAGCGTCTGCGCTGTCGGGGTGTGGTCGAAGCCGGTGATCAGGATGCCGTCCGGGTTGTACTCCAGATAGGTGCGCAGCAGCTTTTCCTCGGCCTGTGGCGAGTAGCGGGTGTCGCCGATCAGCATCTGGTAGCCGGCCGGGTGCAGCGTGTCGTGGATGGCGGCGAGGGTGTCGACAAACACGGTGTTGGACAGCGACGGCACCAGCACCACCACGCTGTGCGACTTGGCCGACGCCAGCGCGCGCGCAGCGCGGTTGGGGACATAGCCCAGCAGCTGCACCGCGTCGTCGATGCGCTGGCGCAGCGCCTCCGAGACCAGCTCCGGCTTGTTCAGCGCGCGGGAAATGGTGATGGCGCTGACACCGATATGGTTGGCAACATCGCTCAAGGTGGTCCGGCTCTGGCCGGCGCGGGGTTTGCGTTCGCTCATGGGCTGCCATTGTAAGGGGGAGGGCGGTTTGCATCGCCGGATTCGATGTTGCGCTGCACGATCAAAACTGCTTTACCTTGCCGAATGTTAGCGCTAACCTTCGAGCAACCTTAGCACCCGGTGCCGCTTTGCTCAAGCACCGGACACCAGTGGCCGCGCGATGCGGCTTTTCATTAACCTGAATATGTTAACGCTAACATGAATAAAGCACCGATGATTGTGGTGATGGGCGTGTGCGGCTGCGGCAAGAGCGAGATCGGTCGCCGCCTGGCTGCGGCGCTGGACACCGGCTTTGTCGAAGGCGACGACTTCCATCCGCCGCACAATGTGGCGCGGATGGAGGCGGGCACGCCGCTGACCGATGCCGACCGCCAGCTGTGGCTGGAAACGCTGCGCGACCAGCTCGCCGCCGCCGCGCACGCCGGCCACGGGCTGGTGTTGTCCTGCTCGGCGCTGAAACGGCGCTACCGCGACCTGCTGCGCGAGGGCGATGCCGCCACCGTGTTCGTGCACCTGCACGGCAGCCGCGCGCTGATCGGGCAGCGGATGCAGGCGCGGCAGGGCCATTTCATGCCGCTGGGCCTGATCGACAGCCAGTTTGCCGATCTGCAGCCGCCGGCGGCGGACGAACGCGCCATCGCCGGCGACATCACCTTGCCGCCGGACGAGCTGGTCCGGCACATCCTGCAGCAGCTGGCTGCACTGTCGTGAGGAGCAATCATGCATAACTGCTTATCCCGTCTCGAACGGCTTGTTGAATGGCTGATGGCCTTGGCACTAGTGGTGATGGTGGCGCTGGTGTTCGGCAACGTGGTGCTGCGCTACGTGTTCGATTCCGGCATCGCCGCCGCCGAGGAAGTGTCGCGGCTGATGTTCGTGTGGCTGGTGTTTCTCGGCGCCATTCTCGCGGTGCGGCAGAACTCGCACCTCGGCGTGGAAATGGTGCAGGCGCGGCTGTCGCCGGCGTGGCGCCGCGGCTGTGCCGTGCTCAGCCATCTGCTAATGCTGTATGCGCTGTGGCTGTTCCTGCAAGGCAGCTGGAGCCAGACCCTGATCGGGCTGGAAACCTACTCCACCGTGCTCGGCTTCCCGATGGCGCTGTTTGCCGGCGCCGGGCTGTTGTGCGCCGTGGCCATGCTGCTGCTGATTGCGGCCAACCTTTACCGCATCGTGCGCCGCCACCCGCAGGCACAAATCCCCGGCAGTCCGGACACCCATTCCACCGCCCAGGACCTGTAAGGAACACACCATGACAATCGTGATTTTTCTGGCCGTGCTGTTTGCCTGCATGGCATTGGGCATGCCGGTGGCCTTTGCCCTGATGCTGACCGGCATCGCGCTGATGTTCCATCTCGACTTCTTCGACGCGCAGCTGGTGGCGCAGAACCTGTTGTCCGGCGCCGACAACTTCCCGCTGATGGCGGTGCCGTTCTTCATCCTCGCCGGCGAGCTGATGAACGCCGGCGGCATCTCGCGCCGCATCATCAACCTGGCGGTGGCCTTTGTCGGCCACATTCCCGGCGGTCTCGGCTTTGTCGCCATCGCCGCCTCGGTATTGCTGGCCAGTCTGTCCGGCTCCGCCATTGCCGATACCGCGGCGCTGGCCACGCTGCTGATCCCGATGATGCGTGACCACGGCTACCCGGTGGAGCGGGCCTCCGGCCTGATCGCGTCCGGCGGCATCATCGCGCCGATCATTCCGCCGAGCATGCCGTTCATCATCTTCGGCGTCACCACCAACACCTCGATTACCGCGCTGTTCCTCGCCGGTATCGTGCCGGGGCTGCTGATGGGCGTCGGCCTGGTGCTGACCTGGCTGCTGGTGTCGCGCGGCATGAATGTCACGCCGCAACCGAAGCAGAGCTGGGCACAGCGTCGCTACGCGCTGCGCGACGGGGTCTGGGCGCTGATGCTGCCGGTAATCATCATCGGCGGCTTGAAGTTCGGCATCTTCACCCCGACCGAGGCGGCGGTGGTGGCGGCGATGTATTCGCTGCTGGTCAGTCTGCTGGTGTACCGCGAGCTGAAGCTGTCGGTATTGCAGCCGGTCTTCGTGCACGCCGCACGCACCACCGCCACGGTGATGTTCCTGTGCGCCGCCGCGCTGGTGTCGTCGTACATGATCACGCTGGCCGATCTGCCGGCACAGATCGCCGAGATGCTGGGGCCGCTGATGGAGCAGCCACGCCTGCTGATGGCCGCCATGATGGTGCTGTTGCTGGTAGTCGGCATCGTGATGGACCTGACCCCGACCATTCTGGTGCTGGGGCCGGTGATGATGCCGCTGGTGCAGCAGGCCGGCATCGATAGCACCTATTTTGGCGTGATGTTCGTGCTGGTCGGCTCCATCGGCCTGATCACGCCACCGGTATGCACCGTGCTCAACGTGGTGTGCGGCGTGGCGCGCATTTCGATGGAATCGGCAACCCGCGGCGTGTGGCCGTTCCTGCTGACCTACCTGCTGCTGCTTAGCCTGCTGGTGGCGGTGCCGGAAGTGGTCACCGTTCCCGCCCAGTTCTTCCGCTGAGCGCAAGCCAGCCCGATCACAGCTGTAACAACACAACCGAGGAGAGACTCATGAAAACAATGTTCAAACCGCTGCTGGCCTGCCTGATCACCGCCGGCGCCCTGGCCACGCCGCAGGCGCTGGCCGCCGACATCAAGCCGCGCATCATCCGCTTTGGCTACGGCCTGGCCGAAGACAGCAACCAGGGCCGCGCGGTGAAGCTGTTTGCCGACGAAGTGGCCAAGCGCTCTGGCGGCAAGCTGAAGGTAAAGGGCTTCGGCTCCGCCAGCCTCGGCAACGACGTGCAGATGCAGAATGCGCTGATCGGCGGCGCGCAGGAAATGATGGTCGGCTCCACCGCCACGCTGGTGGGCGTGGAAAAGGACTTCGGTGTCTACGACCTGCCGTTCCTGTTCGCCAACGAGAAGGAGGCCGACACCGTGCTGGACGGCCCGTTTGGGCAGAAACTGATCGCCAGGTTGCCGGCCAAGGGCCTGGTCGGCCTGACCTACTGGGAAAACGGCTTTCGCAACGTAACCAACACCAAGCGTCCGATCACCCGCTTCGAGGACTTCCAGGGCATCAAGCTGCGCGTGATGCAGAACCCGGTGTACATCGACATGTTCAACAGCTTCGGCGCCAATGCGGTGCCGCTGGCCTTCGCCGAGCTGTTCACCGCGCTGGAGACCCGCGCCGTGGACGGTCAGGAAAACCCGGTCAACACCATCCAGTCCAGCAAGTTCTACGAAGTGCAGAAGTACCTGTCGGTGACCAAGCACGTGTACAGCCCGTGGGTGATGACCGCCAGCAAGAAGTGGTGGGACGGCCTGTCCCGCGACGAGCAGAAGATCCTGCAGGACGCTGCATTGGCATCGCGCACCTTCGAGCGCAAGGATTCCCGCGCCGAGGCGATGCGCAGCGTGAAATTCCTGACCCAGCAAGGCATGAAGATCAACATGGTCAGCGACGCCGAGCTGAAGCGCATGCGCGAGAAAGCCAAGCCGGCCTTCGACAAGTTCGCGGCCAACGGTGGCGCGGAGGTGTTGAAGGAGCTGCAGGGCGCGCTGGGCCAGTTGCGCAAGTAAGTCTGAGCCATCACCGTGGCGGCGCCAGCGTGCGCCGCCACGCTGTCTTTCCTCGCGCCGGCATCTGCCGGCGCTTTGTTTTGCCCATGCCCGCTCAAAGGTTGGCCGCAAGCGCGGTCGCCAGCACTGGCGCGGCCAGCCGCCCCTGAGACGGCTTGCTTGCCGTGTGCCGCATCGGCGCGTTGTGCAGTAGTGCCAGTCTGACTGGCGGTAATGATCGCTCCGGCGGCCTCGACGATGCGTTGCCTGTGCTGCCTGCTCGTACTCGCACTGCTAGCTGTGGATGCCATCCGCACTCGCACCCTCCCCACGATTTCTCCCGTAAAACCTTTCTTCTCCCGGCATGGAAATGATCCGGCATACGGCACTTGGCTTGTGCCGGTTTGCTGGTGCCCGGTGCTTGTCGCAGCGCCTGCGCCGTGTTGGGCGACTGCTTCCTGCCGTCACGCCCACCATTAAGTCATCTTGTTTGACAGCAGTTTTAATCGGAATGCATTTCTTGTTGCAAATCATTTGCATTTGCATTATTGTCGTGGGCAGTCATCCGATAGTTAAAGTTATCGCTTAACAAAACAGGAAATCGCTCGCCATGCAGCCCCAGTCTCCTTTATCTCCTTCCCATTCAGCCGCTCCGGTTACCACAACAGCATCCCTGCTCAAGCCGCTGGCTTTTGCCACGCGCATGGCCTTCTCCGGAATGCTGATGGTCGGGTTTGCAGGCCATGCCTATGCCGAAGAAGTCGCCGAGCTCCCGGCGGTGCAGGTCAGCGCGGACCTGTCCAGGGTGTTTTCCCGGCCTTATGCCGGTGGCCAGGTTGCCCGTGGGGGGCGCCTGGGCTTGCTGGGTAATGCTGACGCGATGAAGTCGCCGTTCAGCATCAGCAGCTATACCTCGCAGGCGATACAGAACCAGCAGGCGGCAACGGTGGCCGATGTGCTGGCCAAGGATGCGTCCGTCCGCGCCAGCCAGACCGGGGGCGTGGTCGATTCGTTCTTCATCCGAGGTTTTCCGATTGGCGAGGGGAATCTGGGGGAAGTCGCACTCGACGGGCTCTATGGTGTGGCGCCCAACTACCGGGTGTTCACCGAGTACGCCGAGCGGGTCGAGGTGATCAAGGGGCCGGCCGCGCTGCTGTACGGCATGTCGCCGAACAGTGGCGTCGGCGGCGTGATCAACGTGGTGCCAAAGCGGGCGCTCGCCCAGGACCTGACCCGGTTCACCGCCGACTACGCGTCGGATACACAGGGGGGCGGGCATCTCGATGTCAGCCGGCGCTTCGGCACGGATGAGCAGTTCGGCGTGCGTTTCAACGGCAGTCACCACCAGGGCGACACCGCCGTGGACAAGCAGACCCGCACCGCGGATGTCGGGGCCTTGTCGCTCGACTATCAGGGGGAGCGCTTCAAGGCGACGCTGGACCTGATCAGCCAGCAGGAGGAGTTCGACGCGCCGTCGCGGCCGTTTCTGGTCGCCGCCGGCGTCGCCGTGCCGTCGGCGCCGGACGGCCAGAACAACGTAACCCAGCAGTGGGCATGGTCGAAGATCGACGACCGCTCGGCCATGTTGCGCACCGAATACGAGCTGAGCGACAAGCTGACACTGTTTGCCAATGTCGGCGCCGCTCACACGGAAGTGTCGCGCCTGTCCGATCAGACACCGACGATTCTGAATGCCGCGGGCGATACGACGGCGACGCCGATGCACTTCAAGTTCGACATCGAGCGCTTCACGGCCGACGCGGGCGCGCGTGCCCGCTTCAATACCGGTCCGGTGCGTCATGCAGTCACCCTGCAGGCCAGCACCTATCGTGACCAACTGGCGCGGGGCTCCACTAGCGGCACGGCTGTGCTGTCGAACATCTACTCGCCGGTGGGCAGCCCGAGCCAGAACGTGAGCGCGCCGTCCTTGGTACCGAAGGTGTCCGAAACCACGCTGTCCGGCGTCGCCCTGGCCGATACGCTATCCATGCTCGACGAGCGCCTGCAGCTCATGGTTGGCGTGCGCCGGCAGCAGGTCGAATCGGACAACTTCAACGCGACTACCGGGGCCGTGACGTCTTCCTACGACAAGAGTGCTGTGACGCCGTTGTTCGGCATCGTCTTCAAGCCATGGGAAAAGGTCTCGCTTTACGCCAACCGTATCGAAGGGCTGAGCAAGGGAGACATCGCGCCAGCGACGGCATCCAACTCGGGGGAGGTGTTCGCACCGTACAAGTCGAAGCAGTACGAGGTCGGCGTGAAGATTGATCACGGTGGCCTGATGACCACGGTGAGCGCTTTCCAGATCACAAAGCCGAGCGGCCAGCTCACCAACGGCGTGTTCGCGGTCGATGCCGAGCAGCGCAACCGTGGTCTGGAGTTCAATGTCGCCGGCGAAGTGGCGAAGTCGGTACGGCTGTTTGCTGGCGTCACCTTGCTCGACGCCGAGCTGACCAAGACCAACAGCAGCGCAACCCGCGGCAAAGAGCCGGTTGGCGTTCCATCGGTGCAGGCCAACCTGAATGCCGAGTGGGACACGCCGTGGCTGTCGGGGCTTACGCTGACGGGCGGCGTGGCCTATACGGGCAAGCAATACGTCAATCAGGCCAATACGCAAAGCCTGCCGTCTTGGACCAAGGTCGACGTCGGCACGCGCTATCGCACCAAGATCGACGGCAAGCCCACCACGTTCCGGGCCGGCGTTCAGAACGTGTTCAACCGCGATTACTGGTCGGGCGTGGCCTCCTACAGCACCCTCTCGCAAGGGGCACCCCGCACGGTGCAGCTGTCCGCCACGGTGGACTTCTAAACCGGGTGGGGGAGGTCGACTATGCAAAGCCATACTCAGCTGCTTGAGGCCGAAACCGGGAGCCTGAAGGCTTGGACGCCCGGTGTGCTCCGGCCCATCCTGGATCCGGCCGTTGCGGATATCGTTTATTCCTCGCCGCAGTCGCTGTTGGACCTGGTCGAACGCTATGGTTCGCCACTCAATATCGTTTGGCCGCACATCCTGAAACAGAACGTCGAGGCGTTGCGCGCGGTATTGCGTAAGCATCAGGTGCGCTTCGACGTGTTTTACGGGGCCAAGGTCAATAAGTCGCAGGCGTTGGTGCGCGCCGCGGTAGAGGCCGGTATCGGCGTGGATGTGTCCAGTGTTTACGAGATGCGGGACGCCCTGCGTGCCGGCGTGGCCCCCGCCAGACTGTGCGCTACCGGCCCGGCCAAGACCCGCGAATTCCACGCCGAACTCATCGCCAATGTGGCGTTGATCTCGGTGGATTCGGCCGAGGAATTGGCGGAGCTGGAGGCTTGCTTGCACAGGGTCGCCAACGGGAGCGTGGCGCGAGTGCTGCTGCGCTACCGGCCAGCCTCCTCGTCGGCAAGCCGCTTCGGCATGGGAGGGGATGAGCTGTTGCAGTGTCTGCGGCACCTTTCAGAGCAGAAGCAGCGGTTCTCCTTCGAGGGCTTCCATTTTCACCTGGGCGGTTATGGCTTTGAGCCACGTGTGCAGGCGCTGCGTGAACTGATCCGCCACGTCGAGGCGGCGCGCGGACTGGGGCTCGATCCGAAAATCATCGACATCGGCGGCGGCCTGCCGATCCGCTATGTCGATGCCGACGCCTACGAGGCATTCCTGCGTGCGCAGAGCGGCGACGACTACCGCACCGGCAAGGTGCCCGAGTCGTTCTATCCATACGGCGGGCGCCTGGGCGCCTGCGAGTGGCTGGACAGGCTACTGGCGGCGCCTTGCGTGGATGGTTTGTCGATTGCCGGATACCTCAACACCCAGCAGCTGACACTGGCGCTCGAACCGGGGCGCAGCCTGGCTGACCAGAGTGCCGTGTCGGTGTTCAGGGTCACCCGGGTCAAGCAATTGGCGAGCGGCAATCCGGTGGTCTTCGTCGAAGGCAGCAGCTTCAGTGCCTGCGAAACCTGGTTCGCGTCCGAGTACTTGGTCGATCCGATCTTGGTTTCCCGTGCCAGCGGGGGGCAGCCGGTGCGAGCCTACATCGCGGGCCACAGCTGCCTGGACGACGACGTGATCACTAACCGCCTGATCGCTTTCAACACGATGCCGCAGACCGGCGACCTGCTGGTGTATGCCAACACCGCCGGCTACCAGATGGACCTGCTGGAAAACGAATTTCACCGCCACCCGATGCCGCGCCGCGTCACCGTGACCTACGACGCGGCCGGTGCGCTGGTGGTTTCCCCTGACGATCGAATGGAGTAACGAGATGATTCTGAATAAAGTGACCGATCTGATCGGCAATACCCCGGTTCTGAGCATTTCCATTCCTGCCAAACATTCCAAGCTGCTGCTCAAGATCGAGAAGAACAACCCCGGTGGCAGCATCAAGGACCGTATGGCGCGCAATATGGTGATCGCGGCGCTCAAGGCGGGCCGCCTCAAACCGGGGGGCGTGGTGGTGGAGTCCTCCTCCGGCAACACCGGTTGCGGGCTGGCGATCGCCGCCATCGAGTTCGGTCTGCGCTTTATCGCAGTGGTGGATCACCACGCCGCGCAGGACAAGATCGCGGTGATGCGTGCGCTTGGCGCCGAGATCCGCTACGTCGAAGGCAACTTCCGCGAGGACGAGGTGGCGGTGGTGGAGCGCCAGCGCCTGGCGGCCGAGCTTGCCAGCCAGATCCCCGGCGCGGTGTTCATGAACCAGTCGGACAATGCGGCCAACGCTGGCGGCTATTCCGATTTCGTGCGCGAGGTGATCGAAGAGGTGGGCGGCGTGGACGCCTACGTCGGCTGCGTCGGGACCGGTGGCTCGATGACCGGCATCGCGCGCGGCCTGAAAGTGCACAACCCGCACACCAAGACCATCGCGGTCGAGCCGGCCGGCTCCATCGTGTTCGGCCAGCCTGGCCATCCTTATTACCAATCCGGCACCGGCACGCCGGCCGGCGACACCGTCGGCCTGGTGCTCGACTACAGCTGCATTGATCTCGGCGTGCAGGTGTCCGACACGCAAGCGTTCGAAACCGCGCGCTACATCGCCCAGCGTACCGGGCTGCTGGTCGGCGGCTCCACCGGCGGCGTGATCTACAAGGCGCTGGAATTCATCCACAGCGGCTTGATCGGCGGCAACGTGGTGGCGGCGGTAGCGGACGGTGGCGAGAAATACCTGCACACCGTGTACAACGAGAGCTGGCTGCAGGAGCGCAATCTGCTTGACCCGCAAATCTGGGCGCAACTGGACGACTGGTTGAGCCCGGACGAAATCGAGGATGCGCAGCCGACCCTGCTGCAACGGAGCGCCGCATGATGGACCCGCTCAACGTCGTCATTTGCGGTGGCGGCCGAACCGGCCATCTGAGCGCGGTGCTGTTCAAGCAACGGCCCGGCATCCGGGTGTCGCTGCTCACGAACAACCGGGAAGTGATCGAGCGCCACGCTCACGCCGGCATCAGCGCGCTGCTGCCAGAAGGCGGAACGCTGTCGGCGCGCCTGGATGTCGTGTCGGGCGACCCGGACGCGACTCTGGCCGATGCCGACGTGGTGATCATCACCGTGCCGGCACAGGCCCGGCCGGCGCTGTTGCACGCGATTGCCGGCAGCCTGCCCACGCACAAGCCGGTGTACGTCGGGGCGATTCCGGGTTTCTGCGGTTTCGACTGGCTGGCCGAGAAGGCATTGGCGGCGCGGCCCAACGCGGTGATCTGGGGCATGAAGGACGTGCCGCATACCGCCTATGCGCTGCAGCCCGGTGTTTCGGTCCGGATGGGCGGGGCGAAGAGCACGCTGTACGTCGGTACGCACCAGCGTGAAAGCGGGCCTGCGCGTCAGGCGCTGCTGGCGCACCTGCAGCGCCTGTACGCGGCGCCGGTGGAACTGCTCGCGCACTACCTGGAAATCACGCTGACCCCCGGCAATCCGATCATGCATCCGTCGGTGGTCTACGGCCTGATCGGGCCGTATGCGCAGTGGCACGACAAGCCTTTCGCCGAACCGCTGTGCTGGTGGACCGACTGCCCCGAACTGGGCGCGTATTTCCTTGAACGCTGCGATGAGGAGAGCCAGCTGTTGTGCAAGGCGGTCGAGCAGCGCCTGGGCGTGGACATGTCGTCGGTGCAGCCGCTCAGGCAGGAAATCGTCGAAGCCTACCAGGAGCAGATCCGCGATCCCCGCACCATGCTATCGGTGCTGCGCAGCAATCAGGCTTACGACTCGATTCTGGCACCGATGGTGAAAACCGCGGACGGCTACGTGATCGACAAGAAGAACCGCGCCTTCCACGAGGACGTCGCGTTCGGCCTGGCGGTGCTGGTCGAGATGGGCCGGCGTCTGGAACTCAAGCTGCCGTACATCGAAGAAATTTTCAACTGGAACGTGGCCTACATGGGAGGCCTGCGCAGTTCCGCCCTCGATTATTTTCCGCAAACCTGGCCGGCCTGATACCAATGAAAACCAATCTGAAACGACTGCAATCCGACAATGCCTTCTACGTCGAACGCGAAGCCGCCGCGCTATGCAACGCCGAGCGCAATGCGCTGCGCCGCGTGGTGCGTTGCCTGTTCGCCGAGAAGATCATCGACAAGGACATGCTGGTGTTCGCCCCGCACGGGCAGGGCGCCTGGCTGCCGCTGTGGCAGCGGATGGCGCTGGTCTATTTCGATGACCTGCACGCGGCGCCGGCCAACACCTTCATCAACCACGGCGCCATTACCCTGATCGAACACAAGGGTGCGCACACGGCGATCGAGACAGCGGCGCAACTGATCGACATTCTGCGAGACAGCTTCGACTTCGCACCCAGCGACGACGGCGTGGCCGGGCTGAAAGCCGACATGGCCAACAGCGTTGCGAATGACGCACTGGCGCGCATCTACCGTGAAGCGTGGAACGCCGAACTGGCCGAGCGCATTGCCGCGACCGGTGCCAAGGGGTTTGCTGACTATCTGCGCCGGCATGCCGCTACCGGCGAAGCGGCGGTGTTACTCGATCAATGGGGCTCGCTTGAGGGGCACCCGTTCTATCCGACCTGGAAATCCAAGCCGGACCTGAACCCGGAGCAAGTGGCGGCGCTGTCGCCCGAGTTCAACGCCTCGGTTTCCGTGCGCATCGCCGCGCTGCACGCGGATCACGCTTACCTTGAACGAATGCCGCACGTGTCTGGCTATCACGACTGGTTCGCCGAACAGTTCCCGACATTGTGGGCCGACTGGAAAGCGGGTCTGAACGCCAGGCGACTGAACGAGGCCGACTGGCTGCCGCTGCCGATCCACTCCTGGCACCTCGACCATTTTGTAGGCAAGGAGTACGCCGCCGAGATCGAGGAGGGCATCCTGATTCTGGAGGGGCCCGATGTCGAAACGCGCCCGACCATGTCGTTCCGCACCATGATGCCGCAGCTGCAGGGCACGGTACCGTTCATCAAGTTGCCGATGGCGCTGTGGCTGACCAGCGAACAGCGCAGCCTGCAGGCCAAGTCGATCCACATGGGACCGCGCATCAGCGCCGTGATCCAGCGCATCCTGGCAGCCGAAAACGGCTTCGGCCACACCCTCGAGATCTTCCCGGAAGAGGTGGCGCTCCATTACAAGCACGCGGTGAAACAGGAAGATCGCTCCGGCCGCCACCTGTCTGTCGCGTATCGCGCCAGCAAGGAAGCGTTCGACCGTAATGACGGCCTGCTGCCGATCACCGTGGCGGCCTTGCTGACCGACGGGCCGGCTAGCGGCCGCCCGCTCATTACCGAGCTGATCGAGCGCGCCGGGGCGGCGGATGACCCTGCCTTGGCGGTGGAAGCCTATTTCCGCCTCTATGCGCGCGTGGTTACCCGGCCGGTGCTGAGCATCTACCTGCTGTACGGCATTGCGCTCGAGGCGCATCAGCAGAATACCTCGGTGCTGTTCGATGCGGACGGTATGCCCAAGAGCTTGCTCATTCGCGACTTCGGTGATGGCCGTACTTACGCGCCGCTGCTGAATGCGCGCGGTTATGAACTGAAGCCTTACGTGCATCCGGGAATTTTGCCGACTGTGTTCAGCGACGATATCGAGCCGGTACGCACGTTCGTGGTGGATGCATGCTTCGTCTGCCATCTGCACGAAGTGGCCTTGCTGCTGACGCGTCAATACTCGCTGGCCCCGACGCGCTTGTGGGAAATCCTGCGTGAAGAAGCAGAAGCTGCGTTCGACGCCATCCAGGAGCGTGTCGAACCGGAACTGTGGCTGCGCGAGCGTACGGCCTTCCTGGAGCAGCCGTGGTCCACCCGTTCGGTGCTGCGCATGCACTTGCTCAAGTACGCCGACTACCGGCTGCAGCACGAGCTGCCCAATCCGCTGCGGATGGCTTGAGTCATGTCGAATGTCGTCGCATCGGGGCCGGCGTCGCGTCTGGTCCACCTGCTGTTCGTGATTCAACTGGTGTCGATGGGGGCCATGGAGATGAGCGGCCCGTTCTGGCCGCTGCACCTGAAGGCGCTCAGTACCGCCAGTTGGGAATTCGGCTTTGCGGGGGTCGCCGTCTATGTCGGACCGATGCTCGGCATCGTGCTTACCAGCGCGTTCTGGGGCCGGGTCGGCGACCGTTTCGGCCACAAGCTGATGATGATCCGCGCCTTGCTCGGCCTCGCGCTGACCCAGTTGGCACTGGCCTACGCGCAGGATGTGTGGACCATTCTGGCCTTGCGCTTCGTGCAGGGGGCCTGCGCCGGCTTCATCGCGCCAGCGCAGGCCTATGGCGTCAGTATCGAGTCGCCGGCACGCCGGGCGCGCCTGTTCGCCTATCTGCAGGTATCCACCAACGTCGGGTCGCTGGCCGGTGCGGTGATGGGCGGCCTGATCCTGGACCATGCCAATTTCCGCTGGATCAACATCGTTGCCGCCGTGCTGTGCGCCGCCTGCGCCGCTGCCGTGGCGCTGCTGCTGCCTAGCGTGGCGCCGGTCGCCAAGGCTGTACCCGCTGCCGCCACAGCGCAGGTTGATCTCTCCTCTGCATGGCGTCGCGCGCCGATCGCCGGGCTGCTGGCGGTGACCGGCATCCTGCTGGTCAGTCGCATGGTCACCCAGACGCCGTTCTCGCTGTACGTGAGTTCGGTGTTCGGGGTGAGCAACTGGCTGGTGGGTTTGTGCTATGGCCTGCTGGCGCTCGGTTTCGTCGTGTCCGCCTCGCTGTGGGCGCGCTATTTCGAGCACGTCAGCTTGCCGTTGGCGCTGCGCCGCATCAGCCATGTGGCGATGGCCTGCGCGGTGTTGACCGCTGCCGCCGGCATCACGCACGACATCGGAGCCTTCTTTGTCATCCACTTTGCCTGGGGCGTGCTGCTTGGCGCGACCACGCCGGTACTGATGGCGCTGATCTCCAGGTCGGCCGGCAGCCTGGGGCAGGGCTACGTGCTCGGGGTGGCGCAGAGCACCGCGCAGTTTTCGTCCATCACCGGCATCGCGCTGGGTGGCTGGCTGACGCAGAGTTTCGGGCTGCAATACACCTATTTCTATGTGGCGGCGTGCTATCTGCTGGCCGTGGCGGCGGTGCTGCTGGTGCGGAGGGAACGCATGCCCGCGCCTCAGCAGAAGAGCGCGTAGTCGCTCGTTCTGCAGCAGGTCCGGAATGGCGCGCGACAAATCGAATACGAAGCAGTTATTTTTTTGAGGATATTGATGATGCTATTTCAACGCCGACGGGCGCTGGTGGTACTCGTGGCGCTCAGCCTAGCGGCGGCGCTGGGGGCACTGTTCTTCATGACGGAGCCGGACAAGCCGGATGCGCCCGCGGTGCTTGCCGAGGGGACCAGCACCGTCACCGACCTGGCCGGGCGCAAGGTGCAGGTACGCCTGCCGGTGCAGCGCGTGATCCTGGGTGAGGGACGCCAGCTGTACCTGGTGGCCGCGCTCGATACCGACAACCCGCTCAAGCGTATCGCCGGCTGGCGCAAGGATCTGATCCAGTCCGATCCGGACACCTATCGCGCCTACTTGCGCAAGTTTCCCGGGATCGCCGACCTTCCCACTTTCGGCGGCTTCGAGGACGGCACCTTCGATATCGAGCAGGCGATTGCGCTCAAGCCCGACGTGGTCGTGATGAACATCGAGGCCCAGCGCGCCACCGAGGACGCGCGCTATATCGAGAAGTTGGCCGCGCTCGGCATTCCGGTGGTGTACGTGGATTTCCGCCACGCCCCGATGGAAAACACCGAGCCGACCATGCGTCTGTTCGGCAAGCTGTTCGGCAAGGAACAGCGCGCCGAAGCATTCATCGCGTTCCACAACGAGCAGGTCAAGCGCGTCACCGACGTGATCGAGGCCCGCCAGCCGGCGCGCCCCAGGGTGTTCATCGAGCGCATCGGCGGCTACACCGAGGACTGCTGTCTGAGCTTCGGCAACGAGAACTTCGGACGCTTCGTGGAGATCGCGGGCGGCAACAACGTCGCCAAACAGGCGATCCGTGGCACGTTCGGCCAGCTGAATCCGGAGCAGGTGATCGCCGCCGACCCTGAGCTGGTGGTGGTGACCAGTGCCAACTGGGAGGCGTTCGTGCCGAATGGCAGCTGGGTGGGCGTGGGACCGGGGGCCAACCTGAAGGAGGCCGCGCGCAAGCTGGCCGCCTACCCGAGCCGCTCGGCCTACGCCGGCATCACGGCTAACCGTAAGCACGCGTTCCACGCCATCTGGCATCAGTTCTACAACAGCCCGTACCAGTTCGTGGCGATCCAGCAGCTGGCCAAGTGGTTTCACCCCGAGTTGTTCGCCGATCTCGACCCGGATGCCACCTTCCGCGAGCTGCACGAGCGCTTCCTGCCGATTCCGTACCAGCCGGGCTATTTCGTGAGCCTGCACGATAAGGAGGGGCAATCATGAGCGTCGCCGACATGAGCACACCCAACCGGAGTGCGACGTACCGCGGGCTGGTGCAGAAGAAGCGCCTGCTGCTGGGGGCCTTCGTCGTCCTGCTGCTGTTGAGCCTGCTGCTCGACCTGGCGCTTGGCCCGGCCAGCTACAGCCTGGGCGACGTGATGCACGCGCTGTTCCGTCCGGACAGTGCCGCCTTGCAGACCCGGGTGGTGCTGTGGGAGATCCGTCTGCCGGTGGCGCTGATGGCGCTGGCGGTGGGCGCCGCGCTGTCGCTGGCCGGTGCGCAAATGCAGACCATCCTCAACAACCCGCTGGCCAGCCCATTCACGCTCGGCATTTCCGCCGCCGCCAGCTTCGGCGCGGCCCTGGGGCTGGCATTCGGGCTCAAGCTGTTTCCGGCCGCGGCCGAGTACATGGTGCCGCTCAACGCCTTCCTGATGGCGATGCTGTCGGCGATGCTGATCCACGTGCTGAGCCTGCGCCGCGGCGTGAGCGCCGAGACCATCGTGCTGCTCGGCATCGCGCTGGTGTTCACCTTCAACGCGCTGCTGGCGCTGGCGCAATACTTCGCCAGCGAGCAGGCGGTGGCCGCCGTGGTGTTCTGGACCATGGGCAGCCTGACCAAGGCCACCTGGCCCAAGCTCGGCGTGGTGTGCCTGGTGATTCTGGTCACGCTGCCGGTCTTCGCCAGGCGCGCGTGGGCGCTCACCGCGCTGCGCCTGGGCGACGACAAGGCTGCCAGCTTCGGCGTGAACGTGCGCCGGCTGCGTTTCCAGACCCTGATCCTGGTCAGCCTGCTGGCCGCGTTTCCGGTGGCCTTCGTCGGCTCCATCGGCTTCGTCGGCCTGGTCGGCCCGCACATTGCACGCATGCTGATCGGCGAGGACCAGCGCTTCTTCCTGCCGGCGTCGATGCTGGCCGGCGCGCTGATGCTGTCCGCGAGCTCCGTGGTGAGCAAGACGCTGATCCCGGGGGCGATCTTCCCCATCGGGGTGGTCACCTCGCTCATCGGCATGCCGTTCTTCATTTCACTCATACTCGGCAGCAAAAAGAACGCATGGTGACACTACGTTTGGAAAATCTCGGCGCCAGCTATGGCCGCCACGAAGTCATCTCCGGCATCACCACCCCGGTCTTCCTGGGCGGTGAGGTGGTGGCGGTCATCGGCCCCAACGCGGCCGGCAAATCCACCCTGTTCAAGCGCATCGCCGGGCTGATCGACGGCCCCGGACGCGTGCTGCTGGAAGGGTCTAGCAAGGGCCGGGACGGCATCTGCTACATGCCGCAGGACATCAGTGCCAACGCGCGGCTGACGGTGTACGAGTCGGTGCTGCTGGCGCGCAAGCAGCAGACGCCGTCCTGGGCGGTGCACGACACGGATCTGGCGCGCATCGACGACATCCTGGCCGCGCTCGGCATCGATGCGCTGGCGTTTCGCAACCTCGGGGAGCTGAGCGGCGGGCAGCGCCAACTGGTATCGATCGCGCAGACGCTGGCGCGCGATCCGGAAGTGCTGCTGATGGACGAACCGACCAGCGCGCTCGATCTGCACCGGCAGATGCAGGTGCTCGGATTCATGCGCCAACTGGCGCGCGAGCAGGGGATGATCGTGTTCATCGCGATCCACGATCTCAACCAGGCCCTGCGTTTCGCCGACCAGGCGCTGGTGATCGCCGGCGGTAGCGGGCAGGGCAGCGGCCCGTGCGAAGAGGTGATCACGGTCGACATGCTGCGTGCCGTGTACAAGATCGACGCCCGCATCGAGCGCTGCTCGCAGGGCGCCGGCCACGTCATCGTCGATGGCGTGGTCCAGGAGACGGCCATGCTGCAACGCTGAGCGGGAGGTAGAGGTGCTTGTGCCAGCCATTGAAACCATCTCCAGGGAACAGACAAATGCGTGATTACCCGTCCTACTGTGTGGCTCTCAAGCCGGTGGACTTCTTCCTTTCTTCCGAAGAGGTCGATGAGGAGGCCGTGCACCGGCTGGCGGCCGCCATCGCCCAGGCGGGCATGTGGACGACGCCCATTCCCGTCGATAGGGAAACCGGCATCATCATGGACGGCAACCACCGCGCGCGCGCGGCGGTTTTGCTGGGGCTGCATTATCTGCCGTGCGTACTGCTGGGCTATCGGGACCCCAGAGTGGTCGTCACGCATTGGCGCAGCGGAGAGCCATTTTGCGTCGACAGCATCCAGCGCCAGATCTTGTTGCACAAAAAGCGCTTTCCATACAAAACGACCCGGCATCTTTTCGCGCCAGCGCTACCCGAGACCGAGATTCAACTGGGCATGCTGAGAGGCACGGTCCAAAAGCCTTGAGCGACATCACCTTGTAGTGGTCAATCAAAGGATCGTCACGATCAATCAAGGAGGGACTCACTCGTCCAATCGAGATTGGTCGCACGCCTCACGCTAGCCAGAGATGCTGGCACCAGGAGGCAGCCTGAATTCCATCATGTTATCCTGTCACTCTGTTCCGCTGACTTCCCATAAAGTCCACGGTAAAACAGGATAAAGGACAGGATTAAAACCCATAGATGCGGCACCGTAAGCCGCCAGGAATAAGGCTTGTAGACCCGCTATGTTACTGATGATCGACAACTACGATTCCTTCACCTACAACCTCGTGCAGTACTTCGGCGAGCTGGGGCAGGAAGTCAAGGTCTTCCGCAACGACGAAATCACGCTGGAAGAAATCGAGGCGCTGGCGCCGCAGTACCTGGTACTGTCGCCCGGCCCGTGCACGCCGAACGAGGCTGGCATCTCGGTGCCGGCCATCCACCATTTCGCCGGCAAGCTGCCGATCATGGGCGTCTGTCTCGGCCACCAGAGCATCGGCCAGGCCTTTGGCGGCAAGATCATTCACGCCAAGCAGCTGATGCACGGCAAGGTGTCGCCGGTGTCGCACCACGATATCGGCATGTTCCGCGACATCCCCAATCCGGTGACCTGCACCCGCTACCATTCGCTGGTGATCGAGCGCGAGTCGCTGCCGGAGTGCCTGGAGATCACCGCCTGGACCGACGACGGCGAGATCATGGGCGTGCGCCACAAGACGCTGCCGATCGAGGGCGTGCAGTTCCACCCCGAGTCCATCCTCACCCAGCACGGCCACCAGATGCTGGACAACTTCCTGAAAGAATTCGCCTAAACCGCACAGCGCCGCAGACGCCGGAGAAAAAAGATGATCACACCGCAGGCCGCCCTCAATCGCCTGATCGACCAGAACGAACTGTTCCACGATGAAATGCTGGACCTGATGCGCCAGATCATGCGCGGCGAAGTGCCGCCGACGCTGATCGCCGCCATCCTGATCGGCCTGCGCGTGAAAACGGAAAGCGTGTCGGAAATCGCCGCCGCGGCGCAGGTGATGCGCGAGTTCGCCACCCGCGTGCCGGTGAGCGATACCGCGCGGCTGGTGGATACCTGCGGCACCGGTGGTGACAAGAGCCACACCTTCAACATCTCCACCACCGCCGCCTTCGTGTCGGCGGCGGCTGGCGCCCGCGTCGCCAAGCACGGCGGCCGTTCGGTGTCGTCCAGCTCCGGCAGCGCCGACGTGCTGGAGGCGCTCGGCGTCAACCTCAACCTCAGCCCGGAGCAGGTCGGCCGCTGCATCGACGACATCGGCGTCGGCTTCATGTTCGCGCCCAACTACCACAGCGCGATGAAGTACGTGGCGCCGGTGCGGCGCGAGCTGGCAGTGCGCACCATCTTCAACATCCTCGGCCCGCTGACCAATCCGGCCGGCGCCCCCAACCAGGTGATGGGCGTGTTCCACCCCGACCTGGTCGGCATCCAGGCGCGCGTGCTGCGCGAGCTGGGCAGCCGCCACGTGATGATCGTGCACGGCGAAGACGGCCTCGACGAGATCACCCTGTCCGGCTATACCAGCATCGCCGAGCTGAAAGACGGCGCCATCCGCGAATACCGCATCGACCCGGCCGATTTCGGCATCGCCCACGCGCCACTGGCCGCGCTGCGCGCCGACAGCGCTGAGCAGTCGAAAACCATGCTGCTGGCGGTGCTCGACGGCCAGTCCGGCCCGACGCGCGACATCGTGCTGCTCAATGCCGCGGCGGCGATCTACACCGCTGGCATTACGGCCAGCCTCGCCGATGGCGTGGCGCTGGCCCGCTCCGTGATCGACAGCGGCGCGGCGCGCGCCAAGCTGGACGCGCTGGTACAGCTGAGCCAGTCGCTATAATGAACTTCCCGGCCGCCGGCAGCGCGCCGGCGGTTGCGGCCAACCTTCTACTCCTGATCGGGTTTGAGCAATGACCATCTCTCCCTCCATTTTCAAGGCCTACGACATCCGCGGCATCGTCGGCGACACCCTCACCGCCGACGCCGCCCGCCTGATCGGCCGTGCCATCGGTTCCGAAGCGCGCGAGCGTAATGTCGGCACGATCTGTATCGGCCGTGACGGCCGCCTGTCCGGCGCCGAGCTGTGCCATGCGCTGTCCGACGGCATCCGTGCCGCCGGCGTCGACGTCATCGACGTTGGCCGCGTCGCCACGCCGATGCTGTACTTCGCCGCCTACCAGCTGGAAACCTTCTCCGGCGTGATGGTCACTGGCAGCCACAACCCGCCGGACTACAACGGCTTCAAGATGATGCTGGACGGCGACACCCTCGCCGGCGACTGGATCCAGAAGCTGTACCAGCGCATCGTCGACAACGACTTCGCCGACGGCCACGGCGGCTACAGCACGCACGACATCGTCGATGCCTACCTCAACCGCATCACCGGCGACATCAAGCTGGCGCGGCCGATGAAGGTGGTGGTCGACTGCGGCAACGGCGTGGCCGGCGATTTCGCGCCGGAGCTGTTCCGCGGCCTGGGCTGCGAGGTGCACAAGCTGTTCTGCGAGGTGGACGGCACCTTCCCCAACCATCACCCCGATCCGGCCAAGCCGGAAAACCTGCAGGATGTGATCCGCGCGCTGCGTGACACCGACGCCGAGATCGGCCTCGCGTTCGACGGCGACGGCGACCGTCTCGGCGTGGTCACCAAGGACGGCAGCATCATCTGGCCGGACCGCCAGCTGATCCTGTTCGCGCAGGATGTGCTCAGCCGGCAGCCGGGCAGCAAGATCATCTACGACGTGAAGTGCACCCGCCTGCTGGCGCCGGCGATCACCGCCGCCGGTGGCGTGCCGATGATCAACCGCACCGGCCACAGCTTCATGAAGGCGGCGCTGAAGGCCAACCCGGACGCCGGCCTCGCCGGCGAGATGTCCGGCCACGTGTTCTTCAAGGAGCGCTGGTACGGCTTTGACGACGGCCTGTACGCCGGCGCGCGCCTGCTGGAAATCCTGTCGAAGGTGGCTGATCCGTCGGCGCTGCTCAATGCGCTGCCCAACGCGCTGTCGACGCCGGAGCTGAACCTGAAGACCGCCGAGGGCGAGAACCATGCGCTGATCGAACGCCTGCAGCAGACGGCTCAGTTCGACGGCGCCGAGGACATCATCACCATCGACGGCCTGCGCGTGGAGTACGCCGACGGCTTCGGCCTGATGCGCGCCTCCAACACCACGCCGGTGATCGTGCTGCGTTTCGAGGCCGACAACCAGGCGGCGCTGGAGCGCATCCAGGATGACTTCCGCCGCGTGCTGGCCAAGGAAACCAGCGCAGCGCTGCCGTTCTAAGCGATAATCGCCGCCAGTTGACCGCCGCGATGGCGGTCTGATCAGACCAAGGTTGGCCGCGGCCAACCTTTCGCATTATCAAGGCGGCACGACGCACTCGTGCCGCCGGCTTTTTAAAGGGAATGCCATGTACGCCGAAGCTGCCAGCACTTTTCAAACCGTCCGCGACCTGCTGCGCTTTGCCGTGTCGCGTTTTACCGATGCCGGGCTGACTTACGGCCACGGCACCAGCAATGCCTACGACGAGGCCGCCTACCTGATCCTGTCGACGCTGAAGCTGCCGATCGACCGCCTGGAGCCGTTCCTCGACGCCCAGCTGCTGCCGCGCGAGGTGCAGCAGGTGGTGGCGCTGATCGAGCGCCGTGCCGAAGAGCGGGTGCCGGTGGCCTACCTCACCAACGAGGCGTGGCAGGGTGAATTCAACTTCTACGTCGACGAGCGCGTGATCGTGCCGCGCTCCTTCATCTTCGAGCTGCTGGGCGAGCAGCTGGAGCCGTGGATCGAACACCCGGAACTGGTACACCGCGCGCTGGACCTGTGCACCGGCTCCGGCTGCCTGGCGATCCAGCTGGCGCACCACTATCCGGACGCCGAGATCGACGCCGTCGACATCTCGCTGGACGCGCTGGAAGTGGCCAGCATCAACGTACAGAACTACGGGCTGGAAGACCGCATCCAGCTGATCCACAGCGACCTGGTGGAAGGCCTGGAAGAGCCGTACGACCTGATCATCTCCAACCCGCCGTATGTCGACGCCGAATCGGTGGACGCGCTGCCGGCGGAATACCTGCACGAGCCGGAACTGGCGCTGGGCTCCGGCGAAGACGGCCTGGATGCCACCCACGTCATCCTGCAGAACGCGGCGCGCCTGCTCAATCCGCAGGGCGTGCTGCTGGTCGAGATCGGCCACAACCGCGATGTGCTGGAAGCGGCCTACCCGAGCCTGCCGTTCATGTGGATGGAAACGCAAAGCGGCGACGGTTTCGTGTTCCTGCTGACGCGCGAAGACCTGGTCGCCGCCGGGCTGGGCGATCCGCTGAACGACGCCGACTTCGGCGATCTGGTGATCGAGGACGAAGACATCTGAGCGGTCGCGGCTTGCGGCCAACGTTGGCCGCAAGGCTGAGCGCACGAAAAAGGCAGCCCGACGGGCTGCCTTTTTTGCTGTGGCTGGCAGGGGCAGGGGCTAGTTGCTGCCCTGCAGCCCGTACTTCTTCACCTTGTCGAACAGCGTGGTCTTCGGGGTGCCCAGTGCGGCGCTGGCCTGGGTCAGGTTGCCGCCGTGGCGGCGCAGCGCCTCCACGACCAGGCTCTTTTCATAGGCTTCCACGCATTCGGCGAGGCTGGGCGAGTTGTGGCCGTCGCCGCTGTCCTTGAACGCCGGCAGCCCCAGCGCGTAGCGTTCGGCGACGTTGCGCAGTTCGCGCACGTTGCCGGGCCAGTCGTGCGCCATCAGCCGCGACAGCGTCTTGCGGTCCACTTCCAGCGGCTCGCGGTCGAAGCGCAGCGCCGCCTGCTGCAAGAAGCACTCGAACAGCAGCGGGATGTCCTCGCGCCGTTCGCGCAGCGGCGGGATTTCCAGTGTCACCACGTTGAGGCGGTAGTAGAAGTCGGCGCGGAACTTGCCCTGTTGCGACAGCTCGCCCAGGTCTTCCTTGGTGGCGGCGATCAGGCGGCAGTCGACATCGACCATCTGGTTGCTGCCGAGGCGTTCCAGCTTGTGTTCCTGCAGCACGCGCAGCAGCTTGATCTGCAGGTTGATCGGCATGGTCTCGACTTCGTCGAGGAACAGCGTGCCCTTGTGCGCGTGCTCGATCTTGCCGATGCGGCGCTTGCCGGCGCCGGTGAAGGCGTTGGCCTCGTGGCCGAAGATTTCGCTCTCGAACAGGTGCTCCGGCAGGCCGCCGCAGTTGATCGCCACGTAGTTGTGCTGCTGGCGGCGGCTGAATTCGTGCAGGCAGCTGGCGACCAGCTCCTTGCCGGTGCCGGTTTCGCCGTTGATCAGCACGTTGGCGCCGGTATCGGCGACGTTGAGGATCAGCTCGCGCAGCTGGCACATCGCGGCGGAGCGCCCGATCAGGCGCTGTTCCAGCGTCTGCTTGCCGTCCAGCTGGCGGCGCAGGCTTTCCACCTCCAGGCTCAGCCGGCGCTGCTCCAGCGCGCGGCGGGCGACCTCCACCAGCCGCTCCGGCGAGAACGGTTTTTCCATGAAATCGTAGGCGCCGTCCTTCATCGCCTGCACCGCCATGCTGACGTCGCCGTGGCCGGTGATCAGTACCACCGGCAGGCTGCGGTCCTGCGCCTTAAGCTGTTGCATCAGGGTCAGACCGTCGATGCCGGGCAGGCGGATGTCGCTGATCACGATGCCGGGGAACTGGCCGTCGATCAGCGGCAGCGCGGCTTCGGCGCTGGCGACGCCGGTGACCGGGATGTCTTCCAGCGTCAGCGCCTGCTGGCAGCCGAGCAGGACATGGGGATCGTCTTCCACGATCAGGACGCGCAATGCTTCAGACATGATGGAGTTCCTGTTCCGGGCACAGCGGCAATTGCAGCACGAAGGCGGCGCCTTGTGGCAGCGGCTGTGCCTGCAGTGTACCGTTGGCCGCCGCGGCGAGGCTGGCGGACAGGGTCAGCCCCAGCCCCAGCCCGCTGCCCTGCGGCTTGGTGGTGAAAAAGGGTTCGAACAGATGCTGGCGTACCTGCTCCGGCAGGCCGCCGCCGTTGTCGGCCACGGTCAGCTGGTAGCGGCCGCCGTCGCGCTGGCCGCTCAGCCGCACGCAGGCGGTGGGCACGCCTTGCAGCGCGTCCAGCGCGTTGCCGATCAGGTTGACCAGGATCTGCTCCAGCCGCGTCTGGTCGATGGCCAGCAGCACGTCGTCGAATTCGCGCTGCACCGTGACCGGGTGGCGCGACAGCCGCGGCTGCAGCAGGAACAGCGCGGCGTCGACCGCGGTTTCCAGCCGCGCCTGGCCGTCGGCGTGTTCGGAGCGGCGGGCGAAGGAGCGCAGCGAGCCGGTGATCTTGCCCATGCGTTCCACCAGCTCGCCAATGGTCTTGAGGTTGGCCGCCGCGGTGTCGTAGGCGCCGCGGGCGAGGAATTTGACGGTGTTGCCGGACAGCGTGCGCAGCGCCGCCAGCGGCTGGTTCAGCTCGTGGGCGATGCTGGTCGACATCTGGCCGATCACCGCCAGCTTGCCGGCCTGGATCAGCTCGTTCTGCGCCTTGCGCAGTGTCTGCTCCGCCAGCTCGCGCTCGCGGATCTCGGCCAGCAGGCGCTCGTTACTGGCGGACAGGTCGGCGGTGCGCTCTTCGATGCGGCGTTCCAGCTCGCTGTTGGCGGCCTGCAGCGCTTCGCGTGCCGACAGGCGGGTGGCGATCACCTTGCGCCGCTCGTTCCACGCGATCAGCAGCAGCGTCAGCACCGCGACGATGGTGGCCGCCAGCATCGCGTGCGTCCACGCTGCCGCCTTCACCGCCGCCAGCGGGCTGAGCAGGGTCAGCTGCCAGCGGGTGTCGTTGAGGGTGCGCGACTGCGCCAGGAACAGGCGGCCTTCCGGCGCGGCGACGTCGGGGTCGGACAGCTCCCAGCGGTCCAGCCCCGGCGACAGCGTGCGCCGCGATTTCAGCTGCAGCAGTGGCAGCGATGCCCAGTGGTATTGCAGGCTCTGCGCCAGCTGGTTGCGCCGCTCCTGCGACAGCGGGTGGATCACGTTCAGCCGCCAGCGCGGCTTGGAGGCAAGGATGATGACGCCGTTTTCATCGGCGATGAACACGTCGGCGCCGGCCTTGCGCCAGCCGGCCTCCAGCTGGCCGAGGCGGACCTTGACCACCGCCACGCCGGCGATGCGGCCGTTGACGCGCAGCGGGCTGGACAGGTAGTAGCCGGCCTCGCCGATGGTGCTGCCGATGCCGTAGAAGCGGCCGGGGCGGCCGGCCATGGCGTCGGTGTAGTAGGGGCGGAACGACAGGTCTTCGCCGACATAGCTGTCGCTGCGGCGCCAGTTGCTGGCGGCCAGCACGCGGCCGCCGCTGTCCAGCACGTAGATCGCCAGCGTGCCGCTGCGCTCGTTCATCGCCGCCAGGTAGCGGTTGACCTCCAGCTGGTGGCTGGCGTCCGGCGACTGCAGCAACTGCAGCGTCACCGGGTTGAGCTGCAGCAGGCCGGGCAGCCACACGAAGCGCTCGATCTCGCTTTCCACGCCGCGGGTGTGCAGCTCCAGCTGGCGGTTGCCCTGCTCGCGCAGGGCGTCGATGCCGTGCTGCACCGAAAACTGGTAGGTCAGCGTACTGCACAGCAGCACCAGCCCCAGCAACAGGCAGCTCAGGAACAGCGGTTTGCGGATACGGACAGACATGGCGGAAAAAAGCGTTGCGGCCAACATGGGATGACAGGATTCCGGTTCTAACACAGGCCATGGCCGGCGTCAGCAAAATTGCGGCACGGCGGGGTGCCATTTTTGTTGCACCCCGCGCTTAACATGGCGCGCCAGGCGCACCATTGCGGTGCTTCTGCCTTGCACTATTCGTGCCAGTGACAAGCGGCAGCGATAACAAGCACTTGCCGCCGCCGGCCATCGCAAAACCGAACCACTGCCGCGGCAGCATCCGGAAATCCGTACGCCATGCCGTCCGGAAAGCCATCGTCAAGCCGGCGGCCAGGCGGTAATATTCACGGGTTGGCCAGCCGCAGGGCTGGCCGATGACCTGTCGTCACACCATTGCGGCGAGTTTGCGCCGCATCCGGGACTTGGAGATAACATAAACATGTTTGGCAACAGCAAGAAAAAGATCGCCGCACTGGAAGAACGCCTCGCCACCCTGGATCAGGAGCGCGCGACACTGCAGCAGCAACTGGAGCAGGCGCGCCAAGCGCTGGGCAACTGCGAACAACTGAGCCGCGAAAACGAGCTCGCCCAGCAAAAGCGCCACAGCTACCGCCAGCCGTTCGGGCAGTTCTGTGACGGTGTCGCGCAGCTGCGCGGCAGCTTCAGCAAGCTGGCCGAGGACATGGAAGGCTGCTTCAGCCTGGCCACCGACACCGCGGCCGGCCTCGACCACACGCGCAACGTGGTCGACACCCTCGCCAACAGCTTCAGCGACATCGCCAACGCGCAGCAGCTGACCGCGCGGCAGATGGACACCCTCAACAGCAAGACCGGCGAAATCCGCCAGTTCGTGCAGCTGATCAAGGACGTGGCCGACCAGACCAACCTGCTGGCGCTGAATGCGGCGATCGAGGCGGCGCGCGCCGGCGAGCAGGGCCGCGGCTTTGCCGTGGTGGCCGACGAAGTGCGCAAGCTGGCGGAGCGCACCTCGCAGGCGACCAACGAAATCGCCAGCCTGGTGGGCGACGTGGAGAAGGCGTCCAGCGACACCAAGCAGCAGGTCAGCGAGGCGGCGGAGCAGGCGGAGAAGTATCGCCACACCGGCGAGGAAATCGCGGTGGCGATCAAGAAACTGGTCGACGGTAGCGAGCAGATGGCGAAGGCAATCACCGCCGGCACCAACGCCAGCTTCATGGAAGTGGTGAAGCTGGATCACGTCGTCTACAAGATGGAGATCTACAAGGCTTTCATCGGCTACCACACTCTGGACGCCGGCCAGCTGTCCGGTCACACCCACTGCCGTCTCGGCAAGTGGTACTACGAGGGCCGCGGCCATCAGCAATGCCGCGACCAGACCAGCTACGGCCAGCTGGAAGCGCCGCACGCACGGGTGCACGAAAGCGGCAAGGCGGCACTGCAGGCGTTCTACGCCGCCGACTACAGCGCGGCATCGCAGGCGCTGGCGACCATGGAACAGTCGTCCGAAGAGGTGATGGGCCTGCTGGACCGGCTGGTGCACCTCAGCCACTAAGCGCCGCTAAGCCATAGCTGGGCAGTCAGGCAAACAGGGCATGGTGATCACCATGCCCTGTTTGCATTGGTGTTGCCGGTCGTGCTTGCGGCCAACCTTGATGCCGCTCAGTGGCCGGCGTCGACCACCACCACCCCGGCCGCCGCTTTCGGCGGCCGCGACAGCCAGACCAGCCCGGTCAGCAGCAGGAACAGCACCGTGGCCAGCCAGAACACCTCGTTGGCACCGAGGAACAGCCCCTGGCGGCTGATGTCACCCGCGATCACCGCCGCCGCCTGCTCGGCGCTCAGCCCGGCCTGCTGCATCGCCGCCAGCGTGTCGCGGGTGGCGCCGTCATACAGGCTGACGTGTTCGGTCAGCTGGGTATGGTGCAAGCCTTCGCGGTGCTCCCACTGCCAGGTGGTCAGCGAGGCGCCGATGGAGCCGGCCAGCGTGCGCATGAAGTTGGACAGGCTGGAGGCGCTGGCCAGCTGTTGTGGCTTCATGTTGGACAGGGTGATGGTGGTCAGCGGCATGAAGAAGCCGGCGATGGCAAAACCCTGCACGAACTGCGGCCACGCCACGCTGGCAAAATCCATCGCCGGATTGAAGGTGCTGTAGCGCCAGTAGAAACACGCGGCAAACATCAGGAAGCTGAAGGTCACCACCCAGCGCATGTCCAGCCGATGCGCGTTCTTGCCGATGATGGGTGACAGCAGTACCGGCAGGATGCCGATCGGTGCGGTGGCGAGGCCGGCCTCGGTGGCGGTGTAGCCCATCTGCGTCTGCATCAGCAGCGGCATCAGCACGATGGCGCCGAAGTACAGCATGAAGCCGACGCTGACCGAGATCACCCCGACGCTGAAGTTGCGGTCGCGGAACAGCGACAGGTCGATCACCGGATGCTGGTCGGTGAGCTCCCACACCACCAGGTAGGACAGCGCCAGCAGCGCGATGATGCCGTACAGCACGATCTCGCCGGAGTGGAACCAGTCCAGCTCCTTGCCGCGGTCGAGCATCATCTGCAGGCAGCCGACGCCGAGCACCAGCAGGATCAGCCCCACCTTGTCGATCGGCAGCTGCAGGATGGTGGTTTCGCGATGGCGCAGCTCGCGCCAGGCCAGCGCGGCGGCGGCGGCGCCGATCGGGATGTTGATGTAGAAGATCCAGCTCCAGTGCCAGTTGTCCGACAGCCAGCCGCCGAGGATGGGGCCGAAGATCGGCGCCACGATGATGGTCATCGTCCACAGCGCCATGGCGATGGCGCGCTTGTCCGGCGGATAGCTCTGCAGCAGCAGGCTTTGCGACAGCGGGATCATCGGCCCCGCCAGCAGGCCCTGCAGCACGCGGAACAGGATCAGCAATTCCAGGCTCGGCGCCAGGCCGCACAGCCACGAGCTGATCACGAAGCCGATGGTGGCCAGCAGGAACAGGCGCACCTCGCCGACGCGCTTGGCCAGCCAGCCGGTGATCGGCACCGAGATGGCATTGGCGACACCGAAGGAGGTGATCACCCAGGTGCCCTGGCTGGTGGACGCGCCCAGATCACCGGCGATGGTGGGAATCGCCACGTTGGCGATGGTGGTGTCCAGCACCTGCATGAAGGTGGCCAGCGACAGCGCCAGGGTGACCAGCGTGCGCGAGCGTCCTTCCAGTGGGGGATGCGACATGATCACGCTCCCTTAGCGGCCAAGGTTGGCAGCAATGATTTTGGCCACCGCCTGGTCGGCCTGCGCCAGCTGGCGCTCGAACACGCTGGTGCTCAGCGCCGGATTGCGGCGGGCCGCGGTCAGCAGCGGGCCGTCCTGCTGGCTGGTGTCGACGCTGACCGACATCGACAGGCCGAGGCGCAGCGGGTGCTGCTGCAGCTCCTGCTGCTGCAGCGCGATGCGTACCGGCACACGCTGTACCACCTTGATCCAGTTGCCGGTGGCGTTCTGTGCCGGCAGCAACGAGAACACGCTGCCGGTGCCGGCGGCGAGGCCGGCGACCGTGCCGTGATAGGTGACGTCGTCGCCGTACAGGTCGGCGTGCAGCTCGACCGGCTGGCCGATGCGCAGCTCGCGCAGCTGGCCTTCCTTGAAGTTGGCATCGACCCAGGCACTGTCCAGCGCCGCCACCGCCAGCAGCGGGGTGCCGGGCTGGATGCGGGCGCCCGGCTGCGCGCTGCGGCGCGCGATCTGGCCGGCGACCGGCGCGCGGATCTCGGTGCGTGCCAGTGCGAGGTAGCTCTCGCGCAGCGCGGCGGCGGCGCGTGCCACCGCCGGTTGTTGCTCGGCGCTGTCGCTGAGCACCAGCGCGCGGCTGGCCTGCTGTTCTTCCTCGCCGACCTTCAGCGCGGCGCGGGCGGCGGTCAGCGCGATGCGGGCGCTGTTGGCCGCATCGCGGGCGTGCTGCAGTTCTTCACCGGCGATGGCCTGATCGCGGGCGGCGGCCTCGCGGCGCGCCAGATCGCCGCTGGCGCGGGCGACGTCGGCCTCGGCACGGGCGACATCGGCTGCGCGCTGCGCCACCAGCGCGTCTGACTTGCCGCTGACCGAGATCAGCTGCCGCGTCTGGCGCACCGCCTGCGCCAGTTCGGCCTCGGCGCGGGCGTAAGCCAGCTGTGCGTCGTTGCGGTCCAGTGTCAGCAACAGGTCGCCGGCCTTCACGCTCTGGGTGTCGTCGGCGTGGATGGCGACGATGCTGCCGGCCACTTGCGACGATACCGGGATCAGATTGCCGGCGACGTAGGCGTCGTCGGTGGCCTGGTGGTGGCGCAGCGCAAGGAACCAGTAAGCACCGGCGGCGAGGCCGGCGATGGCCAGCGCCACGCTCAGGCGGGTGAGGGCGGTGCGGCGGGCGGTATTGGGGGCGGTAGTCGGGGTGGTGTTGTCCATTATCTTCTTGCTCCGGAATTCAGCGGGTGGCCGCCGGGGCGGTGCCCAGCGTGCGGATCAGGGCGGCCTGGCTATGCAGGCGCTGGGTATGCAGTTCGAGCGCGGCGAGTCGGGCCTGGGTCAGCTGGCGCTGCTCCGCCAGCAGGCTGGCGGGGGTGGCCAGACCGGCGCTGGCACGGCTTTGCACTTTGGCGACGCTGTCGCGGCGGGCGAGCAGCGCCTGCTGCTTGGCGGCCTCGGCCTGGCGCAGTCGTGCTAGCTGACTGCTGTGATCGGCGGTGTCGCGGATCGCGTTCAGCAGCGTCTGGTTGTAGCTGGCGATGGCGGCTTCCAGCTCGGCGCTGCGGCTGTCGAGGCGCGCGTTCAGTTCGCCGTTGCTGAACAGCGGCAGTGTCAGCGCCGGCGCCAGTCGCAGCACGCGTGCGCCGGGGCTGAACAGGTCGCCCAGCTCTTGCGCCGACAGCCCGGCCATCAGGTTGAGGCGGACATCGGGATAGAAGTCGGCATGCGCCGCGGCGACGTTGCCGCGACTGGCCTCCACCCGTTCCCGCGCCGCCTGCACGTCGGCGCGCAGGCCCAGCTGGCTGCTGTGTAGCGGTGCGGTGTCCAGCGTCCACTGCGGCAGCGCGGCGGCGGGCAGCGCGTCGATGGCGGCCTGCGGCTGGGCGCTGAGCGCGGCGAGGGCGTGGGCGGCGGCGCTGCTGCGCTGCTCGCCGCGCAGCAGGCGCTCGTCGCTGTCGGCCAGCTGGGCGCGTGCCTGCAGCACCTCGTCCGGCTGCGCCAGGCCGTGCTTGACGCGCTGTTCGGCGTTTTGCAGCAGGCTGGCGGCCTGCTGCCGGTCTTGCTGCAGCAGCGTCAGGGCGGCCTGCGCGCCGCGCCATTCCAGATAGCTGCCGACCAGCGCGTAGGCCACGCTCTGGCGCGCGTCGCTGGCTTCCAGCTCGGCGGCGCGGGCCTGGCCACGGGCGGCGGCGAGCTGGGCGCGGGTCTTGCCCCAGAAGTCGAAGCGGTAGCTGAAATCGGCGGATACGGTCTGCAGCGTGGTCCACTGGCCGAGCATCGCCGGGGGCAGCGCGTCGAACTCCGAGGTGCGCGCGCGGCTGGCGCCGAGGTTGCCGTTGACCTTCAGACCGTCGTTGCTGGCGACGCTGGCAATGCCGGCGCGCGCGGCACGCAGGCGGGCGTCGGCGGCGTCCAGTCCCGGGTTGCTGCGCAGCGCCTGCGCCAGCAGCTGCTCAAGGCTGGCGTCGTTCAGCGCGCGCCACCAGTCGGCGGCAAAGGGGGTGGCGGCTTCGCTGACCGCCAGCGCGGCCGGGGTCAGCGGCTGGCTTTGCAGCGGGGCCACCGCCGGGGTGGCGCAGCCGGACACAGCCAGCAGTGCCAGCAAGGCGCTGACGGGCAGTAACGTGGTGTTGTAGTTTCTCATTTGATTGTCACCTGCGTGACTACTTGTGTCGAAAAAAACCGCCGGAGGCGGGTGGGAATGGCTGGCGGCAATGCCGTGAGGCTTGCGGCCAACCTTGCTGATTCGGGTGACGGAGCTGGTACTCAGCCGCCGAGCTGCTGCATCAGCTTGCGCAGCAGCGCTTCCAGCTGTGCACGCTCTTCGCCACTGAACACAGCCCACAGCTCGCGCACCTGCTGCCGCTGCTCCGGCATCACCTGTTCGATGAAGGCGAGGCCGCTGTCGGTCAGCTCCAGATAGGTGCGGCGGCGGTCGACGCTGCAGGGCTGGCGCCGGATCAGGCCGCGGTTCACCAGGTCGTCCACCACCCGGGTGGCATTGGTGCGCGAAAACGCCAGCGCATCGGACAGCTCGGACGGCATCAACCGTTCTTCCGGTCGTGCGTACAGCACCATCAGCGCCATCCAGGTGGTCTCGTTCATGTCGTGCACCGCCAGCGACTGGTTGAAGTAACCCAGCAACAGCGGCTGGATGTGCAGCAGCAGACGGGTGAGGGTCACTTCCTCGCGCGGGCTGCCGGGCAGGCGGCGGGCGATGGTGTCGATGGCGTGTTCGGTGGCCGCAAAGCTGTGGCCGCAGGCAGGTGCTTTCATGGGATAATAGTAACGCACGTTACTATTTATTTCAAGACGGAATTCAGCTCGCGGTGCCGGCAGTGTTCTGAGGCGGCCGACAGGGCGCGGGTTTCTTGATCGGCATCATTCAGCCGTGTGCTGCGCCGCGGCAATACTGTCGGCAACACCCCACCGGAGCCTGATGATGAACCTGACAACCCACCTGAGCGCGGTGCACCGCCACTGCGACGACTCATTTGCCGCGCTGGAGCAGGCGGTGCGCCAGCAGGACTGGGCCGGCGCCGATGCGCTGTGCGCCAGCTTTTGCGAGGAAATGGCGCAGCACTTTGCCGACGAGGAAAACCGGCTGTTCCAGGCGCTGGAAGCGGCCACCGGCATGCGCGGCGGGCCGACCGCGGTGATGCGCTACGAGCACGAACAGATGCGCGAGCTGATGGAAGACCTCAACCGCGATCTGTTGCAGCGCGACGCCCGCGGCGTGGCCGCCACCTGCGACACCTTGCTGGTACTGATGCAGCAGCACAATATGAAGGAGGAAAATATCCTCTACCCAATGTGCGACAGCCGGATTCCGGATGCCGCCGCCCTGTTGCAGGAGCTACGCCATGTCACCCCGTGATTTGCGCGGCCTGGTGCCGCCGGAACCGATGGAAATCATCCTCGACGACGTCGACAACGGCAGCAGCGGCCAGCAGCTGGCCTATGTGCTGCCACACTTCCCCGGGCCGCTGATCCCGTTGCTGCAGCAGCGCAAGGTCAGCTTTGACAGTGAAATGCTGCCGGACATGAGCGGGGTGGTGCTGAAGCTGGTGCTGCCCTGATGCAGGCCATGCCCAGTTTTGACCGCGCACCGCCGCTTTCGCTGCCGGTGCGTTATTTTTTGGCGGCGGCGTTCTGGCTGCTGCCGCTGGCGGCCAGCTTGCTGCGGACCGACAACGACTATCCGTCGCTGAGCCTGCTGCTGCCGCTGCACCTGCTGGCGCTGGGCGTGCTCGGCAACGCCATGCTGGGCGCCTTGCTGCAGATGGTGGCGGTGGTGTCCGGCGTGCCTTGCCTGCGGCCAACGTGGTGGCGGCTGGGGGTGTGGAGCCTGTGGCAGCTGGCCACCGCCAGCCTGTGCTGGGGCTTTTACCGGGCGCTGGCGCCGCCGTGGCTGCAGCTGGCCAGCGTGCTGTTTGCGCTGCTGGCCGCCGCGCTGTCTGGCCTGTTGTACGGGCTGTGGCGCAGCCCGGCGGCGGACGGCAGTAGCCGCGGTCTGCGCCTGGCCCTCTGCCTCTTGCTGCTGACCCTGTTGCTGGGCCTGTCGATGCTGGCGGTGCTGGGCTGGGGCCTGCCGTGGCCGTTGCTGAGCCTGTTGCCGCTGCACCGGCTGGCGGCGCAGGGCTGGGTGTTGCTGCTGGTGATGGCGGTGGCGCAGGTGATCGCGCCGATGTTTCTGCTGACGCCGGCCTATCCCGGCTGGTGGCAGCGCCACGGCGCCACGCTGTGGCTGCTGGCCTTGCTGGCCGGCGCGGGCGGTTTGCTGTGGCAGCCGCAGTGGTCGTGGTGGTGGCTGGCGTGGCTGCCGCTGGCGCTGTTTGCCGTGCTCAGCCTGCGGCTGCTGCGCGCCAGCCGGCGGCCGCAGGAGTGGCTGCTGCCGTACTGGTGGCTGGCGTTTTCGCTCTTGGCCTTGCTGGCGGCACTGCTGCCGCTGCTGGCGTGGCAGGGCAGTGCGCCGTGGCTGGCGCGCGCGCTGGCGTGGTGTCTGCTTGGCGGCTTCGCGCTGACACTGGTGGTTGGCATGCTGTACCGCATCGTGCCCTTCCTGCTGTGGCTGCACCTGAAGAATGCCGCGCCGCCGCGCCATCGCGTGCCGGCGCTGCACGCCTTCGTGCCGGAAACCGCCGCGCGGCACAGCTGGCGCGCGCTGTTGCTGTTGCAGCCGCTGGCGGCGCTGTGGGTGTGGCAACCGCAGCTGGGCTGGCCGCTGGCGCTGGCGCTGCTCGGCCTGCTGGCGCTGCTGCTGTGGCATTTCATCGCGGCGGCACGGCAGTACCGCGCCGCCCGTCGCGCCTTGCCGTCTTAGAACCTGTTCGCGATCTCCTGTTCGCGATCTCCTGTTCGCGATCTGGCGCGACTTGATCTGGATGGCGTGGTACGGCGTTGAAAACGGCTGGGGATGCTTGTTTATCCCTGGATAAACAAGCATCCCCAGCCGTTTCGCCTTGTCTCGCGTGAGCACGCGAGATCGTGAGCAGGCTCTCAGCCGGCCAGTGCCTGAGCCAGCGTCGCCTGCAGTCTGGCCTGCAGCCGGACCACCTCGCCGATGATCAGTAGTGCTGGCGGCTTGACCGCGTGCTGCTGCACACAGGCGCCGAGGCTGGCCAGCTCGCAGCACAGCACCCGCTGCTGCGCGGTGGTGGCGTTCTCGATGATGGCCACCGGCGTGGCGGCGGCGCGGCCGGCGGCCTGCAGCTGCTCGGCGATGTTGGCCGCCTCGCCCAGCCCCATGTACACCACCAGCGTTTCCTCGGCGCCGGTGTGGCTGGTCCACGCCAGTGCGCTCTGTCCCTCGCGGCGATGACCGGTGACGAAGCTGACGCCCTGCGCGTAGTCGCGGTGCGTCAGCGGAATGCCGGCCGCCGCCGCCGCGCCCATCGCCGCGCTGATGCCGGGGATCACCTCGCAGGCGATGCCGGCTGCGGCCAACGTTTCCAGCTCCTCACCGCCGCGCCCGAACAGGAACGGGTCGCCGCCTTTCAGCCGCACCACGCGCAGTCCTTGCCGCGCCTTGTCCACGATCAGCTGGTTGATGTCCTGTTGCGGCAGGGTGTGGCGGCTGGCGCGCTTGCCGACGCAGATCTGCTCGGCGCGGCGATTGACCAGCGCCAGCACCGCGTCGGACACCAGCAGGTCGTACAGCACCACGTCGGCCTCGCTGAGGCGGCGCAGCGCCTTCAGCGTCAGCAGGTCCGGGTCGCCGGGGCCGGCACCGACCAGGCTGACCTGGCCGTGGCGCAGCGGGTAGGGATGGGGGAAGGAGGCAGGGGCGTTCATTGCTGTTCCAGTCTGGCCGGCGGCCGCTAAAGGGATGACGCCAGTGTAGGAAGGAGGGTGGCCGGGAATCGTTGATTCGCATCAATGCTATCGGGATGGGTGGAAACGTACAGTTCGCCCTGACACGCCGGGTTCCCGGTGACGCAAGAAAAGGAGGACGCGATGAGCGCCAGTTTTACCAAATCGACCGCGCGCAACATCTTTTACGGTGGCGCGGTGTTTTTCTTCCTGCTGTTCGTGGCGCTGACACTGGATACGGTGCAGGCGCTGCCCAAGCGCGACAACCGCGCCAACCTGACCGAACAGGTCGCCCGCGGCAAGAAGCTGTGGGAGGTCAACAACTGCATCGGCTGTCACACGCTGCTGGGCGAGGGCGCCTATTTCGCGCCGGAGCTGGGCAACGTCTACCAGCGTCGTGGCCCGGAATTCATCAAGGCCTGGATCAAGGCGCAGCCGACCGGCGCGCCGGGACGCCGCCAGATGCCGAACTTCCATCTCAACGATGCGGAACTCGACGACCTGGTGGCCTTCCTGAAGTACAGCTCGGAAATCAACACCAATAACTGGCCGCCGAATATCGAAGGCTGATGCCTGTCGATCCCGGTAATTCATCATCCAAGGAGAACCAGATGACTTCCTCCGCAATGGCCACCGCGCGCGCTGCCAGCGTCTCGGCGGCGGCCAATGACCCGCTCACCAATGTCCAGCTCAAGTACCGCTCGCAAGCGGTGGCCAAGCCGTACTTTGTCGCCGCGATCGGCCTGTTTGTCGGCCAGATCCTGTTCGGCCTGATCATGGGCCTGCAGTACGTGATCGGCGATTTCCTGTTCCCGGAAATCCCGTTCAACGTGGCACGCATGGTGCACACCAACCTGCTGATCGTGTGGCTGCTGTTCGGCTTCATGGGCGCCGGCTATTTCCTGATTCCGGAAGAATCGGAACGCGAGCTGCACAGCCCGAAACTGGCCATCATCACCTTCTGGGTGTTCCTGGTGGCGGGGGCGCTGACCATTGTCGGCTATCTGGCGGTGCCGTACGCCACGCTGGCCAAGATCACCGGCAACGACTTGTTGCCGACCATGGGGCGCGAGTTCCTGGAGCAGCCGACCATTACCAAGATCGGCATCGTACTGGTGGCGCTGTCCTTCCTGTTCAACCTGAGCATGACCGTGCTCAAGGGCCGCAAGACCAGCATCAGCATGGTGATGATGCTGGGCCTGTGGGGGCTGGCGATCTTCTTCCTGTTCTCGTTCTACAACCCGGACAACCTGGTGCTGGACAAGTACTTCTGGTGGTGGGTGGTGCACCTGTGGGTGGAAGGGGTATGGGAACTGATCATGGGCGCGATGCTGGCCTTCGTGCTGGTGAAAGTGACCGGTATTGACCGCGAAATCATCGAGAAGTGGCTGTACGTGATCATCGCCATGACGCTGATCTCCGGCATCATCGGCACCGGTCACCACTACTTCTGGATCGGGGCGCCGGCGTACTGGCAGGTGTGGGGTTCGGTGTTCTCCGCGCTGGAGCCGATTCCGTTCTTCATGATGACGCTGTTCGCCTTCAACGTGGTCAACAAGCGCCGTCGCGAGCATCCGAACAAGGCCGCGGTACTGTGGGCACTGGGCACCGGCGTGATGGCCTTCCTCGGCGCCGGCGTGTGGGGCTTCCTGCACACCCTGGCTCCGGTCAACTACCTGACCCACGGCACGCAGATCACCGCCAGCCACGGCCACATGGCATTCTACGGCGCCTACGCCATGGTGGTGATGACCATGATTTCCTACACCATGCCGCTGATGCGTGGCCGCGAGGCCAACAGCAATGCCGCGCAAGTGGTGGAGATGTGGTCGTTCTGGCTGATGACGGTAGCGATGGTGTTCATCACCCTGTTCCTGACCGCCGCCGGCATCCTGCAGGTGTGGATGCAGCGCATGGGTGACACTCCGCTGTCGTTCATGGCCACCCAGGACAAGATCGCCTTCTTCTACTGGCTGCGCGAGCTGTCCGGCGTGGTGTTCTTCATCGGCCTGCTGCTGTACATCGTCAGCTTCTTTATCCGCGGCAACGAGCGCGCCAGCGCCTGATCCCGCCGCATCCGGCAACACGGGCGCCCCTTGCGGGCGCCTTTTTCACGACGGAGCCTGCCATGAACACAGCCGCACCCGGTCTTGTCGCCCCGCCACGCGTGCCCGGCGACCTGGCGATGTGGTTCTTCATCCTCGCCGAGCTGGCGGTGTTCGGCATCTTCTTTGCCGTCTACGGCGTGGCGCGGCAGCGCGATGCGGCGCTGTTTGCCGCCGGTCAGGCGCAGCTGCTGCTGTGGCCGGCGCTGCTCAACACCCTGTTGCTGATCGCCGGCAGCGCCACGGTGGCGGCGGCGGTGCGCGCCTTTGCGGCCAACCTTGTCGCGAGCGGCCGCCGCTACCTGCTGGCCACGCTGCTGCTGGGTGGCGGCTTTGTGGCAATCAAGGGCTGGGAGTTCGCCGGCAAGTTCGCCGCCGGTATCACTCTGTCCAGCAACGACTTCTGGATGTTCTACCTGTCGCTGACCTTCTTCCACTTTCTGCACGTGATCCTCGGCCTGGTGATCGTGGCCGCGGTGTATGTCCATGCCCGCCGTGGCGCCTACGATGCGGCCAAGCACGACGGCGTGGAAACCGCCGCCGCCTACTGGCACATGGTCGATCTGGTGTGGGTGGTGCTGTTCGCGCTGGTGTACGTGGCGCGCTGACCAGGCTCAGCCGCCGGGAGCGGTGTCGTGCAGCGGCGGCGGCTGCAAGGCGGCGAGATAGTCGGCGGTTTCCGCGTTGATCCAGCTGCGGAAATCCTGTTGCTTGGCGGCGGCGCTCTCGCGCTGCGGCCATACCAGCCAGTGCGGCGACAGGTGCGGCACGCGGAGATCGGTCAGCTGCACCAGCTCGCCGCGCTGCAGCGCGCCGGCCACCAGGCTGCGCCGCAGCAGCGCCACGCCCAGTCCCTGCTGTACCGCCGCCAGCACCAGATTGCTGTCGTTGATCCACAGCGCGGCGTGCGCCGGCTCCGCCACCCCGGCGGCGCTGCACCAGCCTAGCCAGGATTCCACCGTGCGCACCACCGGGCAGGCCACCACCTCGGCGGCGGTGCGCGGCAGCTGGCCGCCGTTGAAGTGCGGTGCCGCCACCGCCAGCAGCTCGTCGTCGAACAGCCGTTGCTGCTGCACGCCCTCCCAGCCGCCACGCCCCATGCGGATGCCGATATCGACCAGCCCCTGTTGCAGGTCCTGGATGTCGAGGCTGGCGCGCAGCGTGACGCGATAGTGCGGATGGCGGGCGTAGAAGCGTGGCAACCGCGGCAGCAGCCAGTGCTGGCCGAAGGACGGCAGTACCGCGATCACCAGCTCGTCGCCGCGCGGCCTGGCGCGCACCAGCCGGGTGGCCTCGCTCAATTCGCCCAGCGCCACGCGCACCTGCAGCGCGTACAGGCGGCCATCCTCGCTCGGCTGCAGGCCGCGGCCCTCGCGCAGGAACAGCACGCTACCAAGCTGTTCTTCCAGCAGCCGGATCTGCTGGCTGACGGCGGAGTGGGTGACATTGAGCTCGGCGGCGGCGAGGCTGACGCTGCCCAGTCGCGCCACCGCCTCGAAACTGCGCAGCGCCGCTAACGGTGGTAGGTTTTTCATGTAAGAAAATCTAACAGAAAACCCAAATAAATATCGATTTTCGCGTGCGGAAATGGCATTTATAGTGCTTTCTTCAATGCCAGTCGGCGGCACGTAATGCAGTAACGCTTACATGTGTGCCGTCCGGCCCCACGCCAGGAAAGGAAGAAGATGTCGTCGCCAGCCGTGTTCACCCTCTATGCCGATAGCCGTTTCACCAGCCCCTACGCGATGTCGGTGTTTGTCACCCTGACCGAAAAAGGGCTGCCCTTCACGCTGCAGACGGTGGATCTGGAGGCCGGCGCCAACCGGCAGCCGGCCTACGCCGCGCTGTCGCTGTCGCAGCGGGTGCCGTTGCTGCTCGACGGCGACTTCCGCCTTGCCGAATCGTCGGCGATCAGCGAATACCTGGAGCAGCAATACCCGACGCCGGCGGTGTATCCGGCCGAAGTGCGGCAGCGTGCGCTGGCGCGGCAGGTGCAGGCGTGGTTGCGCAGCGACCTGCTGCCGCTGCGGGCGCAGCGCAGCACCGAGGTGGTGTTCTGCCGGCCGGTCGATTGCCCGCTGGATGCCGCCGGGCAGCAGGCGGCCGACAAGTTGTTCGCCGCCGCCAGCCAGCTGCTGGCCCACGGTGGTGAGCACCTGTTCGGCGACTGGTGCATCGCCGACACCGACCTCGCGCTGATGCTGCAGCGGCTGCTGCAGAACGGCGACGCGGTGCCGCCGCGGCTGGCCGATTACGCGCGGCGGCAGTGGCAGCGGCCGTCGCTGCAGGGCTGGCTGCAGCTGCCGCGCGACTGAGCGGCCGCCTTCCGCGATCACGACGCGGGGTGCATACTCTGTGTTTGCCGCCCGTGACCCGACCCGCCATCCCCGCCATGACTGTTGCCGCCGATTCCGCCTCCACCGCCACCCCGCCGCTGCAGCTGGCCGGGGTGCCGGAGGTGTTCGAGCACACCACCGACCGTGCCGAATTCTGCCTGCCGGCGCCGGGGGTGGAGCTGTACCGCGCCCATATCGTGCGCCACGCCTTCGAGCCGCATACCCACCAGGCGTTCGGGCTGGGCGCGATCGAGGCCGGGGTGGAGCGCTTTCGCTACGGTGGCGGCGAGCACCTGGCGCCGCCCGGTTCCATCGTGCTGATGAACCCGGACGAGCTGCACACCGGCCGCGCCGAGACCGCGCACGGCTGGCGCTACCGCATGCTGTATCTCGATCCGGCGGTGCTGGCGCGGGTCAGCGGCGAGGACGGCTGGTGGTTCGACGAGGCGGTGCGCCACGATGTCGCCAGCGCGCAGCGCGTCAGCCAGCTGCTGGCCGCGCTGTGGCAGGCGCACGAGCCGCTGGCCTTCGACAGCCTGCTGTTCCGGCTGCTGGCCGAGTTCCGCCGCCATGCGCGGGTGCCGCAGCCTGCGCCTGCCGAGGCGGCGCACCGTTTCGCGCCGGTGCTGGACTACCTGCGCGCCAACCTCGCCGAAAAACTGACGCTGCCGCAGCTGGCGGTGGTGGCCGGCCTCAGTCCCTTCCATTTCCTGCGCCGTTTCCAGGCGCAATACCACGTCACGCCGCAGCAGATGCTGATGGCGCTGCGCCTGTTCGAGGCCAAGCAGCTGCTGGCGGCCGGCGTCGCGCCGGCGCAGGTGGCCGCCGCCACCGGCCTTGCCGACCAGGCGCACCTGACGCGCGCCTTCGTGCGCCGCTACGGCGTGACCCCGGCGCGCTACCAGAAGCAGGTACGCGCCTAGGACGCGATGCCAGGTGCTGCAGCGGCTTGATCGCCATCGGGCGCTGCGGCGCGGGTAACAGCTTCGGCCTGCCGGTTCATCTCTGGATAAACGCCACCGCTGCCGCCGCTTTTCCTGGCCTCGCGTGAGTGCGCGCGCTTGAACCGCTGTCAACGCCGCGCGCCGGTTTTGTGGCGCCAGGGTTGGCCGCAATCTGGTACAAGACACCGCCGGCGCCGCGGGCTACCGTGCGTTTATTTGGCGGAGGGCAGGGCGATGGGAACGGGCGTGTTGTATGCACTGGCGGCGGGGCTGATGTGGGGGCTGGTCTTCGTCGGCCCCTTGCTGTTGCCGGAATATCCGGCGGCGCTGCAGTCGGTGGGGCGCTACCTCGCCTTCGGCCTGATCGCACTGCCGCTGGCGTGGCTGGACCGGGTACGGCTGCGCGAGCTGACGCGTGACGACTGGCTGGAGGCGCTGAAACTGGCCGCCATCGGCAACCTGCTGTACTACCTGTGTCTGGCCAGCGCCATCCAGCGCGCCGGCGCGCCGTTGCCGACCATGATCATCGGCACGCTGCCGGTGGTGATCGCGGTGAGCGCCAACCTGCGCGACCAGCGCCGCGATGGCCGCCTGCCGTGGCGGCAGCTGTGGCCGTCGCTGCTGCTGATCGGCGTCGGCATCGGCTGCGTCAACAGTGTCGAGCTGGCGGCGCTGCAGCGCGAGGCAGGCGGCGATCTCGGCCGCTACCTCAGCGGCGCCTTGCTGGCGACGGTGGCGGTGGCGTGCTGGACCTGGTACCCGCTGCGCAACGCCGACTGGCTGCGCCATCATCCCGGCCGCAGTCCGCGTAGCTGGGCCACCGCGCAAGGCGTGGCGACGCTGCCGCTGGCGCTGCTCGGCTACGCGCTGCTGTGGGGCGGCATGGCCGTCGCCGACAGCCCGTTTTCGATGCCGTTCGGGCCGCGGCCGCTGTTCTTTCTCGGCCTGATGGCGGTGATCGGCCTGTTCGCCTCGTGGCTGGGCACGCTGTGCTGGAACGAGGCCAGCCAGCGGCTGCCGACGGCGCTGGCCGGGCAGCTGATCGTGTTCGAGACGCTGGCGGCGCTGGGCTATGCCTTCCTGCTGCGCGGCGAGTGGCCGGCACCGCTGACCCTGCTCGGCATCGCCCTGCTGGTCGCCGGCGTGCTGTCGGCGCTGCGCGTCAGGCCGCAAGCGGTGGCCACCGCCGCCCACGCCGGCTGAGGCGTATTGCCCGCCGCCGCGCAGGGGCGGGGTTTCCTTATTTGTCATCAAGGTTGGCCGCAGCGGCGTTGCGGCATGATGCAGCCATGAACTCCTCCCGCATCTCCCCTCCGGTGTGGCCGGTCTGGCTGTGGCTGTCGTCGCTGACCCTGCTGCTGGCGCTGCTGAGCGAATGGCACGGCAGCGGCACGCTGCTGGCGACGCTGGCGCTCGGCGGTGCCTGGCTCAAGGGCGTCGCCATCGTCGAGTCGCTGATGGCGCTGCGCCATGCGCCGCTGTGGCTGCGCGGCATCGTCCACGGCTGGCTGCTGCTGGTGTGCGGGGGGCTGCTGATCAGCTTCGCCTAGGAACCCACCCCCATGAATGCACCCGTCCATGCCAAGCTGGCAAGCCAGCTTCCGTTCTACCAGCCGGTAGCCGATGAATGCACCGTTTTTGAAACCGCCTGGCGCCAGCAGTTGCCGGTGCTGATCAAGGGCCCCACCGGCTGCGGCAAGACCCGCTTCGTCGCGCACATGGCGGCCAAACTGGGCCTGCCGCTGTTCACCGTGTCCTGCCACGACGACCTGTCCGCCGCCGATCTGGTCGGCCGCCACCTGATCGCCGGCGGCGATACCCGCTGGTGCGACGGCCCGCTCACCCGTGCGGTGCGCGAGGGCGGCATCTGCTATCTCGACGAAGTGGTGGAGGCGCGCAAGGACACCACCGTGGTGCTGCACCCGCTCACCGACGACCGCCGTATTTTGCCGATCGAACGCACCGGCGAAGAATTGCAGGCACCGCCCGGCTTCATGCTGGTGGTGTCGTACAACCCCGGCTACCAGCACGTGCTGAAGACGCTGAAACCGTCCACCCGCCAGCGCTTCGTCGCGTTGAGTTTCGACTTCCCGCTGCCGGAAGTGGAACGCGCGGTGGTGCAGCACGAGGGCGGGGTGGACGAAAGGTTGGCCGCACAGCTGGTGACGCTGGCCGGCCAGATCCGCCGCCTCACCGGCTACGATCTGGACGAAGCGGTCAGCACCCGCCTGCTGGTGTACTGCGCGAAGCTGATCGCCAGCGGCATGGCCGTGCGCCTGGCCTGCCGTACCGCGCTGGTGGAGCCGCTGTCGGACGAAGCCGACACCCTGGCGGCGCTGATGGCGGTGGTGGATACCCAGTTTGGCCACTGAGCTGGCGGAGACGGAGCGCACGCGGGCGATTGGCGCGCACGCGCTGTACCTGCTGAACCTGTTGCTGCTGCCCGGCCTCGCCTTTGTCGTACTGTGGTGGTGCCGCCGCCGCTGGGCCGCGGCCGCCAGTGCCGCACTGCGCCGGCATCTGGACCAGGCTTTCGGCGCGGCATTGTGGAGCGGGGGATTGATCGTGCTGGTCAGTCTGCTGCTGGTGTGGTTGGGCGATCTGCAGCAGCCGGTCACCTGGGTGCTGCTGATCCTGTATTTCACCGTGATCCACGCCGCACTGGTGTTGCTGGGCGCCTATGCGCTGTCGCGTGCCATGGCCGGCTTGCCTTGCCGTTATCCGCTGCCCGGCCTGTGGCGGCAACCCTGACTTGAAAGACACTTGCTATGGAAGACCTTGTTGGTGGCTGGTGGGACAAGCTGATCCGCCGTACCGCCTACCGTGGCTATCCGCAGGCGGCGGTGGCGCTGGCGGAGATTGAAAAGCAGGCGCCGCTGTTCTTCCGCGCCATGGGCGGCGACCCGGCGCTGACCCTGCGCACCGCCGTCGGTACCGCCCACGGCGCGCGGCGCCGGCTGCTGGAACGCATCGCCGGCACCGGCGAGCAGGTCGAGCTGGCGTGGCGCGACGGCCAGTCGCTGTACCTGCCGGAGAAGATCGACCTGTTCCCCGACGCGGCGCACAACCGCGAACTGTATTTCTGGCTGATGGCGCTGGCGGCACAGCCGCAGCACGGCGACGACGGCGACTGGCTGACGCGCAACCGTCGCGCCACGGCCGCCTGCCTCGCCGCGATGCCCGGCCTCGCCGCGCTGTACCAGCGGCTGGTGACGGCGCTGCTGCCGCTGCGTGACACGCCGCGCGATGCCGCCGCAGCGGCGCAGGAGGCGGCGATCCGCCAGGCACTGCTGCAGCCGGAAGCTGCCATTGTGCTGCCGCCGTGCCGCACCCCGCCGCAGCCGGTGCTGCTGTGGCTGCACCCGACGCCACCGACCGCGCCGACCGCCGGCTTGGATGACAAGCAGACGCCGGAGATGGAGGACAGCGACAGCAAGGAAACGAAGAAAAAGCGTCGCTACCGTGCGCGGCGCGATACCGCCGACGAGCGCAAGAACGGCATGCTGCTGGTGTTCCGCGCCGAGAGCATCTTCACCTGGGACGAGTACGTGCGCGTCAACCGTCACACCGACGACGATGACATGGACGACGCCGGCGCCGCCGCCGAGGACATGAACACGCTGACCATCAGCCGCGACAACCGCCGCCGCGCCAGCCGGCTGAAGTTCGACCTCGACCTGCCGGCCGCCGCCTACGACGACACGCCGCTGGGCAGCGGCATCCTGCTGCCGGAATGGGACTACAAGCGGCAACGGCTGGTGGCCGAGCACTGCTGCCTGAAGCCGATGCTGCCGCGCGATGCCACCCCGGCGCCGCTGCCGGACAAGCTGCAACCGCTGGCCCGGCGCCTGCGCCGCCAGTTCCAGGCACTGTCGCCGGAGCGCACCCGCAAGAGCGGCGAGGCCAGCGGCCCGGACATCGACCTCGACCGCCTGATCCGCTTCCTCGCCGAGAAACGCAGCGGCGTGGCGGTGGCCGAGCCGGCGTTGTACCAGGCGTGGCCGCCGGGCGGGCGCAACATGGCCTGCCTGCTGCTGGCCGACCTGTCGCTGTCCACCGAAAGCTGGCTCGGCGAAGCCGGGCAGGTGATCGGCGTGATCCGCGACAGCCTGCTGCTGTTCGCCGAGGCGCTGTCCGCCTGCGGCGATGCCTTCGGCCTGTATGGCTTTTCTTCGATCCGTCGCGACGAGGTGCGCTACCTGCTGCTGAAGGATTTTGCCGAGCGCTACGACGACACCACCCGCGGCCGCATCCTGGCGCTGCGCCCCGGCTACTACACGCGCATGGGCGCGGCGATCCGCCAGTCCACCCGCATCCTGCTGGAGCAGCCGGCGCAGCGCCGCCTGCTGCTGATCGTGTCCGACGGCAAGCCCAACGACCTCGACCACTACGAAGGCCGCTACGGCGTGGAAGACACCCGCCAGGCGGTGCTGGAGGCGAAGCGGGCAGGGCTGATCCCGTTCTGCGTCACGGTGGACAAGGAGGCCGGCGAGTACCTGCCGCACCTGTTCGGCCGCCGCGGCTACAGCGTGGTGCACGACGCACGGCGCCTGCCGCAGGTATTGACCAGCCTGTACGCCAGCCTGACCGCCTGAGAGCCTGTTCACGATCTGCTGTGACTTGATCGCAATGGCGCGATACGGCGTTGAAAGCGTCTTCGGAATGCTTGTTCATGTCTGGATAAATGCCGCTTCCTCAGCCATTTTCGCCTTGTCTCGCGTGAGCACCGAGATCATGAACACGCTCTGACATGCGCTTGCCCAGCAAAAAAGGTTGGCCGCAATGTTGCGGCCAACCTTTTTTGTTGATGCGCCGGGGCGCGGCTCAGTACAGGTAGACACCGTCCGGCTGCGGTGCCGGCACCGGCACCGGCTGGCGCAGCATGTCGCATACCGCGGACTCGATGCCGTAACACAGCGCGGTCAGCGGCAGGTCGTTGCCTTCCTTGCCGAACGGCTCTTCCAGTTCCTCGCCCAGCACGTCCAGTGCCATATAGGTGTAGGCGATGAACACCGCGATCAACGGCGTCAGCCAGCCGATGCTGGTGGTCAGCCCGATCGGCAGCAGCATGCAGTAGATGGTGACGGTGCGGTTGAGCAGCACACGGTAGGTGAACGGGATCGGCGTATTGCGGATGCGTTCACAGCCGCCGACCACGTCGGACAGCGCGTCCAGATTGCGGTCGACGCTCTGCCACTGCCACTGGTCGATGCTGCCGCTGTGGCGCAGGCTGGCATTGAGGCGGTGCAGGTAGAGCAGGATCAGCCCCGGCTTGCCGGGCGCGTCGGCGATCGCCTGCCATTCCGCCGCCGGCAGCAGCCGCTGCAGGTGGGCGGCGACGTCGTCCTGGCGCAGCTGGCCTTTCAGCGCATAGGCAAAGGCGCAGATGCCGTGCAGCATCTGTCGCGACTCCGGCCGCGCGTCGGCAACCGCCAGCAGCTTGCCAGCCAGGGTGCGCGCCACGATCAGCAGCGTGCCCCACAGCTTGCGCGCTTCCCAGAAGCGTTCGTAGCTGACCGAATTGCGGAAGCTGAGGAAGATCGCCAGCGACACCCCCATCAGCGTGAAGATGTAGATGTTCAGCGACGATTGCGCGTGCTGGCTGATCCACCAGTTGGTGGCAAAGGCGGACAGCAGCGAGATGAAGAACACCAGGCACAGCCGGGGCAGGATGCGCGGCAGTACCGAGCCGCGCCAGACGAACAGCAGCTCGAACCAGTTGTGACGAGAGTGGATGATCATGATCGGTAGCGGGGGCAGCGAGAGAGAGACCAGCCCGACATCATAGGCGCTGCCGGCCTGCGGCCACAAGGCGCGGCGGCGGCAACGGCGCCTTTTTTTTGTGCACTGCGGCAAGGCGCCGCCGCGGGCAAGGGCGGCGGACGACAAGTTCACGCCGTCTGGCACCGGATTCCGATCCGTTGATACGAATCAATGATGCCAATGTCACCACCGGCGGATGATGCGCGCATGAATTCCCTCATAGCGTGGTGGAGAGCATCATGAAAAGCTTCAGGATAAGTGCACTTGCACAGGGCGTATTACTGGCAACCTTGCCGTTCGCTGCATCGCTGGCGCTGGCGGACGCCGCCGGCAGTCCGGCGGCCCAGTCTCAGCAGGAGATGCACCAGAACATCAACCCCAAGGCGCCGCCGATCACCAAGGTCGAATTCGAGCGCGCCAAGCAGATCTACTTCGAGCGTTGCGCCGGCTGTCACGGCGTGTTGCGCAAGGGTGCCACCGGCAAGCCGTTGACGCCGGACATCACGCTGGGCAAGGGCACCGACTACCTGAAGGTGTTCATCGCCTATGGCAGCCCGGCCGGGATGCCGAACTGGCAGACCTCCGGCGAGATGAGCGAGCAGGACGTGGACCTGATGGCGCGCTACATCCAGCAGGAGCCGCCAACCCCGCCGGAATTCTCGCTGGCCGACATCGAGAAGTCGCGCAAGATCTACCTGCCGGTGGAAAAACGCCCGACCAGGAAGATGAACAGCTACAACCTGGACAACATCTTCTCCGTCACCCTGCGCGACAGCGGCGAAGTGGCGCTGATCGACGGCGACAGCAAGCAGATCATCAACATCATCAAGACCGGCTACGCGGTGCACATCTCGCGGTTGTCCAAATCCGGTCGCTACCTGTACGTGATCGGCCGTGACGCCCGCCTCAACCTGATCGACCTGTGGCTGCCGAAGCCGGACAACGTCGCCGAGGTCAAGGTCGGCCTCGAAGCGCGCTCGGTGGAAACATCCAAGTTCAAGGGCTTCGAGGACAAGATCGCCGTGGCCGGCACCTACTGGCCGCCGCAGTTCGTGATCATGGACGGCGACACACTGAAGCCGCGCAAGGTGGTGTCCACCCGCGGCATGACCGTGGACAACGAGTACCACCCCGAGCCACGGGTAGCCTCCATCGTCGGCAGCCACTACAAGCCGGAATTCGTGATCAACGCCAAGGAAACCGGCAAGATCATGATGGTCGATTACTCCGACCTCAATAACCTGAAAACCACCACCATCGACTCCGCCAAGTTCCTGCACGACGGCGGCTTCGACAGCAGCGGGCGCTACTTCCTGGTCGCCGCCAACGCCTCCAACAAGATCGCGGTGGTCGACACCAAGGAAGACAAGCTGGCGGCGCTGGTCGATGTCGGCAAGATCCCGCACCCGGGCCGCGGCGCCAACTTCGTGCATCCGAAATACGGTCCGGTGTGGAGTACCTCGCACCTGGGCAGCGAGGACGTGACGCTGATCGGTACCGATCCGGTGAAACATCCGCAGTACGCGTGGAAGGCGGTCAGCGTGTTCAAGGGCCAGGGTGGCGGTTCGCTGTTCATCAAGACCCATCCGAAATCGAAGAACCTGTGGGTGGATACCCCGCTGAACCCGGATGCCAAGGTCAGCCAGAGCGTGGCGGTCTACGACATCAACAACCTGGCCAAAGGGCCGCAGGTGATCGACGTGGCCGCCTGCGCCAAGCTCGCGGACGACGGTGCCAAGCGCGTGGTGCAGCCGGAGTACAACAAGGGCGGCGACGAGGTGTGGTTCTCGGTGTGGAGCGCCAAGAACAAGGAATCGGCCATCGTGGTGGTCGATGACAAGACCCGCAGCTGCAAGGCGGTGATCAAGGACAAGCGCCTGATTACCCCGACCGGCAAGTTCAACGTCTACAACACCCAGCACGACGTCTACTAACCCTCAGCGCGGGCCGCGATCCGGCCCGCCACGGAGATCATCATGAAAACATCCCTGCTTACCGCACTGCTGCTCAGTGGCGGCCTGCTGCTGGCCACCAGCGCCAACGCCTCGCCGGAGCTGGCGAAGAAGTACAACTGTTTCGCCTGTCACGGCATGGACAAGAAAGTGGTCGGCCCGGCGTTCAAGGACATCGGCAGCAAGTACAAGGGCCAGAACATGCAGGCCAAGCTGGAAGAGAAGGTGAAGAAGGGCGGCGCCGGCAGCTTCGGCCCGATCCCGATGTCGCCCAACCCGCAGGTGCCGGATGCCGACATCAAGCTGCTGGTGAAGTGGGTGCTGGCACAGTAAGTCCCGCTTCTTGCCGCACGCCGGCCCGCTTCGGGCTGGTCGCCGCGGCACGGACTTTGATCGCAGCAGGCGCCGCCTGCTGCCGTGAAAGCCTGACCGGAATCCCGCCATGAAACTGCCTGCCTGTTGCCGTACGCTGACCGCTAAGTGCCTGCTGCTGGGCTGTTGCGCCGCCTTGTTCATCTCCGAAGCCGTCTATGCCGACAGCGGCATCGTCTCCCCCGCACCGCAACGCGTCGCCGAGCTGCGCCACCTGCTGCGCGAGGACTGCGGCGCCTGTCACGGGCTGACCCTCAACGGCGGCCTCGGCAGCCCGCTGACCGCCGCCGCGCTGGCCGGCAAGCCCGGCGACAGCCTGGTCGCCACCTTGCTCGATGGCCGTCCCGGCAGCGCGATGCCGCCGTGGCGGCCGTTCATGAGCGAGGCCGAGGCGCAGTGGCTGATCCGGCAATTGCAGCAGGGGGTGACACCATGAAGGCGATGACAAGGTTGGCCGCAGCGGCGGCTGCCATGCTGCTGCTGGCCGGTTGCGCCACGCCGGCGCTGCGCGGCAGTGGCGATCTCGGCGTGGTGATCGAGCGCGCCGCCGGCAGCGTGCAGGTGGTCAGCAACAGCAGCAACACCATGCTGGCGCGCGTCGGTGGGCTGGGCGACCTGTCGCACGCCTCGCTGGTGTACAGCCGCGACGCGCGCTACGTGTACGTGTTCGGCCGCGACGGCGGCATCAGCAAGGTCGACATCCTCGCCGGCAAGCTGGTGGCGCGGGTGCTGCAGGCCGGCAACAGCATCGGCGGCGCCATCTCCAGCGATGGCCGCATCGTGGCGGCGCAGAACTACAGCCCGGGCGGGGTCAAGCTGTTCGACGCCGACACGCTGGCGCTGCTGGCCGACATCCCGGCCGTGGACGACAACGGCCAGCCGTCCAAGGTGGTCGGCCTGGCCGACCTGCCCGGCAACCGCTTCGCCTTCAGCCTGTTCGAGGCCGGCGAGATCTGGGTGCTGGACGCCGCCACGCCGCGCGCGTCGCAAGTCACCAAATACCGCAACGTTGGCCGCAATCCCTACGACGGCCTCGCCAGCAGCGACGGCCGCTACTACATCGCCGGCCTGTACGGCGACGACGGCCTGGCCCTGCTGGACAACTGGCAGCCGCAGGCCGGGGTGCGCCGCATCCTGCCCGGCTATGGCCAGGGCCGGGACAAGCAGCCGGTGTACAAGATGCCGCACCTGCGCGGCTGGAGCATCGCCGGCGACTACGCCTTCCTGCCGGCGATCGGCCTTCACGAGGTACTGGTGGCGGACAACCGCAGCTGGCAGGAAGTCGCGCGGGTGCCGGTATACGGCCAGCCGGTGTTCGTGATGGCGGAGCCATCCGGGCGCCGGGTGTGGGTGAACTTTGCCTTTCCGCACAACGACACGGTGCAGGTGATCGACGTGCCGACGATGCAGGTGATCCGGACGCTGAAACCGGGCCGCGCCATCCTGCACATGGAATTCACCGCCCGTGGCGACGCGGTGTGGCTGTCCAGCCGCGACGACGACAAGCTGGTGGTGATCGACACCGCCACCTTCCAGACGCGGCGCGAACTGCCGGCGGCCAACCCTTCCGGCATCTTCTTCAGCTGGCGCGCCGGTCGGATGGGCATGTGATGGGCGCGCCGCGAGAACCTGGCGTGCTCCCCGCGCCGCTGCTGGCGCTGCTGGACCGCTACCAGCGCGACTTTCCGTTGCAGCCGCAGCCATTCCGCCTGCTGGCAGAGCAGGCGGGCATCAGTGAGCACGCCTTGCTGGCGGCGCTGGCACAGGCGCGCGCCGACGGCCTGCTTGGCCGCCTCGGCGCGGTGTTCGCCCCCAATACCGTCGGCGTCAGCACGCTGGCGGCGCTGGCGGTGCCACCGGCGCAGCGCGACGCCATCGCCGCGCAGATCAGCGCGCTGCCGCAGGTCAACCACAACTACGCGCGCGAGCACCACTACAACCTGTGGTTCGTTCTCACCGCGCCGGATCGCGCCGGCATCGACGCCGCGCTGGCGCAGATCGCCAGCCGCACCGGCTACCCGCCGCTGGACCTGCCGTTGCAGCACGAATACCACATTGACCTCGGTTTTGCCCTCGGTGCTGACGGCCCGTCACGGCGGCCAACCCTGACCCCGTCCGCGCCGCTGCTGGACGACGGCGACCGGCGCCTGATCGCGGCGCTGAACGAGGGCATCGCGCTGCAGCCTCGCCCGTTCGCACTGCTGGCCGACGCCTGCGGCCTCCCCGAGGACGAGGTGTTGCAGCGGCTGCAATGCTGGGTCGCCAGCGGCGTCATCCGCCGCTTCGGCATGGTGCTGCGCCACCACGAGCTGGGCTTTCGCGCCAACGCGATGTGCGTGTGGCAGGTGCCGGCGGCGGCGCGCGACGCCATCGGTACGGCGCTGGCCACCGACCCGGCGGTGACGCTGTGCTACGCGCGGCCGCCGCAGGGCGCGCACTGGCCGTACAACCTGTTCTGCATGATCCACGCCCGCGATGCCGCCAGCGCCCACGCCGCCGCGCAAAGGTTGGCCGCAAGCCACGGCCTGGCCGCGCTGCCGCAGGCGGTGCTGATTTCCACCCGCCGCTACACCCAGCGCGGCGCCCGTTACTGACCGGAGTCCTGCCATGAACGCACCACTGCCCCTGGCCGCGCCCGCCGCCGACACCTCGCACGCGGCCGACGTGCCGGATGCGACGCTGGACGCGCTGGACAGCCTGATCATCGACACGCTGCAGGGCGGCTTCCCGCTGCTGCCGCGCCCGTATGCCGCCGTCGCCGACAGCATCGGCCTGGGCGAGGCGGTACTGCTGAAACGGCTGCAGCGGCTGCTGGCCGGGCGGGTGCTGACCCGTTTCGGCCCGATGTACCAGATCGAGCGCATGGGCGGTGCCTTCGTGCTGGCGGCGCTGGCGGTGCCGGAAGCGCGCTTCGACGCGGTGGCGGCGCAGGTGGGCGCGCTGCCGGCGGTGGCGCACAACTACCGCCGCGAGCACCACTTCAACATGTGGTTCGTACTGGCCACCGCCACCCCCGGCGGCATCGCCGACGCCATCATCGACATCGAGACCGCCACCGACCTGCGCGTATACGACTTCCCCAAGCTGCGCGAGTACTACGTCGGCATGCGGTTTACCGTCGGCGGCCAGGCACCGGTCGGCACGCTGCCGGATAGCACGCAGGGCAATCACGAGGTAGAGCTGGACGAGCGCGACCGGCAGCTGATCCGCGCCAGCCAGGGCGGGCTGCCGCTACTGCCGCAGCCGTACCGGCAATTGGGTGAAGCGCTGGCGATGACGGAAGACGAGGTCTGCCTGCGGCTGGGGCGCATGCTGCAAAACGGCGTCATCCGCCGCATCGGCGCGGTGCCCAATCACTACGCCATCGGCTACGCCGCCAACGGCATGGCGGTGTTCGATGTCGACGATGCGCAGATCGACGCGCTGGGCGAGCGGGTCGGCGGCCTGCCGTATGTCAGTCACTGCTACCGGCGCCTGCGCCGGCTGCCGCAGTGGCCGTACAGCCTGTTCGCGATGTGCCACGGCAGCAGCCGCGACGAGGTGATGCAGCAGGTGGCCGCCATCCGCCAGCTGCTGGGTACCGCCTGTCGCGGTCACGAGGTACTGTTCTCCACCCGCATGCTGAAAAAGAGCGGGCTGCGCATCTGAGTCCGCGCCACGCCGCGTGTCGCTGCGCTGCCGGGCATTTTTTTTGCCGGCGGCACTGGAAATTGTCACGGCTATCGCCAACACTTCAGCTAGCGGCAGTACAGATGCATGAACGGTTTGCAGGCACTGCCCGCCAATATCAATTGCCGGTATGCTTGCCGATATGGAAACCAACACCTGCGCGCCGCTGGGCAATATCATCGACCTGATGCTCGACGCCATCTGCGTGGTCGACGCCGAGGGCCGTTTCGTGTTCGTCAGCGCCGCCTGCGAACGCATTTTCGGCTACGCGCCGGAAGAGATGATCGGCAAGCCGATGATCGAGCTGGTGTTGCCGGAAGACCGGCCGCGCACGCTGCAGGCGGCCAACCAGATCATGGCCGGCCAGCCCAAGCCCCACTTCGAGAACCGCTACCTGCGCAAGGACGGGCAGGTGGTGCACATCATGTGGTCGGCGCGCTGGTCGGAGCGCGAGCAGGTGCGCGTGGCGGTGGCGCGCGACGTGACCGAACTGAAGCAGGCGGCCTCGATGCAGGCGGCGCTGTACGCCATCTCCGAGGCGGCGCACGCGGCGGAGGACATGCTGGCGCTGTTCCGGCGCATACACCACATCATCGGCGAGCTGCTGCCGGCGCAGAATTTCGCGGTGGCGCTGTACGACGCGGCGCGCGACCAGCTGAGCTTTCCCTACCACGCCGATGTGCAGGAGCCGACGCCGCTGCTGCGCAAGCCGGCCGCCGGCACGCTCTGCGCCGAGGTGATCCGTAGCGGCCAGCCGCTGTTGCTGACCCCGGAGACGCTGGCCGATTTTCCGGCGCACCTGCGCCAGATCGTTGGCCGCAAGTCGCTGTGCTGGCTGGGGGTGCCGCTCAATTCCTCCAAGGGCACCATCGGCGCGCTGGTGCTGAAAAGCTACTGCGGTGGCGTGCGCTACGGCGAAAAGGACAAGGAGCTGCTGCAGTTCGTCTCCAATCAGATCGCCACCGCCATCGAGCGTCACCAGCTGCACGCGCGGCTGCAGTACATGGCGCAGTACGACGAGCTGACCGGGCTGCCCAACCGCGGCCTGCTGTTCGACCGCCTGCACACTGCACTGGCGCGGGCGCGGCGCGAGCAGGGGCGGCTGGCGCTGCTGTATCTCGATCTCGACAAGTTCAAGCAGGTCAACGACACCCACGGCCACGCGGTGGGCGACCAGCTGCTGCACGCGGTGGCCAGGCGGCTGCAGCAGTGCGTGCGCGAGGCCGACACCGTGGCGCGCATCGGCGGCGACGAATTCGTGGTGCTGCTGGAAAGCCTGCAGCAGCCGGAACACGCGCTGCCGACCGCCGACAAGCTGCGCGGGGCACTGGACCAGCCGCTGACCATCGACGGCCACAGTCTGCGCATTCTGCCCAGCATCGGCATCGCGCTGTATCCGGAGCACGGCGACACCGCACAGGCGCTGCTGCGCCACGCCGACGATGCGATGTACCAGGTGAAGAAGGGCGGCGAGCCGTACCTGCCGTTACCGCAGGATCATTCCTTGCCCGGTGACGGCGGTTGTGCGCCGCAGCCGGCGTGAGCGTTACGGCGATGCCGCGCCGCGGCTTGAAGCCTGCGCTGGCCGCGCCTGTATGAAGGGCGCGGCGCAGTCCGCCGGCGACACGCCCGTGCTGAGCGCGCGGCGTTAGCGTCCGAATCCCGAATCCGGCTAGCGTAAACCGCACCGCCAGACAAAACGTTGGCCGCAAGCACCAAGTGCTTGCGGCCAACGTTTTCATGCAGCCCGCTCAGCTGGCGGCCGGGGCCGGCAGGCGCGACCGGCCCAGGCGGTTGATCCACAGCGAGGCCAGGATCACCGTGCCGCCCAGTGCCAGGCGCGGCAGGTCGGCGTCGCGGTTCCAGATCAGCACGTTGACCAGCAGGCCGGCCGGCACGTGCAGCTCGTTCATGATCGCCAGCGTGCCGGCGCTGACGCGGGTGCTGCCCTTCACCCACCAGTACATGCCCAGCGCGGTGGCGAACAGCCCCATGTACACCAGCACCCCCCACTGTATCGCGGTGTGCGGCAGACGCGCCGAGTTGCCGAAGATCAGGTACGACGGCAGCGCCAGCAACAGCGCACCGAGGAAGAAATGGCCGAAGAAGCGGTGCAGCGGCTGCGACACCGGATATTGCTGCAACAGGCGGCGGCACAGCACCTGGCCGGCGGCAAAAGTGAGGTTGGCCAGCTGCAGCAGCAGGAAGCCGGTCAGGTATTCGCCCTCCAGCGGCTGGAAGCGGATGATGATGCCGCCGCCGACCGCCACCGCGGCCGCCAGCAGCGCCCAGCGGTTGAAACGGCGCGCCAGTGCGTCGTCGAGCAGGGTGACGTAGATCGGCGTCAGCACCGTGAACAGCAGCACCTCCGGCACCGTCAGCACGCTGAAGCTGCGGTACAGACACAGGTAGGTGACGCCGAACTGCAGCGCGCCGGCCAGCCAGAAGCCGGCCACCAGCCGCGCCGGTAGCCCGCGCCAGACGGTCAACGGCAGGAACACCGCGGCGGCGATCAGCACGCGCAGCAGCACGGCGAAGTCGCTGTCGACCTTGCCGGCCAGGTATTCGCCGATCAGGCTGAAGGAAAACGCCCACAGGATGGTAACGATGATCAGGTGACGCATGGAGTGGCTTTGCAATGTCGGGACGGGTGGCGATGATAGGCGATGGCGCGCCGCTTGGGAACGGCGGGCGCCAGCGCGTGGCGCGGCAGGCACTACAATGAAGTAAGCGCCGCAGGGCGCGAAACGGTAACGGCCTGTCCGCCGCCATGCGGCAGGGGCAGGTCGCGGAGGGACGCATCATGACATCCTTACGCAAGCAGCGCGGCTGGTATAACGGCGCCTATTTATTCACCGCCATCTTCGTGCTGGTGCTGTTCATGTCGCAGCCGTGGTTGCCGCTGTTGCTGCTGGCGGCGCTGGCCGGCGCCGGCATCGTGATCGGCATCGCGCGCGGCGGCCACTACCTGAAACAGTGGCTGAACGAGCACCCGCTACACTGGCACTGAGCGGTATGGCCGGCCGGACCGGCAAGCCTTGACTGCGGTCAAGGAGCGCGGGCGGGACAAGTCCGACGATGACGCCATCGTCATTGCCGGAGGCTGTCATGCTGCGTCTCACCCACTACCTGCAAAGCCTGCTGCAACCCGCTCCCGTCGCACCGCCGCGCCAGCCTGGCGGCCCGGTGCTGATCTGGAACCTGATCCGCCGCTGCAACCTGACCTGCCAGCACTGCTACTCCATCTCCGCCGACAAGGACTTCGCCGGTGAACTGAGCACCGCCGAGGTGTTCACGGTGATGGACGACCTGAAGGCCTTCGGCGTGCCGGTGCTGATCCTGTCCGGCGGCGAGCCGCTGCTGCGCCCGGACATCTACGACATCGGCCGCCGCGCCAAGGAAATGGGCTTCTACGTCGGCCTGTCCAGCAACGGCACGCTGATCAATGCGGCCAACGTTGGCCGCATCGCCGAGGTCGGTTTCGACTATGTCGGCGTCAGCCTCGACGGCATCGGCGCCACCCACGACAAGTTCCGCCGTCTCGACGGCGGCTTCGCGCTGGCGCTGAACGGCATCCGCCTGGCGCGCGACGCCGGCATGAAGGTCGGCGTGCGCTACACCATGACCGAGGACAACGCCCACGACCTGCCGGCGCTGCTGCAGCTGGTGAGCGACGAAGGCATCGACAAGTTCTACTTCTCGCACCTCAACTACGCCGGACGCGGCAACAAGCACCGCGACAGCGACGCCCGCCACGCGCGCACGCGCTGGGCGATGGAGCTGCTGATCGAGTCCTGTCTCGCCCACCTGCGGGCCGGCACGGCGAAGGAATTCGTCACCGGCAACAACGACGCCGACGGCGTCTACCTGCTGCAGTGGGCGGCGCGGCACTACCCCGAGCAGCTGGACGCCTTGCGCCAGCGCCTGACGCAGTGGGGCGGCAACGCCAGCGGCGTCAACGTCGCCAATATCGACAACCTCGGCAATGTGCACCCGGACACCATGTGGTGGAAGGTGACGCTGGGCAATGTGCGCGAGCGGCCGTTTTCCGCGATCTGGCCGGACGTGTCGCATCCGCTGATGGCCGGCCTCAAGCAGCGGCCGCGGCCGGTGCACGGCCGCTGCGCCGCCTGTGCCCATCTGGCGATCTGCAACGGCAATACCCGGGTGCGGGCGTGGGAGTTGAGCGACGACTTCTGGGCCTCCGATCCGGCCTGCTATCTCAGCGACGCCGAGATCGGCGTGGCGGACGGTGCCTATCCGCTGCCGCAGCTGACGGCGTGGCAGCGCATCGTGCCGCAGGCGGAGGGCAGCCGATGAAACTCGCCTGCCTGTTACTGGCCGCCAGTGCCAGCCTGCCGCTGGCGGCCACTGCCGCCAATCCCGCCGATCTCTACCAGCAGCACTGTCTCAGCTGCCACGGCGCGCAACGCATGGGTGCGATGGCACCGGCTTTGCTGCCGCAGAGCCTGGAACGCATCAAACCGGCCGAGGTGCTGGCGGTGATCCGCGACGGCCGCGCCGCCACGCAGATGGCCGGTTTTGCCGGCACGCTGTCCGACGCCGACATCGGCGAGCTGGCCGCCTGGCTGGCCACCCCGCCGGCGGCGCCACCGGTGTGGCGCGAGGCGGACACCGCCGCGTCGCGCATTCAATATCTCGATCCGGCCAAGCTGCCGCCGCGGCCAGGCTTTGCGGCCAACGTTGATCCGCACAACCTGTTCGTGGTGGTGGAGGCCGGCGATCACCATGTCACGGTACTGGACGGCGACCGTTTCACGCCGCTGACCCGCTTCAAGAGCCGCTTCGCGCTGCACGGCGGGCCGAAGTTCTCGCCCGACGGCCGTTTTGTCTACTTTGCCAGCCGCGACGGTTGGGTGACGCAGTACGACCTGTACACGCTGCAGACGGTGGCCGAGATCCGCGTCGGGCTGAACACTCGCAACGTGGCGGTGTCCGGCGACGGGCGCTGGGTGCTAGCCGGCAACACCCTGCCGGAGACGCTGGTGCTGCTCGACGCCAACGGCCTGAAGCCGGTGAAGACCATCGAGGTAAAAGACCGCGCCGGCAAGGCGTCGCGGGTGTCGGCGGTGTACGACGCCGCGCCGCGGCAGAGCTTCGTGGTGGCGCTGAAGGACGCCGCCGAGCTGTGGGAAATCTCCTACAACCCGCAGGCCGACAAGATTTATCCCGGCCTGGTGCACGACTACCAGATGGGCGAGGGGCTGGCCGTGTCCGGTTTTCTGAATCCGCGGGTGACGCCGCTGTCCATGGTGCTGGACGACTTCTTTTTCGATAGCGGCTATCGCCACGTGATGGCGGCCTCGCGCGACGGCCAGGCGCAGGTGATCAACCTCGACGCGCGCAGCAAGGTGGCGACGCTGCCGCTGGATGGCATGCCGCACCTGGGCTCCGGCATCACCTTCGAGCAGGACGGCCATCACTACATGGCGACGCCGAACCTGAAGGGCGGCCGTGTGACGGTGATCGACATGGACCGCTGGCAGGTGGCGGCCAACATCGCCACGCCGGGGCCGGGTTTTTTCCTGCGCAGCCACGAAAACACACCCTACGCCTGGGTGGACGCGATGATGTCGCCACGCCGCGACACGCTGTCCATCATCGACAAGCGCACGCTGCAGGTAGTGCGCCAGCTGACGCTGCGGCCGGGCAAGACCAATGCCCACGTCGAATTCACCCGCGACGGCCGCTACGCGCTGGTCAGCATCATGGAAACGCCGGGCGAGCTGGTGGTGGTCGATGCGGCGACGTTCCGGGAGGTGGCGGCATTGCCGATGATGAAGCCGATCGGCAAGTACAACGTGTACAACAAGGTGACGCGGTCGGAAGGCACCAGCCATTAGCGCCGGCCAGGCCTGATTCAGCGACCACACCGGCCACGAACGGCTGACCATCCCGGCCAGGGTTGGCCGCAGGCGGCGGGGCACGACTAGCTCTTTCGGCTAGGGTGCCACCGCCTTTTGGCGCATGGTGGCGCGCACCGGCCGCGCGTAGCCTTGCAGCATCCCCCTACGCGCGGGTGCGACATCCGCAGGAAAACAGCAATGAACCAGATTGATATTCGGACCTTTTTGCAGCATCAGCCACTGTTCCAGCAGCTGTCCGAGGCGCAGCGCGAGGCGCTGGTGCCCGGCACCCGCGAGGTGCGCGGCCAGAAGGGGCAGGTGATCTTCCAGAAGGGCGATCCCTGTGACGGCATGTATCTGGTGGTGTACGGCAAGGTCAAGCTGGCGTTGACCGCGCAGAACGGCACCGAGAAGGTGATGGAAATCCTGCACCCGAGCCAGAGCTTTGCCGAGGCGGTGATGTTCCTGCGCCGGCCGTGTCCGGTGATGGCGCAGTTTGTCGAGGACGGCCTGCTGCTGCATGTCAGCGCCGAGGTGATCTTCGGCGCCATCGCGCAGGATCCGGCCTTTGCCCAGCGCATGCTGGCCGGGCTGTCGTTGCGCCTGCACAGCCTGGTGCGCGACGTGGAACGCTACTCGGTGGAGAGCGCGGTGCAACGCGTGGTCGGCTACCTGCTGCAGGTGGAAGACGACGCCAGCAGCGGCTCGGTGGTGCACCTGCCGGTCAACAAGAACCTGATCGCGTCCCGGCTGAACCTGACGCCGGAAACCTTCTCCCGCGTGCTGCACCAGCTGGCGGACGAGGGCCTGATCGAGGTGCGCGGCCGCGATATCGTGCTGAAGGACCTGGAGGCGCTGCGCGACTTCGGCTTTGCCTGAGCCGGCCGCACCGTCGTACCGAATTTGCGCTGGGCACACCGCCCCCGCCGTAGCGGCCGGGGCGGTGTTGGCATTGCGGCCAACCTTGCCGTGCCGTCGCCGGGTTCAGTGCCCGCGCAGTGACGACGCCAGCGGCCGCGGCCCGATGCCGGCGCGGCGATCCAGGTGTCCGGACCAGCTGGTCAGCCCCACCGCGCCCAGCACCACCAGCGCGCCGATCCACGGCGTGGCCAGCAAGCCCAGCTTGCTCACGATCAGGCCGCCGCCCCAGGCGCCGCCGGCGATGCCGACATTGAAGGCGGCGATGTTGAGCCCGGAGGCCACGTCCACCGCATGCGGCGTTTCGCGCTCCGCCTGCTGCACCACGTACACCTGCAGGCCGGCGACATTGCCGAACGCCACCGCACCCCAGGCCAGCACCGTCAGCAGCACCAGCCACGGCGAGCTGGCGGTAAAGGTCAGCACCAGCAGCACCAGCGCCAGCAGCAGGAAGATGACCTGCAGCGCGCGCACCGGCCCGTGCCGGTCGGCCAGCCGGCCGCCCCAGATATTGCCGAATGCCACCGACACGCCGTACACCAGCATGACCAGTCCGACACTGGACGGCGCGTAGCCGCTGACCTGCTGCAGGATCGGTGCGAGGTAGGTAAAGGCGATGAAGGAGCCGCCATAGCCCAGCGCCGTCATCGCGTACACCAGCAGCAGCCGTGGCCGGCCCAGCACCGCCAGCTGGGCGAGCAGGCCGCCGGCCGCCGGGGTGGTGATGTTGCGCGGGATCAGCAGCAGGCTGCCGACAAAGGCGATCACCCCCAGCAGCGACACCGCCAGAAAGGTGCTCTGCCAGCCAAAGTGCTGGCCGATCCAGGTACCCAGCGGCACGCCGCTGACCAGTGCCACGGTCAGGCCGGAGAACATCAGTGCAATCGCGCTGGCCGCCTTGTCCTTGGCCACCAGGCTGGTGGCGATGGTGGCGCCGATGGAGAAGAACACGCCGTGCGCCAGACCGGTCAGCACGCGGGCGGCCATCAGCGCCTGGTAGCCCGGCGCCTGCCACGCCACCAGGTTGCCGATGGTAAACAGCGCCATCAGTCCCAGCAGCAGTGGCTTGCGCGGCAGGCGGCTGCTCAGCGCGGTGAGCACCGGTGCGCCGATGGCCACCCCCAGCGCGTACAGGCTGACCAGCAGGCCGGCAGAAGGCAGCGATACCTGCAGGTTGGCGGCAATGGTCGGGATCAGCCCGACAATGACAAATTCGGTGGTGCCGATGGCAAAGGCGCTGAGCGTCAGCGCCCACAGGGCAAGAGGCATGATGTGCTCCGGTTGGTGGGTGTGCGGCGATTGTCTCCGCTTGCCAGCCACGGAAAAACCGTCTCTACTGCCAAATACTTTTGACTAGGAGTCAATAATGATTGCCACCGATGCGCTGATTGCCTTTGTCGCCATCATAGATGGCGGCTCCTTTTCCGCCGCCGCGGCCCGGTTGCAGCAGACGCCGTCCGGCATCAGCCGCACCTTGTCGCGGCTGGAGGCACAGCTGGGGGTGCGCCTGATCACGCGCACCACGCGCCGGCTGGAGCTGACCGAAGAAGGGCGCTGGCTGCTGGAGCGCGCCCGCGACATCCTGGCGCGCCTGGGTGACACCGAGGCCCGGCTGCAGGCCAGTGCCGCCGTACCGGCGGGCGTGGTGCGCGTCAATGCCGCCAGCCCGGTGTTGAACCACCTGCTGGCGCCGCTGGTGCCCGGTTTCCTGGCCGCCTACCCGCAGATCCGGCTGGAGCTGACCGGGGCGGAAGCGATTGTCGACCTGATCGAGGAGGGGGCCGATGTCGCCATCCGCGTCGGTGCGCTGGCGGATTCCACCCTCAACGCGCGCCTGCTCGGCAGCAGCCCGTTGCGGCTGGTGGCGGCGCCGGACTACCTGCAGCGCTGCGGCCAGCCGGCACAGGCCGCGGCGCTGGCGCAGCACCGCCTGCTCGGTTTCAGCAGTCCGGCGGCGCTGAATGTGTGGCCGCTGGCACAGGCGGGGCAGCACGGCTGGCCGGTCGAACCGGCGCTGAGCGCCAGCAGCGGCGAGACGCTGCGCCATCTGGCGCTGGCCGGCGCCGGCATTGCCTGTCTCGCCGATTTTCTGGTCGGCGACGACCTGCGTGCCGGCCGGCTGCAGTCGGTGCTGGCGGCCGAGGTGCTACCGTGGCGGCAGCAGGTCTGGGCGGTGTTCTACAAGCAGGGGCAGCTGGCACCGCGGGTGGCGTGCCTGGTCGACTATCTGGCCCGGCAGCTGCCGTTGCAGCGTAGCTAGGACGGTCAGCGCCGGCAGTGGTGTTACCGTGGGCAGGCCCGCCATGGCAGCTGCCGCGCGCGGCCCGCCGGGTTGCGGCCAACCTTGGTGCGAGACACGGCAGCTTCGCTGCGCCGGGAGGCCCGCTCGCGCTGCAGCGTGGCGGCAAGCCAGGCAGCAGCGCTGGGCCGCGATGTTGCCGGTGTAATGGGGCACGCGCCGGGCCGGGAACGGTGCCTGCTCCGGCGCGGCAACCTCAACGGCTGATGATCTGGTCGAAGATCGCGCCATCGTCAAAGTGGGTTTTCTGCGCGCGGGCCCAGCCGCCGAACACCCGGTCGATGGTGAACAGCTTCACCTTGCTGAACTGGGCGGCGTACTTGGCGGCCACCTTGGCGTCGCGCGGGCGGTAGTAGTTCTGCGCCGCCAGCTCCTGCCCCAGCGGGCTGTACAGGTAGCGCAGGTAGGCCTCCGCCACCTTGCGCGTGCCGCGCTTGTCGACCACCTTGTCCACCACGCTCACCGGCGGCTCGGCCAGGATCGACACCGACGGCACCACGATGTCGAACTTGTCCGGCCCCAGCTCCTTGCTGGCGAGGAAGGCCTCGTTTTCCCACGAGATCAGCACGTCGCCGATGCCGCGCTGCGAGAAGGTGACCAGCGAGCCGCGGGCGCCGGAATCCAGCACCTTCACGTTGCGGTAGATCTTCTGCACCAGTGCGCGGGCACTGGCATCGTTGCCGCCGGGCTGTTGCAGCGCGTAGCCCCACGCCGCCAGGTAGTTCCAGCGTGCGCCGCCGCCGGTTTTCGGATTGGGGGCGATGACCTCCACCCCGGGGCGGGCCAGGTCGTTCCAGTCGCGGATGGCTTTCGGGTTGCCCTTGCGCACCAGCAGCACGATGGTGGAGGTGTACGGCGTGCTGTTGTGTGGCAGGCGGCTTTGCCAGTTGGCCGGCACCAGTGCGCCGTTCTGGTGCAGTTCGTCGATGTCGTTGGACAGCGCCAGCGTCACCACGTCCGCCTCCAGCCCGTCGATCACCGAGCGCGCCTGCTTGCCGGAGCCGCCGTGCGACTGCTTGACGCTGACGGTTTCGCCGGTTTGCGCCTGCCAGTGCTTGGCGAAGGCGGCGTTGAACTCCTGGTACAGCTCGCGCGTCGGGTCGTAGGACACGTTGAGCAGGCTGACATCGGCCATGGCCGTTTGGCTCAGCAGGCTGGCAAACAGCAGCGCGCCGGCAAGTGGTTTCAGTTTCATGGGAGCACCCCGGAGTTGAATGTGACTGTCATTGTCCGGGGGCGGCCGGCGGCGGTGAACCAAGCAAAATTCACAAGCTAATCAGCGCTGGCGGCCGATGCCGGGGCGGACCCGTTGCGGCCAACGTTGTGGCGGTGACAACGCAACACAGGCCGCGCCCGCAGCCGGCCTGTGTTGTGCTGCGTGGCCGTTCAGAACGGCTTGTCGCCCAGAATGGTGGCGCGGTGCATGATGCGGTGCGCCGGGCGGTAGTCGTCCACCGCGTAGTGCTGGGTGACGCGGTTGTCCCAGAACGCGATGTCACCCGGCTGCCAGCGCCAGCGCACGCTGAACTCCGGCTTGGCAAAGTGGGCAAACAGAAACGCCAGCAGCGCGTCGCTCTCCGCCGGTGGCAGCTCGTTGATGCGGGTGGTGAAACCGTCGCTGACGAACAGCGCCTTGTCGCCACTGACCGGGTGGGTGCGGATCACCGGATGGTTGACCGGCGGCGTGCTGCGGCGGGTGGCCTCGTAATTGGCCAGCGCCTCCGGCGTGTGGCCGAAGCGCTCCAGCGGGAACGACTTGGTGAAGTCGTGCGTCGCGGTCAGCCCGTCCAGTAGCTGCTGCAGGCGCGGCGACAGTGCGGCGTAGGCGGCGGTGCCGCTGGCCCACAGCGTGTCACCGCCGTATTCCGGCAGCTGCCGTGCCACCAGCACCGAGCCCAGCGGCGGGGTGTCGATGAAGGTGACGTCGGTGTGCCAGATGGCGTTGTCGCGCAGGTCGTTCAGCGCGGTGTCCAGCACCATGATCTGCGGCGTGTCCGCGATCTTCGGGTACAGCGGGTGGATGTGCAGATCGCCGAACCAGGCGGCGAAATCGCGCTGCTGCTGCGGGCTGAGATCCTGATTCCGGAAAAACAGCACCTGGTGTTGCAGCAGCGCGGCGCTGAGCGCCTGTTGCCGTGCGCTGTCCAGCGGCTGCGCGAGGTCGATGCCGCTGACGATGGCGCCCAGTGCCGGGCTGAGGCGGGTGAAGTGCAGACTCATGACGGTAATCCTTTCAATGATGTTGGCCGTGCCACGGGGTAAGGCGCTGCTGCAGCTGGCGCAGGCCCAGCTCCAGCGCGAAGGCGACCAGCGCGATGACGATGATGCCGAGCACCACCACGTCGGTGACCAGGAACTGCGCGGCGGACTGGATCATGAAACCCAGCCCGCGGGTGGCGGCGATCAGCTCTGCCGCCACCAGGGTCGACCAGCCGGCGCCGAGGCCGATGCGCACGCCGGTGATGATCTCCGGCAGCGCGCCGGGCAGGATCACGTGGCGCAGCAGCTGCCAGCGGCTGGCGCCCAGCGACAGCGCCGCCTGTCGCCGCAGCTGGCTGACGCTGGTCACGCCGTGGGCGGTGGCGATCAGCACCGGCGCCAGGATGGCGAGAAAGATCAGCAGCACCTTGGACAATTCGCCGATGCCGAACCAGATCACGATCAGCGGCAGGTAGGCCAGCGGCGGCAGCGGGCGGTAGAACTCGATCACCGGATCGAGCAGGTGTCGCGCCAGCGGAAACACGCCGATGACGATGCCCAGCGGGATGCCGACGACGACCGCCGCCAGCAGCGCCAGCAGCATGCGTTGCAGGCTGGCCAGCAGGTGCTGCGGCAGGGTGGCGTCCATGTAGCCGCCGGCCAGCAGCTCGCCGAACCTGGCCAGCACCGCTTGCGGCGGTGGCAGGAACAGCGGCGCAATCAGCCCGCTGGCGGTGAGCGCCCACCACAACAGCAGCAGGCTGGCGATGCTGAGCGCGGCCCAGTGCGCCGCTTGCGGCTGCCAGCGGCGGCCGGCCGGCGCGGACGGGGCAGGCGGATTGCCGAAGTCGAGGGTGTCGGGCACCGCGATCAGGGCGGGTGGGGTGGTGGGCATCAGGCGGCCTCCTCGTGACCTTGCCGGAACAGGCTGTGCAGCAGCGATTCGCGCAGTGCGATGAACGCCGGATCGGACTTGATCGCGCGCACGTCCTCGCCGGCGCGGTAGCGCTGGTTAAAGGTTGGCCGCAAGCGCTGCACGATGCGCCCCGGCCCCGGCGACATCAGCACCAGCTCGGTGGCGAGGAACAACGCCTCCTCGATGTCGTGGGTGATCAGGAACACGCCGCGCTGCGACTGCTGCCACACACGCAGCAGCAACTGCTGCATCTGCTCGCGGGTGAACGCGTCCAGCGCGCCGAACGGCTCGTCCAGCAGCAGCACCTGCGAGCGGCTGGCCAGCGCGCGGGCGATGCCGACGCGCTGGCGCATGCCGCCGGACAGCTGCCAGGTGCGCTTGGAGGCGACATCGGCCAGCCCGACCAGGCGCAGGGTGTCGGCGACGATGCGCTCGCGCGCCGCCGCGTCCGCACCCTGCAGCCTGAGGCCGAAGGCGACGTTGTCGTGCACGTTCAGCCACGGCAGCAGCGCGTCGTGCTGGAACACCACCGCGCGCTCCACCCCCGGTGCCGTCACCGGCTGGCCGGCAAACAGCACCCGGCCCTGGCTGGGCGCGATGAAACCGGCCAGCACCCCCAGCAGCGTGCTCTTGCCGCAACCGGACGGCCCCAGCGCCACCAGCAGTTCGTCACGCGCGAGGCTCAGCGACACCTGATGCAGTGCCGGCTGCGACTGGCCGGGGTAGGTGACACCGAGCTTGTCGACTTGTAGCAGGCTCATGGTCGGCTCCGTCTAGCGCAGCGCGGCGTTGATGAACTGGTTGGTGACGTAGGGCGTGTAGCTCGGCTGCAGGCTGTCGACCTTGCCCTGCGATTTGAGGAAGGCGGCGGTATCGCCGACCGCCTTCACCAGCGGCTGTTGCAGCAGCTTGCTCTGCTCGGCCAGCGACGGGTAGATATTGCCCGGCAGCAGCGCGGTGACTTCCTCCGGCTTGCTGCCGGTGAGGCGGGCGATCTTCGCCACGTTGGCCGCATTGCTGGCGAAGCCTTTCGGGTCCTTGTTGTAGCGCTCGAACACCTTGCCGGTGACGCTCACGAACTGCTTGAGGAAATCCGGATTCCTGGCGGCGAAGTCCTGGCGCACGATCCACAGATCGTAGGTCGGCGCGCCCCATTTGCCGACTTCGGCCGAGCTGGTCAGCACCTTGCCGCTGGCGCGTACCTTGCCCAGTGCCGGCTCCCACACATAGGCGCCGTCGATGTCGCCACGCTGCCAGGCGGCGGCGATTTCTCTGGGGCGCAGGTTGAGGATGGTGACCTTGCCGGCATCCACTTTCCAGTGCTTGAGTGCCGCCAGCAGGCTGTAGTGGGTGGTGGATACGTACGGTACCGCGATCTTCTTGCCGACCAGATCGGCCGGCTTGCTGATGCCGCTGCCGTTGCGCACCACCAGCGCCTCGGATTCGCCGATCACGCCGGTGACCAGAAAGGTCTGGATCGGCAGGCCGCGGCTGGCGGCGGCGGCCAGCGGGCTGGAGCCGATATTGCCGATCGGCACGTCGCCGGAGGCGACCGCGGCGATCACCTCGGCGCCGCTCTCGAACTTGCGCCAGTTGATCTTCTTGCCGGTGGCTTTTTCGTAGTCGCCGTCGGCTTGCGCCACCTTGGACGGGTCGACGCCGGTCTGGAACGCGATGGTGACGCCGTCATCGGCAACGGCGGTGCCGGCAACAAAGGCCAGCGACACAAACAGGGAAACGAGGGCAGGGCGGGTCATGGCAATCTCCAGTGGTGTATCGTTTGCAATGACACCATTAAAAAGAGAAACCGGCGGACGGGGAAATAACAAAAGCCGCACCTTATATTCAGCACAGGCTGCGGTATTTATCGGTTAAATGAATAAGAGCCACTAACAAAACCCCTGATCCTGCGTTGCGCCTCCTTGCCGTACTAATTGTACTGTCTGCGTCGGCGCGCCTTGGTTCAGGTGCTCTGCGAGGTTTTGTTAGCGGCGCTAAGTCGGTAATTAAATGACGGATGGTGTTGTGAATAAAGCAGATGGCGATATCGGTTTTATCTATAAAGCGGCAGCGAATTGGCGGGTAAAGTGCGCTCTGCTATTACTAATGAATATTGGCCATGAAACGCTTCAAGCAGTCGAAGGGTTTTCCGGCGGGATTTAACCCGCAACAATTAAGCGGTTGTCAGCAACTGCTGGCCGCCTTGCCGTATCCCGCGCAATTGCACTGGAACGAGCGCGAGGTGTTTGCCTGCTTTGACGGCTGGTGGCTGACCAGCGAGTTCTTCCCGGTGGCCAGCTTCTACGACGCGGCCCCGCAGCGGGCGCACTACGCGGCGCGGCTGCGCATTCACGGCCGCTTCGGCCAGAACCTGCCGGCCAACTGGCTGTTCGCGCTGAACTACGGCGAAAGCAAGACCGTGTCGCTGCTGAAGCTGATCCGCGTGCTGCACCTGCTCAATCACCTGGGGTGCAACGATGTCGCACTGCCGCTGCGCATCGATCTCGATCCGCGCATCTGCCACGCCTTCAGCGACCGCATCATCGACTTCACCACGGCACTGCTGGCGCAGCTGGGGCTGGCCAGCCAGCAGGTGATGTTCCTGCTGTTCATCAACCAGCCCACCTCCGAGCTGGGGGTGGCGCTGGTGCGCCGCTACCGCGAGCAAGGCCATCTGGTGGGGCTGGGCGGCTTTGGCGACAGCGAGCACGACTTGTCGCGGCTGTGGCGGCTGGAGCCGGATTTTGTCTGCCTGTCGCCGCGCTTCATGCGCCGCGCCGTGATGTATCCGCAGGTGCGCGACCAGCTGCTGGCGCTGATGCCGCAGCTGGTGGCGCAGGGCTTCGCGCTGGGGGTGGAGGAAATCGTGTGCGACAACATGCTGGCCATGGCGCAGCAGATGCAGGCGCGTTATTACGCCGGGCAGCTGGTGTCGCAGCGGCTGGCGCCGGCCTGATATGCAATGCAGCGCGCGCCGGATAAGCAATGCACTTTTGCTTGGTTCCCTGGCGCCGGCCGGCTGCCTATAGTGGCCTCATCGCGTGATGACACGCAGCCACTCTTGCATCAGGAGCTTCTATGACACTGCGTCTTGGCGACATCGCCCCCGACTTTGAACAGGCGTCCAGCGACGGCAACATCCGTTTTCATGACTGGCTGGGTAACAGCTGGGGCGTGCTGTTTTCGCATCCGGCCGACTTTACCCCGGTGTGCACCACCGAGCTGGGACTGACCGCCAAGCTGAAGGACGAGTTTGCCCGCCGTAACGTGAAGGTGATCGCGCTGTCGGTCGACCCGGTGGCGTCGCATCTGGCGTGGATCGAGGACATCAACGACACGCAAGGCACCACGGTGAATTTCCCGATCCTTGCCGATGCCGACCGCAAGGTGTCCGAGCTGTACGACCTGATCCACCCCAACGCCAGCAGCACCCATACCGTGCGTTCGGTGTTCGTGATTGATCCGGCGAAGAAGATCCGCCTGACGCTGACCTATCCGGCCAGTACCGGCCGCAATTTCAACGAGCTGCTGCGGGTGATCGATTCGCTGCAGCTGACCGAATACCACAGCGTGGCGACGCCGGCCAATTGGCAGCAGGGCGACGAGGTGGTGATCGTGCCGTCGCTGCAGGATGAAGACCTGATCCGGCAGAAATTCCCCAAGGGTTATCGCGCGCTGCGACCCTATCTGCGCCTGACGCCGCAGCCGGGCTGATCCGTTTTTTTTTGTGGTGGCTTTACTTGTTGTCTCTGCGTTTTCTCCTCTTGGGCTTTTGTTGGCCGGGCTTGTCAGCCCGGCCGTTTTTTTGCCCGCTTGCCCGGCGACAGCGCCCGCTGCGCCACGGCTCAGGACACGGCGTCGATATCGGCGTAGCGCTCGTGGATCGCCATGATCTGGTCCCGGTGGTCGTGGAGCGCCTGCACGCAGTCGGCGTCCAGCTTGCCGGCCTGAACCATGCGGTCCAGCTCGGCCAGCGCATTGTTCGGTGACCAGACCGGCTTGTACGGCCGGATTGCCGTCAGTGCATCGAAGATGTCGGCCACGGTCACGATGCGGGCCTCCAGCGGGATGGCGTCCTGTCGCAGCTGCCGCGGATAGCCGGAGCCATCGAGGTATTCGTGATGGCAGTGCACGATGTTGCGCAGGATGGTGGAGTCCGGCAGGCGCTGGTGCGTACCGGTGCCCACGATGCGGTCGATGATCTGTATCCCCTTGTCGACATGGGTTTCCATGATGGCGCGCTCGGCCGGATCGAGCCGGCCCGGCTTGAGCAGCACCTTGTCGGGGATGCCGATCTTGCCGATATCGTGCAGCGACGAAAACAGGTACACGCACTCCACGAACTCGTCATTGCGGCCGTAGCGCGGCGCGACGGCCCTGGCAATCACGCGCGAGTAGCGTGCCATGCGCTCCAGGTGGGAGCCGGTTTCAAAATCGCGCACCTCGGCCAGCTCGCGGGCCACCCGCGTCGCTTCCAGTACCGAGCGCACGGCGGACAGCTCGCTCGCAATCGCCATGCTGATCAGGCTGGTATACAGCACCAGATCGCGCTGCACCTGCGGCTTGAAGGCCGCCGCCTGCATCGAATCGAAGAACACGAAACCGGCGAGGCTGCCGCCATCGTAGAAGGGCACCGTGAACGACGAGCGGTAACCCTGCTCGCGCAGCCAGGTGTTGTGCACGGTATCGGACTGCAGCGCGTGCTCGATGTTGTCGAGCACGCGGAATTCGCCGCTGGCGGCCAGGGCGCTCAGTGCGTGGCTGTCGGACAACTTGTATTCGTAACTGGTGATGGCCTTGCCCGCGCGGGTGCTGTTGATGAAGGTCTTGAGTACGTCGTCATTCTCGTCATACAGCGCACAGGCGATGCGATCGACCACCGGCACCGTTTCCAGCAGGCGGTCGTGCAACTCGTGGAGACGCTGGCTGAGCGTGTCGTCGTGAAGATTCAGGGCCATCATCAGGAACTGCGGGGTTACGGTCATCAAGACTGGCTTTCAAGGGTTAACGTCACAACAGGGCGGGGGTCAGCGCTACCTTAATACGCATCACGGCTGCAAGCCATCCCTAATCCATTCCAGCGTGGTTTTATCCGCGATCCGCCGCGTGCATGGTGACCGGTTACGGCGCGGCAGGCTGGCGATGGTGCCGCCGGCAGCGCAGACCCGCTGGCGGCCGCGACAGAGCCGACTATCCTGAACACAGACATTCCCCGCATCCGCCGGCCACAGGAGGCCGGCTGCTGCGCCGCGTGTTTTCCCACCGCGCCGGCCGCGTCCGGCGCATTTCGATGCCCGAAGGAGAATGCGATGACCACTCCCTACCAACGCCTGGACAAGGACAACGCTGCCGTGCTGCTGGTGGATCACCAGGCCGGCCTGCTGTCGCTGGTGCGCGATATCGACCCCGACAAGTTCAAGAACAACGTGCTGGCACTGGGCGATCTGGCCCGGTACTTCAAGCTGCCGACCATCCTGACCACCAGCTTCGAAAGCGGCCCCAACGGCCCGTTGGTGCCGGAGCTGAAGGCGCAGTTTCCGGATGCGCCGTACATTGCCCGTCCCGGCCAGATCAATGCCTGGGACAACGCCGACTTTGTGCAGGCGGTCAAGGCCACCGGCAAGCGGCAGCTGATCTTGGCCGGGGTGGTGACCGAAGTGTGCGTCGCCTTCCCGGCGCTGTCGGCGCTCGAGGAAGGCTACGAGGTGTTCGTGGTCACCGATGCCTCCGGCACCTTCAACGACATCACCCGCCAAGCCGCCTGGGTGCGCATGTCGCAGGCGGGCGCCCAGCTGATGACTTGGTTCGGCGTGGCCTGCGAGCTGCATCGTGACTGGCGCAACGACATCGAGGGCCTGGGCACGCTGTTCTCGAACCACATCCCGGACTACCGCAACCTGATCACCAGCTACACCACGCTGAGCGCCGGCAAGTAGGCCATACGACAAGGGCCACCTTGCGGTGGCCCTTGTCGTGCGTAGCGCGATCGCCGCCCCGCGCGCCGGATGGTTCAGGGCGCCGGGTTGGGAATCGCCTGCTGGATGGCGTCGATGGCGGCCAACGTTGCCGCATCCAGCGTCAGTTCGGCGCTGGCAATGTTTTCCTCCAGCTGCGCCAGTGTGGTGGCGCCGATGATGTTGCTGGTCACGAATGGCCGGCTGTTGACGTAGGCCAGCGCCAGCTGTGCCGGCGACAGCCCGCGCTCACGCGCCAGCGCCACGTAGCGCGCGGTGGCCGCCTCCGCCTGCGGGTTGGTGTAGCGGGTGAAGCGGTCGAACAGTGTCAGCCGCGCGCCCTGTGGCTGGGCGCCGTCCAGGTATTTGCCGGACAGCACGCCGAAGGCCAGCGGCGAGTAGGCCAGCAGCCCCACCTGTTCGCGGTGGCTGAATTCGGCCAGTCCCACTTCATAGCTGCGGTTGAGCAGGCTGTACGGGTTCTGGATGCTGGCCACGCGCGGCAGATCATGGCGCTCGGCCAGCGCCAGGAACTGCGCCAGACCCCACGGCGTTTCGTTGGAAACGCCGATGGCGCGCACCTTGCCGGCGGCGACGAAATCCTGCAGCACGCGCAGGGTTTCCTCGATGGCGACGCTGCCCGGTGCATCGTCCTGCCACGGGTAGCCCAGCTGGCCGAAGTAGTTGGTGCTGCGGTCCGGCCAGTGCAGCTGGTACAGGTCGACATGATCGGTCTGCAGCCGGCGCAGGCTGTCGTGCAGCGCCTGGGTCAGGTTGGCGCGGTCGAAGTGCACCTTGCCGTCGCGGATATGGCCGGGGCGTTTCGGGTCGCTGCTCGGCCCCGCCGCCTTGGTGGCCAGCACGATGCGCTCGCGGCGGCCGCCCTTGGCCAGCCAGCTGCCGATATGGCTTTCGGTAAGCCCCTGGGTGTCGGCCCTGGGGGGCACCGGGTACATCTCGGCGGTGTCGATCAGGTTGATGCCGCGCTCCAGCGCCAGATCCAGCTGGCTGTGGGCGTCGGCTTCACTGTTCTGTTCGCCCCAGGTCATGGTGCCTAGCGAGATCAGGCTGACGTGGATGCCGCTGCGGCCGAGTGGTCGGTATTCCATGATTAGGGTTGCCTTGTGGTTGGGGGGTGACGTTACGGTGCCACAGTGGCACGGCCGGGGCCAGCGCCTGGGCCGGGTCGATGCTGATGGCTTGCAGTGGCGAGTTTACCGCAGCCAGCGCCAGGGGGACTTCGGTGCAGGCCAGGATCAGCCGCGTGGCGCCGTCGGTATGGATGCAGACAACCCTGTTTCTTCTGTACCGGGATGCGCACCTGCAGGTCTTTCTGCCGGCGGGAAAGCGTGCTGAAGTCGGGAACGGCCCAGTCGAGTCCAACCAGGCGAAGCAGGCTTTCGACCATGCCTGTCGCTTGCAGCAGTGCCAGGCCAAAGAGGTATTTGATGGTGAGACAGAACTGAATGGCGGCATCGGCGAAGGTTGGCTGACGCCCACGCTTGTCAGTGGCGGGTGCCAACCCGTTCATGTCTTTATCGAGTCAGACGTACACAAGCGCCGATTTGTGCAACAAAGCCCATGGTGGCGACTCCTGTATTTGGAAACGCCATATTAATTGCCGCCGGTTTTTTATTTAAATAATATTAATTTCGAATCAATGCAGGATTATTCATTAGCAGATATTGATATTTGATTGTCAGGATTTATTGTCGGTGCCGGTCATTAAATAAAAAAGGTTGGCCGCAATCCCGTTGCGGCCAACCTTGGGTGCTACCCGGTCAAGTTCAGCGTTTGGCCAGTTGCTGCACCACCGCCACCAGCGTGTCGATCTCCTCGCAGGTGTTGTAGAACGCCAGCGATGGCCGCACCGTCGCCTCCAGCCCGAAACGGCGCAGGATCGGCTGCGCGCAGTGGTGGCCGGAGCGCACCGCGATGCCTTGCTGGTTCAGCGCGCGGCCGATTTCCTCGGTGCGGTAGCCGGGCAGCACGAAGGACAGCACGCTGGCCTTGTGCTCGGCGGTGCCGATCAGCCGCAGCCCCGGCACGCTCTGCAGGCCGCGGGTGGCGTAGACCAGCAGGTCGTGCTCGTAGCGGGCGATGTTGTCCAGACCGATGCGCTCCACGTAGTCGATGGCGGCGCCCAGCCCCACCGCGTCGGCGATGTTGCCGGTGCCGGCCTCGAACTTGTTCGGCGCCGGCTGGTACAGCGTCTTTTCGAAGGTAACGTCGGCGATCATGTTGCCGCCACCCTGCCACGGCGGCATCGCCTCCAGTAGCGCTGCCTTGCCGTACACCACGCCGATGCCGGTCGGCGCGAACACCTTGTGCCCGGAGAATACGAAGAAGTCCGCGTCCAGTGCCTGCACGTTGACGCGCAGGTGCGACACCGACTGCGCGCCGTCCACCAGCACCCGCGCCCCGGCGGCGTGCGCCAGCGCGATGACCTCGGCCACCGGGGTGACCGTGCCCAGCGCGTTGGACACCTGGGTGATGGCCACCAGCCTGGTGCGGCTGTTCAAGAGCTGACGGTACTCGTCGAGCAGGATCTGGCCGCTGTCATCCACCGGAATCACGCGGATGCGTGCGCCGACGCTGGCCGCCAGCTGCTGCCACGGCACGATGTTGGCGTGGTGCTCCAGGTTGGAGACGATGATCTCGTCACCGGCACCGACATTCTGCTGGCCCCAGGTATTGGCTACCAGGTTGATGGCTTCGGTGGCGCCACGCACAAAGATGATCTCGTCCGGGCTGCCGGCGCCGATGAAGCGTGCCACTTTCTGGCGGGCGGCTTCGTAGGCGTCGGTGGCGCGGGCGGCCAACTCGTGGGCGGCGCGGTGGATGTTGGAGTTCTCGTGCTGGTAGAAGGTCGCGATGCGGTCGATCACCGACTGCGGCTTATGCGTGGTGGCGGCGTTGTCCAGCCAGATCAGCGGCTTGCCGTTGACGCGCTCCGCCAGAATCGGGAAATCGCGGCGGATGGCGTTGACGTCAAAGCCGTGCTGGCGGCTGGCGACGTGGCGGTCGAAGTCCGGCGCCTTGTCCAGCTTCACTGCCGGTTCCAGGAAATAGAACTGGCTGCTGGCGGGTGCAGCAGCGGGCGCCGGTGCGGCAGGCTGCTGGCGGCTGTCGCCGGCCAGCAGTGCGCGCAGCACGTCCTCGCCGGGCAGGCCGAACGACTGCGCGGTGACGCGGTCGTCCACGCCGGGCAGCGGCGCGGCCGGGGTGGTGCCGGCCAGCTCGCCGTAGCGGCCGCCCTCGCTCACGAAGTAGTACGGTGACGAGGCCGGTGCGCCGCCTGCCGTCGGCGCCGACGGCTGCGCTGCGGCCAACAGTGGCACGTTGGCCGCATAGCCTTCCGGCACGGCATAGGCCGCCGGGTCGCGCAGGCCGCCACCGCCCGGGGCTGCCGGCGCGGCGGCCGGCAGCGGCTGGATCGCCGGCTGTGCCGCGCTGGCCGGCGGGGTCAGCGTGCTGCTGTCCGCCGGTATCTGGCCGGGCAGGCTGCTGAAGAAGGCGTTGGCCAGCCGCGCCAGCTCGCCGGCATCCGGCAGGCCGTCGGGCTTACTTGTAAGTGTCTGGATAGTCATGGTACTTGCCAATCTCCACGTCTTCGAGCACCGCCAGTGCGTCTTCGGTCAGCACCGCCAGCGAGCAATACAGCGAAATCAGGTAGGAGGCGATGGCGTTGCGGTTGATGCCCATGAAGCGCACCGACAGCCCCGGGCTCTGTTCGCCGGCCACGCCCGGTTGGTACAGGCCGACCACACCCTGGCGTTTGTCGCCGACGCGCAAGAGCAGGATCTTGGTCTTGCCGTTTTCGTCGATCGGCAGCTTGTCCGACGGGATGATGGGCACGCCGCGCCAGGTGATGAACTGCGAGCCGAACAGGCTGACGGTCGGCGGCGGTACGCCACGGCGGGTGCACTCGCGGCCGAAGGCGGCAATCGCCAGCGGGTGGGCGAGGAAGAAGCCCGGTTCTTTCCACACCTTGGTCAGCAGCTCGTCAAAGTCGTCCGGCGTCGGTGCGCCGGTGAGGGTGCTGAGGCGCTGGCTGTCGTCGACATTGGCCAGTAGACCGTATTCCGGGTTGTTGATCAGCTCGGATTCCTGGCGCTCCTTGATGGTCTCGATGGTCAGGCGCAGCTGTTCCTTGATCTGGTCGTGCGGGCTGCTGTACAGGTCGGAGACGCGGGTGTGCACGTCCAGCACGGTGGTGACGGTATTGAGGAACAGCTCGCGCGGCTGGTCTTCGTAGTCGACGAAGGTTTGTGGCAGCTCGGCTTCGTCGCGCTGCGAGCACGCGACCCGCATATTGCCCGCGTTTTTTACGCGGTTGAGGCGGAAGATGCCGGCCTCGACCGGCGTCCACTGCAGCAGGTGTACCAGCCAGCGCGGGCTGATGGTGGACAGTTGCGGGACGGTCTTGGTGGCGTTTGCCAGCTGGCGGGCGGCGTTGTCGCCCAGTGCCAGTTGGGCATCCTGATGTTCGGCCATGATGGTTCCTTAGTGTGGCGTTGGTTGCGGTAAAAAAGGGTGGCGGCTAGCGGGCGAGATGCTGCGTGCCGGTGATGTTCTGGCTGTTGGCCTGGGTAATGTGGCTGCCGGGCAGCACGTCGCGGGTGAGCCAGACATTGCCGCCGATGGTGGCGCCCTGGCCGATGGTGATGCGCCCCAGCAGGGTGGCGCCGGCGTAGATCACCACGTCGTCTTCCACGATCGGGTGGCGTGGCTGGCCTTTTTCCAGCTTGCCGTCGGCGTCGCTGTTAAAGCGTTTGGCACCCAGCGTCACCGCCTGGTACAGCCGCACCCGTTCGCCGATGACGGCGGTTTCGCCGATCACCACGCCGGTGCCGTGGTCGATGAAAAAGCCCTTGCCGATCTGCGCGCCGGGGTGGATGTCGATGCCGGTTTCCGAGTGTGCGATTTCGGCCAGAATGCGCGCCACCAGCGGCACGCCGGCGCGGTACAGGTAGTGCGCCAGACGGTGGTAGATGATGGCGGTGATGCCGGGGTAGCACAGCAGCACCTCGTCCACGCTGCGTGCCGCCGGATCGCCGAGGTAGGCGGCGTGCACGTCGGCATCCAGCACGCGGCGCAGCGCGGGCAGCGCGGTGGCCAGGCCCTTGGCAATCGCCACCGCCTGCGTTTCGCTGCGGCTATCGCTCAGCCCCTGCAGCCGCGCCGAGTAGCTCAGCTCCAGCTGCAGCTGCCTGACCAGCGCATCCAGTGCCTGCGCCAGGGTGTGGCCGACGTAAAAGTCTTCGCTGCTTTCGCTCAGCTCCGGCGGCCCCAGCCGCATCGGAAACAGCACGCCGCACAGCGCGTTGGCGATGTCGCGCAGCGCATCGCGCGCCGGGAACTCGCGCCCGCCCAGCTCGCGGGTGCGGCCGTGGGCCTGGCGCCAGGCCTGGCGTGCGCCGCGCAGCTCGCGCACGATGCTCTCGATGCCCCAGCTCTGTTGATGACTGGCCAGGTTCAGCCAGCTTTTGGCACGATCATTCATGTAAGCCGCTCCAGTAAAAGGGTCTTGCTAGTCTTGCTGCCACGGCAGGCGGTGGTGACGCCAGCCGCCGACATCGCCACGGCGGTTCTGCTCGTCCAGATCGCCTTCGAAGCCTTCCAGCACGTTGAATACCTGGCTGAAGCCGGCGCGGGTGGCCGCCTCGGCGGCGGCGGCGGAGCGCTTGCCGCTGCGGCACAGCAGCACGATCACGCTGTCCTTGCCGCCGGCCTTGTTTTCCAGCTCGCGCAGGAAGCGCGGGTTCCTGAGCAGCGCGGTACCGCTTTGCCACGCCACGTGCAGCGAACCGGGCACGTGGCCGACAAACTTGCGCTCTTCCACGGTGCGCACATCGACCAGCCGCGCGACGCCGGCCGCAAGCAGCGACCACGCTTCCTGCGGATACAGGCAGCCGGCGTAATCGAGTCCGGCGTCCTGCGCCCGCTCGCGGGCGGTGGCCAGCAGCAGCGCGGCATCCGTCGCGCTGGCGGCGGAGGGAATAAGGGGTGTTGGGTTCTCTGGCATGACAATTTCCTGGTGAGCCGTGTTGCCGGGGTGGAACCACTATACGGTTGCCGTTCGCGGCGACTAACCAAGAAAATCCGATTTGAATATCGGGTGGCCGGGTGCAATGCTTTGCCGGAAATCCGCATAGGAAAAGCCGCCAGCAAGGTGGCGGCTTTGGAGGGCGGCGGTGTCGATCCGCGCCGCACGGCCGTTCTAACAGCAGAGATGCGGCCAACGTGGTGACTCGCGCGCTGGCATCCACTGCAACCGGGCCTTTCCATGGGCAGACACGCACCATGGCTCGCGTTGTGGGTGGAGAAGGGTGCCAGCGTGGTCGGCGGTTGCTGCGGCATTACCCCGCAACACATCGCCGCGCTGGCGCAGGCCCTGCCGTAAGCGGGTGGGGGCGCCACGGCCGCCGGGGCGGCGGCGTGATCGTGGTGCCTGAAATTCCATGGGGTAATAACAAAACCATTTTTAATCGTTTTTGGTTTTGTGCGGCTTTGGCTAGATTGGGGTGGTTCGCAGGCCGTTTGCCTGCGCTGTGGCAAGCAGCACTGCCCGTTACCCGTCAGGAGCCTCCCATGTCGCAACCCCTGTCACTCAATCTGCCCTTGCTCACGCTGAGCGATCTGGACGGCAGTCCCGCCCGGCGCGGCGCCTTCCTGCGCGACTTGCGTGCCGCGGCGCGCGATGTCGGTTTCTTCTACCTGAACGGTCACGGCATTGCCGAGGCGCAGGCGGCGCGGGTGCTGGCCGCAGCGCGTGATTTCTTTGCCCTGCCGCAGGCGGACAAGCGCGCGGTGGACATGGTGCAGTCGCCGCATTTTCGCGGTTACACCGCCGCCGGCCACGAGATCACCCGCCAGCAGCCGGACTGGCGCGAGCAGTTCGACATCGGTGCCGAACGCCCGCCGCTGGCCGCGGCCAAGGTGGTGCCGGTGTGGGCGCGCTTGCAGGGGCCGAACCAGTGGCCGGCAGCGCTGCCGGCACTGCGCCCGGCCTTGCTGGCGTGGCAGGCGGAACTGACCGCGGTGTCGATCCGGCTGCTGCGGGCCTTTGCCGAGGCGCTGCAGCAGCCGGCCGACAGCTTCGACGACGCCTTTCTCGCCGCGCCGATCCAGCACCTGAAAATCATCCGCTACCCCGGCCAGGAGCAGACGCCGAGCGATCAGGGCGTCGGCGCGCACAAGGACAGCGGTTTCCTGACCCTGTTGCTGCAGGACCGCGAAGCCGGGCTGCAGGTGGAGACCGCCAGCGGCTGGGTCGATGCACCGCCGGTGGCCGGCACCTTCATCGTCAATATCGGCGAAGCGCTGGAGCTGGCCTCCAACGGCTATCTGCGCGCCACCGTGCACCGCGTGCTCAGCCCGGCGGCGGGGCGCGAGCGGCTGTCGGTGGCGTTTTTCCTCGGCCCGGGGCTGGATGCCACGGTGCCGCTGCTGCCGCTGACGCCGGAGCTGGCGCGCGAGGCGCCCGGCCCGGCGACCGATCCGGCCAACCCGCTGTTCTACGAAACCGGTTTCAACATGCTCAAGGGCCGCCTGCGCTCGCACCCGGAGGTGGCGCGCCGCCACTACGCCGACGTGCTGGCCGCCAGCGCCTGAACCTCTCTGTGCCACTACCCGAAGGAAACACCATGAAACACCGTTCGCTGTTGTCCGCCACCGCCGTGGCGCTGCTGTTTGCCGTGTCGGCCCACGCCGAGGTCCTCACCATCGGTGCCGAGGCGGTGCCGCACGCCGAGATTCTCGACCAGGTCAAGGCCCGGCTGGCCAAGGACGGCGTGGAGCTGAAGGTCCGCGTGTTCACCAACGGCCTGCAGGAAAACTTTGCCGTCGCCAGCAAGGAAATCGACGCCAACTACTTCCAGCACCAGCCCTTCCTCGACGGCTTCAACAAGAGCAAGGGCACCTCGCTGGTGACGGTGGCGGCGATCCATGTCGAGCCGTTCGGCGCCTACTCGCGCAAGTACCGCAAGCTGGCCGAGCTGCCGGATGGTGCGGTGGTCGGCATTCCCAATGATCCGTCCAACGCCGCGCGCGCCCTGTTGCTGCTGCAGAAGCAGGGCCTGATCACGCTGAAGGACCCGGGCAATATCCTGGCCACCGCCCGCGACGTGATTGCCAACCCGAAAAAGCTGCAGCTGAAGGAGCTGGAGGCGGCGACGCTGCCGCGGCTGCTGACGCAGCTGGATCTGGCGCTGATCAATACCAACTACGCGCTGCAGGCCGGGCTGAAGCCGACGCAAGACGCGCTGTTCATCGAGGACAAGCGCTCGCCGTACGCCAACATCCTGGTGTCGCGCGCCGACAACCGGCAAAGCCCGGCACTGAAGAAACTGGTTGCCGCGCTGACCACGCCGGAGGTGCGCCAGTTTATCGAGCAGAAATACCAGGGCGCGGTGGTGCCGGTGTTCTGAGCCGCAGCGCGGCAGGCATCACCCCGGGCGCTGCCGCATGGCAGCGCCTGTTTTTTTGCCTTGGCGGTCGCGGTTTTGATATCACAAAAAGTAATGAAAAAATCAATTTATATCGTTTTTGGTTTTTAAGTGGGCGCACTACACTGGCCTCCTGCCAGCGCAAAAGGCGCGGCCGAACACTGAAACACCCACGCCGGGTCTGCGAGAAAGCCACCATGATTCAAGTACGAGACCTGACCAAACACTACAGCCACCACGGCCGCCGCGTTGCCGCCCTGGAGCTGGTCAGCCTGCGCATCGACGCAGGCAGCATCTTCGGCATCATCGGCCGCTCCGGTGCCGGCAAGAGCACGCTGATCCGCTGCCTGAACCTGCTGGAGCGCCCGGACAGCGGCGAGGTGCGCATCGGCGACGACGCGCTGACCGCCTACAGCGAACGCCAGCTGCAACAGCGCCGCCAGCGTATCGGCATGGTGTTCCAGCACTTCAACCTGCTGCGCTCGCGCACGGTGGCGGCCAACGTCCGCTTTCCGCTGGAGCTGGCCGGCGAGCTGGACGCCGCGCAGATGGATGCGCGGGTGGACGAGCTGCTGGCGCTGGTCGGGCTGCAGGATCACCAGCACAAGCGCCCGGCGCAGCTGTCCGGCGGCCAGAAGCAGCGTGTCGGCATTGCCCGCGCACTGGCCAACCATCCCGATGTGCTGCTGTGCGACGAGGCGACCTCGGCGCTGGACCCGGAAACCACCGATTCGATCCTGGCGCTCTTGGCCGACATCAACCGCCAGCTGCGGCTGACCATCGTGCTGATTACCCACGACATGCGCGTCATCCGCCAGCTGTGCGACGAGGTGGCAGTGCTCGATCACGGCCGCGTGGTGGAGCAGGGGCGGGTGATCGACGTGTTGCTGCAGCCGCAGCACGCGGTGACGCAGAGCCTGCTGGCGGAGACCGGTTTCGGCCAGGGCGCGCTGCAGGGGCAGTGGCGCGAGCGCATCAGCACGCCGGTGCTGAAGCTGACCTTTGTCGGCGAGCCGGCGCTGCAGCCGGTGCTGGACAAGGTTGGCCGCGAGACCGGCCTGCGCGTCAACCTGCTGGCCGGCACGCTGTCGGAAATCAAGGCCACGCCGTTTGGCCAGCTGCTGGCCGGGGTGGTGGCCAGCGATGTCGCGGTGTCGGCATTGCCGGACATTTTTGCCCGCGAGGGTGTGCGTTGCGAGGTGCTGTGATGACGGATTTTGACTGGAACCTGTTACTGAGCATGGACTGGCCGGAGATCGGCGCCGCCACGCTGGATACGCTGACCATGCTGGGGGTGTCGCTGCTGGCGACGGTGGCGCTGGGGCTGCCGCTGGGCGTGTTGCTGTACGTCACCGCCCCCGGCCAGCTGCGCGCACGGCCGCGGCTGTACGCGGTGCTGTCCTTCTTGGTGAACGTGCTGCGCTCGCTGCCGTTCGTGATCCTGCTGATCGTGCTGATTCCGCTGACGCTGCTGCTGGTCGGCACCTCCATCGGCGTCGCCGGTGCCATCGTGCCGCTGGTGGTGGGCGCGGTGCCGTTCTTCGGCCGGCTGGTGGAAAACGTGTTGCGCGAGGTCGATCGCGGCGTGATCGAGGCCAGCCAGGCGATGGGCGCACGCCTGCCGCAGATCGTGCTCAAGGTGCTGCTGCCGGAGGCGCTGCCCGGCCTGATCGGCGCGGCGACGGTGACCGCGGTGGCGCTGGTCGGCTACACCGCGATGTCCGGTGTCATCGGCGGCGGCGGGCTAGGCGACCTCGCGGTGCGCTACGGCTACCAGCGCTTCCAGACCGAGGTGATGGTCGTCACCGTGGCGCTGCTGCTGGTGCTGGTCCAGCTGCTGCAATCCGCCGGTGACCGCCTGGTGCGCCGTTGTCGCTTTGACTGACGCTTTCTGATTTCTCCGCGGCCCTGGCGCCGCAACCCTTTCCCATGCTGTGCCCCTGCATGCCCTGGCCCATCCGGCCCGGGCAGGGGGAAGCCTTACTCTCGAAAAGGAAACCATGATGACTCGCCTGACCAAACTTGCTCTTGCTTTCAGCCTTGCCGGTTTCACCTTTGCCGCCCAGGCGCAGAACGTGAAGCTGACCGTGGCCGCCTCGCCGGTGCCGCACGCCGAGCTGCTGGATGCGCTGAAACCGACTCTCGCCAAACAGGGCGTGGATCTGGACGTGAAGGTGTTCAACGACTACGTGCTGCCCAACACCCAGGTGCAGGAAAAGCAGCTGGACGCCAACTTCTTCCAGCACATCCCGTATCTGGACAAGTTCAACAAGGACCGCGGCACCAATCTGGTGGTGGCCAGCAAACCGGTGCACATCGAGCCGTTTGCCGCCTACTCGCTGAAGGTGAAACGGGTGGCCGAGCTAAAGGACGGCGCCACGGTGGCGATTCCCAATGACCCGACCAACGCCGGCCGCGCCTTGCTGCTGCTGGACCAGGGCGGCGTGATCAAGCTGAAGGACCGCAAGAACATCTACCCGACCACCAAGGACATTGCGGCCAACCCCAAGCATCTGAAGATCAAGGAACTGGAAGCCGCCACCCTGCCGCGGGTGCTGAACCAGGTGGATCTGGCGCTGATCAACGCCAATTACGCGCTGGAAGCCAAGCTCAATCCGAAGAAGGACGGCCTGTTCACCGAGACCACCTCGCCGTACGCCAACCTGCTGGTGGCGCGTCCGGACAACAAGGACAGCGCCGCGGTGAAGAAACTGGCGGCCGCGCTGAACAGCCCGGAAGCGAAGCGCTTCATTGAAAGCAAGTACCAGGGCGCGGTGGTGCCGGCGTTCTGAGCCGGGCCGGAGGCCTGACCCCGTGGCGCCGCGGTTGCCGGCACCACTGCCAGTGACAAGGAGCAAGCATGTCTGCCATCCCGCATCCGCCGTCAGCGGCCACGGCCCCGACTGCCGGGCGTACTGCCTACACTCAAGCCCCTGGTGTGCTGTTCGGTACGCGCCCCTTGCCCGAGCTGGCACGGCTCAGCGCGCTGCCCTGCCTGCGCCTGTGTTGAGCCGCCACCCCCGTTGTCCCATGCCGACCGCGCCCGCCCATGAGGCGCGGCGGCACCACTGAATGCCGGAATGTAACCCAAGGAAATACCATGACTGTCTCTTCCCCGGTGCTGGCACCCGCCGCACCGTCCGTGGCACCGCCGCCGCGCAGCATCCTGCCACCGCGCAGCCGTGGCGTGCTGGAGATGATCGGCAACACCCCGCTGCTGCGGGTGCGCCATCTCGATACCGGCCCCTGCGAGCTGTACCTGAAGCTGGAAAACCAGAACCCGGCCGGCTCGATCAAGGACCGCGTCGCGCTGTCGATGATCGAAGCCGCCGAACGTGACGGCAAGCTGGCGCCCGGCGGCACCATCATCGAAGCCACCGCCGGCAATACCGGCCTTGGCCTCGCGCTGGTCGCCTCGCAAAAGGGCTACCGCCTGATCCTGGTGGTGCCGGACAAGATGAGCCGCGAAAAGGTGCTGCACCTGCAGGCGCTGGGCGCGCAGGTGATCCTGACCCGCTCCGATGTCGGCAAGGGCGATCCGGACTACTACCAGGACCGCGCCGCACGGCTGGCCGCCACCATCCCCGGCGCCTTCTACATCGACCAGTTCAACAATGCCGCCAACCCGCTGGCGCACGAAACCGGCACCGGGCCGGAAATCTGGGCGCAGCTGGACGGCAAGGTGGACGCGGTGGTGGTCGGCGTCGGCTCCAGCGGCACGCTCAGCGGACTGACGCGCTTTTTTGGCCGGGTGTCGCCGCACACCGAGTTCGTGCTCGCCGATCCGCAAGGCTCGATCCTGGCCGACCACATCGAACACGGCCATCACGGCGCCGCCGGCAGCTGGCTGGTGGAGGGCATCGGCGAGGACTTCATCCCGCCGCTGGCCGACTTCAGCAAGGTTGGCCGCAGCTACCGTATCAGCGACCGGCAAAGCTTTGACAGCGCGCGCGAGCTGCTGCGCCACGAGGGCATCCTCGGCGGCTCGTCCACCGGCACGCTGCTGGCCGCCGCGCTGCAGTACTGCCGCGCGCAGACCACGCCGAAGCGGGTGGTGACCTTCGTCTGCGACAGTGGCAACAAGTACCTGTCCAAGATGTACAACGACTTCTGGCTGTTCGACCAGGGCCTGCACCAGCCGCCGCAGGTGGGCAACATCACCGACCTGATCGCGCGCCGCCACGATCACGGCCACAGCGTGGTGTGCCACCCGGACGAGCCGCTGACCGTGGTCTACCAGCGCATGCGGCTGCACGACGTGTCGCAGCTGCCGGTGATCGACGGCGAGCGCGTGATCGGCCTGATCGACGAATGGGATTTGCTGATGTCGGTGCACGGCGAGCCGGAAAACTTCCACCAGCCGGTGTTCACCGCGATGAGCAGCAATGTCGAGACCATCTCGCCGCGCGCCTCGCTGCAGGACCTGCTGCTGGTGTTCAACAACGGCCATATCGCGGTGGTGATCGAGCGCGAGCGCTACCTCGGCCTGATCACGCAGAGCGACCTGCTGACCTACTGGCGCCAGCGCGTCGGCGCCGCCTGAGCCAACCCTCTTGATCCGCAACGCATGGCGGCCGCTGCCGCCGCGCGTTGCGGCCAACCTTTTGCAAGGACACAACATGAGCACCGATTTCCACACCCTGTCCGTGACCGCCGGCCTGCACGATGACCCGTTCGGCGCGGTGATCCCGCCGATCTACGCCACCTCCACCTACCGCCAGCACGCACCGGGCGAGCACAGCGGCTACGAGTACTCGCGCAGCCAGAACCCGACGCGCGAGGCGCTGGAGCGCGCCGTCGCCGAACTGGAAGGCGGCGTGCGCGGCTACGCCTTCGGCTCCGGCCTTGCCGCCATCGCCACCGTGCTCGACCTGCTGCCGGCCGGCAGCCACATCGTCGCCATCGACGACCTGTACGGCGGCTCGGTGCGGCTGTTCGACCGCGTGCGCAGCCAGTCGGCCGGGCTGTCCATCAGCTATGTGCCGTCCGACGACCCGGCGGCGCTGGAGGCGGCCATCCGGCCTAATACCCGCATGCTGTGGGTGGAGACGCCGTCCAACCCGCTGAACCGGCTGGCTGACCTCGCGCAACTGGCCGACATCGCCCGCCGCCACCAGCTGCTGGCGGTGGCCGACAACACCTTTGCCTCGCCGGTGATCCAGCAGCCGCTGGGCTACGGTTTCGACATCGTGCTGCACTCGGCCACCAAGTACCTGAACGGCCACTCCGACGTGATCGCCGGGGTGGCGGTGGTGTCGAAAGACCGGCCGCAGCTGGCCGAACAGCTGGCCTTCCTGCACAACGCCACCGGCGCCATTCTGGACCCGTTCTCCAGCTTCCTGGTGCTGCGCGGCATCCGCACTCTGGCGCTGCGCGTCGAGCAGCACAGCCGCAATGCGCAGGCCATCGCGCAGTGGCTGGAAAGCCATCCGCGCGTGACGCGGGTGCTGTATCCGGGGCTGGCGAGCCATCCGCAGCACGCGCTGGCCAAACAGCAGATGCGCCACTTCGGCGGCATCGTGTCCTTCTATCTCGATGGCGGCGCGGCGGAGGTAAAGGCGGTGCTGGGCAGGAGCCGGCTGTTCACGCTGGCGGAGAGCCTGGGCGGGGTGGAGAGCCTGGTGTGCGTGCCGGTGGCGATGACGCACGCCTCGGTGCCGGCCGAACGCCGCGCGCTGCTGGGCATCAGCGACAACCTGATCCGCTTGTCGGTCGGCATCGAGTCGGCGGAGGCGCTGATCGCCGATCTGGCACAGGCGCTGGCGTAGGCGTTTTGCCGCGCGGATGACACCCCGGCCCTGCGCCGGGGTTTTTCATGGCGTTTGCCGCTGCCGGAATATGGACTGCAGCGGCGCGGCGATAAGCTGTTGCGATTTTCTTGGTTCTGCTGCGGCCGCGCGCCGGATAAGGTGGGCGAAACGGTGTGGAGGAGGGCCAGCGATGCGGGCGATGATCATCGGCGGTGACAAGGTGGAAACCACGCGGCGGGCGCTGCAGGCCTCGGGCTATGCGGACGTGCTGCACTGGAGCGGGCGCAAGAGCGGCGACCTGAAGCGGGAGTTCCCGGCGCGGGTGGCGCACATGGTGATCATCCTGGACTACGTCAATCACAACCTGGCGAAACGGATGCGCCTGATCGCGCGCGAGCGGCAGATCAGCGTCGCCTACGTTGGCCGCAAGTAACGGGCCGACGGCTGGGCGGTGCGTGGCCCGGCATCAGGGCAGCGTGGTCGAGTGCTGTTGCGCGCGCTCCAGCACCAACTGGGCAAAGGTCTGGGCCGGCACAGGCGGGCTGATGATGTAGCCCTGGATGATGTCGCAGCCGTTGTCGCGCAGGAAGGCCAGCTGCTCCTCGCGCTCGACGCCTTCGGCGATGACGGTCAGGCGCAGGCTGTGCGCCATCGCGATGACGGCCTGGGAAATGGCGATGTCGTCTTCGTCGTGCGGCAGGCCGTCGACGAAGGACTTGTCCAGCTTCAGGCAGTCGATGGGGAATTGCTTGAGATAGCTGAGCGAGGAGTAGCCAGTGCCGAAGTCGTCGACGTCGATGTGCAGGATGCCCTTGTTACGGATCTGCATCAGCACGTCGACCGCGCATTGCGGGTCGTGCATCAGGATGCTCTCGGTCACTTCCAGCTCCAGAAAGCGCGGCTCGACACCGGTTTCTTCGAGAATGTCGGCAATGGCGGTGGCCAGGTTGCTGCGCTGCAGTTGCCGACCGGAGAGATTGACGGCGATGACCAGTGGCGGCAGCGCGGTCGTCGTTTGCCAGTGGCGGATCTGCTGACACACCGCGTGCAGCACCCAGCTGCCGACCTGCTCGATCAGGCCGGTTTCCTCCAGGATGGGGATGAATTCGCCGGGAGAAACCAGCCCCCGCTGCGGGTGTCTCCAGCGTAGCAGCGCCTCGGCGCCGATGATGCGGCCGTCGGCCAGATTGAGCTTGGGCTGGTAGTAGACCTCGAACTCGCCACGTGCCAGCGCGCGACGCAGGCCGTTTTCCATTTCCAGCCGGTCGGAGGCGAGGGTATTCATCTCGCTGGTGAAGAAGCGGTAGCCGTTGCCGCCGTCTTCCTTGGCCCGGTACATCGCGGTGTCCGCGTACTTGATCAGGTGGCTGCTGTTGTCGCTGTCCGACGGGAAAATGGTGATGCCGATGCTGGGGGTGACAAAGGTCTCCTGGTGGTCGAGGTGGAACGGCGCCGCGAACATCTCGATGATCTTGCTGGCCACGCCGGCGGCGTCCTCGGCCTTGTTGATCTGCTCCAGAATGATGGTGAATTCGTCGCCACCGAGGCGCGCCACGGTATCCACGTCGCGCACGCAGGCCAGCAGCCTTGCCGCGGTGTCACACAGCAGCTGGTCGCCCAGGTCGTGGCCCAGCGTGTCGTTGATGGTCTTGAAGCGGTCGAGGTCGATGAACATCAGTGCCACCAGCCCCTTGCTCCTTTCCAGCCGGGTCAGCGCCTGCTGGAGGCGGTCATGGAACAGCGCCCGGTTGGGCAGGCGGGTCAGGGAGTCGTAGTGGGCCAGATCCTGCAGGCGCTCCTCGGCCTGTCGCCGCTCCATCGCGATGTGGACCAGGTGGGCGGCGACCCACATCAGTTCGCGGTCGTGCGGCTGCTGTTTTGACGGGGTGCGGTAGTGCGCCACGATCAGCCCCAGCAGGGAGCGGTCAGACGAGCGCACGGCCACGGCAAAGCAGGCGTGCACGCCGTGGCTGGCCATCAGCTTGCAGTAGTCCGACCAGATCGGCTGGCTGCCGATATTCTCGATCACGCCGCTGTACTCGTCCGACAGGCCGTGTTTCGGTACGTTCTCCAGTTGCGTGATGGCGGCGAAGACCTTGCCCAGCACCACCTGTTCGTGATGGATGAGGCGCTCGACCACATTGCTAGGCAGGCTGCGGCCGGAGACACAGGCCAGCTCGGCACCTTCGCTGTCCTTGCGGAACAGGATGGTGCAAAACATCTCGCCGGACAGGACTTCCACGTGGTCGGCCAGCACGCCCAGCGCGGCTTTCAAAGGTTGGCCGCAAACCACCATCTCCAGCACTTCGTTTTCGATGGCCAGCAGCGCTTCCGCCTGCTTGCGGTCGCTGATGTCGCGGAAGCTGGTCACCCGCCCGACCACCCGTCCATTGACGAACTGGGGCTGCGAGTTCCACTCGAAGTGGCGCCCGTCGCGCAGCTCGAGCGTGCTGCCCTGGTTGACGTCGATGTGCTTGTTCAGGTCCTTGATCGTGGCGGCAAAAGCGGTCGGGTCCCGCAGCTTGTTGCTCAGCTCGGCCAGGGTTTCGTTGTTGTTGGCGTAGAGGCTGTCCGATTGATGCAGGTGCCACATGTCACGGAAGCGCTTGTTGGCCACCACCTCCCGCCCGTAGACATCGGTGACGAAAATGCCGTCGGCGGTGGATTCCAGCGTGGCGGAGAAAATGGATAGCGATTTGGCCAGCTTCTCCTCGGTCACCTTGCGGATGGTGATTTCCTGCAGGGTGCGGCGAAAGACGCGCATCGGCAGGTCGCGCAGTGTGACGAAGGTGATGATGCCGAGTATCAGTCCCGGAATGAACATCAACAGGCTGTACAGCAGCAGCGGGCGGAGGGAGCGGCTTAGCGTCAGTTGGGCGCTATCGTCGGCATTCAGCTCAAGGGTGCTTGTCCGGTTCAGGTGCGGAGGCGGCGGTTCCTGGTTTTTCTCGGCCAGCAGTTGCTGGTTTTCACCGGTGATGCGGATGCTGATTTTATCGGGTAGCCAGTCCAGTGCCGCCAGCACCGCTTGAGGAGTATGAAAGGTACCCCATGCTGCGCCTGCGGTTGAGTCCGGTTGCTTGATATTGCTGTAGACACCGACCTGTAATGCGGACTCCAGGCGGGCCGCCTCGCTCTGGTAGCCAACGATGAAAAAAATGAGCGGCACCAGCAGGGTGACCAGTGTACCGCCGCCCCAGGCCAGGCGGGCGATCAGGATCGGCATTTCGGGGGGGAGGTCCTGAAGGTCGGGAGATGGCTCGGATTTCATAATTTTGGAGAAAATCCTCGTTATGCTTTGCTTTGCTTCGAGACAGTCATTGCTGCATCTTCAAAATGCAGCGGCCTCCTGCTTGATTAACCGCCCCAACTCAACCTAACAATAGGCTAAATCCTCCGGGTGGCTTGTCATGTTTTCTTTTGGATTTTTGAAAGTACAGCCTTTATCTCATAGATAAAGCGTATCGCCTGATGCTCATCCGGCTGACATTGCAGCTGTGTGCGGAGAGTCGCCGGCTTGTCAGGGACGAAAGCAAAGCCCCGCTAAATCAGGAATTTAACGGGGCTTTGCTGGTTTACTGCTTTTGTATCAGGTGTAAATCAGAACGGGATGTCATCGTCCATGTCGTCCATTTTCGGGGCCGGTTTCGGCTCCATGCGACGTGGTGCCGCCGGGGCGGCGGCGGGGGCCGCGGCCGGGGCGTCATAGCGCTGGGCGCCACCGCCGTAGCTGTAGTCTTCGTCCGCGCCGCCCATGCCGCCGTCACGCTTGCCGCCTTGCAGGCTGATCTCATTGACGCGCACGTCCGGCGACAGGCGCTTCTGGCCTTCCTTGTCCTGCCATTCGCGCAGTGTCAGCTGGCCGTAGACGGTGACTTGCTGGCCCTTGCCGAGGTAGTTCTTCAGCGATTCGCCGCGCTTGCCCCACACCTGGCAGGTAAACCAGTTGGTGGTCTTGCGCTCGCCAAAGCCGATATCGCTGGCAACACGGAAGCTGAGCACGGCTTCGCCGCTCGGGGTGTAACGCAGTTCGGCGTCGGCGGCCAGGCGGCCATCAAAAGTAATGCTGTTCATTGGGGCTCCGTTTCATTTCAGTTCAAGGAGGTATTCGGCGCCGTCACGGGCTGAGGTGACGGCGGTGCGGCGGCTCAGTATGTTGCCTGGATCAGCTGTTTGACCGCGGCTTCGTCCCAGTCTTGCTGGGAGACCTTCAGGTAGGCCACCCGTTCGCCGAGCAACACCACCACTTCGCTGACGCCGCGCTGGCTGGCCAGCTGCCGCGACAGGGTATCGGCATCGCCCTGCCATTGCTCGCCGATGTGGAACATCTGGCTCTTCACCGCCTTGGGCGGCGTCATGGTCAGCGACAGCAGCAGCCAGGCCAGCATCAGCACGCTGGTGAAGGCAAACACGCCCAGCGCGCCGTGGTGGCTGTACAGCCAGCCGCCGGCAACGGCACCGGCAAACAGGCCGAAAGATTGGGCGGTATTATACACGCCGATCGCGGTTCCCTTGGCATCGGCAGGGGCAATTTTCGAGATCAGCGACGGCAGGGTGGCTTCCAGGATGTTGAAGGCGACGAAGTACAGTGCCAGCCACAGCACGATCAGCCAGAAGCTGGACAGCGCCAGCGCCATGCCGATCTGCGCGGTGGTCATCAGCGCCACGGCGGCGACGAATACCTGCTTCAGCTTGGCCTTTTTCTCGCCGTAGATGATCGCCGGCACCATCAGCACGAAGCCGGCAACCACCACCGGCAGGTACACCAGCCAGTGCTGCGACTTGTCGAGGCCGCCGGTGCTGGTCAGCGCGAACGGGATGGTGACGAACATCGCCATCTGCGCCGCGTGCAGCGCGAAGATGCCGAAGTTCAGTCGCTGCAGTTCGCGGTTGCGCAGCACTGCCGGCAGCCGCGCGGTGTTGGTGCCGGTGTCGGAGTGGAAGCTGGAGTGCACCGGGTCGGGAATGATGCGCCACACGCCCAGCAGCGCCAGCAGCGACAGCACGCCGGTGAGCACGAAGATGCCGTCCACGCCGATATAGCGTGCCAGCAGCGGCCCCAGCACCAGGCTGACGGCAAAGGTGGTGCCGATGCTCATGCCGATGATGGCCATGGCGCGGGTGCGCACTTCTTCGCGGGTGAGGTCGGCGAGCAGGGCGGTGATCACCGCCGAGATGGCGCCGGAGCCCTGGATGATGCGGCCCACGGTCAGCATCATGATGTCGTCGGCGCTGGCGGCGATGAAGCTGCCGGCGGCGAACAGCAGCAGGCCGCCGTAGATGATCTTCTTGCGGCCAACCTTGTCGGAGAGCATGCCCAGCGGCAGTTGCAGCAGCGCCTGCACCAGGCCGTAGCTGCCCAGCGCGATGCCGATCAGAGTGTGGTTGTCGGCGCCGCGCAGGGTTTCGGCGTAGAGGGCAAAGACGGGGAGGATAAGGAACATGCCCAGCATGCGCAGGGCGTAGATTCCGGCCAGGCCAAGGCTGGCGCGTAGCTCAAGTGCAGTCATCGGTACGGGTGTTGGAGGGCGTCGTCACAGTGGGCGGGCAGCGGCAGCGGTTTTCTCTGTCAGGAAATCCATCGTGCTATGGAGCGGCTGCGCGCAAGTCCGGTATAGTAGCAGGTTCCCCGACCGACGGTGAGACAGGCATGGATTCCATCCGCATTCGCGGCGCACGTACGCACAATCTGAAGAACATCAATCTTGACCTGCCACGCCACCAGCTGGTGGTGATTACCGGCTTGTCCGGCTCCGGCAAGTCGTCGCTGGCCTTCGACACGCTGTATGCCGAGGGGCAGCGCCGTTACGTCGAGAGCCTGTCGGCCTACGCGCGGCAGTTCCTGCAGCTGATGGAAAAGCCCGATGTCGACCTGATCGAGGGCCTGAGCCCGGCGATCTCCATCGAGCAGAAGGCCACCAGCCACAACCCGCGCTCCACCGTGGGCACCGTCACCGAAATCCACGACTACCTGCGCCTGCTGTACGCCCGCGTCGGCGATCCGCACTGCCCGGAGCACGACGTGGCGCTGGCGTCGCAGACGGTGAGCCAGATGGTCGACCACGTGCTGGCACTGCCGGAAGAGACGCGGATCATGATCCTGGCGCCGGTCATCGTTGGCCGCAAGGGCGAGAACGTCGAGCTGTTCGAGGATCTGCGCGCGCAGGGCTTCGTGCGCGTGCGCGTCGACGGCGAAGTGTACGAGCTGGACGCGGTGCCGAAGCTGGACAAGAACAAGAAGCACTCGGTGGAGGTGGTGATCGACCGCGTCAAGGTGCGCGCCGACATGCAGCAGCGGCTGGCGGAAAGCTTCGAGACCGCGTTGCGCCACGCCGAAGGCCGCGCCATCGCGGTGGAAATGGATAGCGGCAAGGAGCACTGGTTCTCCGCCAAGTTTGCCTGCCCGGTGTGCAGCTACAGCCTGCCGGAGCTGGAGCCGCGCCTGTTCTCGTTCAACAATCCGATGGGCGCCTGCCCCAAGTGCGACGGCCTCGGCGAGATCACCTATTTCGACCCGTCGCGGGTGGTGGCGCATCCGGAACTGACCCTGGCCGCCGGCGCGATCAAGGGCTGGGACAAGCGCAACCAGTTCTACTTCCAGATGCTGCTGGCGCTGGCCGAGCACTACGGCTTCTCGCTGGAGACCGCATTCGAGGACCTGTCGGACGAGGTGCAGAAGGTGGTGCTGCACGGCTCCGGACGCGAGGAAATCGAGTTCACCTACGTCTCCGAGCGCGGCACCAAATTCCAGCGCGCGCACGCCTTCGAGGGCATCATCCCCAACCTGGAACGCCGCTATCGCGAGACCGATTCCAGCACCGTGCGCGAGGAGCTGGCCAAGTACCAGAACAACCAGTGCTGCCCGAGCTGCGGCGGTTCGCGCCTGCGGCTGGAGGCGCGCCATATCTATATCGGCCGCAAGACGCTGCACCAGATCAACCAGATGGCGCTGAAGGATGCCTCGGCCTTCTTCAGCGGGCTGCAGTTCTCCGGCCAGAAGCAGGCGGTGGCGGAAAAGATCGTCAAGGAAATCAGCGACCGCGTGTCCTTCCTGAATAACGTCGGCCTCGACTACCTGTGCCTGGCGCGCTCTGCGGATACGTTGTCCGGCGGTGAGGCGCAGCGCATCCGCTTGGCCAGCCAGATCGGCTCCGGCCTGACCGGCGTGATGTACGTGCTGGACGAGCCGTCGATCGGCCTGCACCAGCGCGACAACGACCGCCTGCTGGCGACGTTGCGACGGCTGCGTGACCTGGGCAACAGCGTGATCGTGGTCGAGCACGACGAAGACGCCATCCGCGCCGCCGACTACCTGGTCGACATGGGGCCGGGCGCCGGCGAGCACGGTGGCGAGGTGCTGGTAGCTGGCACGCCGGCCGAGGTCGCCGCCAGCGAGAAATCGGTGACTGGCGCCTACCTGTCTGGCCGTCGCGGCATCGCGGTGCCGGCCAGCCGGCGCGAGGTCAACCCCGAGCGCCTGTTGTGTCTGGCCGGTGTCAGCGGCAACAACCTGAAGGACGTGACGCTGCAGCTGCCGCTGGGCATGCTGGTGTGCGTCACCGGTGTGTCCGGTTCCGGCAAGTCGACGCTGATCAACGACACGTTGTACAAGATCGCCGCCCGCGATCTCAACGGTGCCAGCGAGCAGCCGTCGCCGTACCGCGACATCAGCGGCCTGGAGCAGCTGGACAAGGTGATCAACGTTGACCAGAGCCCGATCGGGCGCACGCCGCGCTCCAACCCGGCCACCTATACCGGCCTGTTCACCCCGATCCGCGAGCTGTTTGCCGGCGTGCCGCTGTCGCGCGAGCGCGGCTACGGTCCGGGCCGTTTCAGCTTCAACGTCAAGGGCGGCCGCTGCGAGGCGTGCCAGGGTGACGGCGTGATCAAGGTGGAAATGCACTTCCTGCCGGACGTGTACGTGCCGTGCGATGTCTGCCACAGCAAGCGTTACAACCGCGAGACGCTGGAAGTGCAGTACAAGGGCAAGAGCATCCACGAAGTGCTGGAGATGACGGTGGAGCAGGCGCTGGAGTTTTTCAGCGCGGTGCCGACGGTGGCGCGCAAGCTGCAGACGCTGATGGATGTCGGTCTCGGCTACATCCGCCTGGGGCAGAGCGCCACCACGCTGTCCGGTGGCGAGGCGCAGCGGGTGAAACTGGGGCTGGAATTGTCCAAGCGCGACACCGGCCGCACCTTGTATATTCTGGATGAACCGACCACCGGCCTGCATTTTCACGACATCGAGCTATTGCTGAGTGTGTTGTACCGCTTGCGCGAGAACGGTAATACTGTGGTGGTGATCGAGCATAATCTGGACGTAATCAAAACTGCGGACTGGCTGATCGACCTGGGGCCGGAAGGCGGCGCCGGCGGCGGCCAGATCATTGCCTGCGGCACGCCGGAGCAGGTGGCGGCCAACCCGGCCAGCCACACCGGGCACTATCTGGCGCCCTTGCTGAAAAAACCGTAACTGATCATAACGACAACATGAATTTATTATTTTGGGGTACGCATGCTGACGCTGGCCAAGATTGACCATCTGCACATCAAGGTAAATGACACTGCCAAGGCGCTGGACTGGTACCAGCGGGTGCTGGGCATGGTGCCGGATGTGCGCTACAAGCATCTGCAGGACGGGCCGCACGGGGTGTTGATGCTGACCAACCCCAGCGCCAGTGTGCGCCTGGCGTTGAGCCAAGACGAGGCGGCGATCGTGGCGGCCGGGGCGGTGGCGTTTGGCGTCAGCGGTCACGATTTTATGGAGTGGCTGGACCGGCTGGCGGTGGAGCGGGTGGTGAGCCGCGACGGGCAGACCATCGCCCGCGACTCGGTGCACGACCACGGTTTCTTCTGCTCGGTGTCGTTCGTCGATCCGTTCGGCAATCCCTACGAAATCGTCAGCTACGATCACACCTGGCTGGCGGGCAAGCTCAAGCTGAAACGCGCCTGAGGCAGTTGTTTTCGGGGGTGCTCCTTTGCCCAAGGTTGGCCGCAATGCGGCCAACCTTGGGCAAACTGTTTTAGAGCATGTTCACGATCTGCTGCGACTTGATCTCAACGGGGCGATACCGCGTTGAAAACGGCTTCGGAATGCTCATTGACCCCATGTCAACTCCGCTTCCTCAACCGTTTTCGCCTTGTCTAGCTCTAGCTCGCGAGATCGTGGGCACGCTCTACAGCGCGTTCCGGCTGATGAACTCGGGGCGGAACAGGTAGCCCTGCACGAAGTCGACGCCCAGCGCCTGTGCCTGGCGCAGGTCGGCCTCGCTTTCGATGCCTTCCAGTACCGTCTGCTTGCCCTCGGCGCGGGCAAACGCCAGCAGCATCTGCAGCATGCGCAATTGCCGCGGTTGCTGTAGCTGGCGCAGCCACTGGCGGTCGAACTTGTAGATGTCCACCGTACACAGGATCGGAATCGACACCATCGTCGCCGGCCCGCCGATGTCGTCCAGCGCGGTGCGGATGCCGCGCTGCGCCAGCAGTTCCGCCAGCAGCATACTGTGATCCGCTTCCTGCACATTGGTGTTTTCGATCAGCTCGATCACGGTGCGCTGCGGCTGGCACAGCAGGTCGAGCAGCGGGTGTTCCGGTGTCGCCAGCGACAGGCCGGCGACGGCGTGCGGATCGAGGTTGAGGAACAGCAGGCCGTCGCGTGGCGCGTGCTCGATCTGCCAGCGCTTGCTCATCAATTCGACCTGCACCAGCGTGACCGGCGAATCGTGCAGCGTGTCGAACACCGCCTGCGGTGGCAGCGGCTGGCGCGTTGCACTATAAAACCTTGCCAGCGCCTCGTAGCCCACCGTCTGCAGGCTGTTGGTCGCCTTGATCGGCTGGTATTCGGCACCGATGCGTTGCCGTTCGATGACCTCCAGTAGCAGCTCGGTCGGGATGGGGTTGCGCGCTTGATTCATTTGATAATCATTTGTATTTATACTTTCCGAACTGTACCGCGTGCCACCGCGTTTGCAAAGCTGGCCGGAAGAGGTATTTTCAATCGCGCCTGCCGATGTTTGTATAGGCTTGATTAGAAATGTTTGATAATCTTGCACGATTGGCGCACACATCAATAAGACACGATTATGAAAATAAATATGCCAGTGACAGCCAACGAGCTGTTTCTCGATCCCCTGCGCCCGATTGTTACCAAGACCGATCTCAAGGGCGCCATCACCTACGCCAACCGCGCGTTCATCGACATCAGCGGTTTTAGCGAAGCCGAACTGCTGGGCAAGAACCACAATATCGTGCGTCATCCGGACATGCCGGCGGAGGCTTTTGCCGACCTGTGGGACACGGTCAAGCAGGGCAAACCGTGGGGCGGACTGGTGAAAAACCGCGCCAAGAACGGTGACTTTTACTGGGTGGAGGCGCATGTCACGCCGATCACCGAAATGGGCAAGATCGTCGGCTATGTCTCGGTGCGTAGCACGCCCAACCGCGCCGAAGTCAGTGCCGCCGAAGCGCTGTACCAGAAGGTGCGCGATAAGCAGGCCACCCTGCCATCCACGCTGAAGCAGCTGTCCAAGCGCCGCGATAGCGGCAAGATCGGCTTCGTGCTGACCGGCCTGTTCAGTTCCGGCCTGGTCGCCGCCGGCTGTGTGCCGGGCTGGAGCGACGGCACGAGGCTGCTGGTCAGCCTGCTGTCGCTGGGCGCGCTGGCGGCCGCCTCGGTGTGGTGGCGCTACTCCGAGTGGCGCGTGATGCAGCGCCTGCACCAGGGCTTCCTCAATCTGGCGGAAGGCCAGCTGGAGTCACCGCTGCAGACCCGTCTCGGCGGCCAGCTCGGCGCGATGATGGACAGCCTGGAAGGGCTGCGCCTGCACATGCGCGCGATGGTGGCGGATTCGCTCAGTGCCGGCGGTCGTACCTACGAGCAGTCGCACGCCCTCAGCCAGGAAATGGGCGGGTTGGTAGCGCGTGCCGAAGAACAGGGCAAGGGCCTGCAGCAGATCAGCATCAGCATGGAGCAGATCAGCAGTTCGATCGGTCATGTTGCCTCGATGGCGCAAGACAGCGTGCAGGGCGCTCAGGAAACGCGCAATGCCGCGACCGAGGGCCAGCAGGTGATGCAGCGTGCGGCCGAGGCCGCCACCCAGGCGGTGGTGGTGGTCAACCGCTCCAAGGAAGAACTGGCGGCGCTGGACAAGTCGATGACCGAAATCGGCGCCATGACCAACCTGATCCACGGCATTGCCGAACAGACCAATCTGCTGGCGCTGAACGCGGCGATCGAGGCGGCGCGTGCCGGCGAAACCGGGCGCGGCTTTGCCGTGGTGGCCGACGAGGTGCGCAAGCTGGCCGAGCGTACCGCGACGGCGACCGACGCCATCGGCGATGTGGTACAGCAGATCGTGCAGATTACCGACAAGGTGACGCTGAACATGGACCGTTCGGTGGAAGAGGTCGATCACGTCAGCGCGGAGATCCGCGCCTCGGCGTCGCAGCTGGACGTGTTGCTGGACATCGCCGACCGTGCCCACGACTTTGCCGGCAAGCTGTCGAGCCAGGTCGCCAGCGACTCCTCCACCGTGCATCAGGTGGCGGCGTCGGTGGAACAGCTGGCGGTACTGGGCGAGCAGAACATCGACACCGCCAACAACGTGCTGCACAGCGCGCAGGCGCTGGAGGTGGCGGCCGGCGATCTGGAGCGGCTGACGCTGCACTACCGCAAGTGGCAGAAGCCCAGCTAAAGCCTTAGCTGTCCCTGCGCTGCACCCAAATCGCCGTTTCCAGCTGGACGGCGATTTCTTCATGCTGGTTGCGCGTCGTCCACTGCAGGGTGACGATGCCGAATTGCGGCTGCTTGGCGGAGGCACGCTGCGCCAGCACCTCGATCTCGGTTTGCAGCGTGTCGCCGGCGCGGGTTGGTCGCGGCCAGCGCATATTGTCGACCTTCATGCCGACCAGGCCGCCCGCGACCTGGCTCAGCTCGCTGGCCACCACCAGCCGCATGGTCAGGCTGGCAACATGCCAGCCGCTGGCGGCGAGGCCGTTAAACACACTGTCTTCGGCCGCGACCTCGTCCAGATGGAAAAACTGCGGATCAAAGCTGCCGGCGAAGTCGCGGATCTCGTCCAGCGTCAGGGTGTGACTGGCAGTGTGGAAGCGGCGGCCGGGGGTAAGGTCTTCAAAGTGCAGCATGGTGTCAGATCCGTAGTGCGTTGATCAGGTCGTTTTCCAGCGCCAGCAGCAGCTTGTCGTCGTGGCTGGACGGCAGCGACAACAGGAAGGAGTCTTCCACCCGCCCGCCCAGGGTCATGATCTTGGCGGCGTCGACGTTGACGTGATAGTCGGACAGCACCTTGGCGATCTTGGCCAGCAGGCCGGGACGGTCACCGCTGACGATGGACAGCACGTAGTGGCGCTGCTTGTCGTCGGCGCGGATCAGCACCTGCGGCTGGATCGGGAAGTGCTTCAGGTGGCGGCTGAGGCGGCCGGGCGGTGGCATGCGGATCGGCTCCTGCCGTTGCAGGTTGGCTGCCAGTTCGAATTCGATGAAGTTGATCAGGTCGCGGTAGTCGCCGTCGTGGTGTTCCGGCAGGAACACGTGGAAGGTGTCCAGCGCGTAGCCGTGGCGGGTGGTGTGAATCTTGGCGTCGGCGATGCTGTAGTTGGCGGCACCGAGGAAGGCGCAGATGCGCACGAACAGGTCGGGCTGGTCGGCGGCGTAGACGATCAGCTCGATGCCTTCCTTGTCCTCCGACAGCCGCGCACGCACGATCGGGGTTTGGGTGTCCACGCTGCGGTTCAGCACCCGTGCATGCCAGGCGATCTCGCGCGCCTCGTGGCGCAGGAAGTAGATGCTGTCGACGTGCTGCCACAGCGTCTGCTCGACGCCGTCCGGGATTGCATTCAGGCGCAGGATGGCCTGCGCCGCCTTCTTGCGTTCGGCCAGCTCCAGGTCGAGGTCGACTTCGCCGCCTTGCTGCAGCTTGCGCCGCGTGGCCTGGAACAGGTCTTCCAGCAGTTTGGCCTTCCACGCGTTCCACACCTTGGGGCTGGTGCCGCGGATGTCGGCGACGGTGAGGATGTATAGCGCTACCAGATGGCGCAGGTCGCCAACGTTGGCCGCAAACTCCTGCACCACCTGCGGGTCGCAGATGTCCTGCTTCTGCGCCACGCTGGACATGGTCAGGTGTTGTGCCACCAGCCATTCCGCCAGCGCGGTGTCGGCGGCGGACATGCCATGCGCCTCGCAGAACTGGCGGATGTCGGCCATGCCCAGCTGCGAGTGGTCGCCGCCGCGGCCCTTGGCGATGTCGTGAAACAGGCCGGCGATGTACAGCACTTCCGGGCGCTCGAATTCGTCGATCAGGCGGCTAAGCAGCGGGTATTCGTGGTTGAAGGCCGGCACCGCGAAGCGGCGCAGGTTGCGCACCACCATCAGGATGTGTTCGTCGACGGTGTAGACGTGGAACAGGTCGTGCTGCATCTGGCCGATGATCTTGCCGAACGCCGGCAGGTACTTGCCCAGCACGCCGTACAGGTTCATGCGGCGCAGGGTGCGGGTCAGGCCGACCGGCTCCTTGAAGAACTGCATGAACAGCGCGCGGTTGTGCGGATCGCGGCGAAAGCGCTCGTTGATCTGGCGCCGCGCGTGCCACAGCGCGCGCAGGGTGCGTGGCGCCATGCCGCGCAGGCCGTGGCGCTGGATGTGCAGGAAGGCACTGAGGATGGTCGACGGCTGCTTCTCGAAGATGTCCGGATCGCGGATGCCGAGCATGCAGTTGACACTGTAGAAGTGCTCGTCGAGGTCCTGGGTCAGTCGCGGCACGGTGCAGACGTAGCGTGCGCGCAGGTTGGGCAGCAGGATGCCGTTGAGCTGGCTGACGTTCTTCGAGGCCTTGTAGAAGGTCTGCATCAGCTGTTCACTGGCGCGGCGGGCATCGTCGTCGCTGAGGCCGGACATGGTGGCGACGGTGTTCTGCAGGTCGAAGATCAGCCGGTCCTCGCGGCGTTTGGCGGCCAGGTGCAGGTCGATGCGGATGCGTTCCAGCTGGCGTTCGCTGTATTTGAGCAGCCGCGCCTCGGAGGCGGTGAGGATGTCGTTGCTGATCAGGCTGTCCCAGGTCTGGCCGACACCGATGGCCTTGCTGATCCACAGGATGGTGTGCAGGTCGCGCAGGCCGCCCGGGCTTTCCTTGATGTTCGGCTCCAGGTTGCTGCCGAGGCCGTAGTGCTTGCTGTGGCGCTGCTGCTGTTCCAGCAGCTTGCCTTCCAGGAACGGCAGCGGGTCACGGTTGCGCTCGACCGCGCTGTTGAGCTGGTGGAACAGGGTGATGTTGCCGGCCAGCATGCGGTTTTCCAGCAGCGTGGTGGCGACGGTGATGTCCTTGGCCGCTTCCTGCAGGCATTCGTTGATGGTGCGCACACTGTGGCCGACATCGAGGCCGATGTCCCACATCGCGCCGATGAAGTCTTCCACGAAGCTGCTGAGGCTGTCGCAGGTGGCCGAGGGCAGCAGCAGCAGCAGATCGATGTCGGAATGCGGAAACAGCTGGCCGCGGCCGTAGCCGCCCACCGCCACCAGCGCCGCGCGCTGCCCCAGCCCCAGTACGTCCCAGGCGGAGCGGATCACGCCGTCGACCAGTGCACTGTGTGCCTGCAGGTAGGCACGGCCGTTGCGGTCGGCGGTATAGCGTGCGGCCAACGTGGCGCGGCCGTCCTGCAGGGTTTTGCGCCAGCGCTGACAGAGCTGCTGTTGTGCGGTTGCCGTCATCGTTTTTCCAGTCGGAGTATGGCCCAGCCCCCTGCGATCAAGAACAGCGTGGTGGGGATGGTGGCCGAAAGTAGCGGGTTCCAGTCGTACAGCAGGCCGAGATGGCCGAACAGCCGGTTACAGAAGTGGAAGGCGATGCCGATGCTGATGCCGGTGAACAGCTTGACGCCGAGATCGTTTTGACGGCGCTGTGCCGGGGTGAACGCCAGCGCCACCAGCGCCATCGAAATACAGGCCAGCGGGTAGAACAGCTTGCTCCATAGTGCGATCTCGTAGCGCTGGGTCTTCTGGTGGTTGTTCTGCAGGTGTTCGATATAGGTCAGCAGGTCCAGCGCCGACATCTGTTCCGGCACCACCAGCAGCACCGACAGGATGTCCGGCTGCAGCACCGACTGCCACTGGCGGCCGGGCTGGCGCGAGGTGCTGACATGGTCGGCGTGCAGCGTGGACGAACGCACGCCTTCCAGTTGCCAGTTGCCTTCGCCCTGGTAGGTGGCACGCTCGGCGAACTCGCTGCGGATCAGCCGGTACTCGTCATCGTAGCTGTAGATGCGGATGCCGAGCAGGGTGTTGTCCGGCAGCATCTCGCGCACGTTGATCATATTGTTGTCGTCCTTCACCCACAGCCCGGAGCGGAACTCCTGCGCGATCAGCGAGCGCGTCGACTGCAGCTTCAGCCGCTCCGCCATCTGTTCCGACTGCGGCGAGATGAACTCGCCCAGCGCCAGCGCCGACAGCGCCATGATCAGGCCGAAGATCAGCTTGAAGCGGGCGATCTGTCCCAGCGAGACGCCGAAGGTGCGGATGGCGGTGTACTCGGCGCTGCCGGACAGCTGCGACATCGCCACCAGTGCGCCGATCAGCACCGCCAGCGGCATCAGCTCGTAGGCGTGGCCGGGGATCTGCAGCGCGACATAGGCCAGCATGGTGCTGGTCTGGTAGTTGCCTTTGCCCAGATCCGGCACTTCACGAATGATGTCGAAAAAACCGTACAGGCCCAGCAGGCAGGCGAGGGTGAACAGGGTTGCGCCGAAAAAGCGCGCCATCATGTAGTTGCGTACGGTCTTCATTTACGGGGTCTTTCGCAGCCAGCCGCGCAGCACCGGCAGCAGCGAGCCGGCAGGACGGTTGCGGTAGTGGAGCAGTGCCAGTGCCAGCAGCAGGATCAGCAGGTGCGCCGGCAGAATGGCCAGCGCGCTCGGCAGCTTGTCGCTGGCAATCCAGTTGCGCAGCAGCCAGAGCAGGTTCTGGTAGGCAAGATAGGCGCCCAGCGCGAACACCAGATTGTAGGCGTGGCCGGAACGCGGGTTGTAGTAGCTCAGCGGCAGGGCCAGCAGGGCCAGCAGCAGCGTGCACAGCGGTAGCGACAGGCGCCAGGCCAGCTCGGCGCGGTCCTTCGGATCGTCGCTGCCGAACAGCTGCAAGGTTGGCCGCGAGCTGCTGTCCACTTCCGGCACCGCGGTGCGGACATTGTCACTGATCTTGATGCGGTAGCTGTCGAACTCTACCACCTCGAAGGCGCCGCTGCCGGGCTCGCCGACATAGCGGCGGCCGTTGAGCAGGGTCAGCGTGCGGTTACCGAGTTCATCCCGGCCCAGCTGGCCCTCCTTGGCGAATACCGACGACACCTCGCCATCGGCGATGTTCTGCACGAACACGTTGCGGGTGGCGCCGGTGGCAACGGAGTAGCTCTCGATGAAGTAGACGCGGTCATTGCTGCGTGACTCCTTGAATACGCCCGGTGCCAGCGCGGTCATCTCCTCGCGCTGCTTCAGGATCTCGGCGTACTCGCGGCTGCGCTGCTGTGCCCACGGCTCGACCACCAGCGTGCCGATGGCCACCAGCAGGCTCAGCGGCAGCGCATAGCGCATTACCGGGCCGACCCAGTCGGACAGCGACTTGCCGCTGGCCAGCCACACCGCCATCTCGTGCTCGCGCCACATGCGGGTGAACACCACCATCACGCTGACGAACACGGTCAGGATCATCAGCACCGGAAAGAAGCCGAGCGTCCAGAAGCCGATCAGCGCCGCCACCGCCTCGTTGGCGATGCGCCCTTGTGCCGCGCGGCCGAGCAGATTGATGGATTGGGTGGTCAGCAAAATCGCCAACAAAATGAAAAAAACGCCGATACTGGTATAAGTCAGTTCGCGCGTGAGGCTTTTCTTAAAAAGCATAAAAGCGGGCCTGTTTTTGACAATGCGTCAAAAGGGTAGTGATAATTAGAAATATTAGCCGAAGAGGCTTTCGGTCAAAAATCAAGGTGGGCCAGTTGATTCAAGCCAAGCCAAAAGCTTGACGGGATGCGCCTTGATGATCCCAACACACATTGGAGAGCTATCAATGGAGTTTAACATTAAAAGCGGAAGCCCGGAAAAACAGCGCGTCGCCTGCGTTGTGGTCGGTGTCTACGAAACCCGCAAGCTGTCCTTTGCCGCTGATCTGCTCGATCGCATTTCCAACGGCTTCCTGACCGATGTCCTCAAGCGTGGCGACATGGACGGCAAGCTTGGCTCCACCCTGCTGCTGCACTCGGTGGCGCACACGCTGTGTGACCGCGTGATGCTGGTCGGCCTCGGCAAGGAGCGCGACTTCCGCGCCAAGGAATACCGCGAGGCGATCCGTGCCTCGGTCAAGGCGCTGGCCTCGACCCAGGCTAACGAGATCGTCAGCTATCTGTCGGAATTGCACGTCAAGAAGCACGATGTGGAGTGGATGGTGGAGCAAGCCACCGTCGCCACCGTCGATGCCTTCTACCGTTTCGACCAGTTCAAATCCCGCCAGGACGAAGCGCGCGAACCGCGTAAATTCACCTTCGCCGTGCCACGCCGCAGCGATCTCGCCGACGGCGAGCGCGGCCTGCAGCGCGGCCAGGCCATTGCCGCCGGCATGAAGCTGACCAAGGATCTGGCCAATACCCCGGGCAACCACTGCACGCCGAGCTATCTGGCACAAACGGCGCAAACGTTGGCCGCAGACTTCGGCTGCGAGGTCGAGGTGCTCGGCCCGGACGAAATCGCCGCCCTGAAAATGGATTCCTTCCTCGCCGTGGCGCGTGGCAGCGACGAGCCAGCGCGCTTCATCGTGCTGAAGCACTTCGGCGCCCGCGACCGTGCCGAGCGGCCGGTGGTGCTGATCGGCAAGGGCATTACCTTTGATTCTGGCGGCATTTCGCTGAAGCCGGGCGAAGGCATGGACGAAATGAAGTACGACATGGGCGGTGCCGCCTCGGTGCTGGGTACCTTCCGCGCCGCCGTGGAGATGAAGCTGCCACTCAACATCGTGGCGCTGATCCCGACCTGCGAAAACATGCCGTCCGGCCGCGCGCTGAAGCCGGGCGACATCGTACGCTCGATGTCCGGGCAGACCATCGAAGTGCTCAACACCGACGCCGAAGGCCGCCTGATCCTGTGCGACGCGCTGACCTATGCCGAGCGCCTGAATCCGGCGACGGTGGTGGACGTGGCGACGCTGACCGGCGCTTGCGTGGTGGCGCTGGGCAATATCGCCACCGGCCTGTTCAGCAATCAGGACGGTCTGGCCAAGGAGCTGATCGCCGCCGGCGAGGAAGTTGGCGATCGCGCCTGGCACATGCCGCTGTGGGACGACTATCAGGAACTGCTGAAGAGCCCGTTTGCCGACATGGCCAATATCGGCGGCCGCGCCGGTGGCAGCATCACCGCCGCCTGCTTCCTGTCGCGCTTTGCCAAGGCCTACGACTGGGCGCACCTGGACATCGCCGGCACCGCGTGGCGCGGCGGCAAGGACAAGGGGGCCACCGGCCGTCCGGTGCCGCTGTTGGTACAGTTCCTGCAAGATCGTGCGGATATCGCCTTGGGCAATGTCGTGCGCCGTGGTCGTCCACGTCGCGAATTGTCCGAAGTGGTTGAAGATGACGCGGATTGATTTTTACACCGACGTCGCCGCCTTGTACCCGTTTGCGTGCCGGGCGGCGCGTACCGTTTACCGCAAGGGTGAGCGGATGCTGATCGTGCTGCCGGATGAGGCGGCGTTGCGCGGCTTCAGTGCGCAACTGTGGGCTTACGGCGACACCGAATTCATCCCGCATTGCGCGGCGAGCGATGTGCTGGCGGCGGAAACACCGGTGCTGCTGGCGACGGATTTTGTCGCCGACGCCGAGGGGCTGGTGCTGCTCAACCTGTCGCCGGCTTTTCCCGATACGCCGCAACGCTTTCCGCGCATTCTGGAGGTGGTCGGCAGCGACGATGCCTCCAAGGCGACCGCCAGACAGCGCTATCGCCGTTATCTGGATAGCGGTTTCGAAATCCATCACCACAATATGAGTGATGCCCGCCATGACTGAGCCACAAGCCCCGGTGCCGGACTGGGATTCCCTGCCGGTGCTGACCGAAATCGTCGACACCCCGGAACCGGCGGTGGAGTTGCCGCCGCAGGCCGAGGTGCCGGTGCTGGTCGATTTTGACATTCCCGATTTTGATTTCAGCGCCGAAATGGCGCAGCTGGCCGACGCGCTGCCGGACAACGAGCTGAGCTTTCCGCCCGACCTGACGCTGGACGAGGTACTGTCCGCTGGCGAGCAGTCGCCGGATGCGGCTATCAGCGGGGACGGCGCGCTGGACGCCGAGGCGCTGATCGGGCGCCTGCCGTCGCTGGATCTGGATGTGCCGCTGCCGGACGACATGGACCTGGGTGAGGTGCTGCCCGGCTTTGCCATGCCGGAGGTGGCTGCCGATGCCGCGCCGGTTATGGCGGATGAAACAGCGCCAGTGGCACTGTGGCCGATGGGCACGGCTGATGCGGTGCTGGCTGAGGTAGAGGCTGAGGCAGCACCGTCGCCGGCGGAGATGCCGCTGGAGGCGGATGTGGCAGAAACGTTGGCCGCAGAGCCCTTATCTGGTGATGAGGTATCGCTGCCGGCAGTGGGGACACCCAGTGACGAAGAGGTGGTTGCTGCCGGCGTGGCGGAGCCGAGTCTGGCGGATGTAGACAATGCCCCGCTGCTGGACACCGTGGACGCCGAGCTGACTGCCGCCACCGCTGCAGCGGGCTTGGCGGCGTGGCTGGATCAGGCGGCTCAGCTGGCGCCGGTCGATGCCGCGTTGCAAGTGGATGCACAGGCTGAGATGGTGGCTGAGACGTCAACTGCGCCATGGGAAGCGCCGCCGCCGGATGCAGAGCTGGTCGCTGCTGAAGTGGATATGCATGCTGAGGCGGCAGAATCGTCGTCGGTGCTAACGATGGTGCCCGAACCCGAAGCGCCGCCGGCCGCCGAACTTGACGAGGTGCTGCCAGATCACGCGACGGCACCTGCCGAAGCGAACATTAACGAGATCGCGGTGCCGCTACTGGCTCCTGAAGTGGAGGCGGTCGCCGTGGCGCCGGAAGTCACGGCCAGCGACGAGGTGATGGCCGGCGCCGATGCGTCGCCGCTGGGCGAGGTGGTGGCCGAGACGCCTCTTCCAGCCGCGGGTCCTGTCGCGGAGGAAGCTGTCGTCACGATGGAACCGCCGCTGCTGGCTGATGAGGCGGCGGCGCCACTTGCCGCCGATGCCGTGGTGTCTGCGACGGTGGCGGATGAAGAACCGGTAGCCAGCGACGAATTTGCCTTTGATCTTGCTGCGGCAGAAGGTGTGGCACCGGCCGGTGTGGCGGCCGCCTACGTCACGGCACTGGATGCGGCGCCAGCTCCGGCCGAGGGTGACGCGGCGGCGCGTGGCTACCCGCTGGGCGAGAGCATCTCGTTGGACAGTTTGCCGACCGGGGTGCTGGGTGGTGGTCTGGGTCTGGCGGCCAGTCTGGTGGCCGAGCTGGATGGTGGTGACGGCAATGACATGATGCCGGATCGTGAAGTGGAGCTGGCCTGGGCGCGTGATCTGGGGGCGGAGCCGCCCTTCGACCTGACGCCGCAGGATGCGATCCTGCCGGTACACCAGGTGCTGACTGCACCGTCACCGGCGGCAGAGGTGCCAGCGGCGACAGGGTTGGCCGCAGCGGCGATGCAGCTGTCGGGGGTGAGGGAGGTGAGCCAGCCGCTGGCGGTGGCGCCGGAGGCGGCGGCCAGCGAGGCGCTGTCGTCGCTGACCTCGGAGGCGCTGATAGACGCACTGTACGCACGCGTGCTGCCGCGCATGAAGGTGGAGCTGACGCTGTGGATGCAGGACGCGCTGGAAATGCAGGCCAAGCAGCTGATGTCCGGCGTCATGCAGCACCTGAAGGAAGATTTTGACATGATGCTGGCCGAAGCGTTGCGCGAGTCGCTGCGCGAGGCCTTACGCGAGGCGCAAGCCGGACAGGGAGAACGATAATGGGACACCGCTTGTCGCGGATTGTGACCCGCACCGGGGACGATGGCACCACCGGGCTGGGTGATGGCAGCCGTTTGTCCAAGAGCGCGCCGCGGGTGATGGCGCTGGGCGAGGTCGACGAGCTGAACTGCATCGTCGGCCTGCTGCGCTGCGAAGCCTTGCCAGCGGAGGTGGATGCCTTTCTCGCGGAGGTGCAGCACGATCTGTTCGATCTCGGCTCGGAGCTGGCGGTGCCGGGCTACGAGGCGCTGCACGAGTCGCAGTTGGCGATGCTGGAGCAGCAGGCCGAGCAATGGAATGCACAGCTGCCGATGCTGAAGGAGTTCATCCTGCCGGGTGGCTGCCGTGCCGCCGCGGTGGCGCATCAGGGGCGGGCGGTATGCCGTCGCGCCGAGCGGGCGCTGGTGCTGCTGGCCGACACGCTGCGCGGTTTGCCGCGACAGTATCTCAACCGCTTGTCGGACGTGCTGTTCATCCTGGCGCGCTACCTGAACCAGCAGGCGCAGGTGGCCGATGTGTTGTGGCAGCCGCGCCGCAAGGACTGACACCGGCTGTTGCCAGCGGGCGGCCGTGACGGCCGCCTTTTTTATTTGATTGATGGAGTAGGCATGAAAGTACAGGCGCAACATCTGCGTGCATTGACGACCTTGTTTTCCGGTGCCTCGCCGTTGCGCAAGGTTGCGGCCGGCGTGCTGTTGCTGGGTGCGCTGGCCGGCGCGATCTGGCCGAGTACCGCTTCGCGCGCTGACGCCGGGCAGATCGAGGGCGTGGTGGTGGGGGTGGCCGATGGTGACACCATCACGGTGCTGGACGACAGCCGGCAGCAGCACAAGGTGCGTTTTGCCTTTATCGACGCGCCGGAGAAGGCGCAACCGTTCGGGACCAAGGCCAAGCAGGTGCTGTCCGACAAGCTGTACCGCCAGCAGGTGCGGGTCGAGGTGCTGGAGCAGGACCGTTATGGCCGCAACGTTGGCCGCATCTGGCTGGGTGATGAGGATGTCAACCTTGGCCAGTTGCGCGCCGGTTATGCCTGGCACTACCAGCAGTACGCGCGCAAGGGGCAGTCGGCGCAGGAGTTCCGTCTCTATGAACAAACGCAGCAAGCCGCGCAGCAGCAGCGGCAGGGCTTGTGGTACGACGCCGCGCCGGTGCCGCCGTGGGATTTCCGGCGTCAGCGCCGCGCTGGGCAGTGATCTAGCTGTTTGCCGGCTGCCACAGGTTGGCCGCCTCGTGCACGAGCTGAGGGGCGCTGAGGCTGTTATTGGCGTGTTCGCGCAGCAGGCTGTAGTCGCCGTGGCGGTGGTGGGCGCGTAGCGCCAGTTGCTCCAGGCAATCCCGCGCATGCGGATCGGCGGCGTAAGGCTGCAGTTGTTGCAGCAGGTCGAGGATGGCCTGGCTGAGCGGGATGCGCTTGCCGCTGCGCACATCGTGGATATCGGCAGACAGGCCGAAGCGGGCAGCCTGGAAGCGATTGAAACCGTAGACGCAGTACAGCGCGGCACGACCGGGTTGCGGCGGTCGCTCCGTCAGCAGGTAGCGCGCCAGCGTCTGCACCAGCGCCGCCAGTGCCACGCTGTGCGGGATGTCCAGCGGGGTATCGAAAATGCGGACCTCGACGGTGCCGTACTCCGGCTTGGGGCGGATGTCCCAGTACAGGTCTTTCAGGCTGCCGATGATGCCGGCGTGTTCCAGCTCCGCCGCGTGGCCCTGGAACTCCTGCCAGCTGCGCACGAATTGCGGCAGATGGCCGCTGCTGGGAAAGACGCTGACCACATTGCTGCGTGCCGAGGCAAAGCCGCTGTCTTCGCCTTGTATGTAGGGCGAAGAGGCGGACAGGGCCAGCAAGTGCGGAATGTAGTAGCTCAGCGCATGGGTCAGCCAGATCGCGGTATCGCCATCCGGGCAGCCGACGTGCACGTGTTGGCCGAAAACGGTGAATTGCCGTGCCAGATACCCGTAGTGTTCGGCGAAGTGCTGGTAGCGCGGAAAGTCGGAGATCTGGCGCTCGCGCCAGTCCTGGAACGGGTGGGTGCCGCCGCCGCAGGGGCGGACGCCAAGCGGGGCGGCCGCGGCGCACAATTGCGCGCCCAGTTGCAGCATTTCGGCTTCCAGTGTGGCGCTGCCGTTATGGATGCCACTATTGAGTTCCAGCATCGAACGGGTGACTTCCTGTTTGAAGTGCCTGGCCGTTGTACTTTGGTGTAGCGTATGTAATATTTCGTCGGCGCGTGGTGCAAGGTCGAGCGTTTGTTTGTCGACCAGCTGGATTTCCAGCTCCATGCCCAGTGTGGCGGCAGTGCTGGGTTGGTATTCTGTGCTTGGCATGCGGTTCTCCTTCATCTATTTTATTTTGCACAAAAACAAATGTCCTGTTCCAGTGAGCCGCCAGTGGCCGACAAAGTTCCCGTGATGGCGTTGGATGTCCTGCAACGCTTTCGTGTTGTTTTCCGCTCCGCACAGCAGCACTCCGCCAATATCGAGGCGCAGCTGGGGGTGTCCGGGGCGCAGGCCTGGGTGCTGGCCGAATTGCACGAAGCGGGGCCGTTGCGTGCCGGGGAGCTGGCCGCACGGCTGGCGATCAAGCCGGCCACACTCAGCAATATGCTGGGCCGGTTGGTTGCCGCCGGGCTGGTGACACGGGTGCGCAGCGAGCAGGATTTGCGCGTGGTGCAGGTGGCGCTGAGCGAGCAGGGGGCGGAGCTGATCGGCAAGGTGGCGGTGGCGCCGCGCGGCTGGTTGCCGGAAGCACTGGCGCGGCTCAGTGGCGGCCAGTTGCGGCAGCTGGCCGACGGGCTGGATGACCTGCTGGCGGTGATGGGGGTGTCGGACCGGCAGGCGGCGAACAAGCCGTTGCCGTTTACCGAGTAGGGCGGGCTGCCCCGTGTCATGTTTGGCGCGGGGTGGCGCCGAATGAGTGATGTCCTGTTGCCGGAAGGCAAAACAAAAACCCCATTCATGCGTGCATGAATGGGGTTTGTCTGGTTGGCGGAGCGGACGGGACTCGAACCCGCGACCCCCGGCGTGACAGGCCGGTATTCTAACCAACTGAACTACCGCTCCAACCTTGGTGGGCGTTGACGGAGTCGAACCGCCGACATTCTGCTTGTAAGGCAGACGCTCTACCAACTGAGCTAAACGCCCGAAACTTGTTTCGGTAAACCTAAATTGTGTTGGCGGAGCGGACGGGACTCGAACCCGCGACCCCCGGCGTGACAGGCCGGTATTCTAACCAACTGAACTACCGCTCCAACCTTGGTGGGCGTTGACGGAGTCGAACCGCCGACATTCTGCTTGTAAGGCAGACGCTCTACCAACTGAGCTAAACGCCCGAAACTTGTTTCGGTAAACCTAAATTGTGTTGGCGGAGCGGACGGGACTCGAACCCGCGACCCCCGGCGTGACAGGCCGGTATTCTAACCAACTGAACTACCGCTCCAACCTTGGTGGGCGTTGACGGAGTCGAACCGCCGACATTCTGCTTGTAAGGCAGACGCTCTACCAACTGAGCTAAACGCCCGAAATCTTGTCTGCTGTGACGCTGTATTTGCTGCGTCGTTCAGCGAGGAGGCGAATTAAAACACAGCTTGGCCGGGGCTGCAATAGGGTGCCTGCAAAATTTGAATGAATAGCCGTTTTTACATATCTAAGGACAAGTGCATTTTGTCGGACAGGGTGGTGCTCATCGCTTCGGCCTCATGCTATCATTGCTGGATTACCCCGAATCGGAAATGTATCAATGAAGCCGACCTTTCTCGATTTTGAGCAGCCGATTGCCGAGCTCGAGAACAAGATAGAAGAACTCCGTTTTGTTCAGGATGACTCCGTGCTGGATATCTCGGAAGAGATCTCTCGCCTGCAGAAGAAAAGCCAAGAGCTCACCAAGACGCTCTACAGCAAGTTGACACCATCCCAGATCGCCATTGTGGCGCGGCATCCGCAGCGTCCTTATACGCTGGATTACGTCGACGGTCTGTTTACCGATTTCCAGGAAATGCGCGGCGACCGCTCGTTTGCTGATGATCCTGCCATTGTTGGCGGTCTGGCCCGTTTCAACGGCCAGCCGGTAATGGTGATCGGTCACCAGAAGGGCCGCGACACCAAGGAAAAGATCGCCCGTAACTTCGGCATGCCGCGTCCGGAAGGCTATCGCAAGGCGCTGCGCCTGATGCGGACCGCCGAGAAATTCGGTCTGCCGGTGATGACCTTTGTCGACACCCCGGGTGCCTATCCCGGCATCGGTGCCGAAGAGCGCGGCCAGTCCGAGGCCATCGGCCGCAACCTGTACGAGATGGCGCGCCTGAAGGTGCCGGTCATCGTCACCGTGATCGGTGAGGGCGGTTCCGGCGGTGCGCTGGCGATTGCGGTTGGCGACTACGTCAACATGCTGCAGTACTCCACCTATTCGGTAATCTCGCCAGAAGGCTGCGCCTCCATCCTGTGGAAGACCGCAGAGCGTGCCGGCGATGCCGCCGAAGCGCTGGGCATTACCGCACCGCGCCTGAAGTCGCTGGGCCTGATCGACCGCGTGGTGAACGAGCCGCTGGGCGGCGCCCACCGCGATCATGCCGCGATGATGACGGCACTGAAGCGCGTGCTGCAGGAGCAGTTGAAGGAAGCCGGCTCCCGTGGCCTGGACGAATTGCTGAAAACCCGCTTTGACAGACTGATGAGCTATGGCCGCTTCAAGGAAGACGCCGCCTGACCTGCTCGACACGCTGATCCAACACTGGCCGGACGCTTTGTCCGGCCAGTGTCGTTTGGAGCTGGCGTTGTCGGGCGGCATGGATTCGGTGGTACTGCTGGATTTGCTGTGTCGCTGGCGTGACGAGCGCGGCGGGCCGGCATTTTCGGCACTGCACGTGCATCACGGTCTCAGCGCGCAGGCCGATGACTGGGTGCGCGCGTGCGAGGATTGGTGCCGTGCGCGCCAGGTGCCGCTGCGTGTGGTGCGAGTGGCGGTGTTGGCCGGTGGCGGCGACAGCCTGGAGGCCGAGGCGCGCAAGGCGCGCTATCAGGCCTTTGCCGAGGGTGGTGCCAAGGTGATCGCGCTGGCGCATCACGCCGATGACCAGAGTGAAACGGTGCTGCTGCAGGTGCTGCGTGGCGGCGGCCCGCGGGCGCTGGCGGCGATGCCGCTGCTGCGCGAGCACCAGGGCCAGCAATTGTGGCGCCCCTTGCTCAAGGTTGGCCGCACCTCGCTGGCGGCCTATGCCGTGGCACGCCAATTACAGTGGGTGGAGGACGACAGCAATGCCGATACCGACCACTTCCTGCGCAATTTCCTGCGCCACGAGGTGATGGGCCGGCTGCGGCAGCGCACGCCGGCGCTGGACAAGCAGCTGGCGCGGCTGGCGCAGCGCATGGCCGATGCCGCCGAGATGGTCGATGCCCTGGCAGCGATGGACCTGGCGCAGGTGCAGCGCGGCCGCGAGCTGGATTTGCCGGCGCTGCTGGCGCTGTCGGATGCCCGCCAGCGCCACGTGGTGCTGGCGTGGCTGGCGCAGCTGGGGCTGGCGTTGCCGAGTCCGGAGTCGCTGTACAGCTGGCTGGCGCAGGTTCGCAGCGCCGCGGCCGCCACGCAGCCCTTGCTGGAGTACCAGTCGCTGGTGCTGCTGCGTTACCGGCAGCGGCTGCTGGCCTTGCCGCGGGTGGCGCCGCAGCCGTGGCCGCTGTGCTGTGCCGTTGGCGAGACGCTGCGCTTGCCGCACGGCGAATTGCAGTGGCGGCGCGTGCAGGGCGGCCTGCCGGACGACTGGCATGGCCGGCTGCTGGATGTGCTGCCGCGCACTGGCGGCCAGAAATTGCCGCTTAAGGTTGGCCGCAAGCCGGTGAAGACGGTGTTTCAGGAGGCCGGCGTGCCGCCGCAGCTGCGGCTGGACTGGCCGTTGCTGGAAGACGACGCCGGCGAACTGCTGGCGGTGCCGTCGCTGGGGGTGTCGGTGCTGCACGCGGCGGCCGGAGAGGGCTGGTGGCCGCAGTGGCTGCCGCTGGCGATCGTCAGCCGGCCGGCGAACGACTGAGCACCACCGTCACATGACACAGCGCCAGCAGCGATGCTGGCGCTGTTGTTTTGTCAGCCGGCGTCGCGCAGGTTTTTCGGGCCGAAGGCGCCCGGCAGCAGCTGCGACAGCGTGGTGTCGATGATGTCCGGGCCGTTGCAGATGGCGCGTACCGCCATGTCGGGGCCGAACTCGTTCAGCACCTGGCGGCAGGCGCCGCAGGGCGGGGTCGGTACGTCGGTGGGGGTGTAGATGCACACCGCCAGCACTTCTTCCATGCCATCGGCGCGGGCGCTGAAGATGGCGGTGCGCTCGGCGCAGTTGGTCATGCCGAAGGAGGCGTTCTCCACATTGCAGCCGCGCACGATCTTGCCGTCGGCGGTCAGAATCGCCGCGCCCACGGCAAAGCGGCTGTACGGCACATAGGCGTGGCGTGCGGCGGCACGGGCCTCGCGGGCCAGGGTGTCCCAGTCGATGGCGTTGGTCATTGGGCGTTCCTTTGTTGGCGGGGGAGGTGATCGTCCTCTTGCCGCCAGTACTTGTCAATGCGCGGCCTTGTCAGACTGCGTCCTGGCGCAGCCAACGTTGGCCGCAGGCCGTCAGCGTGTCCGCCAGCTGCCGCGCCAGCACCGATTCCACCCGCCAGTGATGCCAGTACAGTGCCAGATCGACCGGCTGCGCCGGCAGCAGGTCGACCAGCGCACCGCTGGCCAGCGCCTCGCCCACCATCATTTCCGGTAGCAGGCTGTAGGCGTGGCCGGCGAGGGTGATGTCGACGAAGGCGTGCGGCGCCGGCAGGGTAAAACTGGGAAATGGCTGCGTGAAGCCGAAATGCTGCGCCAGATACTCGCCGTGCAGGTCGTCCTTGCCGCTGAACAGCACCGCCGGCGCCCGCGCCAGCGTGGCGGCGTTGAGGCCGTCGCTGAAATAGCGGGCGCGGTACTGCGGCGTGGCCAGGCAGCGGTAGCGCATGGTGCCGAGGTAACGGCATTCGCCGCCCTGGAACGCCTGCGCGCGGGTGCTGACGCAGCCGATGACATGGCCCTGCTGCATCAGCGTCTGGGTGTGGTCCTGATCGTCGACCACCACGTCCAGCAGCAGCCGCTGCGTGCGCAGCACCGCGTCGATGGCGGGCAGGAACCAGGTGGCGAGGCTGTCGGCATTGACGCCGACCGCCAGTGTGGTGAACGCCTGCGCGTTGTCGTCCGGGCGCAGCGTCTGCAGCAGCTCGCTTTCCATCAGCGCCAGCTGGCGGTAGTGCTGCAGCAGCCGTCGCCCGGCGGCGGTCGGCTGTGGCGGCGTTACCCGCAGCAGCACCGGCTGGCCGAGGCTGTCCTCCAGCTGGCGGATGCGCTGCGACACCGCCGATTGCGTCACGCACAGCTGCTGCGCCGCCTTGTCGAAACCGCCGCAATCGACCACCACGGCCAGGGTGTGCAGTTGTTTGCTGTCCAGCATCAGGCTCGCCTTCTTTTATCAGTTTTATTAATGTAACCATAGAAACATTAGTTTTACTGCTTTTTGTGGGCTGCGTATGCTGGTCGTGACTGAAACGGGAGACTACCAAGATGAGCTTGAATGTGTATTTGTCGGCACTGGCGCTATCGGCCAGCCAGATTGTCGGTATCGGCCCGCAGAATGCGTTCGTGATCCGGCAGGGCATCGGCCGCCAGCATGTGCTGCCTATCGTGCTGATCTGCATCGTGTGCGACGTGCTGCTGATCGCCGCCGGGGTGCTGGGCATGGGGCGGCTGGTGGCGGCGCTGCCGGGCTTTGTCGGGGTGGTGACCTGGGCCGGGGCGGCGTTTCTGCTGTGGCTGTCGTTCAAGGCGTTTCGTGCCGCGTGGCAACCGGGGCGGCTCGACGCCAGCGGCGGCATCGAGCGCGACCGCAAGAAGGTGATCCGCACCATCCTGCTGGTGACGCTGCTCAATCCCTATGTCTGGCTTGATACCGTGGTGCTGATCGGCAGCGTGTCGTCGGTGTACGGCACCGACAATGCCGGCGTGTTCCTGCTCGGCTGCATCACCTCGTCGGTGCTGTGGTTCGTGCTGGTCGGCTTTGGCGCCGGCCGGCTGGCGCCGTGGTTCGAGAAGCCGGCCAGCTGGCGGCTGCTGGACGTGGCGATCGGCTGCATCATGCTGCTGACCGCCATCATGCTGGTGCGTAATTACGGGCTGGGCTGAGACGCGCTTCACGCGCGGCTGCGTTGCGATGGCCGCACCACGCTCGTTGACCCCATATCAACGGCGCGGTTCTGGCCAACGCCGTTGGTCGGGCGTTGGCTCGCCAGCGCGTGACCCGCTTCCGGACGCGGCGGGCAAGAAAAACCCTGCCGGGACGATGGGGGCATCCGGGCAGGGGTGCGCTGACACGCGGACGTGTCGCGGCGATCAATCGTCCCTGTCGTGGTGGCCGCGGTGATAACCGTGGTGATGGCCGTGGTATTTACGGTGATGCTTGAACTTGTGATAGCGGGCCGGGCGGTAGGCACGCTCGTAAACGTAGACCGGCTGGGCGACTGGCCGCACGACGACCCGCTCCCGTTCCCGGTACCGTTCCGGCCGGGTCAGGATCACGCCGGTGGCTGCACCGATGGCACCGCCGACGACGGCCCCGTCTCGGCCGCCGACCGAATGGCCGATGGCGGCACCGGCTGCGCCACCGACGGCGCCACCGATAACATGGTCAAGATCACCGGCATGAGCGGTGGCGGCACCAGTTGCCAGCACGAAGGCCAGACCGGTCATGATGAGTGATTTGCGCATGGTGGTTCTCCTGTTGCATTACGTGATTGCAGTGTAAGCAGCGGCAGAAATCCGTGGTCGGCGGTTTTGTATCGACTATGTGACGCTTTGTGACAGGGCGGCGGTCGCGGGGAATGCCGGCGGCCAAGCCTGTCGCGCAATGGCCGGTCTCCCTGCTCCCGCTCGATGCGGGGCTCCTGCCTCTGTCGCTCGCCTTGTCACGCTGCACCTCGCCAGAAACCGTCACCAAAAGACGTGCGGCCAACCTTCTATGCAAAAGGTTGGCCGCAGCCTGCCGCCGGATTCCGCGCCGGCGGCGTGTACTGTCCCTGGGCATTGCCCTTGGTCGCCGTTGCCAGTTGTCGCCGTCTGACGGAGGGTGTCCGTGTGGTGGCGCTTGCCGCCGGGTAGGTGGCCTGTCTGCAGTACCGGCAGGGTGGTGTTGCCGGGGTGGCTGGCGGCTTGTGGCGGCCAGGCTGCACTGGGGTGAACCATGCTCAAACTGTAACCCGCGCGCCGCGGAACAGGCTTTCGAATGCGCCATTACAAAGCGCTATCTTGTGCAGGATATTTTTGCTATTTTCATTTTTCGGAAGAATGTTTCTCAAGGATGAAAATGTTGGAAAACAATCGTGTTATCAGTGCGCAAGACCGGAAGATTCTCCACGAGCTGCAGCAGAATGCCCGCCTCAGCAATGCCGAGCTGGCCGAGCGCGTCGGCATGTCGCCGTCGGCGTGCTGGAACCACACCCGGCAACTGGAAAACGACGGCTACATCCAGGGCTACGTCGCGCTGATCAACCAGCAGAAGATGGGCTTGCCGGACACGGTGATGATCGAGGTCACCCTCAACGCGCACGAGGAGGGCACGCTGGCGCGCTTCGGCGAGGAGCTGGCGGCGCTGCCGGAAGTGCTGGAGGCGCACTTGGTCTCCGGCGAGTACGACTACCTGATCAAGGTCGCCGTCGACGGCACCGCCGGTTACGAACGCTTTCTGCGCGAGAGGCTGTACAAGATTTCCGGCATCCGCCACAGCCGTTCGCACTTCACGCTACGCTGCATGAAGAGCGTGCCGTCGGTACAAGTGTGAGCGTTGCGGCCAACCGTGCTCGCCAGTAGTGGCGCCCGCAAACCGGCCGCCGCGCGTGCACGGCGGGCGACTGGAGTCCGCGCCGCGTATCTGCTTGAATAGCGCCTTTGCGCCAGACCGGTGCGCCCTATGCGGCGCCGCGCCGGCTTTGGCATTACCCCATCACGGAGCAAGCACATGATCGTCAGAGTGGACGGGCAGCACCTCAGCGCCCAGATCGACTATCCCAATCCGCAACGGCTGGTGAGCGGCAACCCGCAGCGCCGCACCTGGCCCGCGTACGAAAGCGGCGACGGCGTGTGCGCCGCCGGCATCTGGGCCTGCGAGCCAGGTGCCTGGCGCATCGCCTTTGCCGACAACAAGGAAGAGTTCTTCTGCATCCGGCACGGCCGGGTGCAGCTAATCGCCGAAAACGGTCACGCCGAAGCCTTCGGCCCGGGTGAGGCCGCAGTGATCCCGGCCGGATTCCGCGGCGTGTTCGAGGTGGTAGAGGCGGTGGAGAAGTACTACGTGATCGTGACGCGGCCGGGCTGAGCGCCTGTTCACCGTCGGCAGCGGCTGCTCCCGATGGGGTGGTATGGCAGTTAAGACTGCGCTGTGCCAGCGGTAAATGCCACGGCCTCGGCTGTTTTTGCCGTGTGTCGTGCGAGTGTGAGAGATCGTGAATGCGAGAACGCCGGCGGCCAGGGTTGGCCGCAGCGCGGCGCTCAGCTCAGGCTGACGATGGTATTGCGCCCGGTCAGGCGGGCCTTGGCCAGCGCCGCTTCCAGCCGGATCTGCAGCTGGCGGGCATTCTGGTCGGTTTCGTGCCAGGTGCTCAGGCCGATGCAGGTGCTGGTCTCGCAATTGGCACCATCCGGCCAGAAGGTAAAGCTGCCCAGCCGTTGCTGCAGCCGTTTGGCGACCTTGACCGCATCCAGCAGCGTGGTCTGCCGCAGCAGCATCACCAGCGTGCCGTTTTCGTGGCGGCCGACCAGATCGCCGTCGCGGCTGCTCTGCACGCACAGATAGCTCACCATGCGGCGGAAATGGGCGCGATTGTAGGCGCCCAGCGGCTCCCGGTTGCGGATCGGCACCACCTCGGCGTGGATCTGCAGTGCCGCCAGCGGATCGTGGTAGCGGCGCGCGTGGCCGACCTCGATGCCGGTGCGCTCCAGCAGCTGGCCCGCGGACAGCACGCCGCTGATGTAGTCGTCCGGATCCTCCGCCATGCCCTCGTCGCTGGCCGGCATCAGCTGGCGCACGCGCTCGAACAGCTCGTCCTTCTTCTTCAGCAGCTCGTTCATCAGCATGTGCTGGCTGTGATCGGAAAAAGTGAAGATCAGCGTCGGGTACGACCAGGCCACCACCCGCGCCGACAGCAGTACCGGGAAGCAGCGGCCGCGCGCCGAACACAGCTCGCCTTCGAGGTTGTAGACCAGATCCTGGCGCTGGATGTTGCGCAGGATGTCATCCAGCGACGGCTTGCTGACAAAACGCGCCAGCGGCTGGCCCAGCAGCTCCGACAGCGGCAGTCCGAGCTGGATCGACGCCAGCTGGTTGGCGGCCATCACCGTCATGTCGGCGCTGTCCGCCATGATGAAGGCACCTTGCAAGGTGTCGATCATGTACTGGAAATTCAGCTCGTCCGGCATAGACTTCTCCCCGTGCCATCGCTTGCCTGCCGGCCACACGCGGGGGGCACCCCATAAAATGGCCGGCTGATTCTTAACATTAGTACATGGTGTGCATCGTGGCGTGCCGCTTGCCACGCGGCGGCATGATATTACCGGGGCATGGCGCGGACGCGGCGGCGGGGCCGGCAGGGGAAGGGCAACGGGGCTGCGGCCAGGGTTGGCCGCAACGAATTACGGCTTGCGCGCCACCACCTGCAGCACGCTGGCGCGGCCGGTGTGGTAGCTGCCCTCGACCACCTCGCGCTCCAGCTCGACAAAGTGCAGCAGCTCCAGCCCCGCCAGCTCGCCGCGCACGATCTCGGCCTCCAGCAGCATGTCCGCATCCTTCGGCCCGCCGGTGCCGAACGCCAGCTGGCGGGGGGTGTAGCCTTCCATGATCAGCAGTCCGCCCGGCTTCAGCGCGGCCATCGCGCGCGTCATCACCGTGCGGCGCAAGGCCGACGGCAGGTGGCAGAACACCGACACCACCGCATCAAACTGCGCCATGCCCGGCTCGAAACGCGCCAGATCGGCCAGCACCGCGGTGATGTCCACCCCGGCCGCCGCCGCACGCGCCAGCACCTTGGCCAGCCCCTCGTGCGAGGCATCCACCGCCGTCAGCGCATGGCCCAGTTTGGCCAGAAACAGCGCGTTGCGGCCTTCGCCTTCGCCCAGACTCAGCACACGGCTACCCGGCGCCAGGCGCGGCGCCTGTTCGCGCAGAAAATCATTCGGCGCCTCGCCGTAGATGAATTCGCTTACGGCAAAACGGGTATTCCAGAAATCGGCGGTATCGCTCATCGGGGTTCCTTGGTGATGGTGGGGCATGGTGGCGTTACGGTAGCGGGGCGGGGGAGGAGAAGCAAGGCTTGCGGCCAACCTTGTCGTGACGAAGCGTTCTGGTTTTTGCCACGGAAGCACTCGGAAGGCACGGACAAAGGCAAAGCGGCATGCGCTCGGAAAACACGAAAGCAAAAGGTACAAGGTTGGCCGCAGGCACGTCGGGTTACGCTGCGCTAACCCGACCGAGCTAAAGTCGGAGGGCGGATGGCGAGCGGGGGTTTGGGAAAATGGTGCGTCGCCCCTTCGGGTGACAGCACCGTACGAGTAGACGTTTGACTCGCCTTACGGCCTTCAAGGCATGGCGGGTTGGCTATCGATCAACATCATAAATTCTCGGATGTGCCTAGGCTTATCCGGGCTACTTGCTAGAACAACCTTTTCTTGAGGTCTGAAAATGCATTCAGTCCGCCCCGCCAGTCACTTCCTGTCTTGGGAAGGGTAAATGGATAACGCTTGTCATCCTGAAAAAGTAGTTTGTGATGCTTCCCATCTTCATGGATCACGAATCCACAAGTTTCAAACTCGGCCCGAACAGATCCGTTCATTGATGTGTACTGACGTAGCGCTTCCTTTAGTCGATCAAGAATTTCATCGCGATCACCAGGGTTTTCATTAAGGCTGATTAGGTTCGTAAGAATGTCATATCTGCGCGAATGGGGTTCTGCAGAACCTTTTGCAGCTTTTAGAGCATCTACAATCAAACCAATTTGCTCCCCTTGATATAAGTCATTTTCTAGTGTTTCAAGATTTATTGAGTTATGACCATCTCTGTGGGAGGTGCGCATTTCATGTTTGCTGTATCTAACACGGGCAAGCTCGGATTCAAGGCGTTTTATTTCTTCATCTTTTGCTGAAATTTCTTTATCAAAATGCTTGATGTAATCATCAATATTGCCAGAGCCAGAGGCGCGGAGCGCCTCAAGCTTTTGTCGAGAAGTCATTTCCTGTAGGTGTGACCAAGTGCATTCACGACGTAAACGTTGATAAAGTAAGGAAAATCTAATTTTCCTAACGATAGCTGCCTGTAGTGAGCTAATTGAATCATACTGGTTAGGGAGATAGATCCATTTTCCGATTCCATCAGGCCAGTAAATGGCTACTGCGCCGCCGTATACATTTTCACCATAAACGTGGCGTGTGATTTGGGATGAGAATTTTCGGTTTGGTTCTGCGACAACATGAGCCATTCCTGAAAGCCACTTGGCAAGCTGGATTGGATCTATGATGAGTTCTTCTGCGTGATTACGACTGATGTAAACCACGGGCATTACGCTTCCTGTACCAGCGCAGATGATCTTTGCTGCGAAATCGGTATCAGAGGTTGATAGAAATATTGGATTGTCAGTAACTGGCAAGTCACCATCATGACCACCTGCAAACGTACTTATCAACAGTTTGACTATGTATGGGCGCTTTCCTTGCTCTAGGCGCTCAACGGGAAGCTCTGAATCTACACTTAGTTGAACACTTACCCAAAAGCTATTATTTGATTTATGACCAATTACGTCAGTGATCCAACGAACTTCATCATTGTCTGTCTTCTCATAACGAACACCGCCAGTAGATGTGGTTGCAGATTCAAAAAGCGCGAAACGGACAGATTCATGTTCATCTCCAAAGGATCCTTCATGGACATCGTAGGGAATTGAGTTGGCAAGTTTTGTGTGTGGGCTTTTGATGATCCAAGTTCGGCAACAATCCATAAAGGCAGACATTTTAGTTGTTACGGCAATTGGAAACTGAGTCTTAAAAGTCAACATTGCAGAAAGTCCCCCAAAGCACTAGTGTGCAAAATTGATGCATTCGTAATGTATTGCTGATTAGCCCTGCGTCGACCGAGCAAATATGAAGATCAGCCAAACTGTAGCCCAGTTAATCACGCGGCCAACGTTGGGCTTCACTTCGTTCAGCGCCAACCTACCATGTGGCGATGCGGTGTTTCCGCCGCAATGCACAGTTGCACATCCCCGCCAACCTCAAATACAACCCCTCACTCGCCTCAGCCAGCCTCACAATGCTCGCCTCGCGCAGCGCAGCCAAGTCTACCCCCGTGGCATTGTCCATGCCAGCCCAATGCAATAGCGTTTGACATGCATCAGGATGGTCGAACAGTCCGTGCAGGTAGCTGCCCATGATCTGGCCATCGGGGCTGACGGCGCCGTCGACGCTGCCGTCGTCGAGCATGAATACCGGCCGTTCGCAGTCCGGGCCACTACTCACACCCATGTGGATTTCGTAGCCGCTCACCACGGCGTCGGCGTTGGCGAAGCGGCCTTCGCGGCGGGTGAGGGTCTTGGCGGCGGCAAGCAGGGTATCGATGGCGAGGTAGCCTAAGCCCGCGCTGCTGCCGGGCTGGCCTTCCACCCCCAGCGGGTCGTGGATGTGGCGGCCCAGCATCTGGTAGCCGCCGCAGATGCCGAGCAGCTTGCCGCCGTAGCGCAGGTGGCGCTGCAGGTATTCAGGCCAACCTTGCGCCTGCAGAAACGCGATATCGGCGCGGGTGTTCTTGCTGCCGGGCAGGATCACCAGGTCAGCCGGCGGCTTCGGCGCGTCGGGGCCGACGAAGTGCAGGTTGACGCCGGGGTGGGCTCGCAGCGCGTCGAAGTCGGTGTGGTTGCTGATGCGCGGCAGCACCGGCACCACGATGTTGAAGTCGCCTTTCTGCTGCTGCGTCTGCACCGCGTCCTCGGCGTCCAGCATCAGGCCGTGCAGGTAGGGCAGCACCGCCAGCACCGGCTTGCCGGTCTTGGCTTCCAGCCAGTCGAGGCCGCCTTGCAGCAGGCTGATGTCGCCGCGGAAGCGGTTGATGACGAAGCCGATGACGCGGTCGCGTTCGCTCTGGCTCAGGCAGTCCAGCGTGCCGGTGAGGTGGGAGAACACGCCGCCGCGGTCGATGTCGGCGACGAGGATTACCGGGCAGTCCACCGCCTCGGCAAAGCCCATGTTGGCGATATCGCGCTCGCGCAGGTTGATCTCGGCCGGGCTGCCGGCGCCTTCCACCATCACCGCGTCGTACTGCTGCTGCAGGCGGCTGTAGGATTCGAGCACCGCCTGCATCGCGGTGGTCTTGTACTGGTGGTAGTCGCGCGCGTTCATGTCGGCGCGCACCTGGCCGTGGATGATGACCTGCGCACCGGTGTCGGAGCTGGGCTTGAGCAGCACCGGGTTCATGTCGCTGTGCGGCGCCACACGCGCGGCGACGGCCTGCAAGGCCTGCGCGCGGCCGATCTCGCCGCCGTCAACGGTGACGGCGCTGTTGAGCGCCATGTTCTGCGGTTTGAACGGCGCCACGCGCAGGCCACGGTCGGCCAGCAACCGGCACAGCGCGGCGACCACGGTGCTCTTGCCGGCGTCCGAGGTGCAGCCTTGCACCATCAGCGTCGGCCAGGGCCAGCGCGGGGCGCTCATGCCAGCGCTCCGGCGGCGCGGTCGGCGTGCCACTGCCGGATCAGCGCCTGCAGTTGCGGCAGGCCGCGGGTGAGCAGCGTCGGGCCGGGGGCGAGGATGTCGGCGGACTTGATCTCGATGATGTGGCCGCGTTCGAAGTTGCGCACCGCCGGTACGTCTTGCCAGCCTTCGCGCTCGACTACTGTCTCGGGGCGGAAGCGCTTGCCGCACCAGCTGCCGATGATCAGGTCCGGCGCGCGCGCGGCCACCTCGCGGTGGTCGGCCAGAATGCGTTCTTTCGCGCGCTTGTGCACGGCCAGTTCGGCAAAGGCATCGCGGCCACCGGCAAGGGCTATCAGCTCGCCGACCCAGCCGATGCCGGTGATGATCGGGTCGTTCCACTCTTCGAAGTACACCAGCGGCCGAGGCAGGCCGGCGGCATCGTTGGCCGCAGCTTCGGCGCGTGCGGCGTCCATTGTCGCCTGCAGGCTTGCGGCCAACGTTTGCGCCGTTGCCTCCTTGCCGGTGAGGCTACCCAGCACCCGCACCATGCGCAGCACGCCGGCGAGGTCGTGGTGGTTGAAATGCTGGATATCGACGCCGGCGGCGGCCACGTCCTTGAGGATGTCGCTCTGCAGGCTGGAGAAGGCCACCACCAGATCAGGCTCGACGGCGAGGATCTTCTCCAGCTTGCCGCTGGAAAAGCCGCTGATCTTCGGCTTGTCCTGGCGCGCCTCGGACGGGTAGACGGTAAAGCCGGAGATGCCGGCGATCAGATCCTGCGCACCGAGCAGGTACAGCGTTTCGACGGCTTCGGTGCACAGGCAGGCAATGCGTTGGTAGTGGCTCATGGTGGTTCCGGAAGGCGGTAGCGGGTTAGCGGCGGGCGAGGTCGAGCTTGGCGCACAGCTGGCGCGTGCCATCGATCATGCGCGGGGTCGGGCGGTTGAGCAGGTCGCCGTTGACCTGGTGCAGCTGGCGGTTTTGCACCGCGGCGATGCCGGGCATACGCTGCCAGCGCTTGAGCAGGTCGTCGTTGTGGCGCATGGCGGCGGACAGGATCACCTGCGGGTTGGCGGCGATCACCGCCTCGTCGGTGACCACCGGCGCAGTGACCGGCAGGCTGGCGAACACGTTGCGGCCGCCGCACAGCGCGATGGCGTCGCTGACGATGTGCTGGCCGTTGAGGGTATACAGCGGCTTGTCCCACACCTGGTAGAACACGCTGAGCTTGCTCTTGCCCTGTTGCTGCTGGCGCAGCACGGCCAGATCCTGCTCGAAGCGGCGCGCCGCCTGTTCCGCCTGTGCGCTGCTGCCCAGCAGCTGGCCGATGCGGCGCAGGTTGGACGGGATGTCGGCAAAGCGCTTCGGCTGGCTGTAGAACAGTGGGATGCCGAGCTGGCGCAGCGGCTCCAGCTGCCGCGCCGACGGGCCGTGCAGCCACACCAAGAGCAGGTCCGGCTTGGCGGCGACGATGCGTTCCAGGTCGATGGCGCGGAAGCTGCCGGCCTTGGGCAGCGCTTTGGCGGCCGCCGGGTAGTCGCTGTTGTCGTCGACGGCGATCAGGCGCGCGCCGCCACCGGCGGCAAAGGCCAGCTCGGTGACGTGCGGCGCCAGGCTGATCACGCGCTGCGCCGGGGCGGGCAGGCTGACGCGGCTGCCCTGGTCGTCGATGACGCTGACCGGGGCGGCCAGGGCCGGCAGGCAGGCCAGCAGCGGGAGGAGTCGTTTCATGCGGAGGTGTCCTTGTCACGGAAGCTGGCCAGTGCGGCGGCCAGCCGTTGCCAGTGGGTCTCGTCGGCCGGCAGGCCGAGGCGGAAGCGCGGCGCCGGCTCGGTAAACAGCCGGCACCAGATGTGTTGCGTTGCCAGATGCCGCTGCAGCGCGGCGGCGGGCGCGTACTCGCCGCCGGCGAACAGGTCGCAGCCGGCGTGCGGCAGCCGCTGCGCGGCCAGCAGTGCGGCCAACCTTGCGCGGCGAGCGGCGAGATCGGCCCGCGCCTGCTGCTGCCAGGCGCCATCACGCAGCGCGGCGGTGGCGAGGTGCTGCACCGCGCCGGGAATGGTCCACGGCCCCAGCTCCTCGTCCAGCTGCTGCAGGATGGCGGCCTCGGCGGCGACAAAGCCGAGGCGCAGGCCGGCAAGGCCGAAGAACTTGCCCGGCGAGCGCAGCACGATCAGGCCGGGCAGCCGGCCGGCGTGGGCGGTGACCGACAGCGCCGGAGTGACATCGGCAAACGCCTCGTCCACCAGCAGCCAGCCGCCGCGCGCGGCCTGTTGCTCCGCCCACCGCAGCACGCTGGCCGCCGGGTAGGCGTGGCCGGACGGGTTGTCCGGATTGCACAGGATCAGCACGTCGACGTGGCCGGCCTGTGCGCCGATGTCGGCATGGGCATGGCGGCTGACGGCATGACCGTGCCGCGCCCAGCGCCAGCCGTGTTCGCCGTAGCTGGGGTGGGCGACGGCAACGCGGCCGGACGCCCGCAGTCGCGGCAGCGCCTGGATCGCCGCCTGGCTGCCCGCGACGGGCAACAGCTTGGCCGCACCGTAGTAGGCGCAGGCGGCGGCAATGAAGGCAGCGTCCGGCTGCGGCAGTGTGTGCCACAGCGCGCTCGGGAAGGCCGGCACCGGGTAGGGCCGCGGGTTGAGCGCGGCGGACAGGTCGATCCAGTCGGCAGGCTCGCCGCCGTAAGTGGCGATGGCGGCGTGCAGGTTGCCGCCGTGCACGGGTTTGAGCGTATTCATAGGGGAAGCGCCAGCAGCAGCCACAGCAGCAGCGCCCGGTCCAGCAGCCGCGCGGCACGGGCGATGTCGGCGGCGGCGGGCGTGGCGCCGTCACCCAGGCTTGGCCGCATCTCCAGCTGGCCATGATAAGTGGCGGCACCGCCCAGCCGCACGCCCAGCGCGCCGGCGCCGGCGGCCATCACCGGGCCGGCGTTGGGGCTGTCCCACTGTGGCGCCTGTTGGCGCCAGCAGCGCAGCGCGAGGCGGGTGTTGCCGGCCAGCGCGTAGGCCAGCGCGGTTAGCCGTGCCGGCACGAAGCCGAGCGCGTCGTCGGCGCGGGCGGCGACCTTGCCGAAGCGCTCGAAACGCGGGTTGCGGTAGCCCCACATCGCGTCGAGGGTGTTGGCGAGGCGGAACGCCAGCGCGGCCGGCGCACCGCCGACGGCAAACCAGAACAGTGCGCCGAACACCGCGTCGTGGCCGTTCTCCAGCAGCGATTCGGCGGCGGCGCGGGTAACGGCGGCCTCGTCGGCGTCGCGCAGGTCGCGGCTGACGATGCGTCCGGCCAGCGCGCGCGCCTGCGGCAGGTCGCCGGAGAGCAGCGCCGCGCCGATGGGGCGGGTGTGCTCCAGCAGGCTCTGCCGGCCGAGGGTGAAGTACAGCACCGCCACGCTGAGGGCGGCGGCGACCAGCGCCGGCAGTTGTGCCAGCAGCCAGGCCAGGGCCAGTGGCAGCGGCAGCACCAGCAGCAGCCAGGCAAGCAGGCCGCGCAGCAGGCGCTTGCGGCCAACGTTGAGTGTTTTTTCCAGCAGCTTGGCCGCATTACCGAAGCCGACCAGCGGGTGATAGCGGCGCGGCTCGCCCAGCAGGCGGTCGAGCAGCAGCGCCGCCGCCATCGGCGCGGCGACACTTAGCATGGCGCTGCGCCGCATGGCGGCAGGAACAGCGCGGCGGCGGCGGCCGGATTGCTGGCGAAGTAGGCGTGGAAGTACGAGGCCTGCACGCTGCCGTGACGGTAGACCGCTTCGCCGCCGCTACGGCCGTCCTTGCGCTGGCAGTGGGCCAGCGGTTCCAGCGGCGTGTCGAAACTGGAGTAGTGGAAGGTGTGGCCGCGCAATTCGCCGGCGGCGTGCGGCCAGGCCTGGCTGCCCAGCGCTGCCAGTTTCTTGCCCATGCGCACGCTGCCGGGTAACACGCCGGCCATCGCGTGGTGGTGGCCGTCGGTGTCGGTGAGGCTTTCCGTCAGCGCCATCATGCCGCCGCATTCCGCCCACAGCGGCGTGTCGGCGGCGACGGCGTGCTTGAGACTGGCTTGCCAGCCAAGGTTGGCCGCAAGGGTGTCGGCGTGCAGTTCCGGATAGCCGCCGGGCAGCCAGACGGCGTCGGCACCGGCCGGGATGGCCTCGTCGGCCAGCGGCGAGAAGAAGGCGAGTGTCGCGCCCATGGCCGCCAGCGTGCGCAAGTTGGCGGCATAGATGAAGGCGAACGCGGCGTCGCGGGCGATGGCGATGCGGCGGCCGGCCAGCAGTGGTGGCAAGGCCGGCTGCGCCTGTGGTGCCGGTGCAAACGCCGGCAGCGACGCCAGTACCGCGTCGTCCAGGTGCAGCGCGTCGGCCAGTGCATCCAGCCGCGCGGCCAGATCCGGTAGCTCGGACGGCAGGTGCAGGCCGAGGTGGCGCTCCGGCAGCGACTCGGCCTGCCGTGGCAGGTGGCCGACCACCGGCAGCTCCGTCGTGCCACAGGCGCGGATCATGTCGGCGTGGCCGGGGCTGGCGACGCGGTTGGCCAGCATCCCCGCCCACGGCAGCCGGCCATGATCGCGCAAGCCGCGGGCGATGGCCAGCGCGGTGCCGACCATCGCCGAGCAGTCCAGTACCGCCAGCACCGGCACGCCGAAGTGGCGGGCCAGGTCGGCGCTGGACGGCTGGCCGTCGTACAAGCCCATCACGCCCTCGATCAGCAGGTAGTCGCACTCCCGCGCCGCCTCGGCCAGCAGCGCGTGGCACTGCGCCTCGGTGCACATCCACAGGTCCAGCACGTCGACGCCGCTACCGCTGGCGGCGGCCAGCAGCATCGGGTCGATGAAATCGGGGCCGGTCTTGAACACGCGCACCCGCTGGCCGGCGCGCGAGAGCTTGCGGGCGAGGGCGGCGGTGACGGTGGTCTTGCCCTGGCCGGAGGCGATGGCGGAGAGGAGAAGGGCTTTGCAGCTCATGGGCTCGCTTTCATTTCGAGGGGCGGGGCCGGTCACGCATGGGTGTGCCGTTGCCGGCGCGATGGCGATGGCCGGCAAGGTTGGCCGCAATGCGCTTGCGGCCAACCTTGCGCCGGAACCGGGCCGGCGTGATGGTGTGTCGGGGTGTTACCACTCGATGCCGGGCTGTGCGGCGATGCCGGCGGCAAACGCGTGCTTGACCAGCGTCATCTCGGTGACGGTGTCGGCGGCGTCGATGATGGCCTGCGGCGCGCCGCGGCCGGTGACGATCACGTGCTGGCCTGGCGGGCGGGCGATGATGTCGTCGAGCACGTCTTCCACATCCAGATACTTGTATTTCAGCGCGATGTTCAGCTCGTCGAGCAGCACGAGACCGATGGCCGGGTCTTGCAGCATCTGGCGCGCTATTTCCCAGGCTTCGCCGGCGCGGGCGACGTCGCGCTCGCGGTCCTGCGTGTTCCAGGTGTAGCCCTCGCCCATGGCGTGGAACTGCACCTTGTCGGGGAAGCGACGCAGGAAGCGCTCTTCACCGGTGGACATCGCGCCCTTGATGAACTGCACCACGCCGACCTGCATCTCGTGGCCGAGGCCGCGCATCACCATGCCGAAGCCGCTGGAGCTTTTGCCCTTGCCGTTGCCGCAGTTGACGATGAACACGCCGCGGTGTTCGCTGGCGGCGGCGATCTTGGCGTCCATGATTTCTTTTTTGCGCGCCATGCGTGCGTTGTGGCGCTCGGTGCGGCCCTGGTCTTCGGTGTGGCTCATGATGGGTGTCCGGGTAAAAAGCAGGGGTGGCCTGCGTGGTGGAGTCGGGTTAGCGGATAGCCGAGCACGGCGGCGAGGTGTTCGGCGTTAAGTTCGGCCAGCGGGTACTGGCGGTGCTGGCCGTATTTGTCGAGCAGCAGCGCATGGCTGGCGCAGGCCGGGGCCAGCTGCAGGTCGTGGCTGACCAGTAGCACCGCCTTGCCCTGCGCGCACCAGCGGCCGATCTGCTGCTGCAGCGCGGCCTGGTGGGCGAGGTCGAGCGAATTGGACGGCTCGTCGAGCAGGATCAGCGGCGCATCCTGCGCCATCACGCTGGCCAGCGCCACGCGCTGGCGCTCGCCGCCGGACAAGGCCTGCAGTGGCCGTGCCGCCAGGCGGCCAAGGTCGAAGGCGTCCAGCGCGGCGGCGACGCGTTGCGGGTTGTCGCCGGCGTCCGGCCAGGCAAAGCGCGCGGCGGCGACGGCATCCTGCACCGCGTAATCAAAGGCGTCGTGGCTGGCCTGCGGCAGCATGGCGAGGCGTTGTGCGCGCTGGCGCGGCGTCAGCTGCGGCAAAGGTTGGCCGCACAGGCGGATGTGGCCGCCGTCGGCGCGGCGCAGCGCCGCCAGCGTGGCCAGCAGCGTGCTTTTGCCGCAGCCGTTGCGGCCGGCGATCCACCAGCATTCGCCGGCGCGGACCTGCCAGGTGAGCGGCTGCAGCAGCGTGCGGCGGCCCTGACGGAGGGTGAGCTGGTCACAGTGCAGCATCAGGCTAGCCTCCGGCGGGTGCGTTGCAGCTGCCAGAACAGCACCGGCACGCCCAGGAGCGCGGTCAGCACACCGACCGGCAGCTGCATCGGTGCGACGACGGTGCGCGCCAGGGTGTCGGCCAGCACCAGCAGCGCGGCGCCACTGAGCACGGCGGCGGGGATCAGCCGGCGCAGGTCCGGGCCACACAGCAGGCGGCAGGCGTGCGGCACCATCAGGCCAATGAAACCGATGCTGCCGCCCTGGCTGACGGCGCTGGCGGTCAGCACCGCGGCCAGCACCAGCAGCAGGCGGCGCAACATGGCCACCGGCACACCCAGCGTCAGCGCGTGGTCGCCGTGCAGCGCCAGCAGGTTGATCGCCGGTGCCTGCCACCACGCCAGCAGCGCGGCCGGCAGCAGGGCCAGCCACGGCCACGGCCGCAGCGGCGTGCCGGCGATGTCGCCGACCAGCCAGAACACCATGCCGCGCAATTGCGCGTCCGGCGCGATGGTGAGCAGCAGCGAAATCAGCGCGCCGCAGGCGGCGGACAGCAGCACGCCGGTGAGCAGCAGCAGCACCGTGCCGCTGCTGCGCGCGAAATCGCGGCGCGCCAGCAGGAACAGCAGCGCCGACAGCGTCAACGCGCCGGCGACCGCGGCGCTGTCTACCTGCCACAGCGCCAGCCCCAGCCACAGCGCCAGCAGCGCGCCGACCGAGGCGCCACCGGAGACGCCCATCACGTAAGGATCGGCCAGCGGATTACGCAGCAGCGACTGCATCAGCACGCCGGCCAGTGCCAGCGAGGCGCCGGTGACCCAGGCGGTCAGCGCCCGTTCCAGTCGCAGGCTAAGCAGGGTGTCGGCCAGTTGGCTGCCGTGGCCGCTGGCGGCCAGCCACAGTTCGCCGGCGCCAAGCGCGATGGAGCCGCTGCTGCAGGCGAGCAGCAGGCTGCCGCCGCTGAGCAGCGCCAGCAGTGTCAACAGGGGCAGGGTGGGTAAGCGCAGGGCGCCGCGCAACGGGCGGTCCAGCGTCAGGCTGTGGGACATGGGCGCGATATCGGAATCGCGGAAGGGGCAGGCGTCAGGCGCACGGATCAGCAATCTGACCGGATGCCGCCCTCCGCAGCATGTGTCGGGACGCACTGACTGGCAGTGCGCGCGTTCGCCGTGGCCGGTATCCGGGCTGGTTTCGCCGTCTGCCCGCCTTCCCGTGATGACTCACAGTGGCGATGGGCAGGGCAGTCGTGGCGGCAGGGCCGGCAGACCTTAAAGAAACGCACCGTTGCGGGGGCAGCACAGGGGTCACCTGTTTCCCGTTTAACTTGCCGGCGTGCGCCGGCGAAGCACCAAGGCAGGCGGCGATTTTAGCAGATCGGCAGCCCATGCTGCCGGCTTTTATATTTTCAAAAAGAATAACAAAACAAAAAATAATTATTTTTGGAAATATAAGGACGCGGTTATGGTGACGGCAGAATCTTTCCATACCTTGGGGGCAGCAGCATGGCACACGATTTTTCCGGCTTCGACTACATCATCCAGCCGGGCTGGAACAATTCCGGCCCCGAGCACTGGCAGAGCCACTGGCAGCAAACGTTGGCCGCAACGCGGGTGGCCAACCACGACTGGCAGACGCCGCAGCTGGACGACTGGCTGGCTGCGCTGGACGCGGCGGTGGCGGCCGCCACGCAGCCGGTGATCGTGATCGCGCACAGCCTGGGTTGCGCCACGGTCGCGCATTACGCGGCGCGTTACGGCAACAAGCTTGCCGGTGCGCTGCTGGTGGCGCCGGCCGATGTCGAGCGCGCCAGCGCTCCGGCCGCACTGCAGCCGTTCGCGCCGCTGCCGGAGCTGGCGCTGCCGTTCCCGGCGCGGGTGGTGGCCAGCGACAGCGATCCGTTCAGCCTGCCGCTGCGCAGCGCGCGGATGGCGGCGCTGTGGCAAAGCCCGCTGCACTGGCTGCGCGACGCCGGCCATATCAATGTCGCGTCCGGTCATACACAGTGGCAGGACGGGCTGGCGCAGCTGGCGGCGCTGGTGGCCGATATCCGCCAGCAGGCGCAGCCGCGCGCCGCGGCGTGCGCCTGAGCCGGCGCCAAGCTTGGCGGCCAAGCGCTTGTACTGACGCGCGCGGCGCGGCAATGGACGTGGCATTTGCGGCGGGCTTGGGCATAGAATTCAGTCATGCCCTGTCCCGCTGGAGCGCGTCATGCACCTGTTGGCCTTTGTTGACCATGTCGTCAGCGACATCATTACCCCGGCGCTGGACCCGCGTTTTGACATCGACCGGGTGACGCTGCTGTGCCACCGCGCCCACCTTGATCTCGCCTTCGACATCCTCGGCGTCTGCCAAAAGCTGCACCTGACCGCGGCGGTGGAAACGCTGCCGGCGGACAGCCAGCCGCTGGCGCTCCGGCAGCGGCTGCAGGAGCTGGTGCAGGGCGGTGTCTGTTTCAATATCAGCGCCGCGTCGCCGGTACAGGCGGCGCTGGCCTACGATCTGGCGCGCGAACACCGGCTGCCGCTGATGGCGGTGGAGCACGACAACGACCGCCTGATCTGGCTGCTCGGCGGCGAGAGCAGCCGCCTGCACAGCGGCACCGAAATCGCCGAAGGGCTGTCGCTGGAGGCCTATTTCGCGCTCTACGGCAGCCGCATCCTCGCCATCCACTACCGGCTGGAGCGGCGCAGCCCGCGCCACGAGCAGTTGGCGCGCGATCTGGCCGAACACGCCGCACTGCGCCCGAAGTCGCTGTCGCTACTCAACCGGCTGTGCAACGACCTGGACGAGCAGCAATTCAGCCAGCACCCGCTGTCCAGCGGCGAACACGTGCTGTACGACTGGCTGCTGGCCAGCGGCATGGTGGAGTTCCGCGATAGCGGCCACATGCGCTGCCTCGATCCGCGGGCGCGCTTCTTTCTTGCCGGCGGCTGGCTGGAGGTGTGGCTGCTGTCGCAGGTGGCCGAGCTGGCGCAGATCCTGCCGATCAGCGATGCCGCCGTCGGCGTCAAGATCAGCCATCACAATGTCGAGAACGAATACGATGTGGCGATCCTGTGCAACAACCACCTGTACCTGATCGAGTGCAAGACCGCCGCCCCCACCAGCTTCCAGCAGCGCGGCGTGGGGCTGGAAAACCTGTTCAAGCTCAACAGCGTCGCCGGCCTGGGCGGCCTGCACGCCAAGGCGATGCTGGCCAGCCTGTACGTGCCGACCGAAAGCGAGGTCGGCCGCGCCGAATCGCAGCGCATCACGCTGCTGGCCGGGCCGCAGCTGCGCCAGGCGCGCGAGTACCTGCGCGAGTGGCTGATGAGCTGAGCGTGGCCAGGGGCCGCCCTGTCGCATTCGCGGCCGCGCACGGTCCGCGGCCGGCGTCCATCGACGGCTACAGCGGTACCGGCGGTGGCAACCGTGCCACAGTGGCAAAATATGTCATCGTGTTTGTGAGAAAAAGAATTTTTTGTGAAAGGCTTTCTGCTATCTTTGCCGCCGATCCCATTTCCCCGAACGGTTGCCATGCGCCTGATCCTGATGCTGCTGCTGGCCGCGGCCAATCTTGCCGGCGCCGACAGCCTGCTGCTTGCCACCGAACACTTTCCGCCGTACCAGATCGAGCGCGAGCAGCGCGTCAGCGGTTTTGTCGCCGACAAGGTGATCGCGATGCTGCGCCAGGCCAATCTGCCGTACCGGCTGCGCGCCTATCCGTGGCAGCGCGCCTACAACACGGTGCTGGCGACGCCGCAATCCTGCCTGTTCTCGGTCACGCGCACGCCGGAGCGCGAGGCGTCGTTCCAGTGGATCGGGCCGCTGACGCACAGCGAGTGGACGCTGTACGCGCTGCGCGGCCGCTTCATTTCGTTTCGCAGTCTCGATGAGGTGCGCGACCTGCGCATCGGTACCTATTACGGCGACGTGCGCGACAGCTACCTGCGCCAGCACGATATGAAGGTCGATGCCGCGCCGCAGGACCGCGACAACATCGACAAGCTGCTGCAGCGCCGCATCGACCTGTGGGCCAGCGACCGCTTCACCGCCAACGGCCTGCTGCTGCAACGGCAGCTGGACACGCGCATCGAGCCGGTGCTGGCCTTCAACCGTGTCGACTTGTACCTGGCCTGCAACCGCAAGCTGGACGGCGGCGTGGTGAAACAACTGCAACAGGCGCTGCACATGCTCAAGCGCGACGGCAACTGGCGCGGCATCGAGCAGCGCTACGCCCGCTGGCCGGACATGCCGCAACACCAGCACTGAAACGCATTGCGGCCAACCTTGATACAAGGTTGGCCGCAATGTTTTTCAGCGGGTGGGGCTCAGGCGTCGAGGCCGCTTTGCACCAGCTCGGCGGCACGGATCACCGCGCGCGCCTTGTTCTGCGTTTCCAGCCACTCCGATTCCGGGACCGAGTCCGCCACCACGCCGGCGCCGGATTGCACGTACAGCACCTCGTTCTTGATCACTGCGGTACGGATCGCGATCGCCAGGTCCATGTCGCCGGTAAAGCCGAGGTAGCCGACGGCGCCGCCGTACACGCCGCGCTTGGTCGGCTCGAACTCGTCGATGATCTCCATCGCGCGCACCTTGGGCGCGCCGGACAGGGTGCCGGCGGGGAAGGTGGCCTTGAGGATGTCGATGTTGGACACCTGCGGCTGCACCTTGCCCTCGACGCTGGACACGATGTGCATCACGTGCGAGTAGCGTTCGATGATCATGTTTTCGGTGATCGCCACGCTGCCGGTGTCGGCGACGCGGCCGACGTCGTTGCGGCCGAGGTCCATCAGCATCACGTGCTCGGCGATTTCCTTCGGATCGGCCAGCAGGTCTTCCGCCAGCGCCAGATCCTCTTCACGCGTCTTGCCGCGCGGGCGGGTGCCGGCGATCGGGCGCACGGTGACGGTGTCGTTCTCGCGGCGCACCAGGATTTCCGGCGAGGCGCCGACGACGTGGAAATCGTCGAAGTGGTAGAAGAACATGTACGGCGACGGGTTCAGGCTGCGCAGCGCGCGGTACAGCGCCAGCGGCGATTCGGCGAACGGCATGCTCAGCCGCTGCGCCAGCACCACCTGCATGATGTCGCCGTCGAGGATGTAGTTCTTGGCGTCGCTGACCGCCTGCTTGAACGCTTCCTCGCCGTATTCCGACACCGCCTCGGTGGCGACCGACGGCAGCGACAATGGAATCGCCACCGGCTCGCGCAGCTTGTTACGCAACTGGCCGAGGCGAGCGTTGGCTTTTTGCAGCGCGTTCGGCACCGCCGGATCGGCGTACACCACCAAGTAGAGCTTGCCGGACAGGTTGTCGACCACTGCCAGTTCTTCCGACAGCATCAGCAGGATGTCGGGGGTACCGACCGGGTCCGGCTTTTGCGTGGCGGCCAACCTTTTCTCGACGTAGCGCACGGTGTCGTAGCCGAAGTAGCCGACCAGGCCGCCGGTGAAGCGCGGCAGCCCGGCGATGGGCGGGGTGTGAAAGCGCTGGCTGAAGGCCTCGATGAAGGCGAGCGGGTCGCCTTCGTGGCGCTCAATCACCTTGTCGCCGTATTCCACCTGAACGCTTAAGCCCTGCACCCGCAGCCGGGTGGTGGCCGGCAGGCCGATGAAGGAGTAGCGGCCCGAGCGCTCGCCGCCGACCACCGATTCCAGCAGGTAGGAATAGGGCTGGTTGGCCAGCTTCAGGTATACCGACAGCGGGGTGTCGAGGTCGGCGAACAGTTCGAGGGTGACGGGGATGCGGTTGTAACCGGCGCTGGCCAGTTCGGCGAATTGTTGCGGTGTCATGGTCGTTCCAGGGTGTCAGGTCAAAAGGAGCGGGGCGGGGCGGCGTTTAGCGTCGCCATCGCCAACTGGCACGATCGGGCTGGAATCTCATGATGCAGGCTTTATCAAGTGTGGATGCGGAAACGGAACGGCTATTCTTACGCAAAAACGCCTGCGCCGTACAGAGGCAGCAGGCGTGGTGCCCTTATACGCGCAGGTTTTGCGGCAGTTCGGCGGATTTTTTCAGCAGCGCGAACAGCTCGACCAGGCTGTCGATCACCAGATCGGCGTGCAGGTTGGCCGCATCGCGGTAGCCATAGCTGACCGCCACCGGCAGCGCGCCGGCGGCGCGGGCGCACAGCACGTCGTTTTCCGAGTCGCCGACCATCACGATCTGCTGCGGGGTGATGCCCAGCACCTCGGCGACATGCCGCAGCGGCAGCGGCGACGGTTTTTTCTCGGGCAGGCTGTCGCCGCCGAGGATCAGGCTGAAGGCGCTGTCGATGCCCAGTTGCGCCAGCAGCGGCAACGCCAGCCGTTCCGACTTGTTGGTGACCACCACCAGCGGCAGGCCGAAGCCGTGCAGCAGGTTGAGGCCCTCGGCGACGCCGGGGTACATCTTGGTGTGTACGGTCAGGTGGCGGTAGTAGTGCTGGATGAAGAAGGTGAAGCCTCGTTCCCACAGCGCCGTGTCGGCCTGGCCGTCGCGGCTGTCGGTCAGTGCTCGGTGCACCAGGCTGGCGACGCCGTCGCCGACGTGGGACTGGATGCGTTCGGCGGCCAGCGGGGCGAGGCCGAGTTCGGCGCGCATGGCGTTGGCGCTGGCGGCGAGGTCGGCGATGGAGTCAACCAGAGTGCCGTCGAGGTCAAAGGCGACGGCCTTGATGTGTGTCAGATTCATGGTCAGCGTGGGGCGGGGCGGTAGCGTGACGGCGGGCGGCACGGGTTGAAGATGGCGCCAATTATACCGGAAGCCCGGTGCGCCACCGCCATGTGTTGCTTGCAGCGGAAATGACAAATCAGTAGCATGCCCGGTTTTGCCGCGCGGTGGCGCTTGCGCCGGCGTGGCTGGCTGTTTCTATCGAAAGGACATCATGAAACCTCGTGCACTGGCTGTTGCCGTGACGCTATCCGGCCTGCTGCTGGGCGGCTGCGCCTCGCCGCTGGCCAACAAGACCGCCGATGCGGCGGCGATCCACACCATCGAACAGAACGCGCGGCTGGCGCGCTACAACTTCGATGGCGAAGTGCGCGTCAAGGCGATCCGCCTGCCGGGCAAGGTGGAAAGCCTGGTGGAGGGCGACGTGATCGGCGAAGTGGCCAAGTCGTTCAGCCTGGAGTTGCGCGGCGCGGTGGACATGAGCAAGAGCCGTGTCGAGATGACGCCGACCTTCCGCTTCAGCCGGCCGAACGCCGAAACCTGGCTGCGCCTGCCGATGTTGGCCGAGCTGAACACGCTGACGCTGTGGGTGGACGCCTCGGTACTGGATCTGGCGATCCCGGTGCTGCGCGGCGAGCACAAGGGCAAGTACGTGATGTTCCAGGCGCCGCAGGACAAGGTGAAGAAGCTGCCGATAGACGCGGTGCTGGCGGAGTTGCCGCAGGTGGCGAAGAACATCTACGCCGCCGTCGATAGCAAGGCCTATACCTTCCAGCCGCTGGACGAGGCGGCGCGCCAGGCCGGCGCCAGCTATCGCATCCGCCTGACGCTGGACCCGCTGGCCGAGGCGAAAATGAGCAAGCAGGCGGTGCAGGAGCTGTTGCAGCTGGCGCGCCGTCATGCCGGTGAGCACCAGAAGGAAGTGGAGGAGTTCGCCACCGCCGTCGGCCCGCTGCTGGACGCGTCGCAGGAAGAGCTGCAGACCAGCTCGCAGACCGACCTGCTGGTCAGCCGCAGCGGCAAGCTGCTGGGCATCAGCGAGCTGCGCGAGTTCTCGGTGCCGAAAGAGAAGGAGCTGGCGGTGACGGTGGCGTCCACGGTGCGCCTGAGCAACCACGACCAGCCGGTGTTCAGCATGCAACCGACGGTGAACAATGTGGTCAGTTTCACCGAGTTGCAGCCGCCGTCGTGGCTGGGCGGCAAGCGCCCGGCCGATGACGAGGAAGAAGCGGTAGACGCTGACGACGAGGCGCCGCTGGACGAGGCCGCGCTGGCGGCGGAAGCGACCGAGGAAGCCGCTGCCGCAGCACCGGCCGTCAAAAAACCGGCGAAGGCCGCCAAAGCGGCCAAGCCGGTGGCGAAGCGCAAACCGAAACCGGTCGCCCGCGCCCAGTAACACGGCAACAGCAAAACAGCCCGTCACCATGGTGACGGGCTGTTTTGCATTGCGGCCAACCTGGTGTGCCATGACGGCGTAGCGCCGCAAAGAACCTGTTCAATGTCTGCTGCGCTTCGGCGATACGGCGTTAAAAACGCCTTCGGAATGCTCATTTACTGCTTGTAAATTCCGCTTCCTCAGTCGTTTTTGCCTTGTCTCGCTCTAGCTCGCGAGACCTTGAACAGGTTCTAAGAAAACCTCGCAGGGCACCTGGGCCGAGGTGCGCCGACGCAGACAGGACACTTAGTACGGCGGCGCAACGCAGGATCAGGGTGGTGTTGGCGGCGCCTACAGCTGGCGGATGTCCAGCACCGGCACACTGCCGAACGCGGCGCTGTGCAGGTAGGTGACAATCGCTGCCGCGGCGGCGGCGGGCGAAGTCAGCTGGCCGTCGGCCTTCAGTGCGTCAAAGCGTGGTTTGTGCGGGAACTGCGCCGGATCGGCGGCGCGGATCTCGCCCTGCATGCCGGTATCGATCACGCCGGGATACAGCGACACCGCCAGCAGCGGCCTGGCAGCGCCTTGCTGCTCGGCGGCCAGGGTGCGGGTGAAGTGGTCGACGCCGGCCTTGCTGGCGCAGTACACGCTCCAGCCAGGGTAGGGGTTGGCAGCGGCGCCGGAGGAGATGTTCAGCACCCGGCGGACGCCATCGTGGCCGGCGCTGCGCGCGACAAAGGCGTCGCACAGCAGCAGCGGCGCGGTCAGGTTCAGCGCGATCGCCTGTTCCGCCGCGCCGGGCGGATAGGCGCCGACCTGCGCGATCGGCTGCACCGTGCCGGCATTGTTGATCAGCGTCAGGCTGTCGCAGTCACCCAGCGCCGCCAGCGCCCGTTCCAGCAGCAGCGGCAGCAGGCTGCTGTCGGCCAGGTCGGCGTCCAGCGTGATCAGCTGCGGGTGTTCCGGCAGCGCACTGCAGTCGCGCGCGACGGCGACCACGCGGCTCCCGTCACGCAACAGCTGCGCGGTGAGCGCCGCGCCCAGCCCGCGCGAGGCGCCGGTGACGACGTAGCCGTTCACTTGCGGCCAACCTTGGCCAGTTCGGCGCGCATCGCGTCGATGGTGGCCTTGTAGTCCGGGGTGCCGTAGATGGCGCTGCCGGCGACAAAGGTGTCGGCACCGGCGGCGGCGATCTCGGCGATGTTGTCGACCTTCACGCCGCCGTCCACCTCCAGCCAGATCTCTCCGCCATGCTTGGCGGTGTACTCGTCGATGCGCTGGCGCACTGCGCGCACCTTGTCCAGCGTCTGCGGGATGAAGCGCTGGCCGCCGAAGCCGGGGTTGACCGACATCAGCAGGATCATGTCCAGCTTGTCCATCACGTGGTCGAGGTGCGACAGCGAGGTGGCCGGGTTCAGCACCAGGCCGGCCTTGCAACCGGCGTCCTTGATCAGGCCGAGGGTGCGGTCGATGTGGTGCGACGCTTCCGGATGGAAGGTGATGATGTCGGCGCCGGCCTTGGCGAAGCTGGCGGCAAGGGCGTCGACCGGGGTCACCATCAGGTGCACGTCGATCGGGGCGGTGGTGTGCGGACGGATCGCCTCGCAGACCAGCGGGCCGATGGTCAGGTTCGGCACGTAGTGGTTGTCCATCACGTCGAAGTGGATGATGTCGGCGCCGGCGGCGATCACGTCGCGGACTTCCTCGCCCAGACGGGCGAAATCGGCGGACAACAGGGACGGGGCAATACGGAATTGGCTCATGGCTTTGTACGGGGCGGGGCTGGAAATGCCCGCCATTGTACGACATTGCTCCGCCGGACGGCGACGCGTGCGGCGGATCGGCGCTACAATCAGGCTTTGCTGCCGGGCGTGTTGCCCTGCACCATGCCGGAACCGCCACCCATGAACGACGACTACCAGATCACGGTCGAGGCCGAAGCCTTCTACCAGCAGCAATACTCCAACGCCGAAGCCGGCCAGTACGTGTTTGCCTATCGCATCACGCTGCGCAATACCGGGCGCCACCCGGCCAAGCTGCTGTCGCGGCACTGGATCATCACCGACGCCAACAACGAGCAGCAGGAAGTGCGCGGCATGGGCGTGGTCGGCGAGCATCCGCACCTGCAGCCGGGCGAGAGCTACAGCTATACCAGCGGCTCCACGCTGCGCACCCCCTACGGCAGCATGCACGGCAGCTACCAGATGCAGGCCGACGATGGTACCCGCTTCGAGGCGCCGATTCCGGAATTCCACCTGATCGCGCCGCGCACCCTGCACTGAGACACCGTCACCCCTGTACCTACCCTGTATCGACCAAGAGCAGCCGAATGCGACCAGCCGCCCATAGCAATACCCCGCCCCCGACCGACCGGGATGACCTGAAAACGCTGAAAACCCTGCTGCCCTACCTGTGGAGCTTCAAGTGGCGGGTGCTGTTCGCGCTGTCCTGCCTGGTGTCGGCCAAGATCGCCGGCGTGATCACGCCGCTGTTCCTCAAGGACATCGTCGACCAGCTGTCGATCCCGGCGACCTTGCTGGCGGTACCGGTGCTGGCCCTGGTCGGTTACGGTTTCGCGCGACTGGTGTCCAGCGTGCTGGGCGAATTGCGCGACGCGATCTTTGCGCGGGTGATCCAGGGCGCGGTGCGCTCGGTGGCTCGCTCGGTGTTCGCGCACCTGTTCCGGCTGTCGCTGCGCTTCCACCTGGAACGCCAAACCGGCGGCATGAGCCGCGACATCGAGCGCGGCACCAAGGGCATCGGCTTCCTGCTCAACTTCACCGTGTTCAACATCCTGCCGACGCTGGTGGAGATCGCGCTGGTGCTGGGCATCCTGCTGTACCGCTACAACGTGTGGTTCGCAGTGGTGACGCTGTCCACCATCGCCATCTACATCGCCTTCACGCTGACCATCACCGAGTGGCGCACCGTGTTCCGCCGCACCATGAACGACCTCGATTCCAAGGCCAACAGCAAGGCGGTGGACGCGCTGATCAACTACGAGACGGTGAAGTACTTCGGCAACGAACGCTACGAGACCGAACGCTACGACGGCAATCTGGCGTCGTGGGAGCGCTCCGCGATCAAGAACCAGGTGTCGCTGTCGATGCTCAACGCCGGCCAGGGCGTGATCATCGCCACCGGCGTGACGCTGATCATGTGGCTGGCGGCGCGCGGCGTGGTCAGCGGCGAGATGACCGTCGGCGACGTGGTGCTGGTGGCCACCTTCATCACCCAGCTGTGGGCGCCGCTGCACTTCCTCGGCTTTGTCTACCGCGAGATCAAGCACTCGCTGGCCGACATGGAACGCATGTTCACGTTGCTGAACGTCGGCGCCGAGGTCGATGACCATCCCGCCGCGCAAACGTTGGCCGCCAAGCAGGTGGCAATCCGCTTCGACAGTATCGGCTTCGGTTACGACGCCAAGCGCCAGATCCTGCACGATGTCAGCTTCGACATCCCCGCCGGTCACACCGTGGCGGTGGTCGGTGCCAGCGGCGCCGGCAAGTCGACGCTGTCGCGGCTGCTGTTCCGCTTTTACGATGTCGGCAGCGGCGCGATCCGCTTCAACGGCACCGACATCCGCGAGCTGACGCAGGACAGCCTGCGCGCGCACATCGGCATCGTGCCGCAGGACACGGTGCTGTTCAACGACAGCATCTACTACAACATCGCCTACGGCCGCCCCGGCGCCAGTCGCGAGGAGGTGATCGAGGCGGCGAAATCGGCGCACATCCACGACTTCGTGATGAGCCTGCCGGACGGCTACGACACCACCGTCGGCGAGCGCGGCCTGAAGCTGTCCGGCGGCGAGAAGCAGCGGGTGGCGATTGCGCGCACCCTCCTGAAAAACCCGCCGGTGCTGATCTTCGACGAGGCCACCAGCGCGCTGGATTCGCGCACCGAAAAGGCGATCCAGACCGAGCTGTTCGACATCGCGGCCAACCGCACCACGCTGATCATCGCGCACCGGCTGTCCACCATCGCCGATGCCGACACCATCATCGTGATGGAGGGCGGCCGCATCATCGAGCGCGGCCATCACCGCCAGCTGCTGACCGCCGGCGGTCGTTACGCCGAAATGTGGCGCCTGCAGCAGGAAAGCGAGCTGGTGGAAGGCTGAGCACGCCGCTTGGCGGGCCGGTGATGAGCAAGTGTTGTATAATACGATCGGTATAAAAAACTCAAACAATCCAGGCTATTGTCATGAATCGATTGCGGATGGCGGTATGGATGTTGCTGGCCGGGGCACCCGCCCTGGCCGTGGCCAAGAGTTCGACACCGGTCGAGCTGCTGTTCGCCGCCGAGGACGACTGGTATCCCTATTCCGGCGTCCGCGATGGCCAGGCGGCCGGCCTGACCATCGACATCATGCGCGCCATCTACCAGCAAAAAGGCGTGGTGGTGCGCTTCCAGCCGCTGTCCTACAGCCGCTGCATGGAAGTGGCGCGCACGGCCCGCTATGCCGGCTGCTTCACCACCTCGCGCAACGACTTCTACGAGCCTTACTACCGCTACGCGCAGCTGCCGCTGCTGGAAGGCCAGATCAGCATCTACAGCCGCAGCAACCGCCCGGAGCGCGATCTCGACATGAAATCGCTGGAAGGGCAGGAAGTCGGCGTGGTGCTCAGCTACGGCTACGGCAAGGAGTTCGACGCCAATGCCGCGATCCGCAAGGAGTACTCCACGCGCGAGGTCAACGCCTTCCGCAAGCTGAAGGCGGGGCGCATCCCCTACGTGGTGGCGTGGGAGGGCACCGTCAACCACATGCTGCGGCAGAACCCCGATCTGCGCGGCTGGGTGCGGCCGGTGGGCAAGCTGGCGCCGGGGCCGGTGTACGTGTCGTTCTCCAGGGCGCACCCCGATGTCGAGCGTCTGGTCAGCCGCTTTGACGAAGGCATGGCGCAGCTGCGCAAAAGCGGCCAGTTGCGGCAGCTGGAAAGCCGCTGGCAGACCAAGAGCGACAACTAGGGGCTGTTGATGCCTGTTTCATCGCGGCGACCGGTTTTGCCCGGTGGCTGCGCACAAAAAACAGCCTGTCGCAGGATTATTCCCTACCAGCTGTTGCGGCGGCGCAGGCTCTCGCTGGCGGCCAGCGCCTGCGGCGTGTCGATGCCGCGTTCCGCCGCCCGTTGCAGTGCCACCTGCAGCAATTGTGCTGTCGCCAGACAGTCCGAGATTGCGTTGTGGCGCTGGAAGTTCTCGATGCCGAAAGTGTCCAGCCACTCGTCCAGCGCCACCGTGTTGCAGTAGCGGTCCGGAAACAGCGCCGGCATCAGCCACGCCAGATCCAGCCACTTCGGCTGATAGCGGATGCCCAGAAAGCGGCGCATCGCCTGCGCGATCATCGCCTGGTCGAAATAGGCGTGGTAGGCCACCAGCGGCGTGTGGCGGCTGTATTCCAGAAAGCGCAGCAGCGCCTCCGCCGGCTCCAGCCCTTCGCGCTGTTCCGAGCCGCTGATGCCGTGGATCAGGATGTTCTCGGTGGAGGACACCGTGTCTTGGCGCAGCACCGCCTCGAAGGCGTCCATGGGGTTGATCACGCCGCGATCCAGTGCCACCGCTCCGATGGAGATCAGGTGGTCGCGGCGTATCTGCAGGCCGCTGGCCTCGACATCGACCACCAGATAGCGCGTGCTGCGGCTGTCCTGCTGCCAGTCGTGTGCCGGCAGCGCCTGCCAGCGCTGCAGCCGCTCAAGCTGCTCGTCGCTGAGCTGCGGCTTGCTGTCAGGGCGGAAACGGTCCAGCCAGCCGCTCAGCCAGTTCATAGTTGGTACATCACCTTCAGTTTCTGCTGCAGTTTGCGTGCCTGGCGGAACGATTCCTTCAGGATGCGGCGGTCGAGCGGGTTCAGCTTGTCCGGCTGGATCAGGTTGTCGCCGGGGCGGCCGTGCTCGTCTTCCAGGTGCTGGTGGCGCAGGCGCAGCATCTGAATGAAGTTGAAGGCGTCGATGATGGCGGCGGTTTCTTCCGGCGCCGAGCCGGTCTGTTTCGCCGCGCGCTCCAGGCGCTTGATGGTGCTGCTGGCGGCGATGCCCTTGGCCAGCGCCAGCACCCGCGCGGCGTCGACGAACAGGCGCGCCGCCGATTTTTTCAGGTCGATGTAGCCGCCCTGGCCGTGGTATTCCTCGGTGCTGAAGTCGCGCAGCAGACCCAGCGGCGGCGCCACCGCCAGCGCGTTGCCGGCCAGCATGCGCTGGAACACGCTGTTGTCCTGACTCAGCGCGAGCAGGCGCTTGTGCAGCTGGTTGGCGAGATAGCGCTTGCCGTACAGCGGGCGGAAATCGAAGAAGATCGACGCGTTGAGCAGCGCCACCGGGTCCGGGGCGCGGATCCAGCGCGCGAACTTCTCCTGCCACTCCTCCAGCGTCAGGCACCACTCCGGGTTGCCGGCCATGATGTTGCCCTTGCACAGCGGGAAGCCGCAACGATCGAGGTCGGCGTTCACGTCGCGAGCAAAATCCAGCAGCCGCATGCTGAGCTGGTCCTTGTCCATCGCCTCTGGGCACAGGTAGATGATGCCGTTATCCTGATCGGTGCTGAAGGTCTGCTCCTCGCGTCCCTCGGAACCGAACGACAGCCACGCCCAGTCGACACCGTACAGGTCGTGCTGCTGCAGGTTCAGCTCGATCACGCGGCGGGTGATGCCGTCGTTGAGTGCGGAGATGAATTGCGTCAGCTGCTCGGCGCCGACGCCCTGGCCCAGCATGTTCATGGTGAACTGGCGCAGGTCGCGGCCAACCTGTTGCAGGGTGGTGATGTCGGCGGCGGTTTCCACCGCGTAGCGCAGCTGGCGCAGGCCGACGCGCTGCATGGCAAACAGGTCACGCTCCGAAATCACGCCCAGCACCAGATTGTCGTCGTCGACCGCCAGCACGTGGCGGATGCCGTGCATCGCCATCGCCAGCGCCGCGTCGTAGGCGGTGGCATCCTGCGGCAGGGTGTGCGGCTTGCGCGACATCACCTGCGAGATCGGGCAATCCAGCGCCAGCTTCGGCAATACCACCCGTTTCAGCACGTCGGACTGGGTGAAGATGCCTTGTGCGACACCGCTCTCGCTGACGATGACGATGGAACCGACACCGGTTTCGCCCATCAGCGTCAGCACCGCTTCTAGCGGGTCGTCGGCGCGGGCGGTGACCGGAGGCCGCTTGCACAGCTCGTGCAGCTTGGTCGCCATCGACTGCTGTTCCAGCGCCCGTTGCGAGAACTGCGCCTGCATCTGCTTGCGCGACTGGCTGAGCAGGGTGGAGATGTGGCTGGCGCAGAAGCGGTTGAACACCGGGCTGATCAGCAGCAGCTGCTGGAAGTCCTGGTTGTCCAGCTGGTAGCAGAACACGTCATCCACGGCGCTGTAGGTGCAGATGGTGGCGCGCTGGCCGCTGGCGGCGCCGATCGGGAAACACTCGCCGCTGCTGATGATGACGTTGCCGGAGGCGCTCTCGCCGTCCTCGCGCGACAGCACCTTGCCGCGCTGCACCACGAAGAAGTGCGGCGGCGGCCCCATGTCCGGGGTCAGGATCAGGCTGTCTTTCGGATAGTAGGCGAGCTTGGCGTGCTGGCCGAGGAAGGCCAGCGCCGCGTCTTCCATGCGGTCGAACGGCGAATGCTTGCGCAGGAATTCAACGGTGGCGCTGACCAGTGTCACGTTGGCGGTACGGCTCATGAGACGGTTCCCGTCTGGCGTAAAAACGCCCCGGCAGGGCCGGGGCGACTTCAGTTGCGCAGGGTGCGAGGTTTACTGCGGTTCTTGCAGCTGTTGCAGGATCTGCGGGTTTTCCAGCGTCGACACGTCCTGGGTGATTTCCTCGCCCTTGGCGATCGAGCGCAGCAGGCGGCGCATGATCTTGCCGGAGCGGGTCTTCGGCAGGTTCTCGCCGAAGCGGATGTCGTCCGGCTGCGCGATCTTGCCGATCTCGTGCGCTACCCAGGCCTTCAGCTCGGCGGCGACTTTCTTCGCCTCTTCGCCGACCGGGCGCTCGCCCTTCAGTACCACGAAGGCCACCACCGCTTCGCCCTTCACCTCGTGCGGTTTGCCGACCACCGCGGCTTCTGCCACCAGTGGGTTGGCCACCAGCGCCGATTCGATTTCCATGGTACCCAGACGGTGACCGGACACGTTCAGCACGTCATCGACGCGGCCCATGATCCAGAAGTAGCCGTCCTGGTCGCGGTTGGCGGAGTCACCGGCGAGGTAGTACTGGCCGTTGAACTCTTCCGGGAAGTAGGTCTTCTTGAAGCGGTCGGCGTCGTTCCAGATGGTGCGTACCAGCGACGGGAACGGCTTCTTGATCACCAGGAAACCGCCCTTGCCGGCATCCACCGGGCCGCCGGCTTCATCGACGATGTCGGCGATGATGCCTGGCAGCGGCAGGGTGCACGACCCCGGCTTGGTGGCCACCGCGCCCGGCATCGGCGCGATCATGTGGCTGCCGGTCTCGGTCTGCCACCAGGTGTCGACGATAGGGCAACGGCCGCCGCCAACCACTTCGTGGTACCACATCCACGCTTCCGGGTTGATCGGCTCGCCGACGGTGCCGAGCAGGCGCAGGCTGGACAGGTCGTACTGTTTCGGCAGATCGGCACCGAGCTTGATCAGCGAGCGGATCGCGGTCGGTGCGGTGTAGAAGATGCTGACCTTGTGGGCTTCGATCATGCGCCAGAAGCGGGCGGCATCCGGGTAGGTCGGCACGCCTTCAAAGATGATCTGGGTGGCGCCGAAGGCCAGCGGGCCGTAGGCGACATAGCTGTGGCCGGTGATCCAGCCCACGTCGGCGGTGCACCAGAACACGTCGTCGTCCTTCGCGTCGAAGGTCCAGCGGTAGCTGTTCAGTGCGCCGAGCAGGTAGCCGGCGCTGCTGTGCTGGATGCCCTTCGGTTTGCCGGTGGAGCCGGAGGTGTACAGGATGAACAGTGGGTCTTCCGCGTTCATGGTCACCGGCGGGCAGTCGGTGGACTGGCTGGCGGTCAGCTCGTGCCACCAGATGTCGCGCTCGCCCCAGGCCACCTGGCCGTTGGTGCGCTGCAGGACCACCACTTTTTCCACCGATTCGCAGCCGCCCAGGGTCAGCGCCTCGTCGACGGTGGCCTTCAGCGGGATCTGCTTGCCGCCGCGCACGCTTTCGTTGGCGGTGATCACGATCTTGGCGCCGGCATCCTGGATGCGGTCGCGCACGGCGCCGGCGGAGAAGCCGCCGAACACCACCGAGTGGATGGCGCCGATACGGGCGCAGGCCTGCATCGCCACCACCGCGTCGGCCACCATCGGCATGTACACCACCACGCGGTCGCCCTTGGCGACGCCCAGCGATTTCAGGCCGTTGGCGAAGCGCGACACGCGCTCGTGCAGCTGCTGGTAGGTGATGTTTTCGACGCTGCCGTCATCGGCTTCGAAGATGATCGCGGTCTTGTTGGCCTTGGTGGCCAGGTGACGGTCGATGCAGTTGTAGGAAACGTTCAGCTCGCCATCGGCAAACCACTTGAAGAACGGCGCATTGCTGTCGTCCAGCACGGTGGTGAACGGCTTGCTCCAGGTCAGCAGCTCGCGTGCCAGATTGCCCCAGAAGCCGGCGTAGTCCGCTTCGGCAAGTGCGGCTTGGGCGTTGTAGGCGTCCATGCCGGACAGGGTGGCCTTGGCACGGAAAGCGTCGGAAGGAGGGAAGCTGCGGGTTTCTTTGAGCACGGATTCGATTGCTGACATCGTTGGTTTCCTTTTGCTTTGCAGAGTGAGGTCGAGCGGGTGAGGCTGTTTGTTCGACGCGTCGGGTCAGTCGTAATTTGTTATGGCGTACTTGTTATGGCCCTGAAAACAGTGTGGGCTTGTCATGGCTTCAGAATGTACGAAAGCGGGCGGCGGCTGACCAATCGCAAATTCTGATAGCAAAAATCAACCCGAGCGATGCTGCACTGCAAAAAACGATATTTATCAGTGGTTTGCGTTAGAGTTTTTGCTATTTTTCCGTTGCTGGTGCGGTGTGAAAATAGTGTGCGGCAGGGGCGGACGGGCTGTTGTTTTTGTGGGTGGCTGGCGCGGCGCGGTGGCGAACGTGCCGCTAACGGGGCGGCTGCGGGGCGAAAAGGGCGGTGCCGGAGCAAGGTTGGCCGCAAGACGGTGCGGCGGCCGTCACGGTGATGGCTGGTGACGGGGCGCAGCCGGCCGGCGCGGGGCGATGATGCGCTGCAGCGGTGGCCGGTGTGTGGCCGCGACGGGACGCAATGAAAACGGCCGCCGCGGCGAATGCCGGGCGGCCTGGATGGTGCAGCGGACGTGCTCAGTCGTCGTTGGCGTCGCTTTCGGCGTCTTCCATTTCCTGGCGCAGGGCGGCGAAGAAGCGGTAGATCTGCGCCACCGAGGTCGAGATCTCGCCCAGCCATTCCGCCTTCTGTTCGGCGCTGGCGCCGTCGAGGAAGGGGCGCATTTCCGGATCGGGATGGTGCTCGAACGCCAGCGCCATGATCGGTGCCAGTGCGCCGGCGGCCTCGGCATCGTCAAACAGCAGCGTCCAGTCGTCGTACAGGATCTGCATGCCTTCGCTGAAGCCCTCGGCCCAGTCGTTGCCGTGCACCACGCCGTGCTCGTCGGCGTCCAGCCACGGGTAGAAGTCTTCGCCGTTGGCCAGCGTGCGCGCGATTTCCAGCCAGTGGCCCATCACCTGCGCCACGAACTTCTCCAGCACCTTGGGCGAGGCGAAGGCGGCCTCGTCGTCGAAGGCGGCGCCGAGAATGGTCGGCAGGCAGTCGGCCGGCTTGATCGCCTCCGGCCCGGCGTGCAGCGCCGCGAAAAAGCCGTCCAGCTTTTCCAGCGACATCGCGCCCTGTGGTGCCAGCCGGCTCAGGGTTTCGCCCAGGCGCTGGTAGTCTTGTTCGGTCATCGGTTTGAATTTCATGGTCTGGCCTTGGCGGTAAGCGATAGGGGCGGCGTGCGGCCAACGTTGGCCGCAGCACAGCGTTCAGGGCGTGCTCACGATCTCGCACGCTCACGCGAGACAAGGCGAAAACGGCAGGGGAAGCGGCGTTTAACTAGAGATAAACCAGCATGCCGAAGCCGTTTTCAACGCTGTATCGCCCTGTGAGATCAGTTGCAGCAGATCGTGAACAGGTTCTCAGGGCGGCAGCGGCCGGCCCGGCTTGGTGGACAGGTGATAGTGCTCCATCAGCACCTGGTGCGCCTGTTCGGCGACGCTGCGCAGCGTTTCGCCGCGCGGGTGGTCGGCGAACTGCAGGCTGTCGTCCAGGCTGCGCAGCGCGCGGCGCGCGGCGGTGCACAGATCGACGGCGATGGCGTAGTCGGTGAGGCTCAGCACGCGGCCGTTGCGGATCTTGCGGAAATAGACGCCACTCATCTGCGCGTATTTCTCGGCCAGCGGCTGCGCGGCGAGGCCGTCGTCGGCCAGCAGGCTGTCCAGCAGCGCCCACACCGCGTTGACGGTGACATCGGCGCGCGCCAGGCGCTTGGCCAGCTGTGCGTTTTCTTCCTTGTTCGGCTTGGCGGCGGCCGGTTTCTTCTTTACAGCCATGTTTCTGCGCTTTCGCGATGCGGTGAAGCCGGCATTTTAACGCGCCTGCTGCCAACTGGCGCGTGTGGCCTTACAATCGCGCGATGAATCAACGTGTTTCTCCCATTCCCGAGCGCGCCGGCGTGGCGCCGAGCTTCCTGCAACTGCCGGCCGGCAACTGGCCGGACCTGCTCAGCTTCCTGATTGCGCACTTCGCGCACATCCCCGCTGCGGTGTGGCGCGCGCGGCTGCAAAACGGCGAGGTGTTCGATCACCTGGGCCGGCCGCACCGCCTCGACAGCCCGTATCCGGCCAACCGCCGCATCTGGTACTACCGCGAGGTGCCGGACGAGGTGGCGGTGCCGTTTGCGGCCACGGTGCTGTACCGCGACGCGCGCTTGCTGGTGGCCGACAAGCCGCACTTCCTCGCCTGCATTCCCGGTGGCCGCCACCTGCGCGAGACACTGCTCGGCCGCCTGCGCCGCGAGCTGGACTTGCCGCAGCTGACGCCGATCCACCGCCTCGACCGCGAAACCGCCGGTGTGATGCTGTTCTGCATCGACCCCGCGCACCGCGCCGCCTATCAGGGGTTGTTCCAGACGCGCGAGGTTCGCAAGACCTACGAGGCGATCGCGCCGTGGCGCGACGACCTGGCCCTGCCGCTTACGCACCGCAGCCGCTTGCTGGAGCGCGACGACTGCTTCCGCATGCACGAGGTGGCCGGTGAGGCCAACAGCGAGACGCGTGTCGAGCTGATCGCCCGCGCCGGTGCGCTGGCACACTACCGGCTGTCGCCGCTGACCGGGCGCAAGCACCAGCTGCGCGCGCACCTGACCGCGCTGGGCATCCCCATCGTCAACGACCCGTGGTATCCGGCGCTGCTGCCGGACAAGGCGGCGGACGACTTCAGCCAGCCGCTGCAATTGCTGGCACGCAGCATTGCCTTTACCGATCCGGTGAGCGGCGAGGCGTGCCAGTTCCACAGCGAACGCCGCCTGCTGCTGGCACCGGAGCCGGGCGACTGCCAAACCTGACCGTAGTCACGCCCGCTGCAAAAGGTTGGCCGCAAGCAAATGGCCCTGCGTGTGCAGGGCCATTTTTTACATCGGGTGGGCTTAGCTGTTCTCGCGGTATTCCATGCTATGCCAGGCGCCCTTGTCCACCGCCAGTGCCGCGGTCAGCCACGGCAGGGTGTCGTTCAGCGTCGCTGGCAGCGTCCATGGCGGGTTGACGATGAACATGCCACTGCCGTGCATGCCGAAGCCTTCCTTCGACGGCGTGCGCACCGTCAGCGTCACGTCCAGCCAGCTCTGGCACGGCAGCGCCTTCAGCTGCGCCACCATGTCCTTGATCTCCGGCCGCTGCAGCAGCGGGTACCAGATGGCGTAAGTGCCGGTGGCGAAGCGCTTCAGCGATTCCTGCATCGCGTTCACCACCCGCTGGTAGTCGCCCTTGTCCTCGTACGGCGGGTCAATCAGCACCAGCGCGCGGCGCGGTGGCGGCGGCAGGATGGATTTCAGCGCCTCGAAGCCGTTGTTTTTCTCGACCTTGATGCGGCGGCCGGCATCGGCGAAGCACTCGCCCAGCAGCTGGAAATCGCTGGGGTGCAGCTCGAAGAGGCGCAGCTTCTCGCTGCGGTTCATGGTCTCGGCGGCGAACCACGGCGAGCCGGGGTAGTGGCGCAGCTCGCCGTCCGGGTTGATGCTGCGCACCACCTCCAGATAGCGCGCCACCGCCGGCGGCAGATCGTCGCGCTGCCACAGCCGCGCCACGCCATCGACGTATTCGGCGGTCTTGGTGGCGTAGCCCTCGGTCAGGCTGTAGGCACCGGCACCGGCGTGGGTGTCGATGTACCAGAACGGCTTATCCTTCTGGCCGAGGTAGTCGATGATCTGCACCTGGATCAGGTGTTTCAGCACGTCGGCGTGGTTGCCGGCGTGAAAGGCGTGGCGATAGCTAAGCATGGCGGTCGTTCGGACAAAATAGCCGCACATTGTAGCGCAATTCGCCGCCCGTCCCGCGGCCTTGCGGCCAGGGGTGGCCGCAATTGTGCAGTCAGTCGCTGTCCGCGCCGGCATCGCCCAGCCACGCCGCCGGCAGCAACAGGGTAGCTCTGCCTGCAGGTAAACACTTGTCTGTACAATGCCGAGTGCATTTACAAGCTCCTAGCCAGATCGCCCACCATGAACGATACCGTCAAGCCCGAATTGCCCTCCATAGTTGAACGGTTTGCTACGCTTCCGCCCGAAGTGCAGGCACTGTTTGACAACACTGAAAATGGTATGCCTTTCAACATCAGCAAATCCGGTTGCCTGGTGTTGGTCAAATTAGGCAAGGAGGCGTGGAATGCTTGGCGGGAAATATTTCCGGTGACGGGGATGTTTCCCCATTTTACTAACCACGCCGATTTTTCTGGTCTGGATTTTCGAGGTGATCCGGTTGATTTTTCGGGCTACGTGTTTGGGGATGGTGCCGATTTTCGAGGAGCGCAGTGGGGTTTTGGTGCTAATTTCAAAGGTGCATCGTGGGGCCGATTTGCCAACTTCAGTGGGGCACAGTGGGGAGATTTTGCCAACCTAAATGGTGCGCAGTGGGGCGACGCGGGTAATTTCAGCTGTGCAAGGTGGGGTGCGTTTGCCGGTTTTGTCGCGGCACAGTGGGGTGCTGGAGCCTGTTTCTATGGCGCCGAGTGGGGTAAGGGTGCAAATTTCCAAGGTACAAATTGGGCGACGAGCCGCACCATCTACCTAGATGATGAACACTATCAGTCAGCAAAAGCATGGGCGGAGGCTAGAGGGCTGGCACCCGATACATTCCTGGCGATCAGTTTTGCTGGGGCGCATTTTGCTGGTGAAGCCGATTTTTCCAACCGTAAATTTACCGGCAAAACCGACTTCGGCTGCCTGCCTGAAGGTTACTCAAGAAGACGGGTGCAACGTGATGAGGCTGGGCTAGCGAAATTTGACGGGAACTGCGAGTTGCTTTGGGAGAATGACCCTGAACCGCGCCGATATGTCATGTTCGACGCGGCACCCAAATTTCACGGCTGTGAGTTGCACCAGGACACGACATTTGATGGTGCGAGATTTCCGCCGGCCAGCGGTAGCGACGAAGCGGCCCGCGCCTATCGCACACTGAAGCTGGCTTTCAGCAAACAGCAAGCGCACCGAGAGGAGCAACGCTTCTTCAAACTGGAAATGAAGGAGGAGGCAAAGCGGGCTGGTGCTGCCAAATTCATGTACTTGTTGTACGAAAAGAGCAGCGATTTTGGTTTCAACCTATGGCGTCCTTTAGCGTTGTTCGCCGTGGCCTGGATTGCCTTCGCTTTCACATATGGTTACTACGGCATATCAACCCATGATTTGACCATCTGTGGGTCACTGGATGCTAGTTGTAAGGTGCAATGGTCGTGGCTGGAGTTCAGCTTAGCGCAGTCTTTACCGCTGACCGGCTTTGACAAGCTGCATTCGATAGCTACGTTAAAAAATAATAACGTGCCCGTGCTCGTGCTGGCATTGCACAAAGTCATTTCGCTAGCCTGCCTCTTTCTTGCTGGCCTTGCGCTGCGCAATCTGTTCCGCCTCAAATAAAGGTTGGCCGCAAGCTTGTAATGGCGTGCGGCCAACCTTTGTCATTCAGTAGAGCATTACGCTTCTGTCAGCCACGCAGCCGGCAGCACCTCGGCCCAGCCCAGCTCGTGCACCAGCCGCGCAAAGTCGCCGCTCAGCGGTGCGGTGATGGTCAGTGCCTCGCCGCTGTGCGGATGGCGGATGCTTAGCTCTACCGCGTGCAGCAGCATGCGGCCAACGTTGAATTGCTGCTGGAAGAAGCGGTTGTGCACGCCCTTGCCGTGGGTGGCGTCGCCAATGATCGGGTGTGCGATGTGTTTCAGGTGGCGGCGCAGCTGGTGGCGGCGGCCGGTTTCCGGCATCAGCTGCAGCAGCGCGTAGCGGCTTTGCGGATAGCGGTCTACGGCGTAGGGCAGGGTGCAGCGCGCCAGCGTGCGGTAGCGGGTGAAGGCCGGCTGCGCGTTCAGCTGCGCGTTGCCGTGCACGTATTCGCGCTCGTCCGGCTGGCGGGTGATGGCGTGGTCGATGTCGCCGCTGTCGGCCGGATGGCCGCGCACCACGGCGAGATAGGTCTTGGCCGGCTGCTTGGCGGCAAAGTCCTGGTTGAGCAGTCGCGCGCTGTCGCTGTCCAGCGCGAACAGCAGCACGCCGCTGGTGCCGCGATCCAGCCGGTGCACCGGAAACACCTGCTGCCCGATCTGGTCGCGCAGCAATTGCACCGCGAAGCGGGTTTCGCGGCGGTCGATCTCGCTGCGGTGCACCAAGAGGCCGGACGGCTTGTCGATGGCGATCAGGTGCTGGTCACGATAGAGGATGGTGAGCATGGGCGGGGCCGGCGGCAAAAGCGCGCATTTTAACAGCGCCGCCGCGGCCACGCCGCGTCGATTGGCCGCCACGCCGTGCACGCCGGTTTTCCATTTGGCATGGCATGTGCTATGGCTATAGTTCCCGCCGCCTGACAAGGACCCCACCATGAGCGCCCGCCTGTCCACCGTTGCCCTGTCGCTGCTACTGGCCGCCTGTGCCGCCACGCCGCCATCGTTCACCTACAGCCCGCTGCCACCGCAGCCGGAAGCCGCCTCCGGCTATCAGGACAAGCCGGGCTGGGCCACCAGACAGTACGCGGTGGCCGCCGCCAATCCGCTGGCCACCGACGCCGGTCGTCAGGTGCTGGCCGCCGGCGGCAGTGCACTGGATGCCGCCATCGCGGTGCAGATGGTGCTGGGGCTGGTGGAGCCGCAAAGCAGCGGCATCGGCGGCGGCGCCTTCCTGCTGTACTACGACGGCAAGCAGGTCAGCGCCTGGGACGGCCGTGAAACCGCACCGGCCGCCGCCGATGAGACGCTGTTCCTCGGTGCCGACGGCAAACCGCTGGCGTTCAACGACGCGGTGGTCGGTGGCCGCTCGGTTGGCGTGCCCGGCGTGGTGGCGATGCTGGAGCAGGCGCACCGCGAGCAGGGCAAGCTGCCGTGGACGGACCTGTTCCAGCCGGCCATCCGCCTCGCCGAACAGGGTTTCGCCATCAGCCCGCGGCTGCATACCCTGCTGAAGTCCGACGCCTTCCTGAAGCAGGACCCGGTGGCCGCCGCCTACTTCTATCAGGCCAGCGGCGAGCCGTACCCGGTCGGCCACCTGCTGCGCAACAAGCCCTACGCCGACGTGCTGCGGCAGATCGCCGCTGCGGGCAGCAAGGCGCTGCTGCAGGGCGCGGTGGCCGAGGCCATCGTCGCCAAGGTGCAGGGCCATGCGGCCAACCCCGGCAAGCTGACGCTGGCCGATCTCGCCAGCTACCGGCCGAAGAAGCGTGACGCGCTGTGTAGCGACTACCGCGCCGCCAGCCGCGACTACCGCCTGTGCGGTTTTCCGCCGCCCAGCAGCGGCGCCATCGCCATCGGCCAGATCCTCGGCATCCTGAACCACACGCCGGCCGCCGGCCTGCCGTTGCAGCAGGGCGCGGACGGCAAGCCGCTGCCGTCGCCGCAGTGGCTGCACTTGTACAGCGAGGCGTCACGACTGGCGTTTGCCGATCGCGCCAAGTACGTCGGCGATCCGGACTTCGTGCAGCCGCCCGGCGGCAGCTGGCACACCATGCTGGCGCCCGGCTATCTGGCGGCGCGCGCGAAGCTGATCGGCGACAACAGCATGAAGACTGCACAGCCTGGTCAGCCCGGCGCCATGCCGCTGGCGCTAGGCATAGCCGCGGCGCAGCCGGAATACGGCACCAGCCACATCAGCATCGTCGATGCCGACGGCCACGCGCTGAGCATGACCACCACCATCGAGGCGCAGTTCGGCGCGCGGCAGATGGTGAATCCGTCCGGTAACGGCGTTGGCGGCTTCCTGCTCAACAACGAGCTGACCGATTTCAACTTCGCCCCCAACGACGCCAGCGGCCTGCCCACCGCCAACCGCGTGCAGCCGGGCAAGCGCCCGCGCAGCTCGATGAGTCCGACGCTGGTGTTCGACAAGGCCAGCGGCCAGCTGCTGATCAGCGGCGGCAGCCCCGGTGGCGCGCTGATCATCCACTACACCGCCAAGACGCTGTACGGCATGCTCAACTGGGGACTGAACGCGCAGCAGGCGATCAACCTGCCCAACTTCGGTGCTACCGGCGCGCCGACGCTGCTGGAAGAAAAGCGCTTCTCGGCTGACACCGTGCAGTGGCTGCAGGCGCACGGCCATGAGGTGCGCGAAACCGATATGACCAGCGGCCTGCAGGCCATCGGCCGCACGGGCAGCGGCTACTTTGGCGGCGCCGACCCGCGCCGCGAAGGCGTGGTGATGGGGGAGTAGGGCGCAATCCGCTACAAATACAGACACGCGGCCAACCCTGGCAAGGTTGGCCGCGTGTTTTTTTAGGCTATTTCAGGCGCTTGAAAACGGCGGGGGAAGATTCGTAGCCTGGATAAGGCGACGCCGCATCCGGGGAATATCGTCCATATGGTGGTGAATTATCGTGGGGATACCCGGATGCGCCGATCAGCCGGCGGCCTTCGCCGCTTCCGACCGCACGGCCACAATGCGAGCGCATTGCCCGGCCTGTAGCGCAGGGATCATAGCGGCAGCGGACGGTCCTGAATGACATTCTTCATGACCAGGGTGGAGGTCAGGCGCTGCACGCTGGGCAGGCTGGAAAGGCGTTCATCGTACAGCTGCTGGAAAGCGGGCAGGTCGCGGGTCATGACGTGGAGCAGATAGTCGGGGTCACCGAACAGCCGCTGGGCCTGGATAACCTGCGGAATGGCGAGCAGTGACGCCTCGAAGGTCTGCACCGCGTGGTGATCTCCGTCGCGCAGCGTCACAAAAACGAGGGCGGAAAAATTCAGGCCCAGGTTTGCGGGGTCGAGGTGGGCACGGTAGCCCTTGATCGCCCCGGACTGCTCCAGTGCGCGCACTCGGCGATGGCAGGGCGAGACGCTCAGCCCGATGCGGTCGGCCAACTCGGTGACGGAAAGCCGCCCGTCGGACTGGAGTTCGGCAAGGATCTTGCAATCAATCTTGTCCATTTAGAAAAATTTTCCAAAAACTGCAGATGCATCACAAAAACTTGAGAGCACATTCTAACTTCCAGGGAATATTATTTCCAACAGCAACACGAACTTGGAAACATCTACCTCGCCAAGGTGGCGGAAGGTAGGCGATATGCCTCTGGAGGAGTACGGAATGAAAACACAGCGCGGTCGGCGGCAGCCGGCGGAGACGGATTCGGCTATCGCCGGCCTGGCGTGGTCTGCCAGCCCGGCAGCAATCGAGCCACGGGCCACAGCCCGGCGGCGGTGTGCGGGAGCCGCAGCATGAGCTATGGCATTTTTGCGGCTTTCTGGGCGGTGTCGATCCTGTTTGTCATCACCCCCGGTGTGGACTGGGCGTATGCGATCTCCGCCGGCATGCGAGGGCGGGTGGTGGTGCCGGCGGTCGCCGGCCTGCTCATCGGCCACCTGCTGGCGACACTGGTGGTGGCGGCCGGCGTGGGCGCCCTGGTGGCCGGCCACCCGCTGACCCTGACCGCGCTCACCGTCGTCGGCGCCGGCTATCTGCTGTGGGTTGGCATCGGCATGCTGCGCCATCCCTCCGTGCCCAGCGCCGCCGAGATCGCGGAATCCGGTTCATGGGCGCGCTGGACCGTGAAAGGCGTTTGCGTGAGCGGTTTGAATCCCAAGGTATTCCTGCTGTTCCTGGCCTTGCTTCCCCAGTTTACGGACCGCAGCGCGTCGTGGTCGGTGCCGCTGCAGATCGTTGCGCTGGGGCTGGTTCACATCGTCAGTTGCGGCGTGGTCTATCTGCTGGTCGGCTTTGGCGCCGGGGCGGTACTGCAGACCCGCCCGCGGGCGGCGCTGCTCGTCAGCCGCCTGTCCGGTGCCGCGATGATCGTCATCGCCACGCTGCTGTTTGCCGAGCAGCTCATGCGCTGAGCCGATGCCGGGAAAAATGCGCCACGACACGGCCGGCGACCGGCCGGTATTCCGCCAATGACAAATACAAGCAGGTACAAGGCTGCTAAATTGCATGGCAGCCTCCAACCCTTGCCAAGGTGCCCGCAACATGAATGATCTCCACGAAAGAATTGCTGCCAGTTTCCGCGACCAGGGCCTGATGGCGACGCTGGGCGCTACGCTCGCCCATGTCGCCGATGGGGAAGTCCACATCGCCCTGCCTTTTTCCCGCGCGCTGTCGCAACAGCACGGTTATGTGCATGCGGGCGCCATCACCAGCATCGTGGATAGCGCGTGCGGTTATGCCGCGCTGACCAAGGCGGCAGCGGGGTACGAAGTGGTCACCGCCGAATTCAAGATCAACCTGCTCCGGCCCGCACTCGGTGAGCGTTTCGTGGCCATCGGTACGGTCCAGAATGCCGGCAAGCTGCTCACCGTCTGCACCGGCGAAGTGCGTGCCTACCCCGACGGCTGCACCGCGTACAAAGTGGTGGCGCTGATGCAGGCCACCATCGCCAACGTCCGTGCTCAAGACTGATCCGGCCGGCGGGCTGCTGGTGCCTGTCAGCGTGTCAGCCGTTGCGCGGCTTCAGCATCAATTATTTTATTTGGCGGCCGGCAGGCTGCATGACCTACACGGCATGACCTGCGGACGGTTTGCCATGCGCTAAGGAGCTTTCAAGATGCCAGACCATATGCCCCGACCAACCCTCGGCGGCCAGACCGACAGTGCGAATCACGCGACGCCCCCTTACGGCCAACCTCAGGGCCCTGCGGGGCGCAAGCGCAAGCCAGTGACCACCCGGCAGATCGCCGAGATGCGGGCCAATGGCGAAAAAATCGCGGTGCTGACCGCCTATGACGCCACCTTTGCCGCCGCCGCCGATTTTGCGGGGGTCGACTGCATCATGGTTGGCGACTCGCTGGGCATGGTGTGTCAAGGCAGAAGCAGTACCGTCGGCGTGTCGCTGGAGAGCATGCTGTATCACACCCAGTGTGTCGCCCAGGGGCTTGTTCGTGCCGAAGGAAGCGCGCTGCTGATTGCCGATCTTCCCTTTGGCAGCTACCAGCACTCGCGTGACCAGGCGATTGGCTCCGCCATTCAGCTGATGCAGGCCGGTGCGCAGATGGTCAAGCTTGAAGGCGGCGGCTGGACCACCGATGTGGTGGCGTTTCTGGTCGAGCGGGGTATTCCAGTCTGTGGCCATCTGGGGCTGACGCCGCAAACCGTGTCGGCACAGGGCGGCTATCGTGTCCAGGGGCGCGAGGAGGCGGCGGCGGAACGGATCCGGACCGAGGCCGCGGCGCTGGACGCCGCCGGGGCGGCGATGATGGTGCTGGAAATGATTCCCGCCCGGCTTGCCGCAACCATTTCCGGTGAGATGAAGTCCTGCGCCACCATCGGCATCGGAGCCGGCAACGGCACTGCCGGCCAGGTGTTGGTGATGCATGACATGCTTGGCCTCAATCTTGGGCGCATGGCGAAGTTCGTGCGGAACTTCCTGCGCGAGGCTGATGATGTGCACGCTGCTTTCGCGGCATACGTCGCGGCCGTCAAAGACGGCTCGTTTCCGGATAACCGGCAGCATGCCTGGTGACGACTGGCATGTGCGCGACTGAGGTACGGGCCTGCCGCTTTTGAAGGGCGCCCCATAAAGTCATGCGGCCAACCTTGTCACCAAGGTTGGCCGCAGTTGTTTCAGGCGTCAGCCAAAACGCTTACTTCAGCACCACCTTGCTGAAATCCACGCGCCCGAACGGGCTGACCTGGTAACCGCTGACCTTGTTGCTGGTGATCACTGCGGCGGTCGGGTGGGCCAGTGGCAGCCACAGCGCCTGTTCCTTGATGATCTGCTGCGCGCGGGCGTAGTTGGCGGCGCGCAGTTTCGGGCTGGCGTCGCGGCGGGCGTCGGTGATCAGCTTGTCCAGCTTCGGGTCGCAGTAGCGGGCGAAGTTGGTGCCGGATTGCACCGCGGCGCAGCTGAATTGCGGGGTGAGGAAGTTGTCGGCGTCGCCGTTGTCGCCGGCCCAGCCCATGAACAGCAGATCATGCTCGCCGGCCTTGCCGCGCTTGATCAGCTCGCCCCATTCGATGACCTTGATCTCGGCGCGGATGCCGATTTTGGCAAGATCGGCCTGCAGCAGTTCGGCGCCGGCTTTCGGGTTCGGGTTCAGCGTGCTGCCGGTGGGGCGGATCCAGATGCTGGTATCAAAGCCGTTGGGGTGGCCGGCGTCGGCCAGCAGTTTCTTGGCGCGGACGATGTCCTGCGGGTAGTCCTTGATCGCCTTGTTGTAGCCGAAGGTGGAGGGCGGGAACGGGTTGCTGGCGGCGATGGCGCTGCCGCCGAACACCGCTTTCAGGTAGCTGGCCTTGTCGAAGGCGAGGTTCACCGCCTGGCGCACGCGCTTGTCGTCAAACGGCTTGTGCTGGCTGTTGAGCGCGACGAAGCCGGTCATGAACGCCGGGGTGGTCAGTACGCGCAGGCGGCTGTCGGCGCTGGCTTCCTGCACGTCCTGCGGTTTCGGGCCGATGGCGATCTGGCATTCGCCGGCTTTCAGCTTCTGCACACGCACATTGCTGTCGGGGGTGATGGCGTAGGTCAGCCGTTCTGCCGCCGGCTTGCCGCCGAAGTAGGCGGGGTTGGCCGCATAGCGCACCGCGCTGTCCTTGGCAAAGCCCTGCAGCTGGAACGGGCCGGTGCCGACCGGCTGGCTGTTCAGCAGCTCCGGGGTGCCGGCGCGCGCCAGTTGCGCCGCGTATTCGGCGGAGTAGATCGAGGCAAAGCCCATCGACAGCGTCGGCAGCAGGGTGGCGTCCGGCTGGTTCAGCTCGAAGCGCACGGTGCGGGCATCGACGCGCACCACCGCCTTGATCAGCTTGTCGAGCTGGAAGGATTTGGCGTGCGGGTAGCCGGTGGGAGCGGTCTTGTGCCACGGGTGGTTGCTGTCCAGCATGCGCTGGAAGCTGAACACCACGTCGTCGGCATCCAGCGCGCGGGTGGGGTTGAACCAGGCGGTGCGGTGGAAGGCGACCTTGTCACGCAGGGTGAAGGTGATGGACAGGCCGTCCGGCGCCACCGTCCAGCGTGTGGCCAGTGACGGCACCAGCTTGCCCTGGCGGGCGTCGTATTCCACCAGCCGGTTGAACAGCACGTCGGCGCTGGCGTTGGTGGTGGTCAGCGAGTTGTAGCGCACCACGTCGAAGCCTTCCGGGCTGGCGTCGGTGCAGACGGTGAGCGGTTTGGCCAGCGCGGTGGCGGACAGGGCGAGCAGGGACAAGGGCAGCAGGGTGCGCAATTGCATGGTGGGTTCCTTTGTACATAACGGTCATGCCAATGGCGCAGCATAACGTCATTGGCATGAGTTATGCCAATGCTTGTTTCAGCTAAGCAAAGTCACAAACCGCCACCACCATGCTCAGCCGTGACGGCTGAGGATCGGCCCGGCCATGCGCTGCAGGATGCCGGCCAGCGTGCTCAGCGCCAGCCGTTGCCGCCCCGGCAGGTGGGCGCTGAACACCGCGCTGTATTCCAGCGCCGGCACGCCGCCGCGATGCTGCTTGAAGGCGCCGGCACCGGAGCTGTAGTGCAGGCGCAGGCCGCGTGCCTGTGCCTCGCGCAGCAGCAGCGCCATCAGCCGCCGGTACAGCCCCAGCTCCGGCGGCAGCGTGGTGTCGTAGCCCAGCAGCGGCGTGGTCAGCCAGCCATAGCGCTGATACAGGCCGATGACGCCGACGATGCGGCCGTCCAGGCGCAGCGCATGCAGCTCCAGGAAGCGTTTGTCGAGGCACAGCGCGAAGAAGGCATCGGTGAAATCCGGGTTCAGCACCGAGTGCTTGTCGATGAACAACGCGCGGAAGCAGCGCCGCAACGCCGGCAGCTCGTCCGCGGTCAGCGTGTCCGGGCCGCCCAGCTGCAGATCGGGCTGTGCCAGCAGCTTCTGGTCGCGCTTGACGTTGGGGCTTTGCCACACCGCCGGGTCTTGCGGATCGCAGGTGTAGATCTGCCGCGCCGGCAGCAGCGTCCAGCCCTGTGCGGCCAACCTTTGCGCGAGGCCGGGGTTGACCGCATCGCTGACATTGCGCAGCAGCAGCGGACTGTCGCAGTGGCGCGTCATCACCGACTCGGTCAGCAGCGACAGGTCGCTGTCCTGCCACTGCGGGTGCAGGTTGGTGGAGATCAGCCAGTTGTTGATTACCGCCGCCTCGTCCAGCCGCGCGGCGGTAATCAGGCCGGACAGCGGCAGGCCGGCGACCTGCGCCAGTGTGCCCAGCGAGCGGCTCTTGCGCTGCGCTTCGTCCTGCGCGTAGCGCAGCCACGCCGAGCGCGCGCTGGCGACGTAGCTGTCCTGCGCGCTGAAGGTGTGCAGCCGGGTGACCGGGATCGGCGGATTGCCGGCGTCGCTGCAGCACACGTCGCAGGCGGCATTGCGCACCCAGTGCTGGCCGCCGTTGAGTCGGGCCTGGCTCAGCCAGCTGGCGTGGCCGTCCAGCAGCAGCGCGGGTTCGAGTAGGGTCATGTTTGCTTGATATAGAGGTGGACGCCGCCGTAGATGGCGGCGCGGTCGCGACGGTGCAGCTCGCGGTTGTGGTCGGGGTCGGTGTGCCACGCGGCGCGCACCTGCGGCGCCAGCCGTGTTTCCAGCGGCGAGGCGCTGCCGCCGGTGCGGAACACCACCCGCGCGCCGCGGGCGGCGGTGCGGGTCACTTCGCGCCACAGCGCATTGAGCTGGTCGTCGTCCATCCAGTCCTGTGCATCGAGGAGCAGGTAGGCGTCCAGCGAGTGCGACGGGCGGTTGACGAGGAAATCGGTCAGCGAGCAGTGGTGGCTGTAGAGGCGCTGGCTGTGCTCGCGGATGGCGGCGTAGTGCTGTTGCTGCAGGTACATCGGCAGCGCGCTCTGGCGGCCGGTATCGTAGCGGCGGGCAAATGCCTGCTGCGCGTACGGGTTGTCCGCCAGCGGAAAATCGCAGGCCAGGCGGCGCATGCGTTCGCGGAACAGCGCCGGCAGATCGCCGTTGGCGTCGTGCAGCAATGCGGCGAACTGCGCCGGCGGAATGCCCATGCTGTACAGCATCGCCGGACGGCGGGCGAGGAAGCGCAGCAGCGGGTGGTCGAACAGTGGCGCCAGATGGCGATCGAACAGCGCCTGCTGCTCGTCAAGGTTGGCCGCGGTGGCCAGCCGCGACAGGTTCCCGCCCAGCAGCCGCCCCAGGCCGTGCGCGACGCCGATGAAGCGCCCCAGCAGGCCGTGACGGTAGGCGTGGCGCGCGAACAGGCTGTAGCGCGGCCGGCCGCGCCAGTCGGTTTGTTCCCAGTACGCGCGCGCGGCAGGCGGCAGTTGCGGCGCCAGATGCTGGCGGTAGCGCTGCAGGTTGGCCGCATCGTCGGCGCCGCCGAGAAAGGCCAGCAGCGCCGGGTAGTCCGGCAGGGCCTGGAACGCAGCGCGCTTCAGTGCCAGCATCGCCAGATGGCTGGCGTTGAGGTCTACCGCGTGCACCTCCTGCGGCGCGCAGGCGAGGTAGGCCAGCGCATTGCAGCCGCCGGAGGAGATGGTCAGCACCCGCGCGCCGGGCTGCAGCGCCAGCGCGTCGATGTCGACCAGCGGGTCTTCCCAGATCTGCGCGTAGACCAGCTGGCTGAACCAGCGCGCGAACAGCCGGTCGCCCAGCGCGCGGGTGCCGGTGCTGCGGCTGTTGTGGACCGCCTTGTTGACCAGGGTATGGGTATGCATATCGCCTCCGGGGTTGTGCATCCCGGCATTGTGGCGGCGTCGGGTGGCAGGCGTGTGACGGACAAATGTCAGTAACGTGACGCGAGCCGTAGGCTTGGTAGATGTGTTATAACGTAACTTTATTGATTGTTACGTTATAACGAAAGGAATGCTGTGTCCCAGCCATCAGACCATCGCCTGCCCGTCACCGTGCTGTCCGGCTTTCTCGGCGCCGGCAAGACCACCTTGCTCAACCACATCCTGCACAACCGCGACGGCCGCCGCGTGGCGGTGATCGTCAACGACATGTCCGAGGTCAACATCGACGCGCAGCTGGTACGCGACGGCGGCGCCGCGCTCAGCCGTGCCGAGGAAAAACTGGTGGAGATGAGCAACGGCTGCATTTGCTGCACGCTGCGCGAGGACCTGCTGGTCGAGATCCGCCAGCTGGCCGCCGCCGGCCGTTTCGACTACCTGCTGATCGAATCCACCGGCATCGCCGAGCCGCTGCCGGTGGCGGAGACCTTTACCTTCCGTGACGACAACGGCGCCAGCCTGGCCGACATCGCGCGGCTGGACACCATGGTGACGGTGGTGGACGGCTTCAACTTCCTGCGCGACTACGGCTCGCGCGACAGCCTGGCGCAGCGCGGCGAGCAGGCCGGCGCGGACGACGAGCGCACGGTGGTGGACCTGCTGGTGGAGCAGGTGGAGTTCTGCGACGTGATCGTGCTCAACAAGACCGACCTGATGAGCGCCGCCGACATCCGCCACCTGCAGGCCATCCTGGCCACGCTTAACCCACGCGCGCGCATCGTCAGCAGCCACTTTGGCCGCGTGCCGCTGGCGGCGGTACTGGATACCGGGCTGTTCGATTTTGACGCCGCCGCCGAGGCGCCGGGTTGGCTGCAGGAGTTGCGCGGCGAGCACGTGCCGGAAACCGAGGCCTACGGCATCGGCAGCTTTGTCTACCGTGCGCGCCAGCCGTTTCATCCGCAGCGCCTCTACCACTGGCTGCAGCAAGCGTGGCCGGGCGTGGTGCGCTCCAAGGGCCACTTCTGGCTGGCGACGCGGCCGCTGCTGGTTGGCAGCTGGTCGCAGGCCGGTGCCATGTCGCGCCACGGTCTGGGTGGGTTGTGGTGGGACGCGGTCGATCGCGAAGACTGGCCGGACGACGCGGAGAGCCGCGCGCTGATCGCCAGCCGCTGGCAGGAACCGTGGGGCGACCGCCAGCAGGAGCTGGTGCTGATCGGCATCGACATGGACGTGGCGGCGCTGACGGCGGCCTTCGATGCCTGCCTGCTCAGCGACGCCGAACTGGCCGCCGGCGCGCAAAGCTGGGCCGGCCTGGCGGACCCGTTTGAACCGTGGGACGACGCCGGCCAGGCACAAGTGGGTTGAGCGGGGAGGCGGCCAGCGCGCGCCATCCCGCGGCAGGCTGGCGCCGCCTTGCGGCCAACCTTGGTGCGCTTGCCGCTGTGGCGTGATCGCCTGCCCCAGATCAAGTCGCCGCGCCTGTCCGCGGCATAGCCTGCCTGACAGTATCCGGCGCCGGCACCTTTGTCCGGCGATGGCCGTGCCGCGCAGGACAGACCTGCTCGCCGCGCGGCGGCAATTCTAGGGGAGTGCATCATGCATCGCATTTTGAAGTACGGCCTGCTGGCGGCGTGGCTCACGGTCGGCGGCAGCGCGCTGGCCGCGCCAGGCGGCACGGTGTTTACCGCCAACGAACAGGCGGCGTCGATCAGTCGGGTGCGGCTGGCGGATGGCGCCGCCAGCCACGTCAAGCTCGACATCGCACCACACAACCTGCAGCTGACTCCGGACGGCAAGCGGCTGCTGGTGGTGGGCGTCAGCGTGCACGCCGGCCACCATGGCAACAGCGCCGACGACGGCCGCCTGCTGGTGTTCGATGTGGCCGACACCGCCGCCCCGGCGTTCAGCCTGGCGGTGGCCGGCCATCCGGCGCACGTGATTACCGACCGCAGCGGCCAGCTGGCCTTTGTCAGCGATGCCGCCAACAACGTGCTGCAGGTATTCGATCTTGCCAGCCGCACCCTGCGGACGCGCATTGCTACCGGCGCCTATCCGCACGGCCTGCGCCTCAGCCCGGACGGGCAGCAGATCTACGTTGCCAACATGAAGGGCAACAGCGTGTCGGTGATCGATGTCGCCAGCCTGCGCGAGGTGGCGCAGATCGCGGTCGGCCGCGCGCCGGTGCAGGTGGCCTTCCTGCCCGACGGTCGTCACAGCTATGTGTCGCTCAGTGGCGAGAACAAGGTCGCCGTCATCGATGTGGTGCGGCGGCAGCTGCTGGACAAGATCGCGGTCGGCAATACGCCGGTGCAGCTGTTTGCCACCCCGGACGGCAAGTTGCTGTACGTCGCCAATCAGGGCAGCGCGGCGCAGCCGGACGAGCGGGTGTCGGTGATCGATACCGGCCGCGGGCAGGTGACGGCCACGCTGCGCACCGCCGCCGGCGCGCATGGCGTGGTGGTCAGCGCGGATGGTCGCCATGTGTTCGTCAGCAATATGGGCGCCGCCAGTTTCTCGGTGATCGATGTCGCGCAGCAGCAGGTGATCGCCAGCCACGCGGTGCAGGCGGGGCCGAACGGTATCGCCTACGCCGCCGATGCGGCCGGCAACTAGGCGCGGTGCGTGCTTGGATTACGCATGGCCGCGCGCGGTGCACTTTGATGCAGTGCGCGGCAAGCTGGCCAGCGCGGTGACGCCGACAGCGCGCGGCTACCAGCGCAGCGTGGCGAAGCGCGCCACCAGAAAATCCAGCAGCGCGCGTACCGCCGGCGACAGGTGGCGGCGCGACGGGTACAGCGCGTAGATAGTCATCGCTGGCGGCTGCCAGTCCGGCAGTACCTGTCGCAGGCGACCATCCTGCAGCAAAGTATTGGCGAGATAGGTCGGCTGCAGGCTGATGCCGCCGTCGGCCAGCGCCGCGTGCAGCAGCACGGTGGCGTCGTTGGCGGTGAAGCGGGTGGCCACGTTGACGGTTTCGGACTGCTCGCCGCGCTGGAAGCGCCAGCTGCTGCGGCCAACGTTGCTGTGCCCCAGGCAGCGGTGGCCGGCCAGCTCGGCCGGTGTCTGCGGCGTGCCGGCGGCGGCCAGATAGCCGGGGCTGGCTACCAGCACCGAATCGCATACCGCCAGCGGCCGCGCGATCAGCGCCGGGTCCGGCTCGCTGCTGATGCGGATCGCCAGATCGATGCGCGCTTCCACCAGGTTCAAGGTGGCATCGCCAACATTCAGGTCAATCTTCAGCTGCGGATGCTGCGCCAGAAACTCGGCGATCGCCGCCGCCAGATGGGCATGGCCGAAGGACATGCTGCTGGTCAGTCGTAGCTGGCCGCGCAAGCTGCCGTCCGCTGTCGCCACCTCGTCTTCCACTTCGGTGACCAGTGCCAGCAGCTGCTGGCAGCGGCGCAGCGCCTGCTCGCCGGCATCGGTCAGCGTCACGCGCCGGGTGGTGCGCTGCAGCAGCCGCGCGCCCAGCCATTGCTCCATCTCCGCCACGTAGCGGGTGACCATCGCGCGTGACATCTCCAGCCGCTCGGCGCTGGCGCTGAAGCTGCCGCTGGCTGCCACGTCGGCGAATACCCGCATCGCGGTGACTCTGTCCATGTTATCTGCTCGATTTATGCAACAAATATGCGCATATTATCGCGTTTATCTGCGCGGATAGAGAAACTATAGTGACGTCCATCAACCCGCGGCACTGGCCGCCATGAAAGGACACCCCATGTTTCGCACCACACTGATCGCCGCCTCCCTGGCCCTGAGCGCTACCGCCGCCCACGCCGCCCAGCCCTTGCAGCTGAAGGTGTACAACGCCGGCGAAGGCAGTTTCCACGCCAATGCCGTGGTGGTCAGCGGCGAGCACGAGGCGATGGTGATCGACAGCGGCTTTACCCGAGCCGATGCCTACCGCATTGCGGCCAACGTGCTGGACAGCGGCAAGACGCTGAAGACCATCCTGATCAGCAATGCCGACCCGGACTACTACTTCGGCGCCGAGGTACTGAAGCAGCTGTTCCCGCAGGCGCAAGTGGTGGCCACCCCGGCGGTGGCCGGCAAGATCCAGGCCAAGCTGGCCGGCAAGCTGGCGTTCTGGGGGCCGAAGATGGGCGTCAATGCACCGCAGCAGCCCATCGTGCCCAGTGCCTTGAAAACAGACACCCTGAGCGTGGACGGTGAAAAGATCGAGCTGCGCGGCACCCGTGGCGTGCTGGCGCACCGTCCGTATGTGTGGATTCCGTCGCTGCGCGCCATCGCCGGCAACGTCGCCGTGTTCAGCGGCCTGCACGTGTGGACCGCCGACACCCAGCAGCCGGCCGAGCGCCAGGCCTGGTTGGCGCAGCTGGACGAGATGGCCGCGCTCAAGCCCGCCATCGTGGTGCCCGGTCACATGGCCGCCGGCAGCAAGCTGGATAGCACGGCCATCGACTACACTCGCCACTACCTGCAGCGTTTTGACAGCGAGGCGGGCAAGACGGGCAATGCCGCCGAGCTGATCGCCGCCATGCAGCGCGCCTACCCGCAGGCCGGCATGGGGCTGGCGCTGGACATCGGTGCCAAGGTGAACAAAGGTGAAATGAAATGGTAAACGCCACCCTGCATTACTACTACGACCCGCTGTGCGGCTGGTGCTACGGCGCCGCGCCACTGCTGGCCGCCGCGGCCAACGTTGCCGGCCTCGCCATCGCGCTGCACGCCGGCGCGATGATGAGCGGCTCCAATCGCCAGCCGGTCACGCCGCAGCTGCGCCAGTACGTGATGGGCCACGATCAGCGCATCCAGCAGCTCACCGGCCAGCCGTTCGGCGATGGCTACTTCAACGGCCTGCTGCTGGATAGTGGCGCGGTGTTCGACAGCACGCCGCCGACGCTGGCCATCCTCGCCGCCCAGGCGCTGGGCGTGGACGGGTTGACCATGCTGCACCGCCTGCAGCAGGCGCACTATGTGGACGGGCAGCGCATCGCCGATCTGCCGGTGTTGCAGCAACTGGCTATCGAGCTGGGGCTGGACGGCGCCGCCTTCGCCGGCGAATACCAGCGCCAGCAGGGCGAGTTCGCCGCCCACGTTGGCCGCAGCCAGCGCGACATGGCCGCACACGGCCTGCGTGGCTTCCCGTCGCTGTTGCTGGAATTGAACGGCCAGCTGCAGCGGTTGGAGCTGTCGCCCTATCTGGGCAAGCCGGACGCGTTTGCCGGCTATCTGCAAGGTTTGCTGGCCGGTGCGGCCAACCATGGCGCGGTCGACGCGCCGCTGTGCACGCCGGACGGCTGCCACTGAGACGCGAAGTGGCCATAGCAATAAAAAACCGCCAGCCGGAAACGGCCTGGCGGTTTTGCCATGCTGGCGCCGACTCAGGGCTGCCAGGCGGACTTGGTGGCGGCATCCTTGAACTTGCTGCGGTTGGCGTCGCTGGCTGGCGGCTCGGAATCGCCAAAAATGGCGCGGATCCAGTGGCCGTCGGTCGGGTTTGGCATGATGATGAACTTGCTGCCGAACAGCTCGCGGTCTTCTTCCATCAGCCGGGTGCGCTCGTCGACATTCTTCACGTAGTACTTGCGGCGGAAGTCGTTCAGGTTGTCGCCCAGCATCACCACCACGTCGTAGCGCTGGGCGATGTCGTTCTGCCGTGGCTCCTTGTTGGAGCTTTCCCGCTGCAGGGTGACGTGTTCGGCGTCGGCGTTGGGAAAGCCTAGCGCCTTCAGGTTGCCGATGCCGTACTCGAAGGTCTTCTCGCCCTGGTCGCGGTTGCTGACATAGAACACTTCCACGCCCTTGGATTTGGCGTAGTTGAAGAACTCCACCGCGCCGGGCATGGCGCTGAACTTGTTCTCCGGCACCCACTTGTCCCAGACCACGTCGTCGAAGAAGTCCTTGTTGTTCTTGATCAGGTAGCCCCAGTAGTTGCTGGCATTGAGGATGGTGTCGTCGATGTCGGTAATCACCGCCAGCGGTTTGTCGCCGCTCTTGCGCTTGGCCAGCGCGCGATCCAGCTGCATGCGCGCCAGGTTGTAGGCTTGGTAATACAGCGCCTTGTACTCGGCGGAGGTCTGCTTCCAGGCGACGGCGGAGATCAGCAGGTTGTTGCTGCCGTCACCACTCGGCGCGTTGGTGGCGGCCGGGGTGTCGGCGAGGGCAGGGCCGGCCAGTCCCAGGCTGAGGCAGGCGGCGGCGAGGGCGTGGCAGGATTTGTTTAGGGGTGACTTCATGCGGTGTGGTCCTCTGTTCTCATTTGTTTTTGCCAAGGGCTGCTTGGTGTTGGCAGTGTAGCGAGGCCGCGACCAGCGCCAGTGCAGGTGTCGCGCCGGCAACAGGCCGCGTCGCAATACGCCGCGTGGCCGTGGGTCGGCGCCGAGATGCCTGCGCTTGATGCTGCTGGTTTTTCCGGAACATCCGCCGCTTCATGTCGATTTTTGCGCAATGAATGAGCGTGTCGCGTCGCTTTTGTCATGAATTGTTGCGTGTCGCAAAAATGCAAACTTGCTGCGTTGCGGCCAACCTTGGCCGCAACCAGTCTCGCGCGCGCAAAAAAAAAGCCAGCGCGTGGCTGGCTGAAGTACTTCTTTCAGAGGAAATCAATCTTGTTGCGGCTTGTTGCCTGCCGACTCCTGGTGTCAGCTCAGGCGCCGCCGACGGTGGATACCACCTGCCACTTGCCGTTCTTGACCTGGTAAACCGTGACCGCGCCGTTGTTGATGTCGCCTTTGGCGTCAAACGACACCTTTCCGGTGACGCCGGTGTAGTCGGTCTTGCCGACTTCGGCCAGATACTGCTTCGGGTCGCTGGAGCCGGCGCGCTTCATCGCCTCCACCAGCACGTGTACGGCGTCGTATTCGTACGGCGAGAACACCTGGATCTCGGTGTTGAACTTGCTCTGGAATTTGGTGTTGAAGGCGGCAAAGCCCGGCATCTTGTCGCGCGGCAGGCCGCAGGCGGAGGCATACAGGCTTTCGGCGGCGTCGCCCGCCAGCTTGATGAATTCCGGGGTCTGCATGCTGTCGCCGCCCATCAGCTTGGCCTTGATCCCCAGCCGCTTCATCTGCTTGGCCATCGGCCCGGCCTGGGCGTCCATGCCACCGTAGAACACCACATCCGGCTGGGCGCCCTTGATCGCGGTCAGGATGGCGTTGAAGTCGGTGGCGGTGTTGGTGGTGAATTCGCGCTTCACCACCGTGCCGCCTTTGGCGGTGACGGCCTTGGCGAATTCATCGGCCAGGCCCTGGCCATAGGCGGTGCGGTCGTCCACCACCGCCACCGTTTTTGCCTTCAGCGTGTCGATGGCGAACTGTCCCAGCGCCGTGCCTTGCTGCACGTCGTTGGCGATCATGCGGAAGGTGGTCTTGTAGCCTTGCCGGGTGTAATCGGGGTTGGTGGCGGAGGGCGAGATCTGCGGGATGCCGGCATCGGCATAGATGCGCGAGGCCGGGATGGTGGTGCCGGAATTCAGGTGCCCGACCACGCCGACCACGCCGGCGTCGATCAGGCGCTGCGCCACCTGAGTGCCGATCTTGGGATCGCCCTGATCGTCCTCGGACACCAGCTCGAAGCGGACCTTCTTGCCGCCGATCTCCACGCCTTCGGCATTGAGGTCTTCAATCGCCAGCTTGGCGCCGAATTCGACATCCTTGCCCAGATGCGAGATCGGGCCGGTGAGCGGCGACACCTGGCCGATCTTGATGGTTTCGACGCCGGCGGCGGCGGCATTGTCCGGCGCCGCGGTGGCTGCTTCCTGCTTGCCGCAGGCGGTGAGGGACAGTGCCGCAGCGGCAAACAGACTCAGTTTCGCAAAGTTTCTCATGTGTTTTCCTGAATGTAGATCGGGGTTGCCGTGATGCCGGGGGCAGGCTGCGTCTATGCGCAGTGTTTTTTCCGCCGCCGGGTGCTGGGTGGAACGCTTTATTGCAAAACGTGGGGCCGAGCGGCGGCCAGCCGGTTAGCCGGCTCGGCTGTCGCCCTTGCTGGCCGTATCAGCGCTGGCCCTCGAAGCCGCGCAGCACATTCACCGCGTTGACGCCGATGTCGTCGACCATGTAGCCGCCCTCCATCACGAACAGGGTCGGGCGGCCGATGCTGGCGATGGTCTGGCCGATCTTGAGGAAGTCTTCGCTTTCGAGGCGGAAGTGGCTGATCGGGTCGTCCTTGAAGGTGTCCACCCCCAGCGAGATCACCACCGCGTCCGGGGCGTAGGCGGCGATGGCGTCGCAGGCGTGGCGCAGTGCCGCGCCGTAGCCGTCCCAGCCGGTGCCGTGCGGCAGCGGGTAGTTGTGATTGAAGCCCAGCCCGGCGCCGGCGCCGGTTTCGTCCCGATGGCCGAGGAAGTAGGGGTAGGAGTGGCGTGGGTCGCCGTGCAGCGAGGTGAACATCACGTCGGCGCGGTCATAGAAGATGCTCTGCGTGCCGTTGCCATGGTGGTAGTCCACGTCCAGCACCGCCACCCGTTTGGCGCCGTTGTCCAGCGCGTGCTGGGCGGCGATGGCGGCATTGTTCAGGTAGCAGTAGCCGCCCATGTACTCGGCGGCGGCGTGGTGGCCGGGCGGGCGGCACAGCGCAAAGGCGCTGTGTTCGCCCTGCGTCAACGCGGCCATGCCGGTCAGCGCCAGATCGGCGCTGGTCTTCACCGCCTGCCAGGTGCCGGCGGTAATCGCCACACCGGCGTCCATCGCGTAAAAGCCCAGCTTGCCGTCGATGTGCACCGGCTCGATATCGCTGCGCAGATCGCGCACCGGCCAGATCAGCGGCAGCGCGTCATGCTGGCGACCCAGCGCCTGCCATTCGCGCCAGGCCTGCTCCAGAAAACGCACATAGCGCTCGCTGTGCACGCGGGCATAACTGGCGCTGCCGAATTCACGCGGCGCGATGACCTCGCCGAGGCCAACGGCCTGCACCCGCGCCAGAATGGTGTCGGCGCGGCTTGGCATCTCGAAACAGGGCTTCAGGACGCCGTCCTTGAGTTCGGTGGCGTGGTGCAGACGATGGGCATTGCTGTAGATGGTAAGCATGACGTGGTGCCGTACAGAGGAAGGTGACGGCAACCAGTATGTGGCGGCGGCTCGGAATTTACTTTGCTTTAAGCGCCTGCCATTCGCTATCCTGCGATAAGAACAGACTCTCTAAGTGGTAAAATGAGTACGAACAAACCAAAAAATGAACTGGATGCCGCAGACCGGACTATTCTGCGCCTGCTGCAGCAGGACGGTACGCTGTCCAATCCCCGGCTGGCGGAGCAGCTGTCGCTGAGCGTGACGCCGTGCTGGCGGCGGCTGAAGCGGCTGGAAGACGACGGCTATATCAAGGACTATCAGGCCAATCTCGACCGTCGCAAGCTGGGGCTGGACGTGCTGGCTTTCGTGCAGATCCGCTTCAGCGCGCACGGCGGCAACGAGCCGAACGCGTTCGAGGCGGCGATGTGTGCGCAGCCACAGGTGCTGTCCTGTCACAAAATCACCGGCGACGCCGACTACCTGCTGCAGGTGGTGGCCACATCGCTGGACGCCTACAGCGATTTTGTCGAAAACGTGCTGCGCCAGATGCCGGGAGTGGCATCCATCCACTCCAGCCTGGCACTGCGCGAGGTGAAGGCCGGCAGCCGCCTGCCGGTGTAGCCGCATCAAGCGTGAAAAAGGTTGGCCGCAAGCGGAACAGGGCTTGCGGCCAACCTTGTGGTTTGTGGGGAAGGCGAGGCAGGGCGGCAGGATGGTCAAAGGGGCGGATTGTGCCTATGTGCTGGCATGGCTGCTGTCGGCCAGTTCCAGTCGCTCATGAACACCGACAAGCAGGGAGATGAATGACCGCAGCAATCGTGAAAGCTGACATTAACGATTAAGCTAACAGGCGAGAAAAAGCGCAGCTTTTGCGAGTCCCGTGAGCGGAGCGAACGTTGTTGAGCGCATTGTTAGGCGTTAATTCTTAACCCCTGCCCACGCTTCATGCCAGGCTTTGAAGTCAAAATCATCGTTGTACATAAACAAAGAAGACACCGTATCGCTTACGAGCTCTTCCATATCGTTGATAACGTCGCCACCCGTTAGAACACCAACAATCGTGCCTCCTGTGCCAGGACCGGTAGGCTCATGCTTAGACCAATGAAAGGCGAACCGCTCTTGAAGGTAACTGCGAATGTAGTCTGGCGCAGACTTCCCGCCCCAGTGTTTTTCTGGATAAAACTCGGCGAGACGGAGCCACGCATATTCCAAGAAGTCGATTACGTCGTAACTTGCTTGCCGCATATCTGCTGTTACCCCGGTATCCCAGCCTTCTTGGGCATTTTCTCGCACTGCTTGATATAGCTTTGGCAATCCCTTTATGAACCGGTAGTGACTAGGATACTCAAGGTATCGACGAGCATAAGTATTCGACGTTTCCGGAGCGTCAGAGGGTTGCTCATTTTCTTCCGGACTTTTCAGCGGCGAGATTGGCGCAGTCTTTGGCCGCTGTAGGTACCACCCAATTACTACCGCTGCGATAGTAGCAACGGCCCCCATAATTCCGGCAATGAGTGTTGAGTCCAAGGTGCGGGTACCTTTTGCCTAACGATTAAGCTAACGGGCAGACAAAAGTGTAGCTTTTGGCTGTCCAGCGAACGAAGTGAGCGACGTTAAGCACATTGTTAGGCATCACGAATTCGACTCCATTGTTCTTTGTGTTGAGCGATTTCACTTTTTACAACCGAAACCTGCCTCTCCTTACGGCTGATACCAAGCTGCTTGGAGTTGCCACGAAGTGTTTGGGCTTCGGCATGTGTAAGGATGTAGCAATCGGCTGCTCGCTCCCCATGGATTACTACTACAACCAAAAAATCAAAATTGCGTGAGAGTGAGCCTATGGTGTTGTTTGTGCTATTGTTATGCAACAAGGTAGATTTGACCTGAATTCTTAATATTTTTCCAGATTTTGTAATTGCAGTTATATCGTAGCTATCTTGATTAATTTTTATTGCTGGGTAGGCTTCAATCTCATTCTCAAGGAGACGTGTTAGGGTGAGGTACTCACCGAATTTGCCAATGAATTTCATTTTGTTCTCAATTTTTATAGCGTCTAATGCTGGAATTCAGCGGCGGTCAGACAGCGCAGCTGTCTGACCGTCTGCTGGAGCGATTTGTTAGGTGCAGGCATTAAAAAAGGCCTCTGCGTTTTTTGCAATTTGTTCTAACTGTCCGAATTCGCTAACCAATCCAGCCTCAACACACCATTCTTCGGGTGCCCCTTGCAACCCCCGCAATTCGACTTGAAAGGCAACACTGCCCAATGATGTGCAGATTGCCGATAGATGAAAGTCTTGTTCGATTGATGCCCAAGAGTGTTGACCTTGCCATGGTTTTTTGAACTCTGCGAGTTCTTGAAAGAATTGGTTTAGCCCATTGGCGTCTGTATAGGCCCAAATATCGGTTGCGGCGGAGAGTTCAAAACCTTTGAGTTCAACGTGGAAATACTCGTCTCGATGGTGAGAGAAGACGAGTTCACGGCGTGATGATGTTGAGCGAATGGATAGCAATGTGGGTTCCACTGAGCAGTACCTAACAGTATTTATCCGGACCGCGACGTCCGTATAACATTTGATATTGAGATGCCATGAATTATCGTGTTCAAACCATTGGGGCGCAAGGACCTTGTCATACCAGAGTCCGTATAACAACCATCAATCAACCGAGCTACATGCATGTGCCATGCTTAATTCCAGTGAGGGCGTCTGGAGGTCAGGGACGAATCCTGCATTGGCTGCTTCGGAGACTGAAGCTGACATTATCTAGCCACGATTGAGAACGACAGCTCAGGGTCGGTAACGGTCAGCCCTCTTTCTCGGCTTGATGCACACATGAAAAAGCCCGGCCACCAAGGCCGGGCTTGCTGTGGGTAGCAGCTAGCTATTCCACGATCAGGCGTTTGCCGTTGCCGCTGCTGTGTTTCTTCGGCAGCGTCAGCGTCAGCACGCCGTTTTCGTACTTGGCGCTGGCGCCGTCACGGTCCAGGTCGGACGGCAGCTGCAGGCTGCGCGACACCATGCCGTAGTAGCGTTCGCTGCGCAGGTTCTGCTCGTCCTTGCTTTGCTTGTCGAACTGTTTCACTTCGGCCTTGATGGTGAGCTGGGCGCCCTCGATCTCGACGTGGATGTCGTCCTTGGACACGCCGGGCAGCTCGGCCAGCACGGTGAAACCGGTGTCGGTTTCCTTGACGTCGAGCTTGATCTGCGATGGCAGCGCATCGCCGTGCAGGGGCTTGATGAAGAAGCCGTGGCCGCTGAAGTCGCGGAACAGGTCGTCAAACAGGGTGCTGCGGGAAGGAAGCAGGCTCATCGTACTCTCCTTGGATAATCATATGCTTAGGGCGGCCGAGGTGGCTGCTCACCCCCGGTATAGTGCCCGTTGGCGCAAACGACAAGGAGGGCTGGGCGGCCGGCTTGATCTGGCGCAACAGGCGTCGCCGGCCACGGCAAAACGCGGCAATCAGCCGGGGCGGCAGCTGAGGCGCAGGTAGCTGCCGGCGGTGCGCAGATCCTGCTCGATGGCGCGGCGTACCGCGTTGGCGTCGCCGGCCTGCAGCGCATCCAGCAGCGCGTGGTGGGCGTCGTTCATGGTCTTCCACACCGCCAGATCCTGATGCAGCTGGTTGGAGATCGGGCCGACGTGCAGCCATACGGTCTCGATCAGCGACAGCAGCAGCGGCGAGCCGCTGGCGCGGTACAGTTGCAGGTGGAACAGCTCGTTGGCGTCGAGGTAGCCCTTGATGTCGTCCGCGGCGATGGCGCTGTCCATCGCGCGGCACAGCTGCAGCAGCTGCTCGCGTTCGCTGGCGGCCAGGCTTTGTGCGCCGCGGAAGGCGGCTTCGCCTTCCAGCAGGATGCGGTTTTGCAGGATGTCGTCGAACTGGGTCTCCGTCAGCTGCGGCACCTGCACGCCGCAGTTGGGGATGTTCAGCAGCGCCTTTTCTGCGGCCAACCTTTGCAGCGCGGCGCGCACCGGCATCTGGCTGACGCCCAGTTCCTCGGCCAGCTGGCGGATCTTCAGCCGCTCGCCCGGCAGCCAGCGTCCCAGCATCAGCCAGTGGCGCAGCGTGTCGTAGGTCTCGTCTTGCAGGGTGGAGGCGGTGCTGGTTTTCATGGTGCGCAGTCAGGACAAATTGGCGGCAAGCATAGCAGAAGCCTGCTGTGGGCTGGGCGCGGGCAGGGCGGTGCGATGGCCTGCGTGGTGGTGATGACCGCCGGTTGCTGGGGTGGCGGTGCCGGCTGGCGATGTGTGCCTGTGGTCGGGTCGCGTATGTTGTGGTCGTCGTCGTGGCGCAAGGTTGGCCGCAAGGGTGCGGCCATTTTTGTGGTTATTGCAAATATTTGATCAAATGTTGACATGGATATTTGATCAAATTTACGATGCGCGGCATGAGCTGCGTTTTGCTGCGGCGTCCCGCGCCGTCACGACGATGAGCGAGCCGGGCAAAAACGGTGGGCGACAGGCTACAAATAATCGAGACAGTCCACAGGAGAACGACCATGAACGAGCAACTGGCCGCGTTTATACGCGAGCACAACATTCACGAAGTGGAGTGCGTGATACCGGACATGACCGGCATGGCGCGCGGCAAGATCGTGCCCAAGGGGCTGTTTCTGGCCGAAGACACCATGAAAATGTCGAAGGCGGTGCTGACCATCACCGTCAACGGCGAATTCGCCGAGTTCGAGCGCTTTGCCGGCGCCAACGATCCGGACATGGTGTGCCGTCCCGATCCCGCCACCATCCGGCTGGTGCCGTGGGCGATCGAGCCGGTGGCGGTGGTGATCCACGATTGCGAGGATTTCGACGGCACGCCGGTCGGCATCTCGCCGCGCGCGGTGCTGCGCAAGGTACTGCAACTGTACGAGGCGCGAGGCTGGCGGCCGGTGGTGGCGCCGGAAATGGAGTTCTACCTGATCCGCCAGAACACCAATCCGCACGAGCCACTGCGGCCGCCGTCCGGCCGTGCCGGCCGCTCCGAGGTGGGGCGGCAGTCGTTCTCCATCGACGCGGTCAACGATTTCGACCCCTTCTTCCAGGAGCTGTCGGCATTCTGCGAGGCGGCGCAGCTGAAGGTGGAAACGCTGATCCACGAGGTCGGCGCCTGCCAGATGGAGATCAACTTCAGCCACGGCGACGCGATGGCGCTGGCCGATCAGGTGTTCCTGTTCAAGCGCGCGGTGCGCGAAACCGCCTACCGTCACAATATCTTCGCCACCTTCATGGCCAAGCCGATGGAAGGCGAGCCGGGCAGCGCGATGCACATCCACCAGAGCATCGTGGACTGCGACAGCGGCGCCAACATCTTCTCGAATGCCGATGGCAGCGCCAGCGAGCTGTTCTTCCACCACATCGGCGGCATGCAGCGCTACCTGCCGCGGGCGATGCCGATGTTCGCGCCGTACGTGAACAGCTACCGCCGCCTCAGCCGCCATACCGCGGCGCCGATCAATGTGCGCTGGGGCTACGACAACCGCACCTGCGGCATCCGTATTCCGCCGTCCGGCGCGGTGGCGCGGCGGGTGGAAAACCGCGTGCCCGGCGTCGACGTGAACCCGTATCTGGCGATGGCGGCGACGCTGGCTTGTGGTTACCTGGGCATGGTGAACCGGATCGAACCGTCGGCGCCGATGAACGACAGCGCCTACAACCTGGACTACGAACTGCCGCGCAGCCTGGAAGACGCGGTGGAGCTGATGCAGGACTGCCCGGAGCTGGCGGCGATCCTGGGCGAGGAGTTCGTGCAGGCATTCTGCGCGGTGAAGGAAAAGGAGTTCGAGACCTTCAACCGCGCCATCACCGCCTGGGAGCGCGAACACCTGCAGCTGCACGTGTAAGCGCTTGCTGACGATCTGCGGCGCGGCGGCGTCTACGTTCGATATGGGCGTGCGCATTGGCGACTGCTCAGCGGCGCCACCATAGGTTTTCGCCTGGTCTCGCGCTGGCTCGCGAGAGCGTCAACCGCGGCTCCGCGCGGCACCGGATGAACTCACGGCTTGCGGCCAACGTTGGCCGCAAGCCAATAAAGACACTACGAAGGAGACCCCATGGCCACTCGTCATGGCATCAACTGGGACAAGGCGCAGGCGCTGCAGGTCGCCGAGCGCAATGCTTTTATCGCCCGCATGCCGCGTTCGCGTGAGCTGTCATCGCAGGCCGCCGGCCACCTGCTGTTTGGCGTGCCGCTGCACTGGATGAACGACTGGTCGACGCCGTTCTCGCTGTACGTGGCGGCGGCGCAGGGCGCGCGCTTCCAGGACGTGGACGGCCACGATTACGTGGACTTCTGCCTCGGCGACACCGGCGCCATGTTCGGCCACAGCCCCAGGCCGGTGGCCGAGGCCATCGCCCGCCAGGCGCAACGCGGCTACACCGCGATGCTGCCCAGCGAGGATGGCGTATGGGTGGCAGCGGAGCTGGCGCGCCGCTTCGGCCTGCCGTACTGGCAGTTTGCGCTGTCGGCTTCGGACGCCAACCGTTTTGCCATCCGCTGGGCGCGGGCGATCACCCAGCGCAGCCAGGTGCTGATCTTCAACGGCTGCTACCACGGCACGGTGGATGATGTGTTTGTCGACCTGGTGGACGGCCAGCCGCAAACCCGCGACAGCCTGCTGGGGCAGGTGTACGACATCACCCAACACACCCGCAGTGTGGAATTCAACGATCTGGCGGCGCTGGAAGCCGCGCTGCAGGACGGTCAGGTGGCCTGCCTGCTGGCCGAGCCGGCGATGACCAATATCGGCATGGTGCTGCCGCAGCCGAGCTTCTGGCAGGCGGCACAGGCGCTGTGCAAGCGCTACGGCACCTTGCTGCTGATCGACGAAACCCACACCATCAGCAGCGGCCCCGGTGGCTACACACGCGCGCACGGGCTGCAGCCGGATCTGCTGGTGGTCGGCAAGCCGGTGGCTGGCGGCGTGCCGTGCGCGGTGTACGGTTTCAGTGCCGAGACCGCGCGCCGCGCCGAAGAAGCCAAGCGCAATGCGCCACCGGGGCACAGCGGCATCGGCACCACGCTCACCGCCAACCTGCTGGCGATGGCGGCGATGCGCGCCAATCTGGCCGAGGTGATGACCGACAGTGCCTACCAGTACATGTTCGGGCTGGCGGAAAGGTTGGCCGCAGGGCTGCGTGGCGTCATCGCGCAGCATGAGCTGCCGTGGTGCGTGACGCAGATCGGCGCGCGCACCGAGTTCCAGTTCACCGCCACGCCGCCCGTCAATGGCAGCGAGGCCGACAAGATCCTCGACAGCGAGCTGGAGCATATCGTGCACCTGTTCCTGCTCAACCGCGGTCTGCTGATCACGCCGTTCCACAACATGATCCTGGTGTGCCCGGACACCACCGCGGCCGATGTCGACCGGCTGGTGGCGGCGTTCGGCGATTTCGTGCAGCAGGTGCGTTGAGCGCGCGGCGTGCTGCGGTCGGGGCAGGACGGCAAGCTGGAATGGCCAAATTGACATGAAAACGGCCCGCCTGTTGGCGGGCCGTTTATTTGGCGTTGCCGCACGCGTGGCTTAGAACGTATTCACGATCTCGCGCGCTCACGCGAGACAAGGCGAAAACGGCTGAGGAAGCGGCGTTTATCCAGATATAAACAAGCATTCCGAAGCCGTTTTCAACGCTGTATCGCCCTGTGAGATCAGTTGCAGCAGATCGTGAACAGGTTCTTAGTGTGCCTGGCGCCGCGGCTGCGGGTGGCGGCGGGCCTTGGCGCTGGTCTTGCGCTTGGCTTGGGCAACGCTGCTGCGCTTGCCGTTGGCGTTCAGCGCGGCTTTGCGTGTCTTGCGCTGCTTGAGGGTTTGCTTGCTGCCGGTACGGTTGGCCCTGGCCGTGGTCTTTGCGTGGGTGCTGCGCTTGGCGGTGTTCGCTGCCGCCTTCTGGCGCTTGCGGGCGGCGAGGCTGCGCTGGCCGGCGCTGGCCTTGCGGCTGCTGACCACTTTGCCGTTTTTGACGCGCTTGCCCACCGCGCGCTGGCGAACTGCGGCTTTTTTGCCGACACGCGCCGCCTTGTTGCCGCGCACGCTCTGCTTGCCGTTGCGCAGCTTCTGGCGTGCCTTGCCGGCGCGTTGCGCCGTGGCCGCCTGCTTCAGCTGGCGTGACGATTTCCGGGCGGCCGGCTGGCTATGGCTGCGCTTGCTGCGGCGCGTTTCGGCCTGCTCGTGGCGTGGCTGTTGTCGCGGGCTGCTGGTTTTATCTTGGGTGGTGGTCGCTGTTGCGGGCTGAATATTGCGCGCTGGTACGTCATTTGCTTTATTACTGCCGCCGCTGGCGGGTGCGGCCTTGCTGGCGGCTTTGCTTTGGCGTGGCGGCTGGAAGTCGCCCGGCAGCGGGGCGTCTTCACCGGTGGCGAAGCTGTTGCCGGCGCAGCTCAGAATGAGGGCGCCAAGTGCTGCAGCGCAAAAACGGGACAATGGCATGGTCGGTAATGTCGTTGGCTAAATAATGTAGGTATAAATATCCGGCTGCGGTGCGTTGTGGCACCGTAACGGGCTTGTTATATTAGCACGCGCGCCGTTTCGGGCACGAACGGTCAATACGAGAATCGACGGAGATTACAAGTATGAAGAACACGAGAAGAACGCTGCTGGCGGGGATGTTGTTGTCGGTTTTTGCCGTGGCAGGTTGCGGCAAGAAGGCGGAAGAACCGGCGGCATCGGCAGCCAGTGATGCGGCGCCGGCAGTGGCGCAGGTGGCCGAGTACGTGGTGGGCACCGACGCTAGCTATGCACCATTCGAGTTCCAGAACGACCAGAGCCAGATCGTCGGCTTCGACATCGAGGTATTGAGCGCGGTGGCGGACAAGGGTGGTTTCAAGGTCAAGTTCGTCAATACGCCGTGGGAAGGCATGTTCGCCACCCTGGGGCAGGGCGACCGCGACATCCTGTCTTCGGCGATCACCATCACCGACGAGCGCAAGCAGAGCATGGATTTCTCCGAGCCATACTTTGAGGCACGCCAGCTGATCGCGGTCGGCAAGGGCGTCACCGACGTGAAGACCTTCCAGGACCTGAAGAACAAGAAGGTGGCGGTACAGACCGGCACCACCGGCGACGAAGTGGTGCAGAAGCTGCTGGGCAAGACCAGCTCCAGCATCAAGCGTTTCGAGAGCATGCCGCTGGCACTGAAAGAGCTGGAAACCGGTGGAGTTGACGCGGCGGTGGGTGACAACGGCGTGGTGATCAACTACGTGAAGAACAACCCGCAGCACGGCATGACCACGGTGGAAGACCTGCAGAGCTTCGCGCCGGAGTATTATGGCTTTGCGGTGAAGAAGGGTAATCAGGAGCTGCTGGACAAGGTCAACGCCGGTATCAAGGCGATCAAGGCTGACGGCACCTACGACCAGATCTTCAACAAGTATTTTGGCACCAAGTAATCAATTAGCTGCATGAAGAACCGGGCCCGCCTCGAGCCGGCCCGGTTTTTTTGCAGGGGGAAGCAATATGGATTTTCGCTGGGGAATGATCGCCGACTACGCGCCACTGTTCGTGGAAGGCGTGCAAATGACGATCATCATTACGCTGGTGGCGGTGGTGTTCGGCACCCTGATCGGCCTGTTCATGGGCATGGCGCGGCTGGCGGATGCGCCGCACGGCCTGAGCCGTTATCTGGTGCGTTACCTGGTGCGCATGCCGGCCGGCGCCTACGTGACCTTTTTTCGCGGCACGCCCTTGTTCGTACAAATCCTGCTGGTGCACTTTGCGCTGATGCCGCTGCTGATCCATCCGGTGGACGGCCTGGTGATCAACGGTGATGTCGCCCGCGACATCCGCCAGAATTACGGTGCCTTCATTTCCGGCCTGCTGGCGCTGACGCTGAACGCCGGTGCCTACATCACCGAGATCTTCCGTGCCGGCATCCAGTCCATCGACAAGGGGCAGATGGAGGCCGCGCGCTCGCTGGGGCTCTCCTACGGCCAGACCATGAAGTTCGTGATCGTGCCGCAGGCGTTCCGCCGCATGCTGCCGCCGCTGGGCAACGAGGCGATCATGCTGCTGAAAGACAGCTCGCTGGTGTCGGCGATCGGCCTGGCCGAGCTGGCCTTCGCCGCGCGGACCGTGGCCGGGGTGTATTCGCGCTACTGGGAGCCGTACCTGACCATTTCCTTTATCTACCTGGCATTGACCATGTTGATGGCGTGGGGGATTTCCCGTCTGGAGAAAAAGCTGCAGATCGGCGCGCACTGAGCGATGCCGGGTGCTTGGCAAAAAGGCCGCGGCAGCGGCCTTTTTGCTTGTCTGGCGGGCGTCTTGGTGTCATTTCGTGTTAGAATATCGAATATTTTGCCATGATTACGGATTTCCATGACCGACCAGCTTTTTGCCAAGGAAACACTCCCGATTAGCCTGGAAGAGGAGATGCGCCGTTCCTATCTCGATTACGCGATGAGCGTGATCGTCGGCCGCGCCCTTCCTGATGTCCGAGATGGCCTCAAGCCCGTGCATCGCCGGGTGCTGTACGCCATGCATGAGCTTTCCAACGACTGGAACCGTGCCTACAAGAAATCGGCGCGTATTGTCGGTGACGTGATCGGTAAGTATCACCCGCACGGCGATACCGCGGTGTACGACACCATCGTGCGTCTGGCGCAGAATTTCAGCCTGCGCTACCCGCTGGTGGACGGTCAGGGCAACTTCGGTTCCATCGACGGCGACAACGCCGCCGCGATGCGATACACCGAAATCCGCATGGCGCGCATCGCGCACGAACTGCTGGCCGACCTCGACAAGGAAACCGTCGACTTCGGCCCCAACTACGACGGCTCCGAGCAAGAGCCGCTGATCATGCCGACACGCATTCCGAACCTGCTGATCAACGGCAGCTCCGGTATCGCGGTGGGCATGGCCACCAATATTCCGCCGCACAACCTGAACGAAGTGGTCGATGCCTGCCTCGCCTTGCTGGACAACAGCGAGCTGACCATCGACGAGCTGATCGACATCATCCCGGCGCCGGACTTCCCGACCGCCGGCATCATCTACGGTACCGCCGGCATCAAGGAGGCGTACCGCACCGGTCGCGGTCGCGCCATCATGCGCGCCCGTGTCCACTTCGAGGACATCGGCAAGGGTGACCGCCAGGCGATCATCGTCGACGAGATTCCGTACCAGGTGAACAAGTCGCGGCTGCTGGAACGCATCAGCGAGCTGGTGCGCGAGAAGCTGATCGAGGGCATTTCCGACCTGCGCGACGAGTCGGACAAGTCCGGCATGCGCGTGGTGATCGAGCTCAAGCGCGGCGAAATGCCGGAAGTGGTGCTCAACCACCTGTACAAGCTGACCCAGTTGCAGGACAGCTTCGGCATCAACATGGTGGCACTGGTCGACGGCCAGCCGCGCCTGCTGAACCTGAAGCAGATCATCGACGAATTCCTGCGCCACCGCCGCGAAGTGGTGACGCGCCGTACCATTTTCGAACTGCGCAAGGCCCGCGAACGCGGCCACATCCTCGAAGGCCTGGCGGTGGCACTGTCCAACGTCGACGAGATCATCGCGCTGATCAAGGCTTCCGAAGCGCCGCCGCAGGCCAAGGCGGCACTGATGGGGCGCGCCTGGCGCTCGGAGCTGGTGGAAGGCATGCTGTCGCGCGTCGACCAGAGCTACGCCCGCCCGGATGGCCTGGCGGCCGAGTACGGCCTGCACGCCGACGGCTACCGCCTGTCCGAAGTGCAGGCCCAGGCGATTCTGGACCTGCGCCTGCAGCGCCTGACCGGGCTGGAACAGGACAAGATCGTCGGCGAATACCGCGAGATCATGGACACCATCCTGGACCTGATCGACATCCTGGCGCGTCCGGAACGCATCAACCAGATCATCCATGACGAGCTGACCGCGGTGAAGCTGCAGTACGGCGACAAGCGCCGCTCCGAGATTGAACCATTCGGCGGCGACATCAATATCGAAGACCTGATCACGCCGCAGGAGATGGTGGTGACCCTGTCGCACACCGGCTACCTCAAGGCGCAGCCGGTCGACGACTACCAGTCGCAGCGCCGTGGCGGCCGCGGCAAGCAGGCGGCGGCGACCAAGGACGACGACTTCATCAACACGCTGTTCGTGGCCAATACCCACGACTACGTGCTGTGCTACTCCTCGTTTGGCCGTTGCTACTGGATCAAGGTCTACGACATGCCGCAGGGCGGTCGTACCAGCCGCGGCAAGCCGATTGTCAACGTGCTGCCGCTGGCGGAAGGCGAGAAGATCAACGCGATGCTGCCGGTGAAGGCGTTTACCGGCAACGACAGTGCTGAGCTGGACGACGACATCGAAGTCAGCGACAAGGTCAAGGGCCCGTTCGTGTTCATGTGCACCGCCAACGGTACCGTGAAGAAGACACCGCTGGAAGCGTTCTCGCGGCCGCGCAGTGCCGGCATCATCGCCGTCAAGCTGGACGAGGGCGACAAGCTGGTTGGCGTGGCGCTGACCAGCGGCAACGACCAGATCATGCTGTTCTCCAATGCCGGCAAGGCGGTGCGCTTCGACGAAAGCGGCGTGCGTGCCATGGGTCGTAATGCCACCGGCGTGCGCGGCATGGCGCTGGGCGAAGGCCAGCAGGTGATTTCGCTGCTGGTGGCCAACAGCGACGAGCAGCAAGTGCTGACCGCCAGCGATGGCGGCTACGGCAAGCGTACCCGTGTCGGCGAGTTCCGCCACACCAGTCGCGGCACCCAGGGCGTGATCGCCATGGACCTGACCGACAAGACCGGCCTTGCGCTGGTGACCGCCAGTCTGGTGGAAGACAGCGACGACGTGATGCTGATCACCACCGGCGGCGTGCTGATCCGTACCAAGGTCGACCAGGTGCGCGAGACCGGCCGTGCGGCGCAGGGTGTGCGCCTGATCAACCTGGACGACGGCGAGAAGCTGATCTGCCTGGTGAAGGTCGCCGAAAGCGAAGACGACGCCGCGGAAGAGGGCGACGAGGCTGCGGCCAACCTTGAAGCGGGCGAGGGCGCGGCAGAATGACGGATGCGGCACCGGCCAACGAAAAGCTGCTGGCGACGGCGGGCGCGCTGTTCGTGTCCTTCCCGCACTGCGTGACGCTGGGCATGCAATACCTTGGCAGCGTTGGCCGCAAGCCGACGCTGAAGGTGGACTGGCGCGACGATCTGGTCGGCAATCCGGCCAGCGGCGTGCTGCATGGCGGGGTGATCACCTCCATCGTCGACACCACCAGCGCCATCGCGGTGACCGCGCACATGGACGAACTGGAAACCATTGCCACGCTGGACCTGCGCATCGACTACCTGAAGGCGGCCACGCCGGGCAAGGCCATCTACTGCACCGCCGAGTGTTACCGCCTGGCCAGCCAGATCGCGTTCACCCGTGCCGTGTGCTACCACGACAGCCCGGATGACCCGATCGCCCATGGCGTCGCCACCTTCATGCGCGACTCCAACCCGAAACCGATGCTGGTGGAGGGCGCGGCATGAGCCAGTTCATGGAAACCTTCCTCGCGCTGCGCGACGAGAAACGCTTCGCCGACATCATCGCCGCGGTGCCGTACGCCCGGCTGATGGGTGTGGCGTGCGGCGAAGACGAGAGCGGCGAGCTGCTGTTCTCGCTGCCGTTCGCCGAGCGCAATGTCGGCAACACCACGCTGCCGGCGCTGCATGGCGGTCTGATTGGCGGCTTTCTGGAAAATGCGGCCTTGCTGCACCTGATGTGGAACCGCGAGTCGCTGGAAGCGCCTAAGATCGTGGACTTCTCGCTGGATTACCTGCGTTCCGGCAAGGCCACCACGCTGTATGCGCAGTGCGAAATCACCAAGCAGGGCAAGCGCGTGGCGCACGTGCTGATCGAGGCCTGGCAGGAAGACCGCCGCAAGCCGGTCGCTGTCGCCCGTGCGCACTTCCTGCTCAGCACTCCTTCCTGATTTTGACGAGAAATAGAGGATAGTCATGGCCAAGGTGTACAACTTCTCAGCCGGTCCTGCCGTATTGCCCCACGAAGTACTGGCAACCGCCCAGGCGGAAATGCTGGACTGGCACGGCTCCGGCATGTGCGTGATGGAAATGAGCCATCGCGGCAAGGAGTTCATGGAGATCATCCACGATGCCGAGCAGGATCTGCGCGCGCTGATGGCGATCCCGGCCGGTTACAAGGTCTTGTTCCTGCAAGGCGGTGCCTCGCAGCAATTCTCCATGGTGCCGCTGAACCTGGCGCCGGTGGACGGCCACATCGACGTGCTGGATACCGGCCATTGGTCGAAGCTGGCGGTCAAGGAAGCGCGCCGCTACACCGGCGTCAACGTGGTGGCCAGCAGTAGCGACAGCAACTACGCCGTGGTGCCGGACGTCGCCAGCTGGCAGCGCACGCCGGATGCCGCCTACTTCCACTACACCTCCAACGAGACCATCGGCGGCCTGCAGTGCCCGTTCGTGCCGGAAGTGGGCGATACCCCGCTGGTGTGCGACATGTCGTCCGACTTCCTGTCGCGCGAGGTGGACGTATCCAAATTCGGCCTGATCTACGCCGGTGCGCAGAAGAATATCGGCCCGTCCGGCCTGACCGTGGTCATCGTGCGCGAAGACCTGCTCGGTCATGCCCAGGCGCAGACGCCGACCATGCTCGACTACCGCGTGCACGCCGACGCCGACTCGATGTACAACACCCCGGCCACCTATCCGATCTACATCGCCGGCCTGGTGTTCAAGTGGCTGAAGACGCGGGGCGGCATCAAGGGCATGCAGGCACGCAACGACGAAAAAGCCGGCTTGCTCTACCACATGATCGACAGCAGCAACGGCTTCTACTTCAGCCATGTGCAGGCGCCGTACCGCTCGAAGATGAACGTGGTGTTCCGCCTCAAGGACGAGGCGCTGGAAGACGTGTTCCTGTCCGAGGCGAAAAAGAACGGCCTGATGCAGCTCAAGGGCCATCGCTCGGTCGGCGGCATGCGCGCCTCGATCTACAACGCGATGCCGATCGAAGGCGTGAAGGCGCTGGTGCACTTCATGGAAGACTTCGCCCGCCAGCACGGCTGAGCGACAAGGTTGGCCGCAACGCAAAACCCGTCCGTGTGACGGGTTTTTTCATTGTTCGCAATCCGAATCAGTGTTTTTGCCGTGGCGACTGGTCGCCGGCGCATGAAGCAAGCATCATGTCGTTCTTGCTCCGGAGTCCCCATGACAGCCAATCGCCCCCTGATGTTCTTGTTGCTTGCCGCCGGTACCGTGGTCACCCTCAGCATGGGTATCCGCCACGGCTTCGGTTTTTTCCTGCCACCGATGACACAATCGTTCGGCTGGACGCGTGAAACCTTTGCCTTTGCACTGGGTTTGCAGAACCTGGTGTGGGGGCTGGCGCAGCCGTTTTCCGGCGCGCTGGCCGACCGGCACGGTCCCGGGCGCGTGCTGCTGGCCGGTGGCGTGCTGTACGCCGCCGGGCTGGGGCTGATGACGCTGTCCAGTAGCGGCGTGCTGCTTTCCGGTTCCGCCGGCCTGCTGATCGGCCTTGCCCTGTCGTGCACCACCTATAGCGTGGTGTTCTCGGTGATCGTGCGGGCGGTGGCGCCGGAATTCCGCTCCCGCGCCATGGGGCTGACGGCGGCGGCCGGCTCTTTTGGGCAGTTCATCATGGTGCCGGTCGAGCGCGGCCTGATCGACGGCCTGGGCTGGATGCCGGCGCTGTTGGTGCTGGCGGTCACCGCCGCCTTGCTGCTGCCGCTGGCGGCGCCGCTGGAAAAGGCCTACCGCCAGGCGCCGGCGCTGCCGGTCTTGCAGGGCAGCATGCTGCGCGGCATGAGCGACACCTTTGCCATGGCCTGGCAGCAGCGCTCGTTCCGCCTGCTGATGGTCGGCTATTTTGTCTGCGGCTTCCAGGTGGTGTTTGTCGGCGTGCACCTGCCGGCCTATCTGCGCGATCACGGCCTGTCCGGCGAGGTGGCCAGTCTGGCGCTGGCGCTGATCGGCTTGTTCAACATCGCCGGCACCTACGTCGCCGGCCACCTCGGCAGCAGCCGGCCGAAGCCGATGCTGCTGGCCGGGATCTACTTCCTGCGCAGCATCGTGGTCACCATCTTCATTCTGGCACCGCTGACGCCGTGGTCGGTGGCGCTGTTTGCCGCGGCGATGGGCTTCTTGTGGCTGTCGACGGTGCCGCTGACCAATGGCGTGCTGGTCAGCCTGTTTGGCGTGCGCCACCTGGGCATGCTGTCGGGTGCGGTCTTTTTCTCGCACCAGGTCGGCAGCTTCCTCGGGGTGTGGCTGGGCGGGCGGCTGTACGATCGTACCGGCAGCTACGACGTGGTGTGGTGGCTGACGGTGTTGCTGGGGTTGCTGGCCACTGCGGCCAACCTGCCGGTGCGCGAGCAGCCGGTGCCGGCGGTGGCGGCGCAGTCATGAACTGGCTGGCGGCAGCGTGCGGCGTGCTGGTGCTGGCGGCGGGACTGTGGGCGTATCTGCGCCCGGATTTCGTGGTCGATGCGGCAAACCTGATTGCCGCCTGTTTCTGAAGGGGATGACATGTTGACTGGGGAGCGGCTGGCACGGCTGCAGCAATTGTGGGAAGACAACGAGGCACACGACCGCCATGCGGCCGCCCGTGCCGAGAAGCGGCTGACCATTACGCCGCAGACCGGGCGTTTCCTGTACCAGCTGTCACGCACCCGCCGGGCACGTATCACGCTCGAAATCGGCACCTCCAGCGGCTATTCCACGCTGTGGCTGGCACTGGCGGCGCAGGCGCACAAGGGGCAGGTGGTGTCGGTGGATCATTCCGCGCACAAGATCGCACTGGCGCACGCCAACCTGCAGGCGTTCGCGCTGGAGCCGGTGGTAACGCTGCACGCCGACGACGCGTTCGCGGTGCTAGCCAATACCGCCGACGAATCGGTCGATCTGCTGTTTCTCGACGCCGACCGGCAGCGTTATCCCGGCTACTGGCCGGAGATCACGCGCATCCTGGCGCCCGGTGCCTTGCTGGTGATGGACAACGCCTTGTCCCATGTCGAAGAATGTGCGCCTTTTGTACAAGCAGTGCTTGCTACGCGTGGCTATCTCGCGGAAACTTACCCCATCGGAAAAGGCCAGTTTGTCATACTGAAAGACTTGTAAATCGTGTCGGAACAACAGCTCAAGCAACACCGCGATGCCATCGACCGCATCGACATCGAGATTCTCCATCTTCTCAACCAGCGCGCCCAGCACGCCCGTGAAATCGGCGAGATCAAGGGTGGCGGCATCATCTACCGACCGGAGCGCGAGGCGCAGGTGCTGCGCCGCATCAAGGAGCAGAACCCCGGGCCACTGCCCGGTGAATCCGTGGCACGGCTGTTCCGCGAAATCATGTCGGAATGCCTGGCGCTGGAAAAGCCGCTGTCCATTGCCTACCTCGGCCCGGAGGGCACCTTCAGCCAGCTGGCGACGCTGAAGCACTTCGGTCATGCCGCACGCACCGTCGCCTGTTCCTCCATCGACGAAGCCTTCCGGCTGGTGGAAGCGCGGGCGCTGGATTATGTGGTGGCACCGGTGGAAAACTCCACCGAGGGCGCGGTTGGCCGCACGCTGGACCTGATGGTCAGCACGCCGCTGAAAGTGTGCGGCGAAGTGGTGCTGCGCATCCATCATCACCTGCTGCGCAATAGTGCCGGCACCGACGGCATTCGCCGCGTCTATGCCCATGCCCAGGCGCTGGCACAGTGCCACGAGTGGCTGAACAAGAACCTGCCGGCCGATGTCGAGCGGGTGTCGGTGGCCAGCAATGCCGAGGCGGCAAGGTTGGCCGCAGAGGACGGCAGCTGCGCCGCGATTGCCGGCCAGGCGGCGGCGGAGCGCTTCAACCTGCTGAAGCTGGCGGAAAACATCGAGGACGAGCCGAACAACACCACCCGCTTCCTGGTGCTGGGGCATCAGGATGTCGGCCAGACCGGCCAGGACAAGACCTCGCTGATCGTGTCGGCGCCGAACCGTCCGGGTGCGGTGCACTACCTGTTGGCGCCGATTGCCGACAACGGCGTATCGATGACCAAGTTCGAATCGCGGCCATCGCGTGCCGGGCTGTGGGACTACGTGTTCTTCATCGATGTCGAAGGCCACCACGACGACCCGAATGTCGCCAAGGCGCTGCAGGGGCTGATGGAGCGTACCTCTTTCGTGAAGGTGCTCGGCGCCTACCCGCAAGCCGTTCTCTGAAATATTGCCAGGCCGGCATCGCGCCGGCCGTTGATGGATGACCTCTCATGACTATCCAGTCTATTTGCCTGTTTTGTGGTTCCAACAAGGGGACGCGCGCCGCTTACGAGCAGGCGGCGTGCGAGCTGGGCCGGACGCTGGCGCAGCGTGACATCGCCCTGGTGTACGGCGGCGGCAATGTCGGCCTGATGGGTGTCGCCGCAGATGCGGCGCTGGCGGCCGGCGGCCGCGTGATCGGCGTGATCCCGGGCTTTTTGCGCGAGAAAGAACTGGCGCACCAGGGCCTGTCCGAGCTGCATGTCACGCAAACCATGCACGAGCGCAAGGCGCTGATGGAAGACCTGTCCGGCGGCTTTGTCGCCTTGCCCGGCGGCTTCGGCACCTACGACGAACTGTTCGAGATGCTGACCTGGGGCCAGCTGTCGGTGCACAGCAAGCCGATCGGGCTGCTGAATGTCGACGGCTTCTTCGACCCCCTGCTGGCAATGATCCGCCACGGCGTGGCCGAGGGCTTTGTCGCGGAAGGCAATCTGCAGCTGTTCGTGGTGGCGGCAACCATCGACGAGCTGCTGGCCAAGATGAACGCCTACCGGCCGGCACCGGTCAACAAGTGGTTGTCGCACGACCGCATCTGAGTTTGTCGCCGGCCTCGCCGGCTTTTCTGTTTATACGGGGACGGTTTTCATGATTATCGTGATGTCGCCAGCCGCCAGTGCGCAAAGCATTGAAGACGTGATCGGCAAGATCCGTGCGGCGGGCTTGAGCGAGCACGTCTCGCGCGGCACCGAGCGCACCATTATCGGTGCCGTCGGCGACGAGCGCTCGCTGCAGCCGAGCATGTTCGAGATGATGCCGGGCGTGGAGCGGGCGCTGCGGGTGCTGAAGGACTACCGCATCGTGTCGCGCGAAGTGCAGCCGGACAATACGGTGGTGCACGTGCGCGGGCTGGCCATCGGCGGTGCCGCGGTGCAGGTGATCGCCGGGCCGTGCGCGGTGGAAACCGCACCCCAGATGCAGCAGGCGGCCAGGCTGGTGCGCGAGGGCGGCGCCCGCTTGCTGCGCGCTGGCGCCTTCAAGCCGCGCACCAGTCCGTACAGCTTCCAGGGGCTGGGCGTGGTCGGGCTGGACTATCTGCAGGAGGCGGCGCGGCAGCAGGGGCTGCCGGTGGTGTCGGAGCTGATGGACATCCGCCTGCTGGATACCTTCCTCGAGTACGACATCGACGTGATCGAGATCGGTGCACGCAATATGCAGAACACCGACCTGCTGAAAGAGGTTGGCCGCATCAACAAGCCGGTGATCCTCAAGCGCGGCCTGTCGGCGACGGTCAGCGAGTGGCTGATGGCCGCCGAGTACATTGCCATCGGTGGCAACCACAACATCATCTTTTGCGAGCGCGGGGTGCGCAGCTTTGACCCGGCCGCGCGCAACACGCTGGACGTGACCGCGATTCCGCTGCTGAAGCGCGAGACGCACCTGCCGGTGATCGTCGACCCCAGTCACGCCGGTGGCAAGGCGTGGCTGGTACCGGCGCTGTCGTGCGCGGCGCTGGCGGCGGGGGCCGACGGCCTGATGCTGGAGGTGCATCCCGATCCGGCGCAGGCGTGGTGTGATGGTGATCAGGCGCTGGATGGTGCGGCGTTTGGCAGTCTGATGGCGCAACTGCGCCCGTTGGCCCAGGTGCTGGGCCGCAGCTTGGCATAAGGGGAGCGTGATGAGTGACCAGGAGCAGGAAATCGTAAGGCTGACCCAGATCGACAACTACCGCTTCGACAATCGTTTTGAAGGCGGGGACTATCAGTTGCTGACCGACGAGCCGGCGCCGCTTGGCGACAATAGCGGGCCGTCACCGTCGCAGCTGCTGGTGGCCGCCGCGGCCAACTGTCTGTGCGCCAGCCTGTTGTTCTCGTCGCGCAAATTCCACCTCGATGTCGCGCCGCTATCGTGCGAGGCGGTGGCCACCATCGGTCGCAACGAACGCAAGCGACTGCGGGTGACGCGCATCGATGTCACGTTGCAGTGTGGCAAGCCGGTGCAGGGTCAGCCCAATCTGGAACGGCTGCTGAGCAGCTTCGAGGATTTTTGCACCGTGTCGCAGAGCATCGGCCAGAGCATCACCATTGCGCTGACGGTGCTGGATCAGGATGGCACGGTACTGAAGTCGCCCGCCGCCTGAGCTGCCTGAGCGCGGCACCAACAAAAAACCGGATGGGGTGACCATCCGGTTTTTTGCGTTTACAGGTAGCGCAAGAACAGCGGCACCAGGATCTCGGCGATCCAGCCCAGCAGCAGCGGTGGTACCAGCAGCGCGAACAGGATGCCCCACCATGGCGTGCGCTGTTGCGGTCGGCTGATGGCGAGCAGGGTGCGGTACAGCGCGTAGCCGGTAAGGGCAACAAATGGCGGCAGTGTGGCCAGCGCCTGCAGCGGGCGTCCGGCCAGTAGCGGGTTGAGCAGCAGCATGCCGGCCAGCAGGCAGGCCTGGCTGAGGAAGTAGCTGCCCATCTTCAGCGACAGTCCTCGCAGCAGCACGCCGGAGCGGCGGTATTCGCCGCAGCCGAGCAGCGCCAGTGCGCCGGCCAGCCCCAGCCACAGGTAGGCATAGAACAGTGGCAGCCACACCGGCACCAGCGCCAGCGACGGCAGGTACAGGCGAAAGAAGACGGCGCTGACGACATAGGCGGACACCACGGCCAGTACGGCGGTCACGCTGTCGCTGGCGATCAGCCGCCACAGTGCGTGCAGCAGATATAGCAGCAGTGGCGACAGCAGGATCAGGCTGGAGAGGGAGGGCGTCATGCCGCGGCCAGTGCCCGTTGCAGCGCCACGGCGATCAGCTCGCCCATCTGCGCCAGGTAGTGGGTCTGCATGTCCTGCGAGAAGCGTTGACTGTCCTCGCTGCCCAGTACCAGCAGGCCGAAGGCCTCGCCCTGCTGGCGCAGCGCGATGGTGGCGAACGATTGCAGTACCGGCTGGCTCGGGAACCAGCTCAGGATTTCGTCGTTGACGTAAGGGCCGCAGTACGGTGCGCACAGGTTGCCGGCCAGCAGGCGGATGTCCTGCTTGGCGTTGTAGAACGGGCTGGGGTTGGCCGCATCGTGCCACAGTCGCAGTGCCACGCGCTGCAGGCCGAACTGCTTGTCGAAGGTGCGCACGATGGCGTCAACGGCCTGTTCCAGGGTGTCGGCCTGCATCAGCGCCAGGCTCAGCTGGTGGCAGCGCGACAGGATCAGGTCGTTCTGCTCGCCATGCCTTACCAGCTGCACCAGCCGCGCTTCCAGCTGGCGGTTCTGGTCTTTCATTTCCAGCAGCTGGCGCTCGGCGAAGGACACCACCACGCGGTCGTGGCTGCTTTTCAGGCCGAAGCGCGGCGCGTGCTGGTTGAGGAAGTCCGGATGGGCATCAAGAAAGGCAAGAACATCATCATTTTGCACGCTGCGACTCCGCTGTCAGGTCAGATTTCAATTTCACCGGTAAATACGGTCACCGCCGGGCCGGTCATCTTCACCGGATGGCCGGGGCCGCCCCATTCGATATTCAGGTCGCCGCCACGGGTATGTACCAGCACGCGGCTGTCGAGCTGGCCGCGCTGGATGCCGGCCACCACCGCGGCACAGGCGCCGGTGCCGCAGGCCAGGGTTTCGCCCGCCCCGCGCTCGTAGACGCGCAGGCGGATTTCGCCGCGGTTCACGATCTGCATGAAGCCGGCGTTGACCTTTTCCGGGAAGCGCGGATGCGACTCCACCAGCGGGCCCTGCTGTGCCACCGGGGCGCTGTCCACGTTATTGACGACACAAACCGCGTGCGGGTTCCCCATCGACACCACGGTAACGTCGATCGAGTCGTCACCAATGGCCAGCGGGTGGGTGATGGCATCGCCGTCGGCAATGAACGGCACCTCCAGCGACTTCAGACGCGGTACGCCCATGTCCACCGTGATCAGGCCGTTGCCGTGGTATTCCGGCACGATCACGCCCTTGGCGGTTTCGACGCGGATGGCGCGCTTGTTGGTCAGCTTTTGCTCGGTGACGAACTTCACGAAACAGCGGGCGCCATTGCCGCACTGTTCCACTTCGCTGCCGTCGTTGTTGAAGATGCGGTAGCGGAAGTCGTTTTCGCCGGCGTGCGGGGCTTCCACCAGCAGCAGCTGGTCGAAGCCGATGCCGAGGTGACGGTCGCCAAGCTGGCGCAGGCGCTCCGGCGTCAGGCCTACTGTCTGGCGGATACCATCCACCACCACAAAGTCGTTGCCGAGGCCGTGCATTTTGCTGAACTTGAGTTTCATGGGAGGTACGCGTGTGAGGTACGGCAAAGTAAAAGGCCATCATAACCGAATAATTTGGCGGCAAACAGCATCGAGACATGGCGTGCATTGACACCTTACTGACCAGTAAGTAGAGTCGCGGAATGAAGCCTGAAACCGACGCCCGTATTACCGATACGCGCAAAAAAATCCTCGACCTGGCGGAAGCACTGATGCTCTCGCGCGGGTTCAATGCCTTCAGCTACCAGCACATCAGTGCCGAGCTGGGGGTGCGCAATGCCGCCATCCACTATCACTTCCCGAAAAAGAGCGATCTGGGCGTGGCGCTGATCGAGCGCTACTGCCGCCGCTTCGAGCGCTTCACCCAGGCACAGGCCGAACTGTCGCCGGGCGAGCAGCTGGAAAAGTATTTCGAGCTGGCCGACCGCTATTTCGGGCAGCAGCAGATCTGCCCGAGCGGCATCCTGTCGGCCGAGCTGCAGACCCTGCCCGACGACATGCGGCTGCAGACGCAGGCCTTTGTCGCGCTGATGCGCGGCTGGGCGGCGGACATCGTGCGCCGTGGCCGCGACGCTGGGGTGATGCACTATCCCGGCACCGCCGAGGGCATGGGCGACGTGGTCTTTGCCGCGATGCAGGGCGCGCTGCAGCTGGCGCGTTTCGACCAGCAGGCGCTGCAAGCGGTCAAGCTGCAGATACGGCTGCTGCTGGGCTGCCAGTAGTCATTCAGATAACAAGCAAATAACAACACGACAACACGAGAAGAGGGTTTGATGGAACAACAAAAAAACAGCATGTGCCGCATGGTGGACAAGACCGCGGCGCTGCCGGGCGGGCTGCGCTCCTGGGCGATCACCAAGCTATTCGGCAACTTCGTCCCGTTCCTCGGGACCGCCGGCCTGCGTTTCGACGAGGTCAGCCGCGAGCGCATGGTGGTCAGCATCCGTAACCGCAAGAAGGTGCAGAACCACATCAAGGGCCTGCATGCGGCGGCGATGGCGCTGCTGGCGGAAACGGCGACCGGTTTCGTGGTCGGCATGAACGTGCCGGACGACAAGCTGATGCTGCTGAAATCGATGAAGGTCGAGTATCTGAAGCGGGCACAGGGCGACATGAAGGCAGTCGCGACGCTGGACCGTACCCAGGTTGGCCGCATGGCAACGGAAGAAAAAGGTGACGTGCTGGTGGACGTGGTGGTGACCGACGAGTCCGGCGAATCCCCGATCCGCTGCGAGATGGTGTGGGCGTGGGTGCCCAAGAAACGCAATTGAGGGCGACACGATGAGCTATGACACGATCACCGTCGAGGTGCGGCAGCAGGTCGCCCACGTGGCGCTGAACCGTCCGGACAAGGCCAACTCGCTCAACGAGGCGATGTGGCAGGAGTTGCAGCAGGCGATGGAGTGGTGCGATGCACAGTCGGAGGTGCGCGTCGTGGTGCTGTCCGGCAACGGCAAGCATTTCTGCGCCGGCATTGACCTCGCGATGCTGATGAACATGCAGCGCGCCATCGAGGACAGCTGCGAGGCGCGCAAGCGCGACAAGTTGCGGCGGCTGATCGTCGGCCTGCAGGCCAATGTCAGCAGCCTGGAGCTGTGCCGCAAGCCGGTGATTGCCGCCATCCACGGCGCCTGTGTCGGTGGCGCACTGGACATCGTGCTGGCCGCCGACATCCGCCTTGCCGCCGAGGGCGCCGTATTCAGCGTGCGCGAGGTCGATGTCGGCATGGTCGCCGATGTCGGCAGCCTGCAGCGTCTGGCACGGGTGGTGGGCGAGGGCAATGCCCGCGAGCTGGCGCTGACCGCGCGTGACGTGCCGGCGGACGAGGCGCGGGCGATGCAGCTGGTCAATCGCGTATTGCCGGATCGCGAGGCGCTGTTGCAGGCGGCGGAGGCGATGGCGCTGCAGATCGCGGCCAAGTCGCCGCTGGCGGTGCAGGGCACCAAGGAAGTCCTCAACTACAGCCGCGACCATAGCGTGGCCGAGGGGTTGAATTACGTGGCGACCTGGAACGCGGCGATGCTGATGTCGGAAGACATCCAGGTGGCGGTGATGGCGGCGGTCAGTGGTGAGCGGCCGGTGTTCCGCGACTAGTTGGTAGCGCCCTGTCGCCGCGGCAGAAGTCTGCGCGTCGCGACCGGCGCCGTTCACGGCTTGCGGCCAACCTTGTCGCCAAGGTTGGCCGCAATGTTTTTTGGGATGACTGTCGGCCACTGCCGGCGGCCGGCCAATGAAAAACGGGCCACGAAGGCCCGTTGTTGTTGCCGGCGTCGCGCCGCTGTTACAGCTTGATCAGCGTCGACTTCAGCTCGGTGTACTTCTCCAGCGCGTGTAGCGACTTGTCGCGGCCGTTGCCGGACTGCTTGAAGCCGCCGAACGGGAAGTTCATGTCGCCGCCTTCGTCGTAGCAGTTGACCCACACCGTGCCGGCGCGCAGGCGGCGCGACACCTTGTGCGCGGTGCTCAGGTCGCTGGTCCACACCGCGGCGGCGAGGCCGTACTCGCTGTCGTTGGCGATCTGGATCGCCTCGTCCACATCCTTGAAGGTGATGATGGACAGCACCGGCCCGAAGATCTCCTCGCGGCAGATGGTCATGTCCGGCCCGGTGCAGACAAAGGCGGTCGGCTCGATGAACAGGCCCTTGTCGGTATGCGCGGCCTTGCCACCACACACCAGTTCCCCACCCTCGGTCAGGCCCTTGTCGATATAGGACAGCACCTTGTCGTACTGCACGCGGTCGACGATGGCGCCCATGCTGGTGGCCGGATCCAGCGGGTCGGCCGGCTGGTAGTGCGCGGCCGCCTTCTTGAACTCGGCGATGAAGGCGTCCTTGATGTCTTGATGAACCAGCAGGCGCGAGCCGGCGGTACACATCTCGCCCATGTTGTAGAAGATGGCGCCGGCGGCGGCGCGTGCTGCCTTGGCCAGATCCGGGCAGTCCGGCAACACGATGTTGGGCGACTTGCCACCCAGCTCCAGCCAGGCGCGCTTGAGGTTGGATTGCGCGGCATCGGTGGCGATCAGCTTGCCGACGCCGGTGGAGCCGGTAAAGGCGATGCAGTCGATGTCCATGTGCATCGCCAGTGCCTTGCCGACGTCGCCGGCACCCGGCAGCACCTGGAACACGCCGTCCGGCATGCCGGCCTGTTTGGCCAGTGCTGCGAGGCGGATGGCGGTCAGCGGCGATTTTTCCGACGGCTTGACGATCACGGCGTTGCCGGCGGCCAGCGCCGGGCCGAATTTCCAGCTTGCCATCAGGATCGGGAAGTTCCACGGCACCACGGCGGCGACCACACCGATGGCTTCACGGGTGACCAGGCCGACGATTTTCGGGTCCACCGGGGCGACTTCGCCGCCGATCTTGTCGATGGCCTCGGCGAACCACTCCACGCAGTAGGCGGCACCGGGCACGTCCACGCTGGTGGTGTCGCCGATCGGCTTGCCGGCGTCCAGCGTTTCCAGCAGTGCCAGTTCGTCACCATGCTCGCGGATCAGCGCGGCGAAGCGCTTCAGGATGCGGCCGCGGGCCAGCGGCGCCAGCTCCGACCATTTGCCGCTGTCGAAGGCGCGGCGCGCGGCCTTGACCGCCTGTTCCACTTCCGGCGCGCCGGCCCAGCTGATGCTGGCCAGGTGCTGGCCGTTGGCCGGGTTGATGCAGTCGAAGGTGCGCCCGTCTGCTGCTGCAACATACTGGCCGTCGATGAAGGCGCGGCCTTCGATGGTGAGCGTGCTGGCAAAAGCTTGCCATTCTGCATGGGTGCGAGCCATGGTGTTTCTCCTTTGTTGTGTCGGGTCCGCCCCGTAGCAGGAGGCGGTTCAGAACGTCGGCGGAGAGCTGGCGCTGACGATCTCGCAGCACTCGTCGCTGACGTTGCGGAAGCGGTGCGGCTGGCGACTGTCGAAGTAATAGGCGTCGCCGGGGCCGAGGATGCGGGCTTCGTTATTGACGGTGATCTCGATCTGGCCGCGAATGATCACGCCGCCCTCCTGGCCGTCATGGGTGAGCATGTCCGGTCCGGTGTCGGCAAACGGCTCGTACACTTCGCGCAGGATGGCGATGTCGCGCCGCTCGTGCGAGGTGCCGACCAGCAGCAGCTGAATCTGGTCGTTGCCGAGGTTGGGCAGTTCGTCCTTGTTGTAGAACACGCGTGGTGCTTGCGGGTCTGCATCGAAGGTGAAAAAGTCGGACAGGGTCATCGGCAGACCCTCCAGCACTTTTCGCAGTGAACTGATCGACGGGCTGACGCGGTTCTGCTCGATCAGCGAGATCGTACCGTTGGTGACGCCCGCTCTTTTGGCCAGTTCACGCTGCGAAAGACCCATGCGTTCGCGAACCATCCTTAATCGTGCTCCAACATCCATGCTTCCTGTCCAATCTGTATGTTAATAATTTTAGACGTACAACGATGAGGATTTTGACCACTTTAAGCCCGTCTGTTGCGCCGCAATAACGAAATTTCTTTGCAACCCGTGCATTTTATAGTCAAAATCAGTGTGTGATTGCAAGTTTGTTGTATATTTTTTTAAACAACTGTTGCTCAGAGCTTCACGACATCACCCAAAGGAGAGTGCTATGTTAATCGGCGTTCCGAAGGAGATCAAAAATCATGAGTACCGTGTCGGCCTGACACCGTCCGGTGCGCGTGAACTGGTGGCACACGGCCACAAGGTGCTGGTGCAAAGTCAGGCCGGACTCGGCATCGGCTTTGCCGACGAGCAGTACCTGCAGGCCGGCGCCACCATCGTGTCGCGGCCGGAAGAAATCTTTGCCAAGGCCGAGATGATCATCAAGGTCAAGGAGCCGCAGCCGGCCGAGTGCCGCATGTTGCGCCCGGGGCAGTTGCTGTTTACCTATCTGCATCTGGCGCCGGATCCGGAACAGGCGCAGTTGTTGCTGGAATCCGGCGCCGTGGCCATCGCCTACGAGACGGTGACCGACGAGCGCGGTGGCCTGCCGCTGTTGGCGCCGATGTCGGAAGTGGCCGGCCGCATGGCAGTACAGGCCGGCGCCCACGCGCTGGAAAAGGCGCAGGGTGGCCGCGGCGTGCTGCTCGGCGGTGTGCCCGGTGTGGCGCCGGCGCGGGTGGTGGTGCTGGGCGGCGGGGTGGTCGGCCTCAATGCGGCGCGGATGGCGCTGGGACTGGGCGCCGATGTGACCTTGCTTGACAAGTCGCTGGCGCGGCTGAAAGAGATCGACATGCTGTTCGGCAGCGGCATCAAGACGCTGATGTCCAACAGCAGCAATATCGAGGAAGCGGTGCGCGACGCGGATCTGATCATCGGCGCGGTGCTGGTACCGGGCGCGGCGGCGCCGAAACTGCTCAACCGCGCGATGCTGAAACAGCTGCGCGCCGGGGCGGTGCTGGTGGATGTCGCCATCGATCAGGGCGGCTGCTTTGAAACCAGCCGGCCGACCACGCACCAGCACCCGACCTATATTGTTGACGGCATCGTGCACTACTGCGTTGCCAACATGCCCGGTGGTGTCGCCAGAACCGCCACCATGGCGCTGACCAATGCCACGCTGCCTTATGCACTGGAGCTGGCGGACAAAGGTTGGCCGCAGGCCCTGCATGACAATGTCCATCTGCGTCACGGCCTGAACATCTGTTGTGGCAAAGTGACTTATGCGGCGGTAGCGCGCGATCTCGGTTACGACTACGTCGATCCGCTGACCGCGCTGAAGTCGGCGCTGTAAAACCAACCGAGGTAACCATGCAAGCGATTATCGGCATCCCTTGTGATGTCAAAACCATAGGCCTGTTTCCCTTCCACGCGGTGGGCGAGAAGTACATCACCGCGGCGGTGGGGGCGGCCGGCGGCGTGGCCGTGCTGATCCCGTCGCTGGGTGACGCGGCGCAGCTGGACACGATTATTAATCTGGTGGACGGCATCCTGCTGCCCGGTTCGCCGTCCAATATCGAGCCGCACCACTATCAGGGTGTGCCCAGCCGCCCCGGCACCCTGCACGACAAGGCGCGCGACGCCACCACGCTGCCGCTGGTGCGGCGGGTGATCGACGCCGGCATCCCGCTGTTGGGCATCTGCCGCGGCTTTCAGGAGATCAACGTGGTGCTGGGCGGTGAGCTGCACCAGCACGTGCAGGAGCAGCCGGGGCTGAATGACCACCGCGAGCCGCAGACCGAGGACCTGGACCTGATGTACGGCCCGGCGCACAGCGTGCAGTTCACCGCCGGCAGCTGGCTGCAGTTCTGGCTCGGCCGCGACAGTGCCAAGGTCAACTCCATCCATCAGCAGGGTATCAAGCGGCTGGCCGACGGCCTGATCGCCGAGGCGGTGGCCGAGGACGGGCTGATCGAGGCCTACCGCGTCGGCAGCGCCAGTAACTTTGCCTATGCCGTGCAGTGGCATCCAGAATGGAAGTACTGGGACAACGACGTGTCCCAGGCAATTTTCGAGGCTTTCGGCGCAGCTTGCCGGGAGCGCCGTATGCGTCGCAACCAATAGACGTACTCGGCAAAACCGCCGGCAAGACCGGTAAAAAAGAGGAAATGCATCATGAATCACCAATTGTTTGAATGGCTGCGCGACAACCGTATCACCGAGATGGAATGTATCGTTCCGGACATGACCGGCGTCGCCCGCGGCAAGATCGTCCCGAAAGACAAGTTTGTTTCCGACCAGGAAATGCGCCTGCCGGAAGCCGTGCTGATCCAGACAGTCACCGGCGACTATCCCGATGACAGCATGCTGGACCTGACCGACCCGGACATGGTGCTGATGCCGGATCCGAACACCATGCGCTTCGTGCCGTGGGCCACCGATCCGACCGCGCAGCTGATCTACGATGCGCTGCGTCCGGATGGCTCGATGGTGGAAGTCGCCCCGCGCAACGTGCTCAAGCGCGTGCTGGCGTTGTATGAGGCCCAAGGTTGGGAGCCGGTGGTGGCACCGGAGATGGAGTTTTACCTGCTGTCGCCCAACCCTGATCCTGATATTCCACTGGCACCGCCTATCGGTCGTACCGGCCGTGCCGAATTCGGTCGCCGCTCCTACGCCATCGACGCGGTCAACGAGTTCGATCCGCTGTTCGAGGACATCTACGACTACTGCCACGCGCAGAATCTGGAAGTCGACACGCTGATTCACGAAATCGGCACCGCGCAGATGGAAATCAACTTCATGCACGGCAATGCGCTGGATCTGTCCGACCAGGTGTTCCTGTTCAAGCGCACCGTGCGCGAGGCTGCTTTCCGTCACGGCATGTACGCCACCTTCATGGCCAAGCCGATGGAAGCGGAGCCGGGCAGCGCGATGCACATTCACCAGAGCGTGCTCAACAAGCACACCGGCAAGAACCTGTTCTCCGGTGAAGACGGCAAGCCGACCGAGCACTTCTTCCACTTCATCGGCGGTCTGCAGCACTACCTGCCGGAGTGCATGCCGTTCTTCGCGCCGTACGTGAACTCCTTCCGTCGCCTGTCGCCGTACACCGCGGCACCGACCAACGTGGAGTGGGGCTACGACAACCGTACCGTCGGCCTGCGCGTGCCGCACTCGTCGCCGGCCGCGCGCCGCGTGGAAAACCGGGTGCCGGGCGTGGACGTCAACCCGTACATCGCCATGGCCGCCACCTTGGCCTGCGGCTACCTCGGCATGATGAACAAGATCAAGCCACGCGACCCGCTGGCCAGCGACGCCTACGAGCTGCCGTTCCAGTTTCCGCACGGCACCGAGGAGGCACTGGTGCGCCTCAAGGCCTGCACCGACGTGGCCGAGGTGATGGGGCCGCGCTTCGTCGAGATGTATGTCGGCATGAAGGAAAAGGAATTTGCCGAATACTTCCGCGTCATCAGTCCGTGGGAACGCAAGTTCCTGCTGCTGCACGTGTAATTGAGTAGCAAGCGGGAGGCGCAGACCTCCCGTTATTCAAACCAGGAGAGATTTCATGAAGCATCAGCGCAGCACAGCCCAATGGCGGGAAATGGACGCCGCACATCACCTGCACCCGTTTACCGACACCGCCTCCCTGAACGAACAGGGGGTACGCATGATTACCCATGCGGACGGCATCTACCTGTGGGATAGCGAAGGCAACAAGATTCTCGACGGCATGGCCGGTCTGTGGTGCGTCAACATCGGCTACGGCCGCAAGGACCTGCCGGAAGTCGCCAAGCGCCAGATGGAAGAGCTGGCTTATTACAATACCTTCTTCAAGACCTCGCACCCGGCGGTGGTCGAACTGTCGCACCTGCTGGCGGAAGTGGCACCCAAGGGCTTTGACCACGTGTTCTACACCAACTCCGGCTCGGAGTCGGTGGACACCATGATCCGCATGGTGCGCCGCTACTGGGATGTGAAAGGCAAGCCGGAGAAGAAAACGCTGATCGGGCGCTGGAACGGCTACCACGGTTCCACCATCGGCGGCGCCAGCCTGGGCGGCATGAGCTATATGCACGAACAGGGCGACCTGCCGATTCCGGGCATCGTGCACGTGCAGCAGCCGTGGCACTACAAGTACGGCAAGGGTATGAGCGCCGACGAGTTCGGCAAGCTGGCTGCCAGCTGGATCGAGGACAAGATTCTGGAAGTGGGCGCCGACAAGGTGGCCGCCTTCGTCGGTGAGCCGATCCAGGGTGCCGGCGGCGTGATCATTCCGCCGGCCAGCTACTGGCCGGAAGTGGAACGCATCTGCCGCAAGTACGACATCCTGCTGGTCGCCGACGAGGTGATCTGCGGCTTCGGTCGTACCGGCCACTGGTTCGGCCAGCAGCAATTCGGCTTCACCCCGGACATCTTCACCACCGCCAAGGGCCTGTCGTCGGGCTACATGCCGATCGGCGCCGTGTTCGTCAACAACGAGGTGGCGACAACGTTGGCCGCAGGCGGCGATTTCAACCACGGCTTTACCTACTCCGGTCACCCGGTGGCGGCAGCGGTGGCCCACGCCAACGTCAAGGCGCTGCGTGACGAGGGTATCGTCGCCGCCGTGCACGAGGACACCGGCCCGTACATGCAGAAACGCTGGCGCGAGGCGTTCTCCCGCTTCGAGCATGTCGACGACGTGCGCGGTGTCGGCCTGATCCAGGCGTTTACCCTGGTCAAGGACAAGGCCAGCCAGACGCTGTTCGACAACTGGGGCGAGATCGGCCTGATGTGCCGCGACATCTTCTTCAAGCACGGCCTGATCATGCGTGCCTGCGGCGATCACATCGTGTCGGCACCGCCGCTGATCATCAGCAAGGACCAGATCGACGAACTGATCACCACCGCGGTCAAGTGCATGGAAATCTTCGAGCAGCAGCTGAAGGAACGCGGTCTGGCCTGAGCCTGAGGCCGTGACGGCACGGCTTTTACGAGCAGCAAAGCGGGTTTGATTATACAATCGACCCGCTTTTTTCATTGCCGGACGGCTAGCGCGCGGCCGGCGGCCATGCCAGTGACGTGAGCGCGCGGCTGGCAAGCACCGGCGGCTTTGGTTATGCTGATACGGCATGCTGCTTTCCTGATACTCCAGACTCAAAACGAGGCCACGGCTGACAATGGCTGACGAATCGCAACGCCCCATCATCGTAAAACGCATCAAGAAAGGCCACGGCGGCCACCACGGCGGTGCCTGGAAGATCGCCTACGCCGACTTCGTGACCGCGATGATGGCTTTTTTCCTGTTGATGTGGCTGCTGGGCTCGACTTCGGCCGGCGCCCTCAGCGGCATCTCGCAGTACTTCCAGATGCCGCTGAAGCTGGCGCTGCAGGGCGGCGAGGGCGCTGGTGACGCCACCGCGGTGATCCCCGGCGGCGGCACCGACCTGACCCGGCAGTCCGGCCAGGTCAAACGCGGCAATCCGGACCCGAGCAGCGGGCAGAAGCGGGCAGAACTGAGCAAGCTGCAGCAGCGCATCCAGCAAAAGCTGCAGCAGAAGATGGAGCAGAGCGCGGTACTGAAATCGTTCAAGGACCAGGTCAAGCTGGAAATGACGCCGGAAGGGCTGCGCATCCAGCTGATCGACGAGCAGAACCGGCCGATGTTCCAGTCCGGCGGCGCGCTGCCGATGGAACACACCCGGGTGCTGCTGCAGGAAATCGGCCGTGAGCTGAACGAAGTGACCAACAAGATCAGCATCTCCGGCCATACCGACGCCACCCGCTTTGCCGGGGCGGCCACCGGCTATACCAACTGGGAGCTGTCGGCCGACCGTGCCAATGCCGCGCGCCGCGAGCTGATCGCCGGCGGTATGCTGGATGAGAAAGTATTGCGCGTGGTCGGGCTGGCGTCGGCGGATCCGCTGAACAAGCAGAACGTGTTCAGCTCGGAAAACCGCCGTATCGCCATCGTGATCCTGAACGAGGAAACCGAGAGCCAGATTCGTGGCCAGGGGCCGGTCGCGGAAGCGGCGCCGGTGGCGGCTGCAGGAGCACCGGCAGCGCCATGAGGCTGACAGCCTTGCTGCGTCATACTGGCATCCAGCTGCTGGCGGTGCTGCTGGCCTGGGTGTTTTGGGCGCCGCTGCTCACGCCGCTGCCCTGGCTGGCGGCGCAGTGCCTGCTGGCGCTGCTGCTGGCCAGCGTGCTGCGCTGTTCGCTGCCGCAGCGCCTGCTGCACCTGCTGTTCATGCCGCTGGTGGTGCTGGCGCTGTGGCAGCAGTGGGCGCCATGGCTGTATCTGTGCGGCTTCGTGCTGCTGTTTGCCCTCAGCCGCAATGCGCTGACCGAGCGGGTGCCCTTGTACCTGTCGTCGCAGGAAAGCATCGCCACGCTGGCGCACTGGCTGCCGCCGGGCGCGGCGGTGCTGGATCTGGGTAGCGGTGACGGCCGGGTGGTGCTGCAGCTGGCGCGCCAGCGAGCCGACCTGCAGCTGTGTGGTGTGGAGAACGCGCTGCTGCCGTGGCTGTGGTCGCGCTGGCGCTACCTGCGTGCCGGGCGGCCGGCCAATGTCAGCCTGCATTACGGCAATTTCTGGGATCTGGACTGGTCACGTTTCGACGTGATCCATGCCTTCCTGTCGCCGGCGCCGATGGCGCGGGTGTGGGCGCACTTCCAGCAGCATGCGGCCAACCATGCGCAGCTGGTGAGCAACAGCTTCGGGATCGCGGCGGTGCCGCCGCAGCAACGGCTGCCACTGAACGGGCCATTACAAAAAGAACTCCTCATCTGGGGACACAATCATGGACATCGCTAACTGGCTGTCATCGCTGTCGGAAAACCGCTGGCCGATCCTGCCGGCCACCGCGGTCGAGGTGCGACAGATGCTGTCGCTGCCCGGCGATCGCATCGTGTTTTCCGAGCTGGCCAACCTGACCCTGTCCGATCCCTTCCTGCTGCTGGACCTGATGCGGCTGGTCGGCGCCTCGCGCGCACTGCAGCGCAGCGAGGCGCACCCCACCGTCGAGCAGATGCTGATGATGCTGGGGCTGGAGGTGATCACCGCGCGCTATCGCCAGATTCCGGCGCTCTCCACGGTGCACGGCAAGCTGGATCAGGAGGTGGTCGATGCCGTCGGCGACTGGCTGGGGCGCTCGCGGGTTGCCGCCTTCATCATCAAGGAATGGCTGGCGATCACCGGTGAATACAAGGTCGAGGACTGCTTCATCGCGGCGCTGGTATACAACCTGCCGGCCTGCCTGTACCTGATCTACCGTAACCGCATTCCGGGCGGGCCGTTGCTGCACGAGGTGTCGGATGTGTTCGCGCTGGACTACCCCAAGATCGTCGAGCAGTTCATCCAGCGCATGCCGTTGCCGTCCGGCCTGCTGGGTACCCTCGGCGCCGGGCCGGTCAACCGCCGCAAGCAGTTGCTGAAGCTGGCGATTGCCACCGCCAACGCGGTGGACCAAGGCTGGTGGCGGCCGCAGTGGAATATCGGTATCGAGGCGGCGGCCAAGCTGATCGGCTGCCGGGTCGACGACGCGCAGCAGGTGGTGCAGCAGGCGATCCTGCAGGTGGCCCGTCACCCGCGCGCGCTGGGCTACACCTACCCGGCGCGGGCCTATCTGTACATTCCCGGCCCGTTCCCGGAGCGAAACAAGCAGGACGAGGTCGCCTCCCTCACCGGCGAGCAGCAGCTGGAAAAGGCGCTGCTGGAGTCGCTGCGCCATCTCGCCAACGACATCCAGTTCGAACGCATCATGTTCCTGCGCTACGACCAGCCCAGCCATTCGCTGAAAATGCGCTACCAGATCGGGCTGGAAGACAACCACCCGCTGCGCAAGCACATCGTGGCGCTGGAGCCGGGCTCGTTCTTCGCGCTGCTCACCAGCCGGCCGCAGAGCTTCCATGCGCCGGCTTCGACGCGCGCGCAGCTGGCACGCAAATACCAGGACGAATTCTTCACCCATCTCGGCGAAGGCCACTTCGCCTGCATGTCGGTGTTTTCCGGTCACAAGCTGGCCGGAGTCTTCTTTGTTGACAACTATCGCAGCAACAAGGCGATCGACGACGACACCTACCACCGCTTCAAGGAAACGGTGTTTCGCGTGTCGCAACTCACTTTCTAGGCATGACATTCCATAAAATCATTACCTCGGCCGCCAATGACGAGATGAAATCGCTGGCGCGGCTGCTGGACAACGCCCGCGAGCGGCGCAAGCAACAACTGCTGGTACTGGAAGGGCTGCACCTGCTGCAGGCCGCGCTGGATGCCGGGCTGCCACTGCACGCGGTGTACGTCAACGAGGCGGCGCAGCAGCATCCGGAATGGCTGGCGCTGCAGGGTCGCATCGACCGTGCCGTGCCGTGCAGCCTGGTCAGCACCGCGGTGCTGGCCAAGGTCACCGCGCTGGCGACGCCGGCGGAAGTGCTGGTGCTGTGCCCGCGGCCACAGGGCAGCGCCGCGCAGCAGGAAGCGGCGGTACTGCTGGACGACGTGCAGGACCCGGGCAATATGGGCACCATCCTGCGCTGCGCCGCTGCGGCCAACGTGCGCCAGGTGTACCTGTCCAAGGGCTGTGTCGACGTCTACTCGCCCAAGGTGCTGCGTGCCGGCATGGGTGCCCACTTCGTGCTGCAGATCCACGAGCAGGCCGATCTGGCTGCCGAGCTGGCGCGCTGGCCCGGCGCCAGGCTGGCGACGCACCTGGAAGGCAGCGTGTCGCTGTACAGCGAAGATCTGCGCGGTGCGGTGGCCTTCGTGTTCGGCAACGAAGGCAAGGGCGTGTCGGCGCCGGTGCTGGCCGCCTGCGACCGCCGCGTGCGCATCCCGATGCCCGGCCACGCTGAATCGCTGAACGTGGCGATGGCGGCCACCGTCTGCCTGTTCGAACGCGTGCGCCAGGGCGAGGCGGCGGCCCCCGGTGCCGCGTAATCAGCGCTTTGCCAATCGGGCGGCGCTCACTACAATACGCGGCCTGTTATTACACGCGCGGTGCCGCCAGCGGCCTGACGCTACTCCGGAGTGAAGAATGGAACCCGTACGACTTTCAAAACGCATGGCTGAAATGGGGCTTTGTTCTCGCCGCGAGGCCGACAGCTATATCGAGCAGGGCTGGGTCAAGGTCAACGGCAGCGTGGCGGTGCTGGGGCAGAAGGTGGTGACCGGCGACGACATCCAGCTCGACAAGAAAATGACCCAGGCGCAGGAACGCCGCGTCACCATCCTGATCAACAAGCCGATGGGCTACGTCTCCGGCCAGGCCGAGATGGGCTATCTGCCGGCGGCGGCGCTGATCACGCCGGACAACCACTGGGAAGAAGACAAGTCCGGGCTGCGCTTCTCGCGCGACCACATGAAAGGGCTGGCACCGGCCGGCCGCCTCGACATCGACTCGGTCGGCCTGCTGGTGCTGACCCAGGACGGCCGCGTGGCGAAAGAGCTGATCGGCGAGACCTCCGATGTGGAAAAGGAATACCTGGTGCGCGTCGAGGGCGAGCTGTCCGACGAAGGCCTGCGCCTGCTCAACCACGGCCTGTCGCTGGACGGCAAGGCGCTGATCCCGGCCAAGGTGTGGTGGCAGAACGACGACCAGCTGCGCTTCATCCTGAAGGAAGGCAAGAAGCGCCAGATCCGCCGCATGTGCGAGGCCGTCGGCCTGCACGTGGTCGGCCTCAAGCGTATCCGCATCGGCAAGGTGATGCTGGGCGACCTGCCGACCGGCAAGTGGCGCTACCTGGCGGCGGACGAACAGTTCTCCTGATTCCTGGCCTTGCGGCCAACCTTGTTGGTCGCCATTTCACGCAGCCGGCAGGGACACAGTCACGATAAAGCGGGCAGGGTGATGAGCTTCTTTTTGCAGCGGTGGTTGGGCGGCGGCGGCCCCTGGGGGCGGCAGGAGGTGTCGCAGGCGGTGGAGCGGCTGATCGACGAGGTCGATCCCAAGGTGCGGCTGCTGCCGCGCAGCCAGCAACAGCTGCAGCGCGGCGTGCGCGACACCCTGCGCTACGCCAGCGAGCTGATCGAGCACCTGCCGGCGCCGCTGGATCTCAGCCCCGCCGGCTACACCACCGACCGCCGCGTCGGTCTGCTGTTCGCGTCGCCGGAAAGCCTGTGCCGCGTGCTGCAGGGCAGCGAGGCGCTGCAACAGTATTTCTCCCATCCAGCCAATCCCGACACTGCCTACCTGCTGCTGGTCATGCAGCCACAGGCGCGCCAGCGCCTCGGCAGCCAGCTGCTGCCCGATGGCCAAGTGCAGAACGACGTGCCGCAGCAGGTGATCAGTTTCGAGCAGCACCGTGTGGTGGCAGCCTACGACAGCCTGAAAAATCTGCGGCAACTGGCCGGCATGGAGGCGTTCAACGCCTTGTGTCGCGACCTGGCGCGGCGGGTGGCGCTGTTCGATGCCCGCCGTCAGCAGCTGGAGGCCGAGCGCCAGCGCGTGCTGTTGCGACTGGCGGCCGGCGGCCAGACGCTGATCAACGCCGATGCGCTGCGCGGCCGCGATGACGTCAAGGACGCCGAGTTGCCGCAACGCTTGCAGCAGCTGGATGCGGAACTGACGGTGATGGGCAAACAGCTGTCGCTGCCGGGCAAGCTGGATTACCTGCGTCAGGTGCTGCGCCAGCCGCAGCAATACATCAAGGCCGGGCTGGAGTCGACATGGCTGGACCGCATGGGGGTGGTGACACCACCGGACCTGGGTGGCGCACAGCTGGATTTCGGCCTGATGAAGCTGGGCGAGGCCGACGACAGCGTGCGCGAACGGGTGGTGTTTCCCGGCAGCATCACGCGCCGCGACCTGCAGCAGTGGCGCGAACGTTGGCCGCAGTGAGGCGGCCAACGGCGGCAGTCAGACCGGTTCAGGGTCGCTGACAAAACCTCGCCGCGCAGCTGAGCCAAGGCGGCGTAATACAGAACCAGGGGTTTTGTTAGCGACGCCTATTCCTGCGGCAGGGTCGCCTTGCCGTAGTGCAGGAACACCTCGTCGCGCACCCAGCCCTTGGTGTGGTACAGCTTTTGCGCGGCCTGGTTGTCGCGGGCGGTGGACAGTTCCAGTCGCACGAAGCCGTTGTCGCGGGCGTAGCGTTCGATGTGGCCGAGCAGGCCGCTGGCAATGCCGCGCTGGCGGTCTTGCGGCCGGGTGAACAGGTCGTACAGCACGTAGATCGGCGCCGCCGCCAGCGAGCAGAACGATGGGTACAGCTGGCAGAAGCCGAGCACCTCGCCGTTGCTGTGTTCCGCCAGGAAAATCACCGATTCGTTCTTGGTCATGCGCGCCTGCAGGAAGCGCCGTGCCAGCTCGCGGTCGCTGCTTTCGCCGTAGAACTGGCGGTACTCGTCAAACAGCACCGCCAGTGCGGTCAGGTCGTTGTGTCCGGCGCGGCGTATCGTCGGGTCACTCATCACTTGCTACTCCTTCTTTTCCGTCAATCACGATCAGCGGCACCATCATCTCGGCGGCAGACAGCCCGCCGTGGTTGCCCAGCAGTTTGGGCAGCGGGGCGTCGGCCGGCGAATCCAGCAGTCCCCAGTCCTCTTTCAGCAGCAGCACATAGTCGCCGACGCGTGCGGCCAACCTCGGGTCGTTTACGTCGGCGCCGGGGCCGAACCAGGCCTCGTCCAGCAGCTGCGTCGCCGGCAGGCACCACGCGGCATGGCCGAGCAGGCGTGCGGCCAGCTGCGGGAAGTCCGCCAGCCGTTCCGGCTTCACGTGGCAGAACGCCACCCGCGGTTCGCCGGACAGCGGCTGGCGCAGGCAGGCGGCCAGCTCCGGGAAATCGCGCAGCTGCAGCAGGCGCGGCGGCGGGATGTCCATCTGGCCGTGATCGGCGCTGATGCACAGTACGGCGTCGCGGCCGGACAGCGTGGCGGCAAAGGCGGCGCAGTGCGCTTCGATACGCTGCAACAGCTGGCGGCAACGCGGGTGCGTGGTGCCCTTGTGGTGCATGATCGAATCCAGGTCCGGGATGTAGGCGTAGATGAACTGCGGCGCGCTCGCCTCGCGCCGCAGCGTGTCCAGCTGGCGGAACAGGTCCTCGTACGACGCCCAGCCCTGGCGCGCTGCGCTGCCGCCGTGGTGCAGGCTGTAGGCGGAGTCGAGGATGTAGTTCGGCTGCAGCACGATCTGGCGCCGCGGCCCGGTGAGCGCCGAGGGCGTGCGGTACACCGCGCGCGCCAGCTCGGCCGGGTCGTCCGGGGTGTGGTGGCCGCGGTGACGTACCGTCAGCGGCAAGGGCGTGACCACGGCATCGACCTCCGGCGCCGCCAGGTGCCAGCCGGTGAGGGTGTGCACGCTGGGCGGCAGCCCGGTGAGGTAAGTGGTAATGGCGCTGGTGGTGGTGCTGGGAAACACCGACGTCAGCGCCAGCGTCTGCTGCTGGCGCAACCAGCCGCCGGGTGACAGCTCGGCCAGCTGCTGGCAGCCCATGCCGTCGATGACCAGCAGGATGATGGTTTGCGCCTGCTCCAGTCGTGCCAGCGACGGGTGCTGCAGCGGCGGGCAGGGGCTGTGGCTGCCGTGCAGGCGGGCGGCGAGGTTGGCGATGCCGTGCTCCGGGTGCGGGAACACCAGGCCGGCGGCGGTCAGCTGTGGTCGGGTCGGTTGCGTCACTTGCGGCGATGGCCAGGTTGCGGTAATACCTGTACTTTTACCATTTTCACCGCATTCCAGATAGCCGATGGCCGCTTATCCTGTTTCCTGTACCAGTTGCGGCGCCTGTTGCGCCGCGTTCCGGGTGTCGTTTCACCGCGCCGAGCTGGCCGGCCCCGAGCGCCGTGGCGTGCCGCCGGCCATGGCGGTGGTCGAGATCGGCAACACCATGCGCATGTGCGGCACCGACGAGCACACCCTGCGCTGTGTCGCGCTGCAGGGCACCGTCGGCGAGTCGGTCAGCTGCAGCATCTACGCCGACCGGCCGTCGCCGTGCCGCGAATTCGGCGCGCTGGCCGATGTCGGCATCTACGAGCGCGCCTGTAATCGCGCCCGTGCGCGCCACGGCCTGCCGGCGCTGCCGGTGGACGACTAGGGCCGGCGCCACGGTTAAACCCGTGTTGACCGGCCTCAAATCACAACAGCACCAGATGGTTGTCCCACTTCACCGGGAAGTGCTGGCTGCGCGCGGCGACGATCTGCAGCTGCTGGCTGTCGATCCACACGATGTCGCCCAGCTCGTTGCTGACGATGAAGTGGCGCTGGTCCGGTGTCGCGGCGATGCCGGCCGGCTTGCTCAGTGCCACCGCACCCAGAAACTCGCCGGCACCGGACCAGAACACCACCTGGTCACCCTTGGTGGCGGTGCAGGCGATGCGGGTCGGCGTCGCCGCCACGCTGGCGGCGTAGCCGTTGCAGGTGGCGGCCAGTTCCGGCGGCAGCAGCAGGTTGCGCAGCCCGCTGTTTTCGTGCCACAGGCTGGCCAGAGGCGCGCTGCCTTCGCCCTCGTACTGCAGGGCTACCGCGTAGTGGCCGTCGGCCACCGCCGCCAGATGGCGCAGCGACAGCTTGTTGTCCGGTAGGCGGAAGCTCGCCACGCTGCGGCCAACGTTGAGGTCGATGATGTCCAGGCTGGGCTGCATGCTGTGCACGTTGAGCTTGATGCGGCCGCTCTCCGGCAGCGTCAGGATGCCGCCGTTGGCGACCAGGATGCGGCCGTCAGGCAGCGGCAGCAGCTGGTGCGGGCCGATGCCGCCGGACGGCAGCTCGCGCAGCGGTGCCAGCGTCAGCGCGTCGCGCAGGGTCAGAATGCCGTCGCCGCTGTCGATATTGCTGTCGGTGGTGACCAGCACGCCGCCGGGCAGCACGATGCCGTGGCCGAAGCCGTGGCGGTCGTCGGGATAGTCGTACCACGCCAGTGTCTCGCCGCTGTGCCAGTCGAGGCGCGCGATGAAGCTGCCGGGGCGGCGCGCGAACACCAGGCACTCGTGCGGCCGGCCGGGCAGCAGCGCGATGTGGTGGCCGCGTTGCGGCAGGGTGGCGGCTGTGCTGCGGCCGGCGGCGCCGACGCGGTGCTCGTTGCGGCCAACGTCGTAGGCCGACAGCAGCTGCAGCGCTGTCTCGCCGGCCAGGCTGCGCAGTGGCCACGCCAGCAGCGTGGCGGCCACGCCCTGCAGCAGGCGGCGGCGTTGCGGATCAGTCGCCATCGGATTCATTGAAGCTGAGGGTGATGTCCAGGCTGTCGGCGACCGGGCCTTCCAGTAGGGTCAGCAGCGCAGCCAGCGCCTGCACCGCCGCCTTTTCCTTGCCGCTGCGGCCAACCTGCACCAGGTCGTCCGGCAGCTGCGCCAGTCCCTTGCCCACCGCCGCTACCCGCTGTCGCAGCTGCTGCGCCAGCGCCTGCTGCTGGGCCTGTTCCAGTAATTGCGCCAGCGCGAAGTCCTTGCCCTTGCCGCCGATCAACAGCTGTTGCAGCAGGTCGAACTGCGCCTGCAGCAGCCGCTTGCCGCTGTGGCTGCGCTGGCCGCTGACCAGCTCCGGCTTCTGGCTGGAAAGCCGCGACAATTCCTTGTGCAGCTCGTTGTTGCCGGCCAGCGTCAGGTTGATGATCTCCTCCAGCGCCTGCTGGCTGGACGGCAGGTCGTCGGCCGTTTCGCCGGCAGCAATACGCGCGGCAAAGCGTTGCCACTGGCGCTGCAGCTCGGCGCTGTGCCCGCCGAGTTCGTCGGCGTTGCGCTGCAGCCAGGTGCAGACGCCGGGCGTGGCCAGGCTGGCCGTGGGGCGGTACAGCAGGTATTCGATGGCGGTGTAGCCCTTGGCTGCGGTGCCGGTGGTGTCGAAGACGTCGGCCTCGTGCGCGGCGCTGCGGCTGACCGCGCTGTCGACCAGCGCGGTGCGCGTCGGCCTGAAGGCGATGGTGCGCTGGCTGCGCAGCTGCGCCGTCGGCCCCCAGTTCAGCGCCGCGACGCGCATCCAGCTGCCGTAGGCCTGTTGCCACTGCTGGCGTACCGCCGCGAGGCCGGCATTGTCCGGCCGGGCGCAGCTTTGCTGCAGCTGGCTGGCCAGCGCACGGTTGGCGTCTGCCAGCTGCTGGTAGCGCGGCAGCAGGGTGTCGTTGAGCACGTACTGCACGTAGCGCGGCGTTGCGTCAGGCGGCGCGGCGGTGTCGGCGTGGGCTGCGCCGGCGAGCAGCAAGGCCGACAGGGTCAGGATGGGTTTCAGTTGCATGATTGCTCCGCCGAAGCCGGTGCCAGGGCAGGCGCCGGCTTCAGGTTCAAAGGGATTCGAGGAAGCGCAGCAGGGCGGCGCGGTCGGTCTTGTCGAAGGCCATGAAGCGCTGCTTGGCGGCCTCGGCCTCGCCGCCGTGCCACAGGATGGCTTCGCCCAGGTTGCGCGCGCGACCGTCGTGCAGGTAGCGGGTGTGGCCGTTGACGTCGGCAAACAGCCCGATGCCCCACAGCGGCGGCGTTTTCCACTCCTGGCCAGTGGCCAGCCCGTCGGGACGGCCGTCGGCCAGGCCCGGGCCCATGTCGTGCAGCAGCAGGTCGGTGTAGGGGCTGATCTTCTGGCCGGAGACTTCCGGCAGGCCGCGCAGCGTACCGGTGGTGTAGCTGGCCACGTGGCAGCTGCTGCACTGCGCCTGGTTGAACAGCCACTTGCCGCGTCGCACCTCGGCGCTGTCTGCCTCGCGCTGCGCCGGCACCGCCAGCGTGCGGCTGTAGAAGATCACCGCGTCCAGCTTGTCTTTCGGGATTTCAGGCGTGCCGCCGCGTGCGGCTTGGCGGCAGTCGCGCTGCGCGGGCAGGCACTCTTCCTGCGGGAAGTGGCGCGAGGTGATGCCGATGTCGCCGTTGAAGGCGCCGGCAGACTGGTGGGCGATGGTGGCGACGTTGGCCTTCCAGCCGAAGCGGCCGATCAGGGTCTTGCCGGCGTAGGCGTCGTGCACGTAGTTGGCGCGGCCGGACACGCCAAGGTCGGCCGCAGCCTGCGTGCGGGCGTTGGCCAGGATGTCCTGTTCGCGGATCGCCTCCAGCAGGCCCAGACCGATCATTTGCGGCGCGATGCGTGGCGACACCTGCACTTGCGGGTGCAGCGGGCCGTAGCCCAGCTCGGTAAAGCGGTACTGCGGCTGCAGCAGTTCGAACGGCTCGCCGTCGGGGAAACTGCTCGCCAGCGGTTGGTAGCTGACCTGCACCTTGCCTTCCGGCTTCACGCCGGGGATGGCGTCGTTGTTGAACTGGCCGCCGTAGTTCGGCTCCGGCTGCGGGCCGTTGCTACCTGGGACAGACAGGCGGAACAGCAGCGCCATCGGTTGCTCGGCCTGCAGCTGGTTCTCGAACAGTGGCGGTGCGCCGCGGCCGTCCAGCGCGTGACAGGCGCCGCAGGAGCGGGCGATGAAGTGCGGCCCCAGCCCGTCGCGGGCGGTGGTTGACGACGGCGCCTCGACCCAGGCCTTCTTGAAGAAGGAGTTGCCGACGAAGAAGCGCGTCTGCCGTTCGGACGCCATATTGGCCGCCGACAGCGAGAACGCGTTGCGGCCGGTCTCGTACACGGTGGTGTCGCCGCCCAGCTTCTCGTCACCGTCGTGGTATGGCGCCAGCTCCGGCAGCGAGGTGAAGCCGACCAGCCCGCCGAGGATCAGGCCGGCGGCCAGCCACGAGGCGGGGCGCAGAAAGAGTTGTGTCATGGTGTGTTCCGGATAGGCAAAACCCGCCCGGTAAGCCGGGCGGGGATATCGGTGGTTGACGGCAAGGGCGCTTAGCCGTTGACGTTCAGCTTCCTGATGCCGATGGCCTTGGCGGCTTCCACCAGGCTTGCGGCCTGTTTCTTCAGCGCGGCGACGGTGGCCTGCACGCGGCTGCGGCCGTCCTTGTTGACGATTTCCTGGTCGAACGGCGCCTTGATCGCCTCGGCACGGGTCAGGGTGGCGGCCATGTCCGCGCTCACGCGCTCGGCTGCCTTGGCATTGCTGGCGGCGACCAGGTCGCGCAGGCTGGCGCCCTTGAGCTGGCTGCCGTCCACGCGGGTGTACTCGCCCAGCCACACGTTCTGGATGCCGCGGGCGTTGGTGACGATGTCGCGGTGGGTGTTGTCGGAGAAGCAGGAGTGCTCGTCTTCCTGGTTGCGGCTGTCCAGTGCTACTTCGATACGCTCGCCGGCCAGTTCTGCCCGCGACAGCACGCCGATGCCGACCAGCATCTGGCGCAGCGCGTCCGGTTTTTTCTCGAACTTGGCGCGGAAGTTGTTGCTGTTCGGCTGCCAGGCGGCAACCAGATAGCTCAGGTCGTCGACCAGCAACTCGGTAGCGGTTTTCAGGTACTCGCGGCGGCGGTCGGCGTTGTTGCCCTGGCCGTCGACAAAGTCGGTGTAGCTGCGCTTGCCGGCGCCGTTGCTGTCGAAGTCCTGGCCCCACAGCAGGAATTCGATGGCGTGGTAGCCGGTGGAGATGTTTTCTTCACCGCCGCGCTCGTTCAGCGAGCTGAGCAGCTTCTTGCTGATCACCACCTTGCGGTTGTTGACCACGCCTGCGCTCGGCTTGCCCTTGACGCCATCGATATAGGCTTCGTCCAGCGGCCAGGCGTTGATCTGGCCTTCCGGGCCGCGGGCGTCGTCGATCGGGCCGCCATAGAAGCGGAAGGCTTCGGTCTGGCCGTATGGCTCGCGTGCGGCCAACCATGCCTGGCGTGCCTGGTTCAGGCCGGCTTCGCTCGGGGCGGCGACAAAGGCGTTGATCGCGTTCTGCAGTGCCTTGGCGGTGAGCAGCGAATCTTCGTAGCTGGCGAACACGATCTGGCTGTATTGCTGTACCACTGCCTCGCGGCTGACCTCGGCGGCCGAGGCGTGGACAGGAGAGAGCAGGGCGCCGAGCAAGGCGGCCGCGAGCAGGGTTTTGCGCATGATGGAATCCGGCTGAGTAATGAGTGAAAAACGAAGGATTCATGATAATCACTCGCAGTTGGTGTGGTCAATTTAATCGAGAATCGTTCTTGTTTTTGTGCCATTTTGTCATATTGCGCGGGCGTTCGCGCCGCGGGCTGGCTTCGTGGTATCCTTGCGCCCCTTTCAAATTACCCCGCCCCGGCATGCGAGACCCCTGCGACCACTACACCATGGACCTAATCGGCGGCAGCCGCGCCAAACCCGGGCGCAAGCCGCTGGGCGAGCGCGCGATGACGGCTGCCGAGCGCAAGCGTCGTTCGCGCGAGCTGCGTCGCAACCGCCTGCAGGAACTGTCGGTGACGGTGGAGCTGTCGCGCGACGCGCAAAAGGCGCTCGACAAGATGATCGAGTGGTGGGGGGTCAGCAAGAAAGAAGCGATCAACCGGGCGATGCTGATCGCCTGCCAGTCGCAGACCGGGCGCACCGGCATGCTGTTCGACCTTGATCCCGCCTTTTTGCTGACCGAGCGCGGCAACAAGCGCCGCCAGCGCTGAGGCGGCGGCCGGCAGCCGGGGTGGCTGTCGTTCGCCCTGTGTTGCTGACTGGTGACCTGTCGGTCAGTACGTGTTGTCCGCTGCCGTTTCCCAGGCCTGTTGTTGCCCCCAGCCGCCACGGCAAGGTTGGCCGCACGCCGCTATTCCCGGAAAATCAGACCAGGCGTCACGCTGCTGACACCTGCCGCCACGTCGGTCATGCCACGTCAATTCATGACGTCGCTATATCGCGACAGCCCTTTCCCGTGATTGACGCAGATCAAGCGAGCCATGCCATTTGGAATTAATAATGGCCGATTGTTTCAAGAGGAAGTGGCTGCCATGGCACTCAAACAGCTTTCGCCCGCCGATGTGATGCTGGGCAAACCGCTGGAGCAGGCGGTGTACAACGCGGATGGCCATCTGCTGCTGAACAAGGGCTCGGTGCTGCGCGACCCCGGCGCCAAGCAAAAACTGCTGGCCATGGGCCACAAGGAAGTGGTGCCCGGTGCCGCGCCGGTGGCGCCGGCTGCCAGCACGCCGCGGGCGGAACAGCTGCGCGAGCCGGTGTTCGCGCTGGTGCAGCACGCGGCGGTGACGCTGAACGCGATGCTGGTCGACCAGCAGGCCGATGTCCATCGCGACCAGTTCATCACCCGCATCCGCTCGCTGGCCGGCCGCCTGCAGGCCGCCTGCCTGCAGGACCCGGAAGCCGCCATCGCCGCCATCCACCTGTTTCACGAAGGCGAGTATGCGCTGCGCCACCACCTGTCGGTGGGCGTGGTCAGCGCGCTGCTGGCCGAAGCCGATGGCCGTCTGGACAAGGCACAGCAGCATTCGCTGATCTGCGCCGCGCTCACCCACGACATTGGCATTTACAGTCTGGCCAACCACAGTGGCGGGCTGACCGAGGAAAAACGCCGCGAGATCAACCAGCACCCGATCACCAGCTGCGCCATCCTCAAGGACATCGGCGTCGACGACGAGCTGTGGCTGGAAGCGGTATTGCAGCACCACGAGCGGCAGGACGGCAGCGGCTACCCGCTGTGCCTGTCCGGCGGCGCCATCTCGCTGCATGGCAGCCTGCTGGCGGTGGCCGATGTCTACTGCGCGATGACCCGGCCGCGGCCGTACCGGCCCAAGGCCTACTTCCCGATGGCGGCGATGCGTGACCTGTATGTCGGACAGAGCCAGCAGCTGGACAATGCGCTGATCCAGAAGCTGATCAAGGCGCTGGGGCTGATCCCGCCCGGCACCATCGTCAAGCTGAAAAACGGCGAAATCGCGGTGGTGAAAAAGCGCAGCACCAATAACGCGCCGCAGGCCTACTGCCTGTACAACCGCCAGGGCATGCCGATGGCGTCGCCGGAGGCGCGCAATACCTCACTGCCGGACTACAGCATCCAGGGGCGGGTCGACTACGACGACTGCCGCAATGTCGAGGCCGCGATGCGCCGCATCTGGGCCTGAACAAAGCCCGTCGTTGCGGCCAACGTTGGCCGCAGTCGCGACCGCTGCTTGCGCCGGAGGGCGAGACGGTACACAGACAAACAAGCCCGGTGCAGTTGTGCCGGGCCTGTGTGTTTTCGGGGTGTGCTCGGAACCGGTTCAAAGTCTCGCGAGCCAGGGCGAGACAAGGCAAAAACGACTGAGGAAGCGGCGTTTAACTGGATATAAACCAGCATGCGAAGGCGTTTTTAACGCCGGATCGTCCCATTGAGCTCCGTTGCGGCAGACATTGAGCAGGTGTTCAGTCCGCGCCGAACCAGCCCTGTTGCTGCGCGTGGGCCAGCCGCTCGACCAGGTAATCCCACAGTGCCGGGCAACCTTCGCGGATCGGCGGGCCGATGCGCCGTACCACGCGTGCGTGGCTGATGCCGTTTTCGCGCCAGCTCTGGCCGTTGTTGGCCAGGTTCAGCAGCACCGGCATCGCGCGGTCGGCGGCGTGGGCAAAGCGCGCCTCGGCGGTCTCGCCGTCCTCGAACTCCAGCCATAGCGACATGAAACGCTGCGCCTGCGTGTCCGGCAGCAGCCCGAAAATCCGCGTCACCGCCGCCAGCTCCGCCGCCTTGCGCTCTTCCCAGCCGTCTTCGGCGTAGACGATGGTGTCGCCGGTGTCGATCTCGCCGATGTCGTGCACCAGCAGCATCGCCACCACATGGCTGATGTCGACCGGCTCCGCCGCGTACGGTGCCAGCGACGCCGCCAGCATCGCGATCTGCCAGCTGTGCTCGGCGGAGTTTTCCTGCCGTTCCAGCCCCAGCGGCCGCGTCTTGCGGGTGACGCCCTTCAGTTTGTCCAGTTCCAGGATGAAATCGATGATCTGCTGCATGGTGTTTTCCTTGTGAACAGCCTGCGATTCTAGCGCCGAGCGGCGCCGCGGTCGAACCGCAGGCGTACTGCTGCGGCGAGAAGAGTGGCGGGCGGCTGGCGCTGCCGGGGTGATGGTCGAGGCCGATTGCGTTGCCGGGCGGCGGCCAGCTAGCGGTATTTTGCCAAGATGCGCGGTACGGTGTTGTCGTGCAGCAGTCGGGCGATGGCGCGATTGAGTTGCGGCAGGCTGATCCGGCTGTGGCGGGATAGCGCACAGCCGGCGCGGTAGCTGTTGAGCACCAACGGCGGGTGCAGTGCGACCGGTAACTGTCCCAGTTTTTGCTGGTAGCGCAGGTAGAGCTGGTTGACGGCGGCGTGGCGGGTGCGGCCGGCTTCCAGCTTTTTCAGGTTGCTGCTGGCGTTGGGGGCGTCGTCGCGGACTAGGTTGCTGCCGAGGTGGGCTTCCAGTTCCGGGTAGTGGAAGCCGTGAATGGTGCCGATGCTTTGTCCGGCCAGCGCGGCGATGCTGCCGGGGCGTGGCTGGTCGCGACGGGTAACCAGCAGGTCGGCATTGGGCAGGAACGGCCGGGACCAGCGGAATGGGCCGGGCAGCCACTCGGGCAGGTACAGGCACACCAGGTCGGCATCGCCGTTTTGCAGGCTGCTGCTGATCCGCTTGCGCGGCAATACCCGGAAACTGGCCTGCTTGCCCAGTTCGCTGGCCAGCGCCTGGCCCAGGTCAAGATGAATGCCGGCCAGCAGTGTGGCGCCTTGCAGGCTGGCCAGTGGCATCTCGGTGCTGTCATCGAGCAGGATCACCAGTTTGCCGGGGCTGGCGAGGGCCAGTGGTGCGGCCAGCAGCCAGCCGGCCATCCGTAGATGTTTTTTCATGGGTAATCGCTGCGGTTGTGCGCTGAGGTGCCGAATCTAACACGCCTGAATGGGCGCGAGAATGCTGCTGGCGTGCTATCCGCCAGTGGTCGTCGTGAACAAGACAGAGGCCGGCTCACTTGTGGGTGAGCCGGCCTGTTTCGGTCGTGCACTATCGGCAAGGTTGGCCGCAACGGTGTGGCCCGGGGCGTGACGGCTTGCCGCTGCTTACAGGATGTCGCCGGGCACGCGTACCCAGCCTTCCATCAGGATGCGGGCGCTGCGGCTCATGATGGCCTTGGTCACTTTCCATTGCCCGTTTTCCTGCACCGCTTCTGCGCCCACGCGCAGGGTGCCGGACGGATGGCCAAAGCGCACCGCGCTGCGTTCGCCGCCACCGGCCGCCAGGTTCACCAGCGTGCCGGGAATGGCGGCGGCGGTGCCGATGGCCACCGCGCAGGTACCCATCATCGCGTGGTGCAGCTTGCCCATGGACAGCGCGCGCACCAGCAGGTCGATGTCGGCGGCCTGAATCTGTTTGCCGCTGGAGGCGGTGTAGTCGGCCGGCGGTGCCACGAAGGCAATTTTTGGCGTGTGCTGGCGGGTGGCGGCTTCTTCCGCGGTCTTGATCAGGCCCATGCGCAGCGCGCCGGCCACGCGGATGGCCTCGAAGCGGGCCAGCGCCGCTGGGTCGCTGTTGATGGCCTCGCGCAGCTCGGTGCCGGTATAGCCGATATCGGCCGCGTTGACGAACACGGTGGGAATGCCGGCGCTGATCATGGTGGCCTTGAAGATACCGACGCCGGGGACTTCCAGCTCGTCCACCAGTTTGCCGGTGGGGAACATGGCGCTGCCGTCGTCGCCGTCATCCGACGGATCCATGAACTCCAGCACGATCTCGGCGGCCGGGAAGGTGACACCGTCCAGTTCGAAATCACCGGTTTCCTGTACCTGGCCATTGGTCACTGGCACGTGGGCGATGATGGTTTTCCGGATATTGGCCTGCCAGATGCGTACCACACACACGCCGTTGTCCGGAATGCGTGCCGGGTCCACCAGGCCTGCGTGGATGGCGAAGGCGCCGGCAGCGGTGGACAGGTTGCCGCAGTTGCCGCTCCAGTCGACGAAGGCCTTGTCGATGGCGACCTGGCCGTACAGGTAGTCGACGTCGTGATCGGGCTGGGTGCTTTTGGACAGGATCACGCACTTGCTGGTGCTGGAGGTGGCGCCGCCCATGCCGTCGATGTGGGCGGAGTAGGGGTCGGGGCTGCCGATCACGCGCATGAACAGCGCATCGCGCGCCGGGCCAGGCTGCTGGCAGCTGGCGGGCAGGTCCTGCAGGCGGAAGAACACGCCCTTGCTGGTGCCACCGCGGATGTAGGTAGCGGCAATGCGGGCTTGAGCTTGATGAGTCATGACTATCCTCAAAGGTGGGCAAACACCGCCGGCGGCCGATCCCAGTGCTCGTCACGACCATCCACATAGGTGATGGGGGCTTGTGCCAGTTCTGTGTCGCTGACATCGTCGAGGCAACCCAGATTGACGCCATACATGAGGCCGGTCGGGGTCTCGGTGCCGATGCCGAAGCAACGCACGCCACAGTGTTTGCAGAAGTAATGCTGATTTTTCCGGGTATTGAACAGGTACTGGGTCAGCTCGGCTTGCCCGGTCAGCAGGCGGAACTGCCCGGCCCGGGCGATGGCGGGCCAGAAGCGGGTGCGTCGGCAGATTGAACAGTTGCAACGGTAGGTGGGTTGGCTCAGGTCGAGGTCTGCTTCAAAGGTGACCGCCCCACAATGGCAACTGCCATGATAGGTCTTTTCCATATTGCCTGTTCCCGGTTACGTGGCAGGCACCACTGGACGGTGCCTGCCGCTTGATGCTCAAGCCGGCTGGCCGGCCAGGAAATCCTGGGCGAAGCGCTGCAGTACGCCGCCGGCCTGGTAGACGCGCACTTCGGCGGCGGTGTCCAGACGGCAGGTCATCGGCACCGCCACGCGCTCGCCGTTTTGGCGGTGGATCACCAGCGTCAGGTCGCCGCGCGGCGCGATGTCGCCTTGCACGTCGTAGGTTTCGCTGCCGTCGAGATTCAGCGTCTTGCGGTTGATGCCGGGTTTGAACTCCAGCGGCAGCACGCCCATGCCCACTAGATTGGTGCGGTGGATGCGCTCGAAACCCTCGGCGGCAATCGCCTCCACCCCGGCCAGACGCACGCCCTTGGCGGCCCAGTCACGCGAGCTGCCCTGGCCGTAGTCGGCACCGGCGACGATGATCAGCGGCTGCTTGCGCTGCATATAGGTCTCGATCGCTTCCCACATCCGCATCACCTGGCCGTCCGGTTCGACGCGGGCCAGCGAACCTTTTTTCACTTCGCCGTTCACCACGGCCATCTCGTTGACCAGCTGCGGGTTGGCGAAGGTGGCGCGCTGCGCGGTGAGGTGATCGCCACGGTGGGTGGCGTAGGAGTTGAAGTCCTCTTCCGGCAGGCCCATTTTTGCCAGGTATTCGCCGGCGGCGCTGTTGGCCAGGATGGCGTTGGACGGGGACAGGTGGTCGGTGGTGATGTTGTCCGGCAGCAGTGCCAGCGGGCGCATGCCGCGCAAGGTGCGCTCACCGGCCAGCGCGCCTTCCCAGTACGGCGGGCGGCGGATGTAGGTGGACTGCGGGCGCCAGTCGTACAGCGGGCTCTTGGCCTGCTCGGCGGTGCCCAGATCGAACATCGGGATGTAGATCTGCTGGAACTGTTCCGGCTTCACGCTGGCGGCGACGATGGCGTCGATCTCCTCGTCGCTCGGCCACAGGTCCTTCAGACGGATTTCGCGGCCGTCGACCACGCCCAGCACGTCACGCTCGATGTCGAAGCGCATGGTGCCGGCGATGGCATAGGCCACCACCAGCGGTGGCGAGGCAAGGAAGGCCTGCTTGGCGTAGGGGTGGATGCGGCCGTCGAAGTTGCGGTTGCCGGACAGCACGGCGGTGGCGTACAGGTCGCGGTCGATGATTTCCTGCTGGATCGCCGGATCCAGCGCGCCGGACATGCCGTTACAGGTGGTGCAGGCGTAGGCGACGATGCCGAAGCCGAGCTGCTCCAGCTCGCCGAGCAGGCCGGCGTCTTCCAGATACAGCTTGGCCACCTTGGAGCCGGGGGCGAACGAGGTCTTCACCCACGGCTTGCGCGTCAGTCCCAGCTGGTTGGCCTTCTTGGCCAGCAGCGCGGCGGCGACCACGTTGCGCGGGTTGCTGGTGTTGGTGCAGCTGGTGATGGCGGCGATGATCACCGCGCCGTCCGGCAGCAGCCCTTGCGCTTCCTGTTCGCGCGCTGCGGCAAGGTTGGCCGCAATGCCGCGCTCGGCCAGCGCCGAGGTCGGCAGGCGCTTGTGCGGATTGGATGGGCCGGCCATGTTGCGCTCCACGCTCGACAGGTCGAATTCCAGCACCCGTTGGTACTGCGCGGTAGCCAGATCGTCGGCCCACAGGCCGGTAAGTCTGGCGTAGTCTTCCACCAGTGCCACCTGTTCCGGTTCGCGGCCGGTGAGCTTCAGGTAGTCGATGGTCTGGCCGTCGATGTAGAACATGGCGGCGGTGGCGCCGTACTCCGGGCACATATTGGAGATGGTGGCGCGGTCGCCGATCGACAGGCTGTCGGCGCCTTCGCCGAAGAACTCCACCCATGCGCCGACCACGCGCTCCTTGCGCAGGAACTCGGTCAGTGCCAGCACGATGTCGGTGGCGGTGATGCCGCTCTGACGCTGGCCGCTGAGCTTGACGCCGACGATGTCCGGCAGGCGCATCATCGACGGATGGCCCAGCATCACGGTTTCGGCTTCCAGGCCGCCGACGCCGATGGCGATTACGCCCAGCGCGTCCACGTGCGGGGTGTGGCTGTCGGTGCCGACGCAGGTGTCGGGGAAGGCGACGCCGTCGCGCGCCTGGATCACCGGAGACATCTTCTCCAGGTTGATCTGGTGCATGATGCCGTTGCCGGCCGGGATCACGTCCACGTTCTTGAACGCGGTGCGCGTCCAGTTGATGAAGTGGAAACGGTCCTCGTTGCGACGGTCTTCGATGGCGCGGTTCTTGGCGAAGGCATCGGGGTCGAAGCCGCCGCACTCCACCGCCAGCGAGTGGTCGACGATCAGCTGCGTCGGCACCACCGGGTTGACCTGCGATGGGTCGCCGCCCTTGTCGGCGATGGCGTCGCGCAGGCCGGCCAGATCCACCAGCGCGGTCTGGCCGAGGATGTCGTGGCACACCACCCGTGCCGGATACCACGGAAAATCCAGGTCCTGGCGGCGTTCGATCAGTTGCGTCAGCGCGTCGGTGAGCAGCGCCGGCTCGCAGCGGCGAACCAGCTGTTCGGCCAGCACGCGGGAAACGTAGGGCAGGGTGGCGTAGGCACCGGGCTTGATGGCATCCACCGCGGCGCGGGTGTCAAAGTAGTCAAGGCGGGTGCCGGGCAGCGGCTTGCGGTATTGGCTATTCATGGCGTGGGCACGAGGGTGAGGTTGGAGATCACCCTGCGGCCAACGTTGGCCGCAGGGCGCCGTTCCTGTTTTATGGTAATCACCAGCCGGTCGCTGCCGGCAGGAGTGACGCGTCAGCGCTGTGCCAGTGGCACGAATTCCTGGTCTTCAGGGCCGATGTAGTTGGCGCTCGGGCGGATGATCTTGCCGTCGATGCGCTGTTCGATCACGTGCGCGCTCCAGCCGCTGGTACGGGCGATCACGAACAGCGGGGTGAACATCGCGGTCGGCACGCCCATCATGTGATAGCTCACTGCGCTGAACCAGTCCAGGTTCGGGAACATCTTCTTGATGTCCCACATCACGCTTTCCAGACGCTCGGCGATGTCGAACATCTTGCTGTCGCCGGCGCTGTTGGACAGCTCGCGCGCCACTTCCTTGATCACCTTGTTGCGCGGGTCGCTGATGGTGTACACCGGGTGGCCGAAGCCGATCACCACTTCCTTGCGCTCGACGCGGGCCTTGATGTCGGCCTCGGCTTCGTCCGGGTTTTCGTAGCGCTTCTGCACTTCGAACGCCACCTCGTTGGCGCCGCCGTGTTTCGGGCCGCGCAGCGCGCCGATGGCGCCGGTGATGGCGCTGTACATGTCGGAGCCGGTGCCGGCGATAACGCGGGCGGTGAAGGTGGAGGCGTTGAACTCGTGCTCGGCGTACAGGTTGAGCGAGGTGTGCATCGCGCGCACCCACTGTGCGGACGGTTTCTGGCCGTGCAGCAGGTGCAGGAAGTGACCGCCGATGGAGTCGTCGTCGGTTTCCACCTCGATGCGCTTGCCGTTGTGGCTGAAGTGGTACCAGTACAGCAGCATCGAACCCAGCGATGCCATCAGGCGGTCGGCGATGTCGCGCGCGCCTGGCACGTTGTGGTCGTCCTTTTCCGGCAGCGTGCAGCCTAGTGCCGACACGCCGCTGCGCATCACGTCCATCGGGTGCGAGGCGGCCGGCAGCGCTTCCAGCACCGCTTTCACCGACGCCGGCAGACCGCGCAGCGATTTCAGCTTCTTCTTGTAGCCGGTGAGTTCGGCCTGGTTCGGCAGCTTGCCGTGTACCAGCAGGTAGGCCACTTCCTCGAATTCGGTGTCGGCGGCCAGATCCAGAATGTCGTAGCCGCGGTAGTGCAGGTCGTTGCCGCTGCGGCCAACGGTGCACAGCTCGGTATTGCCGGCGGCGACGCCGGAGAGTGCGACGGATTTCTTGGCTTTGGGAAGCACTTGGAGTGATTCGGTCATTTCTTCTCTTCTCCTGCTGCTGGTATTGACTGGGTTGTGCGTTATCGAATTATTTTTCGCTGAAAAAAACGGCTAGCCAGACGCTGTCCTGTGCCGGTGTGGTCCAGGCCACGCGGTGACGGCAATGGGCCGGAATCAGCACTGCATCACCGGGCGCCAGCTGCTGGCGGCGGGGCGGGTCGGCGTATGCCAGTTCCGCGGCGCCGGCCAGCAACAGCACCCACTCGTGTTCGTCCTGGTCGTACCAGAAGTCCTCGGGTGAGGCGTGTCCGCGCGACACGATGCGTTCCACGCGAAAACCGGCGCTGCCGGAAAACAGCGTCTGGAACAGCTCTTGCGGCAGGTCGGCCGGAATGTCCGCGAACAGATTGGGCATGGTGTACACCGTCACGCCACTTATTTGGCCGCTTACTTGCCTTGGCTGAACAGGGCGTCCAGCTTCTGCTCGTAGGCGTGGTAATCAAGGTGTTCGTACAGGTCCATCCGCGTCTGCATGGTGTCGACCACGTTCTGCTGCGTGCCGTCGCGGCGGATGGCGCCGTAGACGTTGAGTGCCGCCTGGCTCATGGCGCGGAACGCCGACAGCGGGTACAGCACCAGCCCGACACCGTTGGCGCCCAGCTGTTCGGTGGTGTACAGCGGGGTGGCACCGAATTCGGTGATGTTGGCCAGCACCGGTACCTTCACCGCTTCGGCAAACTGCTTGTACATCGCCAGATCGGTGATCGCCTCCGGGAAGATCATGTCGGCGCCGGCTTCGACGCAGGCCACCGCGCGCTCGATCGCCGCTTCCAGTCCTTCGACCGCCAGCGCGTCGGTGCGCGCCATGATCACCATGCCGTGCTTGCGGGCGTCTACCGCTGCCTTCACGCGGTCGACCATTTCTTCCTGGCTGACGATGGCCTTGTTCGGGCGGTGGCCGCAGCGTTTCTGCTGCACCTGGTCTTCGATGTGCACTGCGGCGGCACCGGCTTTTTCCAGGTTGCGCACGGCGCGGGCGATGTTGAAGGCGCCACCCCAGCCGGTGTCGATGTCCACCAGCAGTGGCAGCTCGGTGACGTCGGTGATGCGGCGCACGTCGATCAGCACGTCTTCCAGCGTGGTGATGCCAAGGTCGGGGATGCCGCAGGAGCAGGCAGCGACACCGCCACCGGACAGGTACAGTGCCTTGAAGCCGCTGTGTTCGGCCAGACGGGCAGCGTAGGCATTGACCGCGCCGACGACTTGCAAGGGTTTTTCGTTGGCAACTGCATCGCGGAAACGTTGGCCGGGTGTCGTCATCGGGTTTCTCCTGTCTTCGGGTTCGGGTGTTAGGTTCTGATGTTTTGTGTTCTGGAGTGGTTGTTCATATTCTAGCAAGTGCTTGGTAAATTGGTAAACGAATTTCTGCGCGCTTTTTTGCTAGATGCGGACAGCTTTGTTATAAGTGCAACGGCTTGTACGGTGAACTTATCCTGAACAAGGCAGGTCACAGTTTCTGTCCTGTGTTGGCCCAGCGTTGGCCACAACAAAAACAAGCAGGACGAATCAGGGAGATAACGGCAACGATGAGTGATCGTGATATCGATCAGCAATTGGTCGAGCGCGCGCAGCGTGGTGAAAAACGCGCGTTCGATCTGTTGGTGGCAAAGTACCAGCGACGGCTTTCCCGCCTGTTGTCACGCTTTATCCGCGATTCGGCGGATATCGAGGATGTGACGCAAGAAGCGTTTGTAAAGGCCTATCGTGCACTGCCTTCGTTTCGCGGTGAAAGTGCGTTTTATACCTGGCTATATCGTATTGGCATCAATACGGCCAAGAACTTTTTGACTTCCGCCGGCCGCCGGCCGGTAATCAGCGCCGAGTTCGAGGACGAGGACGGCGAAAGCCTGGACATGGCCTCGCAGGTGCCGGATTACCACACGCCGGAAGCCGAGATGATGAACCAGCAGATCCTCGCCGCGGTCAATGCCGCGGTAGAGCGGCTGCCGGAAGAGTTGCGCACGGCCATTTCGTTGCGCGAGATGGAAGGTCTCAGCTACGACGAAATTGCCAGTGCCATGAACTGTCCAATCGGTACCGTGCGGTCGCGGATTTTCCGTGCCCGCGAAGCGATCGCGGCAGAGTTGCGTCCCTTGCTGGATACGGCAAAAAACAAAAGATGGTGAACCGATTATGAAACAAAACCTTTCTTCCTTGATGGATGGGGAGCTGGACGATGCGGCTTCCACTCAGTGTATTCGTGCGCTGGATGCTGATCCGGAGTTGAAGGCGGCATGGAATGAATACCATCTGATTGGTGATGCAATTCGCGGCTCTGCGCTGTTGTCGGTCGATGTGCGCGCCGAAGTCGGACAGGCGTTGCAGCAGGAGCCGACGGTGCTGGCGCCCAAGCCCAAGCGCGGTTCGGCATCGGGCCTGATGCGCTACGCCATGGCGGCATCCTTCGCGCTGGCTGGGGTGGTCGGCTGGGCGGTGTGGCAGAGCCAGCCGGAACCGGTGCCGGGCCTGATGGCGCAGGCGGTGTCGACGCCGCAGGGTGGCGCGGTGCAGGTATCGGCCGAGCAGGCGTCCACCCGCAACTCCTATTTGCAGGCTCATCGCGACATGATGGCCGCCGAAGGGCTGGAACGTGTCAATCTGGCGGAACCGGTGTCGGGGGTGGCGCGCTGATGGTCAAGTTTGCCGGTTATCTGTTGCTGGGCATTCCATTGTTGGCGGCCGCGGAGTCGGATTGGGATCTGTTGCAAAAAGCCGCGCAGGCGGGCCGTCACCAGGCGCTGAGCGGTAGCTATACCCATCACGTCGATGACGAGCTGGAAACCTTTCGCCTGTACCGCGCGCAGGAAGGCGGCATGGTGCGAGAGCGGCGCGAGTCGATGGACGGCATGCCGCGCGAGCTGGTGCGCGACGACAACGAGCTGACCTGCTACGCGCCGGACACCAAGGCGCTGAGTGCGGCCAAGGTCAATGCCATCAAGCTGTTTCCGGCGATCCTGCCGGAACGCTCGCAAGACCTGAAGTCGGCCTACGTGCTGAGCCGCGGCAAGCTGGACCGTGTCGCGCGCCGCGATTGCCAGTGGCTGTTGCTGACGCCGAAAGAGGCCAGCCTGCGCTACGGCCTGAAGGTATGCGTGGACCCGGCCAGCGCCTTGCCGCTGAAAACGGTGACCCACGACGCCAAGGGTGCGGTGATTGAGCAGTTTGCCTTCAGCGACCTGACGCTGGGCAACCCGAAAGAGCGCGCCCTGCTGCGGCCACGCTTCAAGTACAGCCTGGCACTGGGTGCCGCGGTCAGCGCGCCGCAGGAAGTGGTGCCGGCCGATTTCGAGATCCGCGGCATGCCGACCGGCTTCCGCCTGTTGCGCTACGCGACCCGCCAGTTGCCGGGACATGATTCCCCGGTGTCACATTTTGTCTATACCGATGGTCTGGCCAAGCTGTCGCTGTTTGTCGAAGCCGGCAAGGGCGAGGCCGATTCGCATCCGGCGGTGATCGGCCCAGGTGGGCTGGGGCTGGCGTCGCGCCGGCTTGGCAACCAGGTGCTGACCGTGGTCGGTGACCTGCCGGAGCAGGGCCTGGAAAATGTGATCAACACCGTGCGCGTAATCAAGAAATAAGCATGCTGGAAACCGAAGCCCAGGTGGTGTCCCTCCATGGCGGCGAAGCCATGGTGCGGCCAACCCCGCATTCCCCGTGCGGGCAGTGCGATCCGGTGCACGGCTGCCGTTCGCTGTCGCTGGCGCGGATGTTTGTGCTGCGCGAGCCGCTGTTCCGCGTGCGCAATCCGTCCGCGGCCGGTGTCGGCGACAAGGTGATCGTCGCCGTGCACGAGCGCGCGCTGCTGGTGTCGACCGCGCTGTTGTACTGCCTGCCCTTGCTGGCGCTGCTGGCGGGGGCGGTGCTGGGGCGGGCGCTGGGTGAGTTGTCGTCGGTGCTCTTGGCTTTTTCCCTGTTTGCCCTGACCTTGTGGTGGGTCAAACGCTATGCCGCAGTCGTGACCACCCGGCAGTTCTTCATGCCCAGCATCGTGCGCCGGGTCGATCCGTCACTGATCATTCAGGAGAAAACAGAAACATGCCGTTCAAGAAACTGATCCTGTGTTCTGCCATGTTGGCCGCATTGGGTGCCACGGCGCCCGCGCTGGCTGCGCCGCAGGTGCTGCCTGACTTTACCCAGCTGGTCGAGCAGCACGGGCGCGCGGTGGTGAATATCCGTACCGTGCAGACAGTGCGTGAGATGGTGCGCCAGATCCCGGAGGGGATGCAGAACGATCCGTTTGCCGAGTTCTTCCGCCGTTTTGCGCCGCCGCAGCTGCGTGAATACCGCACCGGTGGCCTCGGCTCCGGTTTCATCCTGTCGGCCGATGGCTACATCCTGACCAATGCCCACGTGGTGGCCGAGGCGGACGAGATGATCGTCACCCTCAGTGACAAGCGTGAGCTGAAGGCGCGCCTGATCGGCTCCGATGCGCGTACCGATGTCGCGCTGCTGAAGGTCGATGCGGCCAACCTGCCGACGGTAAAACTCGGCAGGTCGGAAAAATTGAAGGTCGGTGAATGGGTGCTGGCAATCGGCTCGCCATTCGGCTTCGAGAGCACGGTGACTTCCGGCATCGTCTCGGCCAAGGGGCGCCAGCTGCCGGACGAGAGCTATGTGCCGTTCATCCAGACCGATGCCGCGATCAATCCCGGTAACTCCGGTGGCCCGCTGTTCAATCTGGACGGCGAGGTGGTCGGTATCAATTCGCAGATCTACAGCCGTTCCGGCGGCTTCATGGGTATTTCCTTCGCCATTCCGATCGATGTCGCGCTGAATGTCGCCGAACAGCTGAAAAAGGACGGCAAGGTTAACCGCAGTCGCCTTGGGGTCAGTATCCAGGAGCTGACGCGCGAACTGGCCGCCTCGTTCGGCCTGAAGGAGGCGCAGGGCGCGCTGATCAATTCGGTGGAGAAGGGCGGTCCGGCGGAGCTGGCCGGCCTGCGTGCCGGCGACGTGGTGCTGAGCGTCAACCGCGACAGTGTGCAGGCCTCGGCCGATCTGCCGCGTCTGATCGGCGCGATCAAGCCGGGCTCGCGCGTGGAGCTGGGCGTGTGGCGTAACCGTGCGCTGTCACGGGTGACGGTGTTGACCGTCGCGCTGCAGGAAGAGGATCCGCGTACCGTCGACCGGGCCTATCACGGCCACCAGCAGCAGGACGGTGACGCGATGAACCGCACCGGCCTGTCGGTGCAGTTGCTGGCGCCGCAGCTGGCGCAGCAGCTGGGCGTCAAGTTCGGCCTGCAGGTGCGCCAGGTCGAGGGGCCGGCGCAACGGGCCGGCATCGTGGTCGGTGACGTGATCATCGGTGTTGCCGGTGCCGAGCTTGCCAGCGTCAAGCAGCTGCAGGATGCCATCGCGGCGACGCCGGCGGGGCAGGCGCTGCCGATGCGGCTGTTGCGACAGGGTAATCCGCTGTTCGTGGCGCTGGTGCCGGAGAAAAAAACGCAATGAGGCAGCTGACACTCTATTTTCGCGAATACTGCAGCCTGTGCCACGACATGCTGGCACAGCTGCAGCCGCTGCAGCAGCAATACGGCTTTGCGCTGGACGTCGTCGATGTCGATGCCGACCCGCTGCTGGAGGAAAAGTACAACGAGCTGGTGCCGGTATTGATGGAAGGGGCGACCGAAATCTGCCACTGGCATCTCGACCTGCCGCGACTGCTTGCACGATTGGCTGCACAGCCAGGCGAAATCGGCTAAAATCCGCGCCAGTGTGAGTTATCAAGGGCACAAACCAGTGCCCTTAATTTTTGCTGGATTCTGATGAAAAATATCCGAAATTTCTCGATCATTGCCCATATTGACCATGGCAAATCGACCTTGGCCGACCGCTTTATCCAGTATTGCGGTGGCTTGGACATGCGTGAAATGAGTGCGCAGGTGCTCGATTCGATGGACATCGAAAAAGAGCGCGGCATTACCATCAAGGCGCAAACCGCCGCGCTGACCTACAAGGCGCGTGATGGCCAGGTCTACAACCTGAACCTGATCGACACCCCGGGACACGTCGACTTCAGCTACGAAGTCAGCCGTTCGCTGTCGGCGTGCGAAGGCGCGCTGCTGGTGGTGGACGCCTCGCAAGGTGTCGAGGCCCAGACCGTGGCCAACTGCTACACCGCCATCGAACTGGGCGTGGAAGTGGTGCCGGTACTGAACAAGATCGACCTGCCGGCGGCCGATCCCGACCGCATTGCGCAGGAAATCGAGGACATCATCGGCATCGAGGCGGTGGACGCGGTGCGTGCCTCGGCCAAATCCGGCATCGGCATCGAGGACATCCTCGAAACCGTGGTCAGCAAGATTCCGCCACCGGAAGGCAATCCGGACGGCCCGCTGAAGGCGCTGATCATCGACTCGTGGTTCGACAACTACGTCGGTGTGGTGATGCTGGTGCGCGTGATTGACGGCCAGCTGAAGCCGAAAGACAAGATCAAGTTCATGGCCACCCAGGCCGAACACCTGTGCGAACAGGTCGGCGTGTTCACGCCGAAGTCGGTGCAGCGCCCGAGCCTGAACGCCGGTGAAGTGGGCTTTGTCATCGCCGGTATCAAGGAACTGAAATCGGCCAAGGTCGGCGACACCATCACCCTGGTGAACAAGCCGGCGGATGCGCCGTTGCCAGGCTTCAAGGAGGTACAGTCGCAGGTGTTTGCCGGCCTGTACCCGGTGGAAAGCCACGACTACGAGTCGCTGCGCGATGCGCTGGAAAAACTGCAGCTGAACGATGCCTCGCTCAAGTACGAGCCGGAAGTGTCGCAGGCGCTGGGCTTCGGCTTCCGTTGCGGCTTCCTCGGCCTGTTGCACCTGGAAATCGTGCAGGAACGTCTCGAACGCGAGTTCGACATGGACCTGATCACCACCGCGCCGACGGTGATCTACGAAGTGGTGATGAAGGACGGCACCATCAGCGAGGTGTCCAACCCGTCGAAGATGCCGGAAGCGGGCAAGTACGAAGAACTGCGCGAGCCGATCATCACTGCCACCATTCTGGTGCCACAGGATTATGTCGGCTCGGTGATGACGCTGTGCAACCAGAAGCGCGGCGTGCAGCGCAATATGCAGTACATGGGCCGTCAGGTGATGCTGACCTATGATCTGCCGATGAACGAAGTGGTGATGGACTTCTTCGACAAGCTGAAGTCCACCAGTCGCGGCTATGCCTCGCTGGACTACGAGTTCAAGGAATTCCAGGCCTCCGATCTGGTGAAGCTGGATGTACTGGTCAACAGCGAAAAAGTCGATGCACTGAGCCTGATCGTGCATCGCGCCACCAGCGTGTACCGCGGTCGCGAGCTGGTGTCGAAGATGCGTGAGCTGATTCCGCGCCAGATGTTCGACATCGCGGTGCAGGCGGCCATCGGCGGCCACATCATCTCCCGTGAAACGGTGAAGGCGCTGCGCAAAAACGTGCTGGCCAAGTGCTACGGTGGCGACATTACCCGTAAGAAAAAGCTGCTGGAAAAGCAGAAGGCCGGTAAGAAGCGGATGAAGCAGGTCGGCAACGTGGAGATTCCACAGGAAGCCTTCCTCGCGATCTTGCAAGTTGGGGACAAATAAATGGGGGCAAACCTGTTCTGGGTATGGATGGTGCTGCTGGCGGTTGGCGTGATGCTGATCGCGTTTGGCGGCAAGCGTGATGACGGTACCCACGCTTCATCCATCGAGTGGGGATATCTGGCGATTCTGGGCGGGGCTTTCGGCCTGCTCTCCGACCACATGAGCTTCACCGCGGTGATGTTGCTGGTGGTGGTGGTGACCGGTGGCGTGTGGCTGTTCGACAAGCTGGTGCTGGCCAAGCGCCGGCAGCCGGGCGTGGTGGTGCCGCACTACATCGACTTCCCGCGCGGCTTCTTCCCGGTGATCGCGGTGGTGTTCCTGCTGCGTGCCTTCGTGGTGGAGCCGTTCCAGATCCCTTCCAGCTCGATGCGCCCGGGACTGGTGGTCGGTGACTTCATCCTGGTCAACAAGTTCGGCTACGGCCTGCGCGTGCCGGTGCTGAACAAGGTGTTTGTGCCGGTCGGCACGGTCGAGCATGGCGACGTGGTGGTGTTTACCTATCCTGAAAACGAGAAGGTCAGCTTCATCAAGCGCGCCATCGGTTTGCCGGGTGACACGGTGGAATATCGCAACAAGCAGCTGTCGGTGAACGGCAAGCCGCTGCCGCGCCTGAGCGTCGGCGAGCACAGCTACCTGGAACAGGGCTTGATGTTGGTGCAGAACCAGCGCTATACCGAAACCCTGGGCAAGGTCAGCTACGATACGCTGGTCATTCCGGAGGCGCCGGTTTATAACCCGGCCGGTGTGCGTTCCTTCGCGCTGCGCGAAAATTGCGAATACCGTGATGACGGCTTCAGCTGCAAGGTGCCGCAGGGACACTATTTCATGATGGGTGACAACCGCGACAACAGCGAAGACAGCCGCTACTGGGGCTTTGTCGAGGACCGCTTGCTGGTGGGCAAGGCGTTCCTGATCTGGCTGAACCTTGGTGATTTCTCGCGTATTGGCAAATCCATCCATTAATCCGGGTGCAGGAGCATGATATGAAGCAGCAACGTGGTTTTTCCCTGTTGGTGGTGCTGGCGCTGGCCATCGTGTTGTCGGTGGTGTTGCTGGCCTTCTTCAAGCTGCTGCCGGTGTATACCGAATATTTTGCGATCAAGAAGACGATCGACGAAATGGTGGTGACCCCGGGTAAAACCGAAGGTGAATTGCGCCGCGAATTCAGGGATCGCACCACGGTGCACGGCATTGTCTCGATCAAGCCGGAAGACCTGCTGATCCTGACGACACCGACCGCGGTCGGCATCGGCGTGCGTTATCGCCGCGAAGTGCCCCTGGTCGACCATCTCGGCCTGATCCTTTCTTTTGAACATGAGGCAGGTACCCCTGTCCTGGAATCGAATCCCTAAACATAGTGAATCAGTCTGATCAACGTTTCCGGCGCCTGTGTACGGCGCTGGATTATTCTTTTAGCCGCTTCGAATTGCTGCGTCAGGCGGTAACCCATCGCAGCTTTGGCGCGCCGAACAACGAACGTTTCGAGTTCGTTGGCGACAGCATTCTCAACTACACCGTCGCCAAGATGCTGTTCGATCACTTTCCGAAACTGTCGGAGGGCGAGCTGTCGCGCTTGCGGGCCAACCTGGTGAACCAGAGCACGCTGGCCGAGATCGCGCAGCAGCTGAAGCTGGGCGACTACCTGTACCTGGGCGAGGGCGAGCTGAAGAGCGGCGGTTTCAACCGGCCGTCGATCCTGGCCGATGCGGTGGAGGCTATCTTTGCCGCGATCAGCTTCGATACCGACTTCATGGCGGCGGAGCGTGTAGTGCGCCGCCTGTACCAGGAGCGCGTGGTCGCCATCGACCCCAGCAAGCATGCCAAGGATGCCAAGACACGGCTGCAGGAGGCGCTGCAGGCGCGCCGCTTGTCGCTGCCGCGCTACAGCATCCTGTCGCAGAGCGGCGAAGCGCACGAGCAGAGCTTCCGCGTGCAGTGCGATCTGGCCGAGCTGAGCATCATTACCACCGGTGACGGCATCAGCCGTCGCGGGGCAGAGCAGCAGGCGGCCGACGCTGCGCTGCTGCTGCTTGAACAACACTTTGCCGCAGGCAAGAAATAAGCCATGACCGATACCGATTTCCGCTGTGGCTTTGTCGCCATCGTTGGCCGCCCCAATGTGGGCAAATCCACGCTGATGAACCATCTCATCGGCCAGAAGATCAGCATTACCTCGAAAAAGGCGCAGACCACGCGCCACCGCGTCAACGGCATCCATACCGAGCCGAATGCGCAGTTCGTGTTCGTCGATACCCCCGGCTTCCAGACCTTTCACAAGGGCGCGCTCAATGCCACGCTGAACCAGTCGGTGAAGGACACCCTGGGCAGCGTCGATTGCGTGCTGTTCGTGCTGGAGGCGATGCGGCTGTCCAATGCCGACCGCGAGGTGATGGCGTTGCTGCCGAAGAACACGCCGGTGATCTTGGTGCTGAACAAGGTCGACAAGGCCAAGGACAGCCTGATGCTGAACGCCTTCATCCAGCAGGTGCGCGAGGAGTTCGAGTTTGCCGATGCCGAAGTGGTCAGTGCCAAGCACGGCCAGCGCCTGGCCGAGCTGCTGGACAAGGTGCGCCCGCACCTGCCGGCCTCGGTGCCGCTGTACCCGGAAGACATGATCACCGACAAGAGCCAGCGCTTCCTCGCCGCCGAGATCGTGCGCGAGAAGCTGTTCCGCTACCTGGGTGAAGAGCTGCCGTACGAGATGAACGTGGAAGTCGAGGCGTTCGAGGTCGACGGTCACATGTTCCGCATCCACGTCGCCATTCTGGTGGACAAGGAAGGGCAGAAGCCGATCGTGATCGGCCGTGGTGGCGAGAAACTGAAGAAGATTTCCACCGAGGCCCGTCTCGACATGGAGCAGCTGTTTGACTGCAAGGTGTTCCTCGAGGTGTGGGTGAAGGTGAAATCCGGCTGGGCCGACGACGTGCGCTTCCTGCGCGATTTCGGCCTGAACTGAGACTGAGCAAAGGTTGGCCGCATGTTTGCCCGTACCCCGACACCGCCCTACTGGGCGGTGATTTTTAGCAGCCAGCGCAGCGCTGTCGAACAGGGCTACGCCGACATGGGCGAGCGCATGGTCGAGCTGGCGGCCGAGCAGCCCGGCTTTCTCGGCGTGGAAAGCGTGCGCGATGCCGACGGTTTCGGCATCACCGTGTCGTACTGGGACAGCGAGGCGGCCATCGCGGCGTGGAAGGCCAATAGCGAGCACCAGCTGGCGCAGCGGCAGGGTTTTGTGCAGTGGTACGCCGGCTTCGAGCTGCGCGTGGCGCAGGTTGGCCGCGTGCACAGCTGGCGCAAGCCGCAGGCAGGGACGGATGCAGCAGAGCAGGGTTGATCGCCAGCCGGCCTACGTGCTGCATACTCAGCCCTACCGCGAGACCAGTCTGCTGGTGGAAGTGCTGACCCGCGATTACGGCCGTTTCACGCTGGTGGCGCGCGGTGCGCGGCGGCCGCGTTCCGACTTGCGCGGGCTGTTGCTGCCGTTCCAGCCTTTACAGCTGGCTTGGTTCGGCAAGGGTGAATTGCGCACCCTGCACACCGCCGACTGGCGCGGTGGCGTACCGCAGTTTGCCGGTGCGCGGCTGGTGACCGGTTTCTATCTCAACGAGCTGGTGCTGCGCCTGGCGGCGCGCGACGACCCGTCGCCGGCGCTGTTCAAGCTGTACGATCGCGCGGTGCGCAGCCTGGTCGATCATGCGCTGACCGCCACCGTGCTGCGCCGCTTCGAGCTGGCGCTGCTGGAAGAGCTGGGCTACGCGCCGGCGCTGACGCAGGATCATCTGGCGCAGGCCATCGCACCGCAGGCGCGCTACCTGTGCCGCTTCGGCGCCGCGCCGGAGCTGACCGACGGCGAACAGGCGCCACGCGGTGCGGCCAACGTCAGCGGTGCCACCTTGGTGGCGCTGGCCGCCGCCGATTTCGAGCAGCCGCAAACCCGGCGTGAAGCGCGCCTGCTGTTGCGGCTGTTGCTGGATGAATTGCTGGGCCCGGAGCCGTTGGCTTCGCGCGAATTGCTGACGACCCTCTACGCGCTGTCCGACTGACGGCGCGCCTTGCCGGAGATACAGAATGATTTTGCTAGGTGTGAACATCGATCATGTGGCGACGCTGCGCCAGGCGCGCGGTACCCGTTTCCCCAGCCCGATCGAAGCGGCGCTGGTGGCCGAATCCAGCGGTGCCGACCTGATCACGCTGCATCTGCGTGAAGACCGTCGCCATATCCAGGACCATGATGTCGACACCATGCGCCGCGTGATCAAGACACGCATGAACCTGGAAATGGCGCTGACCGACGAGATGCTGGCCAACGCGCTGCGCGTGCAGCCGGAAGACGTGTGCCTGGTGCCGGAAAAGCGCGAGGAAGTGACCACCGAGGGCGGCCTCGACGTGATCCGCTACTTTGACCAGGTGCGCGACTTCACCCGCCAGCTGACGGCTGCCGGCAGCCGGGTGTCGATCTTCATCGATCCTGACCGCGAGCAGATCCAGGCCGCGTTCGATGCCGGTGCCCGTGTCATCGAGCTGCACACCGGCGCCTACGCCCACGCCGATTTCAAGCATGACGAGCAGCAGGCCGAGCTGGCACGCATCCGCGAGGCGGCGGTATTCGGCAGCCATCTCGGCATGGTGGTCAACGCCGGTCACGGCCTCAACTACCACAACGTGAAACCGATCGCTGCGATTGCGGAGATCGCCGAGCTGAACATCGGTCACGCGCTGGTCAGCCACGCGCTGTTTGTCGGCTTTGCTGAGGCGGTGCGCCAGATGAAGGCCTTGATGATCGAAGGTCGTCAGGGTCTGTAATGATTTACGGCATCGGCACCGACATGGCGCGCATCGAGCGCTTCGATGCGCTGCTGGCACGGCATGGTCTGCGTTGCGGCCAACGTTTGCTGGCCGAGTCCGAGCGGGCCGAACTGGCGCAGGCGAAACAGCCGGCGCGCTTTCTCGCCAAGCGCTTCGCCGCCAAGGAAGCGCTGGGCAAGGCGCTGGGTACCGGCGTGCGCGCGCCGGTGCTGCTGACCGCGATTGCCGTGGTGCACGATGCGCTGGGCAAGCCGATGTTTGCCTTTTCCGATCCGCTGCAGGCTTTCCTGCACCAGCGTGGCATCTGCGCGGTGCACCTGTCGATCAGCGATGAACAACAACACGCGTTCGCTTTCGTGGTCTGCGAAAGCGCGCTTGCGGCCAACCCTTGATGGCGTCTACTTCATGAACAAGCTTCCCCTGCAATTGCCTCGCGGCCCGGTGATGATCGACGTCGCGGCCTTTACCCTGACCGCTGCCGAGCGCGAGCGGCTGTGCCACCCGCTGGTCGGCGGCGTGATCCTGTTCCGTCGCAATTTCCAGAACATCGAGCAGCTCAAGGCGCTGACCGCCGAGATCCGCGCGCTGCGCGAACCGCAGCTGCTGATCGCCGTCGATCACGAAGGCGGCCGCGTGCAGCGCTTCATCGACGGTTTCACCCGCCTGCCGCCGATGCGGGGGCTGGGCGAGGCGTGGGATGTCAACGCCGACAAGGCGGCGGAGTTGACGCGCCAGGTCGGCTACGTGCTGGCCGCCGAGCTGCGTGCCTGCGGCATCGACCTCAGCTTCACCCCGGTGCTGGATCTGGACTGGGGGCAGTGCGCGGTGATCGGCAACCGCAGCTTCCACCGTGACCCGCAAGTGGTGGCCGCGCTGGCGCTGGCGTTGCAGCAGGGCCTGGCCGGCGGTGGCATGGCCACCTGCGGCAAGCATTTCCCCGGTCACGGTTTCGTCGAGGGCGACAGTCATCACGTGATCCCGGTTGATGAGCGCTCGCTGGCGCAACTGCAGGCCGACGATCTGCAACCGTTTGCGCAGCTGGCGGCGGCAGGCATGGCCTCGGTGATGCCGGCGCACGTGGTCTATCCGGCGGTGGATGCGCAGCCGGCTGGTTTTTCCAAAGTCTGGTTGCAGGACATCCTGCGCGGCGAGCTGGGCTTCGATGGCGTGATCTTCTCCGACGACCTGACCATGGAAGGCGCCGCCGGGGTCGGCAATATCGTCGAGCGTGCCCGTGCCGCCTTCGACGCCGGCTGCGACATGGCGCTGGTGTGCAACCGTCCCGATCTGGCCGACCAGCTGCTGGCCGAGCTGGCCGATCCGCAGCTGCCAGGGTTGGCCGCACGGTTGCAGAAAATGGCCGGGCGGGGCGCGCAGGCGGACTGGCAGGCGCTGCTGGCTACCGACAGCTTCGCGCAGGCGCGCGCGGCGGTGATGCAGCTGAGCATGCCCAAGGATGCGCTGGCCGGGCCGGCGGTGGGCGAGGCCTGCTGAGTCGGGACGGGGTTAACCCGTTCGCGGTATGCGACAAGGGCAGCCGGCTGGCTGCCCTTTTTCGCGTCCGCGCCGCAAGGCGCTCGGCATACGGTGAGTCATTAAGCCATCGCGGTAGGCTCAGGCCCACACCACGCCGGCGGTGAGCACTTCTTCCGCGTGCTGCAGCGCGGTGGTCAGATCGGGCTGGATGTTGCGGTTGCCCATCTCGCGGGCGAGACGCGCCTGTTTCAGCATCTGCATCACCTCGGTGCCGGCGCCGCACAGGATCAGGGTGCGCCCCTGCGCCTTCAGGTGCCGGTTCAGCGCCGACAGCGCCAGCAGGCCGGTGGTGTCCAGCATCACCAGCCGGTGCAGTTGCAGGATGATCACCCGCGCCTCGGGATGGGCGTTGGCGATGGCCTCGATGCGGTCGGTGGCGCCGAAGAATAACGCGCCCTCGATGCGGTAGGCGATGCAGCCGTCGGGGATGTGCTTGCCGGCGATGGAGTGGCGTTCGTACAGCTGCTGATGTTCGGCTTTCAGCTCCTGCACGCTGGTGCTGCCGGCCATGCGCTGGATGAAGAACACCGCCGCCATCATCAGCCCGATCTGCACCGCGATGGTGAGGTCGAAGATGACCGTCAGCGCGAAGGTCACCACCAGCACCAGCGTGTCGCGCTTCGGAAACTGTGCCGCCTTGCGGATGTCCCAGTCGCCCATCTTGATGGCGACCGCGATCAGGATGGCGGCCAGCACCGCCAGCGGGATGTAGGCCGCCAGCGGCGCCGCGATCAGGATCACCAGCAGCAGGAACAGCGCATGCACGATGCCGGACACCGGCGTCTTGCCGCCGTTGTTGATGTTGGTGGCGGTGCGGGCGATGGCGCCGGTGGCGGGAATGCCGCCGAAGAACGGCACCACCATGTTGGCGATGCCCTGCGCGATCAGCTCCTGGTTGGCGTCGTGCTTGTCACCGGTCAGGTTGTCGGCGACCACGGCACACAGCAGCGACTCAATGGCGCCGAGCAGCGCGATGGTGAAGGCCGGGGCCAGCAGGTCGGACAGGTGTTCCGGGTCGAAGGCCAGGCCGTGCAGCTCGGGTAGCCCTTGCGGAATGCCGCCGAACTTGCTGCCGATGGTGGCCAGCGGCAGCGAGAACAGGCTGACGGTCAGTGTGGCCAGCACCAGCGCCACGAACGGCCCCGGCAGCGTCCGGTTCAGTGATTTCGGCCACAGCAGGATCAGCAGCAGTGAGGCGGCGGAGACGGCCAGCGTCAGCGGGTCGAACTGATTGATGGTGTGGCGCAGGAGGTCGACGACGGCGAAAAAGCCGCTGGGCATGCTGCCGATCGGCAGACCGAAGAAATCCTTCAGCTGGGTGAGCAGGATCAGCACCGCGATGCCGTTGGTGAAGCCGGTAATCAGCGGCATCGGGAAGAACTTGATCACCTGCCCCAGCCGCAGCAGCCCCATCAGCACCAGCATCGCCCCGGCCATGAAGGTGCAGATGATCAGGTTAGCGATGCCGTATTTGACCACGATGCCGTAGATGATGACGATGAAGGCACCGGTCGGGCCGCTGACCGAGGTCTTGCTGCCACCCAGTAGCGAGGTCAGGAAGCCGGCGATGACGGCGGTAAAGATGCCGGCCTGTGGTGGCACGCCGCTGGCAATGGCAAACGCCATCGCCAGCGGCAGCGCGACGATGCCGACGGTAATGCCGGCCATCAGGTCCTGGCGCAAGGTGGCCTTGTCGTAGCGGCGCAGGGTATGCAGCAGGGCGGGGTGGAAGCGGAGGGTGGCCATGGGGCGCTCTGGGCGACAGTTGGAGAGCTACAGACTAGTAAAATCCCCATTGCTGCTCAAGGGTTTTATGCAAACGCTGCGCCGAAAGCGGCAAGGCCTTGCCGCCGGAATGGCTCAGTGACGTTCGGCGCGGACGTTGATCAGCTGGTAGTAGGCGGTCTGCAGCAGTAGGCGGGTGGCCTTGACCGGCAGCACGCCCTGCGGCTGGTGGATCTCGAACTGGCGCAGCGCCTGGTACGGCTTGCCGTACATCACCAGCACGTCCTGCGGGTTGAGGCGGGCATTGGCAGCCAGCCGGATCGCGTTTTGCACCTGTTCGGTGGCGTAGGTGACCACCGGCTTCACCTGGATCGCTTCCGGGTTCTTGCCGACGATCTCGATGCCGCATTCGGTGTCGCCGCACGGGCTGTGGCGGTTGATCCAGCGCACCACGCCGAGGAAAGGGTCACGGCCGGGACGGCGGATCAGCACCAGTTCGCCACTGCGCAGTGGCATGGTCGGCAGTTGGCCGCGCAGCAGGTAGCCGCTGGCGCTCATATTGCACACCTGCATCTGCGCCACTGGCGGTGGTGTATCGTCGCTGTCGGCTTGCAGTGCCTGCCAGCAGTGGTCGAGGGTGGCGTGCAGCTGCACGAACTCTTCGCTCTTGCTGTGCAGGCGCAGGTAGCGCCGCTGCGGCGGATAGACCAGTTCCTGGCGCAGTTTCAGGATCAGCTGCTGCTCCAGCTGTGCCGCGGCATCCAGTTGCGGGGTGGCCTGGCTTTTTTCTTCCCAGCTCTGCAGCACGCGGTGCACGCCGAGCAGCAGCTGGGCATGCTCCTGCCCCGGTTTGCCGCGGATGCTGCTGTGACGCGGCGCGGCATCGCGCTCCAGGTCGACGATGAAGCCGTTGCCGTCCACTGCCGATGCCAGCGGCAGCAGCTGGGCATGCTTGCCGCCTTCGCGGGCCAGCCGCACCAGGCACTCGATGCGCGCCGGATCCAGCCGGTTGCTGGCGGTGACGCCGAACAGCAGCAGCTGGCGGTACAGTGCGCCGAGGGTATCGTTCTTGCCGGCGGCAGTTTTGCTTTCCCAGCCGCCATCCAGCAGGTAGCGGTACAGGCGGTGGCAATCCTGCCAGAAACCGGGTGGCAGGCTGCTGTAGCCGAGCGCATGGGTGCGCAGCACCTCGATGGCACAGGCGAGGCAATCGGCGCAGGCGTCGATCTTACTTTTGTTGCTGCTGAAAAAGCCGCTGCGGCCCGCTTCCTGCTGCAGTCCCCGTTTTGCCTGGTGCAGCAGGCTGGTGGCAAGCGCCTGGGCCAGCACCATGGCGAACAATGCCTGCTGCGGCTGCGAAGCATCCAGACGGCGGGCCAGTTCCAGCAGGGCCGGCAGCAGGCTGTCGGCCTGGGCCCGCTGTGCCGGCAGCAGGGACGTGCTGTTGCCGGTTAGTGTGGCATGCAGCTCGCGCAGCAGGGTCTCGGCGGCGGCAAGGGTCTGCCGCGCGCCGTGCTCGCGGGCATGCTCGCCGCTGGCGCGCATCAGGTCGGCAAATTCGACTGCTTCGGCCAGATCGATGGCCATGACGAGGGTCAGCACATTCAACGCACTAGCTTGGGAGGTGGGGAGGGGGCGTGCTCTGGGCGCGCCGGCTGCAGGGCATTGTGCCTGCTTAGTGGCGGAAGAAAAGGGGGACTGGCCGCTTTTTGGCGGGAATGTGCATATTCACGCAAAAGGCCGGACATTCAGTCCGGCCTCGTTAACGCTGCTGCAGTTTATTTCCACACCGGTTTCGGCGGGGTGCCGTCGGAGGTGGTCATGATTTCGTAGCCGGTTTCGGTGACCAGCACGGTGTGTTCCCACTGCGCCGACAGGCTGCGGTCCTTGGTGACCACGGTCCAGCCATCGGCCAGCAGGCGCAGGTGGCGCTTGCCCTGGTTGATCATCGGCTCGATGGTGAAGATCATGCCGGCCTTCAGTTCCATGCCGGTACCCGGCTGGCCGTAGTGCAGCACTTGTGGCTCTTCGTGGAACTTGGTGCCGATGCCATGACCACAGAATTCCTGTACCACGCTGTAGCCGGCGCCTTCGGCATGGCGCTGGATGGCGTTGCCGATGTCACCGAGACGAGCGCCCGGCTTGACCTTCTCGATACCCTTCCACATGCACTCGTAGGTGACCTTGCACAGGCGGCGCGCAAAGTCGCTGACCTGGCCGACGTAGTACATGCGGCTGTTGTCGCCGTGGTAGCCGTCCTTGATCACGGTGATGTCCATGTTGAGGATGTCGCCGCTTTTCAGTGGTTTGTCGTCGGGGATGCCGTGGCAGATCACGTGGTTGATCGAGGTGCAGATCGATTTCGGATACGGAATGCCGCCATCCGGTGCGTAGTTCAGCGGCGCCGGGATGGTGCCCTGCACATTGACCATGTAGTCGTGGCAGAGCTGGTTCAGTTCGTTGGTGGTGACGCCGGGTTTGACGAAGGGCGTAATGTAGTCGAGCACTTCCGCGGCGAGCCGTCCGGCAACGCGCATTTTTTCGATATCTTGCTGGCTTTTGATCAGTGTGGACATGCGTTCATCGCTTGATGGGTTCAAGCCGTCATGATAGCAAACATCACGTTAGCGGACGACCCGCGCCGTCTGCCTGCGTGCTGCCAGCATGTCAGGCCAGAAACTGGTTCGGGTAGATTTCGTCGATCAGGGTGCGGCAATCCACGATGCGCAGATCGTTGTCCTTGGCAAAATCCATCAGGAAGCGGAATACCTGCGGCTGGTTTTTTTCCAGCTTCTTGTCCACTGCGACGCAGCGGACGTTGTCCAGCATCATCGGGCGTACAAACTGGTGATAGGCCAGCTTCTGGTCGTCGCCAAACGACGAGAGGATGCCGGCGAGACGTTCGGCCCAGTCGCTGGGACGGAACGTGCGGCCTTCGGATGTCAGGCCTTGGATAACGATTTCGTATGGATTACAGATCATGGCTTAACCGGGCGCGTTCTTTTGAGTGGGTGTGGTCTCTTGCCCTGTGCTGAATTGTTATGTGGCAGAGCAAACTGTTCTGCGATGTCAGTCACGGTTCGGGTTTACCCTCCATTCTACCGTAAAACCGGGTGGGCATCATCCTGCGCGGTGGCGGCAGGATGGCGGCTTTCCCCAATATCAAATCCGGCGGAATGGTGGCAGGGCGGCCAGCAGGCGTTTGCCATAGTTCTGGCGCACGATGCGGGTGTCAAGAATGGTGACGCGGCCATAGTCCTGTTCGGTACGGATCAGGCGGCCGACGGCCTGGATCAGCTTGATCGACGCCTCCGGCACCGTCAGCTCCACGAACGGGTTGCCGCCGCGTTTTTCGATCCAGCGCGACAGGGTGCGGCCGACCGGATCATCCGGCATCGCGAACGGCAGTTTGGCGATGATGACGTGCACGCAGGCTTCGCCCGGCAGATCCAGCCCCTCGGAGAACGAGTCCAGCCCGAACAGCACGCTGGCGCGGCCGGCCTGCAGTGCGTCGCGGTGGTTCTGCAGCAGCACTGCCTTGGGCAGCTCGCCCTGCATCTGCACCCGTTCGCGCAGGTTGGCCGCAAGCCCTTCCGCCACTTCCTGCATTTGCTTGCGCGAGGTGAATAGCACCAGCGTGCCGACCGCCTCGTTGGGGTCGACCAGCTTGGGTAGCCAGTCGATGATTTCGCGGGTGTGACCGGCTGGGTCTTTCGGGGTGCTGAGCAGTGGCGGCACGTATAGCTCGCCCTGTTCGCTGAAGTTGAACGGCGAATCCAGCGCCACGGTCTGAACCTGCTCCAGCCACTTGAGGCCGGTCTGCGACAGCAGCAGATCGAAGCTGCCCAGCGAGCGCAGCGTGGCCGAGGTCAGCACCGCACCGGCGGCACGGCGCCACAGTGTGGCGGCGAGGCTGCCGGCTGCGCTTACCGGCGAGGCGGAGAACAGGTAGTCGCCCTTGCCGTCGGCGCGGCGGGTCACCCACTTGGCGATCGGCGGCGCGTTTTCTTCCGGCTCCTTCTCGAACAGGTCCCACAGAGCCATCAGCTGTTCGCACTTGCCGACCATGAAGCCGACGTCGGAGCTGGTCTTGTCGATCAGCAGCGTCTCCTGCTGCTTGTCCTTGCGCAGCTGGGCCAGACCGTCACTCATGCCGGTCAGGTTCTTGTACAGCATGCGCGCCGACAGCGCCATGTTGGCCGCAGGAATCTTCATCGACTCCGGCAGCACGCCGTCCTCGACCAGCCACGACGGCTCCAGATTGTCGCTGCTGGCTTCCAGCGACGGCTCGGTCTGCAGCAGCCACAGCCATTCGGTGAGGCTTTCCATGCAGGCCGCTGCCGCCTCGCAGGCGTTGCTGGCCAGCTCCGGCTTGTCGATCAGGCTTTCGACGCGGGTCGCCAGCGGTGTGATCTTGTCCAGCCACGCCATCGCCTGCGCCAGGCTGTGTTCGGCGGCGAACTGGTTGACGGCCTTCTTGGCGAGGTGGTGCGCCTCGTCGATGCAGTAGAAGCTGTTTTCCGGCGCCGGCAGGATCACGCCGCCGCCCATCGCCACGTCGGCTAGCATCAGGTCGTGGTTGGCGACCACGATGTCGACGGTTTCCAGCGTTTCGCGCGCCAGATAAAACGGGCACTCCGGACGGTTGGGGCAGCCGGCTTTCAGGCAGCCGTGGCGGTCGTTGGTGACACGGCGCCACAGCTCGTCATTGATCATTTCCGGCCAGCTGTCGCGGTCGCCGTTCCACTTGCGGTAGTAGAAGGCGTCGGCCAGCTGACGCAGCGCCTCGATCTCGCCCTGTTCGGGCTTGCGCTCCCACAGCGCCAGCGCCGGGTCCTGCGCGATCAGCTCGCCCTGCGCGTTGTCGGCGGTGAGCTGGTACAGGCGGTACGGGCACAGGTAACGGCCGCGGCCCTTGGCCAGTGCAAAGGTGGCCGGCAGGCCGCTTTTTTCGATGGCGAACGGCAGGTCGCGGTTGACCAGCTGTTCCTGCAGCGCGATGGTGGCGCTGGTGACCACCAGCTTCTTGCCGCGCGACTTGGCCATCACGCCGCCGGCCAGCAGGTAGGCCAGGCTCTTGCCGACGCCGGTCGGGCCTTCGATCACGGCGATGCTCTCGCCGTTGCGCTCCGGCGCGTCGTCGCTGTCCTCGGCCTTGCTCAGGGTGCTGCCAAAGGCGTTGGCGACGGTGGCCAGCATTTGTCGCTGGGCGGCGCGCGGGCGGAAGCCCGGCAGGTTGTCGGCAATGGCGCGATAGTACTCGCGCAGGGAATCTTTTTCGGCGTCGGTCAGCATCCGCGCATTGTAGCGGATTGGCCGCCCGCCTGCTTTGCCGCGTCGCCGGCGTGGTCGTCTGGCATCACTGCTGCACGCCGCTTAGCAGCTTGTCATCGGGGCAGCTAGACTGGGAACACGGCCTGCGCCGCAGGAGGAAACCATGACACCAGTAAGCCGGGTTCTGATCGTCAGCAACGACGCCCGCTGGCAGGCCAGCGTGCTGGCGGGGCTGAACGCCGCCGCCGCCAAACTGCACAATTCGCTGGGCCTGTGTTTCGCCAGCGTTGCCCGCAGCAGCGATGCGCTGGCGCAGGTGGCGCACGACGGCGAATTGCAGTTCGTGCTGCTGGACAAGGGTATGAAGGAGCAGGGGCTGACGCAGCCGGCGGTGGAGCTGGCCAACCAGATTTCCGCGCTACGGCCGGAGTTGTCGCTGTACATCCTGCTGCAGGACGACGACGAGAAGGTGCTGATGGAGACGCTGGCCAGCCACGCGGTGGATGGTTACTTCTACCGCGACGAGCAGGATTTTCACGGCTGGTTCCGCATTCTTGCCGCCGAGCTGGCGGAGAAGTCGGCGACGCCGTTCTACGACCGCCTCAAGCTGTACGTCAGCATGGCCAAGGACTCGTGGCATACCCCAGGCCACTCCGGCGGCGACTCGTTCAAGAACAGCCCGTGGGTCGGCGATTTCTACGATTTCGTCGGCGAGGAAATGCTGCGCGCCGACCTGTCGGTGTCGGTGCCGATGCTGGATTCGCTGCTGCACCCGACCGGGGTGATCGCCGACGCGCAAACGTTGGCCGCAAAGGCGTTTGGCGCGCGCAAGACCTATTTCGCCACCAACGGCACCTCCACCTCCAACAAGGTGATTTTCCAGACGCTATTGGCGCCGGGCGACAAGCTGCTGCTGGACCGCAACTGTCACAAATCGGTGCACCACGGCGTGATCCTGTCCGGCGCGCTGCCGCTGTATCTCGACTCCTCGGTCAACCGCCACTACGGCATTTTCGGGCCGGTGCCCAAAACGGTAATTTTCGACGCCATTGCGACCAACCCTGACGCGCGGGTGCTAATCCTGACCTCCTGCACCTACGACGGCCTGCGCTACGACCTGCCGCCCATCATCGCCGCCGCTCACGCCGCCGGCATCAAGGTGGTGGTCGACGAGGCCTGGTACGGTCACGCCCGGTTTCACCACGCGCTGCGGCCAACGGCGCTGGAATCCGGCGCCGACTATGTCACGCAAAGCACGCACAAGGTGCTGTCGGCGTTCTCGCAGGCGAGCATGATCCACGTCAACGACCCGGCTTTCGACGAGCACCTGTTCCGCGAAAACTTCAATATGCACGCCTCGACCAGCCCGCAGTACAACCTGATCGCCAGTCTCGACGTAGCGCGCAAGCAGGCGGTGACAGAGGGCTTCCGCCTGCTCGATCGCGCGCTGAAGCTGGCGCAGGAGTTGCGGCAGAAGATCAACTCCACCGGCGCCTTCCGCGTGCTGGAGCTGGAAGACCTGCTGCCGCAGAGCGTGTGCGGTGACGGCATCCGGCTGGACCCGACCAAGCTGACGGTGGACATCTCGCAAGCCGGCTACAGTGCCGACGAGTTGCAGCGCGCGCTGTTCGAGCGCTTCAACATCCAGTTCGAGAAATCCACCTTCAATACCATCACCCTGTTGCTGACGGTGGGCACCACGCGCAGCAAGGTGTCGCGACTGTTCGATGCGCTGCTGCGACTGGCCAAGGAGCAGCGCCCGCCGCGACTACTGGGGCGGATGCCGGAGATCCCCGGCTTTACCCACCTGGCCTGCCTGCCACGCGATGCCTTCTATGAAACGGGCGAACGCCTGCCGCTGTTCGACGACGAGGGGCGGGCCAATCCGCAGCTGACCGGTCGCGTCTGTTGCGACCAGATCGTGCCCTATCCGCCGGGCATTCCGGTGCTGGTGCCGGGGCAGGTGATCGACGATGGCATCATCGCCTATCTGGCGCGGCTGTTGAAAACGCAGAAGCGCATCGAGATGCATGGTCTGGACGAGGAGGGCGGCGAGTACCGGGTGCGGGTGCTGACGGCGGCGGAACTGGCGGCGTTGCCGGGACAGGCTAGTGCAGTGGCGCGGGAATGAGCGCCCGCGCCGTCGTGTTGATTATGCTAAACACCGGAAAATGCCTAGCACGATGATTCATATCGGTTTTTTTGAAAAATTGCGTGCGGACGCTGGCGCGTAAATGCCACACAGACTTGTCACCAGATTGGATTTCGGATACATATAACCATGTCGCAATTCTGTAAAACATGAAATGTACATGGGCAGATATTGCGACAATCCGAGCCAGGCAACGCCAGTTTGCGTGTAGTAATGTGCCACTGCGCATGAAAACGCCACGTTTTCACGCTGCCGTGGCATTCATTTTTTCCGGAATTCAACATGACCAAAACCAGACATTTTTTACAATTCAGTGACCTGACAGCCGAAGAGTGCCAGCACATCTTCCACCGAGCACAGGTTCTGAAGCGACGACATGTCTCTGGCGAGCTGTACCGTCCGCTGCTGGGCAAGGTCATGACCATGATTTTCGAGAAGAATTCCACGCGCACCCGCGTGTCGTTCGAGGCCGGCATGTCACAGCTGGGCGGCCACGCCATGTTCCTCGACGGCAAGAGCTCGCAGATCGGCCGCGGCGAACCGGTGGAAGACACCGCGCGCGTGCTGTCGCGCATGAGCGACATCATCATGATCCGCACCTTCGAGCAGAACATGGTGGAAACGCTGGCCGCCAACTCGCGCGTGCCGGTGATCAACGGCCTGACCAACGAATACCATCCGTGCCAGATTCTGGCTGACATCCTGACCTATATTGAACACCGTGGTGACATCCGCGGCAAAACCGTGGCCTGGATCGGCGATGGCAACAACATGAGCCGCACCTGGCTGCAGGCGGCCAAGCTGCTGGGTTTCAAGCTGCAGATCGCCACCCCGGCCGGTTACGAGCTGACGGTGCTGGATGGCCAAGACTACGGCGCGGACTGCTTCGCGGCGTCGCACGACCCGCTGGCCGCCGCGCGCGGCGCCGATCTGGTGACCACCGACGTGTTCACCAGCATGGGCTACGAGGGCGAGGCCGAGGCGCGCCGCCAGGCATTTGACGGTTTCATGGTCACCAGCGAGCTGATGGCCGCGGCCAACCCTGACGCGCTGTTCATGCACTGCCTGCCGGCGCACCGCGGCGAAGAGGTGGCTGCTGCTGTCATTGACGGCCCGCAAAGCGTAGTATGGGACGAGGCAGAAAACCGCATGCACGCACAAAAAGCCCTGATTGAATACTTGATGCTGGGTCGTATTGACGACTGATCCGGCGGCAACCCAAGCGTATCTGAAAGAGAAAACGATGTCTGATATCAACAAAGTCGTACTTGCCTATTCCGGCGGCCTCGATACTTCGGTGATCCTGAAGTGGCTGCAAGACACCTACCAGTGCGAAGTGGTGACCTTCACCGCCGACCTGGGCCAGGGCGAAGAACTGGAACCGGCACGCCAGAAGGCGCTGCAGTTCGGCATCAAGCCGGAAAACATCTTCATCGACGACCTGCGCGAAGAATTCGTGCGCGACTTCGTGTTCCCGATGTTCCGTGCCAACACCGTGTACGAAGGCGAGTACCTGCTGGGTACCTCCATCGCCCGTCCGCTGATCGCCAAGCGCCAGATCGAGATCGCCAACCTGACCGGTGCCGACGCGGTATCGCACGGCGCGACCGGCAAAGGTAACGACCAGGTGCGTTTCGAGCTGGGCTACTACGGCCTGAAGCCGGACGTGAAAGTGATCGCGCCGTGGCGCGAGTGGGACCTGCTGTCCCGCGAAAAACTGCTGGCCTACGCCGAGAAGAACGGCATTCCGGTCGACATGAAGCACAAGAACGGTGGCGCGCCTTACTCGATGGACGCCAACCTGCTGCACATCTCTTTCGAAGGCCGTCACCTGGAAAACCCGTCGGCCGAGGCCGAGGAATCGATGTGGCGCTGGAGCGTGTCGCCGGAAGCGGCACCGGATGCACCGGAATACCTGGACGTCGAATTCGAGCGCGGCGATATCGTGGCGCTGAACGGCGTGCGCCTGAAGGCGCACGAAGTGCTGGCCAAGCTGAACGAGCTGGGCGGCAAGCACGGCATCGGCCGTCTTGATCTGGTGGAAAACCGCTACGTCGGCATGAAGTCGCGCGGCTGCTACGAAACCCCGGGCGGCACCATCATCCTCAAGGCGCACCGCGCCATCGAGTCGATCACCCTGGACCGCGAAGTGGCGCACCTGAAGGACGACCTGATGCCACGCTACGCCAGTATGATCTACAACGGCTACTGGTGGGCGCCGGAGCGCAAGGCGCTGCAGACCCTGATCGACTACACCCAGCAGAGCGTCAACGGCTGGGTGCGTCTGAAGCTGTACAAGGGCAACGTGATCGTGGTCAGCCGCGATTCGAAGACCAACTCGCTGTTCGACATGAACATCGCAACCTTCGACGACGACGGCGGTGCCTACAACCAGGCCGACGCCGGCGGCTTCATCAAGCTGAACGCACTGCGCATGCGCATTGCCGGCCGCATGAACAAGTAAGCCGGACTGATTTGGCTCATGAAACCGCACCTCTTCGGGTGCGGTTTTTTATTGCCGCTTTTATAATCTGCGGCCAACCTTACCGATCCGTATGCAGGGGGACAGCATGATCTGTGTACCAGCTTTTTTTACTCAAAGAAATTACATTTCAGCTTAAGACATATGGCTTTATTGGAGCGGGAGGGGGTAGGCTGTTTGTGTTTAACAAATAAGCAGGGGCAGTGCGTAGTGCTACCTTTCCAAGCCTCAAACACGTCAGGTGCCCATGCCTGCAACCGACCGCTTCGGTCGACGATTGGCCCCCTCCCCATGGTGGACATGGCTGCAGATCGGCGAGGCTGTGTGGAAACGCAGCACCGGTTAATGCCAAAGTGGTTCGCACCACCTCTTGCCGGGTTATCCAGTTCGGTCTCAGTGCGAACAAGGCTATTTAGATGAGTAAAAGGCTCCCTTCAGGCCTTTACTGCCGCCATTAACCCTGCAAATCCTATGATCTTCATGACTCGCTTCAAGTTGTAGGCAAGTACGTGCAAGCTCATCTCGGTGCTGACATGTTCCGGGGTACGTGTCAGGAAGTGCGTCGCCCCCATCCAGTCTTTCAATGTCCCGAAGGGATGCTCCACAGTCTGCCGCCGTAGTTTCATCGCACCAGGCTGGATATCCAGTCGCCTTTGCATGGCTTCCAATGTGGCTTCGTGCTCCCATCGATTGACACGTCGATAATCACTTGGCGTACACTTTTCTTTGATCGGGCAACGCGGGCAGTCTGAGCCCCAGTAACGATTGATCTGCAGGCCAGACTTAATCCGGGCAAATCGCCATTTCAAGCGACTGCCTGCCGGGCAGACGTATTCGCCAGCGACCGGATCAAACACGAAGTCCTCTTTGTCGAAGCGCCCTTCGGCCTTCGCGCCAGAGGTCATCGGTTTTGATACCAGCGCAGTAATGCCGGCCTCTTCACACTTTTGAATTTCTTCGCCTTTAAAGTAGCCACGATCTGCAATGGCTTGCATGCCCAAGACATCCAGTGCCGACTGCGCTTGTATGGCCATTTTGGCCAGTTGGCTGCGATCACTGCCGCTATTGGTAACTTCATGGGTAACGATGAGATGGTGCCGGGTATCGACAGCGGTCTGCACGTTATATCCCACCAGTCCACGGTTGGTACTGGTTGCCATGGCGCGGGAGTCTGGGTCGGTCAAAGAAATCTGCGCAGAGGGCTCTTGCTCTAACTGCGCCTGGATCTGCTGCAGTCTTTCCATGCTCTTTTTCAGAGTGGCCATCTTTTGCTGAATTCGCGTGGTTCGCGCTTCCGCTATCTCTGAAGGCTGGCGATCTGCGGTTTCCAGTGCACTGAGATAACGCGCAATGCAGTGATCAATTTCCTGCATCCGCTTCTCCAGTTTGCCACGCGTGAAGTTGCGGTCGTGAGCATTTACCGCCTTGAACTTGCTGCCATCAATGGCGACGACAGCGTGCGTGAATAGCTTCAGCTCCCAGCACAGCACAACGAACTGCTTGCAGACATTGCAGATACCGGTGCCATTGTCTCGTCGAAAGTCGGCAAGCGTTTTAAAGTCGGGTGCAAGCCGTCCCAGTAGCCACATCAGCTCAATGCTGTGCAGAGCCTCCCGTTCGAGGCGGCGACTGGATGGAGTCCGGTTGAGGTAACCGTAGATGTACAGCTTGAGCAAGATGGCTGGATGGTAAGACGGCCGCCCCGTGGCTTTGGGATCGACGCCGGCAAAGCCAAGCCCGCGCAGATCGAGTTGCTCGACAAAGGCATCCACGATGCGCACCGGGTTGTCTTCACCGACATAGTCATCAAGCAGCACTGGCAAAAGTGCGGCCTGCGACCTATTCTTTCCTTGAACGAACCGTGTCATTGCGCAACCCTCGGCATGCCATTAGGAACATCATAGACACGAAGACGTTTTCACACGGCCTCCGGCCAAAACAGCCATTCAGACACCAAGTGAACAATGACTGGTTGTTGCTACCAAGTGGTCATTCAATGCCCTGTGACTACGAGCCTATGGAGTGGTGTTAACTCCAACTCCAGCTATCCCGCTATTGGGGGAAAAATTTGACCTACCCTTGTCGATTACCAATTCCCATACTGTCTTTATGACCTGCGTATCGGTCACCCACGTCAAGAATTCGATCAGGATGGTGTTATGAGAGACTCATGGTGCAAACCGGTTCGGGTTCGAACCGGCAATATCGTTAGCGGTGGGGCTGCCCGCAATGTGCGGATTGCCGCGTTGGGGGGCATGGGTGAGATTATTGAAGAAGTTGCCAGATCGGCCGTCGAGCAGGGGTTGGCTCGTGCCGATACAGCGGTTCGCAAGCGACTTCTTCGCGTGGTCAGCGGTGCGAGAAGTATGCCTGCAGATGCCGATTCCCCCATAGCCCCGGTTAGCCGGGGTTTATATTTGGTTCTTATATGAACGCGCCCCGTCTTGCTAGGTAAGATGGGCCTTCAGGAAGTCCTGCCAGTCGTAACTACTGGACTGACTCCCTTGGTCGGAATGCACCAGCACCTCCTGCTTGGGCTGACGTCGCCATACCGCCATCAACAAGGCATTCAGCACCAGTTCCCTATCGATGCGTGATTGCATCGACCAGCCAATCACCTGTCGCGAGAACAGGTCGAGCACCACGGCCAGATATAGCCATCCTTCATGCGTGCGGATGTACGTGATGTCAGTCACCCAGGCTTTATTCGGTGTATCCACGGTGAACTGGCGCTGCAGGTGGTTCGGCGCCACCACCGCGGGCCTGCCACGGTAATGCCCAGGACGGCGGTGATAGCCGGTTTGTGAGCGCAGGCCCTCCCGTTTCATCAAACGTGCCACATGATGTTTACCACAGCGTTCGCCCAATGCCTGCAGGTCGTCATGCACCTTGCGGTAGCCATAGATACAACCACTCTCCAGCCAGGCCTGTTTGATTTGCCCCAACAAGCGCTGGTCTTCGCTGGCGCGAAGTGAATGCGGGGAAGCTTTCCAGGCGTAGTAGCCACTGGGGTGCACAGACATGACGCGACATAGACGTCGAACAGGAAACTGCTGCTCATGAGTCCGGATGAAGGCATGCCTTACCCGGACTCCTTGGCAAAGTATGCGGCGGCCTTTTTTAGGATGTCGCGCTCCTCGGTCATCCGTTTCAGCTCTGCCTTGAGACGGCGGATTTCAGCTTGCTTGTCAGCAGATTCGGCCGGTTTCGCGCGCTTGGGGTCGTAGCGTTTCAGTCATTGATACAGGCTTTGGGCAGATACGCCGAGACGGCTGGCGACTTCGGCGACGGGATAGCCACGTTCGGTAACCTGTTTAACGGCTTCAATCTTGAACTCTTCGGGGAAACGCTGCCTGCTCATGACACCTCCTTGTAGGGCCTAGTGTGAGGCTCACGAGGTATCTAGGAAAGGATGGGCGATTCAATGATACCTATTGGAATGTAATTTATTGAATGCATCTGTTGGTTCACATGAAAGACTTGCTTAAATATCCGCGAAAAAATGCGATTTATAGGGCTTTGTTGTTATTTCGCAACGTCGTCATGAAAAATTAGTCATCAATGCCATGTCGTTGGTTGGGGTCACGCAATCGGCATGGTTTTTTCTTTGAAATCAATGAGGTGGCTATCTGTTGCAAGCAGATAAAAAACAGGGCCGCTCAGTGATCTGCCCTGTTTTGGTGCAGTTTTCAGTTTTATGTGCTGAACTTTCAGTAACTATGAGTCCCTACAGTTGTAGGGAGGCAAAGTTAGTGAAAACCTCCTGCCTTGCCAGGTAAGGCTTTTTTCATTTTTGTGTGCTTGTAACGTAGCTGAAGAGGCGCAGAGTTCCTGAAAAAATCTGACTTTTCTGCGAAGTTGTTGAACAGAATCTGAGGAATTAGCTCCACTTGGTGGATGCGACCGTTTCCCTTGGCTGTGGCAGGCACGTTGTCACTTTTCTTCTGCAGTTCCTGCATGTACCTCATACAGTAGACCTCTTGGGGCAAAGCCGTGCCTGCCGTCCGGCAAAATTTTCTGGAGTTCGGCCGAAGAGGTCTTCCACTCCATCTGCCTTGAATGTCCGTTCAGGGCTACATTCCGGTCATTTCCCCTGCGCCATAGCCGAAAGGCGGAGTTCTGATTTGGGAGCGCGCACTCTCGACCCGATGCAGCCCTTCGTCACTGCAACGGAGCAACGACAGCAATCTGAAAGGAACAGTCACCCATTGCAGCAGCTTATGCTCTGTTACAGTCGTTCAAAATGCTCTAGCAATGGTGTATTTTCTGATGAAAGTACTATGGCATGATGGGGTCAAGGTTGTATTGAATCTGGGACAATCCAGACGGCTTGTTAAGATATGCCCACAAGGTCGAAGAAATTGGGAGGAAGAAACGTGGATCGGTTTGACATTGGTGAGGTACTTGCGAAGTCGCCTTTAGATGAAGTAGTACGGCGCCTCGGCATCGAGACCGAGAGGCGGGGAAACCAACTCAGTGCAATCTGCCCATTTCACCAAGACACTCGACCGTCGCTGCGTTTTTTTCCAGCGGACAGCAGATCTCCCGAGCATTTTCATTGTTTTGCGTGTGGCGCACACGGCCATGCGATCGACTTAGTTAAGCAAGTCCAAAGTGTAGATTTCTTGCCGGCGGTGCAATGGCTTTCGCAGAGCTTTGGCATCAAAGACATCCGGCGACAGCCAAAGAATCAGCCAGATCGCAAAGGCGCCATCGAAGGCGCACAGGCATTCGCGCTTCGGATATTTGATGAGCACCACGATACACAACGATTCCGGACTTGGTGCGAAGAGCGAGCCTTCGAGGCTGATTTCCTGTACCGCCAGGGGGTGCGCTGTGTGCCTCACTCGGTTCTCGTGCAAGAGTTGGCGTCGAGAAGCACAGGCGAGCGTGTTGAGCTGATCGATGGCCTGCTTGCTCTCGGCCTGATTAAGCGCTTGCAACAAGCATCCCATTCGGATCAGTACAAGCTTAGCTTTCCAGATCAATTCCAATTGCAGTTCCAAGACTACTTCCACGACGGGCGTGTTTTGATCCCGATCTATGGTGGTGCCGCAAAGCGACCGGAACTGGTTGGCTTCGCGGGACGGGCACTGCTGGCTGTGCCGCCAGAAGGAGTCCCCAAATACTTGTTAAGCCCAGGGTTTCAAAAAGCCAAATACCTGTTCAATGCGCCGAGTGCCTTTTCGTCAGCAACGGGGGAACTGAGGGACGGCGACACTGCAACGTTATATCTCGTGGAGGGCTTCCTAGATGCCCTACGCCTGCAGGCGTTAGGCTTGAACGCAGTGGCGCTTATGGGCACCTCACTCAGCAATGGGCAGTTAGAGCTGCTGAAGCACTTCGTTGATGGCCTGCCACAGGGCAAGGCTGAGTTTGTACTTAGCATCTTCCTCGACAACGATAAAGCTGGGTTTGCAGGGACGGATCGGTTGGTGCGACGCCTGCTGGGTTTGTCCGGAGTTGATCTGCGCTGGATTGGCCTTGATGGCTATACCAACCGTCCGCTTGGCAAGGATCCGGACACTTGTCTAAAAGTGCTTTCGAGCCGAGTGGAGGCAACGGACTGGTTGCAGGACTTCAATCGGCCGGCCGAGGCAGCCTTGCTGGTATCCGAATTGGGAGACATTGATGCCTCCGAACTGCCGAACGAACGCTGGGCTGAACTGAATTCCAGTGCTCGGGAGCGGGCGGTGTACAAGACTGCGACGACTATTCGACAGGTTCGTGGCTCGCGGCCTTTACAGGGCGTGATTCAGCGACTGAAGGCTACAGAAGAGAGTTGGGCTACCGAACTTTGTGAATTGCTGGGTACCGTTGAAGGAACACAGCGGAATCGGAGTTCCGTGTTGTTTCTCCAGGGCTTGGAAGAGCGCCTCTCTCATGCCCGAAATTTGGCGTATCACGGATCGCGCCGTGGCGAGCTCCCATGCGATGAAGAATCTTGGCTGACTTTGGATTTGAGTGCGCGCCTGTTTGATCGCATTGCCCAACAACGATTGGCAGAGCGTGGCTGGATCCAAGCCGCCCCATATGATGCAGTCCACCTGCCGCGCAAGCTTACGGCTAATACTACGGTACTGGATGACCCGCGTCGCAAGGTTATGCCACACCCGGCCGATTTGCACTTGCAACAGTTGCTGCTGAATGAACTGCTGACGCAGCGGCACGACTTGCTGAGTGTCGAAGGCAAGACCTTCTCGGAATGGATTCCTGCTGTTCGCTGGTTTTCTGCCACCCGCAAAGTCGAAGTGACTGGGCCGTTTGACGACCTCCCCGCTGCAGAAGGGGAGGAGACCACATTGAGTTTTGGCTACCAAGTAGATATGGATGTGCTGGAGGGCAGCAAGACCCCGTCAGACCAAGGCATGTTCAGGCCCTACGGGCAGTGTTGGCGCGACTTCATGAGCAGTTTGAGCAGGCAGTGCCACGCTATCGGCGGTCGAGTGCATGTGCTTCGACTGGACGCCCAGCGCTACTACGACTCCATTCAGCGTTATGTGGTACGCGATGCACTACTGGACTCGATCAAAGGGGCTTTGACGGGAACCGGGGCGGGCATCTTCGGCCCACTACTTGGCCGGAGCGAAACAGCTAGCACGCAGGAGGTCGCAGAGGCTCTGGTCGACAAGGTTTGTAACTTCCTCTTTGGCCACCAATACCGGCCCCCAAATACAAGAGCTGTCGGCTCTAGTCTGGATGCGATTGGGATTCCGCAGGGTCCGGTTCTATCTGCATATATTGGTACCATCGCCTTGTTCCCGGTGGATGCTGCGGCGCGCAGGTTCATGCGTCGCAACGTCCGACCGGGGCAGGATGGTATGAACCTGCCCCGCGTGGGCTATGCCCGTTATGTGGACGACATCGTGCTGTTCGCAGACAGCGAAGCGCTGCTGGCCGAGTTACAAGAGGTCCTCCAGACCGAGTCAGCTAAGTTGTCTATCTCACTGATAAACAAGGGCGAACGCATTAGATCCGGCACGCCAGAGCAGGTGATGCACCAGCTCAATGAGGGACGCAGTCTGGCAGCTTCGGTGCCGGCTTGGGAACCACCATTCGTTGGCGATGGTGAGTCTGGATGGGGTCTCGGCGGCGATCTGCCAGACGTAGACCGGCAATGCGCTTTGAAAATGCTGCGACATCCCGCACTGATGGACGAGCCGAAATTGATTCAGGAGCAGGTCAGGCAAGCCATGCAGGCTCCTGACCTCCGTCCAAACGATCTGGGCCTGTGCGCCCGATGGTTGTGGTGGCAGGTGGCCACTGAACTGTCCAACGAATCTCCGCAAAACGACCCAAGCTCGGCTTGGAGTCGCTACTGGCAGTTGTGGCGACATGTTTGCGAGGGGCACGACTGGGCCGGGGAGTTCGAACGAAGGGGCTACGCACAGCTATACGCTGTGGAAGGCCTGGACAAATTACTCGATTCCAACCCTTGGATGGAGAATGAACAAACCCATAGCGAAGTACCGCAGAAACGGGCAATTCGTATTGGGCTTGCGAAGCTGGTCATCTCGGCGGGGTTCTTCTCGGAGGTGCAACCTTCTGAGAATAACGTGCATGTCCAGCGGCGCGCGCGTCTTGTGGCCGGTAAGGCGCGGCAGCTTTCCGGCGGGCTGTCGACCACTCTACTAAGTCAGCCACAAGACACGCAGCCGGTTACGACGATCGAGTGGTTGTGCATGGCTGCTGAATTGGTACGTGCGGCCCCTGTCGATATTGCTGGCGCTGAAGGTACGCCCCCGATTCTAGCGCCCATCAAGAATCGGGTTGCTCTTGGCACCGTGGATGCTGTGGCATCGCAGGTCTGCGAAGTGCTACGGCTTGCGGATACTCAGGATGGGAAGCTTGGTGACGTATTACCCAACCCAGTGCAGGATGACGTAGCGCGGCTAGCACTTGGTTTGGTGATAGATAACGCGACCCCCAATCAGCGGCTGGCTGTTCTGACCAAGTTCCCGGGACTGCTGAGTATCCGCAGTAACGGTGACGAGCTTTCCTTGGTTCAGCGTTTACCTATCACGGAGATAACGTCACTGTGGGCCTTGGGTGAGCCGCAAAACGGGGCTCGATATCTCTACCGGTTCTCCTTGCCCCCTTCGCCCCTTGCGTCTCGAGACCTGGCCTGCGTTGAACTTGCGAGCGATGGCATGCCAGAGGCCAGGTTGGAGGCATTGAGCTTCGAATCTACGTCGCTCGGCCCCCAATCGTGCCCTCACCAATTGGTAAGAGAGAAGAGCATTGAAAGTGTTTCATGGGCGAAGTTTGACTTGGATTCATCGCCCAATTTGAGTCGGACTGAACTGGCGGTTCGCCTGTACGTCGCGCTAGTGGCCATGCAGCGGAAGGACACAAGCGATGCTGATCTAATGTACGTTCCTTTTGCACCACAGCTATTCCGATCAGGCGATGCCACGCAGCCAACGCTGCACTTGGTTGCAGAACCTGTGAAGCGCCATACGCTAGGTGTGAGCGCCTGGTACCGGGATTGCGATGGGCGGGTGCGTACGGTTAGTGTTCCACACGTCGGTGCTGACCTATGGCGTGCGGGCTGGGCGGTGGCCGACGCATTGGGCATGGCGGTAGACATGTCAGGAGAAACCGGTCTGCGCGATGAGCAACTGTCGGACAAGACGCCGATCTCGGTTGAGCACTATCTACTCCGTCAGCAGTTGCGCAAGCTGCAGGGTGTTTACTTGTCTGAGGCCCAGACATTGCGCAAAGATGAACAGACCGGCCTGCCGCGCACAGTAATGCGGGCGCTGCAGCTTCTGGGCGAATTCGATGGTCGTGCGGAACCTGACCAGCAAGTGCGACAGTTACTGGTTATGGAGGCGGAAACACGGGCGATGGCCTTGCGTCTACAGCAGCAGGGGGGCGAGAGTTTGCACGCGCTGTTGCATCAGGTGTTTCCAGCCGTGCTGAACAAACTGCCCTTGTGGGCCATCGATTGCTTGGCCCTGCCTAACCAGCCCGCCGAACACCAACCGCTGCGGCCAGATTTGGCACTCATGCTGTCGTTGTGCACGGCCATGGAGGGTTATTGGGGCCAGGGGGGGGCAGCGCATCACCATACAACCACTCCGGCTCTGCGTGCGGCGCTAGCTTTGGCAACAGCGGGAGCAGGGTTGCGTGGGAGCGTTGCCGCGCTATGGGGTCTGACACAGGCGCGTGGTGCCCTGCGGATGCCCGAGCGCCTTGACCTGCCAGCCGCTTGGCCGTTGCCTGATATGGTGCGCACGGATCCGCAGTCGGACTACAAAGCCATGCGCCAATGGCTCATCGAAGGCGATTGGCCAGCGCTGTGCCGCACCAGCCCTTGGCACTGGATGCTCGCGCTGACCGGTCTGTTGGGTGCCAACTTCCCACAGGCTTTTGAACTGCCTCAGTTGCAGCAGGTCTTTACCGCGTTGGCAGCTTGGCAGAGCCAACTAAGCGCTGAGGACGGCGCCTCCGTATGGCCTTATGATGGGCTGCCAGTACTGGATCCGCAGCAGTGGGCGACATTTCTCGACGCATTGCCTCTGGCGATCAGGCAAATCGACGATTTGCTTGGCATGCGGGTGGCCCCCTGTACTGCCCCACGGTATCGCCGCAACCCCCATACCGGCGAGTTCACCGATGCCAGCAATCAAGATTGGCTGCTTGGCAAGTCGCAGTTCACAGGACTAGGTGCTGTTGACCGCATTGCACGGCGTACCACCGGCGGACGCATTCTAAACGTCTGGACAGAGACCCGGAGAAAGGCTGACGATGAGCTACTGGCAGTGCATACGCTGGATCGAAAGCTGGGGGCCTGGTTGGAACGCGCCGATCACCCCGAGACAGCGTACGACGGCACGGGCGCTCCTGTGGCCATGCCCTCGGAGAAGCCTGCTGGCGAAATCGTCGAGCAGGTATTGGCTACCTTTGTGCCGGATGTCGCTGAGTCTGCCTCAGACCTAGCCCAAAGCTCTACTGACGAACTGACGGAGAAGCCTACTGGCAAAATCGGTGAGCAGATATTGGCTCCCTCTGTGCCGGATGTCGCCGAGCCTGCCCCAGACCTTGCCCAAAGCGCTGCTGACGAACCGACGGAGAGGCCTGCTGGCGAAATCGTCGAGCAGGTAATGGCTCCCTCTGTGGCGGATGTCTCCGAGTCTGCCCCAGATCTTGCCCAAAGCTCTACTGAAAAACCGACGATGCAGCCTGTGGCTGAGATGGACGGCGGAGCCAATATTGAGTACAGCAAGGATGTTGATCGCTTGGCGGAGCACCTGGACATTTCACAGAAGCAGTCCCGAAAGAGTCGTGCTGATCACAAGAATTCGAAGGCCCATTTCCGCGTTGCATTGTTCCAATGGCAGGTCGAGGACACCTATACACATCCTCTGAGCGAAGTCGGTTTGCGAGGCCTGCCCATTGGTGAAGGGGCTAAGGCCGAACTGCGTGGAATGGTCGCTGCCAATGGTGACCTCTCGGTCGCTGACAAGGCCGCCAAACGGGGTGAGGAGCACCAATGGACCAACAACGTGAAGGTCATGTCCTGGCATGAGCACAGACGCCGGACATTGATACGTCAGGCATTGAATGCTTGCAAGGATCTTGGCGTGCAATTGCTTGTGTTGCCGGAGGTCTCGGTTCGGAGAGACACGGTTGAGTGGCTCGAAGGCGTACTGAAAGACTTTGAAGGGTTGGCGGTACTGGCGGGTACCTATCGCCACTTTTCCACCAGAGCGGAAGACCGCGACCACCTTCGCGCACCGCTGACGTTGCTCTGGCGGCCCGAGACCGAAATGGCCAAGGCGCTTGGGCTTGGGAATGAGAACACGACATTCAAGTTCGAACGCGGCAAGAAGTATCGTGCGGTGGCTGCTAATGAGTTGTTCCGGCCCGATTTGAGTCAGCTCTCTCCGCTCTACACAGAAGTGAAGCTGATGGAGGAGGTCAAGAGGGAACTCAACCGTCGAGGACGAAGCATGCTTGGGCCAGATCAACTGCCTGAGCTGGCTCATGCACTGGTGCATTTGTCGCCACCCCTGCGCTATTGTATGGAACTGATTTGCTCGGAGCTCTTTCTGCTGACCAGTCCGGCCAATTTTGAACCACTGAGGAAAGAGGTGAACATGCTCTTGCAGCGGTTCCCTTCGTACTCTGAGGATACGAAGAAATTGATTCGGGATGACATCGAGGCGGTCGGTGAGCTGCTGACTGTTGCCCAGAGAAACCGGGAGCGGCGTTCGGTGCTTCTGGTCCCTGCATTTACGAGCCGCAGTAACGACTATTGGCACGCAGGGCAGGCCAGTGTGTTGGCTTCCGGCACGGCCACTGTGTTCTGTAACGCTGCCCACAAGAACAGTGCTGGTGGGAGCTGCTTCATTGGCATTAATTCAGTGAGTCGCTCGTCGGAGACCGCAGGGATTGTTAACTCTTTGACGCCTTATCACGGCTGGCAAAAGGGCATCCTGCAGGCGAACTCTGAAGGGGCGCTTTCGAAGCATGATCAGGCGCTTGTGGTCGTAGATATTGATCCAGTACATGTGGTGAGTGGTAAACCGAGGCCACAGCTGTTACCAGAGCCCATGTCCTTGGTGGCCTATCTGCCAGTGATCGAACTGATGGACAAGGACCAAACCGCTGATGGTGTAGTGCGTGCATTGGAGGCGGAACTTGAGGATCCAGGCATGGGGGGTAAAGCCAGGGAGCTGCTTGCGGCAACGGGCTTCCATGCGCATGACAAGTTTTACAGGGCTTACCAGACGCTTCTCAATGAAAAAGGGTCTGACATCAGCAAAGCGCACGGCGCAAAGGCGTTGGATGATTTTGTGAAGTTCTTCGCAGACCCGGATGCGTTGCGCAAGCGTTTCTTAGCTTGGCAAGATGAACGACATCAGCAGCCGAGTCTCGTGTCCGGAAGCCTGCAGTTGGAGCCGGCATGGCTCGATTTCTTGGTTGCGGATATGACATGCATCGATCAGATGGCCAAAGTGAGGGTGCCGCCATGGAAGGAGAACTTGGGAATAGGTGGGCCTTCTCTAGCGAGTGACTCGTGATCAAGGTGCTGAATTAGCTGTGGACTGTCTACAGGAGCTGGGGTAGTCCACTACTCTGCAGACCGGCAGATTTGGGTGATCTGCCTGCCATGGGAAGCACCGCAGTTCGTTGACCAAAGCAGACGCTCACAGATGGGGATCATGTCGTCTGCATTGTACAAAAAACCGGACATGCCCAGCTCTAGCAGTAGCTATGAGCGATACCCCTAAGACTGTGAGTCTAGTAGCTTGGGCAACTCGGTTTATTTCAAAGGGTCGAGGAGTCCTAGTGACGTCAGGCGCGGATAGTGACTTCAGCTCTCGCTTTCACGTTCAAGATTCCTCAGCATCTTACCCATATCGGTAGTGTGCATCTGATGCATCATATTCGTGTTCAGCCTAGTCGATTCATCAATGCTGAGCATATCGATTCGGCCACTAGGTAAGAGTCTTACATTCAACATCCCTTCCATACCATGAGGGTCTGCCTTGCCGGCGAGCAGCAGCTCACGTACGAGGTTGATTCGTTCTTCGAACTCTTCCCGCGTAACGGGCGTTTGCATGGATGTTATGTTTGGTAGCATGGGCTATTCATATTTGTCTATTACAGCTCGGGGTTGTCCGTTGATTCGCAGAATCCATAGCATCTGCCACCCAGGGGGGAGGTTTAATGCCTCACGTCGAATAACGAGCATCGATGCTTCATGACGACGGCTAACCCCTGGTGTTCTCACAGTGCTTCCGTCCCTCCAGTGATACCCATAAGTCATAGAGTTTGGTGCGCGTATCAGGCCCAGGAACTGCGGAGTCGCGATGGCAGGTGTAAGTATTCCAAAGTGGGCGAATTTAGCCTTGACGCGACCGCAGACCGCCATGCGATCGCCCGGCCCAGGATGAGGTAGCTCCGTCGACCAAAAAGTTCCATTTGACCCCCTCGGAATGTCCCGTTGCCCTGGGGGAATTAGGTGCGACGTTAGGTCTACCTTACCCACTTCCCCATTCAATTCAAGGGTGCACTGAACGTCCAAGTACACGAGCTCTTCGTTTGCGGGGATGTAGCTCGATTCCGCACCCGTCGATATCGAACGAATCAGGCCTGCAATCAGTCGTCTTCCATCAGTAGGTTCGACTAGGGAAGTCGGGTTGTACGCCCGGAGAACAGCTTCAACCTTAGAAAGCTGGTCAATCGATACTAGAGGGAAAAGGGCTACGTTTAGCGCATAGCGAACCCTTGTGGCCCAACGGCCGGGAACCACGATCAGCTCACGGAACCCTTTAGCCATCAACGCTTCCAGCTGCTGCACATCAGATATGGGGTGTGGTGCGCATGAATCCTGAAGTACGGACTCAAACTTTTGCTGGGCTGATTCGCTTAAGACGCCAAGGCCCACCAGCTCTCCCCAGACATCGTGCAAGCTTGGCGGTAAATAGTTTGGAGGCGGGCTGTTCGTTTTCAGGGCCACAGAACCTACGTCAGCGACAGCCTTGGTGCGTAGCACTTTGACTGCGTCGAGGGCCGAGGTAACCCCGTTCTTGCCCGCTCGTTCTGCTATCCGGAGAAGTGTTGCAAACCTACCTGCATGCAGGCACGTCCGCATCACCGTATCGAGATCGAGAAAAGGAGCGATCCGTTCCCACAATGTGGCAGGACTCTCTCGCGACAATATATCCAGCGATGCGGCAGCGATGTCTGCGCGATTACCACTATCCATCGAAACAGCGAGCTGAGTCAGTTTCTCAACCCAGACATCGCTGGAGCGAAGTAACCAGAGCACCATTGCAGCGGCCGTATCTCGACGTTCCCAGCTTGGATGATCAAGCGCCCAAAGCAGGAGCTCCAAGAGAGCAGCGGACGCACTGACAGGTGGCGTCGTACCGATGTATGAGAAACCCTCGGAAGGGGCCGCCCCCACCAGCTCACGGACATGATCCATAGAGACCGAAAGCAGTTGTGCTCGTTGGCTGGCGTCGAGCTTGGGCCCGATTAAGTGGATGAGGTGGTATGCGACTGTCCAGCGTTGGACGTTCTGCTCATCGAGCGCCAACGAACCATACAGCCGCGCTAGCTCATCGGCCGACACCACATTTTCCCGAATAAGTAGATCGGCCTCATTGGCCGAGTGGTTTCCAGTCCAGATGGACCATCCGCCGTTCTGTAGCGCTCTGAGAGCCAAGACGGCCTTTTCGACGACAGCTGAGGAGTTTCGGCGCTTGGCTTGCCTTCGGGCTTCTTCGAGAGCCTGGTTGGCCTCTTTGACCGAAATCCCGGAGCCAAATGTACCAGGCATGATTGCCTGGTCCCGGATGCTCTCCTTGTCATCGGTAGCATCGGTGGCTTCAGGCTTTTGTGTGCGGGCTGCAACTTCATCGCGCAGTCCGAACCTGGAAGTGAGCTGCTCAAATTGCGTCGGCGTGAAAGAAGCACGATATAGATCTAACGTCCCCGAGAGTTCCTTGCCCAAAGACGTAGGTAATGCCTTTACCAACCCATGGAAGAGGAGCCATGCTCGCTCGGAGTTCATGGTCTGAGTGATCCGACCAACTCTTTGGATTGCCCAAGCAAGATCCGTTTCGTTGTGTGATATCTCTTGGATGAGTCCTGCGTACGCGGGCCCCCAATCTCTAAGGTACCGGTCGTCTCCATGCTGGTAGACTTCTAGAAGAGACCATCGCACCCTCCAATCCGCCTGGGCCCCAGCATGCTCAAGCAGCCCTAGCAATGACGCTTGCTCTTCCAGCGCTCCGCCTGGATAGCGCATGCCAACGAGAGGTGCTACGCGATCAAGGTTTCCATCAGATGCCTGCTTGCGCATTTCTTCGATAGTACCGCATGCTTGGTGCTGAAAGTAGCACACGGCGTCGGCATACAGACCGCGTCGGCACAGCTCCCCAATGAAGGTTCCCTTGTCCGCTCGGACGTATCGCTGAAACGTCATTTCCCCACTGGCACGCTCCAAGTAGGCCGCAATTTGTGATAGAGCCTCTGGAGCAACGCTTGCATCCGCTGGCAGCGCAGCAAGCACGCTAGACATCACAGCGAACTGGTCTTCTTTGTACCAGCTAGGTCCCATCGAGACAGAGAGGACTGACTGATAAGTAGCGAGTGCCTCGTCTGGAGCTTCCATGCGAGAGAAAAGTGGAACCATGTATAGCAGCTCTGGGACGAGCTCATGTCTGTTTTCCACATTCTCTCTGACGTAGTCTCTCCAGCGAAGGAGCAGAGAAAACACCGCATCGGCGACATTTCCGGAGACTCCCGCGTCAATGAGCGTCCCGACTACTACCTTCAAGGTGCGTCGGAAACCTTCGTTGTACAAACCTAGCTGTCCATCAAACGATTGCTCGATAACTTCGAGAAAGTTGGCGACCTCCTCTGGCATACAGTCTAGATAGAGGTTGACAAGGTACCCGTACAGCAACGGGAGGATATTCTCAGGGATGAAATAGGCTTCCTGCCAATCGACGCGTGACGACAGTGCAAGATCAAAGCATGGCAGCAGTTCGTTTTTGAGGTATTCCATCGCCGCTATGAGTGCGGCCTGATCCCCAGAAGCCCTCGCGCGGCGTGCCGCACCGTCTATCCATGCAACGGCTTGAGCCAAAGTCGCCAGAGACTCTTCCCAGTCGTATGGTTCGGGCGCTCGCGGCGTGGGCTTGGTCTGGAGGCTTTGTAAGAAATAGGAGGCTCGGAGTCGCTCATAGGCCGCCTCAAACTCTTGAGCGTCAGGAAGTGCCCGGTTCTTTGTGAACAGCGGAGGAGTCTCTGCTTCCCAGGTCACTCCGTTGGAATAGGCCTCGACCAAGCTGACCGTAGCTCCTACCTCAATCAGTAGGTCCACGACGGCGAAGCTCTTCTCTTCGAGCTCGACTGAGTCGTCAAGTTTGCTGGCGATATCTGCAAGCAGGATGTCGATCTTGTCTTTCGGAAGGCGAACTCTGTAGTCCCATGCATGCATCTGCGCATGAGCAAGAACAGAGATGAGCAAGAGCACCTGAACCTTGTTGGGCGTACCCGTAGGGATCGGCCGTTGAGAGAGGGGCTTGTAGGAATGATCCAAGCAAAGATCATGCCCCATCATGTGGCCGACAAGGTCGCTCCAAAACCTCAACCCAGCATCGCGCGGAACATTGCTCTGTGCTCCGATGATAAGGCGAGCTACATGCTGGAGGAAGCGGTCTATCGACTGGTCAACTCCGGCATGGCTCGCTAAACCATAACCCTGGAGTTTGATTGCTGCAGCATTCAGAAAATCACTAACTCTTACTCCATCACGTGTGAACACTGAATGAAGCATCTGGTCAACCTTCTGAAGCACCCCAAGGGCTTCCTCTCGGCTTCCCGCTTCGATGAGCTTTCTAACGATTGCAAACGCCTCATCAGGACCCACGATGAGGTGTCCGTAGCGAAGGATGTGCCTCAGAGCTTGTTCCGTTTTTCCTAAAGAGATGAGAGCCTCAGCCACCAGGCTGGCAGATTGTGCGAAGAGGGTGTCGTAGCGGAATTTCAACCGCTGGGACAGGAGCAGAAGCCGAACAATATCTGTTGCTGTGCCTAGGTGAGTTGCCGCCTTGAGTGTCTCCTCGATGTCACCCAAGAGAATATCTGGCTCCGCGCCGAGGAGAACGGATCGGTCTACCCATTGTTGCTGGCACTCGTGTATTGAGGCTTCCTGCCTCTGAGCATCAGCAAGAAGGCCGTGGAATACCCGGTTAAGAGTCCCATAGTCGCTGCTGGCCGGTTGCAGACTGAAGTCGTAAAGCCGACCATGAACCCATTCGCCCAGTGTTGTCGTCTTGTGGACCACAAAGTCCGAGAACGACGAGTGATACACCTCCGTCGTGTCTGGCGTCGACAGCAGGTGGCGGATTCGGGTAAGGGTCGTAACGAAGGCCGCTGACTCTGATGGGGTCAACATGGACGTCAGGTTGGCCGTTGGTATCCCCCAGCGAAGTCGCGCAATGATGCCGAGTAGGTTGATGGCGTTGCTGTCTGTAAGCAGCTGCGCCCAGATGGTCTCGTAGTAGTCTTCAATGGACCCGCTAAATGGCGGCAGCATCTCCAGTTCGTCCTCACTAGCACCGCTGTTGACGAGGTCGACGAGATAGCGCAAATAGAGAGGATGGCCCTTTGCACGGTCGCAAAGAGCGGATACCAAGGTCGGGGTAACTTTGTCAGCCTCAAGGGATGACGCGCAGAGGCGGTATTGACTATCTTCATCCAACGCTGGGAGGGTTATTCTCCCTGCTCCTTGAAGGATGCCACCGAGCTTGTCTGCGATAGCATCCAAGCCGGCCCCGACCACCACGACCTCTAGTCCTTGCGGAATGCTTGGTGGCAAGAGGCCAATGAAGCGCTGCAAGGCATCGCCGCCAACAGCAGCTGCCTCATTGATCCCGTCAATGAAAAGTAGCCCTACCTTGCCGACGTTCGAGCAACGTTGCGCAAGATTTTGAAGAGCCTGGTGCGTTGCCTGGATGAGTTGCGCGTAAGTGAGCTGCATCAGTCGAGCCGGTTTACCCGTGGCTCTTACCGACTGCAAGGAGGTCAACCAGTCTACGAAAACCTCTGGTTGTGCCTGGAAAGCCGGAGTGGAGCCGCGACTGCGTTCGGAGAGGGCATAGACACCAAGCACTTCCACTTGCTTGGACTCCGGCGAGAAGCCTCTGCAATACGTGGACTTGCCGATGCCGTGAGCACCATCCAGGAACAGGTATCCCCCCCCGTCTTGCCTATGCTCGACTCAAAAAGCTCATCAAAGGCAGGTCGCGATGCGAACGGCGAGGTGTGCTCTTCTGAGGTGGGTGCTTCGATGAACACTCCGTTGGTAGTAAGGAGTTGGCGCAGTTGCATCATGCTCACCGCCCCAATGGCGTTGTCAACGCTTATGCGGAGCATCCCCTGGCAGCCGCTGGTAGTCATGAGAGCAGAGCCGGACATCCCTCGGTAGTCAGTCAGTATTGACTCGGGGCTGACTGAGAGATCGAGGTCAACACCGTTGACCAGCTCGTTCAAAGTCTGCTGTACCGTTCCTAGAAGGACCTGACCAAGCTGCAGCTTGACGACTGGGTATCCAAACGCAAACCATCGCTCGCCTGGTCGGGGGGGGCGATGTTGAGCGGTACGGGCTCGATCATCGAGCACTCTTGAAGCTTCAACAAGCAAACATCAAGGTCGACATCAAACGCGGCCAAGATTGCGGACTGTTTCGAAGCGGATTCTCCGATCCCGAAACTGATGTTTACACTGGTTCCTTCCGCGGTCTCTTTGCCAAGACAGTGGTAGGTCGTAAGTACGTACTCTGGAGATACCACCCATCCTGTGCCAGAGTCCTTCTCGCTCAGCACTTGGCACGTTGCCAGTTTCACTTCTTCTTCAGTCATCGTTTCCCCTAGATGTGGATCCAGTCGTTTTGAACGACGTCCACGCTAAACTTTGCTCCCGACCTTGACACGTGCGCCCGAAGACGAGTCGATGTGGGGGTCTCGTAGTTGAAGTAAATCTTCCGCTCGAAGTTAGCTGGCCTATCGACAATCTCGGCAAGGACCTCAAAGTCAGGATGTCCATGGCGCGAGCCATCCGACGAGATGAGGTAAACAGGAGCATCGATAAGGGCAAGAAGCTCCACGTTGGTGTTGTGGAGGCTGCCGTGATGGGATACCTTGACAGCATCGAACATTACCGGATCTGTACCGCTCTGGTGCTGCTTCACCTGCTCTACTACATCCGCAGCCCAAGCATCTCCCAAGAAGAGCGCCTTTTTGCCACCCACTCTGACGATTACGGCAATCGAGCTTCCATTTGTGGGGGAGGTGTCGGCCACGAACGCTTCTTCTAAGCTTCGAACGCAGCTGGCCGATATCGTCTTGGCGACTGCTGGTGCAGACTGCCGCGTCGAAGCGCACAACATCTCGTAGGCATCCTCAGCCAGTTCGCAGAGCTGTCCAGCCCCCTTGTAAGAGAGTTTGCGCATCTCATGGATCCACCAAGCGCGCAGCTCCTCTAGGCGAGGAACCGTAGGGCCAATTAATAGGATCTGAGCACCGCTCGATAACACATGCGGTACCTGCTTGGCCGTCATGCACGTCGTGCCATCGCCTGAGTTCCACAAGTACCCGTATTGCTTCAGAAGCCTAGCCAAGGAGCTTCCCTGTTTTGCACTAATCGGGTTCGCAGCAGGCTCAAAACCCTGGGGCAGCAGAAAGCCTCGCCTCTGTATCGCCTCGAGGACTTGGTGGTCGGATGCACTGCCGGAAGGACTATGCGAAGCCGGAAGCGATCGAAGGCTGTTGTGCCAGACTTCATTAATTTCAACGATGCTGCGCGCCCCCGACGTCCCATTCGATGAGATGAACTCGATAACCCCACCGATGTGATCGGCATCAATGTGGGTACAAATGAGTAAGTCTAGCTGGCCACCTGTCTGGGAAAGTCGTGTTAGATCCGGTGCAATGTACTCGTTGAATGTACTCGCATAGCCTGCATCGATGAGGATGAGGGAGCCTGAAGCGTCAATAAGAAAGGCGTCGCCATTTTTGCAGGGGTACATCTTCAATCTCAGCATGCAAAGAGTCGGCCATGTTGTCGTTTAAGGATGTATTATACTTATGCCCTTGTTCTTGAGTATCAAAAATGTCCCCGTAGTGGTGTTATTGGGCCGGGTGAGTTTGGGATGTCCTCCAGCCGAAAAACATATCCTTCAGAGCCATCCAGAGTGGGGCCGCAAATCGGTGGGATACCTCTGCTTAGAAGAGCACTGGAGGCGGCATGCTCAGACAGCCCGAGCAAGCGACCAAGATTCCTGCCCCACACATAGTCGCGAGTGAAACGTTCTAGATCGTCTAACCGGACGCCGGTTATTTTTTTGTTTTCATAACCGAACGGTTCCATGTGTGTGGATACATGCCCGGTGTTTACCAAGTGGTAAAACAGGTTCTTATTCATGCCAATGTGGCGAGCCGCCTCCGGGATGGTGAAAAAACCACGAGACAGTCGATACTTCTGGTGCCACGCCTTGAATGTTTCGCGTGAGATAAGTAGGGCGCGTAGCCCACTATCAGCAGGAGATCGACCTAGCACCTGTAGCTCACCGGAGCACAATGCCTGGGTGACTGCCAGAAACGCATCATCCCCTTGCATCCACCGTTTGGTGATTTCCCAGAAGGAAACTAGCTGTGCGCATTCTGGTGTTGCACTGACGCTGCCGTGACTCAACTGCTCTAGGAATGTGTTGATGTCGGCATGGTGGAATAGCCATTGCCGAGAGTTGACTACAGCACCAGTCTCCTTGCTCACCGCTTTGAGAAGACCATGTTCGGTTAGTAGACGGATACGCTTCTGAGTTACGCGAAGTAGTGATTCCACCTGCGCGAGGTTGAGCAATCCATGTTTCTGTCGGGAAAACAGCTCCACTGAGACTCTCTCGACCAGCCAGTTTGTTTTTCCATGGGCTCCAATGGTTTGACAGCCTTTTAGCGCTCCGACTGCGATGAGGTGATGTAGCGTTCTGATGGGTATTTTCAAGACCTTGGCCGCTTCGGTGGCGCTCATAATGGGATGCGCTGCACGCAGCTCTGGCTTCAGGATCAGCTTGTCTTGCCAGCGGGTATGGACATAGCACTCAAACTCTTGGCGCAGGAACTGTAGGTCGGGATGAACCAGCAGCTTTGCCAAGGCCTGATGCAGTTGGCGCAGGTAAACCCGTAGTGATGCCGTTTGTCCCTCGACCGGATGGGTGTACTCGTTGAGCAATTGGTGAAAGTGATGGGGCCAATTGTTCAGTACGTGCATTGCCATAGACAAGAAGGGCAGAATCACGCTCATTTGGCCGTGGTTAGGGATTTTCTGGGGCTTGATTCCGGGACGATGCAGCGCATAAGCACCAAATAACCAGAGCAGGTCGCACAGCTGGGGGAGGTGTAGCGGTTCCAGCAAAGGAAAAGTCCCAGTTGCACGTGTCTGGGGCATGTTGCTTTGTCCGGTGGCGAGGTGAAATGCAGCAGACAGCTGTGAAGCAATCCCCAAGAGTTGTGACGTAGCCGGGGCTGTAGGACTTCGGCACAGATCTGCACCGCAGGGACAATGGAACATGGAGCCGCGGTACCAGGGCACGAGTATGCCGCAGCCTAGACAGTGCTCATGGAGTAGTATTTTATGCAGCGGGCAGGCGATCTGTAGGGCCAGCATCCATTCGGTTTTCCAGATGCCTTGCTGCCGCAAGCACAGAGGGCACCATCGGCGGTGGCCGTGATTCCAGTAGGTTACTTTCAACCCAAGGCGCCAGTTTGGTACTGGGCCAAGTGCAGCCGGAGCAGGGCCTCCGAGTAGACTAAGCTCTTGCGGACCATGTCCTGTTAGTAAGGCAAGATTGTCCACACTGGTAGATAGCGTTCCGCACTTGGTCAGAATGGCTGATAGCCATTTCATGTGCCGAAACCCGTTGGCTTCGCCCAGTCTGAGGCAGTACCCAAGCGTGCTCTCTGTGTCAGTGGGCTTGGGATGCACGACCAATATGGGTGTGGTGAAGGTATTCATGGCGGCGTGAGGGAAAGGGCCTTCCAATATGGAAGGCCCGTGACTTGAAGTTACGCTGTAGCAGCAGGGGGGCTGTTGCGCGTAAACCGGGTCGGTTCGAACGGCTCACCGGCCTGGTCCAGGCGTCGAAACACGAAGTCCGTATTGAACGGGTTCAGCTCGTTAATACCGTCTGCCCACACATAGCGTGTGAAAGACTGTTCGAGCCGGTGTTCATCCATCTCTGTAGTGCCGGTGCGGATCATCAGTTCCAGCGCACCGAGAACGACCTTCGACACGTAGCCGAGTAAGCCATTGCTGGCGTAGTGCATGCGCCGCACGCGTTCCCACTCCGCTAGGCCCCATAACGATCTGCCCTGATTGATTTGTGTATCCCAGGCATGCAGCACGTCACGGAACAGAGCCTTTTCCTTGGCCGAGGAGAAACCGATCGGTGTCAATGTCACTCGAGCCGCGAAGCGGCGTCGTAGCTGCTCGTTGGAGCGGAGGATCAGTTCACACTCTGGTAGCCCCGATAGCACTGTCGGAATCCCGGCCGTATCGATCAGAGTCTTGAGCCACTCTGTCACCTCGTCGAAGACCTTGCGCCCGGAGTCGACAAAATGGTGAAACTCATCAAGCATCAACATCTCGGTCCGGCAACCTCGCAGCAGCTGCACCACTTGGTTGGTTTTCTCTTGAGCACTGCCGCGCATCTGCAGCCCTGCACCCAGCGCAATCAGAATGGCCTCGGCCAACCCGCGTACTGTCGGGCTGGCCGGTGTGCGGACGTAGACAATGGGAAGATACCGGCCTTCGTCGACCAACTCGGCGGGGTGTTGGCTGCTGAAGGTTTGTAGCGCCGACGTTTTGCCCGCACCGGACGCACCGACCAGCAGTAGATGCCGCGGGGCGGCACCATCCAGTCCCAAACGATGGAAGTCATTCAGGCGAGTGAGTGCATCGGCAAACTGCGGGTGAAGGATTTGAATCTGCTCGGCTCGGCGCAGATCAGTGAGGTGATAAAGTAGGTTACTCATGGCCATCCTCCTGTGTACTGGCACCCGCAATGAGTGTTGGGAGTGTTGTTGGCTGGATGGTGCCTTCCGGCGGAGCCCAATCTTCAGCGGTTTCAACTGCTTGAGTAGAACGCCTTGTCACCTCCGCCGAATTGCTGCCACGTGAACGCGCAGCCTTCTTGCGATCCGACAGCTTTTTGCTCTGCACCAATTGACCTACTACATCCTGCATGTGCACCTTGGCTTTGGCCAAGGCTAGAGGGTCGGAGGTTTTGCGGCCTTCGTTGCGTAGCGCTTTCTGTATCAGCCTGTGTTGATACAGAGCTAACCCGTCAGCGTACTCGGGCGTCAGACATGGGACAGGTATTGGTGCCTTGGTCGAGGGGTGAAGTATGGTGATAGACCCTAAGTTTTCAGGGTCATAGCGCAGATGTACCAGGAGCCGGTCGCCGAGTTGTTTCCGGATTACTAGCAGTTCCTCACAGTTGTAACGTAGGCCATGAAGTTCAATGCCGGCATGACCGAGAACGCGCTCCGCTTGCTGCGATAGGATGAGATTAAGGCGCTCCGTAGGAATCGTACGGGGTGGTGCCAGCTCTGCACTGGCTTTCCAGGCGGAGTACGGCGTTTGCTTGATGCTGCGGTGATAACTCTGCGCATACACATCGATGACCCATATGTGCAGGGCGTGCACCAGTTCAGACATTGTGACGACCCCTTCCTTCAGTGGGTCGTAACCATATCGATCGAACCAGTTGGCAAAACTGGTGCTTGGCAGCAGATGTGCAAATTGCTCGGTGAGCGAGCGGAGTGAGCGTTCGACCATCGGCTTGAACCAGGGGGTACGTGGTGGGCAGAACTGGTAGTGAATACCTAACTCGAAAGTCGCACGCAACAGGTCCTTTGCATGGAACTCAAGGCCATTGTCGACTACAGCCAGCATAGGTATTCCAGCGCATGGCCATTCGTTGACAATATCTGGGTACCGCTCCCGCACATAGCCCTTCGGCTCGATGGCATGCTTCAGACATCGGAGCACGGCATCAATGCTTGGTGGTGAAAATGAGATATAGAAGCCCGGGATCATCCGGCTGTTACAGTCAATCATCCAGCTCACATACGGCCGGCCCAGTACCAACTGAGTCTCCTCATCGCAAACGAACAGGTCGAGCGGCGTGTGATCGATTTCTACGCGTTCGAGAATATAGCTGGCCGCGGGGCTGATGCCGCTGTGGCGGTATTTTTTGCGAGTGTACTCACGGCCATAGCGAGCTAGGTCTACGTCGTAGCAGGGTAGCGATCGGATATACCTCCGCACGGTTGAGTAGTCAGGGAAGGGTAGTTTTTCAGTCCTCTGTGCATTTGCTCGGGATATTTCGATCAGTAGTGCGTCGTGGACGGCGCGGATGGGGTTCCGTTGTTTAGTCAGGTAAACGCGGTCGGTGACTGCCGCCAGCAGTTCTTGCACTTCGAGAGGTAGCCGAGGTGAGCGCCCGCCACGGCGATCCGTTCGAGGTATCAGCGCCCGCAGGTCTCCTTGGGCATGTAGTAGCTGCTGATGCCAGCGATAGAGGGAGCTCGCGGATGGCGGCGTGGGGTCGCCAAGGCTTAGCGCGACAGAGCTGGCTAGCTCGCTTAGATAAGGTCGTGTGTAGTTACGAGTCGTAGGGTCGCGTTGTTCCAGTGCGTACAGATATGCGCGGCGGCGGAGCGCCTCATTCTGCGTCGCCTCGGGATAGGCATCGAGGGGAAGAGTATCAAGAAAGCTCGGAGTAGTTGCGGGGGAGAGACTCCCCCGCTCAGTAGCAGGGAGTCTCATGGTTAGATCCTCCTCAGGATAGATGCATTAGTAATCAGACGATTACGAAAGTCGACCAGCACAAGCCCTTTGGCAATAGCTGCTAGCACAATTGGACGCCCAAGCTGGTTTGCAGCTACCTCCAGCGAGAGATGACTAGATGCGGACAAGTTTTTTTGCAGCCATGCATTTGCTGAACGGGTAACTTCTAGGTGGCGGTGGCGCTCGAGCAGAGGGATGTTTTGTTGGAGTACACGTGTTCGTAGGTGCTCCTCAGTGAGTACTGCAAACATCCCCCCTGCTTGTTCAACCAAATTTCCAACCTCTTTGTAACGAGCCTGGTTGGTAGGGGTGTGTGCTTCTTTGCCGTATTTGATTTCTACAAGGGCACGACGACCGTCGTGCAGATGCAACAGGTAGTCGGGACGGTAGCGCCTCAGCTCTTCTTCCAAAATAAACTCGATGACACTAGGTTCTGAGATGATTGTTGTGACCTCAGGAGCGAGTTCAAAAAGTCTCAGGGCATCACGTGCCAAGGCGGATTCGAATTGAATCGATTGCCCGTCTAAGCCTTTGTTGGACTGGAAAAGCCCCCTGTATGATCGTCCGTAGATGTGGAGGGCATCGCGAGATGAGCTGGTTGATTCGAGTGCATGCCGGGCGCTGACGCTGACCTGGTCAGAAGATATAAGGATGTTCATCTAAGTCTCCCCTCGGGGACATGAGGGTGCAACTACCCCTCTCTGTTCCGAGATTCTCAAAAATTGGTGTTGAGGAGGCTTGACGGAAAGCTGCGGGAGGTCAGATACTGAACTTGCTTACAGCAGTATCGTGTGGATTCCACACATGCAGGGTGTCCGTTGGCGCGGGCGCCCTGTTTTCACATCTAGCCTAATGCCAAATGAATATTTTCCGATTGATTTTTGATATTTGTGTTTGTATCTCCCTGTTGTGAAATTAACCCGTCCGACTGAGGTCAGCGACCCGGTTATCGCTGTTCAAAATGAGTAGCGGTCAACCTAGAGATCGTTGTGCTGTCCTTCCTAATGCTCTACGACAGTAGCGCTTGCTTAGATTTTAGACCGTCAAACGTAAAATTATCGTAAATGGTGTCATGGTGGCATGGCAAGTCCATGCATTTGGAATTGTCGTGTGTTCCTGAGTAGCCCAATTCCCATGATTAGATGCCACAGAGAATGAAAACAACAGTTGTCCGCTGGAAATACGGCAGTTACCCCCTGATTTCCAGCGCACCAATTTACAAAAATCGTGATATAGAGAGCGTATTTATTTCTGAGTAAAATTTGATTTTTATTCCATTTGATTTGCAAAAAAATGGCTAAAAATAATGTTAGAGCGTGTTGTTATTTTGCAAAAAAAGACCGCTATCGAGTTAATTTCGACTAATCAAAAAACAAAAGGCCCGCCAAGAATGGCAGGCCTTTTCACTAACTATGCTCAGAGTTTTCAGTTAATCTGCTCCCCTACAACAGTTCGGCCTGCTCGTTGGCGATGAAGTACAGCGCCACGGAATTGATGCAGAAACGCTCGCCGCTTGGAGGCGGGCCGTCATCAAAGACATGGCCGAGGTGGGCGTCGCAGCGGTTGCAGCGCACCTCGGTGCGGATCATGCCGTGGCTGGTGTCGCGGATGCGGCGGATGCTGCCCTTGACCGCTTCTTCCCAGAAGCTGGGCCAGCCGCAGCCGGCGTCGAATTTGGTGGTGGATTCGAACAGCAGCGCGTCGCAGCACACGCAGTGGTAATTGCCGATCTGGCTGTGTAGGTAGTAATCCCCGCTGAACGGGCGCTCGGTGCCGGCCTCGCGGGTGACATAGTATTGTTCCGGTGTGAGGATGGCGCGCCATTCGGCCGGGGTCTTGAAAAGCTTGTCGGGCATGATGGATCTCCTTTGCGGCCAACCTTGGGGACTTCTTGGGCACTGGCGGATAGTCGTGCCGGCGGCGGTTTTCTTACAGCTCATCCAGGGTTTGTGCCAGATGGCGCTGGTCGGCCCATTCGATGATAGACCATTGCGCGGCGTCGACGCCCAGCCAGTTGAGCGCGGCATTGGGGATTGGCACCGCACGCTGCGCCGTCAGCGGCTGGCCGCTGGCCAGGCGGTAGGCCATGTCCAGCACCCCGCCGTGGGAGACCAGCAGGATACTCTGGCCGTGGTGTTCCGCCGCCAGCCGTGCCAGCGCGTGGTGTACGCGCGCGGAGAACGCTAGCAGGCTTTCGCCGCCGCTCAGGTCGTGCGCCGGTTCGCGCTGGCTGTAGCCGTGCCAGGCGTGCGGCTGCTGGCTCGGGCCCTGATCCAGGGTGACGCCCTGCAAGGCGCCGAAGTGGCGCTCGCGCAGCTCCGGCAAGGCGGACACCGCCAGCCCCAGCTGCTGTGCAATCGGCGCCGCGGTGCTGGCGGCGCGTTGCAGATCGCTGCTGTACAGCGCGGCAAACGGGTGGGCGGCCTGCTTGAGGGCGGCGGCGAGGCGGATAGCCTGCTGCCGGCCGTTGTCGTTCAGCGGGATATCCAGCTGGCCTTGCAGGCGCCGCTCGGCGTTCCAGTCGGTTTCGCCGTGACGAACCAGGCAGATGCGGGTAACAGTCATGTCGGTGGCACTCTAGCGCAAGGCAAAAGCCAAGCCTAACGGTACAAACAGCAGGCTGGCAAGGTTGCCGATCAGCACGATGGACGCCATGCGCTCCGGCTCCTGCTGGTACAGCTCGGCCATCAGGAAATTCAGCACCGCCGGCGGCAGAGCGCCGAACAGCACCACCAGCGCCGTCTGCTCCGGCGCCAGCTGCAGCAGCGGGATCGCCAGCGCGGCACCGGCCAGCCCGGTCAGCGGGCACAGTACGGCGCCGAGCAGGCCGACGCGCCAGCCGGCAAGGCTGACATCCACCATGCGCACGCCCAGCGCGAACAGCATCAGCGGAATGGTCATCTCGCCCAGCATCCTGATGCCGGCCATCAGCCACGCCGGCAGGGTGATGCCGCTCAGACCAAAGACAAGGCCGAGCAGGGTGGCGATCACGATCGGGTTGCGACGCAGCCCGGCCAGGCTGGTGTGATGGCTGAAAATGAAGGCGCCGAGGGTGAAGTGCAGCAAGTTGGAAACGATGAACAGCACCACGAAGGCCTGGAAGCCCTGCTGACCGAAGGCCAGCAGCGCCAGCGGCAGCCCCATGTTGCCGCAGTTGTTGAACATCATCGCCGGCAGCAGGGTGCGCGGGTCGATGCGGCACAGTCGCGCCACCGGCCAGCTCAGCACACCGGACAGCAGCACGATCAGCGCCGCCGCCGGCACCAGCTTCCAGTGCGCCAGCAGGTCGAAATCCTTGGCCGCCAGCGCGGAAAACACCAGCAGCGGCACACAGACATCCATGTTCAGCTTGTTGGCGGCGCGCATGTCCGGGCGCACGCGGCGGGCGTACACGCCGCCGATCAGCACGATGACCAGAACCGGCAGGATGATGGTAAGGATGCGTTCGAACATGGACGGGCTCGCGAGGGTGGGGCAAACATTGTGGCGCAGCGCCCGGACGTCGTGTGCAAGGGTAAACCCTTGTGCGGGGTGGGGCTGGCAGAACAGCGTGTTCTGCCAGCACGGGCGGGATTACAGGATGCCGACCCCGGAGATTTCGCGCGCAAGGTTGGCCGCATAGTTGTCGGTCATGGCGCCGATGTAGTCCAGCACCTGCATGTAGGCGTGGTACAGGCCCTGTTCGGCGTGCAGCGGCGTCGGCAACAGGTTCAGTGCCAGCTGGTGGCGGGCGCTGAGCGCGTTTTCGCCCAGGGTCAGGCGGGTGTGGATCGCCGGCACCAGCACGTCCAGCACCGTGCCGATGCAGGGGTAGGACGCCAGCTCGGTGACCAGCTTGGTGCGGTGGCGGTATACCTTTTGGCTGGCAAGTAGCTTGGCGGCGAGCAGGGTTTCCTTGATCTGCGGCGCGCAGACGTCGATCAGGTCCTTGCCGGGGAAGCTGCCGCGCAGCAGGGTGTCCTGGTGCACCATGAATTTCTCGGCGACCTCGGCGACGCAGCGGCCGATGGCGATGCCGCGCAGCATCGCGCACTTCTGGCGCGGATCGTCGGTGTGCCACAGCCGCTCGGTTTCGCCGAAGTGGCTGAACAGCGCCTCGAACTCGCGCACGTCGAGTATGCCGATTTCCACCGCGTCTTCCAGGTCGAGGATGGCGTAGCAGATGTCGTCGGCGGCTTCCATCAGGTAGGACAGCGGGTGGCGTGCCCACTCGTGCGCGCCCTTGCGAATCAGCCCCAGCTCGGCGGCGACATGCTCGAAGTAGGCCAGCTCGGTGCGGTAGATATTGAACTTGCCGCGCGCCTGCGCCCGCGGGGCGTCCGAGGTCCACGGGTACTTGATCAGCGCGCCGAGCGCGGCAGAGGTCAGCCGCATGCCGCCTTCGCTGCCGTACATTTCCAGGCTGGCGACCATGCGCAGGCCGTGGGCATTGCCTTCGTAGGTCTGAATGTCGGCCTGCTCCGCCGCAGACAGACCGTGCAGCAGGTGGGCATGTTGCGGGTCACGGAACCATTCGCGCAGCGCGTCTTCGCCGGTATGGCCGAACGGCGGGTTGCCGATGTCGTGGGCCAGGCAGGCGACCTGCACCACGCTGCCGATGTCGAACGGGGTGTAGCCGGCCGGCAGCAGCTCGGCGTGCTGCATCATGGCGCCGACGCGGTTGCCGAGGCTGCGGCCAACGCTGGCGACTTCCACGCTGTGGGTGAGACGGTTGTGGGTGTGGTCGTGGCTGGCCAGTGGGTGCACCTGGGTCTTGCGGCCGAGGCGGCGGAAGGCGCTGGAAAACACCAGCCGGTCGTGGTCGATGTGAAAATCGCTGCGCAGGCCTGCCGCAGCCTCCAGCGTGGCGGGTGCCTGCGACGCCAGCACCTTTCCGGCCTGCAGTTTGAAACGGCGGGTGGAAAGCAGCGCTTCCCAGTTCATTACATGATCAGTCACGGCGGCATGGTCCTTGAGGTCGGCAGGCATGGCAACCGTGCGGTCACCATGCTCCGATCATGCCAGAAACGCGGGGGACGTGCAGGCGGGGCCGCCTCAGTCGGTCAGCAGGCTGCGGCCGGAGCGGGCCGGTTTCTTGGCCAGCGGGATGTCATAGCCGATCATGAACAGCGCGGCCTCGACGCGGCGCAGGCCGGCGTCGCCCTTGCACCAGTCGCTGCTGGCGGCGTCGCAGGCGGCACCCAGCACCCAGCCGGCGCGGATTTTCCATTCGGCGTGGAAGCGGCTGCGGTTGGCCAGCTGCTTGAAGTGCAGCAGCTCGGTGCTTGGGTTGCGGTTCATGGTGGACGCGCCCGGTGCCCACGGGAAGCACAGGTTCGGGTCCAGCAGCAGGCGGTTCTTTTCGCAGAACTGGCGCACCAGATAGCCCAGCGCGGCGCCGGTGCGACCGTCATAGGCCAGCAATCGCGGCGCGGCCAGGGTGTACACTTTGGTAAAGCCGGCGTTCATGCGCAGTTCGCCGTCGAAGGCGCTGCAATCCGGTGTGTCGCTGGCGAAAATGGCGAGGCTGCGCTGCAGCTTGACGGCAAGGTTGGCCGCATGGCTGCGGGCCCAGTCGCGGTTCAGGGTGTACAGCTTGATCACCTTGCCGCCGGAGGCCCACAGCAGGGTGTCGTCGATGATGTCGACCAGCGCGTCGTGCTGCTGGCTCAGTGCCAGGCTCAGCCGTTCGCGCAGCGACTGCTGGATCGCCAGATGCTGGTCGTAGTGGCGGCCATTCCAGTAAAAGCGCTGGAAGGCCTGCTGCAGGGTGTCGGCACGGAAAGCGCGGTCGTAGCCATCCGGCAGGATCTTGTCGCGGATGTAGAACCGGTGTTCGCCAAACGCCTCGCCATCCAGCCAGCCGGCCAGCTGGGCCACAAACTGGCTGACGCTGGCATTGCCGAGGTACGACGCTTTTTGTAATGGTGCAATCATGGGAAGAAGCGAACCCGTGTCTCGATGTTGGTGTGGGGTTGATCTTCTGTGCTGCTATGGCCGGCCGCTGCGGTTGGTAGCCGGCTGGCGGTGCCACAACATGGCCTTATGGGCATGCTCTGTTATGGCATAGCGTATGCAATTAAAGCATGTCTAAATGTTTATTTATGGGCGTTATCGGGATCGCTTAATAATGTGTAATTAATCGATTTAAGCTGCTGTGTTGTTTGATTAAAGAATGCCGTGGATGCCGGCTTTTTATGTTGCGAAATTGCAACCAAGCTACAATGGCCGGCATCAGAACATCACCGGCGGAACCGCCACTGTGAGGATTGTTGTCATGCAGTTTGAACATTTGATTCGCATCTCTCCCGCCGATAGCAGCCAGGCGCCGGCGTTGACCCGGCAGCAGTTGTGGCAGGGACTGGTATTGCGCGCCGAGCTGCCGATGCAGTTCGACGAAAACATCACCAGTGCGCGCATCGTGGCGCGCGAGGGCAGTGTCTGGCAGCGCGAAATCGCCTTCGGCACCTTGATCGTGCACGAGCGTATCGAGCTGGAGGTGGAGCAGGAGGTGCGCTACCACGCGCAGGCCACGGAGCTGCACCCGGGCGGCTCGCGCATCATGCGCATCGAGGAGCCGGAGCCGGGCGTGTTGTTCGTGCGCTTCATCTACGACATGTCGGCACTGACCGCGAATGCCAGCGAAGCGGAACTGGCGCGCCTGCTGCCCTACGTCAAGTCGGCCTACCAGCAGGCGGACATGGACACCGCCGAGCGCATCATCGAACTGATCGTCACCGGCCAGCTGACGGCGCAATAAGCCTGTGCCGCGACACATGGTGTACACTCTCGCCCTCTTTGCGCCGGCCACCCTGGTGGCCGGCAAGCTGATCGGATTGCGCTAGCCCCTGCGGTTATCGCCTTTGGGGCGTTGCATGCACTACACCATTTTCGATACGCCGGTCGTGCGTACCCTTTGTCGCTGGTTTTCCGTTGCCACCCTGCGCCTGCTCGGCTGGCGGCTGGAAGGCGACTTTCCCCGTCTGCAGAAGTACGTGCTGATCGGTGCGCCGCACACCAGCAACTGGGATTTTCCGCTCACCCTGATGTTCTGCTTTGCCGCCCGAGCCCGGATCTACTGGATGGGAAAGCACACCCTGTTCAGCGGGCCGTTCGGGCCGCTGATGCGCTGGCTGGGCGGCGTGGCGGTTGACCGTCGCCAGAACAATTCGCTGGTGGAGCAGATGGTGGCCGAATTCCGCCAGCGTGATGCGCTGGTGCTGGCGGTGCCGCCGGAGGGAACCCGTGGCCGGGTGACGGAGTGGAAGAGCGGTTTCTATTACATCGCGCAGGGGGCCGGCGTGCCGATTGCTTTGGCGTATCTTGATTACCCCAGCAAGCGTGGCGGCATCTTGGCGCTGTATCAGCCCGGTGGCGATATCGCGGTGGACATGCCGCAGATCCGTGCCTTTTATCGCGACATCACCGGCAAACATCCGCGCAACCAGTAAGCGACGCCACGGACGATAATGGAAAAACATCACGCCAGGCGTGATGTTTTTTTATGGCTTATTGCGCTCCGGGCCGACATCCAGTGCCGCCCAGCCGGTGTGCCCCAGTTCTTCCAGCACCTCGATATTGCGCTCGAAGATCGCCTCCGCCTCCGGAAAGGCCTCCACTGCCCGCGCGATGCTGCTTTCGCGGATCAGGTGCAGGGTCGGATAAGGCGAGCGGTTGGTGAAGTTGCCGATATCGTTGATGGTGGTATCGGCAAACTGGAATTTCGGGTGGAAGCTGGCGACCTGGAGTTCGCCTTCCAGGCCCATGTCGGCCACCGCGGCATCGACAATTTCCAGGAAGTCGTTGAAATCGAGAAAGCGCTGCAGCGTGTGCGGATGCACCAGCAGGGTGGTGTCGATTTCCTGTGGGTCGGTTTCCTGCAGCAGGCGCAGTTCCAGCATCAGCTGTTCCAGCAGGGTGGCCGGATCGCGGGCTTCGCTGACGATGATGCGCACCTGGTTCTTGACGTAGACCGACTTGGCAAACGGGCACAGGTTCAGCCCGATGACGGCATTTTCCAGCCAGCGGCGAGTTGCATCAAGAATGGCGTCTTGGTCGGTAGGGTTCATGGCAGTGCCTTGTGCGCGGTGACAAAACAAAAAACCCGGACATGATCCGGGTTTTTTTCGGCTTTCGTTCAGCCAGCGACAGAATTACTCTGGCTGGATGTTGGAAGCTTGCTTGCCCTTAGGGCCGTCAACGATGTCAAAGCTTACACGCTGGTTTTCAGCCAGGGTGCGGAAGCCTTTGGAGTTGATCTGGGAGAAGTGAGCGAAAACGTCGTCACCGCCGTTGTCTGGAGTGATGAAGCCGAAGCCCTTGGAGTCGTTAAACCATTTAACGGTACCGGTTGCCATGTTCTGTTCCCTTTGGAGAATAGGTAAATTGAGAAAAGCGCATGTCAATCAAGAGAAATGACAAACTGTGGTACGGGCAGGGCCACTACAACAACTGACAGATCACATCTTGAAAAACTGCAGAACGCAGTCTGCCTGTTGGTGTCGTCCTCGGCAAGTGTTTTTTGGCGTGCGGGGAGAAAATTGTCGGAAATCCGGGGCGGAAGCGGGCAATCATTGCGTCTGGTCAAGCTTTGGCGGCGCGTTGCCGCCGGCTATGGCACATTGGCCTGTCATTGGCTATACAGCATCGATAAGCCAAACAAGACCCGACATTCTCCGGAGGCGTGGCGTGGCCAATTTACCTGCGTATTACCGCATCGAAGACGAAGAAAGCTTTACCGATTTCCAGAATGCGCTGGAAGACTATGCGCCGCGGATCGCCCATTTGCTGACTGCGCTGCGGCAAAAACCGGGCGACACGGCGCTCTTGGGCGAACTGATGCGCCTGCTGCACACCATCAAGGGCGATGCCGGGCTGTGCCGGCTGGGCTTCGTGGCGCCCTTGCTGCACGGCATGGAGGAAGTGCTGGTACGGGTGCGCAGCGGCGAGCTGCTGTTCGGCTACAACATCGAGCAGGTGCTGTTTCTGGCGCTGGACCGGCTGGAATTGCTGATGCAGACGCTGGAGCTGCACAGCGAGGCGCAGCTGGCCGACTTTCACCTGCTGTGCCACGAGCTGACGCAGGTCGCGCAAACGCCACCGGCGGCGCTGGACGAGGCCATTGCCCACCTGATCGAGACGGTGACCGGCTACAAGCCGGTGGTGCCGTACCAGGCCGATGCCCGTGCCGCCGCGCTCAGCGCCAGCCAGCGCGATGACCTGCGCCTGTTCCACCAGCTGGCGATGCAGTTCGAGCAGCGTTCGCTGTTGTTCCAGGGACGTACCGAGCGCAACCTGCTGCTGGCGCGCGCCTGCAACGAGGCGGCCGGCTTTGCAGTGAACCCGCTGCAGCTGGAGGCGGCAATCTACCTTCACGATCTGGGCATGATGTTCCTGCCGGAAGCGCTGTGGCTGAAGCAGGGGCGCTTGAGTGAGGAAGAGCGGGTGCAACTGGCGCATCACCCGCAATGGGGCGCCGACCTGCTGGCGCGGATGGCGGGCTGGGAAGAGGCGACGCTGATGGTGCGCCAGCATCACGAACGGCTGGACGGCAAGGGTTATCCGGCCGGGCTGGGCGGCGACAGCATTTGCGACGGCGCGCGGCTGATCGCGATTGTCGACGCGTTCGAGGCGGTGATCCTCAAGCACAGCCAGCGCCAGCAAGCCCGTTCGCTGCTGCGCGCGGTGGCGGAGCTGAACGCCTGCGAGTCGCAGTTCGACCGGCGCTGGATCGGGCATTTCAATGCCGTGGTGCACCAGCGCATTGCCAGTGGCGAAGGGCTGTCGCACATCCGCTAGCAGTGCATGGCTGACAAACAGACAAAAGGTTGGCCGCAACGCTGCAAGGCGTTGCGGCCAACCTTTTGTTATCTAGTGCTGCATGAAGCGGCGGAGCGGTGTACTGTCCCAGTCGACGCTGTCGAGCAGGTTTTTCACGATCAGCCCCAGCTCGGTGTCGCCCTCGATGCGCAGCCGGCGCGAGAAGAACAGCGTGTCCGGGTCTTCCTCGCGCAGCATCAGCCGCAGGAAGTCGGCCAGGTTGGCGGCCAGCCGCAGGTCGGGCGCGTCGCCGCTACTGCCGGTGTGGAAGCGCTCGTCATCGGCACAGAAGGTCAGCGTCAGGCCGGCGTCGCAAATCTCCACCGCGAAGGTCTTGCCGCTGAGCAGGCTCATGTCGGCGGCCAGCACCTGCCGCTTCTGCAGCTGGTTGAGACTGTGCACCAGCAGCCACGCCGGTGGCGTTGCCGGCAGGCGTTGCAGCCAGCGGCGGCCGAAGGGCGGCAGGGTAAAGTCAGGAACAGGCATGGTGGTCTCCCTGGTAGGCAATGCCGGCCTCGCCGCGCCAGTAGCCGTCGGCCAGCGGCATCGCGGACAGCGACTGCAGGCGGTTCGCGGCAGCGGCGGCGGTCGCCGGCTGGGTCAGCACGTCACGGAACTGCTGCACGATGGCGGCCATGTTGTCGGCCTGCGGGCTGAGACGCAGGATGTCGACGCCGCTGTGCTGCAGCGCCGGATAGTGCGCCAGCAGCGATTGCCGCGCCGCGGACTGGGTCTGGATGCCGTTGATGGCGAGGAAGGGCTGGCCATCCTGGGTGTGCATGGTCATGCCTTCCGGATGCTCCAGGCACTTGAACTGGCAGTCGTCCTTGTTCAGCCGGTAGTGGCGGGCGGTAAAGCAGCGCGCGGAGTAGGCCAGCGGCAGCCGGCCCCAGGCGAACAGCTCGGTCTGTGGCAGGTCTTCCTCATCACCGAGGATGTCGCGCAGCAGGCTGGCGCTGCACTCCAGCGGGCAGACCCAGCGATAGGCGCCCAGTTGCTGGAACAGGCGCAGGGTGTCGCGGTTGTAGATGTTGAGGTGCGGCCCGGCGACGAACGGCAGCTGGCGCTCGTGCAGCAGGCGCACCGCGCCCAGGTCGTTGGCCTCCAGTCGCACGGCACCGTGTTCGATCAGCTGGCGCAGGCGTTTGAGGTCGCTTTCGCTCTCCAACAACACCTGGCTTGAGAGAATGATCTCCTTGCCGCTGTCGGCGAGGTCGGCGGCGAGGGCGATCCAGTCGCGGGTGCGCAATTGCTGGCGCCGCGAACAGACCACTTCGCCCAGATAGATGATGTCCAGCGGCCAGCCGGCGGCTTCGGCGTAAAACGCCATTACCTGGTCGCGATACCAGAAGTACTGCAGCGGCCCGAGCGAGAGCCTCATGGCGGGATGTGACATGACTGAAGCGTCTCCTTGTTATTTCCACGGTCGGTCGTAGGCACCGAGGGTGACCTGCTGGCCTTCCGATACCTTGGCCAGCGCCTGTTGCCATGCCGGCTTGACGCTGAAGCGCTGCGTACTCTGCCCGGCCTGGTCCAGTGCCTCGCGCAGCGCGCGGGTGACCTGCGCGACGTAGGCTGGGCTGCGCTGGCGGCCTTCGACCTTGATCGCGGCGACGCCGGCGTCCAGCAGCTGCGGCAGCATCGCCAGCACGTTGAGGCTGGATGGCTGTTCCAGCACGTAATCGGTATGGCCTTCCACCTCGAAGCGGCCCTTGCACAGCGTCGGGTAGCCGGCGGTTTCGCTGGCGCCGTAACGGTCGATCAGGATGTGGTTGAGGCGGGCGTCCATGCCCTGGCCGTTGTCCTCCCAGCGCACGAAACGCGCCGGCGAACAGACGCCGTGGCTGTTCGGCGATTCGCCGGTGGCGTAGCTGGACAGCAGGCAGCGGCCTTCCACCATCACGCACAGGCTGCCGAAGCCGAACACCTCGATCTCGACGCTGGTATTGGCGATCACGTGGCGCACCTGATCCAGCGTCAGCACCCGCGGCAACACCGCGCGCTGCACGCCGAACAGCGATTGCGCCAGATTGATGGCTTCGTAGTTGGTGGCCGAGCCCTGTACCGACAGGTGCAGGCGCAGCGCCGGGTGGCGTTCGTGCGCGTAGGCGAGCAGGCCCATGTCGGCGAGGATCACCGCGTCGACGCCCAGCGCGGCGGCCTCGTCGATGGCGGCGCGCCAGCGCAGGCTGTCGCCGCCGCGGGCGTAGGTGTTGATCGCCATCAGCACCTTGCGCTTGCGATCGCGGGCGTAGCGGATGCCCTCGCTGGCACTGCGGTGGTCGAAGTTCAGGCCGGCAAAATTGCGGGCGTTGGTGTCGTTCTTGAGGCCGAGATAGACCGCGTCCGCGCCATTGTCGATGGCGGCCTTCAGTGCGGGCAGGCTGCCCGCCGGGCAGATCAGTTCGGGAAGACGTTGCATGCTGTGTTTCCGTCAGTCGGGACCGGCGCACAGTAGCAAGCGGCAAGGCGGGCGGCCTTGTCCTGGGTCAAGGGCGACCATCCGGCGGAAGCGGCCACCACCAATGGCGTAGTCAAGGTTGGCCGCAATGAAAAAGGGGCCACCGAAGTGGCCCCGCTGGTCTTGGCGGCGTGCGGCTCAGCCGAAGTGGCAGACGTAGTGCACGGTATCGCTGACCTCGATCTGGAACGAGCTTTCGCCCGGCACCTTGAACGAGTCGCCGGCCTTGTAGCTGCTGGCGCTGGTTTCGCCGGCGAGGGTGACCTTGCATTCGCCGGCCAGGATTTCCATGATTTCCGGGGCGCCGGTGCTGAACAGCAGCTTGGCCGGCAGGATCACGCCGACGGACTTGCGGCTGCCGTCCGGCATGATGATGCCGTGGCTGACGCACTTGCCGTCAAAATAAACATTGGCTTCTTTTACAACGCTGACGTTGTCGAACTGACTCATGGTTTCTCCGATTCCTTTGTCTGCAGCACGGGTGAATCCCGCTGTTTTGCGCTCTGGCATCATGCCCGCTGCCGCGGTGCAACGTCAACAAGCTTGCCGCATTGTGATGGCGGCCGAAATGCAAAAAAGCTTGGCCGCAATATGGCGGCCAAGCTTGCTCTGCGCTGCGGACGGGTCCGGCTCAATCCAGCGGAATCTGCAGCCCGGCCTGGCTGGCCGGCGCGCGCAGGTCCATCAGCACCAGCTTGCCCTTCTCGCTGGCGTATTTCACGGTGTCGAGGCGGTTGGTTTCCAGCAGCAGGTACATGATGTCGTTCTCGCTGATGCCGCTGCCCTTGGCCTGGGCGATGGCCTCGGTCAGGCTGGCGGCCAGCACCGTGCGGGCGCGGGCGAGGCCCTCGGCGCGCAGCTGCTGCGATTCGGCCTCGGCGCGGGCTTCACCGACGATCAGGATGCGCTTGGCTTCCGCCTCCTGCACCGCCGCCTCGCGCTTGCGCTCGGAGGCGATCACGCTGTTGAACGCGTGCTGCACCTCTTCCGACACCGTCGGCTGGTCGATCAGCACGCTGACGATCTCGTAACCGTAGGTGCCCATGCGCTCGGCGAGACTGGCCTGCATCTGTTGCGCCAGCTCGTCGCGGTCCTCGTACATGTTCATCAGCGTCATCGCCGCGGTGGACGAGCGCAGGGTGTTGAGCACCCAGGTCTTGACTTGCTCCTGCGGCGACGCCAGCTGGTAGTAGGCATCGGCGGCGCGCTCAGGAATCACCCGCACCATGATCGCCACCGGCAGGGTGACGAACATGTTGTCGCGGGTCTTGACCTCGACCTGCGCCGACAGCTCCTGCACGCGCAGGTCCATGAGGCAGGCGATGCGTTGCACGCCGGGGATGATCCAGTTCAGACCCGGGGTGAGCACACGCGAGAACTTGCCGAAGGTCTCGACGATGGCCAGCGTCTGCTGGTCGATGACGCGCAGGCCGGCGATGACGATGAGGGCGACGAGGCCGAACAGGATAAGGATGGCCATGGGGGCTCCTGATGCTAGGGGAAAGCCGCAGTATGCCAGCATGTGATGACAAAGGGCTAACGGGGCACCGTTGCGGCCAACCTTGCGCCAGGGTTGGCCGCAACCGTCAGTACTGGCTCGGCAGGAACAGGCTGCCCTGCAGCAGCGGTCGCGCGGTGCGCGTCATCACCACTTCGTCGATGTGCCAGCCGGCCGGCGTGGACGACAGCCGCGCCTCCAGTTGCTGCTGGCCGCTGGCGTGGGCAAAGCGCAGCGCCTCGCCGCGCACCACGCCGCCGCAGGCTTCGGCCACCAGCGTGCCGTCGATCGCGGCGGCGGCTGCCAGTGCGATGGCACCGGTGCCGGTGTAGGCGTGGTGCAGCCTGCCCATCGACAGGATGCGCGCGGTCAGTGCCACGCCGGGCTCGGTGCTGGGCGACACAAAGCTCACCTTCGGCGTCGCCGGCCGCTCGCGGCTGGCGGTGGCGATGTCGGCACAGAGGCCCATCGCCACCGCACCGGCGGCGCGCGCCCATTCCAGGCGCCGGTTGACCGCGGCATCGGCGATGTCGCCGCGCTCGTCACCGGCGAGGCCGATATCGGCGGCGCGCACGAACACGGTCGGGTTGCCGGCGTCGATCAGCGTGGCGGCGAGGGTGCTGCCGTCCGGCAGACTCAAGCTGTCGCAGACGCGGCCGGTGGGGAACAGCCGGCCGCTGGCACCGCCGGCGGGATCGAGAAAGCGCAGCGTCAGCGGCGCGCCGGGAAAGGCGACGCCGTCGATGCGGTAGTCGCCTTCCCACACCGGCCGGCCGTTGCGCATGCTCAGCTCGGCGATGATGGTCTTGCCGATATTGGCCTGCCAGATGCGCACGCTGACGGCGCCGTCGCGCGGCGCGTGCGCCACCATGCCTTGCAGCAGCGCGAACAGCGGCACCGCGGCGCTGAGGTTGCCGCAGTTGCCGGACCAGTCGATCAGCGGCTCGGCGATCGACACGTGGCCGAACAGGTAGTCGATGTCGTGGTCGTCACGTAGCGACGGTCGCAGCAGCACCACCTTGCTGGTGGTGGAGATGCCGGTGCCGAGGCCGTCGATCTGCTTGCCGTAGGGGTCGGGGCTGCCCAGCACGCGCAGCAGCAGCGCGTCGCGCGCCGCGCCGGCCGGCGGCAGATCGTCGTGGCGGAAAAACAGGCCCTTGCTGGTGCCGCCGCGCAGCAGCGTGACGTCGAGCGTGCTCACGGCTGGCTTTCGGCGGGGAACAGCTGGCGCCGGCAGGCGGCGATGGCGGCGACGCGGGCGCGGTCCACCGCCTGCGGGATGTCGCGCTTGTCGGCGCAGTCGCGGGCAACGGCACCGGCATCGACCGACTGCGCCGCGGCCAGCAGCTGGCGCAGCCACTCGGCCTGCGGGTAGTCGCAGGTCTCGAAGTGCAGCCGGCCGCGGGCGTCGGCGAGACAGACGTCCAGCAGTTGCAGGAAGCGCTCCGGCCGTCGCAGCGCGTCGCAGTCGCGCAGCAGGCGCAGCACGGTGTCGGCGCGCAATTCGGCGGCGCGGTGGATCTTGGTGTGGTAAAGCGTGGCCAGGCGCGCCAGGTCACGACAGTCGGCCGGTACCCGCAGTCGTTCGCACAACGCCAGCAGTGGCGCTTCGCCGTGTGCCTCGTGGCCGAGGTGGCGCGGCAGGATGTCGGCCGGCGTGCGCGCCTTGCCCAAGTCGTGCATCAGCGCGGCAAAGCGCACGCTCAAAGGTTGGCCGCAGGCGGCGGCGTAGTCCAGCACCCGCATGACGTGGTCGCCGGTGTCGATCTCCGGGTGGTAGTCGGCGCGTTGCGGCACGCCGAACAGCGCGTCCAGCTCCGGCAGCAGCCGCGCCAGCGCGCCGCAGTCGCGCAGGACGGTGAACATGCGCGACGGTCTGGCCGTCATCAGGCCCTTGGCCAGCTCCTGCCATACCCGCTCCGCCACCAGCGCGTCGGCCTCGCCGGCGGCCACCATGTCACGCATCAGCTGCATGGTCTCCTCGGCGACGGCGAAGTCGAAGCGCGCGGCAAAGCGCGCCAGGCGCAGGATGCGCACCGGGTCCTCGGCGAAGGCCGGGCTGACGTGGCGCAGCAGCCGCGCCTGCAGGTCGGCCTGGCCGCCGTAGGGGTCGGTCAGCGCGCCGTGTTCGTCCTCGGCGATGGCGTTGATGGTGAGGTCGCGGCGGATCAGGTCTTCTTCCAGCGTCACCTCCGGCGAGGTGTGGAACACGAAGCCGTGGTAGCCGCGCCCGCTCTTGCGTTCGGTACGTGCCAGCGCGTATTCCTCCTGCGTTTGCGGATGCAGGAACACCGGAAAATCCTTGCCCACCGGGCGGAAACCGCGCGCCTGCATCATCTCCGGCGTGGCGCCGACCACCACCCAGTCACGGTCGGCCACCGGCAGCCCCAGCAGGCGGTCGCGCACGGCACCGCCAACGATGTAGCACTTCATCGGCGGGCGGCCTGTTTGCGGTAGCGGTCGAGCTGGCGGTTGAATTCCTGTTCGCCGAGGTAGAGCGGCGCCACCGCCTCCAGTGCCGTCGGGCTGAAGCCGAGCAGCGCCGGGAACGGCTGCTGGCTGACGTTATCGACCCGCAGCGAGCGCACATTGTCGCGGCTCAGCGGCGGCTTGCCGGGCAGCAGCTCCATCAGCGTCGCCTGCAGCATGGCGAGGCCTTCCGGTAGCGCGATCAGCGTGCGCGGATGGCCGGCAAGGTTGGCCGCATAGGCCACCAGCTGGCGCAGGGTGTAGGTCTTGGGGCCGGTCAGCTCCAGCGTCTGGCCGATGCTGGCGTCCTGCTCCAGGCAGACGCGCACCGCGCGGGCGACGTCCTCGACCCACACCGGCGCGAAGCGGGTGTCGGCGCCGGCCAGCGGGATGAAGGGCGCGACGGCGGCCAGACTGGCAAACAGGGTCAGGAAGCTGTCGCCGGCGCCGAAAATCACCGACGGGCGCAGGATGGTGACGTCCAGCCCGCTGTCGCGCAGCAGGCGCTCGGCCTTGCCCTTGGTCTGCTGGTAGTCGCTGGGCGCGCTTTCGCCGGCGCCCAGCGCGCTGATGTGGACGATGCGCCGGATGCCCTGGCTCTTGCAGGCGGCGATGATCTTGCCGGTCAGCTGCACGTGCGCCTTTTCGAAGTCGTTACGCGAGCCGTGCAGGATGCCGACCATGCTGATCACCGCGTCGTGGCCGGCGAGGAACTGTTCCAGCTGGCCGGCATCGTGGACGTTGGTTTCGACCAGGTCCGCGCTTGGCAGGTGCAGCAGCAGGCCCTTGTGCCGCTCGCGGCGGCGGGTGGCGATGCTCAGTTGTGCACCGTAGCGGGTCAGCTCTTCGGCAATGTAGCTGCCGACGAAGCCGGCGCCGCCGATCACGGCGATTCTGTTGAATTGGTGCATGTTATCTCCCTGTCGGAACGCCGGTCAGCGTGCCGGGATGGTACCCAGTCGCGATTTCAGCGTGTTGCCGGGCTGGCGGAACGCGCCGGCGTAATAGACCGCATTGGCCATCACCTTCTGAACATAGTCGCGGGTTTCGGTAAACGGAATGGTTTCCGCGTAAATGGCGCCTTCCAGCGGCATCGCCGCCTGCCAGCCGCGGGCGCGGCCGGGGCCGGCGTTATAGGCGGCGGTGGCCAGTACCGGGTGGCTGGACAGGTTGTCCAGCACGTGGCGCAGGTACCAGGTGCCGAGGCGGATATTGGTGTCGACGTCGTTGACCTGGTAGCTCGGCAGGCCCATCTTGCCGGCCACCCATTTCGCGGTCGCCGGCATCAGCTGCATCAGGCCGCTGGCGCCGACGCCGGAGCGGGCGACGTTGAGGAAGCGGCTTTCCTGGCGGATCAGGCCGTAAACCCAGGCTTCGTCGATCTCCAGCTGGCTGGCGTAGCGGCGGGTGGTGTCGCGGTACGGAGTCAGGAAGCGCAGGCTGAAGTCATGGGTGCGCACGGTACGCTCGGCGGCGTAGATCGCCATGTCGTAGAGGTTGCGCTCCAGCGCGATCTCGGCGGCGGCCAGCAGCTGCTCGTCGTTGCGGCCGCGCAGCGCCCAGCGCCACACGCGGCGGCCGTCTTCGCGCCATTCCGGCTTGTTGTTGCGCAGTGACAGCTCGAACAGCGCCAGCGCGTGCTGGATGTCGGGGTCGGCCAGCAGCTGGCGTTGCAGTGTCAGCGGGGTCGGGCTGCGGCTGAGCGGGGCTTCCAGTGTGGTGCCCAGTTCTTCCTTGGCCAGCAGGCCGTAGTAGTTGTGCTCGAAGCTGATCTTGATCAGCAGCGGCGTGGCCTCGTTGCCGCGGCCCAACGCCTGCAGGCTGCGTGCGCGCCAGTACTGCCAGGCGCCCTTGCCGGCCAGCGTTTCCGGCAGGCGACGGCTCAGCTGTTCCAGCCGGCCCCAGTCCTGCTGGCGCAGCGCGGCGCGCAGCCACCATTCCCATTGCTCGTCGGTCAGCTGTTGCGGGTCGGCGTGCTCGAAGGCGTCCAGTGCCTGCGGCATGTTCAGCCGCTGTGCGCTGCGCAGTGCCAGCTGGCCGTAGAGGAAGCCGCTTTGCGCCTTGCTGAACATCGCCTCGCTGGCGGCGGCCCGTTCCAGCGCCGCCACCGGGTTGTTCTTGCCGAGGGTCAGCAGTTGCTGCACCAGCTGTTCGGCACCGCCTGCCGTGAAGAAGCGTTCGCCAAGGTTGGCCGCAGCCGCCAGTCGCCGCGCCACGGTCAGATAGTTGCCGGCCAGCAGCAGGCGCATGCGCGCCTCGGTCTGCGCCGGGGTCAGGACGCCGCGGGCGGCCTGTTCTTCCACCAGTCGCGCGCAGCCGTCGGACAGGCGCACGTTCTGCCACAGGTCCGGCGCGCTGGCCACGGTCTGGCGGCGGTTGAGGGTGGCGACGTCGAGCCAGCAGCTGCTGTCGGCGTCGCGCGCCTCGCCGGACAGCGCCGGCGCCACGCGCAGGATGCCGTCCCAGTCGCCGCGCTTGCCCAGCGACTGTACCCAGTCGTTGAGCAGCCGCTCGCGCAGGAAGGCGTTGCCGCCGTTGCTGATGAAGGCGCGGCTCGGGTTGTCGTCGCCGTTGTCGAGTGCCAGTCGTGCCTGCCAGTAGCCCGGCCACGCGGCGAGCGGGTCGCGGTCGCCGCTGCCATTGCCGAGGCTGGCCAGCTGCGCGCTGTCGTTGTTGCGGAAGGCTTCGCGCGCGGTCAGCAGCGTGCTGTCGCTGATGGCGTGGGCAAAGCAGGGCAGCAGGGCGAAAGCCAGCAGGGATAAGGAATGTCGCATGGTCATTTTCGCCAGAAAGTAGGGGTAAACAAAATCAGGACGCTAAACACCTCGAGGCGGCCCACCAGCATGGCCAGCGTGCACACCCAGGTTTGGAAATCGCTGAGACCGGCGTAGTTCCCGGTCGGGCCGATCTGCCCCAGCCCGGGGCCGATGTTGTTGATGCAGGCCAGGCTGGCGGTAAAGGCGGTGATGAAATCCAGCCCGCTGCCGATCAGCACGAAGGTAAACACCACCACGCTCATGAAGTAGACAAAGATGAAACCGAGCACCGAAAAGGCGACCGCTTCCGGAATCACGCGGTTGCCAATCTTTAGCGGCAGCACCGCTTTCGGGTGCAGCAGGGTGCTCATCTCGCGGTAGCCCTGCCGCGTCAGGATCAGGGTGCGGATCATCTTGATGCCGCCGCCGGTGGAGCCGGAGCTGACGGTGAGGCAGGACAGGAACAGCATCCATAGTGGCACGAATATCGGCCACTGTGCGTAGTCGGTGCTGGCGTAGCCGGTATCGGTGGCCACCGAGATCAGGTTGAACGACACGTAGCGCAGCGCGGTGGTGAAGGTGTAGATCTGCTGCCACCACAGGTACAGGCTCATCGCCAGGATGCTGCCCAGCAGCAACAGCACCACGTAGCGCGCCTCGATGTCGTGCCAGTAGCTTTTCAGGCTGCGGCGCTGCCAGCTGAGAAAGTGGGTGGCGAAGTTCATCGCCGCCAGGATCATGAACACGCACAGCACCGCCTCGATCTGCCAGGAGTCGAAGTGGCTGATGCTGCTGTCCTTGGTAGAGAAGCCGCCCAGCGCCACCGCGGTAAAGGCGTGGCATAGCGCGTCCAGCGGCGCCATGCCGGCCAGCAGCAGGCAGGCGTAGCAGGCGAGGGTCAGCGCCGAGTACACGTACCACAGGCTCTTCGCGGTCTGGCCGATGCGCGGCGCCAGCTTGTTGTCCTTCATCGGGCCGGGGGTTTCCGCCTTATACAGCTGCATGCCGCCGATGCCCAGCAGCGGCAGCACCGCCACCGCCAGCACGATGATGCCCATGCCGCCGAGCCAGGTCAGGAAGTGACGCCAGAAGTTGATCGACGGCGGCAGCCGGTCCAGCCCCTGCATGGTGGTGGCGCCGGTGGTGGTCAGTGCCGACATCGACTCGAAAAAGGCATTGGTCACCGTCATGCCCGGCAGGTAGAACAGCATCGGCAGGCAGGCGGTGACGGCAAAGGTGATCCACAGCAGCGTCACCAGGATGAAGCCGTCCTTCGGCTTCAGCTCGCGTTCGAAGCGCGCGGTGGCGATCCACAGCAGGAAGCCGGCGATGCCGCTGGCGGCCGCGGCGCGGACAAAGTAGGGCAGCGTGCCATCGTCGTAATACCAGGACACCAGCGCCGGGAAGGCGAACGTACCGGAAAACAGCATGATCAGCTTGGCCAGCACGTGGATGACGGGCAGGATTTTCAGCATGGTGACGCCATTTCGTACAGCTCCAGCGGCAGGCCGTCCGGATCGGCGATAAAGGTAAAGCGGCGGCCGGTGTATTCGTCGGTGCGCACCGCTTCGCTGGCCACGTTGGCCGCAGCCAGCGTGGCGATGACGCGGTCGAGATCGGCGACGCGGAAGGCGAGGTGGCGCAGGCCGCAGGCCTCCGGATGGCTGGGGCGCGGCGGTGGCGACGGGAAGCTGAACAGCTCCAGCTGGCTGCTGTCGGGCAGTGCCAGGTTGAGCTTCCACGATTCGCGCCCGGCGCGGTAGTGCTCGCTGACGATGGGTAGCCCCAGAGTGTCGTGGTAGAAGGCGCGGCTCTGCGCGTAGTCGCGGCAGATCAGCGCCACGTGGTGGATGCCTTGCAGCAGCATGTCAGAAGAACCCCATCTTGACCTGCACCAGCTTCTCGATCTGGCGCAGCTGGCGGCGACGTGACACGAAGATGATCAGGTGGTCTTCGCTGCACAGCACCAGGTCGTGGTGCGCCATCAGTACCTGCTGGCCGCGGATCACCGCGCTGAGGGTGCAGCCGGTTGGCATGTTGATGTCTTCCACCTTGCGGCCAACCAGACGCGAGGTGCGTTCGTCACCGTGAATGATGACTTCGATGGCCTCGGCGGCGCCACGGCGCAAGGGGTGCACCGCCACCACGTCGCCACGGCGCAGGTGCGCCAGTACCGAGCCGATGGTGGACAGGTGCGGCGAGATCACCACGTCGATGCGGTTGCCCTCCAGCAGGTCGACATAGCTGGAGCGGTTGACCAGCGCGATGACGCGGTGGGCGCCCATGCGCTTGGCCAGCAGCGTGGACATCACGTTGTCCTCGTCGTCGTTGGTCAGCGCGCAGAACACGTCCATCTCGTCGATGTTTTCGTCTTCCAGTAGCGCCTCGTCGGTGGCCTCGCCGTGCAGCACCAATGCCTTGTCCAGGTTTTCCGACAGCCACGTCGCGCGCTCGCCGCGCGCCTCGATCAGCTTGACCTCGTAGTCGTCCTGCAGCAGCCGCGCCAGGCGGTAGCCGATGTTGCCGCCGCCGGCGATCATCACCCGGCGCACCGGCTTCTCGCTGCTGCGCAGCTCGCCGAGCATGGTCGGCACGTCGGCCTTGGCGGCGATGAAGAACACCTCGTCGCCGGAGGCGATCACGGTGTTGCCGTCCGGCACGATCAGCTTGTCATTGCGGTAGATGGCGCAGATGCGCGAGTCGCTGTCCGGCATGTCGTCGCGGATCTGCTTCAGCGGGCGGCCGACCAGCTTGCCGTCGCTGCCAGCGCGGGCCACCACCAGCTGGGCGAGGCCGTGGCCGAAGTCCAGCACCTGCAGCGCACGCGGGTAGGACAGCAGCTGGTACAGGTTGTTGGTGACGATCTGCTCCGGGCAAATGGCGTGATCGACCGAGAACTGCTTCAGCACCGCGTGGCGGCCCTCCACGTAATCGCTGGCGCGGATGCGCGCGATACAGGTGGGGATGTTGAACTGGGTGCGGGCCAGCGCACAGGCCAGCAGGTTGGTGTCGTCGTTGCGGGTCAGCGCCAGCAGCAGCTCGGCGTCTTCGGCGCCGGCATTGAGCAGCACCGACGGATGGGCGGCGTTGCCGAGCACGGTGCGGATGTCGAGGCGGTTCTGCAGCAGCTTGAGCAGGTTGGCGTCCTGATCGACCACGGTGACGTCGTTGCCTTCGTTGGTCAGGCTTTCCGCCACGCTGGCGCCAACTTGTCCTCCTCCCAGAATCAGGATTCTCATCCGTGTCGTGTCCTTGCTGGCCGCGCTGGCGGCGTTACTCGTATTGATTGGCTATGACGGGCAACGCCATTGGCATTGCTGCGTAAGGCCGGCCATTTTAGCGGCTGCCTGCCGCCTTGTGCCGCGGCAGAGTGATTGAAAAACATAATCGCCAGTTTGGCGACAATTAATTGGCCGAATGATGGGGCGCTGTGCACAATGGCGGCAAGCCGATGGCCGCCGTGACGCGGTGGCGATCGGGGGTTGTGACCGTGCCGGCTGCGTGCCCTGCAACGGTGCGGTTTTCGAGGGGGAGCTTGCTCCCCCGTTTTTTTGCCACGCCGCGCGGCGGCAGGACAGAAAAGCACGACGCCACGCCGAAGCCTCGGCGTGGCGTCAGGGTGAGACGGTGCTCAGCGTGCGGCTGGCGGGGTGCCGGCGTCGTCGCTGGTGTCGTCGTCGTCCATCAGGATGCGGTGCGCCGGGCCTTCCAGATCGTCAAACTGGCCGGAGCGGGTCGACCACCAGAACAGCACGCCGATAAAAAACACCAGCACGATGCTCATCGGTATCAGCAAATACAGGCTTTCCATCATTTATCCCGTTTGATCAGGCGCAGGGCGTTGCCCACCACCAGTAAGGAGCTGAGCGCCATGCCGAGGCTGGCCAGCCACGGCGTGATCCAGCCGGCGATGGCCAGCGGCAGCGCCAGCAGATTATACAGCGCCGCCCACCACAGGTTCTGGCGGATGATGTGCATGGTGCGCTGCGCCAGTGCCAGCGTCGCCGGCAGCCGTCCCAGCTCGTCGTGGATCAGGATCAGGTCGCCACTGGCGCGAGCGACATCGGTGCCGCCGCCCATCGCCAGCGACACGTCGGCGCGCGCCAGCACCGGCGCGTCGTTGACGCCGTCACCGATCATCAGCACGCGGCGACCCTGTTGCTGCAGCTGGCTGACGTAGGCCAGCTTGTCTTCCGGCGTGGCCGCGGCGCGGGCGTGATCCAGGCCAAGGTTGGCCGCAAGGTGTTCGACCGCCGGTGCGGCGTCGCCGGACAGCAGGTGCAGGGTCAGGCCGCGGCGCTGCAGCTGCTGCACCACGGCGGCGGCCTCGGCGCGCGGCTGGTCGCCGATGGCGAACAGGGCGACGATCTCGTCGTCGTGGCCCAGCGCGATGCAGGTTGCCGCCGCCGGCCAGTCGGCCGGGATGATCGGGGCGCGACTGCTGACGAATTCCGGCCGTCCCAGGCGCCAGACGGTGTCCTGCAGGCGGGCGCTGATGCCTTGGCCGGGAGTGTTGACCACGTCGCCGAGCGCCGGCAGCGGCGCCTCGTTGGCGGCCAGCAGTGCCCGCGCGATCGGGTGTTCGGAGCCGGACTCCATCGCCGCCGCCAGTGCCAGCGCCGTGCTGTTGTCGAGCACGCCGAAGGTTTGCAGCTGCAATAGCTGCATGCGGCCGTGGGTGAGGGTGCCGGTCTTGTCGAACACCACGTCGGTAATCTTGCTCAGCGTCTCCAGCGCATGGCCGCGGGCAGTGAGCACGCCCAGCTGCGCCAGGTGGCCGGTGGCGGCGGTGAGTGCCGCCGGCGTTGCCAGCGACAGCGCGCAGGGGCAGGAGATCACCAGCACCGCGACGGTGATCCACAGCGCGCGTGCCGGCTCGTACCAGTACCAGCCGGCAAAGGTGGCCAGCGCCACCAGCAGCAGTGCGGCGACAAATACGCTGGCGAAACGGTCGGCCAGCAGCGCCAGCCGCGGTTTTTCCGCCAGTGCCTGGTCCAGCAGCCGCACGATGCCGGCGAGGCGGGTGCCCTGGCCGATGCGGTTGACCTCGATCACCAGTGGGCTGGCGCTGTTGACGCTGCCGGCGACCACTTCCTCGCCGCTGTGGCGCGCGACCGGGAGGCTCTCGCCGCTGAGCAGCGATTCGTCGATGCTGGACTGGCCGTCGCGGATGATGCCGTCGGCGGGGATGGTTTCGCCGGGTTTGACCAGTAGCAGGTCGCCCAGCGCAAGGTTGGCCGCAGCCACCTCGCTGCTGTTGCGCGAGGCCGGCCAGTTGTCGAGGCGGTGGGCGAAGGCCGGCAGCAGTTTGACCAGCCGTTCGGTGGCCTCGCCGGTCTTGCGTCGCGCCATGCCTTCCAGGTAGCGCCCGCCCAGCAGCAGGAACACGAACATCGATACCGAGTCGAAGTAGATGCCATGTTCGATGCGGTTGATCAGCGCCCAGAAGCTGGCGAAGAAGGCGGTGAGGATGCCGATGGTGACCGGGGTGTCCATGCCGGCGCGACGTGTCTTCAGGTCGCGCCAGGTGGCGCGGTAGAACGGAATGGCGGAGTAAATCACCACCGGCACGGTCAGCACAAAGCTGGCCCAGTGCAGCAGCCACAGGTATTGCGCCTCGATCTCGCCGTCCGGCGCCATGTACACCGGCACCGCATACATCATCACCTGCATCATCGACAGCCCTGCGACCCACAACCGGTTCAGCGCCTGCTTGCGTTCCTTCTGGTGCAGCGCTTCCTGACGCGAGGCGTCGTAGGGGTGGGCGCGGTAGCCGATGGCGGCGATGGCTTCCAGGATGGCGGACAGCTGCAGCCGGCTGTTGTCCCAGCGCACGCGGGCGCGGTGGGTGGCGTAGTTGATGTCCACCGTCAGTACGCCGGGCAGGCGGCGCAGTTGCTGCTCGTTGAGCCAGACACAGGCGGCGCAGGTAATGCCTTCCAGCATCAGCGCCGCTTCGCGGACCTGTTCGCTTTCGAGGTGGACAAAGCTTTTCTGCAGTTCGTCGTTATCGTACAGCTGCATCTGTTGCAGCAGCTCGGCCGGCAGCGCCTCGGCCTGGCGGCCGCCTTCGGTGCGGTGCTGGTAGTAGTCGTCCAGTCCGGCATCGATGATGGTCTGCGCCACGGCCTGGCAGCCGGCGCAGCAGGTGTGCTGCTGGAGTTGACGGTAACGGACGGGGTAGTCGGCATCGGCGGGGACGGGAAGCCCGCAGTGGAAACAGGGTGCGCTCATGGCGTGCTATTGTAATGCAAGTGCACATGCTTAGCTTGCGGAGGGTCAATGATGTCTATGCAGGCCGTGATTCAACAGGCCCCGGGCGGGGTGGAAACGCTGGAACTGGCGTTGATCGAAAAACCGCAGCCGCAGCCGGGCCAGCTGCGGGTCAGGGTGTTGGCCGCCGGCGTGAACCGGGCGGATCTGGTGCAGCGCGAAGGGCATTATCCGCCGCCGCCGGGCGCGTCGCCGCTGCTGGGGCTGGAGGTGGCCGGGATCGTGGACGAGGTGAACGGCCCATCGCGCTTTCAGCAGGGCGATGCCGTGTTCGGGCTGGTGGCGGGCGGCGGTTATGCCGAGTACGCGCTGCTGGACAGCGCGGTGGCGATTCCGAAGCCGGACTGGCTGAGCTGGGTCGAGGCCGCCAGCCTGCCGGAGGCGTGGATGACGGCGTGGCTGAACCTGGTCGAGCTGGCCGAGCTGCAGGAGGGCGAGCGGGCGCTGATACACGCCGGCGCCAGCGGTGTCGGCGCGGCGGCGATTCAGCTGGCCGGTTTGCTCGGCGCCGAGGTGGTGGCCAGCGCCGGTAGCGAGGAGAAGCGCTGTTACTGCCAGTCGCTGGGCGCGATGCTGACCATCGACAGCCGCCAGCCAGGCTTTGCGGCCAACCTCAAGGCCGCCGGCGGTGTCGACGTGATCCTCGATCCGGTGGGCGCGGCGCTGTTTGCCGACAATCTGGCCAGCCTGCGCGCCGACGGCCGGCTGTTGCTGATTGGGGTGATGGGCGGCAGCAAGGGCGAGATCAATCTGGCGCAGCTACTAATGAAGCGCTTGCGGGTGCAAGGCTCGACCTTGCGCACCCAGCCGCTGGCGCGGCGCGCCCAGCTGGCGCAGGCGCTGGAAACGCAGGTACTGCCGGCGCTGCAGTCCGGCCGCGCGCGCGTGACGCTGGACAGTAGCTATCCGCTGGCAGCGGTGGCCGAGGCGCACCAGTATCTGGCCGACAACCGTAACCTCGGCAAGGTGGTGCTGACGCTGTTCCCTGTCACGGCGGCGTAATCTGGCGCCTCTAAGATGCAGTGCATCAGCAAACGGTGTTCACTTTCTGCTGAATGGATAGGGGTGGGGGCAATCTTTGGACGGATTGCCCCGTTTTTTTGCTTAGAACGTGTTCACGATCTCGCGAGCTAGAGCGAGACAAGGCGAAAACGGCTGAGGAAGCGGAGTTGACATGGGGTCAATGAGCATTCCGAAGGCGTACTCACCGTGTAACGTTTCACGAAGCGCAGCAGGTCGTGAACAGGTTCTCAGTCCTGCGCCGGTGCCAGCGCCTCGATCAGCGCCACTTCCTGGGTGTAGCTCAGCTGTTGCAACTGGCGCAGCAGTGCGGCGCCATCGACGCCGTGCTTGCGGTCCAGCTCGTCCTGCAGCAAGCGGTTTTCCACCGCCAGCCACAGGCCGCGGCAGGATTCGGCGGATTCGAAGGTCACGCCGCGCAACACCTCGGCAATCAGCAGCAGTTCCTCGTCGCTGAACTGGCGCGACAGCAGTGCCTGCTCGCGGCGGACGATCTCGGCGTAGCGCTCGCACATCTGCTGGATGCGGGCGTCCAGCGGTGGTTCGGCCGCGTGCTGCTCCAGTGCTTCGGCGTTGAACCAGGCGGCGGCGTCGAGAGTGACGGCCTCGGCGGCTTCCTGCCAGCTGTCGCGCAGCGCGGCGGCGAAGCGGGCATCGTCGGCAAAGCTCAGCTCGGGCCAGTCCATCAGCGGCGGCTGTTCGTGTCGCAGCAGGGCGTTGTTGGCCAGCAGTTCGCCATCCTCGCTGCAACGGACTTCGGCGCGCCAGCTGCCGGCTTCGCCGGTGGCGAGGTTGTCGACCAGCACTTCCAGGTAGGGCAGCGCCAGCGCCTGACCCTCGTCGGCGGTGACCAGACGGATGGCAATGTCGAACAGGACGCGTTTTTCCAGGCGCAGCAGCTGCAGCCCCTGGTCGTGGCGCAGCAGGCTGTAGTGGTCGCCGTGGTCGTAGACGGCGATGTCGTGCGGGTTGCGTGCGGCGCGATGCAGCGTGGCGCCCAGTTCCGGGGCCAGCTGGTTGATGTCCAGCGTCTCGCTCGCAAAACGCTGCTGCTTGCCGGCATGAGTGTGCCAAAGCGCATTCCAGTCGTACATTGTGTTGTTCTCCTGATGAAACGCCGCCAGTGTACCGAAATAAAGCCACCCCAGGCGGTGAACTGTAACCCTGTTTGTGCTATGATTCGCGCGACTTTCTAAAACTACGTGTTCCCATGACCCGACAAATTCGTAACATCGCCATTATCGCCCACGTTGACCACGGCAAGACCACTCTGGTTGACCAGCTGCTGCGTCAATCCGGTACTTTCCGTGAAAACCAGCAAGTTGACGAACGTGTAATGGACTCCAACGATCTTGAAAAAGAGCGTGGCATTACCATTCTGTCCAAAAACACCGCCGTCGAGTACGAAGGTGTGCACATCAACATCGTTGACACCCCTGGTCACGCCGACTTCGGTGGTGAAGTAGAGCGCGTTCTGGGCATGGTGGATGGCGTACTGCTGCTGGTGGATGCCGTTGAAGGCCCGATGCCGCAAACCCGTTTCGTGACCAAGAAGGCCCTGGCCCTGGGCCTGCGTCCTATCGTGGTGATCAACAAGGTAGACCGTCCGGGCGCACGTCCGGACTGGGTGGTAGACCAGACTTTCGACCTGTTCGACAAACTGGGTGCCAACGACGAACAGATGGACTTCCCGGTGATCTACGCTTCCGGCCTGAACGGCTTTGCCAAGCTGGAACTGGAAGAAGAATCCGACAACATGCGTCCGCTGTTCGAGACCGTGCTCAAGCACGTACCGACTCCGGCCGGTGATGCCGACGCCCCGCTGCAGTTCCAGATCTCCGCGCTGGACTACTCGACCTACACCGGTCGCATGGGTATCGGCCGCGTGCTGAACGGCCGCATCAAGCCGGGCCAGCAAGTCGTGGTAATGAACCACGAAGACCAGGTTGCTGCCGGCCGTATCAACCAGGTGCTGGGCTATCGCGGCCTGGAACGTGTACCGGTTGAAAGCGCCGAAGCTGGCGACATCATCATCATCTCCGGTATCGAAGACATCGGTATCGGCGTGACCATCTGCGACAAGGACCAGCCAGTTGGCCTGCCGGTGCTGGGTGTGGACGAACCGACCCTGACCATGGACTTCATGGTCAACTCCTCGCCACTGGCCGGTACCGAAGGCAAGTTCGTGACCTCGCGCCAGATTCGCGATCGTCTGACCAAAGAGCTGCTGACCAACGTGGCGCTGCGTGTTGAAGACACCGAAGACTCCGACGTGTTCCGCGTGTCCGGTCGTGGCGAACTGCACCTGACCATCCTGCTGGAAACCATGCGTCGTGAAGGCTTTGAAATCGCCGTGGCCAAGCCACGCGTGGTGTACAAGGACATCAACGGCGAGAAGTGCGAGCCGTACGAAAACCTGACCATCGACCTGGAAGACAACCACCAGGGCGGCGTGATGGAAGAAATCGGTCGTCGCCGTGGCGAACTGACCAACATGGAATCGGACGGCATGGGTCGTACCCGCCTAGAATACCATATTCCGGCCCGCGGTCTGATCGGCTTCCAGTCCGACTTCATGACCATGACCCGCGGTACCGGCCTGATGAGCCACGTGTTTGACGACTACGCACCGGTGAAGCCGGACATGCCAGGCCGTCACAACGGCGTGCTGATCTCGCAGGAAAACGGCGACGCCGTGGCCTACGCTCTGTGGAAGCTGGAAGACCGCGGCCGCATGTTCGTGTCGCCAGGCGACAAGCTGTACGAAGGCATGATCATCGGCATTCACAGCCGCGACAACGACCTGGTGGTGAACCCGGTCAAGGGCAAGCAGCTGACCAACGTGCGCGCCTCCGGTACCGACGAAGCCGTGCGCCTGACCACCCCGATCAAGATGACGCTGGAATCGGCTGTGGAATTCATCGACGACGACGAGCTGGTGGAAATCACGCCGAAGTCGATCCGTATTCGCAAGCGTTTCCTGAACGAATCCGATCGTCGCCGCATGAACAAGGCTGCCGCCAACTAAATGGCTGACCGGAACCGGCAACGGTTCCAGCTAAAACCGCCCGACAGGCCAGGCCTGTCGGGCGGTTTTTTATGGTGGCGGGGACAAGGTTGGCCGCAAGTGTTGCGGCCAACCTTGTCCTCTTGCGATCTGACTCAGCGGTTGTGGAACACGATGTCGCAGGCGAGACCGGTTTTCTGCAGCGCTTTCTGCGTTGCCAGATTGATGATCAGCGGGTTGCGGACATTGGCGCGCAGCTGCGACAGCGCCGGGTTGGCTTCGTCGCTCGGCAGCTCGCGGTAGATGGTCAGCAGGATGGCGGCGTCTTCCTGGCGGCTCAGCGCCAGCGCTGCGACTTCGTCCTGGCTCAGTTCGATCTCGTAGCGGATGCCGAGTTTTTGCGGGTCGGTCACGCTGAACAGCACATCGGGGTTGTCCAGCGACTGCATCCAGAACACGCTGGGGCTGTCGCTGTCGGCCTCATGGAACAGCTTGAAGCGGGTGCAGTTCTCGAAGGCAGGCAGGCCGGCCTCGAAAGTGATGATGGTGTTTTCATCGACTTCGACCTGGCCGAGCAGGCTGGAATTGAACAGCATGGTGCGTCTCCTCATGACATCGTGAACCGGCATTATGCAATAGCTGCGGGCGTTGTTGGCTGACAAATGTCAGCCGGCAACGGGTAAAATGCCGCGCCATGACTTCCTCTCTCTATCCTGCCGTCTATCAGGCGCTGTGCAGCAGCGATATCGACGCCAAACCTCGGCTCGCCAGCCTGTGTCATCAGCAGTGGCTGGCCGGCCGGCTACCGCGCGCGGCGGATGCGCTGCCCTTGCCGCATCCGCTGCCGGCGCCGGGGCGCCCGGCGCGGCCGCAGCTGGTGTCGCCGTTCGAGGTGCAGCGCCAGGGGCTGGGCAGCGTCGCCGGCCGTGCTGGCCTGATCCACGCCATCGCCCATATCGAATTCAATGCCATCAATCTGGCGCTGGACGCGGTCTGGCGCTTTCGCGACATGCCGGACGCCTTTGTCGAGGACTGGCTGCGGGTGGCGGCGGAAGAGGCGAAGCACTTCAACATGCTGCGCGAGCGGCTGCAGCAGCTGGGCTTCGACTACGGCGATTTTGTCGGCCACAACAGCCTGTGGCAGATGGCGGTGGACACCGATCACGACGTGATGGTGCGCATGGCGCTGGTGCCGCGGGTGCTGGAGGCGCGCGGCCTCGATGCGGTGCCGCCGATCCAGAAAAAGCTGGCGGCGCTGGGTGATAGCGCGACGGTGGCGATCCTCGACCAGATCTTCGAGGACGAGATCGGCCACGTGCAGATCGGCAACTACTGGTTCACCACGCTGTGCGACGCGCGCGGCATCGAGCCGCTGGCCTGCTTCCGCCAGTTGCTGATCGACTACGAAGTCGATACCCTGCGCGGTGCTTACAATTGGGAGGCGCGCCGGGCGGCGGGCTTCAGTGAATTCGAACTGGCGATGCTGGAAGACTTTGCCGTCACCCGGCGGCGCCTTTCAGCCGGAGCGTAATGCCATGCTGCAACAACTGTTTCGTCACCTGTGCGCACGACGGCCGCTGGCCATCGGCTGCATGATCATCGGCAGCCTGCTGTTCGTGCTGGCTTCTGCGCTGCAACAAGCGGCGGCCGGCAGTGTGCCGCTGCTGCTGCTGTCCATCGTGCTGATGGTGCTGGGCGTGGCCGGCCAGATGCTGGGCCTTCTGGCGCTGATGCGTGGTGGAAAACGCTAAAAATGCTACAAAAACAGTAACTTGATGTCGCTGTTGTGCGCTGTGGCCGGCTTGACGCTGCGCAGGGCGGCGCGCATAATCGCAGCGCAACAAAAAATTCATCAAAAGGCTCCGTCGCGGGGCCTTTTGCTTTGGCTTGACTCCGGGACAATCAAACATGGATGCACAGGCGTTTCTGCTGCAGCTGGAAAGCAATACCCTGCCAGCGGCCGAGTTCAATCATCGCGCGCACCTGCTGGCGGCGTGGTCGTACCGCCAGTTTTATCCGGCGCGCGAGGCGGCGGCCCGCTGCGCGCGCGCGTTGTCGCGTTACGCGATGGCACAGGGTGCGGCGGAGAAGTACCACCACACGCTGACCATGGCCAGCCTGACGCTGGTCTACGACCGTCTCGACGCCATGCCAGAGTGCCTGGACAACTGGCAGGATTTTGTTGCGGCCAACCCCGATCTGCTCGATGGCCTGCCTGCGCTGCTGCGGCAGCACTATTCCGAACACAAACTCAACGACGACATCGCGCGCCGGGCTTTTGTCGAGCCCGACCTCGCGCCGCTACCGATGTCCTGTCTGTTGCACTGAACCACTGAAGAAGCCTCCCCGATGAAAGCTCCCGAGCTGCTACTGCCTGCCGGCACGCTGGACAAAATGCGTGCCGCCTACGATTTTGGTGCCGATGCGGTGTACGCCGGCCAGCCGCGCTACAGCCTGCGTGCGCGCAACAACGACTTCAAACTGGAAGAGCTGCGCATCGGCATCGAAGAAGCGCACGCCCGCGGCAAGAAGCTGTTTGTGGCCAGCAACATCCTGCCGCACAACAGCAAGATCAAGACCTATATGTCCGACATGGAACCGGTGATCGAGATGAAGCCGGACGCGCTGATCATGGCCGACCCCGGCCTGATCATGATGGTGCGCGAACGTTGGCCGCACGTGCCCATCCACCTGTCGGTGCAGGCCAACACCACCAACTACATGGGGGTGAAGTTCTGGCAGAAGATGGGTGTGGAGCGCATCATCCTGTCGCGCGAGCTGTCCCTCGACGAAATCGCCGAGATCCGCCAGCAATGCCCGGACATGGAGCTGGAAGTGTTCGTGCACGGCGCGCTGTGCATTGCCTACTCCGGCCGCTGCCTGCTGTCCGGCTACTTCAACCACCGCGACCCGAACCAGGGCACCTGTACCAACGCCTGTCGCTGGGACTACAAGGTGCACGACACCCAGGGCGACGATGCCGGTGACGTGAAGCCGCAAAAGATCGACTTCGACTTCGGCAAGGCGCTGGAAGAAGCCAACCAGAGCTTCTCGTCCTGCGGCAGCCAAGAGCGTCACCCGCTGGCCGACAAGACCTATCTGATCGAGGAAGCCAACCGTCCGGGCGAGATGATGCCGATCATCGAGGACGAGCACGGCACCTACATCATGAACTCCAAGGACCTGCGCGCCGTCGAGCAGGTGGAGAAGCTGGTGAAGATCGGCGTGGACTCGCTGAAGATCGAAGGCCGCACCAAGAGCCTGTACTACGTGGCGCGCACCGCGCAGACCTACCGCCGCGCGATCGACGACGCCGTCGCCGGCCGCCCGTTCGACTACAGCCTGCTGGCCGAGCTGGAAGGCCTCGCCAACCGCGGCTACACCCCGGGCTTCCTCGAGCGTCACCAGACACAGGAACACCAGAACTACCTGTCCGGTCACTCCATCGCCAAGCAGAGCCAGTACGTCGGCGATGTGATGGAAGTGGACGCCGACGGCTGGGCGCTGATCGACGTGAAAAACCGCTTCGCCGTCGGCGACCGCGTGGAAATCATCCACCCGAGCGGCAACCGCACCGTGGAGCTCACCGCGATGACCCGCAACGGCGAAAGCGCCAGCGTGGCACCGGGCAATGGCGTGAAGGTGAAGATCCCCGGCATGGCCGGCATGGAGAAGGCACTGCTGGCGCGCCTGTTCTGAGCCGTATCCCCGCCGTTGCGGCCAACCTTTGTGGTGCAAAGGTTGGCCGCGGCCACGGTTAGCCCGTACAATTTGTGCATTGCATCCCAGCCGGGCGCCCCTTGCGTCCGGCCTTTGATTTTTCAGGACCGATATGACCATTCAGCAACTGATCAATGACCGTGTAGTGGCCGCGCTGGCCGCCGTCGGCGTCGAGGGCGCCAATGCTGCCATCCAGACCGCCTCCAAGCCGGAATTCGGCGACTATCAGGCCAACGGCGTGATGGGCGCGGCCAAGGCGCTGAAGACCAACCCGCGCGCGCTGGCGGAGCAGGTGGTGGCCAAGCTGGACCTGGTCGGTATCGCCAGCAAGATCGAGATCGCCGGTCCCGGCTTCATCAATATCCACCTCGACCCGGCCTTTGTCGCCGCACGCCTGCAAACCGCACTGCACGACGACGCGCTGGGCATCAGCAAGCCAGAGCCGCAAAAGGTAATGGTCGAGTATTCCTCGGTCAACCTGGCCAAGGAAATGCACATCGGCCACCTGCGCGGCGGCATCATCGGCGATGCGCTGGTGCGGGTGAACAGCTTCATCGGTCATGACGTCATTCGCCAGAACCATGTCGGCGACTGGGGCACCCAGTTCGGCATGCTGGTGGCGCACATGGTGGAATCGCGCGCCGCGGGCGAGGCGGAGCTGGAGCTGAAGGACCTGGACGTGTTCTACAAGCACTCCAAGAAACGCTTCGACGAAGACCCGGCCTTTGCCGACCTGGCGCGCGACTACGTGGTGCGCCTGCAGTCGGGTGACGCCGAGGTGCTGGCGCTGTGGCAACAGTTCGTCAAGCTGTCGCTGGCACACTGCAATGCCATCTACCACAAGCTGGGCCTGCTGCTGACCGACGACGATGTGCGCGGCGAGAGCTTCTACAACGACGACCTGCCGGTGCTGGTGGAAGAGCTGCGCCAGCAGGGGCTGCTGACCGAGAGCCAGGGCGCGCAGGTGGTGTTCCTCGACGAATTCAAGAACAAGGAAGGCGAGCCGGCGGCCTACATCGTGCAGAAGCAGGGTGGCGGCTATCTGTACGCCACCACCGATCTGGGCGCAATCCGCTTCCGTACCCGCCAGCTGGGGCTGGATCGCTGCCTGTACGTGGTCGATTCGCGCCAGAGCCTGCACTTCCAGCAGCTGTTCACCACCGCGCGCAAGGCCGGTTTCCTGCGCGCCGACGCACAATTCGAGCACATCGGCCACGGCACCATCATGGGCCCGGACGGCAAACCGTTGAAAACCCGCTCCGGCGACAGCGTGAAGCTGGTCGACCTGCTGGACGAGGCCATCGAGCGCGCTTACCTGCTGGTGAGCGGCAAGAGCCCGGAGATGGCGGAAAGCGAACGCCGCCAGATCGCCGAGGCGGTGGGTATCGGCGCGCTGAAGTACGCCGACCTGTCCAAGAGCCGCAATACCGACTACATCTTCGACTGGGACGCGATGCTCAGCTTCGAGGGCAATACCGCGCCTTACCTGCAGTACGCCTACACCCGCGTGCAAAGCGTGCTGCGCAAGGCCGAGGACTACAACCCGGCCGCCTCCATCGTCATTAGCGAAGCAGCGGAGAAGCAGCTGGCGGTAGCGCTGTCGCAGTTCGAGGACGTGCTGTCCACCGTGGCCGAAGGCAGCCAGCCACACCACCTGTGCAGCTACCTGTACAACGTGGCGACGCTGTTCTCGCGCTTCTACGAAGCCTGCCCGATCCTGAAGAGCGAGGGCGAGGTGCGCCACAGCCGCCTGCAGCTGGCGGCGCTCACCGGCAAGACGCTGAAAACCGGCCTCGGCCTGCTCGGCATCGCGGTGCTGGAAGCGATGTAAGGAATGCCGTACTGGCCAAGGTTGGCCGCAAGGCCAGCCGTGTGCCACGCCAGTCCATGAAAAAACCCGCCGACTGGCGGGTTTTTTCATGGTGCCCGCTGGTGGCGGGGCTGCCGGGGCCAGGCTGGCGCGGGATTGCTTGCGGCCAACCTTGCTGGCCCGATATCTGCGCCTGTGCGCCGGACAGGCGGGTAGACCCCACAAGGCACCCGCTCCGATGGCAGAAACAACCCGGGCAGCGCGTCGCCTGGCCGCACGCAGCGTGGCGGGCTCAGCCCCGGTAGCGCAGCGCCTCGACGAAGGCGAGGAAGGCGGGGGAGGTTTGCCGCCGGTTAGGGTAGTACAGGTGGTAACCCTGGAAGGACGGGCACCACTCGGGAAGCACCTCCACCAGCCGCCCGTCCGCGATGTAGGGCGCGACCAGTTGCTCCGGGATATAGCCTAGACCCAGCCCGTCCAGCGCGCCGTTGAGCACGTGCATGATGTTGTTGAACACGAGTTGTCCCTCCCCCCTGACGGTGAAGGCCTTGCCGTCCTTCTCGAATTCCCAGGCATAGATGGCGCCCGATGGGCGGTGCCGGATATTGATGCAGGCGTGCCCGGTCAGCTCGTGGGGCGTTTCCGGGCGGGAGCGTGTCTCGAAATAGGCCGGCGAGCCCACGACGGCGAGGCGCCAGTCCGGCCCGACGCGCACGGCAATCATGTCCTTGCTGACGGACTCGCCCATGCGTATGCCCGCGTCGAAACGCTCTTCGACGATGTTGCGGAAGCCGTAGTCGACAAAGAGCTCCAGCGTGATGTCCGGATACTGGCTCAGGAACGCGGAAAACTTCGGTCGCAAACATAACTCGATCTGGTCGTCGGTACAGGTGAGACGGATGGTGCCCGCCGGTTTGTCCCGCAATTCTCCCAAGGCCTCAACCTCGGCTGCGATCTGCTCGAACAGCGGGGCCAGCGATCGGAGCAGACGCTCGCCGGCTTCGGTCGGGGAGACGTTGCGGGTCGTGCGCGCTAGCAGGCGGATGCCCAGCCGTTCCTCAAGCGTCCTGATCGTGTGGCTCAGCGCCGAGGGCGTCAGATCAAGCCTTGCCGCCGCCTTCGAGAAGCTCTGCTCGCGGGCGACGGCGACAAAGGCCTGCAGGTCGTTCACTTTGCTTGGTTTCATTGATGAAAAATTCTCATAAGTGCATGAAGACTATACCGGCTAATCGGATTGACGTCGATGCGTCACTATCTGCCTGCACCGCGATGACGGTGCTGGCAGGTAGCCTGCACGCAAACGTGTGGAGTGATTTGCAGGGGGCTGCCTGCTCGGTGTGTGCCCGGTAACGGCCAGTTTTTCGTTTTCAGATACCACAAGGAATACTCAAATGGACGCCGCAATCTCCAGGAAAAACTTCATCAAGGGCGCGCTGCTGACCGGCGCTGCCATGCTGATGAGTGCGCAGCCGGTGTTGGCCAGCGCATCGCTACCCGCAACAGGAAATACCATGCAACTGACCCAGAAGTGGGACAAGACCTTCCCCCAGAGCGACAAGGTCGATCACCAGAAGGTGACTTTCAAGAACCGCTACGGCATTACGCTGGCGGCGGACCTGTACCTGCCGAAAAGCCGGGGCAGCAAGCGCCTGGCGGCGCTCGCGATCAGCGGCGCGTTTGGCGCGGTCAAGGAGCAGTCTTCCGGTTTGTACGCGCAGACCATGGCCGAGCGCGGTTACGCGACGGTTGCATTTGACCCTTCGTACACCGGCGAAAGCGGCGGCGAGCCGCGCAATCTGGCCTCCCCGGAGATCAATACCGAAGACTTCAGCGCAGCGGTCGACTACCTCGGCCAGCAGCCCTTCGTCGACCGCGAGCGGATCGGCATCATCGGCATCTGCGGCTTCGCCGGCATGGGCCTGAATGCGGCAGCGGTGGACAAGCGCATCAAGGCCGTTGCCACTACCAGCATGTACGACATGTCGCGCGTGATGGCGAAGGGTTACAACGACAGCCTGGGCAAGGTGCAGCGCGGGCAAATGCTGGAGAAGATGAGCCGGCAACGCTGGACCGACGCCTCCGCCATCGGTCCGCGCATTCTGCCCGAGACGCTGGATGGCGTGACCGACCCCGTGGTGCGGATGTACTTCGACTACTACCGCACGCCGCGTGGTTTCCACGAACGCTCGCTGAATTCCAATGGCGGTTGGACGGCATCGATGCCCATGTCCTTCATGAACATGCCGCTGCTCACCTACATCAACGAGATCTCGCCGCGCCCCATCTTGCTGATCGCGGGAGAAAAGGCTCATTCACGCTACTTCAGTGAAGACGCCTACAAGGCCGCGGCAGAGCCCAAGGAGCTGCTGATCATCAAGGACGCGATCCACACCGACCTGTACGACCAGGTCAACATCATTCCCTGGGACAAGCTGGACGCGTTCTTTGGCAAGCATCTGGCGAAGTGAGCGATGACGAATCAGCTTGTTGACGCGCCGATAAGCCGCGCCGAGGACCGGGAAGCAAGCGGTGACCGGCGCGCCTGCTGGAGCGGTGTCTTCGCGATGACGCTTTGCGTCTTCGTGCTGATCGCTTCGGAATTCATGCCGGTGAGCCTGCTGACCCCGATGGCAGCCGAACTGCAGGTCAGCGAAGGGCTGGCGGGCTACGGGCTCGCCATCTCCGGCGTGTTCGCGGTGGCCAGCAGCCTGTCGATCGCGTCGCTGGCCGGCGCGATGAACCGCAAGACGCTGCTGCTGTGGCTGACCGGGCTCATGGGTGTGTCGGGGCTGGTGGTCGCGATGGCACCCGACTACCCGACCTACATGGCAGGCCGCGCGCTGATCGGCGTGGTGGTCGGCGGGTTCTGGTCGATGTCGGCTGCCGTCGCCATGCGGCTGGTACCCGCCCAGCAGGTGCCGAAGGCCCTGGCCGTCTTCAACGGTGGCAATGCGCTGGCCACCGTGGTGGCGGCGCCGCTGGGCAGTTATCTTGGCGGCATCATCGGCTGGCGCGGGGCCTTCTTCTGCCTGCTGCCGGTGGCCTTGATCTCGCTGCTGTGGCAGTGGCGCAGCCTGCCCGCCATGAAGGTGGTCGCCCGCCCGGCGAATGCGGGCGGTGTCTTCAGGCTGTTGCAGCGGCCCCAGATCGTGCTGGGCATGCTGGGGGTGGGCACGTTCTTCATGGGCCAGTTCGTGCTGTTTACCTACGTGCGCCCCTTCTTGGAAAACGTCACCCAGGTGACCGTGTCGACACTGTCGATGATCCTGTTGCTGATCGGTGTCGCGGGTTTCGTCGGTGCCACGCTGATCGGCCGCTTCCTGAGGGCAGGTCTCTACCGTACGCTGGTGTGCATTCCGGTGCTCATGGCCGCGATCGGGCTGTGTCTGGTCGCCTTTGGCAGCTCTGTGGCCGCGGTCTGCCTGCTGCTGTGGCTGTGGGGGCTGGTGGCCACGGCCGCGCCGGTGGGCTGGTGGACGTGGCTTGCGCGTTCGTTGCCGAAAGACGCCGAGGCGGGCGACGGCCTGATGGTGGCCGTGATCCAGCTGTGCATCGCGCTGGGCTCCGTCATCGGCGGTCTGTTGTTCGATGGCAGTGGCTATCGCGCTACTTTCATGGCCAGCGCGGCATTGCTGCTACTGGCCGCGGCATGGGCTTACCTGACTTCGCGCATGCAAGCGCCGGATGCCTGAGTCGGGCTCCACCGCCGGGGTGCTGCATGACGAGGCAACAAGTTATGCGCCACGCCAGTCCATGAAAAAACCCGCCAACCGGCGGGTTTTTTCATGGTGCCCGCTGGTGGCGGGGCTGCCGGGGCCAGGCTGGCGCGCGATCGCTTGTCGCGGCCAACCTTGCGGATATTGTGCTCACTGCCGGTGGGATGGACCGGCGGGCGCGGGCTGCATGACCGGTCGGGTCGGCAGCCGTTACGGGTGGCCGGGTGGGGCCTGCCGCGTTGCCGGTGTGTTCAGGCGACCTTGAACTGCTGCATCAGCGCGGCCAGGCGCTGGCTGGCGGCGGCGGTCTGTTCCGCGCTGTGCTCGCTTTGTAGCAGCACGCTGCTGATGTTCTGCGTGGCGCTGTCGACGTGCTGCACCTTGTCACCATAACCGCGGCTGGCGCTGGCGATGCCGTCGATGGCGGAGATCAGGGTAGCGATCAGCTGCTGCGCGTCGCCGTTGTCGTGGGCGGCGTCCTCGGCCAGTTTCAGGCCGTCTTCCATCTTGCTCATGCCGCTGCCCATGCTGCTGACGGCGCCGGCCGCCTGCTGCTGGATGCCGCTGATCATGCCGCCGATCTGCAGCGTGGCGCTGGCGGTGCGATCGGCCAGCTTGCGCACCTCGTCGGCGACCACGGCGAAGCCGCGGCCGGATTCGCCGGCCCGCGCCGCCTCGATCGCCGCGTTCAGTGCCAGCAGGTTGGTCTGGTCGGCGATGTCGCGGATCACCGCCACGATCTCGCCGATCTCGCTGGCGCTGGCCTGCAGCTGTTGCAGGGTCAGCGACGAGCCGAGCACCGATTCGCGGATGCCCTGCGAGCGCTCGCGAATCAGCGCCACCTGCTGCGTGCTGCCCTGCGCCAGCGCTTCCATGCGCTGCAGGATGCTGGCGGCGCTGTCGCTAGCATGGTCGATCTGCTGCTGTTGCTGCCCCAATAGCGGGCGCATCTCCGCCATGCGCTCGACCACGCCCATCACGCTGTCGCGGGTGTCGTGGCGGCTGCCCTGCAGCTGCTGGTTGGCGATGCCGATCTCGTGCGAGGCGTGCACCACCTGGCGGATGGTGCCTTCCAGCTTGTCGATGAAGCTGTTGAACCAGCTGGCCAGCGTCGACAGCTCGTCCGGCTTGCGGCTGTCCAGCGCCAGGCGCTGGCGCAGGTCGCCGCCGCCCTCGGCGATGCTGCGGATGGCGCGGATCAGCGAGGTGACGCGCCCGGTCAGCTGCTTGGCGCCGAGGTGGTAGAACGCCAGCACCCCCAGCGCCTGCGCCACCCAGAACACCGGCAGCGACAGCGCCGCCGGCAGCCCGGCAAAGTGGTCGATGGCCCAGCCGGCGAGGCCGGCGGGAATGGCGGTCAGCAGGTACAGCCGCGTCAGGCGGTAGCCCAGCGGCCGGCTGCGGTACACCTCTTCCAGATCGGCCTCGCACATCATGCCCCAGGTGTCGTCGCTGCCGGGCAGCTGGAAGGTGACGCCGCGGCCGACCACCGGGATGTAGCGGTAGTCGGCGTAGCCGGGATAGCTGACGAAGGTGTTTTCGCCGCAGCGGATGGTTTCGCGCACGCCGGGGTGCAGCTGGCCGCTGGACGGGTCGTTGAAGCGTAGCTCCAGCTCGGTGTGCCTCTGCACCCGCACGCTGCCGAACGGGGTGGCAACGCCGTCCTTCAGGTTGTCGCCGAGGCTGAAGGTCTTGTCCTCGAAGCGCGAACGCGACAGCGCGGTGCCCGGCACCACGCCGGGATCGAACACCGGTTTGGCCATGAACAGGTAGTTGTCGCCGGAGTCGCGGAAGATGTGCCCGGCCTCGCGCTGGATCAGGTCGCCGAGCACGTCGTTGGGCACCCGCCCGCACAGGCAGCGGCTGCCATTGTCCAGCGGCAGGTAGAACATCAGCGTCACTTCGTCGTGAAAGCGCGAGGTGGACGGCCCCAGCTGTTCGGTGACGGGGTCGTTGTAGGGGCCGTGCAGGAAACGCTGGCGCAGGCCGCGCTGCAGCGCCGCCGGCTGCGTCAGACGTTGGCCGCAGCGCTGCGTGGCGGTGGACGCCAGCACCACGCCGGTGGCGTCGACGATGAACAGCTCGGAGAAGTCCGGCGCCAGCTGCTTGCGGCGTGCCAGCAGCGCCTGCGGCTGCGCGCTGCTGCGGCACTGTTGCGCCAGCGTCTCCAGCTGCACCCATTGTCCGCTGGCCCAGCGCTGCAGGATGTCGACGCGGTTGGCGGCGAGGCTGCCGAAAATCTGCGCCATCGCGTCGTGGCGGTGACGGTTGAGCAGGCAGCTCCAGCGCATGGCCAGCTTGCCGGTGCCGCCGAACCACGGCAGCCAGTGTTGCTCTTTGCGACTCAGGGACATGGTAGGACTTGGTGCAGTCATGGCGATCCTGTCAGCGGAGGGGGATGCCGTGTTGCAGCAAGAATCAGGCCATTATTTCGATAAATAATGCTGCGCCGGTCGCGCCGTCATGGTGCAGCGCGATGACCGGGAACGTGCCGCTGCGCCGAACTGGTGCGCCGCTGCCGCCTGCGGCCAACGTTGGCCGCAGGCGTTCAGCTGTCGATGCGGCCGCGGGTGTAGGTCAGGAAGTGGCCCTTGTAGGCCTCGCCGCTGTTCTGCCGCCGTGCCGCCGCGCGCTCGCTGAAGCGGTAGCCGCGCGCCTGCATCGCGTGGGTGAACGCATTCTTGTTGCCGCGGCCGGGGTCGAGCACGATCACCTCGGCGTTGTCGGCGCAGTGGCGGTCGAGAAAGCCGGCCAGCTGCGACGGCAGCTCGCGGTCGTAGAGCAGGTCGCTGCCGATGATCAGGTCGAACTTGCCCAGCGCCGGATTGGCGGTGGCCCAGTTGCCATTCTGGTACGGCACCGCCGGCAGGCCGCAGCGCAGCGCGTTGTGCTGCAGGAAGCTGTCGGTCAGCGGGTGGCAGTCGCTGGCGGTGATGTCGCCGCCGCGCTGCTGCAGCACCAGGCTGGCCAGCCCCAGGCCGCAGCCGACCTCCAGGATGCGCTTGCCGCGGATGTTCTTGCTGAGCATGGCGTCGGCCATGATGCGTGCCGACGGCCACACCAGCCCGAACAGCGGCCACGCCGCTTCCGGAATGCCGGCCGCGGCGGCGGCGCCGTCGGGATCGTGGTACTGGTTGCCATCCAGCAGCGAGCGGATGGGATAGCGGGTGTCTCCGATGAGCACGGATTCGAATTTGACCTGATAGCCGGGCATGGGCACTTTCGGGCGATAGAGGGATCGGCACTGATCAACTTATCGCGCCAGGTGCGCAGCAACAGGAAGAAGAGTCTGGGTCGGGCTGCCGGCGGCGTGGCGGCCGCCGGGGTGTTCGGGTGTTACGCGCCGTGCTGGCGGTGTTGCGGGTGCTGCGGGCAAGTGCAGAGATGGTCGTTGACCACGCCGGTGGCCTGCAGGAAGGCGTAGATCACCGTGCTGCCGACAAAATTCATGCCTTCCTTTTTCAGCGCCTTGCTGATGCGGTCGGACAATTCGGTACTGGCCGGGCATTCGCCCAGGCTGGCCCACTGGTTTTGCAGCGGCTGGCCATCAACATGATCCCACAACCAGCGTGCAAAGCTGCCATGTTTTTGCTGCATTGCAAGAAAAACGCGGGCGTTGCGGATCGCGCTGTTGATCTTCAGCCGGTTGCGCACGATGCCGGCATCCTGCAGCAGCCGCTCGACGTCGGCCTCGTCCATCGCTGCCACCCGTTGCGGGTCGAAGTGGTGGAAGGCGCGGCGGTAGTTGTCGCGCTTTCTCAGGATGGTGATCCACGACAGCCCGGCCTGGGCGCCTTCCAGCACCAGCATCTCGAACAGCTTGCGGTCGTCGTGTACCGGCTGCCCCCATTCGGTGTCGTGGTAGGCGATGTACAGCGGGTCGTCGCTGCACCAGCCGCAGCGTTGCAGAGTGGTCATGGTGGCGGGTTCCTTGTGGGTGATGGCCGGTTTGCCGTTCATGACAGCATTGTAATGGCGATCTGCTGCCAGCGTGCTGTCAGCACATGGCATGGCAATTGCTGCGCTCCAGTGCAATAACAAATTAAAAGGGAGACCCAAGGTGCTGACAGTCATGCTGGTGAAGGACGGTTCCGGCAAGGCCGCGTCGTTGCGGACGCTGCTGGAGCAGGCTGGCGTGCGCGTGGTGGCCGAGGTGGAGGCGAACCTGCATCTGGCCGACGTGCTGGCGGCGGCGCGTCCCGACGTGGTGCTGATCGACAGCGATGCACCATCGCGCGACATGCTGGAGCAGGTGTGCGTGATGGGCGCGCAGAGCGAGCGGCCGGTGGTGATGTTCACCGACGACGGCAGCCGCGACACCATCCGCGCCGCGCTCAGCGCCGGCGTCGCCGCCTATGTGGTCGGCGACGTGGAAAGCAGCCGCATCCAGCCGCTGCTGGAGGTGGCGATCGAGCGCCACCAGATCGACGTCTCGCGCCGTGCCGAGCTGGCCGACGCGCAACGGCAGCTGGCCGACCGCAAGGTGGTGGAAAAGGCCAAGGGCCTGCTGATGGAGATGAAGGGGCTGGACGAGGCCACCGCCTACAAGCAGCTGCGCGAGCGGGCGATGAAGCAGCAGAAGAAGCTGTCCGAGGTAGCGCAGGAGATTATCAGCCTGGCGGAGTGGCTGAAAAGCTGAACCCGCCGCTGTCGCACAAGGTTGGCCGCAACAGGCATGCTGTTGCGGCCTTTTGCTTTCTGGCGGCGCCACTCGTGGTGCACGCCGGTACCGAGCTGGTGCCGCGCGGTGCTGTTGCAGTGCAAAATAATTGCCGCAAAATAAAAAACCCATTAAAAACAAGGCATTGATGGCTGGCATGACCCTTGCTAAATGAATGGCGAGACGCGAACACGCGTCACAAAGCAGGAAGGTGCCAACGGCGGCGCAGGCCTGGTAACACGGACAACGGCGTCCGTTGCCCTTTCTGATGAAGGGGTGACGGGCGCTTTTTCTTTTGCACTTGCAGTCCACTCACTCTGGGAGCAGCACATGGAAAAGCGTCACGAACTCGATCACCACCCGCATGCGGCGGGCAACGAACGTCGCGACTTCCTCAAGGGAGCCTTGTCACTGATGGCCTCAACCGCCTTGCCTGCCGGCTTTGCCACCTCCGCCTTTGCCGCGGCCACCGGCAAACCCGAAAAGACCGAAGTCAAAGTCGGTTTCATCCCGCTGACCGACTGCGCGTCGGTGATCGTGGCGTCGAAGCTGGGCTTCGACAAGAAGTACGGCATCACCATCGTGCCGTCGAAGGAGGCCAGCTGGGCCGCGGTGCGCGACAAGCTGGTCAACGGCGAGCTGGACGCCTCGCACGCGCTGTACGGCATGATCTACGGCGTGCACCTCGGCATCGGCGGCCCGAAGAAGGACATGGCGGTTCTGATGACGCTGAACCAGAACGGGCAGGGCATCACGCTCTCCAACCAGCTGAAGGAGAAGGGCGCCACCACTGGCCCGGCGCTGGCCAAGCTGATCAAGGCCGAGCCGCGCGAGTACACCTTCGCGCAGACCTTCCCCACCGGCACCCACGCCATGTGGCTGTACTACTGGCTGGCGGCGCACGGCGTCAATCCGCTGTCGGACGTGAAGACCATCGTGGTGCCGCCGCCGCAGATGGTGGCCAATATGCGTGTCGACAATATGGACGGCTACTGTGTCGGCGAGCCGTGGAACGCGCGCGCCATCGCCGACGGCATCGGCTTCTCGGTGGCCACCACGCAGCAGATCTGGCCGGATCACCCGGAAAAGGTGCTCGGCACCACCGGCGAGTGGGTGAAGAAGTATCCCAACACCGCGCGCGCTCTGGTGGCGGCGCTGCTGGACGCCTCGCGCTACATCGACGAGGTGAAGAACCGCGCCAGCGTCGCCAAGCTGATTGCCGAGAAGGCCTACGTCAACGCGCCGGAGGCGGTGATCGCCGGCCGCTTTGCCGGTGCCTACGAGGACGGCCTCGGCAAGAAGTGGCAGGACCCGAAACTGATGAAGTTCTTCGACGGCGGCAAGGTCAACTTCCCGTATCTGTCCGACGGCATGTGGTTCCTGACCCAGCACAAGCGCTGGGGCTTGCTGAAGACCGATCCCGACTACCTGGCGGTGGCGAAGCAGATCAACCAGATCGCCATCTACAAGGACGCGGCAGCGATGGCCAGGGTGCCGCTGCCGGCCAGCGATATGCGTAGCAGCAAGCTGATTGACGGCGTGGTGTGGGACGGCAAGAACCCGGCCGCCTACGCCGCCAGCTTCAAGATCAAGGCCTGAGGAGCGACATCATGAGTGCTGCAGAAACTTTCTCGCCAACGTTGGCCGCAGGCCAGCCCGCCACCGCCGCGCGCAGCGCCCGCCCGCGCAAGCGCAAGACCCTGCTCGCCGCGGCGCCGCCGTCGCTGCAACCGCTGGTGCGCTTCATCCGCTGGCTGGTGCCGCCGCTGCTGGGGCTGATCGCCTTCGTGCTGCTGTGGTCGCTGGTGTCGCAGCTCAGCCGCGGCAGCCTGCCGGGGCCGGTCAGCACCTGGGCGTCGGCCACCGAGCTGTTCGCCGATCCGTTCTACCAGAACGGCCCCAACGACCAGGGCATAGGCTGGAACATCCTGATGTCGCTGGGCCGCGTCGGCGTCGGCTTCGGCCTCGCCGCCGTGGTTGGCATTCCGCTCGGTTTCATGATCGGCCGCTTCGGTTTTCTGGCACGGATGACGGCGCCGGTGATCAGCCTGCTGCGCCCGGTATCGCCGCTGGCGTGGTTGCCGATCGGCCTCTTGGTGTTCAAGGCCGCCAGCCCGGCGTCGATCTGGGTGATCTTCATCTCCAGCATCTGGCCGATGATCCTCAACACCGCCGCCGGCGTGCGCGCGGTGCCGCAGGATTACCTCAACGTGGCGCGCGTGCTGCGCCTGTCGGAGTGGAAGGTGTTCAGCGTCATCCTGCTGCCGGCGGTGCTGCCGCACATGCTCACCGGCGTGCGCCTCGCAATCGGCACCGCCTGGCTGGTGATCGTGGCGGCGGAGATGTTGACCGGCGGCGTGGGGCTGGGCTTCTGGGTGTGGGACGAGTGGAACAACCTGAACGTCGAGCACATCCTGATCGCCATCTTCGTGGTCGGTCTGGTGGGGCTGGCGCTGGAACAGGCACTGGTATGGCTGGCGAAGAAGGCCAGCTTCGGACAGGGAGAGTGACATGGAACGCTTCGTCGAGCTGGAAAACGTGCAAAAGCACTTCGATACCAAGAAAGGCCGCTTCGTCGCGCTGCAGGACATCAATCTCACCATCCGTCAGGGCGAGGTGGTGTCGCTGATCGGTCACTCCGGCTGCGGCAAGTCCACGGTGCTCAACATCATCGCCGGGTTGCTGGAGCCGTCCGACGGCATCGCGCTGTGCAACGGCCGCGAGATCGACGGCCCCGGCCCCGAGCGCGCGGTGGTGTTCCAGAACCACAGCCTGCTGCCGTGGCTGTCCTGCTACGGCAACATCCTGCTGGCGGTGGAACGCGTGTTCGGCGCGAAGGAGGACAAGGCGCAGCTGGCCGCGCGCACCGACGCCGCGCTGGCGCTGGTGGGGCTGAGCCACGCCCGCGACAAGCATCCGCACGAGATCTCCGGCGGCATGAAGCAGCGTGTCGGCATCGCCCGCGCGCTGGCGATGGAACCGAAGGTACTGCTGATGGACGAGCCGTTCGGCGCGCTGGACGCGCTGACCCGCGCCAACCTGCAGGACGAGATGGTGAAGATCGTCGATGCCACCGGCAGCACCGTGGTGATGGTGACCCACGACGTGGACGAGGCGGTGCTGCTGTCCGACCGCATCGTGATGATGACCAACGGCCCGGCGGCCACCGTCGGCGAGATCCTGGAAGTGCAGCTGCCACGGCCGCGCAACCGGCTGGCGCTGGCGGGTGACGCCGACTACCACCGCTATCGCGGTGCGGTGCTGGATTTCCTGTACCAGAAACACCGCAAAGAGGCAGCCTGAGCGGCAATGGCAGGCTGCATCCCCTGACGTGGCGACACGTTGTTGACACCGGGCCGCTGGCCCGGTTTTTTCATGGGGCCTGCGATCAGCCGCCTGCTTTTGGTGCTGCTGTGCACCATCGGCAGGCGCAGGTGGCGGCAAAGGTGGCGATTGGGCAGCCAAAATGCCGTATTCGGCTGGCACGGCACTTGCTCAGATAATGCTGCAGATGATTGTCCCGGTTGCCAATGGCGGCGATGCGGGCTTGGACAAAGAGGTCCGTTGCGCGTGGTGCGATACCGCGGGCAACGGGCCTCTTTGCTTTTTTGCGGCACGGACCGCCGCGGCGCCCCCGGCGCGCCGCCTGATCGATCACGGACATCTTTCAAGGAACAAGACAATGAGCAAGGACTTCTGGAAGGCAGGCCATACCCCGACACTGCTGGTGTCGTTCCTCTATTTCGACCTCAGCTTCATGGTGTGGTACATCCTCGGGCCGCTGGCGATCCAGATCGCCGAGGCCTTGCAGCTGTCGGCGCAGCAGCGCGGGCTGATGGTGGCGACGCCGATCCTGGCCGGCGCCCTGCTGCGCTTCGGCATGGGCCTGCTGGTGGACCGCTTCTCGCCGAAATTCGCCGGCATTCTCGGCCAGGTGGTGGTGATGCTGGCGCTGGGCTTTGCCTGGCTGCACGGCATCCAGTCGCTGTCGCAGGCGCTGCTGCTGGGGGTGTTCCTCGGCGTTGCCGGCGCTGCCTTTGCGGTGTCGCTGCCGCTGGCGTCGCAGTGGTATCCGCCCGAGCACCAGGGCAAGGCGATGGGTATCGCTGGCGCCGGCAACTCCGGCACCGTGTTTGCCGCGCTGCTGGCGCCAACGTTGGCCGCACTCTATGGTTGGGAAAACGTGTTCGGCCTCGCGGTGCTGCCGCTGGGTGTGGTGTTCGTGCTGTTCTGCCTGTTTGCCAAGAACGCGCCGCAGCGTCCCAAGCCGAAGGCGCTGGCCGACTACCTGCGCGTGCTGGGCGACAAGGACAGCTGGTGGTTCATGTTCTTCTACTGTGTGACCTTCGGCGGCTTTGCCGGCCTCGCCAGCGCGCTGCCGGGCTACTTCCATGACCAGTATGGTCTCAATGCCGTCACCGCCGGCTACTACACCGCCGCCTGCGTGTTTGCCGGTTCGCTGATGCGGCCACTGGGCGGCGCGCTGGCCGACCGTATCGGCGGTATCCGCACCCTGCTGGTGATGTACACCGCCGCGGCGCTGCTGATCGCGGTGGTCGGCTTCAACCTGCCACAGGTCAACGTGGCGCTGGCGCTGTTTGTCGGCGCGATGCTGGCACTGGGCAGCGGCAACGGCGCGGTGTTCCAGCTGGTGCCGCAGCGCTTCCGCAAGGAAATCGGGGTGATGACCGGGCTGATCGGCATGGCCGGCGGCATCGGTGGTTTCCTGCTCGCCGCCGGGCTTGGCCTCGTCAAGCAGCACACCGGCAACTACCAGCTCGGGCTGTGGCTGTTCGCCAGCCTCGGCGTGGTGGCGTGGATCGGCCTGCACGGCGTGAAACTGCGCTGGCGCACGACCTGGGGCGCCAGCAACGTGACCGCGGCACGAGTGTAAGCGGCAAGCACTGGCCATCAGCGGGGCGGGATCACGGATCCCGCCCCGTTACGCCGTGCTGGAGCAGGGCATCATCTTCAAGCGGGCATTATTTCTAGCAGGGAAGCACCATGAGCTTGCAACTTGCAGTCGGCCACGCCAGCGACGCCGGCCGCCGTGAACGCAATGAGGACGCACTGGGCTGGAGCGTGCCACAGGACGGGCTGCTGACCAGCAAGGGCGCGCTGTTCGCGCTGGCCGACGGCGTGTCCGGCTGTGCCGACGGCCGCCTGGCGGCGCAGTCCACCATCCGCGCGGTGTGCGCCGACTACTACGCCACGCCGGAAACGTGGGCAGTGTCGTCGGCGCTGGACCGGCTGCTGGCAGCGCACAACCGCTGGCTGCGCGCGCAGGGCAAGCCGCTGGTGGCGGCGCTGTCGGCGCTGGTGTTGCGCGGCCACCGCTACACCGTCGCCCACGTCGGCGACTGCCGCGTCTACCTGCTCAGCCAGGGGCGGCTGACGCAGCTGACCGTCGATCACGTGTGGGAGGAAGCGTCGCTGTCGCACGTGCTCAAGCGCGGCATGGGGCTGGACGAGCACGTGATGCCGGATTTCTGCGACGGCGACCTGCACGCCGGCGACGTGTTCGCGCTGCTGTGCGACGGCGTGTGGCAGGCGCTGGGCGACAAGCGCATCGACGAGATCCTGCACCTGCACCTCGATGTGCAGCGCGCCGCCAGCGTGCTGTGCGAAGCGGCGCTGGCCGCCGGCGCGCAGGACAACCTGTCGGCGCTGGTGCTGCGGGTGGAGGCGCTGCCGCAGGGCGCGCTGGCCGACGAGCTGGCGCGCGGCACCAGCCTGCCGCTGCCGCCGAAGCTGCGCGACGGCCAGCCGTTCGAGGGGCTGACGGTGGTCGTCAGCCTGCACGCTTCGCCCGGCGGGCTGGCCTATCGCGTCGCCGACGCCGCCGGCCGCCACTGGGTGCTGAAGACGCTGCCGCCGCTGCTGGCCGGCGATCCGGGCGCGGAGCAGGCGCTGCTGGTGGAGGAGTGGCTGCAGAAGCGCATCAGTTCGCCGTATTTTGCCGAGGTTGCCACCGGCGTCGAACGCCAGCACCTGTACTACCTGCAGCGCTGGCACGACGGCGAAACGTTGGCCGCACGGCTGGCGCAGCAGCGTTTCGGCATCAGCGAGGTGGTCGCCATCGGCCTCGCGCTGTGCCGCGCGATGTCGGCGCTGCACCGCCTCGGCATCGTGCACCGCGACATCAAGCCGGACAATGTGCACCTGGGCCGCGACGGCCAGCTGCGGCTGCTCGATCTCGGCGTCGCCTACTGCGCCGGGCTGACGCCGGAGCACGACGGCCCCGGCCCCGGCACCGCCAGCTACATGGCGCCGGAGCGTTTTGCCGGCGGCAAGGCGAGCAGCAGCAGCGACCTGTACGCCGCCGGCGTCACCCTGTACCAGCTGCTGACCGGCCGCTATCCCTACGGCGAGATCGAGGCGTTCCAGAATCCGCATTTCGACGCGCCGCAGCCGGCCTCGCGCCAGCGCCCGGACGTGCCGCTGTGGCTGGATAACCTGCTGCTGAAGGCGGTGGCGCGCGAGCCGGGGCAGCGCTTCGAGACCGCCGAGGAAATGCTGCTGGCGCTGGAGCGCGGCGACAGCGTGCCGCAACGCCAACTGCGGCGTGTGCCGTGGGCGGAGCGGGCGCCGCTGCGGCTATGGCGCACGCTGGCGCTGGTTTCGCTGCTGGCGAACCTGGTGTTGCTGTATGCGCTGCTGCTGCGCTGACTGGTGCGGCTGCCTGTTTTTGGTGCTGCCGTGCACCATAGACAGGCAGGCCAAGACATAACAGGCCAGGGTTGGCCGCAATAAAGGGGTTTGCAGGCTGGCACGGCCTTTGCATTAAGACAGGCACAATCAGATTGTCCGGGTCGCCAATGGCGGTGACCGGGACAGGGACAATGAGGTCCGTTCGGCGTGGCGCAAGTCACACCGGCGGACCTTTTTTCGTTTCGGCACCGCTACGGCAATGACGACGGGCGGCGCAGGCAGGACACCGCGCAATGCGTCGCAAATCAGACAAAGGAAACACCATGAAGAAGCTCAAATTGGTAATGGTCGGCAACGGCATGGCCGGGGTGCGCACGCTGGAAGAGCTGCTCAAGCTGACCCCGGAGCTGTACGACATCACCGTGTTCGGTGCCGAACCGTACGCCAACTACAACCGCATCCTGCTGTCGCCGGTGCTGACCGGCGAGCAGACGCTGCCGGAAATCATGCTCAACGATGTCGACTGGTATGCCGAGCACGGCATCACCCTGCATCTGGGCAAGGAAGTGGTGGACATCGACCGCGGCCGCCGCATCGTGCGCGCCGCCGACGGCACCACCGCCGAGTACGACCGCCTGCTGCTGGCCACCGGCTCCAACCCGTTCATCCTGCCGGTGCCGGGCAAGGAACTGGACGGCGTGGTCACCTTCCGTGACATCCACGACGTCAACACCATGATCGATGCCGCGGCCAACCATCAGCACGCGGTGGTGATCGGCGGTGGCCTGCTGGGGCTGGAAGCGGCCAACGGTCTCGCCGCACGCGGCATGAAGGTGACCGTGGTGCACCTGGGCGAATGGCTGCTCGACCGCCAGCTGGATCGCACCGCCGCCGCCATGCTGCAGGACACGCTGCAGGAACGCGGCCTGACCTTCCTGCTGCAGAAGCAGACCGCCGAGCTGGTGGCCGGCAGCAGCGGCCGCGTCGCCAGCGTGCGCTTCAAGGATGGCGAGGAAGTGCCGGCCGATCTGGTGGTGATGGCGGTCGGCATCCGCCCCAACTTCAGCCTGGCGGAACAGAGCGGCATCTACTGCGACCGCGGCATCGTGGTCAACGACTTCATGCAGACCTTCGACCCGCGCGTCTATGCGGTGGGCGAGTGCGTCAGCCACCGCGGCGTCAGCTACGGCCTGGTGGCGCCGCTGTTCGACATGGCGAAAGTGGTGGCCAACCACCTGGCCAACTTCGGCATCGCCCGCTACGTGCCGGCGGCGACCAGCACCAAGCTGAAAGTGACCGGGGTGGACCTGTTCTCCGCCGGCAACTTCATGGGCGGCGACGGTCATGAGGAAATCACGCTGTCCGATCCGGTCGGCGGCATCTACAAGAAGCTGATCGTTAAGGACGACAAGCTGGTCGGCGCCTGCCTGTATGGCGACACCGCCGACGGCGGCTGGTATTTCCGCCTGATCCGCGAAGGGCACGCCATCCACGAAATGCGCGAACAGCTGATGCTGGGCGAGGGCGCCATCGGCGACGTCGGCCACGCCGGCCAGAACCGCGCGATGGGCATGAGCGACGATGCCGAAGTGTGCGGCTGCAACGGCGTGTGCAAGGGCAGCATCGTCAAGGCGATCCAGGAGAAGGGCCTGTTCACCGTCGACGAGGTGAAGAAGCACACCAAGGCGGCCAGCTCCTGCGGCTCCTGCACCGGCCTGGTGGAGCAGATCCTGATCAACTGCGTCGGCGGCGCCGCCGACGTGAAGCCGAAATCGGAAAAGGCGATCTGCGGCTGTACCGAACTCAACCACGGCCAGGTGCGGCAGGCGATCCGCGAACAGCACCTGACCTCGCTGGCGGACACCTTTACCGCGCTGAACTGGCGCTCGATGGACGGCTGCAGCAGCTGCCGCCCGGCCATCAACTACTACCTGATCTCCAGCTGGCCGGGCGAGGCGAAGGACGATCCGCAGTCGCGCTTCATCAACGAACGCGTGCACGCCAACATCCAGAAGGACGGCACCTACTCGGTGATCCCGCGGATGTGGGGCGGCGTCACCAACCCGTCCGAGCTGCGCCGCATCGCCGATGTTGCCGACAAGTACGACATCCCGATGGTGAAAGTCACCGGCGGCCAGCGTATCGACCTGCTGGGGGTGAAGAAGGAAGACCTGCCGAAAGTGTGGGCCGATCTGGACATGCCGTCCGGCCACGCCTACGGCAAGAGCCTGCGCACGGTGAAAACCTGTGTCGGCAGCGAGTTCTGCCGCTTCGGCACCCAGGATTCGACGCAGATGGGCATCGATCTGGAACACGACCTGTTCGGCATGTGGAGCCCGGCCAAGGTCAAGCTGGCGGTGTCCGGCTGCCCGCGCAACTGCTCCGAGGCCGGCATCAAGGATGTGGGCATCATCGGCGTCGACTCCGGCTGGGAGCTGTACATCGGCGGCAACGGCGGCATCAAGACCGAGGTGGCCGAGTTCCTGTGCAAGGTGAAAACGCACGACGAGGTGATGGTGTACAGCGGCGCCTTCCTGCAGCTGTACCGCGAGGAGGCGTTCTATCTGGAGCGCACCGTGCACTATCTGCACCGCGTCGGCATGGAGTACATCAAGCAGCGGGTGCTGGCCGACGAGGTTGGCCGCAACGAGCTGTACGCGCGACTGAAGTTCGCGCTGACCTTTGAGCAGGACCCGTGGGCGGAGCGCACCAAGGGTGGCGTGGCCCGTCACGAGTTTGAAGCGCTGAGCATCGAAACGGTTACCGCCTGAACCGGCGACTTGTCCATCAGCCACGGCAGCCCCGCGCCGCCGTGGCCACCACCGAAAGGATCACATCATGAGCCGCAACTGGAAAACCATCTGCCAGCTGAACGACATCCCGGCGCAGGGCGCCCGCGTGCTGAAGCGTGACGACGGCGACGACATCGCCATCTTTCGCACCATCGACGACCAGGTGTTCGCGCTGGTCGACAAGTGCCCGCACAAGGGCGGGCCACTGTCGCAGGGCATCGTCTCCGGTCGCACCGTGACCTGCCCGCTGCACAACTGGAATATCGATCTGGCCACCGGCCAGGCCTGCGCGCCGGACGAGGGCTGTAGCGGCCACATCCCGGTGAAGCTGGAAGCGGGCGCCATTTTTCTGGCGCTGGATTGAGCATTGCATCAACAAGGTTGGCCGCAAGGAGACTAGAACATGACTGAAACAACGGGACACCACCACACCGTCTCCTCCATCTGCTGCTATTGCGGCACCGGCTGCGGCGTCGAGATCACCACCGACGGCAGCCGCGTGCTGGCGGTGACCGGCGACGGCGCCCATCCGGCCAACTTCGGCCGCCTGTGCAGCAAGGGCCGCACCCTCGGCGACACCACCGGCCGGCCATCGGCACGGCTGTTGCGGCCAACCTTGCGGCTGTCCAAGGATGAACCGGCGCAGGAAGTCAGCTGGGATAGCGCGCTGGAGGCGGTCAGCGGCAAGCTTGCCGACGCCATCCGCCAGCACGGCCCGGATTCGGTCGGCTTCTACCTGTCCGGCCAGCTGCTGACCGAGGACTACTACCTGTTCAACAAGCTGGCGCGCGGCCTGGTCGGCACCAACAACGTCGACACCAACTCGCGGCTGTGCATGTCCAGCGCCGTCACCGGCTACAAGCTGACGCTGGGCGCCGACGCGCCGCCGGCCTGCTACGACGACTTCGACCACGCCGAGTGCGTGCTGATCGCCGGCTCCAATATGGCGTTCGCCCACCCGGTGCTGTTCCGCCGCCTGGAAGACGCCAAGGCCGCCAACCCGGCGATGAAGATCATCGTCGTCGATCCGCGCCGCACCGATACCGCCAGCATCGCCGACCTGTACCTGCCGGTGCTGCCCGGCACCGACGTGGCGCTGTTCCATGGCATGCTCAACGTGATGATCTGGGAAGAGCTGATCGACCGTGCCTTTATCGAACAACATACGGAAGGCTTTGCCGTGCTCAAGCAGCGGCTGCAGGAATTCACCCCGCGCGCCGCCGCCGAGCTGTGCGGCATCAGCGAGCAGGACCTGGTCACCGCCGCGCGCTGGTTTGCCCAAAGCGCGGCCACGCTGTCCTGCTACACCATGGGCCTGAACCAGTACAGCAACGGCAGCGACAAGAACGCGGCGCTGATCCACCTGCATCTGGCTACCGGCCACATCGGCCGTCCCGGCTGCGGCCCGTTTTCACTGACCGGCCAGCCCAACGCGATGGGCGGGCGCGAGGTCGGCGGTCTCGCTACCGCGCTACCCGGCCACCGTGAGCCAAGCAATGCCGCGCACCGCGCCGAAGTGGCCGCACTGTGGGGCGTGCCGGCGCTGCCGGCCACGCCGGGGCTGGCGGCGGTGGAGCTGTTCGAGGCCGCGGCGGAGGGCAAGATCAAGGTGCTGTGGATCGTGTGCACCAACCCGGCGCAGTCGATGCCGGAGCAGGCGCTGGTGCGCGCCGCGCTGGAAAAGGTGGACTGCGTGATCGTGCAGGAAGCGTTCAACACCAGCGAGACGCTGGCCTACGCCGACATCGTGCTGCCGGCCGCCACCTGGCCGGAAAAGGACGGCACCGTCACCAATAGCGAGCGCCGCATCAGCCGCGTGCGCGCCGCGCTGCCGGCACCGGGACAGGCGCGCGAAGACTGGCGCATCGCCGACGACGTGGCGCAAAGGTTGGCCGCAAGCATCGCGCCGGAGCGGCTGCCGGCGTTCGGCTTTGTCGATGCCGCCGCGGTGTTCGCCGAGCACGCCACCACCACCGCCGGCCGCGATCTGGATTACAGCGCGCTCAGCTACGCGCTGCTGGACGAGCGCGGGCCGCAGCAGTGGCCGTTCCGCGACGGCCACGGCACCGCGCGGCTGTACGGCGACGGCATGTTCGCCACCGCATCCGGCCGCGCGCAGTTTGTCGATGTCGCCTGGCGCACGGTCAGCGACAAGGTGTCGGCGCATTTTCCGCTGCGGCTGACCACGGGCCGCCTGCGCGACCACTGGCACACCATGAGCCGTACTGCGCTGGTGCCGGCACTGACCCGTCACGTGGAAGAGCCGCAGCTGGCGATGCACCCGCGCGACCTGCAGCGCCAGCGCCTGAACAGCGGCGACCTGGTCAAGGTGCGCAACAAGCGCGGCGCGATCTACCTGCCGGTGGTGGCCGACGACACGCTGCGCCCCGGCGTGGCTTTCATCCCCATGCACTGGGGCGGCGCCGCACTGGGCGGGCAGGGCATCAATGCGCTGACCACCCGCGTAGGCGATCCGCTGTCGCGGCAGCCGGAGCTGAAGCACGCCGCGGTGGCGGTGGAAGCGGCCAAGTTGCCGTGGCGCGCCACGCTGCTCTTGAAGGGCGACGCGCTGGCGGCACGGGCGCGGCTGGACGCGTTGCGCGCGCTGTTCCCGTACGCGGTGGCGGTGCCGGTGATGCTCGGCGGCGTGGAAGCGTTGCGGCTGCGGCTGGCCGCCAGCTGGGCTCCGGACGCCGCCGTACTGCAACAGCTGGCCAGCGTGCTGGAGCCGGCCGGCAGCCTGTCGGCAGCGCTGGACGACCCGGCGCGCGGCATCCTGCGGCGGGTGTGGCTGCAGGCGAAACAGCCGCTGGGCTTTGTGCTGGCCGGCGACGTGCGCGCCGATGAGGCGCTGAGCAGCTGGCTGGACGGCGGCGCGGCACCGGACAGCCTGTCGGCGCTGCTGACCGGGCAGGCGCGCGGCGCGGTGCGTTCGCGCGTGGTGTGCTCCTGCGAAGGCGTGCGCGAGGACGCGATCTGCGCCGGTATCGCCAGAGGGCTGGACGTGGACGGGCTGAAGCGCGAGCTGCGCTGCGGCACAGGCTGCGGCTCCTGTGTGCCGGAGCTGGTGCGCATGGTGGCGGCGTAATAGCGCTGGTTTTGCGATATTTGGTTATAAAACATTGGTCTAATCGAACTTTTTGTTTCAGGTATGGTGGCCGTCAGGGCCAACAGGCCGCACACGCAAAGGAAACATCATGAACGGCAAGGTATGGTTGATCGGCGCAGGTCCCGGCGATGCGGAATTGCTGACCCTGAAGGCGCTGCGCGTGCTGCAGTCCTGTGACACCTGGCTGGTGGATGATCTGGTTGGCCGCGACATTCTCGATTTTGCCCGTCCCGGCACCCGCATCGTGCACGTCGGCAAGCGCGGTGGCTGCAAGTCGACGCCGCAGGCCTTCATCCTGCGGCTGATGGCGCGTTACGCTCGGCAGGGCAAGACCGTGGCACGGGTGAAGGGTGGCGACCCGTTCATCTTCGGTCGCGGCGGCGAGGAGTGGGCGTGGCTGGCGGAGCGCGGCGTGGACGTGGAGGCCGTCGGCGGCATCACAGCCGGTCTCGCCGTCGGCCCGGCGCTGGGCCTGCCGCTGACGCACCGCAGCGTCGCCCGCGGCGTGGCGCTGGTCACCGCGCACACCGTGGACGGCTCGCGTCCGGACTGGCAGGCGCTGGCTGCCTCGCAGCTGACCGTGGTCTGCTACATGGGCATGAGCGATGTCGAGGCGCTGGCCAGCGAGCTGATCGCCGCCGGCTTTGCTGCCAGCCTGCCGGTGGCGGTGGTGCACCGTGCGGGCTGTGCCGAGCAGCGCCACATCGTCACCCGATTGCAAACCTTGGCCGCCGATGTGGCGCGCAGCGGCCTGGCCAGCCCGGCGGTGATCGTGCTGGGCGAGGTGGCGGCGCTGGCGCAGGTAGAGGCAGCCGAGCAGGCGTGGCCCATCGCGGTGTAAGGCCCTGGCGGGTGGCTGGCAATTTAGTGGCCTGAAAATGATATTTGCGGCAATGTTGCTGCGGATTTGGCGGCTTGTTGGTGTCGATGCTGTGAAAAATCAGGCTTTATGTTAGGTTTATGGCTTGTTTGCCACCCGATCCAGACAAGAGAGAAACAGGAAAACTATGTTCCAGCATGTCGAAGCCTACGCCGGCGACCCGATCCTGACCCTGGTTGAAACCTTCAACAAGGACACCCGCAATCCGAAAGTCAACCTCGGCATCGGCCTGTACTACGACGAGGAAGGCCGTATTCCGCTGCTGCCGTCGGTGCAGAAGGCCGAAGCCGCGCGCGTGGCCAGTGCCGGTGCACGCTCCTACCAGCCGATGGAAGGCGCCGCCAACTACCGCACCGCGGTGCAGCAGTTGCTGTGGGGCGCCGGCCACGAGGCGGTGACCGCCGGCCGCATTGCCACCATCCAGACCATCGGCGGCTCCGGCGCGCTGAAGATCGGCGGCGATCTGCTCAAGCGCTACTTCCCGGACAGCGAAGTGTGGGTCAGCGCGCCGACCTGGGATAACCACCGCGCCATGTTCGAAGGCGCCGGCTTTGTGGTGCACGACTACCCGTACTACGACGCCGCCACCGGCGGGGTGAAGTTCGACGAGATGATCGCCTGCTTCCAGGCGCTGCCGGCCAAGACCATCGTGCTGCTGCACCCGTGCTGCCACAACCCGACCGGCGTCGATCTCTCCAATGCGCAGTGGGAGCAGGTGATCGAGGTGGTGAAGCAGCGTGACCTGCTGCCGTTCATGGACATCGCCTACCAGGGCTTCGGCGACAGCCTGGAGGATGACGTCTTCGCCATCCGCGCGATGACCGCCGCCGGCGTCAGCTTCTTTGTCAGCAACTCGTTCTCCAAGAATCTGTCGTTCTACGGCGAGCGCTGCGGCGGCCTGTCGGTGGTGTGCCACGATGCCGAAGAAGCCGGCCGCGTGCTGGGCCAGCTGAAGGCCACCGTGCGCCGCAACTATTCCAGCCCGCCAACCCATGGCGGGCAGGTGACCGCCATGGTGATGATCGAGCCGGCACTGCGCACCGAGTGGGAAGGCGAAGTGACCGAGATGCGCGAGCGCATCAAGGCGATGCGCCAGAAGCTGTACGCGGTGCTGTCGGCCAAGGTGCCGGGCCGCGATTTCAGCTACTTCATCAAGCAGCGCGGCATGTTCAGCTACACCGGGCTGACGCCGGAGCAGGTGGATCGCCTGCGCGAAGAGTTCGCGGTGTACCTGGTGCGCTCCGGCCGCATGTGCGTGGCCGGCCTCAATAGCCGCAACGTGGAATACGTTGCCGATGCGATGGCGGAAGTACTGAAAGCCTGATTGCGGCCAACCCTGGCTTGCCAAAACGCCCCGTGTGGTCACGAGGCGTTTTTTATGGCGTACTTAATTATGGCGTGGTTCTGGTTTGGTACTGGCGTGCCGGCTCTGCTAAGCTGTTTGGCATGGACTGCCGCCGGGCGGAGGTACGCAGGGCGGTCATCGCTGTTTGTCTTGGGGTGTTTGTCAACGTCACAACAAGGAGTCGTCACATGGCAGGTTGGTTCGAATTGAGCAAAAGCAGCGACGGGCAGTTTCGTTTTGTGCTGAAGGCGGGCAATGCGGAAACCATTCTCAGCAGCGAGCTGTACCACACCCGCGTCGCCGCGGAAAACGGTATCGCCTCGGTGCAAGCCAACAGTCCGCTGGAGGAGCGCTACGAGCGCAAGACCGCGGCCAACGGCAAGGCGTTTTTCAACCTCAAGGCCGGCAATCACCAGGTCATCGGCAGCAGCCAGATGTACAGCAGCGAGGCGGCACGCGATAACGGCATCGACAGCGTCAAGACCAACGGTGGATCAACCACGATCAAGGATCTGACCGGCTAAAGCGCGGACAAGGGGTGCCGGACGTTTCCGGTACTGCTGCGTCGATGCTGATGTGGTCACAAAAAACGCCGTTCCCGCTACAGCGGGAACGGCGTTGTTGCGTCACGCTGAGGCTTATTGCGCGGCGGAAGCGTCGCTCGCCGGTTTGGCCACACCTGCCCACTTGCCGCCTTCCAGGCGGTACAGGGTCACGGTGCCGTTCTTGATGTCGCCGTTGCTCTCAAAGGCGATCGGGCCGGTCACGCCTTGCAGCGAGGTCTTGCCGACTTCGGCCAGGTATTTCTTCGGGTCGGCGGAGTTGGCGCGTTTCATCGCATCGATCACCACGCGGGTCGCGTCGTAGGTGTACGGCGCGTAGGCCTGGATTTCGCCGTTGAAGCGCGCCTTGTACTTGGTGTTGAACGCGGTGTAGCCCGGCATCAGCTCTTTCGAGGCGCCGGCGCTGGAGGCGTAGGCACCCTCACCATCCTTGCCCGCCAGCTTGGCGAACTCGGCAGTGTTGACCCCGTCGGCACCCATGAATACCGCGGTGATGCCCAGCTTGCGCATCTGCTTCACCAGCGGGCCGGCCTGTGCGTCCATGCCGCCGTAGAAGATCAGTTCCGGCTTCTCGCCCTTGATCGAGGTCAGGATCGCCATGAAGTCGGTGGCGCTGTTGGTGGTGTATTCGCGCTTGACGATCGTGCCGCCGGCCGCTTCGGTAGCCTTGGCAAAGTCGTCGGCCAGGCCCTGGCCGTAGGTGGTGCGGTCGTCGATGACGGCGATGCGCTTCGACTTCAGCTCGGTCACCGCGTACTTGGCCAGCGCCTGACCCTGTTGCAGGTCATTGGCGATGATGCGGAAGGTGTTGTTGTAGCCTTGCTCGGTGAATTTCGGGCTGGTCACCGAGCCGGCGATCATGGTGATGCCGGCATCGTTATACAGGCGCGACGCCGGGATGGCGGCGCCGGAGGTCAGGTGGCCGATCACGGCGGCAACGCCGGCGTCGACAAAGCGCTGCGCAACCTGGGTGGCGACTTTCGGGTCGGCCTGGTCGTCTTCGGAGATCACTTCAAAACGGACCGGCTTGCCGTCCAGGGTCAGCTTTTCCGCGTTGGCTTCTTCGGCAGCCAGTTGTACGCCATTGTCGGCGTCACGGCCCCAGTGTGCGAACGGGCCGGTCAGCGGGTTGGCGGAGCCGATCTTGACTACGTGTTCCTGCGCGGCAGCGGGGGCGCTGGCGGCGGCGTCTTGCTGTGGTTCGGCATTGTTGCAAGCGGCCAGCGTCAGTGCGGCTGCGGCGATAGCGGAGAGGCGATATGGATTCATGGTGAAAACGTGTCCCTGTTCCTCATAGCGGGAACATTCTGTTTGTAAAATGCAGGTGGTTTTATGGTCAGCCGAACCGGGTCCGGTTCGGGCGCCTGTTGTCGTGACATTGTGTCCGGACCGCGCGGGGTGGTGGCAGTCGTGGAGACAAAGGGGAGCGGCGACTGGATACAATCGACGTGTTGCAATGATCTTAAATGCTGCATTGCGATATGGCAAGCATAAAAAATGGCGCCCGTCAGGGCGCCATTTTTACGTACAACAAGCTTGTCAGATCTGCTTACTTGGCTGGGCCGCCAACAGTGGAAACCACTTCCCACTTGCCGCCTTTAACCTGGTAAACGGTGACTGCGCCGTTCTTGATATCGCCTTTTTCGTCAAAGGAGATCTCGCCGGTCACACCAGTCATCTGGGTCTTGCCCACTTCCGGCAGGTAGACCTTAGGATCGGTCGAACCGGCACGTTTCATGGAGTCAACCAGGACTTTCACAGCATCGTACTCGTAAGGAGCATAGATCTGTACGTCGGTGTTGAACTTGGCTTTGAACTTGTCGTTGAATGCCGCGAAACCTGGCATCTTGTCGCGTGGCACGCCGCAGCTGGAGGAGTACTGACCTTCAGATGCTTCGCCAGCCAGTTTGATGAACTCCGGAGTCTGCCAGCCGTCGCCGCCCATCAGCTTGGCCTTGATGCCCAGACGCTGCATCTGCTTGGCCAGTGGTGCTGCCTGTGCGTCCATGCCGCCGTAGAAGATCACGTCAGGCTGAGTCGATTTGATCGAGGTCAGAATGGCGTTGAAGTCGGTAGCGGTGTTGGTGGTGAACTCGCGCTTGGAGATCGCGCCACCTTTGGCTTTAACTGCTTTTTCGAATTCGTCAGCGAGACCCTGGCCGTAAGCGGTACGGTCGTCGATGATGGCGACTTTTTTCGCTTTCAGGTTGTCCACGGCAAACTCGCCCAGTGCCTTGCCTTGCTGTACGTCGTTGGCAATAACACGGAAGGTGGTCTTGTAACCTTGCTTGGTGTAGTCAGGGTTGGTCGCGGAAGGGGAGATCTGCGGGATGCCGGCATCGGAGTAGATCTTGGATGCAGGGATGGTGGTACCGGAGTTCAGGTGACCAACCACGCCGACAACCTGGGCATCAACCAGACGCTGTGCAACCTGGGTACCGATTTTCGGGTCAGCCTGGTCATCTTCGGAGACCAGTTCAAACTTGACTTTCTTGCCACCGATCTCGACGCCTTCGGCGTTCAGGTCTTCAATGGCCAGACGCGCGCCAAATTCGTTGTCTTTGCCCAGGTGAGCAATCGGACCGGTCATTGGCGATACTTGACCGATTTTGACTACCACTTCACCGCCGGCATCGGCCGCGGCAGCGGAAGCATCAGCAGCTGGTTGTTCTTCTTTGTTGCCGCAGGCAGTCAGTGCGATGGCGGCTGCTGCAAAGAGGCTAAGGCGTGCGAATTTATTCATCTTGTGTTTCCCCTGATCTTAGTCATGTGACTTGTAAGATCCGCTCAGTTCTTTTGGAAAGAGCAGATGCGGACTGATTATGCGTAGCACCCTATGCAGTGTCAACGAAGTTTGATTTCACCAATTTGGAGATTGTCGGGCACGTCAAAGGTTATGACATATTTGCTGCACTGCATTGGTCAGATTGCCAGGCGGATAAAGTATAAAATGAACAATGGCGCACCATGTTGGTGCGTCATTGGGGTGAAAAAATCGCTTTTGCTAGCCGTTTGCGCCTGAATCTTGCGCACGCTGAAAACGCAGCACCGGATCATCCGGTGTTGTTATCCAGCCACCAAGATGCTGCTGTACCAGTGCTGTCAGTGCATTCAGCCAGTTTGGATCTTCATTGAGGCAGGAAATATAGCGGTATTCGCCACCGCCGTTGGTCAGGAAAATCTCCTTGCCTTCCATGGCGATCTCTTCCAGTGTCTCCAGGCAGTCGCCGACAAAGCCGGGGCACATCACGTCCAGTTTTTGCGTGCCGGCCTTGGCCAGTGCCGTCAGCGTGTCGACGGTATAGGGCTTGAGCCACTCCGCCTTGCCGAAGCGGCTCTGGAATGCCACCACATACTGTTCCTTGCTCAGCTGCAGCCGCTCCGCCAGCAGGCGGCCGGTTTTCAGGCATTCACAGTGATAAGGGTCGCCCTTGTCCAGCGTGAAACGCGGCACCCCGTGGAACGACATCAGCAGCTTGTCGCCACGGCCGTTTGCCTGCCAGTGCGCCTCCACCTGTCGCGCCAGCGCCTCGATATAAGGTGGGAAATCGTGGAAATGGCGCACGGTGCGGATTTCCGGCATGTTGCGCATGCGCAGCAGGCTGCGGAACACCTCGTCCAGCGCGGTCGCCACCGAAGAGCCGGCGTATTGCGGATACAGCGGCACTACCAGCAAGCGCTCGACTCCCTGTTCACGCATGCCGCGCAGCACGCTGTCGACCGACGGATTGCCGTAGCGCATCGCGAAGTCGACCACCACATGCTCCAGTCCGGCGGCCGCCAGCTGTTCGGCCAGCAGTCTGGTCTGGTTGCGGGTATGGACCAGCAGCGGTGAGCCCTCGCTGCTCCAGATACTGGCGTACTTCTCGGCGCTCTTGCGCGGGCGCAGGTTGAGAATGATGCCGTTGAGGATCAGCCACCACAGCGCCTTCGGGATTTCGATCACGCGCTGGTCGGACAGGAATTGCTTGAGGTAGGGGCGCAAGGCCTTGGCGGTCGGCGCCTCGGGGGTGCCGAGGTTGATCAGCAGCACGCCGGTCTTGGGGGTGTAGCTGTGGCGGAAAGCCGGTTCTGTGAGCGGTGCGGCCATGTTTTGTCCAGTACAAATAATAAGGGTGAAGCTTACCTTGCGGGCCTGAAAAAGCAATGGCCGCATTGCTGCGGCCAACCTTGTACCACGAATGGCGCGGCTTATTCCTCTCGCGCCGGCACCAGCACACTGCGGTTGCCGTTGGTTTCCATCGCCGAGACGATGCCGCTGGCTTCCATCTGTTCGATCAGGCGCGCGGCGCGGTTGTAGCCGATGCGCAGGTGGCGCTGCACCGACGAAATCGACGCCTTGCGCGTTTTCAGCACAATGGCGACGGCATCGTCGTACAGTGGATCGGCTTCCGTGTCATTGCTGCCGGAGAGACCATCACCGCCGTCGCCAGCCTCGGTTTCGGTGCCGCCGGTGAGGATGCCTTCGATGTAGTCCGGCTCGCCGGTGGTCTTGAGGAATTCCACCACCTGGTGCACTTCGTCGTCGGCGACAAAGGCGCCGTGCACGCGTAGCGGGTAGCCGGTGCCCGGCGGCAGGTACAGCATGTCGCCCTGTCCCAGCAGCGTCTCGGCGCCCATCTGGTCGAGGATGGTACGGCTGTCGATCTTGCTGGACACCTGGAACGCGATGCGCGTCGGGATGTTGGCCTTGATCAGGCCGGTGATCACGTCCACCGACGGCCGCTGCGTGGCGAGGATCAAGTGGATGCCGGCGGCACGCGCCTTCTGTGCCAGACGGGCGATCAGTTCCTCGATCTTCTTGCCGGCCACCATCATCAGGTCGGCCAGCTCGTCGATCACCACCACGATCATCGGCATGGTCTCCAGCGGCTCCGGCGCTTCCGGCGTCAGGCTGAACGGGTTGGGCAGCTTCTCGCCGGCCTTTTCCGCGTCGCGGATCTTCTGGTTGTAGCCGGCGAGGTTGCGCACGCCGAGCTTGGACATCAGCCGGTAGCGTTTTTCCATCTCGCCGACACACCAGTTCAGCGCGTTGGCCGCCTGCTTCATGTCGGTGACCACCGGTGCCAGCAGGTGCGGGATGCCTTCGTACACCGACAGTTCCAGCATCTTCGGGTCGACCATGATCAGGCGCGCTTCCTTCGGCGTCGCCTTGTACAGCACCGACAGGATCATCGCGTTGATGGCCACCGATTTGCCGGAGCCGGTGGTACCGGCCACCAGCACGTGCGGCATCTTGGCGAGGTCCGCGGACACCGGCTGGCCGGCAATGTCCTTGCCCAGCGCCATCGCCAGCCGCGAGCTCATGTTCTGGTAGCTGTCGGAGCCGACGATCTCCGACAGGCGCACGATCTGGCGCTTCGGGTTGGGCAGTTCCAGGCCCATATAGGTCTTGCCGGGGATGGTTTCCACCACCCGGATCGACACCAGGGAGAGCGCGCGCGCCAAGTCACGCATCAGGTTGACGATCTGTGCGCCCTTGACGCCGATGGCCGGCTCGATCTCGTAACGGGTGATCACCGGGCCGGGGTAGGCGGCGACCACTTTCACGTCGACGCCAAAATCGGCCAGCTTGCGTTCGATCAGGCGCGAGGTGTACTCCACCGTCTCGGCGGAGACTGGTTCTCCCTGTTCCTTTGGTGCGGCCAACAGCGGCAGGCCGGGCAGGGTGTCATCGCCCGGCGCGGCAAAAAGCGACTGCTGCACCGGCTTGGTCACCTTGGGCGACAGCGGGATATCCAGTACCGGTGCCTCAATGCGCACCGGTGGCTTGTCCTCGATCTTCTTCTTCTCGGTGACGACTTTTTCTTCGCGCTGCTGTGCGATTTCGCGGCCGATTTCGCGGTCCTGGCGTGCCTGCCACGCTTGCCAGGCCTTCAGCACGCCATCCTCGATGGTGGCGCCGATGCGTTCCATCAGGTTTAGCCACGACACGCCGGTAAACAGCGAGAAACCGATGGCGCCGCTCACCAGTAACAGTAGGCCGCCGCCGGTCAGACCGAATACGCGCGCGGCGACATCGCCGAGGAACTGGCCAAACAGCCCGCCGGCGACCAGTGGCAGGTTCAGCGTTTCGTCACGCCAGATCAGCGCTTCGAGGCTGGCGGAGCAAAGAATGAACAGCAGGAAACCGAACGAGGCCGCCCACGCCATCGGGCCCAGGCGGCGGATGCCGTCGCCCAGCTGGCGATAGCCCCAGGCGATGGCTGCGAGGCAGAACGCCACGCTCAGCCACGCGGAGTAGCCGAACAGGTACAGCAGGATGTCGGACAGCCAGGCGCCAAAGGCACCGCCATAGTTGCGCACCTGCGCATCGGCCGAGCTGTGCGACCAGGAGGAATCGGCAGGAGAGAAAGACGCCAGCGTCAGAACGAGGTAAACGGCGGTCACGGCCATCAGCAACCACCACGCTTCGCGCAGCAGGCTGGAGAGCCGTGGCGGCAGCGGGTCGGTGTTGCGGACAACGGCTTTACGCTTGAAGAGGCGCATTGAATATTCTGTTTGATTAGGGTGGTGGCTGATTATATCGGCAAACCGCACAAAAACCGCGCGCCGGCGCGTGAATTTGTCAGGCCGGATACAGTGCCCCCAGCACGCGCCGGCCGCTGGCACCGGTCACCGCCGGCAGGTTGGCGCCCTGGCGCCGGCTGAAGCAATAGCCCAGCCAGGCAAAGGCGGTGGCTTCCACCTGCTGCAGCGGCAGCCCCAGCTCGTCGGTGAGGTGCCAGCCGACCTGCGGCCAACGTTGCTGCAGCCGCTGGCGCAGGTCGCGGTTGCGCGCGCCGCCGCCGCACAGGTAGACCGCGCTGACGGCGGGCAGGAACTGCTGCGCGGCGTTGACAATGCTGTGCGCCACCAGCTCTGCCAGGGTGGCTTGCACATCGGCCGGGCGCAGCGGCTCGCCCAGCGCGTGCAGCTGGGCTTGCAGCCAGGCAAGGTCGAACAGGTCGCGGCCGGTGCTCTTTGGTGGTGGCGCGTCAAAGTAGGCGGTGGCCAGCAGCTGTTGCAGCAGGCGTGGATGCACGCTACCGGAGGCCGACCACGCGCCGTCGGCGTCATAAGGTTGGCCGCAATGCAGCTTGATCCAGGCGTCGAGCAGCATGTTGCCGGGGCCGCTGTCGAAACCGGACACCGCGCCGTCTCTGCCGAGGTAGGTCAGGTTGGCGATGCCGCCGATGTTGACGATCAGGCGGCTCACGCTCGGATCATGAAAGGCATGGGCGTGGAAGGCGGGCACCAGCGGCGCACCCTGGCCGCCGGCGGCGACGTCGCGGCTGCGCAAGTCGCCGATCACGTCGATGCCGGTCAGTTCGGCCAGCAGCGCCAGGTTGCCAAGCTGCAGCGTGTAGCCGCGCTCCGGTGCGTGGCGGATGGTCTGGCCGTGGCAGACGATGGCGCTCACGGCGCTGGCGTCGAGCTGGCAACTGGCCAGCAGCTGCTGTACCACTTGCGCGTAGCGCTGCGCCAGCTGGTTGGCCAGCTGTGCGCTGCGGTCCAGCTCGTTGTGTGCCGGGGTCTGCAGCGCAAGGATGTCCTCGCGCAGTGCCGCCGGATAGTCGACGAAGGCTTCGCCGCAAACGCGGAAACGCGGGCCGGAAAAATCAACCAGTACCGCATCCACGCCGTCGAGGCTGGTGCCGGACATCAAACCGATAAAGTACGCAGACATGAAAAAACCCTGACAGTGGTGCTGTCAGGGTTGCGGATTGCACGGGGGCGTTTACTCCAGCTGGGCAACGCTGACCGGAATCTCCCTGAGCAGCTTCAAATTAGCCGCCAGCTTAACGCTCTGCTGGCGGAAGGCCAAGCGTTGTTGCGTGCTCAGCCCCGGCACCGGCAGGGCGTTGGTCGACGGATCGACCGCCTGGCCGTTGACGCGCACTTCCATGTGCAGGTGTGGGCCGGTGGAGCGGCCGGTGCTGCCGACATAGCCGATCACCTGGCCGGCGGACACCTTGCTGCCGCGTGTCAGTTTCGGCTCGAAACGGCTCATGTGCGCATACAGCGTCGACAGCTTGGCGTTGTGCTTGATGATCACCACGTTGCCGTAGCCGCTCTGGCTGGCGATGGTGTCGATCACGCCGTCGGAGGTGGCCATGATCGGCGTGCCGCTGCCGGCGGCGTAATCGATACCCTCGTGCATGCGCAGGCTGCGCAGCACCGGATGGAAACGCATGCCGAAGCCGGAGCTGATGCGGGCATTGCTGACCGGCTGGTTGCTGAAGCCCTTGCGCAGCGACTGGCCGGCGGCATCGTAGTAGGCACCGGATTCGCTGTCGTGGGCAAAGTAGAACGCCTGCCAGATCTTGCCGCCGGACTGGACCTCGGCAGCCAGCACGTTGCCGTTGGCAATCGGCGAACCCTTGTACAGCAGCGTTTCGTAGACCAGGTTGACACGGTCACCGGGTTGCAGGCGGGTGGTGTCCAGCTGGTCGGAGAAGATCTCGCCCAGCTGGGTGCGCACCTCGACCGGCACGCCGGCTTGAGCCAGTGCGCCGCTGAGGCTGGTGCGGATCTCGACGGAGCGTACCGCCTGGATCACCTCGGTGCGTGGTGGCTCGGCGCTGGCCTGCCACTGATCGCCCTGTTTTTCGATCACGACCAGCACTTTTTCGCCGTTTTCGTCATCGTTGAGGAAGCGCAGGCCGAACAGTTCGCCCTGGTCGTTGATCTGTACCGACAGCGTGGCGCCGGCGCGCAGTTTCAGCACGTCGCGCGACACCGGTGCGGTATGGATGAAGCGGTTGGCTTCGTCGCTGCCGACGCCGAGGCGGTTCAGCAGGCGGGCAATGGTGTCGCCGCGCTGGATGCGCTCTTCGCGCCAGTAGCGCGAGCCGTCGGACTCGCCGCCCGGCAGTGCCGGCAGCGCCAGCGACTGGCTGACTTCGCGCACTTCAAGTGGCGCCTGTTGTGCCGCGCCCGGGGCGACGGCAACGGCGGTCAGTACGCCGAGAAAGGGCAGGGTGGCCACGCCGATCAGCCAGCTGAAGCGATGTTTCATCAGGCGCTGGAGGCCTTGTTGACGGAATTGCAGCAGTGTCTGGTAGTTCATGGATCTCTTCGTCTTGTATGGCCCGGATGGTGTCCGGGACAAGCACGTTTATCGAACAAGCTGCTTAATCAACAGCTATTGATAAAAATACAAAGGAGGCAGGTTAGCAAAAAAATGTCCACAGGCAAACAAATAATGTTTAAGAATCAACAAACTAGTCCCATGTCATCGCCAGATTTACGACAGATCCCACCTTTGCTGCACGCAGAAAAAGTGGGGTCGCCTGCACAGACTGTTTTGCCCCTAAATAAGTTCAAGCCCCGCGGCAATTGGTCAGCGCCGGCCGCAAACCGCTACAATGCCGGCCTGTGCCGATGACCGCTTGTCATCGCATGTCACCCACCCGACGCTACACCCGCCATGAAATACACCCTGTTTGTTCCCGGCCTGACCTGGCTGGACAGTGACGCCGGCCCCGAGCTGTGCAAGGACCTGTCGCTGCCGGCGCTGTCGACGCTGCTGGGCCGCGGCCAGTGGCGCAGCGAGCCGCTGAGCGCCAGCGAGATGCTGTGCCGCACCTTCGGCCTGCCGCAGCCGGCGCTTGCGGCCAACCTTGCCCACGCCGCCGGGCTGGCGCCGGCGGCCAGCTGGCTGATTGCCGATCCGGTCAACCTGCGCGTCGATCGCGACCGCGCGCTGCTGGGCGACATCGGCATCATGAATCTGTCACAAGACGAAACGGCGGCACTGCTGGCCAGCCTGAACGCCTTTTTCGCCGAGGACGGCCTGGTGTTCCATGCGCCGACACCGGCGCGCTGGTTCGTTGCCTTGCCGCAAGCCAGCGGTGCCGAGTTTTCGGCGTTGCCGGACGTGATCGGCGAAGACATCAACCATCACCTGCCCAAGGGCGCAAACGGCATGCGCTGGAGCCGCTTTCTCAACGAGCTGCAGATGTTGCTGTACACCCACCCGGTCAACGAAGCGCGCGAGGCGCGCGGCGAGCCGACGGTGAACAGCCTGTGGTTCTGGGGCGAGGCCAGCCAGCCGCAGTCACTGGCCAGCGCCTATCCGGCGGTGCACAGCCATGACCCGCTGTGGCAGCAGCTGGCGCAGCAGGCCGGTGTTGCCGGCGACAGTCCGAGCTACGCCTTCACGCTGGCGGAGGGCGCCGGCGATGTATTGCTCCACCTCGACGCGGCCGAGGGCGCGGCGCAGTTCCGCGACGTGTGGGGCTGGCGCGAGGGGCTGCTGCAGCTGGAACGCGACTGGTTCGCGCCAACGTTGGCCGCACTGCAGCAGGGCCGGCTCAGCGAAGTACAGCTGTGCTGTCACGGCAGCGCCGGCCTGCACAGCCGCACCACGCGGCTGGATCTCTGGAAACTGTGGCGCCGTCCGCTGCCACTTAGCAAACTGTATCCGCAATGACCCGTATCGTTACCCGCCCGGTCCCGGCCGACCCCGCCCGGCAACTGCACCAGCAAGGCATCGCACCGTTGATGGCGCGGCTGTACGCCGCGCGCGGCATCGCCGACGCCGCCGAAGTGGATTACGGCCTCAAGGGGCTGCTGCCGTACCACGGCCTGAAAAACATCCAGCCGATGGCCGTGCGGCTGGCCGACGCCATCGCCGCCCGACAGCGCTTGCTGGTGGTCGCCGACTACGATGCCGACGGGGCGACCGCCTGCGCGGTGGCCGTCAAGGGACTGGCAGCGCTGGGTGCGGTGATCGACTTCATCGTGCCCAACCGCTTCGAGTACGGTTACGGCCTGACGCCGGAAATCGTCGAGCTGGCGACACAGAGCCGGCCAGACATCATCGTCACCGTCGATAACGGCATCGCCAGCGTCGCCGGGGTCGAGGCGGCCAACGCGCGCGGCATCGAGGTGCTGGTCACCGACCACCACCTGCCCGGCGACACGCTGCCGGCGGCGCTGATCGTCAACCCGAACCAGCCCGGCTGCGAGTTTCCGTCCAAGAACCTGGCCGGCGTCGGCGTGATGTTCTACGTACTGATGGCGCTGCGCGCCGAGCTGCGTGCCCGTGGCGCCTTCCAGCAGCAGCCGGAGCCGAATCTGGGCGAGCTGCTGGATCTGGTGGCGCTGGGCACCGTGGCCGACGTGGTGAAGCTGGATCGCAACAACCGCATCCTGGTCGACAACGGCCTGCGCCGCATGCGCGCCGGGCGCATGGCGCCGGGCATCGCTGCACTGTTTCGTGTCGCCGGCCGCGCCGCGCACAAGGCCAACGCCTTCGACCTCGGTTTCACCGTCGGGCCGCGGCTGAACGCCGCCGGGCGGCTGGACGACATGAGCCTCGGCATCGCCTGCCTGCTGGCCGGCGACGAAACGCAGGCGCTGACGCTGGCGCAGGAGCTGGACAAGCTCAATCGCGAGCGGCGCAGCATCGAGCACGGCATGCAGGACGAGGCGCTGGCGGTGCTGTCCGGCATCGACGCCGAGCAGCGTTATACCTTGTCACTGTATCGCGACGACTGGCACCAGGGCGTGGTCGGCATCGTCGCCTCTCGGCTGAAGGAGAAGTACCACCGGCCGGCCATCGTGTTCGCGCCGGGCGACGAGGGCGAGATCAAGGGCTCCGGCCGTTCCATTCCCGGCTTCCACCTGCGCGACGCGCTGGACCTGGTGTACAAGCGCCACCCGCAGCTGATACTCAAGTTCGGCGGCCACGCTATGGCGGCGGGGCTGACCATTGCCGAGGCCCGTTTCGACGAATTCGCCGCCGCCTTCGAGAGCGTGGCGCGCCAGCTGCTGGACAGCAACACGCTGACCCGCACGCTGGAAACCGACGGCCCGCTCAGCGGCCGCGAGCTGTCGCTGGCGGTGGCGGAAACGTTGGCCGCCGAGGTGTGGGGGCAGGGCTTTGCCGCGCCGACCTTCCACAACGACTTCCATATCGTCAGCCAGCGCGTGGTCGGCGACAAGCACCTGAAACTGCGCCTGGAAAAGGACGGTGTGCAGTGCGACGGCATGCTGTTCAACCAGGTGGAGTGGCTGCCGCAGACCATCAACGCGGTGTACCAGCTGGCAGCCAACGAGTGGCAGGGGCGCAAGGAGTTGCAGATATACATCCAGCACTGGCGCCAGCCCGGCTGACAAAGGGTTGGCCGCAATCCGGAGGACACCATGATCGAACTACTGATGGGGCTGCTGACCGGTGCCGGCGCCGGTATCGCCGCCACTTGGCTGGTCGGCAAACACCGTGCCGAGGCTGCCTACCAGCGCGGGCTCGGCGAAACGGCTGCGCAGCTGGCTGCGGCGCAGGCGCGGGGCGAAGCCTTGCAGTGGCAACTCGACGACAGCCACGCACGCACGACTGCGCAGCAGCAACAGCTGGATAGCCTGCGCCAGCTGTTGTCCGAGGCGCAGCAAAAGCTGGCGGTGCTCGCCAATCGCGCACAGCGCCTGCCGGAGCTGGAAGGCCAGCTGCAACAGCAACAGCTGCAGCTGCGCGAGCAGGGCGAAAGGTTGGCCGCACGCGAAGAGCAGGGCAGGCAGCTGCCGTTGCTGCAGCAGGAGCTGCAGCAGCTGCGCGCCGCGTGGCAGGCGCAGCAAAACGATCTGGCCCGGCTGGGCGCGCGCGAACAGGAGCTGCTGACCCTGTTGCAACAGGAACAGCGTCAGTCGGCGGAAAAGCTGCAGCTGCTGCAGGAGGCGCGCGAGGCGCTGTCCAACCAGTTCAAGGCGCTGGCTACCGACATTCTGGAAGAAAAGTCCAAGCGCTTCACCGAGCAGAATCGCGAAAACCTCGGCCTGTTGCTGGGCCCGCTGGGCGAACGCATCCAGCATTTCGGCAAGCTGGTGCAGGATACCTATGACAAGGATTCCAAGGAGCGGCTGACGCTGGAGCAGGAGCTGCGCCGGCTGCAGGAGCTGAATACCCGTCTCAATCACGACGCAGTGGCGCTGACCCAGGCGCTGACCGGCAGCAACAACAAGACGCAGGGTAACTGGGGCGAGATGATCCTGGAGCGGGTGCTGGAAACCTCCGGCTTGACCCGCGACCGCGAATACCGTGTGCAGGTGTCGGACACGGTGGAAACGGGAGAGGGCGGTCTGAAGCGCTACCAGCCGGACGTGGTGATCGACCTGCCGGAAGGCAAGCAGCTGGTGATCGACTCCAAGGTGTCGCTGAACGCCTACGTGCGTTACAGCGCCAGTAGCGACGAAGCGGTGCGCGACAGCGAGCTGAAGGCGCACATCGCCGCGTTGCGGGCCCATATCCGCAGCCTGTCCGAGAAGCGCTACCAGGATCTGTACAAGCTCAACACCCTCGACTTCGTGTTCATGTTCGTGCCGGTGGAACCGGCCTATTTGCTGGCGGTGCAGCACGACATGGGCCTGTTCAACGAGGCCTTCGAGCGCCGCATCATGATCGTCGGTCCCAGCACCTTGCTGGCGACACTGCGTACCGTGGCCAGCATCTGGCGTTACGAACACCAGAACCAGAACGCACAGGAAATCGCGAGACAATCCGGCGCCATGTTCGACAAGCTGGCCGGGCTGGTGGACACGCTGGAGAAGCTGGGCAAGCAGATTGGCACCGTGCAGGACAGCTACGGCACCGCGATGAAGCAACTCAGCACCGGTAGCGGCAATCTGCTGGGGCGCGCCGAAAAACTGCGCAAGCTGGGCGCCAAAACCAGCAAGCATTTGCCGTCACATCTGCTGCTCGATTCGGATGTCGCGGAAGAGACAGAATAATTTCTTGGCGATTACCGGGTGATGAACTATAAAAAAGTCAGACACTGGGAAGGAGGAGGGCTAGATGGTATCGCTGATAACCTTGTTGATGTATGTGATGTTTGCACTGATCTTTGTTAAAGCGTTTTCCTCCAACCGTAAACGTGATGTTGTACGTGTTAAAGCTCCGGCATCGTGCCGGCAACGCTCTCACCTTCGTTAGTGTCTGGTGCAGTGAAAGGTAGTTATGTTGTAGCAGTAAAGCGACGTTGTACCATTCAACCACCCCCAGAAGCCGGCAGAAATGTCGGCTTCTTTCATTTTGTCGTGCTGCCGATGGCATGGTACGCGACGTCATCGAATTGTTCCTCCAGAGCACAAACAAGGCTCCTGTCCATGTGCCGGTTGCTGGTGATGGTTTCATCTTGTATTGATCGCCGCAGGGTCGCCAGAATGGCGCCGTCCGGTGATGCTTCACGCATCAATGCGCTGCCACCATTCCAGCGCCAGAAAACAAAGCCCGGCCTCGGAGTCTTTCATGTTCAAGATCTTCGGTCTTGCCGGCGCTGTGCTGGTCTTTGTCGCGGTCCACGCGCTTACTGCGGACAATCTGGTTGCCGCACTGGCAGGGCTTTGTTTTCTGGCGCTGGAATGGTGGCAGCGCAAGACGCGGGCCTTCTATAAGGCACGTCCGGTCATTCGTCCTGTCGTGCGTAGGCCGCGAGTCAGCAAGGCGGGTTTCAACAAGCCGCAGCCGGCCAAGACGGCTAGCAAGCCGGAGCAGGGTGCCAGCAGCGCGCCTGACTACAAGGCCACACCGAGTGACCGCAAGCTGCTGACCGCTTGCCTTGGTGATGCCGCCAAGGTCGAACGGTTGATTGACTACGAAATCCGCAAAGACCCCAAGCTTTCCCGATCGGCAGCGGTGGTTTCGGCGCTTGATCGCCTGTACATGGATCGCCGTGCCACTTAGCCGAATAGGCTGTTGACCATCAGGCCAAAGCGGGCTTGCCGGTGGCAGTTGTCGCGGTAGAAGTCACGCTTGATCATCAGGCGCTCGATTAGGTCGGTTTGCATGGTGCGTAGGTGGAACAGTCGGCGGTAGTCGGCCAGTCGCTCGATCTCGGCATAGTCGATGGTGACTTGGTAGCCGGCCGGCACGACTAGCCGCGAGCCCTGCTCGTTACTGTCCAGCAGCTCCAGGTATTTCACGCACACAACTGGCACCGGCACTTTGCCAGCTTTCCACGCCTGCACGGTGCTGACGGTCACGCCAAGTTCTGCCGCCAGTGCTTCCTCGGACTTGCCGAAATGAAAAAGCCGGATCAGTCGATCCGGCCCGATGTCTGCACTGGTGCAGTAGATTTTGAACTCTTTACGCATTCTGCCCATTCCAAGTGTGTCGAAAATGACACGGACAAAATAATTGAACAAAAGAGCGAAGAAGAGAGGTCAGGTAGCGTTTGACTCTGTGAGTTATTAGACATAATAAACATTATGCGACATGTAGGTTGCACCAAGGTGGTGCGAAAACGGCCTAAATAAATTATTTCCGGTTTTGGCTGTTTCTGTAAATTTGATTCAAAAACCATGACCACCCACTTATGCCGCAACCTACATTCAGCTATGGCTCTATATGAAAAACAAGTCTAAAACGCCTCAGAAAACCGCAACGAAAAAGCCACAGAAATCAACGGCCGACATGTCACAGAGCGAATACCGCGCGGCCTACGAGCGCCGCGTGCGCTTCCAGACGTTCAAGGTGCTGGCGTTTGGTATGTCACCAGCAGAACTTTGCGCCATGCTGGACGTTTCCGCTGCCACGATACGGCGCTGGAAAGCCGGCACGTTTCAGCCGCCATTCATGGCGCTGGAGCTGCTACGGCTGCGCCGTGGGCTGTCGCTGCCGGCGGCATTCGGTGACCTGGCCGGCTTCACGGTTGGCCGCATCAACGGCCAGACGTACCTGATTCCGCCTGGCCTGCATTGGTCTGAAGGCATCACGGCCAGTGACATCAAGCGATGGCCGGTCATGCGGCACATCGTGGCGCGCACCATAGGCAAAAAGCCCGCATTGGCGGGCTTGGCTTACTCTGATCGGCTTGCGGCCAACGATGACTCACTACCAGTCGAGCCGCTTACTCTTGAATCGCTCAACGATCAAGCCGCCAATGACGGTGGCTGTTACGGCGATCAGTAACGCCTTGGCCGTGCTGCTCATTGCAGACACACCTTTGCGGCCGTGAGCTGCTCGATCTTGCGGTGGGCGTCGTCTACGTCCCGCCGCAGGTATTTCAGTTCGGCACGGACGCCGCCCCAAGTCACGAGGCCGCAGACAATTCCTGTAAACAGGACTGGCAGTAATTCATTCATCAGACGCCCCGTTTTACAAAGTTTTGTTCGCGGTTTCCGGCAGGAAAACCGCCAGCGCGCCCAAGAAGATTGCCGGCACGGCAACCGCCGCAGAGATAGAGCCGGCGGCCAAACCAGCCACATTGCCCAGCACTGCGGCAGCGCCGGCGGCGCTGGATGGCTCGGCCAAGCGACGCAGCCATTTTTTGAAGTTACCCATCATCATTCCCCTGTGAAAAACTTGCTGCCCAAGTCCTGCCAACCTGGCAGGCCATAGTTCGGCGCTGTTGTGTTGTCGGTTGAAACTGTGCTACCGCCGTTGCCGCCGGTTACGGGCGCTGGTAGTGGCGCAGTGCTTTGGTTGCTGTAGTACAGCCAGCCGGCGGCCATCAGTGCCAGCAGCAGCCATTGTTCGCGTGATAGTGTCATTTCGTGAGTGCTCCGTAGCCGCCGCCATAGGTGGCGACATCCTTGGCGATCTGGCTGTTTGCCGCCGCTTGCGCCGCTTCCCGCGCTTTCTGGCGGTCGTAGCCGTACCAGACGTCGCCAATCTTGTTGTGCCCTGCTATCGGGTTCAGCACCGGCGGATTCAGTGGCGGGTCGTCGTGGAACAGCTCCCAAATGGCGGTGCCTAGGTTGTTGCGCTTGTCCAGACCAAAGAACCAGTGGCCGGCCTGATTGGCGGCGCGGTACGCCAGATTGTTTTCACTGGTGATGTCGGCGGCGCCGTTGTCCAGCGCGGTGCCAACGTTGGCCGCAACGTTGGCCGCAGCCTCGCCGACAGCGCCGGTGGCCTTCTTGACCAGCCAGTACGCAGCGCCGACGCCAACCAGCGCGGCGACGCCGTACCAGACCGGCAGCGGGATGCGTTTCAGTTGGGTCAGGTTCATCAGCGGCCACTCAACAGGTACGGCACGCCGTCCAGCCATGTGTACGGCCGCCCTTCCGGCCCACCAAGGTTTGTCACGATGCCTGGCACATCATCGGTGCCACCGTTGCGCACGGCTTGGTCGTACATTTCGTTGTCGCCAGACATGAGCTTGTTGATCGTCAGCCAATCGACACCGATCATTTCGCCAACCGCACGGATGCCTGTATTTGTATCGTCGGTGGTGTCCTGCTCATTCGCAGACTTGTTCCACTCCCAATCAAACATCGGCATGGTGCCGCTGCGGAACATCGCCTGTGCCAGCACCAGCGCCGCGAAGCCAACACCGACGATCACCACTGCCTTTTGTGCGCTATTCATTGCCTATTGCCCCCTGTTATGACGCGGCTATTTTACGCTCGGCGCGGTGGCTTTAGCTTGGGTCGGTGTCATGCCATCAACCAGAATCAGGCCATACAGACGAGTTTCCTTTGGCAGCGACTTTTCGCCGCGAAGGTACTTGGCCAGATTGCCCTCACCCCAGTTGTAAGCCCACACCGCCTTTTTCCAGTCGCCGAAGCGCTTGTACAGGTAGGCCATGTAACGCATTGCGGTGTCTGCCGACGCGACAGGGTCGGTTGGGTTCAACTTGAAGCCTGCGGCAGTGGCCGGCATGAACTGGAACAGGCCGGTTGCGCCGGCGGCGGATTTGCGTTGGCCGCTGATCACCGCTGGGTCAAAGTGCGCCGATTCTTGCGCCGCCTGACGGATGGCCAGATCGACCGGCACGCCGTACTTTTCGGCCGCCTTGGCGATCATGGCGTGATAGCCCTTGTCGGCCGGTGCCCATTTCGGGCCCGTGCCCAATACTGGCATGTCTTGACCTGGTGCATCCTTCTGCGCCTTACCGATGTTGATGTCAGTTCTGTTCCAGCTGCTCATTACGCGCCCTGCCCTTGTTCTTCGGTGGTTGGTTCAGCCAGCGCGACGATATGCCACGCGCCGCCCTGCTCTTTTGCGATGCCGGTCACGTAGTATTCCGGCCGGTACAGCGCCACATGCGTGGCCTTGTCGTAGTCCGGCAGCGCGTCCAGCGTGGCGTTGGCCGGGACGTGGTACACACCCGGCTCCAGCGGGCTTTCCTCCGCCTCGCTGCTGCCGATGTGCTCTTTCGTGACTGGGTGGTAGTGGTGAATTTTTTTGCTCATTTGTCCTGGCCTTAGTATTTGATCAGCGGCAGCAGTGCCACGTTGCGCGGGCGGGTTTCGGTGGCGGTGCGTGGTGCACCATTAACACCGTCAGAAATAGGTGCCCCCGATGTATTTGCAGACGCTATCGGCCGATAGTTCTGCACCCCTGATCCGCCCAGCGAATCCGCCCCCAACGGCAGCGAGAACGTATGGCCTTGGAACGCGTCCAGCTGGCTGCTACCCGCTACCCGCCCCGCGTCCACCCCTCGCCCCTGATCTGCACCACGGATGAATTCGCCGCGCAGGTCTGGCAGGTTGAAGGTGGTCGCACCGTCACCGGCGCCGTAGGCGGTGCCAAGTGCGGCAAACAGGTTGCCGTAGGTGGCGCGACTGACGGCGGCACCGTTGGCGATCAGGTAGCCAACCGGCGCGGTGGTGCGTGCGCTGTGTACGATGTCACCGGGCTGCATATCGTCTCCGTATTCGTTAATCAGGCCGGCGGTGCCGGTCTTTCGTTTATAGCGGCCGCTGCGCCTCACAGAATCAGCTCCTGTACCTTGAGGATGCCGCCGGCCGCGTCACTGATGGCAACCCATGCCGCCGCTGGCGCGGTTTCTTCCAGCCACATTTCACCGGGTGCCAGCACCAGCACCGCGTCGGCGTAGTTACCACCTGGCGCCATCAGCGCCACGTTGGTGGTGCCGCTATTCAGCACCCGCACGGCCACGCGGTCAGCGCGGGCGGTGCACACCACTTTTTCAGCGGCACCGATGGCGGTGATCATGGGTTTGTTCAGAACGGTTCCCGCGCCGCGCACGGTGGCCGACACTTCGCCGGCGATGCGGTTGGAGCCGGCAGAGCCATCGGACAGGATGATTTTGACCAGCTGGTCAACCGGGCTGATCAGCTCGATGCGATCGAAACCGTCCAGCTTGCAGTAGAAGCCTTCCAGCACGGCTTCGGCGGTGGACTGCACGCGGCCGCCGCTCATGAAGCGGATGTCCAGCGCCGCCGGCGCGGTCACCAGCTGCAGGAAGTTGTTGGGCACGTTCAGCACCCACGGCTGATTCGCCAACAGGATTTGACTGATGGTCTGCATCACACGCCCCCTTTCTTGAATGCGGCCAGCGCCACCATGCCGACGACAATGAAGCCGACCACCTGCAGCAGCTGCTTGCTGCCCTGCACGTCCTTGGACAGCTCGGTTTCGCGTGCCTGCTGGTAGATGCCGCCGACGCTCGAAAGCGTTTCCTGCATGTTCTTGGTGGTCTCTGCGGTGGCTTTTTCAAAGAACCATTTCGAGGCGTTCAGCACCTCGCCAAACTCCTTGTTCGCCAGCTCGCGGCCAGTCTTGGCAAGGTCGAGTGCGCCGGCGATGGCGCCTCCGTCCAGAATGCTGACGTTCATCGGCGCGCTGCCGTAGTTGGCGATGGCGCTGCCGCCGGCGCCGGTGGCCTGCCGGCCATCGATGGTGGTGTTGTTGTTGGTGGTGTGGCTGCTGGAGCTGTTGCCAGAGCCGAACGAGAACAAGCCCATTTAGCGCCCCTTCTTCCAGATCAACACCGCCGCCAGCACCACGGCGCCGATGATCAGCGCGCGGGTGGTGCTTTCCGGCTGGGTGTAGGTGCCGTAATTGACCGTCCAGTTGCTGCCGTCCAGCGTTCCCGACGAACGGGCAGAGCCGAACGGCGATTGATCAGGTGCGCGGGCGGCTTGCGCCACCTGCCCCGCGCCCTGACTCATCATCATCATGGTTGCCGGATCCATATCAGTCCTTCAGCACCACGACCAGCACCACCAGCCCCACCGCGACAAAGATGCCTGGCACGATGAAACGCGACAGGCCGGTATCGACGGTGCCGGCACCGAACAAGCTGCCGTCCTCGGCCTGCAGCATCATCTGCCGCTCGGCCAGCCGTGTCGGTGCGTTGTACTCGGCGTCGATACGGGACTTGGCGTAGAAGCTAAGAAGGTCCTGCGCCACGCCGCCCCAGCCGTCAAACAGGCCGCCGCCACCGCTTACGCCTTGTTCCATGGTCTTTGTCCCCGCCAGCGCGTTGATGTGAGCGTCGAAGTATTCATCCATGCAGCCCCCTTACAGGTTGCCGATGGCGTCAACGCATTCGACGTAGAGGTACATCTGGCCGGCGCTGGACAGCAGCAATTCCAACAGCAGGTTGCGCACGGCGGCGCCGCGCGTGTCGAGCATGTTGGATTGGTTGCCTTCGACGATGAAATCCAGCGTGTAGATGCTGGCCTGTGGCACGCGCTCGTATTCGCCCTGGCGGAAGCGGTTCAGATCGTCCGGCGATTCGAACACCACGAGGCCGTTTTGCTTCAGCGTGGCTTCGCTGACGATGTTGGCGCCGCCCGGGCCGATCACATGGATGCGCTTGATCAGGGTGCCGTTGGTGCCCTTCGGCAGCGAGTCGATCACGAACTTGCCGGCGGTGGCCGCCGACACCGGATACTGCTGCAGCTTGGCGCAGATGAACTCGACGCCACGATCAACGCTGCCGGCTTGCGAATCGTCCAGCTCCGCCCACGCTTCCAGCACCGGCGCGGTGGCGCCGCCGATCTTCACTTCCAGCGTGAAGGAGTTGATTTTGCTGGTATCCAGCGCACCCAGCATTTCGCCGTTGATGGTGCGGGCGCGGATTTCGGAGAAGTCGATGGTCAGGAACTTGGCATCGTCTTTGATGCCGCGGTATTTGTTCATCAGGTCGAGGTCGGAGCCGGTGGCCTGAATGATGGTTTTGCCCTGCACCTTCACCTTGATGTCCAGCAGGTGCGCCTTGGTGAAGCTGGTGCCGGTCAGGCGCAGGATGATGCGCTTGTACGCTGGGCCCGTCATCAGGTTAACGGTCGCGGTCACGTTGGCCGCGACGTTGGAGAACGGGTTGCACTTCTGGAGATACTTGGACATGTCGTGTTTCCTTAACGGTTGGCGTTCGGTGAGCGGTTAACCGCCGACAACGACTTTGCGAACCGGTGCAACGCGGAAGATCACGGCAACCAGAATGGCGACCGGAACGGCCAGAGTCAGAACCTGTTTGATGTTAGGCATGTGCGCCCCTTTCGTTATGTGTACGGGATGAGGCTTCATGGTTTCCTGTTGTCCAACGGGCGGCAATCCCCCCTTCCCCGTAACCGTTACGGGGATTTGGCCGAAAAAAAACCGCCCGAAGGCGGTTTGATGTGGTTTCATCACCACACATCCAATGACAAAGGCTAGTTTATGGACGCTGCAATATTGCTTCTGCAACTTATCTCACAGAATCCCCAGCTCATTCCCGATGCCGCTGAGCAGTACCGTTCACCTGGTCAAGTTCAAGTGGCCGAGCTAAACGGAAGCTTGGCCGACTTTGCTATGCAAAGCCTCACCTGCTACCACAAAACCGCGCGATTCCGTGGCGTTGACCTGCTCGGTCACCAGTGGAACCAGCAGTACAAATATGGCGCCGAGCAGTCCATCATCTTCAGGGTTTACTTTGAGGGCATGAGCGGCACGCCATACCAGATGATTGTTGCCGGCATGAAGAGCGGTAGCCGTGTCAGAACGGCGGTGATTCGTGAAAACACGGTTATCCCGTACAACCGGCACTGCGAATTGGAGCAGTGGACAGCAACGTAGCTTCACCCCTTTGTGATCACCCCCTCCCGCATGTCGCGGGCAATCCAGCTGTAACCGGTCAGCGCGGTGATGTCGGCCAGCGGCAGGTCGAGGAACTGCGCCAGATTGATCCGGTCGGGCTGGTAGTTGAGCCGGTGCGTGCGGACGTGAGTGGCGTTGCCCAGGAAGTGCTTATCGATGCTGGCCGGCCGCTGACTGGTGCCGTACACCATCAGGCCACGGTGGCGCCCCTGGGTGCTGATCTGCCGCCATGCACCGGGCGCGTGGCTGGGGCTGGTCACGTCCGATAGCTCCTCGGCGATGAACAGCACGTCGCCGGCAGCGAATACCAGCTGGCACAGCGCCGCGAACTTCTCTTTCAGCGCCTTCTCATCCATCGTCTTCGGCCGGTACGCCAGCTTCACCCGCTTGCCGCTACGCAGGCCGGCCAGCACATCGGCAAGCCGGCTGGTCGGTGTCGCCAGTTCGCCATACTCTTCGCGGGCGTCCCATATCACCAGCCGTTTCGGCTTCAGGCGCTTGACCTGGCTTTTGACGTAGTGGCTCTTGCCGCTGCCGGATGCGCCCATCACCGCCTCGATGTGCGCCTGATTGTCGCAGCCGGCGGTGGGCGGCTTCTGGCGCTCGATTTCCAACGATGCCCGGATACGCATCAGGCTACTTTCACATGCTGCCACGTCGGCAGTTTGGCCGCAGGGTCGTCAGCAGCTGGCGGCTGCTCGGTAACGGTTACGGGCGCGGCTGGCGCGGTAACGGGCTTGCGCTCGGCGTCCTGCCGTGCGGCGATGTCGGCTTTGATGCCGGCGTACACGCCAACGCCGAAGGTGGCGCAGGTCACCAGCGCGCCCAGCTCGGCGCCGTACTGCGTCAGCCAGCCACCGGCCTGCATCCCGTACTTGTCCAGCACCGCGCCGACGCTGGCCGCCACCTGCTGGCACTTGTCCGGCGATGCGGACTGTTCCAGCGACGGAAAGTAGACCTTGCCCATCGCCACGCCCACATCCAGCAGCATCGCCACGCACTGCGCGTTGCCCATGTCGGCCGGCGCCGGCGCTTGACCTGGCTGGAACTCCTCGCCGGCCTCGGCCGGCGGGTTCAGCGCGGCGTCCTGCTCGGCCACCAGCGCGTCCAGCTCGCGGTTGGCCAACTGCTCGTTGTTGTCCTGGGTGGTGTCGATTTTGTCTTTGGTGCTCATGCTGGGATTCCTGTCAGTTGCTCGAAAATGCTTTTCGGTTTCGGTGCGGCGGGTGCCGCCTCTGGTGCTGCCGGCACGGTGGTGGCGGGCGCCGCCGCCGGCCGCAGCTTGCGGCGCATTCCGTCCGCTTGCGCCTCGGTGCGGGTGAACAGCTGCAGCTTGCAGCCGTGGCGGCAGAACAGCAGCGGGCGGCCGGCCTTGTCCTCTTTCACGTCGGACGAGGTGCCGCACAGCGGGCAGTCCATCTGCCCTAGCAGGTCGCCTTTAGCCATGCACGCGCCCTTTCGATTGGGTTTCCAGCGCCTGCACCTTGTCCTGCAGCTGGCGGATGGCCTTGGTTTGCGCTTCCACCATGTCCGACACTTCCAGCAGGTGTTGCACGGTGAAGTCGATCATGGTCACCGCCTGCTTGGCGAAGTCCTTCGCCCGCTGTGGCGCGTTGATCATGGTCGACGATTCCAGCAGCAGCGCTGCCGCCTTGAGTTTTTCGAGTTCCTTCATGTGGTTTTATCCCCGCTATGCCTTGTTGATGCCAACCGGCGACGTGCTGCCGCCCCTTTACCAATGCCCAGCTGATGCGGCGCGCCATTGTGGCCGCGTCCTGCACCTGCTGGATGTACTGAGTCACTCCGCCCGCGTCATCAATGGCGCGGCGTGTTTCTGTCTTGCGCTGCACCGCCTCGCGATAGCGCGGCACCGCGTCTGCTTTCAGGTGCGCGGGCTGATCGTGCGCGCCCACCCACGACGGCAACTCGTCCTCGCCGCACCAGTCGGGGAAGAAGTTTTCTTCCAGCGCCTCGCGCACCTCTTCCGGCATGTTCAGCGGCTGTCCGCTGTTGATGCTGTCCAGCCATTCCAGCCACTCGGGCTTGAATTCCGGCTTGAATTCGGCGGTCTCGGCCGATTCCGTACAGTTATTGACAGGACTCCGAGGGCTTGCGGCTTCGCCGCTGCGCTGTAAAACCCACTCATGCACACGGCTGATGGCTACCGCGCCCGTTTCAAATTCCATGACGCCCTTTGTCACGTCCGGACGTGCTTCCCCGTAACGGTTACGGGCTTCGGCGTGCGCCACCTTCCACAGCGTCAGCGGTAAATCCGCCCGCTTCACCGTTGGCCCACCCATCAGGCGGATGAAGGTGTTCCAGTGGCCGGCATCCGCCGCCGCCACCGCATCGTCCAGCACGGAGGTCACCGGAGGCAGGCCGCGCAGCTCACGCCACAGCGCGGCGCCCAGCTTCTCCGCCTCGTCGACCTCGCCGGCCTGCCAGCGGCGCAGCTCACGCCAGATCATCACCGGCGCCCCGCCGATCTGCTGAAACTGGCGGCTACGCCACGTCGCCGCCCAGCCCTCAACGCGGCAAGCGGTTTCGCTGGCGTCGGTGCCTGGCACCGCCTCGTGGTCGTCGCCGACGCTATCGCCGGTGGTCTTCAGGCCATCGACGTTCTTGGAGATGTACTTGGAGATGTAGCCGACGGCGCTGCCCTCGCTCCAGTCGATGGCCTTCACTGTGAAGCGGTGCTTCTCTGCACCTGGCTCGTTGCCGTCCATCTTCATGGCGTGCTTGCGCATCACCGCACGCACGGTGTCAACGTGGCGCTGCTCCATGAACATCAGCATGTGCCAGTGCGGCGTACCGTCGTGGTGCGGCTCCACCACGCGGAAGCCATAAATCTTGATGTCCTTGCGGTGCAGCTCGGCACGAATGCGTGACCAGACGCCGCAAAGGTATTGCTGCGCCTCGCGCGGCTTGTTCTCGGGGTCGTACTTGGGATTCGGCTTGACGGCTTTTTCGCCGACCTTGATAAAGGCGTGGAATTTTGACGGGCAGGTCAGCGTGTAGAACTCGGCGGCGTGGCCGACGCCCTTGGCGATCAGCTCAAAGCCGACGATGCGTGTCATCAGCTCCGCCTTGCGGATGTCGGGGTTCGAGGTCGACACCGCCGACAGCTCTTCCAGCGTGTACTGCTGCCCCAGCTCGTTGACCGCCACCATCGACTGCAGCAGCGCCCTGTTGCGGCGCTTCTGTGCCGCGCGGCGGCGCATCGCGTCGTGGCTGCAGTACAGGCCGGCGCGCTTGTGAACGTGGCCGATGTCGATTGCCAGCGTCTCGCACGCCACCGCCAGACTGCGGCGCAGCTGGCGGCGCCACCAACCGGCGTCCGACATCCGCGCCCACTTGGCCGCGTCATCGTCACCGGCCGGCATCGGCGCACCGTTGGCGACGGCGAAGGCATTCAGCCACGCCAGATCGCGACCGCGGTATTGCTGCTGCTGGACAAAGCCGGACAGCTTGCCGGCCTTCTCGATCAGGTCGGCATCGGAGGCGGTCAGATCAACGCCAGCCGGCACGCCCTTCACCAGACGCAGCAGCCAAAGGTTGGCCGCGCGCAGTGCATCGCTGTCACCCTTGGCGCGGCGGCCGTAGGCGCGGCGCACGTCCTGTGCCATCCGGCGCGGCAGAATACCGATCTGCTCCTCTACCCACTTCGCCACCGGCAGCGAGGCGAGGCGGCGTTTTTCGTTCAGCGCGGCATCGATCATTTGGCACACCTAGCGGCCAGCTCAACCAGCCACGCGGCCAACGGCTCAGGCGTGTGCTCACGGGCTGCTCTGGACAGCAGTTCTACGCGCCCTTCCGGCAGGCCCAGCACAAACGGCAATGCCGGAATGTCCTTTGGCTCACAGCCGACGATGTATAGCCATGTCGCTTTTGGTGCTCTGTGGCCGAAATGGCCTTGATAAATCGGCAGCGTCCATCCGCCGTACTGGTCACGAACGCCAGGTGCCGGAAGTGTTGCCGCACCCCATAGTGTCGAGTTGGCCGGATGTTCCAGCACGCCGCCATGCTTGCGAACCTGTGCTACGGCAAAAAGTGCCAGCGCCTTTTCGTCATCGCGAGGCTTGGCGAACTGGCGCAGCCGTCCCCATGCACGGCAAGGCGGGTGTGCCACCACGGGCCGGCCGCCACTCCATGTGCGTGCGTCCCGCTTGATGTCGTACACATCACAGCCCCGCATCTGCTTGTAGACGGAGTCTTCGCGGGCAAAAAGCACGGCAACACCACTCACGCCGCCACCCTCCGCCCTGCCGGCGCCTTCGCCCCGTTGTGCAGACGTGCCGCCGCCACCCCGCTGTCAAACAGGCGGTTTTCCAGCTCCGCCCACAGCTGGCCGCACTGTGGCAGGAACAGGCTGACGGGCAGCTCGTGGCCGACCGCCAGCACGTTAATGCGCTGCTCCAGCTGGCCGATCATGCGCACGCCCTCCTGAATCTGGGCGATAGCGTCCAGCTGGGCGGGCGACAGCACCTGGGCGGTGAGTGATTCAACGGATACGAGATCAGGCAGGCGGCGCGATGGTGCCGGCTGTGACATGGCGAACTTCTCGGCCAGTGCGGACACTTTTGCGAGGAATTCCAGGCGGTGGTCTGTGGACATGGTGCGAACCTTCAGCAGTCTAGGAACGCAAACCGTTGGGCGATGTCAGACGCTTAGGACAAGGCGCGGCGCTGGTTTGCGACGCAATGTTAGCGTTCAGCTATATCGAACGTCCGAGCCTGAAACACCTTCCGTAGTTGCCAAACCCTTGCTATACATCCGCCTAACGAAAACCGGAGATTTTTGAAATGCTCACTTCCACCGACTGGATTTCTTACTTGAAATCATGCACTTCCATTAAGTCAGATTACGGGGTGGCAAAGCTTTTGCAGGTAAACCGCAGCACAATGTCAAGTTTGGTCAACCGGAAAAGTTTTCTAGGCATAAAAAGCACTAAGCGGATAGCTGATCAGCTCAATATTGACCCCGAATACATCTATATTTGCGCACAGTTTGAACGCTCGAAATCAGAGGACGAGCGCAAGCTATGGCTTGACCTTTACGAGAAGATCGGCGGGCTGCAACTTGATGAAAAGATTAGGAAAAAGCTAGATTTGGCCGTTATGTCACACGACTAATTGACGTGTCATTTATGCGGCTTATTTGACCATAATAATAAACATTATGCGACACGAACGGCTAAACCCCTTGGGGGGATTTCTCGGTATTTACCGGGCTAAACGCCATCGTCGTGATCACCAGACCGGCTACGGCCAATTGGCCGATCTTTTTGCAAAAATCCTGCCAAAATTCCCGTCTGGCTTGGGTTTTCTCGCTTTCCATGGCTGCTGCAATCAATTCTGTTCGACACATTTATTGCCAGAACAACAACGATGTGAGCACGTCCTAAAAGAAAAATTCGTTTACACAAAAATCCAGATCGTGTGGACTCGATTTGCCTGTGCAGAGGCTTGCCAAGATCAAAAAACCAGTCGATTTGAGCCACACGTTGAGCCGCACGCCGAATGTCGTGTCGGAGCTATTGTTGTGGTTCGTAGCTGTAGCTGCGGCTTGCAATCCCGTGCTCGTACCTGAATGCCTAAACGCCGGCCAAAAAAAGAACCTCCAGCATCAGTCACCGATGGCAGGAGGTTTTGGAAGCACGGATTTGGTCTCCGTTACGCTTCAGATGAGGAACGCCATTCCATATCAGAAAGCATGATTAATGATAAGGCTACCATCGGGGTAATGACTATTCGTAAAAATACCTAGTGCTCAGCGGGCGGCGTTTAGTCTGGCTTTTAGCTGTTCCGGTTGGCGTATTGACCTGATTTCATTGAAGAAATCGCCGGCTTCGATATAGGTGCGTTTCAGCTGGTTAAGCCATTGCTTGACCCTGCTGACGGCGTAGCTGCTATCGCCGGCACGCAGCTGACATTGCATGAACAGGTTGTCGACATGCGCCAGCACCTCCGCCCATGGTTCTGGCGGTAGCTGGCTGCCAGTTTGCTGCAGGTGCTTGATGCGCTTGGCAAAATCGGGAGCCGCAATCAGGCCGCGGCCGATCATGATGGTTTCGCACTGGCTGACTGCGCGGATGTTGCAGTAATCCTCCAGGGTCCAGACTTCGCCATTGGCAATCAGCGGAATGTCGATCACGTCCTTGATTCTGGCAAACCATTCCCAGTGGGCCGGCGGTTTGTAGCCTTCTACCTTGGTGCGGGCATGGACGGTCAGCTCCGCGGCGCCGGCGGCGTTGATGGCACGGGCGCAATCCAGCGTCAGGCTGGTATCTTCATAACCTAGCCGCATTTTTGCGGTGACCGGGATGTCGGCAGGTACCGCCGCGCGGACGGCGGCAACGATCTCGTAGAGCGTTTGCGGTTCTTTGAGCAACACGGCGCCGCCGCGATGGCGGTTAACGGTCGGCGCCGGACAGCCAAAATTCAGGTCGATGACCGGCGCGCCCAGTTCCGCCGCCCTTGCCGCGTTATCGGCCAGGCAGGCCGGATCGGAGCCGAGCAGTTGCAACCGCACCGGTGTGCCGGCGCGCGTCTTTGACTGCTGCAGCAGTTCGGGGGCCAGACGATGAAAAGTCTTTACCGGCAGCAAGGAGTTGGTGACGCGAATGAATTCGGTAACACACCAGTCGATGCCGCCAATCTCGGTCAGTACATCCCGCATCACGTCATCTACAAGCCCTTCCATCGGGGCCAATACGATCTTCATACTATTTTCACCAGAACTGAGAAAGCTCCGCCTTGCGGCCAACTATTGACTTTTAAACGGGGCGTGGTAAACCTTGGCGCCTTTGCATTGAAGGCAAGCCATTCATCATGAGCAAGACCGCGATAATTATTGATACCGATCCTGGCCAGGATGATGCGGTCGCTATTTTGACAGCTTTAGGCTCGGCCCAGCTCGAAGTTGTCGGAATTTCGGTGGTGGCAGGTAATGTGCCGCTGGAGTTGACGGCAAAAAATGCCCGCATCATCTGCGAGTGGGCCGGCCGGCCGGAGGTACCGGTCTATGCCGGCTGCGAGCGCCCTCTTCTGCGCCCGCTGGTCACCGCCGAACACGTGCATGGCAAGACCGGGCTGGACGGCGTGCCGCTGCATGAGCCGGCCATGCCGTTGCAGCAAGAGCACGCCGTCGATTTCATCATCCGCACCCTGCGTGAGCGCGAGGCCGGCAGCGTCACGCTGTGCATGCTGGGGCCATTGACCAACCTGGCGATGGCGATCGTGCGGGCGCCGGACATCGTTGGCCGCATCCGGGAAATCGTGCTGATGGGTGGTGCCTACTTTGAAGGCGGCAACATCACGCCGTCGGCGGAATTCAATATCTATGTCGATCCGGACGCGGCGGCCACGGTGCTGGCTTGCGGTGCCGCCATTACCATGCTGCCGCTGGATGTCACGCACAAGGCGACGGCGTCGCCGGCGCGCATCGGCTTGCTGCGCGCCCTGCCCAACCGCGCCGGCAATCTGGCGGCCGACATCATGACCACGCTGGAGCGCTTCGACGTGCAGCGTTACGGCGCCAACGGCGCGCCGCTGCACGATCCGACCGTGATTGCCTATGTACTGCAACCAGGGCTGTTCTCCGGACGCAAGGTGTATGTGGCGGTGGAGCAAAACAGCGAGCTGACGCTGGGCGCGACGCCGGTGGACTGGTGGGGGGTCACCGGGAAAACGGCAAATGTAAATTACCTTACAACTGTTGATAGTGATGGCTTTTTCCGCTTGCTGGCAGATAATTTATCTACACTCCCCTGAAACGACAACACGGGTCATGCCGGAATGAGGGCTATATCATGTTGAACAAGGCAACATTCGCCGGTGGCTGCTTCTGGTGCACCGAGGCGGTTTTCCGCCAGGTGCCGGGCGTCAAGTCGGTGACGCCGGGTTATACCGGTGGAGCGGTCGCCAATCCCGGCTACGAGCAGGTGTGCAGTGGCCGCACCGGCCATGCCGAGGCGATCGAAATCGAGTTTGATGACGAAGTCGTCAGCTATGAAAACCTGCTGCGGCTTTTTTTCGCCACCCACGACCCGACAACGCCGAACCGGCAAGGCCACGATGTCGGCACACAATACCGCTCGGCGGTGTTCTGGCACTTTCCGGAGCAGGAAGCCGCGCTGGCGCGCATCATGGACGAGCTGCGGCCAACCTTGCCGCCCGGCGCGCAAATCGTGACGCAGTCGCAACCGGCCGCCACCTTTTACCCTGCCGAAACCGAGCATCACCGTTATTATGAGCTGAATCCTTATGCGCCCTATTGCCGCGCCGTCGTTGCCGGCAAGGTGATGAAGGGCGAACAGGTGCTGGACACGCTGCAACAGCGCGGCCTGGCCGATTAGCCATTGAAAGTCCGGACTTGATCACAACAAAAACGTTTTTGCAGGCGGTACGACAACACGGGGGGGCGAAGTGGCTGTTCTGGGCGCTTTGCCTGCTGTTGTGCTACGCACTGGCGGCACAGCTGGCCGGCTATCGCCAGCAAACATTTGATCAGGCCCTGCAACTGAACCAGACGCTGCTGCGTCGGCAGCTGGATTACACCGCCCTACTGCTGCAGCAGCTGACACCGACGGACGCTGCCGGCCCGCAAGCCCTCAACGCGGAACTGCCCGCTTTCGTGGTGGCCGCCGGCTTCCAGCACAAGATTGATACCGGCAGTCGCGATGCCTTCGAAGTGCAGCAGAGCTATCGTCGCCGCGCGCTGTTCCTGATCCGCGAGTATCGCGACCAGAGCAGCGACACCTGGACGGAAAGCAGCGCCTGGTTCCCTGCCCCCGCACGCAGCCACTATATTCCGCTGACCAACCTGTCTCCGGATCGTCCCGGCGGCCGTCTTGAATACCTGCAAGGACTGGATCTGGCCGCCGACCGCTTTTTCGCGGCCGCGATCAAGACCGCCATCAGCAGTGGCGAAATACAGGCCAGCAAACCGTTTACCTATCGCGACGGCGCGCCGGGACTGGCCTTCGTCAGGGCCGCCTACACCGGCGGTGTGCTGCCGGATACCACGGCGGAACGGCTGAGCCAGGTGAGCGGCGTGGCGGTGGTCTTTGTCGACCTCCGCCAGCTGCTGCCACTGCCGGAAAACAGCCCGCTGCAGTTGTCGATCAGTGCCGCGCCGGACATGCCGCAACTGGCCAGCGTGCCCGCGGCGGGCGTACCGTTCTCGGCACTGCAAACGCTGCGACAAACCCTGCTGGTGCCGGATCCGGCGCTGCCCTATGTGCTGCAGCTGAGCCTGCCGGCTGCGGGATGGTTGCCCTGGTTGCTGTTTGGCGGCGCCTTGCTGGGTAGCGGCATGCTGTCCCGCCGGCTGTTCCGTTCCCCTGCCCCTGCGGGGGAACCGGCCTTGCCGCCTGTTGCCGCGCCGCAGCCGCTGGCCGCGCTGGAACATATCGCGTTGCAGGCGATGGACGAAGCCGTGCTGCTGCTGTCGGCGCGCAACCAGGTGCTGTACGCCAATGCCCGCGCCATGGCGCTGACCGGCGATGCCGCCTTGCAGGGCAAGTTGCTGGATGGCGTCGACTTCGGCATCTGCTATCCGCGCAACCAGCGTCGCGTCCATGTGTTGCCGCGGCTGATCGAGAAAAAAGTGCGGGCGATGCTGCCGCCGGGCAGCATCCTGATCGACGCCCACGGCCAGGAGTGCGAGATCGAGGGCGAGTTCATTCCGCTGAACGATGCGGCCAACGTTGCGGTGCGCTACCTGCTCAGCTTTCGCCATGTCGGCAAGCTGCGCCAGGACATGGTCGCCGCGCTGAAAGCCAGCGAGATGCAGCTGAAGAAGCATCAGGACGAGCTGGCACGTGTCGCCCGCATCAATACGCTGGGCGAAATGTCGTCCGGCGTGGCGCACGAAATCAACCAGCCGCTGTCGGCGATCATGAGTTACAACGAAGCCTGTCTGGCGATGATGGACGACGCCAATCCGGACCCGGTATTGCTGCGCATTTCGCTGGTCTCCTCGGTGCGTCAGGCCAATCGTGCCGGCCAGATCATCCGCCGCCTGCGCGAGCTGGCCAGCCGCAAGCAGCCGGAAGTGGCGCCGCTGAACATCAACGACGCGTTGCGCAGCGCGCTGGACCTGACCAAGAACGAGCTGGCCGCGCGCGAGGTGATCGTCACCACCGATCTGGCGGAAGGCTTGCCGCAGGTGATGGCGGACAGCATCCAGCTGGAACAGGTGATCATCAACCTGATCAAGAATGCCGTCGATGCCATGACCGAGAAAAACCGCAGCGACGAACCGATGCGGATCTTTGCCTATAGCGAACGCCGCGGCCGCCACATCCGGCTGGGAATCCGTGACAACGGCACCGGCATACCGGAAAATATCCTGCCGCACGTATTTGACCCGTTTTACAGTTCAAAGAGCGAGGGCATGGGACTGGGACTGACCATCAGCCAGACCATTATCGAAAGCATCGGTGGCCGCCTGGCCGCCCGCAATCTGGAGACCGGCGGCGCGGAGTTTTCGCTGACCGTGCCGGTACTCAAAAACAGCCATCCCGACGCAAAAGAGGAGCAGCAATAATGGCATCGATGACACCGTCCGTGTACGTGGTTGATGACGATCCGGGGGTGCGCGACGCGCTCGCCATCCTCATCGGCACCCAGGGCTTGCACGTGCTGACCTTCGACAGCGCCACGTCCTTCTTGCAGGCCTACGCGCCGGGCGATATCGGCTGTCTGGTGCTGGATATCCGCATGCCGGACATCAATGGCCTCGCGCTGCAGGACATCCTCAGCATCAAGGAAAACAAGCTGCCGATCATCTTCATTACCGGCCACGGCGACCTGGAACAATGCACCCGCGCCTTCCGTGGCGGGGCGGTCGATTTCATCACCAAGCCGATCGACCGCAACCGGCTGCTGGAAAGCCTGCGCAAGGCGATCCGCAACAGCATCCAGCTGCAGCAGCACGAGGCAGAAACCGCCGAGGTCAAGCAGCAGCTGGAAAAAGTCACCGAGCGCGAAATGGTGATCCTGCGGCTGGTGGCCGACGGCCTGTCCAGCAAGGAAATCGCCAAGGAACTGGACGTCTCGCCGCGCACCATCGAGGCGCACCGCGCCAACCTGTTCAACAAGCTGGGCGTCAATTCGCTGGCGGAGTTGATCCGCTTCTACCTGAAAGCCTTGCCGATTACCGGCAACGAAAGCATCACGCATCCATCATGACCAAGAACCTGTTCAGTGTGATCGGCCTGGTTGCCCGACACAGCAAACCGCACATCATCGAATCGCTGCTCACCCTGGCTGCGCACCTGACCCAGCGCGGCGTGCGGGTGCTGATCGACGCGGAAAGCATGCCGCCGGCGGACGACAACACGCCGGCCTACCCTGCGGTCGAACGCGATGACCTGGGCAAGCTTGCCGATCTGGTGATCGTGCTCGGCGGTGATGGCACCATGCTGTCGATCGCTCGCGTGCTGGCCGCCTACCGCGTGCCGCTGGTCGGCATCAACCAGGGGCGGCTCGGCTTCATGACCGACATTCCGCTACATGAAATGCTGGCCGCCATCGACCAGATCCTGGAAGGCCAGTTCGTGCCGGAAGAGCGCATCCTGCTGCAGGCGTCGGTGATCCGCGAAGAGGCGGAGATCACCAGCGCGCTGGCGCTCAACGACGTGGTGATCAGCCGCGGCGCCCTCGGCTCGATGATCGAGTTTGAAGTGTTCGTCGACAACCAGTTTGTCTACAGCCAGCGCTCCGACGGCCTGATCATCAGCACCCCGACCGGCTCCACCGCCTACTCGCTGGCCTCCGGCGGGCCGATTTTGCATCCGACCCTGCGTGCGATGGCGCTGGTGCCGATCTGCCCGCAGTCGCTGAGCAACCGGCCGATCGCGGTCAGCGACAACTGCGAGGTGGCCTTCATGCTCACGCGCGGGCTGGACACGCGCGTGCACTTTGATGGCCAGTCGCACTGCGACCTGATGGAAATGGACCGGGTCATCGTGCGCAGCTACCGTAACACGCTGAAAATCCTGCACCCGATTGGCTACAACTACTACGACATGCTGCGCCACAAGCTTCACTGGGGCGAGCGTCTGCTCTGAGAAATCACAAGACCATGCTGCTGTCACTGAATGTTCGCGACTTTGTCATCGTCGATCAGCTCGATCTCGATTTTCATGCCGGTTTTACCGTGCTCACCGGTGAAACCGGCGCCGGCAAATCCATCATCCTCGATGCCCTGGGCCTGTTGATGGGCGATCGTGCCGATGCCGGCCAGATCCGCGACGGCGCCGAGCGTGCCGAAATCGCTGCACAGTTCTCCATCCACAACAGCCCGGACCTGCGCGCCTGGCTGCAAGACAACGAACTGAGCGGCGACGAGGACGACCTGCTGATCCGCCGCCTGGTGGATCGCAACGGCCGCTCGCGCAGTTTCATCAACGGCCAGCAGGCAACCCAGAGCCAGCTCAAGGCCATCGGCGAGTATCTGGTCGACATTCACGGCCAGCACGCGCACCAGTCGCTGATGCGCGCCGACACCCAGCGCGCGCTGCTCGACGCCTACGCCGGCAGTACACAGCTGGCACGCGATGTGCGCGAAGCGTGGCAGGACTGGCAACAGGCACGGCGCCAGCGCGAGGACGCCGAGCGGCTGTCGCGCGAATCGGAAGTCGAGCGCGAGCGCCTGACCTGGCAGATCAACGAACTGAGCGAGCTGAACCTGCAGGCCGACGAGTGGCCGCAACTCAACCAGCAGCACTCGCGGCTGGCCAATGCCGCTGAGCTCGCGCAAACCGCGCAGCTGGCGGTGGACGTGCTGTCCGACATGGACGGCAACTGCCTGTCGCTGCTGTCGCAGGTGCAGAACCGCCTCGGGCGGCTGTCGGCGCTGGATACGCGGCTGGCGGAGTCGCTGGCGCTGCTGGATTCGGTCGATGCCGAATTGCGCGAGGTGGTGTACAGCCTGCGCAGCTACGGCAGCGACTTTGACGACGACCCCAAGCAGCTGCTGGATGTCGAGGCGCGCCTCGATGTGCTGATGCGTATTGCCCGCAAGTACCGCTGCACGCCGGAAGAGCTGCCGAAAAAGCTCGGCGACTGGCAGCAACAGTTGGCCGCACTGGAGGCGTCGACCGATCAGGAGGCGCTGGCCGTTGCCGAATCGGCGGCGCTGGCACGCTACCGTGCCCACGCCGAGGCGCTGTCCGGCAAACGCCGACAGGCCGCCAACGAGCTGTCATCCCGCATCAGTACTGAGATGCAGCGGCTGGCGATGGAGGGCGCGCGCTTTGCCATCGAGCTGTCCGCAGCGGCAGAGCCGACCGCCAACGGGCTGGAAGCCGTCGAGTATCTGGTGGCGGCAAACCAGGGCAGCACCCTGCGGCCGCTGGCCAAGGTGGCATCCGGTGGCGAGCTGTCGCGCATCAGCCTGGCGATGCAGGTGGTGATCAGCCAGGTCGCCAGCGTGCCGACGCTGATTTTCGACGAAGTGGACGTCGGCATCGGCGGCCGCGTCGCCGAGGTGGTCGGCAAGCTGTTACGGCAGCTGGGCGAGCGCTACCAGGTGCTGTGCGTGACGCACTTGCCGCAAGTGGCGTCCTGCGCCAGTCAGCACTGGCAGGTCAGCAAGTTCGGTGTCGATGGCCGCACCGTCAGCCGCATCCAGCCGCTGGACCAGGTGCAGCGCATCGACGAACTGGCACGGATGCTGGGCGGCGAGGACATCACCAGCACCACGCGGCAACACGCCAGCGAGATGCTGCTGGCAAACGCGGAGTAGCGTTGGCCGGCAAGGCAAAAAGCCCTGATCTACTCGATCAGGGCTTTTTTTATTGAGCCGTGTATTGCCGCGCCGAGAGACTGTCGTACCTAGTCCTGGTGATGCCTGCGCGGCGCGTTTGGCGTGTCGCCCCGGTCTGCAGATGTCTAGAGTGCGTGTACGATTTCGGCAGCGCTGGGTGCACTGGTCAGCGCAGCATGGCGTTGCATCACCTGCGCCAGCGTCCATTGTCCCCACAGGAAGTGATGCCGGTTGCTGTTGTGCTGTCGGTAGTCGGCAATGGTTCTGGCAATGAATGCGCCATTCAGCCCGGCCGAGGCGCTGGGGTGCTCCAGCTGCAGCGCATCGTCGCGCAGCCACCTGGCAATCGGCACCGCAAAACCCTGTTTCGGCCGGTGCAGGATGTCCTGCGGCAGGATCTGTGCCAGAGCCTTTTTCAGGATGTACTTCGTTTCGCCATGGCGCAGCTTGTATTCTGAAGGGATTTTCCTTGCCAGATCAACGACATTGATGTCCAGGAAGGGGGAGCGCACTTCCAGTGAATGCATCATGCTGGCGCGATCGACCTTGGCGAGAATGTCGTCCTGCAGATAGATATCGGTGAAAAACTGCAGGCTGCGGTCGACCAGATTGTGCTGGCTGCAGCGCTCCCACGCAGCGATGGCCTCCGAGAACACCTCTTCCAGATCGACCGGCTCCATAAAGCACTCGGCGAGCGCGGCATCGTCCAGCGGGCACATCCAGCTTGGGTGCCACAGCCGGGGTGGATGGCTCAGCCCCTGCAAGGTTCGCTTGAGCTTGAAGTCCAGGCTCATGTAACCATCGCCGACCGGCAGGCGATTGGCCAACAGGCGGATGGCCTCGTGCAGCGGGCCCGGCACCAGTTTCTGGTAATAATTGGCCCAGCGCAGCGCCCGGAACGGCGCGTAACCGGCAAACAGCTCGTCGGCGCCGTCACCGCCCAAGGCAACGGTGACATGGCGCCGCGCATGCTGGCACAGCAGGCTGGTGGGCAGCAGCGAGCTATCGGCTAGCGGCTCGTCCAGCTTGCCGGTGATGGCGGGTAACAGGCTGCGCGCGACGTCCAGCGACAGGATGGCTTCATGATGGCGGGTGCCCAGCAAGACGGCGACGCGCCGCGCGTGTGCGGATTCGTCGAAGCCGGCGACATCGAAGCCGATATTGAAGGTTTGCAGCTGCCCTGCACCGCTTTGTCGGGCTGCCAGCGCGGCGACGGCGGAAGAATCGATGCCGCCGCTGAGAAACACGCCGAGCGGCACATCGGCGACCAAGCGGCAGGCCACGGCGTTGTTAAGCCGTTCTAACAGCTCCTCTTGCCATTGCTTTTCAATCCCGGCCGGGCGGGCCTCCGCCGGCTCCAGCACGAAGGACCAGTAACGGGAAAGACGCAAGCTGCCGCTGTCGAGAGTGAATACCAGCGAGCAGCCGGCCGGCAGCTTGTGGATGGCGTGGTATGGCGTGTTGGGGGCCGGCAGGTAGCCGTAGGCAATGTATTTGTGGATCGCCGCGCGTGACACGGTGGCGGTCACTGCCGGATGGCACAGCAAGGCGGTCAGCTCGGAGGCAAAGACAAAGCTGCCCTGCTGCAGTGTGTAATAGAACGGTTTTTTGCCGAAACGGTCTCGGCTGCAGAACAGCCGCGCCTGACGGCGGTCATACAGCGCGAACGCCCACATGCCGTTCAGGCGACTGGTCAGCGCCTCGCCCCACTCGCGGTAGCCGTGCAGCAATACTTCCGTGTCCGAGTGGTCGGTCAGAAACACATGGCCGGCCTGCTCCAGCTCGGTGCGCAGCTCGCGATAATTGTAGATCTCGCCATTGAACACCACGCCCAGTGCGCCATCGGCGGTCCACATCGGCTGCTGGCCGCCGGCCAGATCGAGAATCGCCAGCCGGCGATGCCCGAGATAGACGCCCTGCGCCGGGTCTGTCCAATAGCCGACACCGTCCGGCCCGCGATGGATGATTTCGTTGCTCATCCGCTCCAGGTCCTGTCGCGTACCGGTGCCTACAAATCCGACGATTCCACACATCTGGCCGCCCTCGTTGCACACCGTGCCTTGATATTGAGCGTCTTGCCAACCAGATACACGCTCTTGCCCTGGGCTTCGTAGTAAGTGCGGATCAGCAGTTCCGCCAGCAGCCCCATCAGGATGCACATGAAGCCGGTCACCCCGGTCATCACCACCAGCAGCGGCAGCGGAGTCGAAATGAAGGACACCCCTTCCACCAGTTTCAGGTACACGGCCCAGCCACCGGTGAGCAGGCTGATCAGCAGGATGAACAGGCCGGCGGCGCCAAAAAGATACATCGGCTTGCCGGCGTATTTGGACAGGAAGTTCACCACCATCAGGTCGAGGATCACCTTGACGATGCGGCCCAAGCCATATTTGGAAACACCATTCTGCCGCGGGTGGTGCAACACTGGGATCTCGGCAATGCGGGCGCCAAACCAGCTGGCGTAAATCGGGATGAAACGGTGCATTTCACCGTACAGGCGTACGCCCTTGATCACGTCTTTCCGGTACGCCTTCAGCGAACAACCATAGTCATGCAGGTGCACGCCGGAAATCGACGAAATCATGCGGTTGGCGACGCGGCTGACAAGGTTGCGCTTGATCGGGCTGTCCTTGCGGTCTTGCCGCCAGCCGGACACCACGTCAAACCCCTGCTCCAGCTTGTCCAGCAAACGCGGAATATCCTCGGGGTCGTTCTGCATGTCGCCATCCATCGGGATGATGATGTGGCCTTCCGCGTAATCGACCCCCGCCATCATCGCTGCGGTCTGGCCAAAATTGCGGCAGAACTTGATCACCTTCACGCACGGGTCTCTTGCGGCCAACTCTTCCAGTCGCTCCTGGCTGCCGTCCGTGCTGCCATCGTTGATGAAGATCAGCTCCCATGGCTGCTCCAGCTTTTGCAGTACCACTACCGCCTGCTCGTAAAGCGCGACCAGATTGTCGGCCTCGTTATACACCGGCACGATAACGGAAATCATGAGCACCTCCCCGTTCCAGGATGGCACAAGCAATAAACCGCAGAATGGCTGCTCAGAAACTGGATTTCCCGACCAGCAATATCCCGCAGAAAATCAGAAAAATGCCCAATGCCCTGGTAGCATCAATTGGCTCACCCAGAAAAAAATGCGCCGCCATGATCACGGCAACAAACTGGATGGCGGCAAAGGATTGCGCGACATTCAACGGTAATTTGGTCAGTACCAGAATGTAAAAGCACGCCGCCAACCCGAAAAAAACAAAGCCGAACAGGATTTTGATATTGAACAGCTCGATCAGGCTGTTACCGGATTTTTCTGCCCCGGATTTCAGCAAAAGGTTGGCCGCAACCGTCATGGCGACCATGATTATGTAATAAATGAATAATCGCATTTTTGTTGTGCTCATCCCGGTTTTTCCGCCATGCCGATAACGATCAATCCGTAGCGCCGGAAAGCATGCAGGCTGGTGATGGCGTGATCCAGCTTTGCGGCCAACCTTGTGATCCCGCGTATGCCGGGGATATGGCGGAATGCCCTGTTGAAAACCAGCACATCGCTGTTCATCAGCAGGCAATAACCGAAAAAGCCATAGGTTTGCCAGGTCTTGAGCACAAAGCCGGCATTTTCAAGGGGCGGCACCGTTTCCCGGTACAGCAGCGGTCGCTCGGTTTTATCGTCCAGCGACGGCGACAGGCGGTAAATCAGCGCGCGCAGCCAGCGCCAAAGGAAAAAATCACTGACCGGCTCGCGCCAGTAGAAACGGCCGTTCGGTTTCAAGATCCGGAATACCTCGCGAAACAGCTGCTGCCGGTCATTGACGTGGTGAATGCCACCGATGATGAAAACACTGTCGAACAGGTCGTCTGCCAGCGGCAAGCGGGTGGCGTCGCCTTGTACAAAACAGTATTGCTCGGCATCCAGCAGACTGGTTTTGGCCGCTTCCAGCATCGACAACGAGATATCGATGCCCAGCCCGGTGCCGACCTTGTTGCCCAGCAGGCGGAATGCCTCTCCACTGCCGCAGCAGATCTCGGCGGTACTGCCCAAGCTGGCCTCGGCGGCGATGTCGAGAAAGGCGCGGTCAAGGTAGGCCGCATACTCTTGCGTATGCGGGTAGCCGAGATTGTTGATATAGATGCCGGCAATTTTCTCGAAATGGGCTTGCTGCCGCCTGGCGTCGTCGGTGCAGAAGTGTTCTGCAAACAGCGGCACACCGGAGGGGCTGATCCGGTAGTGCAGGCTGCCGTCGCGGCTGGCCAGCCCATGGTCGCCTTGCTGCAACGGCGCGCCCGAAAGCGGGCAACGCAGCATGGTCATGAACTTTTCGGCGATCTGCATCGCTATGCCTCCTTGCGCTTGCCGCCAAACTTCCAGGAGTTGCCATTTCTCATGATGATATAGGTGCTGTGCTGGTCAATATCGGCATGGCCGGCCAGCCAGGATTCAATCGTCGCCCTATTGATATAGACAGTTTGCGGGGTGACCAGCTGGTCAAAGGCGACATGCCTGAAAAAGCGGAAGTCACGATTACTGATCCAGCGGCAGTACTGGTATAGCGGCAGCTTTTCCACTCCGCTGATGCCGGCCAGGGCCGCGACTGTTTTGGCATAAAGGAAAAACGGCACCGCCAGCGGAGTCGCCACGCCGTATTTGGTCAGCCACCACGGCAGGTGCGACGTTATCTTGCGCAACGGGTCAACCAGCTTGATGATCAGGTTGTTGCCCTCTTCCGCGTAGACCCAGCAATGAAAGCGGCCACCGGGTTTGACATTACGGATCACCGCGTCGAAGCCTTCCTTGGGGCAATCCAGGTGATGCAGCACCCCGATGGAGTAGACCAGGTCGTAGCCCGCGCCGCTAAAGGCGGTCATGTCACTTTTCGTGATTTTCCAGTTTTCCTCCGCCCTGCCCGCCAGATTCTTGCAGGCGGAAAGAATGGCATCGCCTAGGTCCACTCCTTCGACAAAAGCCGGTTTCCAATCCAGCAGGTGCAGCATCTGGCTGCCATTGCCGCACCCCAACTCCAGCACCTGGCGCCCGGCGACATCGGCCGCGGTGAGCGGACTCATCCAGTCCGTAAACTGGTCGCGGGTATAAACGGAGCCGGCTGGCAGGTTGTTCCAGGAGTTGGCAAAGGCATCGGCGGTTCTCTGGTCGGTCAACATGAATCACCCCTCGCTTTCATTGCTTGATGAAAGTGCAATGCTTCCCATGTCATGTGTTTGCAAGCCCGGAGCGTACTGCTTGATCAATTGCTGAAACCTGGCGGTGTCTTTCAGCAGCACCGAGTGCTTGCCATCATCAAAAACCAGCTTGAAGTCACCGTTGTTCAGCAACAGCTGCCTTAGCGGCGACAGGTTTTCACACAGCACGTAGTCAATATTGTGTTTGTAGAAATACTGCTTCCAGTTGCTGCCGCCACGGTACATCTCCCGGTATTCGGTGATGAATGACTTCGGATAGATATCCGTTCTGCCGTAGATGAAGACTTGCTGCCGGGGATAGAGCCGGTAAATCAGATAGCCACCGTAATGATAGGTGTTGAACATATTGCCGCGGATGTTGTGCTTGATGACAAAGTCAGTTGCCGCAACGGGCAGGATTCGCGACACAGCCATGCTGTTGTGTTCTTTTCTGCTTGGGTAAAGCAGCAGGATTGAAAATAGCGACGCAATCAGCAGCAACCAGTTTGCCAGTGGCGCACTACCGCCGACCTGTTTGTTACCGGCAGTCATAATGCGGTGAGCAAAGGCTGAGAAGCCGGATTTTGGCGTGTAGTCCGGTTGCTTGAATATCCTGGCGAGTGATAAATCCTGGCAAAAGATGGAAAAAAACGGCGCCATCACCAATGCGGCCAACGGGATGTTGCGAACAGAAAAGAACGCCCCACCAATAAAAACCAGGGAAACGCCAAGCTCGGTTAAATCCGGTTTTTTTCTTGCGTAAATCATGTTCATGAAAAACAGAAATATGACCACCAGAAAATATTGAAAGAATGGCTTGTGAAAGCTGGGGGATTGCCACTCGCTGATGAACTGGGTATCACCAGAAGAAACGATTGCGTGATAGGGATATAACCAGTATTGCCAGCCATGCGGGTTAATGGCAGTGGCCAGAAATCCTGCTATGGCAATAAGGCTTAGTTTTTTCAATCGCCTGGTTTCAATGCGGCCAACGTTGTCCACCAGTAAATGATGGCTCCACTCCGCGACAAGAAAAACCGCCAGCAAAACCAGACCGATAAAAAAACCGCCATGCGCATTGGCCCAGATTGCCATCATTAACGGAATGAAAATCAGGCCGCGATCGGATGCCCGGTATTTGAACATGAACAGTTGATGCAGCAGGATCGCGAAAAACAGGAAGGTAAAAATATGGGGCCGAGGTGCAATGGCCCCCATTGTGGCGCAGAACAGCATCACCACCAGAATGGCCTTGCCTTCATCTTTAAGTTGTTCATGGCAGGTTTTGTAGGTGATAAACCAGCACAGGGCGTAAACCAGCGCGGTAATGGCAGCGACGCCAGTCAAGCCGGCCTGTTGATACAGTAAATAGAAAATGGCCTGACTCAGCCATTCGGAAAGCACCCAGGAATGGCCGGAATTGGTATAGGTGAAAACGTCATGCCATGGCAGCTGTGCCGTGGTGACAATCAACTCGCCTGTTTTCAGGTGCCAGTAGAAATCAGGGTCTTCAAACTTGGGAAACAGCAGCATTATTGTAAACACAATAATGAAAATGGCAGTAGAAGGTGTTAGTCCGGCTCTTGTGTAGGCCATGATTTAAATTCCCCCTATCGGCTTTACGCAAAGACTAACAAGTGCTTTTTTCTATACTCCGAGGTGCACTATAGGCGATGTCATACAATTTGCAATTGTTTGACTTTGCGGTGCCGGTGATCTAAAGCCGTATGTATGGCATTGCTTATCGAATGAATTTATCTGAACCGATGCTCACCAGGGGCTGATCATGAACAAGTATAGCCGTCACTTGCGTTTGTTTTTGGTTAACGAGGATGGCGTGACCGCCATGGAGTACGCCCTGCTGGGAGCACTCATTGCCGTGGTCATTATTGCGTCTGTTACTGGCGTCGGATTGAATGTTCAGGCCTTGTTTCTGAACGTGGCCGACCAGGTTGAAGCCGTAGCCGCAGATGTCCTGTGATTAGCTGGTACGTCATTAGCGTAAATTACATATGCATTATATTTTTTAATAAAAAATGCAGTTGGCAATTACTTGATAAGAATCGTTGGTTATTGGCTGGCGTGTAAATTGAAATTTTTCTTGTTAGCCGCTAATGGTGTACTAACATAATGTTTAAGCTGCCATTGGTTGTAATTTAATGTGCGGTGCAGTATTTGTTTTGAGTATTCTGGCAGAAGGTCAGTATGCTTGGTCTGTTTGGAATGCTTGAACAAGGCATGCGTCATGTCTCGTTGGCGCAAAATGGACGGCAGTCGTTGCTGCCACAGGTTCAATTTCCATGGAGGTGTTGGAAATGGATAAGCTTGCATTGACATTCAAACGTTTCATCCAGGAAGAAGATGGTGTAACAGCCATTGAATATGGCTTGATTGCCGCCCTGATCGCCGTGGTGATTATTGCTTCGGTTGGTGCTGTGGGTGAAAACCTGGAATTGGTATTCAACAACATTGCAGCCGAACTGGCCGCTGCCTTGGCTTGACGTTGGTCATTCTCCAAGGGGAAATAATTGGCAATGATTTTCATCTGGCTGGCCTGGATAGCTGCCATTGGAGTCGGTCTTCTGTTCGGGGCGAGGTTGGGTCTGCTTGCTGGATTCCTCCTCGCTGCCGTTTTTACCGATATGAAAGCCAGAAAAATCCCGAACAGACTAGTCCTCGCCGGTATTGTCATTGGCTTGCTGGCGCAGGCATTTTTGCTGGATGGTGAAGGCATTTTTTCAGCCCTCAAGGGGCTGGCATTCGGATTCGGATTGTTCCTGCCGCTTTATCTGTTACGTGTCATGGGGGCGGGAGATGTCAAATTAATGGCACTGGTTGGCTGTTTTACCGGTTCGCCAGCGATCTTTGGTGTCGTGTTATGTACCTTGTTGGCCGGTGGTGTGTTGTCTCTCGTATTCGCTTTGAAGTTGAAAATGGCACGTCAAATGTTGAGTAACAGCATATTCATGGTGCTGCCGGGCGCTGCCAAAATCGCTGGCGATAAGCTATCGGCTAACCCTGCGGGCGTGAATTCTGTGGGGACGCTACCTTATGCCATGGCTATTGCCGTGGGTACGGCTGGTTATCTGATTTGGCAAGGAATTTGATTTGGTTGGTTGTGATTTTTAAAATAAATTCTCATTGCCAGATCAATGCGCCTGCTAACGCTGGCGCTGTTTTGTTGTGCTTGTTTGTTAGCGATTGATTATCGAAAAATTATCCTTGGTTAATGGTTTTTGCTGGGCTATATCTCATTGCATAAATACCCGGTTCGGTTTTTATGTTGGCGAGGAGTGATGAAAATGTTCAATCCAGATGGTTTGGAATTACAAGGCAACACTCCTCCTCGTGATATTTTGCCCCGTGCCCCGCAGACTGTAAAAGAAACCGGCCTGGATTTCCTGTTTCTGGTGGAGCTGCTCTGCAAGACCCTCTTCTTTCATGGCCAGATCCGGCTGGTCGATCTGGTCAACCTGACCAAGCTGCCGCTCAGTGTGCTGGAGCCGCTGTTGGCCTTCATGCGTAGCGAACAGCTGTGCGAGGTATCCGGTCGTAATGAAACGGAAGCCACCATTGCCTTCACACTGACCGACGTTGGCCGCAACCGCACCCAGACCTACCTGCAGAAAAGCCATTACGCCGGCCCTGCCCCGGTGACGCTCCAGGCCTATAACGATGCGGTGCGCCGGCAGTCTGTGGCCAACATGAAAGTCACCAAAGAACTGGTTGCCGAAGGTTTCAAGGGTTTTGTCCTGCGTCAGAACACCATGAACCAGCTTGGCGCCGCGATGAACTCCGGCCGGGCCATCCTGGTATACGGCCCGCCCGGCAGCGGCAAGACTTATGTCTCCGAACATCTGGCTACCCTGCTGACCGGCAACTGCACCATTCCTTATGCCGTGCTGGTGGATAGCGAGGTGATCCAGCTGTTCGACCCGTTGGTACACCAGCCTGTGGCTAGCAGTCACAGTGGCAGCTCGCTGGACAAAGGGCCGCTGCACGATGCGCGCTGGATCGAGTGCCAGCGCCCGGTAGTGATTACCGGCGGCGAACTGACCCTGTCGATGCTGGATCTGGATTTCGACGAGAACACCCGCTTCTACCAGGCGCCACCACAGGTCAAAGCCAACAATGGCTTGCTGATCATCGACGACCTTGGGCGGCAGCTGGTTTCGCCACAAATGCTGATGAACCGCTGGATCGTGCCGCTCGATCGCCGCGTGGACTATCTGGCGCTGCATACCGGCACCAAGTTCATGGTGCCGTTCGATGTCATTGTGATTTTCTCCAGCAACATTCCGCCAAGCACGCTGGCCGACGAGGCATTCCTGCGCCGGCTTGGTTACAAGATTTACATCGGCAAGCTTGAGGAAGAAGAATACCGTGCGATTTTCGAGCAGAACTGTGCCCGTCTGGGCATTCCCTTTAGCAACGAGGGACTGCGGTTTGTGATTGATGAATTGCACGGCAAGCACGACAAGCCCCTCCTCGCCTGTATTCCACGCGATTTGCTGGAACAGGTCCGCGATTTTGCCTTTTACCAGGGCATCAAGCCGGAGCTGAACGAGGAGCTGCTGACGTGGGCATGGGAAAACTACTACACCAAGGGATAGGTTGCGGTCGCGACCTGGCTTGAGCTTTCAATCAAGTGTGGGGAGAAGGCAGTGAAAAACCCAAGAGCCATAGCAATGATCGTGGTGTCCGTCATCGTCGGCCTGGTGGCCGTGGTGATGGCATCGCAATGGATCAACAAGCAGACCAATGTCTCCGCCCAGAAAGTGGTCATCGCGGCGGTGGATGTCGATCTTGGTTCCAAGCTGACGCCGGAGATGTTGCGCCTGGTTGACTGGCCAAGCGGCAGCATTCCAGAAGGCGCGATTATCGATCCGCAGACGCTGGATGGGCGGGTGCTGAAAACCAGCGTACTGCGTGGCGAGGCGATTCTGGAGTCGAAGCTGGCACCGCTGGGTACCAAGGGCGGCCTGTCTGCGGTGGTAATGGAAGGCAAACGCGCGATGACGGTACGGGTTAACGACGTGATCGGCGTGGCCGGCTTTGCCTTGCCCGGCAACTATGTCGATATCCTCGTCAATACCACCGAAGACGCCAAAGCCAACGTCAAGGAAAAGGTGGATATGAGTATTTCCAAGATTGTGCTGGAGCACATCCTGGTGCTGGCGGTGGCGCAGGAAGCCAGCCGTGACGATACCAAGCCCAAGGTGGTCAATGCGGTGACGCTGGAGGTTACGCCAGAGCAAGCTGAAAAGCTGGACCTGGCACGCAGCGTTGGCACCTTGTCCCTGGTGTTGCGCAATCAGGTTGACCCCAAACCGGTAGAAACCTCCGGCATTACCAAGCAAATCCTCCTGCGCGGCGACGAGCCGGCGCCGGTCGCCAAGCCTGTGGCGGTCAGCAAGCCGGTGGCCAAGCGGGTGGTGAAGAAAGTCATCGTGAAACGGCCTACCCAGCCCGCCCCGATCGCGGCAACCCAGAACTGTGTAGAAATCGTCAGCGGCACGTCTCGACATATCGAGTGTTTCTAACTGTCAGACATCCAGCCCAATTCGTTAGGGAGTAAAGTCATAATGAAAAAGAAACCTGTCGAAGCACGCTTGCCCCGCCTGAATCTGGGTGCGCTGGCAATCGCCACCAGCTGCATGATGATGTGGGCCACGACGACCCAGGCCGCCACCATCACCCCGAAACCGGCTGCCACGACACCGTGCAATACCATCGAATCGGCACCGATGGTCAATGTCACCGTCGGCAAATCCTTCCGCCTGAAGACGACTTCACCGGTCAGCCGCATCCTGCTGGGTAATCCGGCGGGCACGCAAGCGGCACAGCCCAAGGAAGGCGCAGAGGGTGACGACAAGAAAGCGCCAGAAGGCAAGGCCAACGCGGGGGTGGCCGGGCTGGATGTGATTCTCTTGAGCCCGAGCGAAATCTACCTGCTGGGCAAGAGCGTCGGCTCAACCAATATCATCCTGCTGAGCCGTACCGGCCAGTGCATGCTGGTCGATGTCACCGTCGGGGTGGATACCGCCTCGCTGCAAAGCTCGCTCAACGACATGCTGGCCGGTGAAGGCAGCCGTATCAAGGTGAGTGCCGCCTCCGATTCGCTGGTACTGACCGGCACCGTGGCGGATTCGACCCGGGTCGACAAGGCCATGACGTTGGCCGCAGCCTATGCCGGTCAATCCAAAGTCATCAACATGCTGTCGGTGGATGCACCGCAGCAGGTGATGCTGGAAGTCAAAGTGGCGGAAATCTCGAAGAAACTGCTGGACCAGGTCGGTATCAACCTGGCCGGGGTGCTGAACCATGGTGGCTGGAACTTTAACTGGGATACCAATTTCCTGTCCGGCAACGCGTCCAACGCTATCGGGCTACTGTTGGGTGGCAACAATGGCGGCACTTCCAATCGGCGCAGCTTTGAGATTGATGGCCAGCACGATGATGGTCTGGTCAAGGTCTTGGCCGAGCCGACCGTGATGGCGATCAGTGGTCAGGAAGGGAGCTTCCTCGCCGGTGGCAAGATATTCATCCCGGTAGCGCAGAACAGCGGCACCGGCGGCCAGACGATTACCCTGGAAGAGAAAGAATTCGGCGTGGCTCTGCGCTTTACCCCGACCGTACTGGATGGCGGCAGGATCAACCTGAAAGTAGCACCAGAGGTGTCCGAGCTGAATGCCAGCGGCGTCAATATCACTGGCCTCAATGGCACCGCCATCCTGCCATCGTTCACCACCCGACGTGCTGCGACCACCGTGCAACTGCGTGATGGCCAGAGCTTCGCCATTGGTGGTCTGATCAAGAACAACGTCACCACCAATATCAGTGCCTTCCCGCTGCTGGGCGAAATCCCGATTCTGGGCGCCCTGTTCCGCAGCAGCAGCTTCCAGACCGACAAGACCGAGCTGATCTTCGTGGTGACCCCACGGCTGGTGAAACCGCTGCCGCCAAACTATGCCTTGCCGACCGACAACTACACCCCGCCAAACCGGGCTGAGTTCTTCCTCGGCGGCAAGATGGAGGGCAAACCGCCAGCCGCCGCAGGCGCCAGTTCCGGCGAAGGTGCTCCTCCGCCGGTGCAGCCACAAGCCCCTCAAGCGCCATCCGGCTTTGAAGTGAAATAAGGAGGCCAAGTCATGCGAACTTACAAACTGGTGATGATTACCCGCACAGTCTTGCTGGCATCACTGCTGACGGCCTGCTCGTCGACCCCGTATCTGGATAGCCGCTTCGGCGAGGCCGTCAACATGGCCAAGGCGCAGCAGACCATCAATCCGGAGGCCTCGCAGGATATGGATCCGGTCACCGGCATCGATGGCAAGGCGGCGAAGGAAGGCATGGATCGCTACCACGAGTCGTTCAAGACGCCGCCATCCACCGCCAACATTCTTACCATTGATGTATTGGGCGGCGGCAAATAATCCCGCCTTGTTTCAGGATCAGATGCATGAGGTGGCTTTATGAAACGCACTGGCAAGCTACCGGGCCGGCGATATCAGGAAGGCGCGGTAGCCATCATCGTCGGGCTATGTATCGTTGTCCTGGTCGGTTTCCTGGGGCTGGTCGCTGATCTGGGGCGACTGTTCATCACCAAGACCGAGTTGAGCAACGCGGCAGACGCCTGCGCCCTGGCGGCAGCGGCAGAGCTGAAAGGCGATGCCGAGTCGCTCAACCGGGCGGAAAGCGCCGGCATCACCGTTGGGCAACGGAATAGTGTCAACTTCCAGGACGATGCGGTTTCGGTGCTGGTCAATAGCGACGTCACCTTCAGCGACACTCTGACCGGCACCTATTTCACCAAAAATGCGGTGGCGGCAGCCAGCATCCCGAACATGAAGTATGCCAAGTGCACCCTGCCGCAAACCGGCATCATGCCCTGGTTCATGCAGGTCATGGGGGCTGGCGCGCAAACGGTGACTGCGCATGCGGTGGCCGCCCTGTCACCATCGCAGACCAACTGCGCCATTCCGGTGGGGCTGTGCCAGCAGACACCACCCGCCAGTTGCCCGGATGGCACGGCTCCTGATAGCTACGGTTTCTGTGTCGGTAAATGGTATGGCAGTCGTTTCACTGCCGGTGGCGGCTTTACTGGTAGTTTCAACCTCATTGACTACTCGCCTCCTGCCGGCGGTGCCAGTGAACTGTCCGCACTGCTGACCGGCTCCGGGCAGTGCAACTTGAATATCTCCAATTCCGTCGGGCAAACCGGTATGCAGCAATCCATTGCCCAGGCGTGGAATACCCGTTTTGGCCTGTATCAGGGTAGTGAAAGCGTTAGCACCGCACCGCCGGATTTCACCGGCTTTGCCTATACCGCAACCTCCTGGGTCAGCCAGTTCAACGCCTACAACGGTACCTCCGGCGCCACGCCCAATTTTCTGGCGTCGAGGGTGGCCAATGCCGTTTATCAGGGGGACACCGCAGCCGGTATCACCCTGATCGGTAATCCGCGCAGCGCCACTACGGCACAACTGGATAGCAATGGGGCCGACCGGCGACTGGCGCTGATGCCGATTGTCAACTGTGGCAGCTGGGCCGGGTCGCAGACGGTGCCGATCCAGAAGTTTGCCTGCGTACTGCTGTTGCAGCCGATGCCAGGACCGGGTAGCGACACCTTTGTTGAGTATCGCGGTCAGGCTGATGTGCCGGGCAACCCGTGTGCCACGCTGGGGCTGCCGGGCGCCGGTGGCGGAGTCGGCCCCAAAGTGCCGGCGTTGGCGAGATAGGAGATGGCCATGCAACCGCGCTCTCGCCAACAGGGTGTTGCCGCCGTCGAAATGGCGATCCTGTTGATGCCGCTAATTTTTATCGTGTTCGGCATCACCGAGTTCGGCCGGGCGTTTTACCAGTTCAATACGGTGACCAAGGCCACGCGCGATGCCGCGCGCTATCTGTCGGCGCAGCAGCCCGGCACCAAGGATACCGAGGCGACCTGTCTGGTGCGCTATGGCAACACCAGTTGCAGCGGCACCTTGCTGGCGCCGGCACTGGGTAGTGCCACGGTGACGATTTGCGACTGGCAGCGCTGCGCAGATCATCTCGCGCAGGGCACAGCACCGGTTGTCAATCTGGTGTCGGTAACGGTCAGTAATTACCAGTTTGTTTCGCTGGTTCCGTTTGTTACCGCGGATCTGTCCACCATTACCTTTGGCCAGATTCGCACTGTAATGAAGGCAAACCTATGAAAACCTCATTCCGGCAGCTGAGGCTGCCCCGCAGGCAGGCACAGCGTGGCGTGGCGGCCGTGGAGTTTGCACTGGTCGCCATGATCCTGTTTTCCCTGTTGCTTGGCATCATGGAGTTTGGCCGGCTGATGTTTACCTGGAATTCGGCGGTGGAGGCGACGCGGCGCGGTGCCCGCCTGGCGGTGGTTTGTGACATGAATGCGGCCAACATCAAGACATCGATGCAGAAGTTTCTGCCGATTACCAACGTCAATGACATCGTGGTCACTTACGAACCAAGCGGCTGTACCGGCGCGGCAAATTGCCAGAGCGTGACGGTGTCCATTTCTCCCAATGCGCCGGCATTCCACTACGTCTTCCCGTTCATGAATGAGTCGTGGCGGATACCGGCATTCAGTACCACGCTGACTCGGGAAAGCCTTGCCACCGGCACTGGTGCCGATGCCAACCCTGATTGTGCGTCGCCTTGATGGTTAAACCATCGGCGGCCAATCAACGCCTGCGGGCGCAACCATTTTTAGTTGAGGCGCAATCATGAGAATCTCGATTATTTCGCACAACACCAAGAACCTGGATGAACTGCGCCGCTTTGTCGAAACGGACAGCAGTCGCGATGTCAAGGTGTTCACCGGTGGGGCGGAGATGCTGGCACCGGTTGCCGACCAGTTGCGTCCCGACATCATCATTCTGGAAAGTGCGACCGACGAGGCCTTGGCGGATTTTTCTCCGCTGGCACAGCTGAACCTGCGCCACCCCGACATCACCCTGATTCTGCTATCCAGCAGCCAGACGCCGGAAGTGCTGTTGCGGGCGATGCGTGCCGGCGTGCGCGAGGTGCTGCCCTCCCCCGTTGGCCGCGATGCGCTGCATCTGGCGCTGGTACGGGTTGAAGAAAAGCGCAATCTGCAGAATACCTCGCGCCAGAAGGGCAAGGTGTTTGCCTTTATCCCGTGCAAGGGTGGCAGCGGCTCGACCTTCCTGTCGACCAATCTTGCTTACAACTTGGCGTCGCAGGAAGGCAAGAACGTGATCCTGATCGACGTCAACCTGCAGTTTGGCGATGCCTCGTTGTTCATTTCCGACCACAAGCCGACGACCAATCTGGCCGAGGTGGCGCGCCAGATCATGCGCATGGATGCCTCATTCCTCGCCTCCAGTCTGCTGAACGTGCTGCCCAACCTGGGCATCCTGTCGGCGCCGGAAGACCCGGTGCAGGCGATGGAGGTCAGCCCCAGCCACATCGATACTCTGGTCAACCTGGCACGCAATCACTATGACGTGATTATCCTGGACGTTGGCCGCGCGCTGGACCCGGTCAGCATCAAGGCGCTGGATCACGCCGACGTGGTGTTCCCGGTGCTGCAGATCACGCTGCCCTTCATTCGCGATGCCCGCCGGCTGCTGGACGTGTTGCGCTCGCTGGGCTACTCGCAGGAAAAGATCAAGCTGCTGGTCAACCGCTATGAAAAAGGCGGCGACATCCGGCTGGAAGATGTCGAACGCACGCTGGGGATGACGGTGTACAAGACCATTCCCAACAGCTTCAAGGCGGTGGCGACTTCGGTGAACCAGGGGATTCCGATCAGCAAGCTGTCGCCCAACAATCCGGTGGCGCGCACCCTGCAGGAGCTGGGGCGGGAGCTGGTGCAAGGCGGCAATGGCGAAACCTCGTGGTGGGGCAACCTGCTGCAGCACATTCAGGGTGGCATCCCGCCCGTTCGTAGCGGCGGTGCGCTGGGGCCCACATCGGCGCCGCAAACGCCCGAGTAATGCCTGGCACCTTTCATTGAATGGAATGCTTGTTAACGATAAATCTCTCGGCAACTAAGACATCAGCCTGATAACCCGCCACTTCGGGGCCCGAGCAGACTGATCATCGGCAAAGGGGTAGCTATCATGTCATTGCGCGATCGGCTCGAATCCATCCAGCCCAGCTCCGAAACCTTGCAGGCCATCGTCAAGTCGGCCACGTCGGCCAATTACGAGTCCTATCACGACCTGAAATCCCGTATTCACCAGAAACTGCTGGAGCGGGTTGATCTGGGGGTGATGGAAAGCCTCGCCCCCGAGCGCCTGAAAGACGAGCTCAAGATCCTGGTGGAACGGCTGCTGGCCGAAGAAAATGCGGCGCTCAATGACAACGAGCGGCGCAGCCTGGTCAAGGACATCCAGCACGAAATGCTCGGTCTCGGCCCGCTGGAGCCACTGCTGGCCGACCCGACCATCTCCGACATCCTGGTCAACACCTTCCAGCAGGTCTATGTCGAACGCCGCGGCAAGCTGGAACAGACCGATGTGCGCTTTACCGATGATGCGCACCTGATGAAGATCATCGACAAGATCGTGTCGCGCGTCGGACGGCGTGTCGATGAGTCCAGCCCGATGGTCGATGCCCGCCTGCCGGACGGCTCCCGCGTCAACGCCATTATCCCGCCGCTGGCGATTGACGGGCCGATGTTGTCGATCCGCCGTTTTGCTGCCACCCCGCTACGGCTGAACGACATCATCGAGCTGAAAAGCCTGACGCCGGACATGGGCACCGTGATCAAGGGCCTGGCCAAGGCCAAGATCAACATGCTGATTTCCGGGGGTACCGGTAGCGGCAAGACCACCCTGCTCAACATCCTGTCCGGTTTCATTCCCGATACGGAGCGCATCATCACCATTGAAGATGCCGCCGAACTGCAGCTGCAGCAGCCGCACATCATCCGGCTGGAAACCCGGCCGCCCAATATCGAGGGGCGGGGCGAAGTGCCGCAACGGGCGCTGGTGCGCAACAGCCTGCGCATGCGGCCGGACCGCATCATCCTTGGCGAGGTGCGCGGTGCCGAGGCCGTCGACATGCTGCAGGCGATGAACACCGGTCACGAAGGCTCGATGGCCACCATCCACGCCAACACCCCGCGCGATGCCATCACGCGAATGGAAAACATGGTGGGCATGGCCGGGATGAACCTGCCGCCCAAGGTGATCCGCCAGCAGATCAGCTCGGCGCTGAGTGTGGTGATCCAGGTGGCACGCCTTACCGATGGCAAGCGCAAAGTCACCAGCATCCAGGAGATTACCGGCACCGAGGGCGACGTGATCACCATGCAGGAGATCTTCCAGTTTGTACAAACCGGCATTGGTGTGGACGGTGCGGTACAGGGCTACTTCTGCGCCACCGGTGTGCGGCCGAAGTTCATCGAGCGCCTGAAAACGCACGGCGTGGAGATTTCGGACGCGCTGTTCGACCCCAGCAAACGATTCGAGTAGGTGCCATCATGGACACGACCTTTGCCATCCTCATCCTGCTGATCTTTGTCGCGGTGGTCTTCCTGCTGGAAGGCGCCTTCCTGACCTGGAACTCGTACAAGGGTCCGGAGGCCAGCCGCATCGAACGCCGCTTGCAGGCGATGTCTGCCGGCGCGCACCACGGCGAAGCGATGCAGCTGATGAAAGAACGGCTGCTCAGCGACTCCAAAATGATACAGCGCGTCCTGCTGGCGTTCCCGCGCGTACACAAGCTGGACCGCATTCTGGTGCAGTCCGGGCTGAAGCTGAATGTCGGGGTGTTTCTCGGCTTCAGCCTGGCGCTAGGGTTGGCCGCATTCATTGCCAGCCGCTTTTTCCCGCTGCCGCTGCTGTTGTCGCTGCTGATCGCGCTGGCGGGCGCCTGCATCCCGTGGATGATCGTCATGAATGCCCGCCACAAGCGGCTGGTGCAGTTCGAGGCGCAGCTGCCGGATGCGCTGGACCTGATGTGCCGGGCCTTGCGCTCCGGCCATGCCTTGCCGCAATCATTGAAGATGATCGGCGACGAAATGTCCGATCCGATCGCCGGTGAATTCCGCATCGCTTTCGACGAGGTCAACTACGGCTTCTCGATGCAGGAGGCGCTGATGAACCTGGCGACGCGCATCCCCAGTACCGACCTGCGCTATATGGTGATCGCGGTGCTGATCCAGCGCGAAACCGGCGGCAACCTGGCCGAGCTGCTTGGCAATATCAGTGCGCTGATCCGGGCGCGGCTGAAACTGTACGGCACCATCCGGGTGCTGTCGGCCGAAGGCAAGCTGTCGGCGTGGATCCTGACCCTGCTGCCGTTTGCAGTGGGCGGGGTGATCCAGCTGATCAATCCGGGCTTCCTGAAGGTGTTATGGGAAGACCCCAGCGGCTTCATGATGGTCGCGCTGATCGGTTGCATGATGATCGCCGGGATTTTCTGGATGCGGCAGATCATCAAGATCAAAGTCTGATGGCACCCCTACTTGTCATGGCGAGGAAACAGTCATGAATACCTCACAATGGATCTACCTGGCGATCATCTTCCTGGTGGTGTTTGGCGTTGCGCTGACCATCTCGATGCAGGTCGCCCCCAACCGGGTAAAGGCCCGTCTGGAAAAGGTGGTGCAGGCGGATACGCCGCTGGACACCGACAATGCCTCGGCCTGGGTGGCCAAGGCCATCAAGATCGCCACGCCGCTGGCGAGGCTGTCGGTGCCCTCCGACGGCTGGGAAAGCTCGCCGATCCGCATCCGCTTCATGAATGCCGGCTACCGCGGCACCTCGGCGATACCGCTGTACTTCGGCGCCAAGACCCTGTTGGCGCTGGTGTTCCCTGGCGTGCTGTTTCTGTACATCGGCCTCACCGGCGGACACATGGAAGGCAACAACTTCCTGATCTCGATGCTGTTTGCCGCTGCGGTCGGCTACTACCTGCCCAACATCATCCTGGCGCGGCGCATCGAGCAGCGGCAGCAGGAAATCTTCAACAACTTTCCCGATGCCATCGACCTGCTGCTGGTCTGTGTCGAGGCCGGCTTGGGGCTGGACGCGGCACTGCTGAAAGTCGGCGAGGAAATCCGCATCAAGAGCACCATTCTTGCTGACGAGCTGCATCTGGTGAACCTGGAGCTGCGCGCCGGCAGCAGCAAGGATCGTGCGCTGCGCAACCTGGCGATGCGTACCGGGGTGCAGGAGGTGGATACCCTGGTGGCGATGCTGATCCAGGCAGACCGCTTCGGTACCAGTATCGGCGAATCGCTGCGCGTGCATGCCGATGACCTGCGTACCAAGCGCCGCCTGCGTGCCGAAGAAGCTGCCGCCAAGATTCCGTTGAAGCTGCTGTTCCCGCTGATTTTCTGCATCTTTCCTGCCCTGCTGCTGGTGTTGCTGGGGCCGGCATTCATCCAGATCTACCGCGTGCTGCTGCCATCGTTCGGCGGTGGTGGTTAGCCGGGCGTGGCGCAAGCCGTTATCGAGCATGTCATGGGAGAAAACGCCATGAAAAACACTCCGCTGCTGTTGTCGCTGCTGTGCTGTGTCCCCCTGCTGCAAAGCTGCGAATCGGTGCCGCCGAAACAGACGTGGGGCTTCCAGCCGCTACTGAAGGTGCGCCATGGCAATGAAAGCCCGGCGGCGTACTATCAGCTTGGCCGCTACTACCAAGGCCAGAACCGTAGCGACCTTGCCATCCCGGCATTCCAGCAAGCGTTGGCGCTGGACAAGCACTACGCCGAAGCCCACAACGCCCTTGGTAGTCTCTACGCTGGTCAGCGGCAGTTCGAGTTGGCGATTATGGAATTCCAGCTGGCACTGGCGGCCGCGCCGGATACCGCGCACTTCTATAACAACCTTGGTTATGCCTACTACCTGCAAGGCCGCCCGGTCGAGGCTGCCGCCGCGCTGGAGAAGGCAGCGGCGCTGAAGCCGGGCGATGCCAAGATCACGACCAACCTCAATCTGGCATTGGCACAGAAAACCAAGGCCGAACTGGTGCAACAGGCATTCACCCCGGCCACGGCTAGTCCGCCGGCAAGCACTGCCAGCAACGTTGCTGAGCCGCCAGTAGCCCAGCCAGTAACAGAAGCCACGGTGGCAGTGCCCGCGCTGGCACCGGCCAGCCCGCCGGCTGCTGTCGAAGCGACAGCTCCGTCACCATCCCTGCCCGCCACCCCGCCGCTGGTGGCGGAGCCGGCACCCGTTATCGCACCACTACCGTCACTCCAGCCGGCACCAGCCGAGCGGCAGCAAGCAGTAGAGCCGGCAGCACCAACCATGTTGGCCGCAGTGCCGCCAGCGCTGCCGACGGATACGCCGCCAACGTCGCGCGCAGCCCTGTACGAGGTGTCTAACGGCAACGGTATAACCGGCATGGCCCGCCGCGTGAACCAGGCCTTACTCGCCCAGGGTTATCCGGCGGCACGGCTCACCAACAGCAAGCCGTTCCGTCAGCCGGTGACCGTGGTCGAATATCGACCCGGTTATGCTGGCGTGGCCGCCAGGCTGAGCGCCAGCCTGCCATTGAAACCTGCCATTACGGAAAAAGTGGATCTGCGCCAGAGTACCGATGTCAGGCTGGTGCTGGGCCGCGACGTGATGACCCACCTCGCGCTGGTCACACCAGGGCAGCGTGAAACCCAGCTGGCGCTCGGTGCACCGCCACGGCTGGTGAAACCTTGAATGGAGGTTGCTGAACAAGATGATGGAGGATGTTTCGAACTGGCAATAAAAAAGCCCTGAAGGTTCAGAGCTTTTTTACGGAATGCTGGCGGAAGCGGTGAGATTCGAAACCACGGCACGATGTAACACTGGTGCGGCTTTGCGGCCGGTCTGTCAGTTTGCGGGGCAAATGCGGGGCAAATCGCGAAAAACTACCCCGCCAGCTCGTTGTACTCGCCCCGAAGTATCACGCCATCTGGTTGGCTGATGTATCGGCCGTAGTGCCGTCTCACCATCTCGACGGTCGTGTGTCCAAGAAGCTTTGCCACGGTCAGCTCTGGTTCGCCGGCCATCAGCAGCATTGACGCAAAGGTATGACGCGTCTGGTAGGGATTCCGGTACCGAACTTTGGTCTCCTGCAGCACTTTTGTCCAGTGGCTCAGCAGCACGCGGTCGCCGCCCCAGCGCTTCCCGGTGTTCGGGTTTATGAACACGTAGTTGCCAGGCAGGCTGCCGGTCACTGGCCGCATCGCTTCCAGGGCGATGCGGGCGGCCGGAAGCATTGGTATCACCCTGGTGCTGTCCGTCTTGGTGCTCTTTTCCACCGTACCACCTTCTGCACTTACCACGTTGTCCGCTACGGTGATCCTGCCGGCGACCAGGTCGATGTGCTGCCATTTGATGGCGATAACCTCCCCTGTTCTCATGCCGGTGCCAAATGCAAACTGAAAAACTGCCCTCACCTCTGGGTGCGTACACGCATCCAGAATGGCCTTGATCTCCAGAGAGTTGAAAGGCTCGATTTTGTCATCGTCGACGCGCTTTTTCTTGGGTAGCACTGTTCGCATCTTGATTGGTGCCAGCGGGCTGGTAGGGATGATGCCATCGGCGGCAGCGCGGTTTAGTACCGATGACAGCAGGCCAACGCAGTTGCGGACAGACTTCGGCGCCAGCTCCGATGACAGGCCCACAATCCAATCCCGAAGCTCCGGTGTGGTGAGCTCATCCACTAGGATATCTCCCCACTTCGGGATGATGCGGGATCTGGCCCAGCGTGCGTAGCACGCCACACTGGATGGGGAAAGGGAGCCAAGCCTGCGGGCAGAATCGATATAAGCGGTCACCAAATCTTCAATCCGATACTGGTGCGGCCGCTTCGGTTTTGCTTCTCGCTTTGCATGCTTCGAACTGGGGAAAGTGGTGGAATAGTCGAATGTGCCGCGGGCAATTTCATTCAGCACCTCGCCACGTAGCCTGGCCGCGTACTTTATGTTGGCCGGCGTAACCTCAACATCAAGGGTCTCCCGCCGGCGCTTGCCCTGATATGTGAAGGTTATCCTTATGCTGCGGCTGTGTTTCCACTCCCTGATTTCGACCCCCTCGGGAAGGACGACTCGACGTGTGGCTGTTGGTCTACCCATTTTGTTGCCTCTATCAGGTTGATCCAGAGGGTACGCGGACCAGTCCGCTTGTAATGTTTGCCCGCAGCCCAAATGCCATCTTGAGCGCGCTTGAGTACAGCCTCCATCGGCTCGCCCGTCAGCCTGCAATAGGCATCAGCGCGAACCCATTTCACAGGCAAGGTCACAATATCGTCCATCACCATCTCCCAATGAAAACGCCGGCATAGTGACCGGCGTGTCGTCGTTTCGTGTTTGCAGGTTAGGCGGCATTCAGCATCCCGCCTTTTTCATCTGTTTCTTGATCGGTGTGAGCCAGGGTGAAGCCGACACCCCGCTGCCAGACGGTGATGCCGCCCAGCACTAGACGCACGGCGCCACGCTTGCGGGCTTCGGTGACGCGGTTGTAGAGCTTGCGGCCAACCTTGTTGCGGTGCCGCTGGCGGCAGACCTCGCGCCCCAGCGTGGCCGGCTTGGCCGCATCCTTGCCAGGGCCATGCACGAACACGCGGCAGGCCGGGCAGCTGGCGCCGGCCGACTCGTAGCGCCAAGCGGCGATGTGGATCAGCTGGCGTTCACGCAGCGCCTTCAGCAGGTGCTGCATGGAGCGTAGATCCTGAATGCCGAGTTCGGTTTGCAGCTCGGTGCGGGTCATGCCGGCCGGCGCCTGCTGGAGCAGCTGCAGCGCGCGGCGCTGGTTGGGACCAAGACGGATGGTGTTCATACGGCACCGCCTTCCTGCGCCTTGTGCGCGGCAAGGGCGGCGTCAATTTCCACTTCCATGCTTGCCAACATAGAGATCGAATATCCTTCTGCTTGAGCAATGAGTCCTGCGGCTTCCATATTCGCCAGTAATTCGTCCTCAAATTCTTCGTAGAACCATTTGCGCATAGCCGATTTCATCGCTATCCCTACCCCATCCGCCGGCTGCTGCGCCTGCGCGGACTCGGCGGCGGCGATGGCCTCCATCATGACGGTTTGTGTTTTCGGGATGTCCATCCCGTTCACAACCATCATGTCCAGCGCCAATTTCAGCGCCGCCAGCAGCTGCTGGTTCACCGGGGCGGGCTGCACCTCTGCACGCCCAGCACGCAAGCAGCCTTTGTGTTCGCTTGCCGTTATCAAGTATCCGGAGCACTGGCAGCGTTCTGCCTGCTCCTGCGGCTGGATGGCGTCAACGATGGCGGCGAGGTCAACGCCGCTCCAGCCGATGTAACCCTCTTGCCCGCAAATCTCTGCGGATGCCTTTGTAGCATCTCGCACCGCCTCCGCCACCCGCATCAGCTGGGCGCGCGGGTGGGGTGGCTCGGCGTAGAGTGGGACAATGGTAGCTTCAGCGGCAGTAACATACCCGCCCTGCTCACGCCTTGCGCCTTCTATATCTGTGCGCACGTCAACAAAATATCGTTTACCGAAATCAGAACAGCGATTTGACGTCAGCTCTACGCCCCACGCCACCGGCTGCGCTTGCTGCTGGGCGGGCGGTGCTGGCTGCGTGGCGTGTTGGGTCTGTTCGCTCATGCTGCCTCCCGCACCATCTGGATCACGTTGTCACGGCTGCCGGCCGGCAGATTGGCCAGCACCAGGGCGGCTTCGAGTTCGCGGATGCGCGCGTCCGCTGCGGCGAGCTGCTGTTCAGTCAGCTCCCTGCCCTCGGCCTCGGCCGCAAGCGCGATGTTCTGGCGGCCGAGTTCCAGTATCTGGCTTTGCAGGGCTTCGATCTGACTGCTCTGGCTGGTCAGCAGCTCGGCCACTTCCGGGTGGATGGGGATGATTTTGGCGATGTTTTTCATGCTGCGTCCTTCAAAAGAGAAAGGCCGCACGGGGCGGCCTGGGTGATGTTGTCGATGGCTTCGCGGATCCGCTTGGCCTTGTCTGGGGAAATAGTTCTGGCCAGCTGCAGCCCATTCACCATCAGCCTCAGCCGTTCCAACCCTGCCCGGCTGGCGTCGCCGTAGACGGGGTAGGCATTAGACCGTACGAACACTGGGCCGATGCTGCCCACGTCCGGGAAGTGGTAGCCGGCCGCCATGTGCCAGCCGTCGGTGTCACGGGCAAAGCCCAGGCGTAGGACATAGCCCGGCATGGGCTCGGCGCGTATCCAGTGGCAGTCTGCGGGGTCGTAGGCGTTGGGGTTGTTGCTCAGGCGCGCCAGCGGCAGGGCCGGCGCGTCGTCTGCGGTGAACAGGTCGAGCTGGCTGGTGCCCATCTGCGCCTCCATTCCGTGCAAATGCAATTTAAATATGCATATACTCTTGCTCTCCACAAAACCAGCGAGGCACAGAGCATGAACTATGAGTATCAAAGCAAGTGGCTTGGTCAGGCAGGCTTGCAACTGACGCAAGCTTTGGAAGCGGCTTGGCCATTCCGATATGAGGTAGTCATCAGCCACGGTGTCTTTGATGGTGTCGGATATGTTTACATCCGTACTGCGGACCCTCTCAACCTCGCTGAAATTGGCAACCCAGGTGGCGGGCAGAATGAATACCCGCACAGCCTCAACGTTGCTATTACGTGGCAAAAAGAGGATCTGATCCGCTACCTGGATACTCCGCCTGAAGACCAGCTCAACATGATGGCTGACGTTGGCAATCAGTTTCGAATTGCACTACAGCAATTAGGGCACGCGGAGATCTTTTTCACGGCTGGGCGACAGCGACATGAAGGTCCACGCTTGATACACCTAGATGACTTTGATCAGTAATGAATCAGGCCACCGCTTGGGTGGCCTGTGTCGTTACGCTGCTTCCCGCTCCTGCCAGCCGCTGCCGGCCGTGCTGGTATCAAACAGCGGCGGTTGGTCTGGCTCGCCTTCCAGCGCATCGCCCACTTCCAGATAGCGTTTGCCATCTTCCAGCACCACCATCACGATGCCGCCGGCTTTGTTGGCCAAGTGGTGGGCCTCGATACTGTTCACGCAGGTCAGCTGCACCTTCACCTCGTCCTCTACGAACTGGACGGACTTCACGGCGGTACGGAAGTGGATCCGGTTGCCCGTGGCGATTACGTTCACCGCTTCCAGCACCGCTTTGGAAATGTCCTCGTGCACGCGCTCCAACACCTTCTCCTGCGCGTCCTGGTCCATCTTACTGAACGGCATCGCCAGCTCTTTCAACTGGCGGGTGGCGGCTTTGATGAGGTTGCCCATCAGGAAAGTTTCAGCAGTCCACTCCGCGTGCATCTGCTCTTGCAGACGGTCCATATCTTCCTGGTTAATCGGTTGTTCCATTGCGTGCCCTTTCATTGGTGGTGAAGTCTGCTATCCGCTCCAGATGGTGTTTCTGTAGCGTGCTGATGTGCATGCCCATGCCGTACGATTTGTAGCGGCTCTGCATGTCGGTGATGAAGTTGCGATCCCAGTCGCGGGTCGCACTGAGCTCGGCGTCGGCCAATAGCTGCGTCAGCTTCTTCTCGCTGTAGCACTGGCTGGCCGGCTTGCTGAGGACAAGGCCGGCCATGGGTTAGCCAATCGCCAGCTCGGCGCGGCGGTCGCGGTACAGACCAACCAAGCGATCGTGCTCGCCGCTGCTCTCGATATCGCGCAGCTCTTCTGCCATCACATCCAGGGTGTCGATGTCGGTGCAGGCGGCGATACGCTGAGCGAAGCCGTCTGCGTCGAATTGCACCTGGCTGCCCTGTCGCTGCTGCGCCTTGGCCTTGAGTTCGGTGACGCGCTCATTGAACGCCTGCAGGCCGGCGTCGTACTGGCCGTCCGGCAGCTGGGTGATCAGCTGGCCAATGCGATCCATATCTGCTTTGCCGGCTGCCTGACGCAGCTGCTCGGCGATCATGTCAAGAGTGGGCGCTGGCAGTGCTGCAGCACTCTCAGCCGGCTTCGATTGCGCCTTGCCGGCCAACTTACCTTTCAGCGCATCTGTGCGCGTAGCGGGCCTGCTTGGCGGCTGCTCTGCCGGCGGCGTCACGTCGCGCTCAGTGCGGGGGGCAACTTCAATTTCGTCCGGGGTGTAGACGCCAAGCAGGACATCCGGCGCATGCAGACGGGCCCAGCGCTTGGTGCACAGGTAAGCCAGTTGCTGCTTCGGATCGTGCTCCCAGTTCGGAGAGTTGCGCACGCCTGCCTGAGCCATGCTGATAGTCAGGCGGCGCGGCTCAGACTCTCCCTTCAGGGTTGCCGACACCGTCACCGTCAGGTTGGTGCTCTTGTCGTTCTTGCCACTGCAGCGCGACCAGTCGCCATCCCACTCATAGCTGATCCTGGTTCGCAGTAGCGACGAGGAGGACACCACCGCATTGACCAGCTGCGCCTCGTAGCCCAGCGTGCCATTCACGAGGTGTGTTTTCTGCGCCACGGCGAAGGGGTTCATCTTCCACTGCATCGCCTGCATCACCACTGCCATGCAGTCGCCCGGGTTATTGCGCAAGTGCGCCGGGATGGTGGACTTGCCGCTGGCCATGATTTCAGCCACCCGCATGATGCTATCGATAGTGTTGGAGTCCAGCACCATCGCAGTGGTAGAAGTCTGGTCGCCATGGTAGGCCGGCGTCTGGCTGGTCTGGTGTTCGATAACGTCGTTCATGCTGCGTCCTTCGCTTTCTTGAATCGGAAATCAACGTAGGTGACCGCGTCGACGGAGAACCCGGCGCGTTTCACTTCCTTGCGGGTGAATTGGCTACCGTCCGGCAGCTTGCCCACCGCGGCGCTGCCCATCAGGTGCAACAGGTGGTTCTTGGCGCCGGTAGCGACTGCCTCGTAGAACTTCACCTGCTCTTTCGCCTCGGCCATCACCTGCTGCCAGTGGGCGGCGCCATCTGGCAGGATGATCTCGGTGCCGTCGGTGCCGGGGTACAACTTGGCCAGCAGGTCGCCCGTGGTCGGGTGGTTGTAGTCCGGCGCCGGCGCGCTGCCGCTTTGCACCTGCTCCCAGAACGTGCCCTCGCGCTCGATGATCTGCGCAATCAGATCCTCATCGCGGTTGATGGTGTAGATGCGGAAGTCAGGGCCGGCCAACAATACGGCCAGGTCGCACACCTCGGCGCCAGTCACGGCCAGGTAGTGCTGGCACTGGGCCAGATACGACAACGGCACCTCGTCGGTGCCGTCTGGTCCCCACTGGGTTTTATCCATGAACCTCCCCAGTGCTGTCTTGCACTCCAGCAGCCTCCGGGTGCGGATTTCACCCTTGTACTGCGGGCGCTTGTCACCCTCCCACACCAACCGGTCCAGGTTGCCCAGCATCCAGTCGTGCTGCGGGTGGCGCAGCATGGTGGTGCAGCGCTCGACCTTGCGGCCGGTACGGCGGCTGTACTCTGCTGCGACGTCGTTCTCCAGTAGGTGGCCCCAGATGATGGCCTCCTTGTCGCTGATGTCATCCGCCTCCACCTCTCCGCGCTTTTCCAGATACAGCTGGAACGGTGTCTTGTATGGGTTCACGTCCAGTACCACGCCGGCGTCACTGCCGCCGATACCGGTATTGCGGAGTGCCAGCCACTCCTCTCGGGTAATTGCAGTCATGCTGCCTCCTTCTTCACTTGGACTTCGGCGACCAGACCCACCCACTCGCGGGCGGCCTTGGACAGGTTGGGATACAGCGCGCTGACCACCGAATCGTGGTCAAACGCGGCGCGGAGAAGCTGCTTGCCGACGAAGGCGTGGAACTCGGCCAGCAGCACTTCGCTGCCGGCGTCGTGCAGACTTTCCACGAAGCTGTCCGCCAGCTGGGCGCGGCGCTTCTCGTCTTCCAGCAGCAGGTCGGCCTCAGCCTCGATGGCGAGAATCAGGCACTCGTCGCGGTTCTGCGCGGCCAGGTACTGGCCAAGGCTGGCCACGACGGGACATGGGGTGGTTGCGGTATTCATCACAGTTGCTCCATGGCTTGGGCGATGCCCATCACGACAAAGAAGGTGGCCAACGCCAGCAGGCCGCGCACAGCCGAAATTACGAAGGCCTTCATCACGCACTCTCCTTGACTGCTTGGCCACCGCCCTTGACCAGGCGCAGGGCCGGCACCAGGCGAACCACGGGGCGGCGGCGATCACGTACCGCCACGAGGCCGGTGGCTTTCTCTACGGCCTCGATTGCATCCGGGCTGCTGGCGCAGGCGGGGTGCAGGATGATGCGGGCTACAGGCTGACGAGCCGGACAGCTACGCCCCTGATTGCAGTCGCCGGTGCACGGCGGGCACGATTTGAGTGACATAGCTGCCTCCAGAAAAAAAGAAGCCCCGCACATGGCGGGGCAAGACACAACATCGAGGAGAAAGGTTGGCCGCTTACGGCGGCCAGTCGTGCAAGCCGTTGGTTCAGGCCGCTCTCGCCTGTTTGGTGCTGGTAGTTGGTCACCACTCCCATAAAGCGTGGGTGCGGTCTCATTCAGTACCATTGCGGGTGAATGCAGCGGTGCTCAGGCGCTGCTGGTGACCAACACAGAATCCGGCCAGTCGCGACACTGGCAGTGGCAGAACTGCTCTTCTCGATAACGGCGCATCCGCGCTAACTGTGGTTCTGCCCGGAACCTCAAGCCTTTCGGCCTCATTGTGGGCGCTTGTTCCCGCCCTTCCCGCGTGTTCCAGTGCCGTTCTTCTGGCACAGCTTCCACGCCTCGGATTCTGTGTTGGTGCCGGTCTTTCCCGGCTGCCAGACGAACTGTGCCTTTACGTGGAACTTTCTTCGCCATTCCCCACGGCCTGCGCTCAGGCTGGTATTTCCATAAATGCTCTTGTGCTAGGCTGTCGATTCCAATGTCAAACCCAACTTAAGGAGCATGCTATGGAAAAGTACAACGCCGATGCGATGGCGCTTAATTTTGCAATACGAATCAGCGAGTCTGATCCCCAGTTTTTTTGTGCCAATGGAAACGGCGCTTACAAAGCGGAAATGATGGCTGATTTCATAAAAACGCTGTCATCCAGACTGCAGAGTGATGTTGAGAGCGGGATTGATATGGGTGACATCAAGCCTCGTTAATAAGCCTCGCAGCTTCTATCAGGTCTTTCGCCGTGTCCTGCACTGATCTACCAGTGTCACGTTGATTGGCCACAAGCTGGCACAGCGCATTTAGGATCATGTCTTTCTGCGCTGTGTTCAGCTTCTTCTGCTGTGCTTCCATACGTCAGTTCCTTTCCTCTTGAAACATGGAAGGACACTACCCACTCAGCGACGGCAGGATCGATGGGGTTAAATGCAGGCAGTGTCCTTGCATGTGCGGCCTCGTGAGAAGCCGCGTGCCGGGTACAGCGTCCGGCGCCGGTTATGCGATGCTCTTCCGGCTGATTGCGATTCGATGTCTTCGTGTTAAAGGCTGCTGATGCGTTACTCGGGCGCCAACCGATCAGTACCCCATGCGCCGCAGCGCTTTCCTTGGCTGGGTAACTCGCCTTTCGCCAACTCCGCTTGTTCGCTTCCTTTGCTCGGTTGCCTGGCCGCGGTGCGCCAGTTGTTACCCATCAACATCCCCACCCTTCCCCTACGTCTTGGCTCCCCGAGCCCTCCCGCTTGCCGCCCTCCGCTTCATCGCGCAGCACCGCTGGCCGTATCCGGGTGGTGTGTTGATGGTTGCCGCTCAATCGCAGTCTGCGTGCCTGCAGCGCTGCGCCGGTGAGTGGCTTCCGTATTCGTGTGTTGTTTAAGATCGGTGCACGGTGTTGCTGTGCTGTTGAGTGAAGATTAGCAACGAGCGAACATTTATGCAATAGCTCATTGCTAACTTTTGTTGCTAATCCATGCGAAACCATTGCTAATCAAGCCTCCCGATATGTAGAAGAAATGCAACAGGCAACAAAAAACCCGCCGAAGCGGGTTGGTCTGGCTAGCTGTTAATCACCTTCTGACTGCAAATGCGATGATGAGGGCACCAAGTATTACGGCCAAGCTCACAGGAAGAGCGATGATCAGCTTGATAGCAAGCACAATTGCTGCAATCACAACGGCAAGAATCACCAGCTCATACGCCTTGATGGCTCCAATGATTCCGAAGAAGGCCGGCACCCACCATTTTTCAGGGTTCTCATCAAGCATGTACCCAGCAATAGCAAAGGCCGCAATGGCTATCGCATACCTCATGTACCAGCGTCCCCAGAACTCTTCGCTTTTTCGCGATGACTCCTGCTCTTCGAGTTGCTCTTTCTGCTTCCATTCATCGGAAGGAACCAGAGTAGAAGATGTTCGCCAGTACCTGATCGTTGCTAGCAGCCCAATGCAGGTGTAAGCGAGCATGAAGTAAAAAAGAGGAGTTCCGCCCCCGCCAGACATCCATGCTCCCGGCAAAAATATGGCAACTGGGAGGGTCATCGCGACAGCGAGTAGTGATTTCAATAAGCGCTGGCGACGAGTGAATACCCTTACCTCCAAATAAGAACCATCTGGAGCCTCGCTTGGCCCTGACCTTTTGCCAAAGACAAAGTCAATAACGCCCATCTCTACCCTCCCCGATCAATAACCCCCACCCACCGGCGACCGCACGATGCCGCAGCGCCTGCAGACAGTCATCTCGCACTTTGACATTGGAATTATATTACCATGTCACTAGTTGATGCTTTCCTACACTCACAACCGACCTGGAGAATTTATGCGCACACTTCTGATCGTGCTGGCACTGGCCGCAGCGCCGGCGCTCGCCGACACCTTCGTCCGCGGGCACACCCGCTCTGATGGCACGTATGTTCAGCCACACTACCGCTCGAACAATGACGGCAACTTCAACAACAACTGGTCAACGCAGGGCAACACCAATCCGCACACTGGCGAGCGCGGCACCCGCACTCAACCCAACAATGGCTACGGTAACCAGTACAACAGCCCGTACAACTAAGCGATTCTGTCCGGCAATGGAAAACCCGCCTCGCGGCGGGTTTAGTGGTGGCACTTCACGGCGAAATCAGACTTCGGCCAAGCGCTCCACTGTGTCTGGGAATTTTTCCACCAAGCGGATCAATGCCGCGGCTTGGGAGTTCGGCTTTGCCCGGCCCTGTTCCCAGTTCTCAAGGGTGCGTTCATTGGTGCGCAGCACGCGAGCAAAAAGTGTCCGGGACATATTCAACCGTTCGCGCAGCTTAGCCACCTCCTGCGCCGTCACTTGCGGTGCCGGCTGTCGCTTGACGGTGTGGCTACGCAGCGTCAACTTGCCTTCACGCTCAGCCGCCAAGGCATCAAAACCCTCTGTCAGTTCGGCAAAGATATTGCGTTTCATTTTTTGCTCCTCAGTTGCAGTTCGCGCTCTAGCATGGCCTTCAGCTCCTTGCGCTCGTCGCTGGTCAGGTCGGCGGCTTCGTCTTTATCGTACAGGGTAAAAAGCCAGAACTGATCCCCGCCCAGCCACCAGTAGTAGATCACACGCAAGCCACCGCGCGTGCCCTTGCCGCGATGAGCATCAGCGAAGCGCAGCTTACGCAAACCGCCGGTTCCCTGGATGACGTCACCTTTTTGTGGTCGCTGTAGCAACTGCTTCTGCAGTTCTCGAAACGCCTCGTCATCAAGGTACTCGGAGCGGTAACGGGCAAATGGCGGCAGTTCGACAAAGGTTGCATTCATGGGGTAATTGTACGCAAGTTACGTATGTACTGCAATGCGACATATGGCTGAGTCGAATAAGCCAGTGCTGACTTAATTTCCCGGAAGCACATACCCGCCACGTCACACCTTCTTGCCGATGATCACAAATTAAAACTGACCGACACCACCAGCCCCACCACATGCAGCGAGTCGGGGTCATCCGGCAACACGGTCAGATCCTTGTAGACGTCCTGGTTGTCCGATCGCACCAGCACCGAACCGTCCATCTGCGCGAATAGCCGCTTCACGTAGCACTGCGTGCCGCGGCAGATCACGTGCACCTTGCCGTTGGCGATCTCTGACGTGCGATGCACGATCAGGCTGGCGCCGTCCGGGATGGTCGGTTCCATGCTGTCGCCGGCGGCCACGATCGAGAACAGGTTGTCCGGCTTGAAGCCGTTCTTCAGCGCCCAGCCGCTGCGGCAGTAGTTCGGCGTGCCCTCGGTGTCGATCTCGAATACGGGCTCGCCACTGCCGGCCGAGGCCTTCACGCGGTAGCGCGGAATGGCGAAGACTTCATGCTGGATGTCCTCGTCGGACTCCACGACCACGACGGGGCGCTGCGGGGTGGTGATGGCTGGGCCGAGTGCAGCGCGCAGCGCTTCATCACCATCATGCAAAGAATCCATCCAGCCAACAGGCTTTCCACACCCGCTCTCAAGCTTTCGCGCCAAGTCGGATCCGACATCGCGTGGCTTGCCCGTCCGCGATGGCGCCCTGGTGAGGATCTGGCTGATGTAGGAAGGAGCAGTGCTCGCTGCTTTTGCGACAGCGGCACTGGTTTTCATCTCTGCAACAAGCTTCTGCAGATTAAGCAGGCGGATTTCTTCAACTCTCATGGCGGTTTTATAGCAACTAGCTAATCTCATGACGATAAGCACGTTGCGATTGCTTTATGATTCGCACGTTGCTAATATTTGCTCATTCCAGACAAGGAGATGAGCATGAATCTAATGGGCCTAACATCGAGCGAGCGTCGTGAGCTTGCAGATAAGGCAGGTACAGACGCGGTATACCTCTGGCAGTGCGGCACAGGCCGTCGTCGCCCGAGCCCTGCGCTTTCAAAGAAGCTTGTCGCTATTGATAACCGACTGACCCTGGCCGAACTTCGTCCAGATATTTGGGGTACTGGCACTAGCTTACCCACCACAAACGATGATGTCTGCATGAAGAGGGCGAGCTAATCATGAGCCCAAACCCCTATAGCCACATCACCGCATCAGCCCAAGCCATCGCCAAGGGCTACCACAACGGTATCGCCGGCCTGGCGCTGGCGATGCACAAGAACCCGACGATCTTCGCCAACAAGCTGAATCCGAACTGCGACACCAACCAGCTGACGCTGGAAGAGGCCGCCGAGATCACCGACCGCACGCAGAACCCAGCCATTGCCGACGCACTGGCGGCGCTGGTGGGCCGCGTGACCGTCGCCCTGCCCTGTGGCCAACCTTCTCTGCGCGAGCTGTCCCGCGACTTCTGCCACCTGGCCAAGGAGTGCGGCGACGTCGGCCAGCAGATCAACGAGTCCGAGCATCCGGAAAGCGAATGGGGCGAGCAGCTGAGCCCGGCCGAGCGCAAGCGGATCGCCAAGGAGCTGCGCGACCTGCTGTCGGTGACTGCCGGGCTGTTGCAGCAGGTGGAGGGGTGAGCATGGAGATCCGAGAAATTCGCCATGGTCACCTGTTCTGCGGCCTCGGCGGTGGCGCCAAAGGCTTCAACAAGGCGCAGCCGCGTGTCGGCAATCTACAAGCACGCTTCCGCTGCCTGGGCGGCATTGATGTGGATCCGGCTGCTATCCGTGACTTTGACCGTATTGTCGGCGTGCCGGGTACGGTAATGGATCTGTTTGACCGCTCGCAGTACATCGACTTCCATGGCAAGGAACCGCCAGCAGACTGGCGTGAGGCCACACCGGCCGACATCCGCCGCGCCATGGGCAATGAAAGCCCGCACATCTGGTTTCTGTCCGCCCCCTGCAAGGGCTTCAGTGGCCTGCTGAACGAATCGCGCAGCAAAACTGCCAAGTACCAGGCGTTGAATCGCCTGACCCTGCGCGGGATCTGGCTCGCCCTGGAGGCCTATGCCGACGATCCGGCCGAGCTGATCGTGTTCGAGAACGTGCCACGCATCGCCAACCGCGGCCGGCACCTGCTGGACCAGATCGGCGGCCTGTTGCGCGCCTACGGCTACGCTGTGGCCGAGACTACACACGACTGCGGCGAGATCGGAGGCTTGGCACAAAGCCGCAAGCGCTTCCTGCTGGTTGCCCGACACGTCGAGAAGGTCGCTCCGTTCCTGTACGAGCCGGAGAAAAAGCGCCTTGAGGCTGTCGGCACCGTGCTGGGCCGCATGCCGATGCCTGGCGATCTTTCGTGCGGCCCCATGCACCGCGTGCCTTCCCTGCAGTGGAAGACTTGGGTGCGCCTGGCGTTTGTCGAGGCGGGCAGCGACTGGCGCAGCCTGAACAAGCTGGCGGTCGATGATGGCCAGCTGCGCGACTTCCTTCTGGTACCAGAATATCGCGCCGGTTACCTGGGCGTGAATGGATGGGATGAACCGGCAGGCACCATTGCAGGCCGCTCGACGCCAAGCAACGGCGCGTTCTCTGTTGCAGATCCTCGCTTCAATCAGTCGGCTCGCTGGAATGATGGCCAGGCCTACGGGGTGCGCCGCTGGGACGAATACACCGGTACCGTCGCCGGCCAGACCGGCCCGGGCCAAGGCGCCTTCTCTGTAGCAGACCCGCGCCGTGCGGGGCCTACCTTTGGCAAATACATGGTCACCCGCTGGGATGAGGCGGCCGGCACCGTGATTTCTGGCAGCACCACTGGCCAAGGTGCATTTGCAGTGGCCGACCCTCGCAGCGGTCTGAACCGGCGCCAAAGCGGTGACAACTACCTGACAGGCGGCCATTACGGCGTACTGGGTTGGGATCAGACAAGCGGTGCTGTATCGGCCGCCGCCGGCCACGACAACGGCCGCTGGAGCGTAGCCGACCCGCGCATGCCAGAGCCAAACGAGAAGCTGCAGTGCGTTATCCGGTCGCTGGATGGCACCTGGCACCGGCCATTCACCACACTGGAGCTGGCTGCCCTGCAAAGCCTCATCGAGCCGGAAGAGTACCTGGAGCTGGATGGCCTGAGCGACAGTGATTGGCGCGAACGGATCGGCAATATGGTGCCGCCGGAGGCCGCCACCGCCATTGCCGAAATGATGGGCACCACCCTGCTACTGGCTTGGTCGGGCGAGACGTTCGTGCTTTCCGCGACACCGATCTGGGTGCGGCCGGTGGCAATGGCGCTTTCTGTGCAGGAGGCGGCATGAACTACTACGAGCACCACATCGGCGACTACGCGGAGGCCACGGCGCATCTGTCGTTCGTGGAGGACGCCGCGTACAGCCGCCTGATCCGCAAGTATTACGCCCTGGAGGGGCCGCTGCCGGCTGATCTTCGCGCCGTGCAGCGCCTGATCTGCGCCCGCTCTGAAGAGGAGCGTGAAGCCGTGCAAATCGTGCTGGACGAGTTCTTCATCCTGGCCGATGACGGGTACCACAACGCGCGCTGCGACGAGGAAATTGCCCGTTACCGCGAGAAGCAGGAGAAGGCCCGCAACAGTGCGAACGCACGCTGGAGCAAAAGCAAAACGAATGCTGGCAATCCTGACCCAGCATTGCCACCGCAATCCGATGGCAAACCGGACGCAATGCCAACGGACAGCGAAGGCAATGCGAACGCATCAACAGAACCATGTGAACGCATCAATTCGGAATGCGATGGCAATGCTCACCAGTCACCAGACACCAATACGTTACCTAAAGGTAACTATGAGAGAGAGCCGCGCACTCGCTCGGGGCCGATGACCGACCCTGCTGCCTGCCCGACAACAGCCCCTGCCGACCTGACCCCGACGCCATCGCACCGCGGTCTTGCGATCAACATGCACCTCGACCTGCAGAACGAGTTGGGCATGTTCCTGGCCAACGCACGGAGCAAGGGCAAGCTCTCCGCCGACTGGAATGCCGAGTTCGAAATGTGGCTGCGCCGTCGCCGCAACTTCGGCAACGGCAAGGATCAGGCGGTGTCTGCACGCAGAGCACCAGTAGCCAGCACCACCATTGCCGACAAGAACGCCGCCGCCTTCTCCGCTGCCCGGGAAATGATCTTTGGTGCCGGTGACGGCAGTGCCGCCGAACGGGAGATTCAACCATGACGCAAAACGACTTCGACCAGTTTCAGACCCTGCTGCAGGCCGTGTCTGAGCTCTACGGCAAACCGATGACCCCCTTCAGCGTGTCGATCTACTGGGGCGCGCTGCAGCAACACGACATGGCCGTGGTACGTGAGGCCATGAACCGCCACATCACCAACCCAGACAACGGCCAGTTCATGCCGAAGCCGGCCGACCTGATCCGCATGATGCAGGGTTCCAGCCAGGACAAGGCGCTGCAGGCCTGGCACAAGGTCGACAAGGCTGTGCGCCGCATCGGCACCTACAGCAGCGTAGTGTTCGATGACCCGCTGATCCACCGCGTGCTGCACGAAATGGGAGGTTGGATCGCCATGGGGCGCAAGACTGAGGACGAGTGGCCGTTCGTGGCTCGTGAGTTCGAGCAGCGGTACCGCGCGTTTGCCGGCCGCCAGGAGGTGCCAGAGTACCTGCCGGTGCTGGTAGGCATCATCGAGGCCGATAGCCGGCGGGAAGGCTTCCCTGTGATCGAAGCACCAATGCTGATCGGCGATGCCAACGTGGCCATGGCAGTGATGATCGCCGGCACCAACAAGCCCGCACTTGGCATGCAACAACTCGATGTCGAGCGAGCAAACGAGATCCTGCTGCTGGTTGAAAAACGGGAGGCCGCATGAAGTGCCCCGAGAAACACGGCTACAGGTCCGATGCCGGCGCTCTGGTCATCGCCGCCAGGATGGCCGGCAAGAACACCAAGACCCTGCGGGCGTACCGGTGCCCGAGGTGCCAGAAATGGCACCTGACCAAACAACAAAAACGCGCGGAGGCCGCATGAACAACGTCGTGAAATTCAAGGTACCAGGTACGCCCGTCGGCAAGGGCCGGCCACGTGTGTCCACCCGCGGCGGCAAGTTCGCCCGCATGTACACGCCGGAGAAAACCGCCAGCTACGAGAACCTGGTCGCGCTGGCAGCACAGGAAGCCATGGTTGGCCGCAACCTGATCGACGGCCCTGTCGACGTGGAGCTGGTGATCCTGCTACCGGTACCGGCCAGCTGGTCCAAGAAGAAGCAGGCAGCAGCCCTGCAAGGCCAGGTGTACCCGACCAAGAAGCCGGACATCGACAACGTTGAGAAGGCGATCTTCGACGCCATCAACGGCGTGGTGTGGCACGACGACGTGCAGGTCTGCGACGTCAGCAAGCGCAAGCGTTACGCCGAGGTGCCTGGTGTGCACGTGGTGGTGAAACCAATCGAAGGCGCGCTGTTCGCGGCCTGATCAGACGACAAGGGGGATGATCATGATTGAACCTGCAGCAGCTCTGCAGCACTGGGCAAAATGGGCGGTCGATACCGGCAACTGGCGACAGACCTGCGCCGGCATCGAGAAGCACTATGCCAACAACCCGGAACGGTACGTGCATGCCGACGATACCGAGAAGCGCTTCCGCTTCAAGTACGACCAGCGCACGGGCGAGCTGGTGGAACGGCTGGTGAACACCCTGCCCGACCAGGAGAAGCTGGTGCTGCGCGCGCGCCATGTGCACTTCCCGCATCTGGCCGACGATATCGTCGCCCGCCGGCTGGCCATGTCGACGCGGTCGTTCGACACCACCCTGCTGGCGGCCACCGTTCGCTTCGGCCGTGTCTGGCGCGAGTCGCACCGGGTGGCGGCATGAAGCGGCCCCGCGGACACGGGCTGGCGCGGAAGCTGGCCGACGTGCTGGCGGATGCGCCGCGCCCGATGCTGCTGGGCGAGCTGGAAGCGGCGCTGGATTTCGAGCACCAGCCGGCTGAGATCATGAGCGTGCTGGTGAAGCTGCAGCGGGCTGGGAAGGTGACGGCCAACTTACGGGAACGAGAAGGCCCGGGCAGAAAACAAGCCAGGGCCTATGCAATCACTCAAAACCAACTTGGGTTATAGAGCTCAAGGGAATGCAAGCTTAACCGACGATGCGGTGTCACCCGGCGCGTTATACATGCGGTTCTTTGCTTCAAAAAGCGTGAAGTGTGGCTTTGTTGTACCAGCAAGTATGGCGGAATTAATGGCGCCAATTTCCGCATCGGCGGAGAAAATCCAGGCACGCCGGTCAAAAAGTGGATGTGGGGTGATGCCAATATCTATCAGCTTGCCAATCACATCACTTGTGTGTTCCTGCTCGCATACGATCACAAACTTGTTGCGCATCATCTCACCTCGACTTACGTTGAAGAACTTTAATTGCATTAGCATATCAGGCAAACCCAATTTCGGCATATATGCCAATGCACCACATGACATCCAGTAAAACCAAGGGTGTGCTATCTTGACAACGTGGTGGTCGAGCTATGCCCACCGGAAATTCAGCCCCACCCCGCCATGATGCGGGGTATTTTTTTGCGACACCACATGAGACGTTGAGCGCGCTCATGTGCCGAACCAGCCCCGCCAGAGAGCGGGGCTTTTTGTTTTCTGCCGGGTTGGCCAGCAGGCCGTGAAACCTGACTGGTTTTCCAAGGCACCACTTCACGCCGAGGAGGCGAAAGCCTCATGGCAAACACAACAAAAGCAACACCAGAAAAACTGGCGCAGTTTCTGCAGGTTCTTGCCGATACGGCCAACGTTTCAGCGGCCGCCAAGAAGATCCGCATTGACCGATCGCACATGTACCGGCTGCGCGCGGAAGACGAGGAGTTCGCCGCCGCCTGGGACGAGGCAGTGAAGCTCGGCACGGCCGCGCTGGAAGACGAGGCGGTACGCCGTGCCAAGGAAGGCACCCTCAAGCCGGTGTTCTACCAGGGCGTCAAGGTCGGCACCATCCGCGAGTACAGCGACACGCTGCTGATCTTCCTGCTGAAGGCGCGCGACCCGGACAAGTACGCCGACCGGGTGAAGAAAGAGCTGTCCGGCCCTGGCGGTGGACCAGTCGGCCATTCAATTGAGGTGATTTTCGGGGATGAGGACTAAGGCCAGGTTTCCCCCGAAGCTCAAGGGGCTATTCAAGCCCTGTCGCTACAAGGTGGCCTATGGTGGCCGTGGCTCAGGCAAGTCGTGGTCATTTGCCCGTGCGCTGCTGGTCATGGCCAGCATGCTGCCATTGCGCATCCTTTGTGCCCGTGAGGTGCAGAAGTCCATTGCACAGTCCGTGCACCAGCTGCTGAAAGACCAGATTCAGGATCTCGGCCTCGGCTACTTCTTCGAGGTGCTGGACACCGAGATTCGCGGGCTTAACGGGTCGCTCTTTTCGTTTGCCGGTCTTGCCGCCCACACCGTCGAGTCGGTGAAGTCCTACGAGGGCTACGACATCGTATGGGTCGAAGAGGCGCAGACGGTCAGCAAGAAATCGTGGGACATCCTGATTCCGACCATCCGCAAACCCGGGTCGGAAATCTGGATCACCTTCAACCCGGATCTGGACTCAGACGAAACCTATGTCCGGTTCGTCACCAACCGCCGCCCGGGTGACTGGGTGGTGAAGATCAACTGGAACGACAACCCGTGGTTCCCGGATGTACTGGATCAGGAAAGGCTGCGCTGCATGGAAACCCAGCCAAAGGACTACCCGAATATCTGGGATGGCGAGTGCAAGGCGGCAGTGGACGGTGCGATCTACGCCGACGAGGTGGCGGCAGCCCACGAGCAAGGCCGCATCGGCAATGTGCCGTACGACCCGATGCTCAAGGCGCACGTGATCTTTGACCTTGGCTGGAACGACGCGATGTCGATCTCCATCGTGCAGCGTAGCGCTTCCGAATTGCGCGTGGTGCGCAACATCGAGGACAGCCACCGCACGCTGGACAGCTACAACACCGAGCTGCGCGCGCTGGGGCTGAACTGGGGAACGCTGTGGCTGCCGCACGATGGCCGCCACAAGGACTACAAGACCGGCAAGAGCAGCGAGGAGATCATGCGCGGCTTTGGCTGGGACGTTCGCATCATCCCGAACATGAGCATCGAGGATGGCATTCGCCTCGCCCGCATGACCCTGCCGCGCATGTACTTCGACAAGACCAATGCCGGCCGCTTGCCGGAGTGTCTGAAGCGGTACCGCCGTGGCGTGTCACAGTCCACCGGTGAGCCAGGCGCCCCCATTCACGACGAGTTCAGTCACGGCGCCGACAACGTGCGCTACATCGCCGTGGCGGCAGACCAGCTGACAAACGAAACATGGGGCGGCAGCCTCAAATACCCGAGTATGAACAATGCCTGAACTGACACAAGACGAGCTGCGATCACTGGTCGACCGCGAGCTGGAGCAGTCCATCGGGCTGCACAACTCCGACCTGACCGAGGCGCGCAAGAAGGCGCTCGACTACTACATGGGCAAGGCTGTCGGCGACCTTGCGCCGCCGGCCATTGATGGCCGCTCTGCAGTGGTCAGCAACGAGGTGCTGGCCACAGTGGAATGGATGCTGCCGCAGCTGCTGAAGGTGTTTGCCGGCGGTGACGCCGTGGTCGAGTTCACGCCGCGCAATGCTGACGACGTGCAGAAGGCCGAGCAGGCCACCGACTACTGCAACTACGTGCTGCTGCAGCAGAACCCCGGCTTCCATGTGATCTACACCTGGATCAAGGACGCCTTGCTGTCCAAGGTCGGGCTGACCAAGGTCTACTGGGAGACCAGTGAGGCAAAGAGCCGGGAGAGCTACAAGGGTCTGACGGTCGATCAGCTGACCATGCTGCTGGCCGAGCGCGAAGGCGCCGAGATCATCGAGCACAACGCCTACCCTGCCCCGGGGCCGCAGATGGCGCCGGCAGCGGACGCCATGATGGGCATTGCGCAGCCGGAACTGCTCTACGACGTCACGCTGGAAGTGGCTGAAGAGCGCAGCGCCGTCAGGGTGGTCAACGTGCCACCGGAAGAGTTCCGGATCAGCAAGCAGGCCACATCCTGCGACGATGCGCCATTCATCGCCCACGTCCGCCAAGTCAGCAAGGGTGAGCTGAAGAAGACGGGCTACGACGCCAAGCTGGTCGACCAGATCGGCCATGGCGAGAATCAGGAGTACGGCGCCGAGCGCGAGGCGCGCAACAAGGTGCTGGGATTGGCCGATGGCGACGAGATGCAGGACGCCACCCACGACGACGCGACGCTGGTCTGGGTCAGCGAGTGCTACCTGCAGCTGGATGGCGAGTGGCGCAAGATCACCAAGGCCGGCAGCATCGTCCTTGATGATGAGGAGGTCGAGGAGCAGCCGTTCTGCTCGATCTGCCCGGTACCGCTGCCACACCAGTTCTTTGGCCTCAGTCTGGCTGACTTGGCGATGGATCCACAGCGCGTCAAGACGTCGCTGCTGCGTTCGTTCCTCGACAACCTGTACCTGAGCGTCAACCAGCGCACCTTCGCGGTGGAGGGCCAGGTCAATCTGGATGACCTGCTCGCATCTCGCCCGGGCGGCGTCGTGCGAGTGAAGAGCCCACAAGCCGTCGGCAAGCTGTTCGACAGCGACCCCGGTACCGGCCAAGCCGCGCTGCAGGCGCTGGAATACATCGAGACCCAGAAGGAAAACCAGACGGGCTTCACGCGGTACAGCCAGGGCGTGAGCGCCGACTCGCTGAACAACACTGCCACCGGGATGAACATCATCACCAACCGCAGTGATCAGCGCATGGAACTGATCGCCCGCGTGTTCGCCGAGACGGGCTTCACCGCCCTGTTCCGCAAGATTCTGCGCTTGCTGATCCGCCACCAGGACAAAGCAGTGGTGGCGCAGCTGCGTGGCCAGTGGGTGGACATCCAGCCGCAAGAGTGGCGGGACCAGTTCGACATGTCGATCAACGTTGGCCTTGGCGCCGGCAACCGCGACCAGCAGGCGCAGCACATGATGGCGCTGATGCAGATGCAGCAGCAGCTGTTCTCAATGGGGCTGGTGCAACCGCAGAACGTGTACAACGCTGCGGCGGAGTACGTGAAGGCGATGGGCTACAAGAACACCGACAAGTTCTTGATCGACCCGTCACGCCAACAGCAGCAACAGCCACCTCAGCCGCCACCGCCGGATCCTCGCATGCTGGAAGCGCAGGCCAAGCAGCAAGAGGCGCAGGCCAAGCTCCAGCTTGAGCAGCAAAAGCACACTGACGAGATGGCGCTGAGGCGTGAACAGCTGGCCAGCGAGTATCAGCTGAAGCTGCTGGAGCTGCAGTTGCGCTACCCCGGGGGGATTGCTGGCTCCACGCAGCCACCTGCAAACATGCCAGTACCGGAGGTTCCGCAATGAGCCAGACAGACGAACAGCTGTTGCAACAGGAGTCGCGCGGCCAACGTGCCCGCGACGTCATCGAATCGGACGTCTACCGCGATGCGTTCGATCAAGTCAAAACGGAGATTATTGAACAATGGCAAAACGCACCGGCACGGGACCAGGAGGGACGGGAGCGGCTTTGGGTGATGCTCAAGCTGCTGGAGAAAGTGGACAGCTGCCTATCGCAGACGATGGACAGCGGGACGATAGCCCGGCAGGAGCTGGCGTATCGCAAGACGCTGCCGGAACGGGCGAAGGAATGGCTGAGCCGCTGATCGAACTGCAATCCGATCAGCAGGATGCCCCGCCAGCAGACGATAGCCCGGCAGGAGCTGGCGTATCGGCCATGCCGTGGGCCGATTTTGAGGCCTGGGCGAATGACCAGATCGACGACATCCCGCCAACCCTCGTCAGCCACCCGGCGGCGCGCACGCCACTGTTCCGCCACATGATCGGCAATGCGCCGGTCGAGGAAGGCCCGCCATCCATCACGCTGGCCGACGGCCGCAAGATCACTCCCTGACCCGCCCACGTGGCGGGTTTTCTCATTCAGGACATGAACCCATGAAAACGATGCAACGCTACATCGGCACCAAGCTGATCCACGCCGTGCCGATGACACGCCAGCAGTACAACGACCTCCGCGGCTGGCAGCTGCCGGCCGACGAAAAAGGTGACGACGCCGGCTTCCTGGTGGAGTACCTGGACGGCGGCAAGGCCAACACGCTGCAGTACGCCGGCTATATCAGCTGGTCGCCGGCTGATGTGTTCGAGCGAGCCTACCGTCCGACCGAAGGCATGCCATTCGGCCAAGCCATCGAGGCGATGAAGGCCGGCGCCAAGGTGGCGCGCGCGGGCTGGAACGGCGCGGGTATGTTCGCCTACTACGTGCCGGCCGCTAGTTACCCGGCGCAGACGGGCGTGGCCAAGGCCTTCTATGGCGAGGGTGCACTGGTGCCGTACCGCGCCTACATGGCACTGAAAACCGCGCAGGGCGATGTCGCCTGCTGGGCGCCGAGCGGTAGCGACGCGCTGGCCGATGACTGGATGATCGTCGAGTAAGGGGAAAACAATGCGTATCCGACAACAACTCATTGCCCGCGGCTACTGGCAGCAAGCTGGTGACGGTGGTGCGGCAGGTGGCGGCGCGGGTGGCGCGCCTTCGCCATCGAGTAGCGAAGACGACGACATCGTTGCGCTACTGAGCGATCACGCTGGCGCCGCCGGCGACGATGACGCAGCAGACGACGGAGCCGACGACGGCCAACCTGATCCTGATGCGGAAGTAGAAGGCGACCCAGCCGATGACGAAGCCACCGACGAGCAGGACGGTGAAAAGTCTGCCTCCCTGTACAAGGTGAAAGTCAACGGCGAAGAGCAGGAAGTCACGCTGGACGAGCTGCTTGCCGGCTACCAGAAGGATGCCGACTACCGGCAGAAGACCGAGAAACTGGCAGAGGACCGACGGGCAGCGCAGAGCGAGCGCCAAGCCGCGTTGGCCGAGCGCCAGCAGCTGGGTCAACAGCTGGATCGCTACGGGTTCCAACTGGAAGCCGTGATGCAGGACGCTCAGCAGGTGGACTGGCAGACACTGCTGGACAATGACCCGCAAGAATTCATGCGCCAGAAGCTGCGTGTGGAAACGGCTGAGCGGGAGCTGATGCAGGTGAATGCCCAGCGTCAGCAGCTGGCCGAAGTCATGCAGCAAGACCAGGTTCAAGCGCTCAACGAGCACGTCAAACACGAGCGGGAGCAGCTTCTGGCCAAGCTCCCAGAGTGGGCAGATGAGTCGAAGCGCAAGGCCGAAATGGGCGAGCTGCGGAACTACATGCAGAAGCAAGGCTACCGTGACGAGGAAATCGGACAGCTGTCCGACCACCGCGCGCTGCTGACGATCCGCAAGGCATGGCTGTTCGATCAGCTGCAGGCCAAGCGTGGCAGCACCGAGAACAAGGTCAAGGCCGCGCCACCAAAGGTCATCAAGCCAAGCGCGACAACATCGCCGACCGATGGCCGCAACAAGAGCATGAGGGCGCTGAAGCAGTCCGGCAGCATCAAGGATGCCGCCAGCGTCATCGAAAACTTACTCGACTAAGAAAGGGCCCATCACATGGCCGCTCCGAGCAATACCACCCTGACCTACCAGTCCGTCGGCAACCGTGAAGACCTGACCGACGTGATCTACAACATCGCACCGACCGAGACCCCGTTCCTGTCGATGTGCGGCACCACCGAAGCCACGTCGACCAAGCACGAATGGCAGACCGATGATCTGGCTCCGGCTGCGAACAACAAGCAGGTGGAAGGCGATGATGCGGCCGCTGCCGCGGCGTCGCCGACCGTTCGCGTGGACAACCAGACGCAGATCAGCAGCAAGACGGTCTCCGTTTCCGGTACGCAGGATGCGGTGAGCAGCGCCGGCCGCAAGAAGGAACTGGCTTACCAGGTGTCCAAGCGCGGCAAGGAAATCAAGCGTGACATGGAGTTCGCGCTGACGCAGAACACCACGGCGATTGCCGGCGACTCGGCTACCGCGCGCCAGCTGCGCGGCCTGGAAGGCTGGATCGCCACCAACAACAGCCTGGGCGCCACCGGTGTCGCGCCGAACCCGATCAACAACACTGCACCAACTGATGGTACCCAGCGCGCCTTCACCGAATCGCTGCTGAAAGACGTACTGCAGAAGTGCTGGAACAACGGTGGCGATCCGGACGTGATCATGGTCGGCGGCACGCAAAAGCAGGTGTTCAGCACCTTCGATGGCGGCGCCACCAAGCAGACCGACTCCAAGGACAAGAAGGTCGTTGCGACCGTCGACATCTACGTGAGCGACTTCGGCACGCTCAAGGTGGTGCCAAACCGCTTCCAGCGTGCACGCACCGCCTTTGCCCTGCAGTCCGACATGTGGGAAGTGGCGTACCTGCGCCGCTTCAAAACCGAGCCGCTGGCCAAAACCGGCGACTCGGAAAAGCGCATGCTGCTGGCCGAGTACACGCTGAAGGCCAAGAACGAGAAATCGTCCGGCGCTGTGCGCGACCTGTCGTAAAGGTCGCGTTAACCCGATGAAGCCCCGCCCCGTGCGGGGCTTCTCATTTCTGGAGAAAGGCATGTCCAAGCTTTCAGCCAACCCCATCGGGGCAAACATCGCGCTTGGTGCGGCCAGCGCCTCGGCGACCATCCCGAACGCGCTGTCCGGGCAAAAGCCCCGCTCGTTCCGGATCAGCACCAACAATGGCGCCTATGTACGTTGGGGCAAAGGCGCTCAGGTCGCCGCCGCGGGCGACTTCCTGCTGCCGGCCAACGAGTGCGCCACCATCATCGCCAACGGCGCGGACACCATTGCCGCGCTGCAGCTTGGCGCCGGCGGCGTGCTGAATGTCATTGCGCTGGAGGACTGAGCCATGAGCGACGTGCTCACCCGCTTTCACTACGACCAGTCCAGCGACAGCACCACCATTGAACGAATCCAGGACTGCACCCCCATTGCCGAGCAGACCAAGGCACTGGCTGCAGCTGGTGCCTTCGGGCACTCCGACATGCGACTGGCGGCACGCCTGCCGGCCGTGCTGGTGGAGCAGTACATCAACACCAAAGGCATCACCTTTCGCGAGTTCCTGATCAACCCGGAACACGCCCAGGCGATGCTCAATGACCCGGCGCTGGCGCACTTCCGCGTCTGGAACGGGCAAAAGGCATTTTTCGGGGGCGTGAATGGCCATCACCAATTACACGGAGCTGCAGGCGGCGCTGACACGGTACCTGCGGCGCGGGGACCTGGCGGCATCCTTGCCGGACTTCATCACCCTGGCGGAAGCGAAGCTGAACCGGCTGCTGCGCACTCAGCAGATGGAGAAACAAGCCTCCGGGACGCTCTCCTCGGCGGAATTGGCGCTTCCTGCGGACTGTCTTGAAATCCGCCAGCTGGACATTGCCGTGCCGGGCGGGGTTTTGCGCACACGCTACGTCACGCCGGAGCAGTTTGCCGAGCAGGCGGTGACGGCCGGCACGCCGGCGTACTTCACAGTCATCGGCCGCACGCTACGGCTCAACCCGGCGCCGCAGGACAACGACTACACCCTGACCTACTTTGGCCGGCTCCCTGCCCTGTCGCCGATCACCGTAGACAACTGGCTGCTGCTCACTGCGCCCGATGCCTACCTGTACGGCGCGTTGGCGGAGGCCGCCCCATACCTGAAAGACGATGGCCGGCTGGCAGTATGGAAACAGCAGTTTGCCGAGGTGATCGGCGACCTGCAGCAGGCGGACAAGCGTGTCGGCTCAGCGCAACTCACCATCAGGACAAGCTGACATGCTGGTACCACTCAACAACTTCGCGCCAGACCTCGACCCGACCACGCCGGGCATCATGGTGGACTGCGACAACCTGCTGCCGACGCTCAAGGGCTACCGCGCGGCGCCGTCGCCGGTCAGCCTGGGCATGCCGGCGCTGACTGCTGCCTGCCGCGGCCTGATCGTTGTGCGCAAGCTGGACAACACCTGGCGCATCTTCGCCGGCACGGGTGCGGCGCTGTATGAGGCAACCGGCAATACATGGACCGATCGCTCCAAGGTCGGCGGCTACAGCAACCCTGCCGAATCGCGCTGGCGCTTCGCCCAGTTCGGCAACGTCACGCTTGCGGCCAACCGCTCTGACCCGATGCAGCAGGCGCTGGACGCTGGCTTTGATGACGTGCCGACGGCACCAACAGCTGCGATCATCGAGACGGTGGCCGGCTTCGTGATGGCATTCGACACCGTGGATGGCACCTATGGTGACCGTCCGGATGGCTGGTGGTGTTCTGCCCTGCGTGACCAGGCCAACTGGACGCCGGCGATTGCCACCCAAGCCGCCAACGGCCGGTTGCTGGACACGCCCGGGCCGGTGCGTGCCGGCCGGCGCCTTGGCGCCGACATCGTCGCCTACAAGGAGCGCTCCATGTACCTGGGGCGCTATGTCGGCCCGCCCGTAATCTGGACCTGGACGCTGATCCCGGGCGAGATCGGCGCACTGTCGCAAGAAGCGGTGATCGATATCGGCACGGCGCACGTTTTCCTTGGCGCTGACGACTTCTACCTCTTCGACGGCACGCGGCCAACGCCGATTGGCGCATCGCTGCGCGAGTGGTTCTTCGCCGATCTGGATCCGGCCTATCAGTACCGCGTGCAGTCTCTGCACGACCGCACCAACGCCCTGGCGTACTGGTTCTACCCCACCGTCGGCAGTGACGGGGCGCTCACCAAGTGGGTGGCGTACCACTACAAGGCGAACAAGTGGGGGCGCGGCGACCTCGCCATCGAGGCGGCCAGCGAGTACCTGAACGGCGCCATCACCTTCGACTCGCTGGGCGACCTGTTTGCCACCTACGACGACATCCCGCCAATCGCCTACGACTCGCCGTATTGGACGGAGTCATCAGCACTGATGTCGGTGGTCAACAGCAGCCATGCCCTGCAGTCACTAGAGGGCACCGCCGGTGCCGCCTCGTTAACGACCGGCGATCTTGGTGACGACGAGGTTTTCACCACGCTGACCAGAGTGCGGCCGCGCTTCATTACAGCGCCGGCCAGTGCCGAGCTGGATCACCTGGTGCATGACACGCTGGATGCGATGCCGATCCAAGTTGAGAGCTCCGCACTGAACAGCGGCAAGTTTGACGCGCTGTGGTCTGCCCGCTGGCACCGGCTGCAAATCACCACCTCTGGCGACATGGAAATCATGGCGCTGGCGGCACAGTTCCAGGAGGACGGCAGCGAATGAACCAGCTACCTGAGCGGCCAATGCTGCCGCAGACCACAGACCAGAAGTGGCCGGAACGACTGACCTTCCAGTTGACGATGCTGCTGGCTGACATCAACCGCGCAGTCAACCGGTTGACCGGTGGCCGCATGGTGGCGGTGCTGGCACTGGATGCGGCGCCGACGGCTGGGCTGTGGGGTATTGGCGACGAGGTGCGCAACAGCAACCCGCAGGAGTTGGGCACTCCCGGCAGCAAATACATCCTGCGTGGCTGGATCTGCACCGCCGCGGGTGAGCCAGGCACCTGGAAGGAACAACGAACTTTGACAGGGAACTGAACATGGCGACGAACAGTAGCTTTCTGACTGGCAATTACCAGGCCGCCAGCGCGCCCAATACCGTTGGCTGGGGCAAGGCACCCACCGACATCAAGAACCTGCCCAATGCCCTGATGCAGCAAGGCTGGAACATGGCGTCGCAGCCCTATCAGCAATACGGTGGCGACCGTCTGGCCAACTTCTCCGGCGAGCAGAACAAGGCCATGGACATGATCACCAATCGCGCGACGAATGGTGATCCGACGATGCAGGCCGGCGCCGGGATGGTACAGAACACGCTGAACGGCCAGTACATGAGCCCGGACAGCAATCCGTGGCTCAAGGGCACCTTTGACGCGATGGCCGGCCGCATGTCTGACGCCTACGCCCGCGGTACAGGCGCCCAGACCATGGCGCAGTTCAACAACGCCGGTGCCTATGGCGGCAGCGCCATGCAGGAGGTGCAGCAGGCCAACAATACCGCCTTCGCCGACTCGCTCGGCCAGCTGGCCAACCAGGTGTATGGCGACAACTACCAGCAGGAACGTGGCCGCCAGCTGCAGGCAGGTCTGATGGCGCCAACCTACGGCAACCAGGCTTACACCGACGCCGCGGCACTGCAAGGCGTTGGCGCGGCCAAGCAGGCACAGGATCAGTCCAAGCTCGACATGAACTACAGCGACTGGCAGAACGCCAAAAACTGGGGTTACACCGGCTACGACATGTTGAGCGGCATGCTCGGCAGCTCCAGCAATGCACAGCAGCTGGCGCAGAACGCCGACCAGTTCAACCGACAGAACAGCGGCGGCAGTAATGCGGCCAACTGGCTTGGTGGCGGCCTGGGGTTGCTGGGCACGCTGGGCAGCACCAACGTTGGCGGGTCGTCGCTACTTGATCACGCATGGAACGCAATTGGCGGTAGCAATAGCGGCGGAATGAGTAATTCCGACATGCTGAGCTGGATGTTCTAAAGGGGCGCCATGATGAAAAAGACAGCCAAACAGCTGGCCGCCGCCGGCCGGGGTGGCGATACCCGCCTCGCGCACCTGACCAACGGTGAGGTAGTGGTGCCGCGCAAGGTCGCGCCGCTGGCGATGGGCCTGCTCAGCGAGGCCGGCATCAATCCAGAGCGTTATCAGGTTGGCCGCAAGTCCAACTCTCGCAACCCGGCAACAGGCTTGCTGGAATTCCGCTACGACGACGGCAGCTCGCCGGAAAGCGATGATGCCGGCGACACTGCGGACGATGCTGGATCGCAGAACAGTCAAAGCGACATCGATGCTGCCAAATCCATGATGGACACCAACAATGCCCAGCTCGGCTACGCCAAGGGTGTCGGCGAAATCTCACCCGGCACGCTCGGCCGCATGCGCGACAACATGCGCGAATCCGGGTACCGCGGTACCGGCATCAGCGACACCATGGGCAAGATGGGTGTCGGCTACTTCGACCGAGCCAAGCAGCTCGGCTATGGCACGGCGCTGGGTTCTGCCGGCGCCAGCGCGCTGAACAAGCTCGGTGCGCTCGGTGCCGGCATGCTGATGGGACCTGGCGGCGCCATCCTCGGCGGCACACTCGGTACCGCGCTCACCGCCGACACCATTGACGACTGGGGGCAGCAGTTTGCCCGCAGCGTGGTCGGCGGCATGGTCAGCCCGCTTGGCAGTGCCCTGGCCGGGTCGCAGTTGGCTCCGCTTGGCAGCATGGCTGCGCAGAAGCTGGCCAGCAAGGCTATGGATTACGCCATGGCCAACCCAACGCCCGGTGTGCCAGGCGGCCGGCCTTCGGCCACGCAAGCTGACGGCCGCCAAGGAGGTATCGCCGGTCTGCTGGATGCTGATAGCTACCAGTCCGCGCCGGCCACGGCCATGGCGGCCAATGCTGGCTACAGCTACACGCCCGGCGCAGTGACCAGAGCGGCGTGGAATCCGGTGCAATGGGGTAACCAGTACGACCCACTGAGGGGGTGATATGAACCTGATGGAATTGAACGACTACTTCCGCCGCGATGCGGGGAAGTCGCCCCTGATGGGCTTGCTGGACGACTCCGGTTACAGCCTGGCACAGCCAGAGGTTGGCCGCACTCCGGAACCCGCGGCACCAAACTTCGACTTCTCGCCGAACGAGAAGCAGAACAAGCAAGCGCTGTTCTCTTCGCTGGCCAACATGGGCGCCGCGATGCTGGCCAACAACCGCGGCAACTTCGGTCAGTCGCTTGGCCACGGCCTCGCCGCGCAGCAGCAGGGCTACCGTGGCGCACTTGATCTCGCATCGGACGAGAACGTGCAGCAGTTCAGAACTGGCATGCTCAAGGATGACTGGCAGGCCAAGCAGCAGGAGCGCCAGCGCCAGGCGGCGCTACGCCGCGGCCTGTCTGAGCTGCCACAGGGTGCGGACTACTGGAAGAACGCTGCCGAGCTGTACGCCAGCGCCGGCGACATGGAAACCGCCCTCAAGCTGCAAGAATACGGGTCCGGCGGCAAGCCCACCGACGCCCAGCGCAACTACCAGTTCCTGGTCGACAACGGCGTCGACCGGAAGCAGGCGATGCAGGTGTTCACGCCGTTCGCACCGACGCCGATGCAGTACGTCCCCGGCAGTGACTACAAGCCAGCTGGCGTGTTCAACCCGCGCGACGGGCAGTTCATCGCCACGGAGGCGCCACCAGCGGCAGAAGCGCCTGATCCGTTGGCGCCTTGGAGTAACCTGCCGCCGCAAAAGGCGGACGCCATGAAGCCGCGGGTGTACGAGCAGGCGAACAAGCAGCTGGAAGACCTGCGCAACCAAGTTGCACAAGGGCGCACCACCATGACGGACCTGAACCGCTTTGGCCAGCTCAATCAGGAGCAGGCCACTGGCGGGTTGCTGGACAAGGGGCTGCCAGACTGGATGACAACCGATGACCAGAAGCAGGAAATGCTGGCCATTCAGTCACGTCTCGCACCACAAGTGCGGCCGGCCGGCTCCGGCTCGACGTCGGATCGCGACCTGCAGCTATACCTGCAGTCGCTACCCGGCATCGACAAATCCGGGAACGTGAACAAGTCCATCCGTGACCAGTTCGGCAAAACCCTCAGCGCGGCCGAGAAAAAGCTCGCCGCCGCCGAGCAGTACCTTGCCGAGCGCGGCCACCTGAACGGCTTCGATCAGTTCTACGCAGGGCAAGGCAAGACACCGGCTGCCGGCGGTCAGCCTCCACGACAGGCCGGAGCGTCGATTCCGCCATCCGCCGTCGACTACCTGCGCCGCAACATCAAGCTGAACCCTCGCCTGGCACAGCAGTTTGACGCCAAGTACGGCCAAGGCGCTGCCGCATCAATCATGGGACGCTGACATGAGAAGCTTCAGAGACCCCGGCTATGACCAGCTGGAGCAAAGCCTTGCGCCGGATATGGCGGGGTTCTTGCGCACCATCCGCGTTAACGGCGAGCGTAGCAACGCGGATCAAGTCAGCTCCGCCGGTGCGCGCTCGGTTTACCAGATCATCCCGGAAACCCGGGCACGCATCATCAAGCAGGCCGGCTTCGATCCGTGGGCATCACCACAGAATGCCGTGCGCGGCGCCGCCATTGTGGCCAAGGATGCGATGCGCTGGGCAAAGGGCGATCCGGTGCGCGCGGCCGGCTACTACCACGCCGGCGGCAACACCGCCCAGTGGGGGCCAAAGACGGCTGCGTACATGCAGCGCACAGGGGGCAACATGAATCCGTTCGACCAGTTCGACACCAAGCAGACGCCGGTGGCCAACCCGTTCGACCGCTTCGACGGCACAGATCAGAAGCCAGCACGCAAGCCAATGCGGATCATCGACAACGCGAAGCCGGACAAGAACCTGCTGGACGAATACAGCCTGCCGGAGCGTGCCATCATCGGCGCCGGCAAGGCCGCAACCGACTTCCTGCACGGTATCGGCATCGGTGACACGCTGGGGCTGGTGCGCGGCGACGAGAAAGCGGACAAGCAGCTGATGAGCGATCCTGCCGCCATCACCGGCAACATGCTGGGGCAAGCTGGCATCATGTACACCGGCGGCAAGGCACTGCAGACGCTGGGCACCGGCGCGCAGTTGCTGACCAAGGGGCGCGACCTGACCAAGGTTGGCCAGCTGGCACAGAAAGGTGGGCAGCTACTGCAGAAAGGCGGCAACGCCGTGATCAACCCCAGCACCTACAAACAGGCGGCGCTGGTCGGCGGTGGCTACGGCCTGGTGTCGCAGCCTGGCGGCATTGACCAGCGCCTGATCAACGCCGCGGCGGGCGCCGCCGGCGGCACTGCAGGGCTGGCCCTTGGCCGAGGCCTCGGTAACGTTGGCCGCAAAGTGAAAGGCGCCTTCACGCCGTCGCAGCAGGTCGAGACCACCCTCACCACCCAGCTGCAGGCCAAGGGCATCGACTTCAACGCCCTGCCCCGTGCCATCCAGCAGCAGCTGGTGAAAGCCGGCAAGCAGTCGCGAGACCTCGGCAACCTGGATACCGAGCAGCTGGCACGGCTGGCCGATTTCGAAAAGCTGGGCATCAAGCCGACCCGAGGCTGGCTGACCCGCGATGCAAGAGACTGGTGGACGGAGAACAACCTGAACACCGTCGACAGCCAGCTGGCCGCCCGCTACAAGGACGCCAACCAGGCACTGCTGGAAGGGGTACGGGATGGCACCAGCCAGGCTACCGACTACGACCTCGGCAACCGGCTGCAGGACACCTTGTCCGGCTACGATGCCATGCTGAAAAGCAATGTGGATCAGCTGTACGGTGCCGCGCGCAACGCTGCCGGCCGTGACCTGCCGCTGGACCCGCACCGCTTCGTGAACGATGCCACCATCGAGCTGGACCAGCAGATGCTGGGCAGCAAGCTGCCGGCGGATACGCTCAACTGGTTCCAGAAGGCCACCAGTGGCAAGGAGCCGTTCGACATGGGCACCGCGCTGCAGCGACTGCAGGCGATCAATGGCCGGCTGTCCAGCACCAGCGACATGGCAGAAGCCAAGGCGCTTGGCATCGTGAAGAAGCACCTGACCGATGCCATCGACGGCTACGGCGGCGCCGGTGCGGGTAACCTGCCGCGCGCCGGCGGTGATCAGCAGCAGGAACTGGCCGCCGCCTTCCGCCAGGCACGGACCGCCGCAGCGGATCGCTTCCGTTTTCAGGAGTCGAACCCGCTGGTGGATGACGTGCTGAAAGGGCGATTCACGCCGGAGAAACTGCCAAAATTGCTTGGCAGCATGAAGGTGGACGATCTGAAAGGGTTGGCCGCACTGGAGGCCGAGCGCGGCATGCCGCTATTGTCGACGCTGCGGGACGCGGCCAAGGTGTATGTGCGGGATGCCGCAACTCTGCAGGCGGAAACCGGCGGCAGCTTTACGGTGGCCGGCCTGCGTCTTGCGCTGGATCGCATCGGGCCGGAGAAAGGCAAGATCCTGTTCGGCGCCGATGGGTGGGATCAATATCACCGGATACTCACCGCCGCCGGCAACATCCACAACGCGCCAATCAAGCCGGCAGGATCGCCGACGTACAGCAACTTTATGCGCCTTGCGAACCTGTTCCCAGGGAGGTTAGGAGAAGTGGCACGTTACGGGGTCGGCAAAGGTGCTCAAAGCATGGCGGCAAGCAAAGCATTGAACCCCAAGTTCCAGCTACCGCCGGTAGCCGGCCAGCTGTCCAGCCGGTTGCCCCTGCTATCGGTGCCCGGCCTGCTGACACTGGAGGAGGCGCAGCGCTGATCAGTCCTCGTCTGCCCTGCTCCACAGCACCCAGCGGCGGATCCGGCTACCGCGCGGCAAGTGTCGCTTGGCCAGCTGGATCAGCCACTGTTCGAACGACACGATCAGCCACAGGAAGAAGCCAGCGCCAGCAAAGCCGATGGCCTTCTGCATGAAGTTTTCCATTTAACTCCTCTCGGCTGAACGCCGGGACAATGACAAAAGTATAGCCCGCCAATGGCGGGCTTTTGCTTTTTGGGGGAGAGATATGCCAATTCCAGACTCTATCGATGATCTCGATCCGTCTGCAGCGAACAACTCGCCGGGCGGCAGCGAACCGATCGGGCCAAACCTTGACAGTTACCTGCGTGCGCACGCGGCGATCATTCGCCAGGTATCGGATGCCAGCAAGGTGGAAACCCAGATCCACGGCGCCACCAGCAAGGCCACGCCGGTTGATGCCGACGAGCTGCCGATTGCCGACAGTGAGGCATTGTTTGGCCGGAAGAAGCTAACTTTTGCCAGTCTGAAGGCGTGGGTGAAGTCTTTGGTGCAGGCCGGATTGACGATGACAGGGGTACTCAAATTTGCCGCTGGCGGAAGCATCGCATCGGCCGCGACAGTCGATCTGGCCTCAGCAACAGGCAACACAGTGCATATCACCGGCACGACTGGCATCAGCGCCTGGACCATGACCGCCGGCCAGTTCATGCAGGTGATTTTCGACGGCGCGCTGACGCTGGCACACCACGCCACGAACAACAACTTGCAGGGTGGCACCACCATCACCACGACTGCTGGTGACCGCGCTTTCCTCTACTACGACGGCACAACCGTCTACGTGTTCCAATACATCCGGGCTGATGGCACGCCTCTGGTAGGCCAGCGGATGACGCTTACGGCTGCAGTTGCGACTACCAGCGGCACGGTGATCGACCTGACCGGCTTCCCGAGCTGGGCAAAGCGCATCACCGTATTGCCCCATAACGTCAGTACCAACGGCAACAACAACTACCTGCTGCAGCTTGGCACACCATCCGGCATCGAGAATACGGGCTACAGCAACAACGTAAATGCAGTAACAGGCAGCAGCATTGTAACTGTGTCTTCTACCAGCGGAATTCTTCTGAGCGGTGCGTCTGGCACGTCAACCTCTGTTAGCGGCGCCATCCGGATGAGGCTTCAGTCAGGGAATGTGTGGGAAATCGAAGGCGACACAATTCGTAATGGCGAGGCGACTAACAACAAGACAGTCGGCAACAAAACGCTGGCCGGCGTGCTGGATCGGATTCGGCTTACCACTACCACGGCTGTTGACACCTTCGACGCCGGCAGCGTCTCTCTTCTGATCGAGGGCTACTGATATGCAGCGCATTGAATTCGACGTAACAACTGGCGAGAAGCGCGTTGTTCAACTGACAGCCGAAGAAATTGCAGAGATCCAGAAAACTGCCGCGGCTATTCCTGCCAACATTCCATCCGAGGTGACACGCTACCAGGCATTGGCTGCGCTCCACCTCGCCGGATTGCTGGGGAATGTGGAAGCAATGATGGCCGACGCCGCGACCGACAAGCTCACAGTTATTGCGTGGCAGAATGCGCAGGCATTCAAGCGCAACAGCCCGATGGTGCTGGATATGGCGCAACAACTTAACCTGACTGATCAACAGCTGGACGACTTGTTTATCAGCGCTTCGCAAATCGAATGACCCGCTCAATGCGGGTCAAATTGTTTCTGGCCCGCCACTTGGCGGGCTTTTTCATTCCAAGGGGGGAGTGATGCAAGAAATCCAGGAAGCAGCACACGCCGCGGCAAAGAGCCCGGCATCGTATGGCCTTTTGACCTACTTGTGGGTGTTCGCGCTGGCGCTGCTCGGCGGCGTGGCCGGCGCCATCCGGCGCGCCAAGGCTGACGGCAAGATCAGCATGGCCGAGATCATCGGCGAGCTGGCCATCAGTGCCTTTGCAGGCATCGTCACCTTCTACCTGTGCGAGTGGGCCGGCTTGTCCCAGCTACTGAGTGCGGCGATGGTCGGGATCTCCGGCCACATGGGCAGCCGAGCCATCTTCACGTTCGAAAAAGTGTGGTCCGCCAAACTGGGAGCGACTGCCGATGCTGACCGTTGAGAAGCTAATAGCCATCATGCCCGAAGCCCGGCCGCGCGCCGGGCTTTTTGTTGCCCCACTCAATGCCTCAATGGCGGAGTTCAAGATCATCACCCCGCTTCGTGCCGCGGCATTCCTTGCCCAGGTCGGGCACGAGTCTGGCCGGCTGCGTTACACGCGCGAACTGGGTGGCAGCGATTATCTGGACAAGTACGACACCGGCCGACTGGCGGCACGTCTCGGCAACACGCCACAGAACGATGATGACGGGCAGCGCTATTGCGGCCGTGGCCTGATTCAGATCACCGGGCGGCGCAACTACGAGCTGTGCGGCTTCGGGTTGGGTATTGACCTGATCGCGCAACCTGAGCTGCTGGAACAGCCGGAGTTGGCATGTCGTTCTGCCGCGTGGTTCTGGCACAACGAGAATCTGAACGCTCTGGCAGACAAGCACGCATTCGACACCATCACCCGTCGCATCAACGGTGGCCAGAATGGCCGGGAAGATCGGATCGCCCTGTACCAGCGGGCGCTGAAGGTGCTGGCGTAGGCCGCAGAAAGGGAACCATGCCCCAGATCATCTATCGCTGGCTGGCGCTTCTGGCCCTGGCCGGCACCCTGCTCGCCTTCGGCTGGATCAAAGGCGCCAGCCACGAGCAAGCCAAGGTCGATGCGGCCAACCTTTCGGCGACCGCAAGAGCCGCCATCGTCCGCCAGCGGCGGGCCGAGACCACAGTCCAGGTGCTGACCAAATACGTCGACCGCGTGCGCACCGTACACGTTGCCGGCGAAACCATAATCAAGGAGGTCCCCGTCTATGTCCCGTCTGATTCCCCTGCTCTGCCTGGTGGCTTCCGCGTGCACCACGATGCCGCCGCCCTCGGTGAGCTTCCCGACCCCGCCCTCGGTGAGCTTCCCGACCCCGCCCGAGTTGCTGATGCGGCCGCCGTCCCCGCTCAAGACGTTGCCGCCACTGTCGCGGCCAACTATCTCACCTGTCACGAAAACGCCGAGCAGCTGACGGCGTTGCAGGAGTGGGTAAGGGAACAATCGCAGGTGCGGTAGGTACGGAAATTTTGCGGGGCAATTGCGGGGCGCATTAATCCGCACTAAACCACATAAAGACATGAAGCCAGCAAAAGCAAAAATCCCCATCAATCCGCGCCAAGCTTGGGTTTCAAGCTATTTAGCACGTATTAATGGGGATTAGTGTTTTGTTTATTCTGGCGGAAGCGGTGAGATTCGAACTCACGGAAGGCTCACACCTTCGGCGGTTTTCAAGACCGCTGCCTTAAACCACTCGGCCACGCTTCCTTTGTGTTGCGTAGGGCAACAACAGGCCGCGATTATATTGATGCCGCTGCGTTTTGCCAAGATTTTTCCGGTACGCACCGGCTGTCATTTCGTGCTACCGGCGGCGGCGCAGAGGCCCGGTCTGCCTAGCGTATCGCCGTTTAAGGCTAACGCGCCAACTGCGCGGCCAGTGCCTCGGCGGCGCGCAGGGCCAGCGCATAGATCGACAGTTGCGGGTTGGCGCCGATGCTGGTCGGGAACATCGCCCCGTCGATCACACTCAGCCCGGTAACCTGCCAGTGCTGCCCCAGATGGTCGATCACGCCCTGGCGTTCGTCGCCGGCCATCGCGGCGCCACCCATCACGTGGGCGCTGACCACGCGGGTGCGTAGCAGCTGCATCGGCAGTGCCGCGATCATCTGCTGCGCCTGCGGCCAACTGCGGGCCAGCCCGGCGTTCTCGTGGACCGGCAGCACCGCGCGGGCGCCGGCGGCAAACTGGATTTCCGCCATCTGCAGCAGTGCCCGCCGCGCGGCCTGCCACTCCACGTCGCCCAGCACATAATCCAGTTGCGGCGAGCCATCGCGGCGCAGCCGCACCTGTCCACCCTAGCTGTCGGCGTGAAAACCGTCGCGCAGCAGCGCCAGGGTGACATTCAGGTATGGCAATTGCCGCATCAGCCGCGCGTGCTCATCCCCCAGCCCCGGCAGCGTGGCTGCAAAGATCAGCGGATGAATCGGCGGTACTTCCAGCTTGAAGCCAAGCGGCCCGTCCAGTGGCTGGGTGTGCAGGAAATGGTCGCTGTACACGCTTTGCGGCGCACCGTGATAGCCGTCAATACGCTGCGGCATGATGGCGCCGGACAGCAGTACCGGGTGCAGGAAGGTGCGCCGGCCGACCAGCCCGTACGGATCCGGCAGTTGGCTGCGCAGCAGGATGGCCGGGGTGCCGATGGCGCCGGCGCTGAGCACTACATGGCGGGCACGAACGGTGATCTGCCGGCCGGTGTGGCGAATGCCGGGGCCATCCAGCGCCGCGCCGGTGATGCCCAGCGCGCGCTTGCCGTCACGGCTGGCCAGTACCCGTGTCACCGCGACCCGTGTCAGCAGGCGTGCACCGCTCTGCAGGGCGGCCGGCAAGGTGCTGACCAGCATCGACTGCTTGGCATTGGTCGGGCAGCCGGTGCCGCAATAGCCCAGATTCCAGCAGCCGCTGACATTGCGATGGATGCGGCCAACCTTGATGCCGAGCTTGTCGCAGCCTTGTGCCAGCACCGCGTTGTTGGCGTTGGGGGCGACCTCCCAGTCGCGGATGCCGAGACGCTGTTCCGCGCGCTCGAACCACGGACGCAGTGCCTCGTCCTGCAGCGGCTGCAGTCCGTGCTGCTCGCGCCACCAGCGCAGGGTGTCGGGCGGGGTGCGGAAGGAACTGGTCCAGTTGACGGTGGTGCTGCCACCGACCGTGCGCCCCTGCAGGATGGTGATGCCCTTGTCGGCGGTCTGGCGGTTGGCCGCCTCCTGGTACAGCTGCGGGTAGGCGTCGCTTTCGCGCAGGCGGAAATCGCGGCTGCTTTTCAGCGCGCCCTCTTCCACGATCACCACGTCCAGGCCGGCCTGGCTCAGTACCTCCGCGCTGATGCCGCCGCCGGCGCCACTGCCAACGATGACCACGTCGCATTCCAGCGCCAGGTCGCGCTCGAGCGTGCTGGCATCGAGCACCTGCCAGCCGCTGGCCAGCCCTTCCTGCCACGGATCGGGCAAGGTGTTGTTCATCGCAGGAATCCTTGAATGGCGGGCGGCAGCCGGTAGCCGATGGCGTGCTGCTGGCTGGCGGCACCGTAATGGGCGGCATACACCAGATTGTGCAGTGCTTGGTAGGCGCTGCGCTGCAAGGCAAAACGGCTGTGCCGCCAGCGCTGCAGGAAGGCGCGGATCTGTTGCGGGCTGGCATCCGGCCACGCTGCGGGTATGCCGGCCAGCCAGCGCCGTACCAGTGGCTGTTGCAACAGGTCGAACAGTTCGCGCACCTCTTGCTGCAGCGGTAGCGGCAGGCTGGCAATGGCCAGCAGCACGTTGGCCGCAACGGTGGCCGGCTCGCAGGCGACGCGCTCGCCCAGCAGCGCCGGGGCCAGCTGCTGCAGCCATTGCCGGTCCTGCTCGCTGGCGACAAAGCCCGGTGCTGCGGCGGGTCGCAGCCAGTAGCCGCCGGCGCTTAACAGCACGCTGCCGGCGATACCGCAGCCGAGTAACTGGCGTCGACTGAGCTTCATCGGCCGATCATCCAGCGCAACAGCAGCTTGACGGTATGGCCATACGGCGGCGCGGTCAGCCAGGTGCCGTTCAGGCGTGACTGGTACAGCACCGGCTTCAGCTTGGAGAAGGTCAGGAAGCCTTCGTGACCATGGTAGTGGCCCATGCCGGAGGCGCCGACGCCGCCAAAGGGCAGCGCCTCCTGGGCTACATGCAGCAAGGTGTCGTTGACGGTGACGCCGCCGGCGATGGTGTCGCGCAACAGCCGCTCAATGCGCGCCTTGTCGTGGTCGAACAAATACATCGCCAGCGGCCGTGGCTGCTGCCGCAGCAGTTCGACGGTCTGCTCCAGCGAGTCGTAGCCGATGACGGGCAGCAGCGGGCCGAAGATTTCCTCCTGTCGCACCCTGCTGTCCGGCGGCGCCTGCTCGATCAGCGTCAGTGGCAGCTTGCGGGCGGCGGCGAGTGCTGCCGGCGTTTCGTCGGCGGGGTTGATGGTGGTGAGCACCGCCCCGGCAGCCTGCACCTGTGCCGCGAGCGCTTGCAGGCGCTCGTAGTGCGGCACGCTGATGATGGCGCTGTAGTCGGCATTGTCGGCCAGGGTCGGGTAGGCGCGCGTCGCCGCGTCGCGCAATGCCGCAACCAGTGCGGCCTGTTGCGGGCGCGGCACCAGCACATAGTCCGGCGCGACGCAGGTCTGCCCCGCATTCAGTAGCTTGCCGGCCACGATGCGGCGCGCAGCGTGCTGCAGGTCGGCGCCGGGTGCCACCAGCACCGGCGACTTGCCGCCCAGTTCCAGCGTCACCGGTACCAGGTTGGCCGCCGCAGCCTGCATCACCTCGCGGCCAACCCTGGTCGAGCCGGTGAACAACAGGTGGTCGAACGGCAGGCTGGCAAAGGCGCGCGCCACGCCAGCGTCGCCAGTCACGACGCGGACCACGTCGTCGCCGAGATAACGGCTCAGCAGCGTGGCCAGCAGCGTGCCGGTGCGTGGCGTCAGCTCCGACATCTTCAGCAGCGCCCGGTTGCCGGCCGCCAGTGCCGCCACCAGCGGCCCCAGCGCCAGGAACAGCGGGTAATTCCAAGGCACGATGATGCCGACCACGCCCAGCGGCTGCGGCAGCAGCCTGGCCCGCGCCGGCTGGAACCACAGCGATACCGGCCGCCGCTGCGGGCGCAACCATGTTGCCAGCTGTCGCCGCGCGTGGCGGATGCCGGCCAGCGTCGGGAACACCTCCGCCAGCCGGGTTTCCACCACGCTGCGATGGCCGAAATCGGCGCTGATGGCGGCCGCCAGCTCGTGCTGGTGCTGCTGCAACAGGCGGGCCAGGCCATCCAGCCACTGCCGACGCTGTGCCAGCGACGGGTACGGCACAAGGTTGGCCGCATCGCGCAACTGGCTCAGGTGATTGGTGAGGGTGACGGCGGTGTGTGCGGCAAGCTGCATGTGATAAGCTCCATTCTGGTTGCCGTCAAACGACTGTTTAGAGCCTGTACTCTATGCGGTTGTGTTCCATTTGTCACGAGCGAATTGTCATGTTGCTTCCGTTCTTCAATGCCCTGCGTGCCGCCGGGCTGCCGGTGTCGCTAAAAGAGCACCTCACCCTGCTGGAGGCGCTGTCGCGACAGCTGGCGTTTGGCAGTGTCGACGAGTTTTACTATCTGGCGCGCACCATCCTGATCAAGGACGAAAAGTATTACGACCGTTTCGACCAGGTGTTCGGCCACTGTTTCAACGGTCTGGCGCTGGAGCTGGAAGATCTGCAGACCGCGATCCCGGAAGACTGGCTGCGCAAGCAGGTGGAGAAATTCCTCTCCGACGAGGAAAAGCGGCAGCTAGAGGCGCTGGGCTGGGACAAGCTGATGCAGACGCTGCGCGAGCGCCTTGCCGAGCAGAAGGAACGGCATCAGGGTGGCAACAAGTGGATCGGCACCGGCGGTACCAGTCCGTTCGGTGCTTATGGTTATCACCCGGAAGGTGTCCGTATCGGGCAGCAGGCGTCGCGCCACCGGCGCGCGGTCAAGGTGTGGGATCAGCGCGAGTTCCGCAATTTTGACGACCAGGTCGAGCTGGGTACGCGCAACATCAAGGTGGCGTTGCGCCGCCTGCGCCAGTTCGCGCGCGAAGGCGCCGCCGAGGTGCTGGATCTGGATGCCACCATCGCCGCGACCGCGCGCAACGCCGGCTTCCTCGATCTGCAGATGGTGCCGGAGCTGCGCAATACGGTGAAGCTGCTGGTGCTGTTCGATGTCGGCGGCTCAATGGACGACCACATCCGCGCCTGCGAGGAGCTGTTCTCGGCGGTGCGCAGCGAGTTCAAGCATCTGGAGTATTACTACTTCCACAACTGCGTCTACGAAGGGGTGTGGAAAGACAATGCCCGCCGCCACGGCCAGAAACTGTCGACCTGGGACCTGATCCACACCTTTGGCAGCGACTACAAGCTGATCTTCGTCGGCGATGCCAGCATGAGCCCGTACGAGATCGTCTACCCCGGCGGCAGTGTCGAGCACATGAATGAGGAATCCGGCGAGGTGTGGCTGCGCCGCCTGCTGGCGCAGTTCAGGCACGCGGTGTGGCTGAATCCGATGCCGCAGGAACACTGGGGCTACACCCAGTCCATCGGCCTGATCCGGCAGCTGCTGCAGGAGCGCATGTATCCGCTGACGGTGGAAGGCATCGACAGCGCGATGCGCCAGCTACGCCACAGCGTCAGCTAGCGCCGTCGCTTGCGGCCAACGTTTTCTCGATGCGCCGCGCAAACACCGTCATTTCCTTTGCGGCCTGCTTGTCGCCGCGCTGCTCGGCCACCGCGATGCCGTCACGGTAGGCCTGTAGCGCCTGTTGCGGCTCACCGCCGGCCAGCAGGGCCTTGCCCAGCAGTTTCCACGCTGCGGAATAATCGTGCTGGAAGGCCAGCGCCGCCCTCGCCTCGCGTATCGCCTGCGGCCACTGTTCCAGGCGGGCGTATTCATTGGCCAGGCCGAAGCGCAGTAGTGCGCCGTCGCGCGGGCCGTCGACCAGTTTTTGCAGGCGTTGCAGGGCTTCGTCGTTCATATCGGGGACTCCGGGTGCGGGTTGAGGGCGGCGCGGCTTCGCGACGACCATGGTTTCATGTTATAAGCTGGCGCCGCTATTGGCTGCCGGCATTTACAATGACAGCCTATTGCCAGTCGTCGGCGCCTGCCTCTAGACTGCGGAAACGTCATATTCCTGAAAGGAAAGCTACCCATGTTGCACAGTTTCCTTTCCTCATGCCAGTCGCGACGCTGGCCGGCCCTGCTGCTGGGTGTGCTGTTGGGCTTGCCGCCACTTGCCAATGCGGCGTGCACGCGGCTGGTGGCCTCCGGCAATCCCGAGTATCCGCCCTTTCTGTGGCAAGACCCGAAAAACGACAGCAAGCTGATCGGCGCCAATGCCGAGCTGATGCAACTGGTCGCCCGCGAGATCGGCATCCCGATCGAGGTGCGCTATGTCGGGCCGTGGGGCCGGGTGCAGGAGAGTGCGCGCAACGGCCGCATCGACCTGATCGCCGGCGCCTTCCTGACGCAGCCGCGGCTGACCTACCTGCGCTACCTGCAGCCGGTTATCCGCGATACGCAGACCCTGATCTGGACACGGCAGCAGCACCCGCTGCAATACCAGCGCTGGGAAGACCTGCAGGGGCAGGAAGGCATCACCGTGGTCAACAACAGTTTTGGCCAGGCTTTCGACCAGTTTGCCGCGATCAACCTCAAGCTGCAGCAGGTCGGCAGCGTCAAGAACGCGCTGCAGATGCTGAGCCTGGGGCGCGCCGACTACCTGATTTACGAGGATGCGCCGGGTCTTGCCTATGCCGCCAGTCTCAATATCAGGGGCTTGCGTGCATCCACGGTGCCGGTCAGTCGCGAAAAACTGTACCTGACCGTGGCGCTGGCTTCCGCCTGCAATAACGAGCAGCTGGCGGAGCGCCTGTCGCGGGCGATGAAAAAACTCAGCGACGACCGGGTGATGGACGCGCTGGTGGAGAAGTACCTGCGCGTGTGGCAGGCGCAGAGCAGTGCCGCGCGCCGGCCCGGCTGAAGCGTGCCGGTGAGCGGCAACTGGCGCTAGCGCCGAGCCGGTGCTGTTGCGGCCAACCTTGGTCCGCTGTCGCAAGTCACCGCTCCCAAGTCGCCGACCACAAAAAAAGCCCCGCAACCGCGGGGCTTTTTGCTGCAGACAAAGCGGCACTGGCCGCTGTGACTTAGGCTTTTACGGTGTCAGCCACATCCTGGTAGTCCTGGATCTGGTTGAAGTTGAGGTACTGGTATACCTCGGCGCCGCTCTCGTTGATGATGCCGATGTTGGCCTTGTACTCCTCGACGGTCGGGATCTTGCCCAGCTTGGAGCAGATCGCGGCCAGTTCGGCCGAGCCAAGGTACACGTTGGTGTTCTTGCCCAGACGGTTCGGGAAGTTACGGGTCGAGGTCGACATCACGGTCGCGCCTTCGCGCACCTGCGCCTGGTTACCCATGCACAGCGAGCAGCCCGGCATTTCGGTGCGGGCACCGGCCATGCCGAACACGCCGTAGTGACCTTCCTTGGTCAGCTGTTGCGCATCCATCTTGGTCGGAGGAGCAACCCACAGCTTGACCGGCAGGTCGCGCTTGCCTTCCAGCAGCTTGGAAGCGGCACGGAAGTGGCCGATGTTGGTCATGCAGGAGCCGATGAACACTTCGTCGATCGGGGTGCCGGCCACTTCGGACATGAACTTCACGTCGTCCGGGTCGTTCGGGCAGGCCACGATCGGCTCTTTCACGTCGGCCAGATCGATTTCGATCACGGCGGCGTATTCGGCGTCGGCATCGGCCTTCAGCAGTTCACCGTTGGCGATCCACTCTTCCATCTTCTTGATGCGACGCTCCAGGGTGTGGGCGTCCTGATAGCCTTCGGCGATCATGTACTTCATCAGGGTGATGTTGGACTGCATGTACTCGACGATCGGCGCCTTGTTCAGGTGCACGGTGCAGCCGGCGGCGGAGCGCTCGGCGGAAGCGTCGGACAGCTCGAAAGCCTGTTCCACTTTCAGATCCGGCAGGCCTTCGATTTCCAGCACCTTGCCGGAGAAGATGTTCTTCTTGCCGGCCTTGGCCACGGTCAGCAGGCCCTGCTTGATCGCGTACAGCGGAATGGCGTTCACCAGGTCACGCAGGGTCACGCCCGGCTGCAGCTCGCCCTTGAAACGCACCAGCACCGATTCCGGCATGTCCAGCGGCATCACGCCGGTAGCGGCGGCAAAGGCCACCAGACCGGAGCCGGCCGGGAAGGAAATGCCGATCGGGAAGCGGGTGTGCGAGTCGCCACCGGTGCCGACGGTATCCGGCAGCAGCAGGCGGTTCAGCCAGCTGTGGATCACGCCGTCGCCCGGACGCAGCGCCACGCCGCCACGGGTGGAGATGAAGGCTGGCAGCTCCTTGTGCATCTTCACGTCCACCGGCTTCGGATAGGCGGCGGTGTGGCAGAACGACTGCATGACCAGATCGGCGGAGAAGCCCAGGCAAGCCAGGTCTTTCAGCTCGTCGCGGGTCATCGGGCCGGTGGTGTCCTGCGAGCCGACGGTCGTCATCTTCGGTTCACAGTAAGTGCCCGGACGCACGCCCTGGCCTTCTGGCAGGCCACAGGCGCGGCCAACCATTTTCTGTGCCAGCGAGAAGCCCTTGCCGGAATTGGCCGGGTCTTTCGGCAGGCGGAATTCGGTGGAGGCTGGCAGGCCCAGCGCTTCACGCGCCTTGGAAGTCAGGCCGCGACCGATGATCAGGTTGATACGGCCGCCGGCGCGTACTTCGTCGAGCAGTACGTCGGATTTCAGGCTGAATTTTTCGACCAGCTGGCCGTCTTTCTCGATCTTGCCTTCGTACGGGTAGATGTCGATCACGTCGCCCATTTCCAGCTTGGACACGTCCACTTCGATCGGCAGCGAGCCGGAGTCTTCCTGGGTGTTGAAGAAGATCGGTGCAATCTTGCCGCCCAGGGTCACGCCGCCGAAGCGCTTGTTCGGTACGAACGGGATGTCCTGGCCGGTAGCCCACACCACCGAGTTGGTGGCGGATTTGCGCGAGGAACCGGTACCGACCACGTCGCCGACGTAGGCCACCAGGTTGCCCTTTTTCTTCAGGTCTTCGATGAACTGCATCGGGCCGCGCTTGCCGTCTTCTTCCGGCGTGAATGCTGCGTCCGGACGGGTGTTTTTCAGCATCGCCAGGTAGTGCATCGGGATGTCAGGACGGGACCAGGCATCCGGCGCCGGCGACAGGTCGTCGGTGTTGGTTTCGCCCGGCACCTTGAATACGGTCACGGTGATCTTTTGCGCGACTTCAGGACGGCTGGTGAACCACTCGGCATCGGCCCAGCTTTGCAGCACGGCCTTGGCATTGGCGTTGCCGCCTTCGGCCAGGACTTGCACGTCGTGGAAGAAGTCGAATACCAGCAGGGTTTTCTTCAGGCCTTCAGCGGCGATGGCGCCAACCTGGGCATCGCCCAGCAGGTCGATCATCGGCTTGACGTTGTAACCGCCCAGCATGGTGCCCAGCAGTTTAGTCGCGGTTTCGCGCGAAACCAGCGGCGACTTCACGCTGCCTTCGGCGACGGCGGCCAGGAACGAAGCTTTGACCTTGGCGGCGTCGTCGACACCAGGCGGCACGCGGTGAGTGATCAGCTCAACCAGTGTCTCTTCTTCGCCGGCTGGCGGGTTCTTCAGCAGTTCAACCAGTTCTTCGACTTGTTTGGCGGTCAGCGGCAGTGGTGGAATGCCCAGTGCGGCGCGTTCTGCGACATGTTGGCGGTAAGCTTCTAGCATGGCTTGGGACCTTTTTGCTGGGGTTATGTGCAAGTTAGTCTGTCGACAGCGGGTGAATGTCTGCCGGCAACCACCCGGCCGCATCGGGACAATGACAGCCGGTCGGGATGGTGAAAGATTACGCCGTTCCTCGGGTGAGCACAAACGAGTAATCGCAACATTGCCTGTGAGATATAATCACACCATGAATGCCTACCCTCCCCTTAACGGATTGCGTATTTTCGAGACGGCAGCAAGGCTGGAAAGCTTTTCTGCCGCGGCCAACGAGCTGCATGTTACCCATGGTGCTGTGAGCAAGCAGATCAAGCAGCTGGAGGACTGGCTGGGGGTGCAGCTGTTCGAGCGCACCGGCGGTCGCGTCAAGCTGACCGACACTGGCTGGCGCTACCTGGTGCAGGTGCAGGATGGCCTGGACCTGATCGCCAACGCCACCTCGCAGCTGCTGCAGCCGGATCGCCAGCGCCGACTGTCGATCAACTCGACGCCGACCTTCGCCATGTACTGGCTGCTGCCGCGACTGGCCGATTTTCGTGCCCGCCATCCGGACATCGACCTGCACATCGTCACCTCCGATCGCGACATCAGTCGGCTGGACACGCCGTTCGACATCGCCATCCGCCGCGGCCCCGGCGACTGGCCCGGCCATCTCGCCAAGCCGTTCCTGGAGGAATGGGAACTGCCGCTGTGCCATCCCGCATTGCTGGAAAAGATACCGCTCACCAGTCCGGCCGACCTCGCGCAGCACACCTTGCTGTACGCCGATACGCGGCCAACGGCGTGGCAGCGCTGGCTGACCCTGGCGGCGGTGCCGGAGCTGAAGCCGGCCAGCCGGCTGCATTTCGACCGCTTTTCGCTGGCGCTGCAGGCGGCGCTGGACGGGCTGGGCGTGGTACTGGGGCCGCTGCCGATGGCGCAGCGCGAGATCGATGCCGGGAGGCTGGTGGCGCCGCTGTCGCTGCCGATTGTGCCGGTGCGGGATTACTGCTGGATTGCACCGCGCGCCGCGATCGACGATACCGCCATCAATGCCTTCTGCCAGTGGCTGGAGCAGCAGGCTGTCATGCATCAATAATGTGCGGATTACCAATTGACAGCCACCGGCGGCGGTCGTCTATGCTGGGGCACACTGTGTAACGGGTAATGACTATGCTTTTCGACATGTGTCACCTGACGGTCTGTCTGGTGGAGCCTTCGCGGGCACAAGGACAGATCATCCAGCATCATCTGCAGGAACTGGGCATCGAGCGGGTCGATCGCGTCGAGAGCGGCGCCGAGGCGCTGGCGCGCATCCATCTGCCGCCGTTGCCGGACATCGTGATCAGCGCGATGTACTTGCCGGACATGACCGGCGCCGAGCTGGTGATGGCGATGCGCGGCGATGAGCGGGTGCGCGAGATGCCGTTCGTGCTGGTTTCCAGCGAAACGCGACCGCAGCAGCTGGATGCGATCCGCCAGGCCGGCGCGATGGCGATTCTGCCCAAGCCGTTTACCCCGGCGCAGCTGGACAAGGCGATCAGCAGTTCGCTCGATTACCTCAATGTCGAAGACACCCGCAGCGAGCTGGAATCGCTGGATCTGTACGCGAAGAAGATCCTGCTGGTCGACGACAGCACCGTGTCGCGCAGCTTCATGCGCAGCGTGCTGGAACGCTTCGGTTTTTGCGAGATCACCGAGGCCGACAACGGCCGCAGCGCGGTCGGGCTACTGGCGGCCGGCAATTATTTCGACCTGATCATCACCGACTACAACATGCCGGAGATGGATGGTCGCGAGCTGATCGAGCATATCCGCACCAGCAGCCAGCTGGTTTCGGTGCCCATCCTGATGGTGTCCGGCGAGCAGGACGAGCAAAGGTTGGCCGCAGTCGAAGAAGCCGGCGTGTCTGCCATCTGCGACAAGCCGTTCGACATCGGCACCCTGAAAAGCCTGATCAGCCAGTTCCTGTAGCGCTGATGGCCGCACCCCGCGCCGCCGGCATGTCGGCGGCGGGTGCCGGGTTCAGCGTGGCGGCACCCACACCAGGCGTTCTGCAGCGCCGCTCGCCTGCCGCCGCCAGTACCCTTCCTTGCCGTACGGGTCGGACTGCACCAGTTCTCCCTCCCACAACAGCCGGCGCACCGGCAGCTCGCCGCGGCGCAAGGCCTCGGCCTGCTCTGCCGGACTGCTGGCGGCAGCCAGCTGGCAGCGCGGCTGCGTCAGTAGTGCCAGGTGGTTGAACAGGCTCAGTAGTGCCGCGCGCCATGGTTGCACCGCCGGGATGTCCGGCAACTGCAGGCTGTCACCGCCACGCAAGGTCAGCGCCAGCACCTCGGCGTTTTGCTGCCACCAAGCGCTGTTTCCCTGCGCAAAGCCGGCGGCCAGCATCAGCACCTGCCAGGTGCCCTCCTCGTCACTGTGCACGTAGGCGCCGCAGTCATCGGGCAACGCGATGAAGCACGCCGCCAGCGGTAGGGTTGGCGCCGCCGGCAGTGCCTTGGGCGGATGTGTCGCCGCCAGCGCGGCGCCCAGTGCCGCATCGCACAGCAGCAACTGGCGGCCGTGACGCACGAAGTGGCCATACGCCTGAGCCAGCAACCCCTCGGCCTCCTGCCGTGTCGCATCCAGCCCTACGCCGCCGGGGGCCGCCTGCAAGGTGCGACGCAGCAAGGCGTCGCAGTCGGCGACAGCGCTCTTGCCGCCATGTTCAAACAGGTGCGCCACCCGCTTGGCCCATGGCCGGCTGGCAGCATAACGAACAGGATGAAACGGAACAGTCACGGGGTGGCTCCGGAAAAAAGGCGCGATTGTAGCGGAAAGCCTGTCACTACGACGCCGCATTGTGATGTCATCTGAAAGCGGGTAAGCTCGTCGTTGCGCTGAAAGTTGCTTGCAATGCTAGGCGCGGACGCCTGCGCACTGGATTGTGCAAGCATCCTTCCCTTGTTTTACAAAGTGCTTTGTGGCCGGCCTCGTGCCGGCTTTTTTTCGCGTGGCGGATGCCGGATTCAGGGAGCAAGCGATGACAACTCTGGGCTTTGTCGGACTGGGGCTGATGGGAGTGCCGATGTGCCGGCGCCTGCTGGCGGCCGGGCATTCGCTGACGGTATGGAACCGTTCCGCCGCCAAGGCCGACAGCCTGCGCGCCGCGGGTGCCGTGGTTGCGGCCAACCTTGGCGAGCTGGTGCGCGGCAGCGACATCATCATGCTCTGCCTGGCCAATGACGAGGCGGTACGGGCGGTATGGCAGGCGGAGGGCGGCATCCGTGCGCAGCTGCGCCCCGGCCAGCTGCTGGTCGACTTCTCCAGCACGTCGCCGGCGCTGACCCGGCAGCTGGCGCAGCAGGCGGCCGAGCACGGTGCCGCTTGGGTCGATGCGCCGGTGTCCGGCGGTGTGCGCGGCGCGGAAAACGGCACGCTGGTGATCATGGCCGGCGGCCTGGCGCCGGATGTCGCCCGCCTGCAGCCCTTTGCCGCCTGCCTGTCGCAGCGGCTGAGCCACATCGGCGGCCATGGTGCCGGACAGGTTGCCAAGGTCTGCAACCAGCTGATCGTGGCCAGCAATGCGATGCTGATCGCCGAAACGGTGCAACTGGCGGAGGCGGCCGGTATCGACGCCAGCCTGTTGCCGGCGGCGCTGGCCGGCGGCTTTGCCGATTCGCTGCCGTTCCAGATCCTGGCGCCACGCATGGCGCAACGCCAGTATCTGCCGCTGCAGTGGAAGGTGGCTACCCTGCTCAAGGACCTCGGTAATGCGCGTCAGCTGGCGGCCGAGCACGATGCAACGCTGCCACTGGCCAGCCTCGCGGCCGACTTGATGGCCCGCCATGCCGCGGCCGGCTATGCCGAGCAGGACCTGAGCACGGTGATAGCCTGCTATCTGCCCGATAGCGAGGTGCGCTGAGATGCCGCGTTTTGCCGCCAATCTGTCGCTGCTGTTTACCGAGCTGCCGTTGCCGGCGCGTTTCGCCGCTGCCGCGGCCGCCGGTTTTGACGCGGTCGAGATCCAGTTTCCCTACGACTATCCGGCGCCGCTGTTGCGCGATGCCGCGGCGGCGGCCGCGGTCGACATCATCCTGATCAACCTGCCGGCCGGCGACCTGATGGCCGGCGGTTGCGGTCTGGCCAGTCACCCGGCGCGCACCGCGCAATTCATGGCGGCGCTGGCCGAGGGCGAACACTACGCGCAGGTGCTGGGCGTGCAGATGGTCAATGTGCTGGCCGGCCGCTTCGACGCGCAGCAGGACGCGGCGCTGACGCGACAGACCCTTGCGGCCAACCTTGCTTTGGCTGGCGAGCGGCTGGCGGTGCATGGTATCCGCGTCACTTGCGAGGCGATCAACAATCTCGACATGCCCGGTTTTCTGGTGAGTACGCCGGCTGAGTTGGCCGCAGTGCTGGCCGAGGCGGCGCACCCCAATGTCGGCATGCAGCTGGATCTCTACCATCTGGCGCGGATGCGGCTGGGCCTGGCCGATACCTTGGCGCAGTACCTGCCGCAGACCGGCCACATCCAGTTTGCCGACTGCCCCGGCCGCCACGAGCCCGGCACCGGCGAGCTGCCGCTGGCACAAATCTTTGCCTTGCTGGACCAGCTTGGCTATACCGGATGGTGCGCCGCCGAATACAAACCGGCCACCAGCACGGCGGATAGCCTGTCCTGGCTGGCTTCTTGGTACTGATTTTTTCGGTTGTTGCGGTGCAGCACAATTAAAAATCAGCTACTTGCCGCTGTTGTTCGCAGAAAACGCTTGCCAAGCGTAATTAATTTCCATAGAATGCGCCCTTTCCTGATTTGCTGAGCGGAAACACCCGCGCCGCCAGCTTCCACGATTTCATCGTATCTGACCGTTTTTGGCTTCGTTTCTCGCCTCGTCCTTTCCGTTCGGACTGCAGTTCGCCGCTTTGTCAGGTTGGTTCGATGACCTGTAACCCTTAGCGGGCTAACGCACCGGCCATAAGCCGGACTGAAAGGATCACCATGCATTTCTCCGATCTCGGACTCCCAGAACCTATCGTTCAAGCACTGACCAAATCCGGCTACGAAAGCCCGACCGACGTTCAGGCTGAAGCCATTCCTGCCGCCCTGCTGGGCAAGGACCTGCTGGTATCGGCACAGACCGGTAGCGGCAAGACCGCCGCCTTCCTGCTGCCAGCCCTGACCAAAATGGGCGAACGCTCCAAAGGTTCCGGCAATGGCCCGCGTGTTCTGGTACTGACCCCGACCCGCGAACTGGCCTCCCAGGTAGAAAAGAACGCCCAGGTTTACGGCGAACACCTGCGCTGGTTGCGTACCGTGACGCTGGTTGGTGGCGCTTCGTTCGGCTTCCAGACCCGCGCCCTGTCGCGTCCGGTCGACATCATCGTCGCCACTCCAGGTCGCCTGATGGATCACATGCGCTCCGGCCGTGTTGACTTCTCCCGCCTGGAAATGCTGATTCTGGACGAAGCCGACCGCATGCTGGACATGGGCTTCATCGAAGACATCGAAACCATCGTTGCCGCCACCCCGGCCGATCGCCAGACCCTGCTGTTCTCCGCCACGCTGGACGGTACCGTTGGCCGCATGGCCGAGAAGATGACCCGCTCGCCACAGCGTATCGAGATTGCCCGCAAAGAAGACGGCGGCAGCATCGAAGAACACCTGCTCTACGCCGACGACAATGCCCACAAGGCCCGTCTGCTGGACGCCATCCTGAAAGAATCCGATTTTGAACAGGCGGTCGTGTTCAGCGCCACCAAGATCGGTTCCGAAGAAATCGCCGACAAGCTGTCGGACATGGGCTACTCCGCTGCCTGCCTGCACGGCGACATGCCGCAGAACTGGCGTAACCGCACCCTGAACGACCTGCGTCGCGGCCGCATCAAGATCCTAGTTGCCACCGACGTGGCCGCTCGCGGTATCGATGTGCCGGCCATCGGCCTGGTGGTGAACTACGACCTGCCAAAACAGGCGGAAGACTACGTGCACCGTATCGGTCGTACCGGTCGTGCCGGCCGTAGCGGCGTGGCGATCACCATCGCCGAATCGCGCGAATTCCACCGCGTGCGCCGTATCGAGCAGTACATCAAGCGTTCGCTGACCGAAGCCGTGATCCCAGGCCTGGAGCCGACCCGTCGTCCGCCAAAAGGCCGTCCGGCCGGTGCCCGCAACAACGGCCCGCGTCGTGGTAGCGGCGGTGGTTACGGTGATCGCAAGCCGGGTAGCGGTGGCGGTTACGCCGGTCGCAGCAGCAGCGGTCCACGCCGCAGCGGCAGTGGTGGCGGCAGCAGCTACAGCGGTAGCCGTGCCCCACGCGCTGAATAAGTCGACATGAAAAATCCCCGATGCCTGCATCGGGGATTTTTTCGTTTGCGGCCAACCTTGGTCGCCCTGGACTGACGGTGTCGTCTCAGTGGTGCGCAGTGTGCGACTTGTCGGAGTACATCTTGCGGTCGGCGGCGCGCAGCAGCAGTTCCGGCTCGTCGCCATCCTCCGGATACATTGCCACGCCGATGCTGGCGGAGACGCGATACAGCGCGCCCTCATCGCGCACCGGCCGGTCGATGGCCATCTCCACCTTGCGTGCCAGCGTCGCCAGGGTCAGCTCGTCGCTGACCTGCGGAATCAGCAGCACGAATTCGTCACCCCCGACCCGCGCCACGGTGTCGGAGCGGCGCAGCAGGGCCATCAGCCGGTCGGCCACGGTTTGCAACACCTTGTCGCCGGCGGCATGACCGTAGCGGTCATTGACCTGCTTGAAGCGATCCAGATCGACGAACATCACCGCAAACTGCTGGTGCAGACGTTCCGCGCGGCGGATCTCCTGCCCCAGCCGGTCGAACAGCAGGGTGCGGTTGATGCAGCCGGTCAGCGCATCGTGCGAGGCCTGATACTGGATCAGCTGTTGCGATTCCTTGGCGTCGGTGACATCCATCAGCACGCCAAACAGTAGCGGCTCGCCCTCGCGCTCCACCACTTGCGCGCGCAGCGCCAGCCAGCCGTAGCCGCTGTCGCCGTGGCGCAGGCGCACTTCTACGGCCAGTGGCGTGCGCTGTTGCAGGCTGTGCTGCAGCGCATCGCGCCAGCGCTGGCGATCCTGCACCAGCATCCGGCGCTCCACCTCCACCAGCGGCAACAGCGGGCGCGGCTCGACGGCCAGCAGGCGGCAGGCCTCTTGCGACAGCGACACCTGTCCGTCCTGCGGTGCATAACTCCAGTGCCCCAAACGGGCCACCTGCCCCGCCAGTCGCAGCCAGCCCAGCTGTTCCTCCATCGCCTGCTGGGTCTGCATCGCCTCGTCGGCGGCCAGCTTGCGCTCCACCACGACCGCCGTCCAGCGCGCCAGGTGCTGCACAAACTCGGTGTCGGCACTGGAAAACGGTGCGCGCGGTGCGCCGGCGCAGAACGCCAGCGTGCCAAAGATGCGGCCCTGCACCAGCAGCGGTATGCCGATGTAGGCGCGGAAGCGGAATTCGCGGTAACAGGCGCTGTCGGCCAGTGCTGTTTCCAGCACGTCGGGCAGGCATAGCAGCTGGCCGTTCTGCAACGTGCGTTCGCAATAGGTCAGGTCCAGCGGCAGGGACTTGCCGCGACTCAGATCATTGCCGGCGTGGCAGGCAATGATTTCCAGTTGCGTGGCCTTGCGCTGGGCGACAAAGGCGATTTCCATGCCCAGCGCCGCCGCGCCGGCGGCCAGTGCGCTGTCCAGCCGGTGCAGGCGGTCTTTCTCGCTGGAGGCAGCCAGATCGGAGAGAATTTGCAGATAGTGTTCGCGCTGACGGCGCTTCTGCTCCTGCTCGTGCCAGTCCTGCAGTGGCACCAGCCGGTAGGCGGTCAGCGTGTTTGCCTGCGGGCCGGGCAGCAGGCCGAACAGGCGCGAGTCCAACTGGCAGGGCAGCATGTCTGCCGGCAGTGGCGCGCCCTGCCACTCGCCGGCCCGGGCAAGCGGTAGCGCCATGCCGACGCTGGCCGCCTCGCCCAGCAATTGCCCGGCCGCGGAATTGCAGGCGCGTAGCCGCTGTTGCGCATCGAGTACCAGCCAGGGCGCGGCCGCAGTGTGCAGTAGCGTCAGCAGGCCATCATCAAGCACGTTCTGCATATCCGTAACCCGAGAAAAAGTTTTGGCATATTACGGATATGTCATAGTGATAACAAGATTTCTATAGCAGCGGCTGTATCAGTCGTAACAATAGTGTTGCAAACAGCGCGGCGACGGCGTCGTCCAGCATTACGCCGAAGCCGCCGTGCACGTGGCGGTCCAGCCATCGGATCGGCCACGGCTTGACGATGTCGAACAGACGGAAGGCGGCAAAAGCCAGCAGCCACCACAGTGGCGTGGCCGGCACCAGCGCCAGCACCAGCAGCATCGCCACGATCTCGTCCCACACGATATGACCGGAATCGGCGACACCCAGCGCGCGGCTGGTGACGTCGCACAACCAGATGCCGAGCAGGAACAGCGGCAGCGTCAGTAGTGCCAGCGCCCCGCCACTGACGCCCAGCCACAGCAATAGTGCGGCCAGCGGCAACGCCGCCAGTGTGCCCCAGGTGCCGGGCGCGGGTGTGATCAGGCCGCTGCCAAAGCCCAGTGCCAGGAAGTGCGCCGGGCGCGCCAGCAAAAAGGCGCGATCCGGTTTACGCGAAGTGGTCATAGCCCAGTCTTTCCAGTGTCACGGCGGTGCCGTGACCATCCAGTAGCCGCAAACCCGGCTCGGTCACGATGCGGCCAACCTTGGTCACCGTCACGCCGGCCTGGCGTGCCGCAGCCTCGACCTCGGCGGCCCGTGCCGGGCTGGCGGTGAAGCACAGCTCGTAGTCGTCACCACCGGCGGCAATGCAGGACAGCAGCTGTGCGCGGGCGCCGTGCAGGGCCGGATGGGTCGGCAAGGCGTCCAGCCAGACCTCGGCGCCGCAGGCGGAGCGATCGAGAATATGGTGCAGGTCGGCGGCAAAGCCGTCGGAAACATCCAGTGCCGCATGGGCGATGCCGAGCAAGGCCCGGCCCAGCGCCACCCGTGGCTGCGGCCATTCCAGCTGCCGGCGGCATTCGGGTGGCAGATCCAGGCTCAGGCGGCCGAGGCGCTGTTGCAGTGCGGCGGCCGCCAGTCCCAGTTCGCCGGACACCCAGATGTCGTCGCCAGCCTGTGCTGCATCGCGGCGCAGCGCCTGGCCTTGCGGCGTTTCGCCGAAGATGGTCACCGACAGCGTCAGCGGGCCGCGGGTGGTGTCGCCGCCGATGATACTGACGCCGTGCTCTGCGGCCAGCCCGAAAAAGCCGCGCGCGAAGGCTTCCACCCAGGCACCGTCCAGCTGCGGCAGTGCCAGCGCCAGCACCGCCCAGCGCGGCGTGGCGCCCATCGCCGCCATGTCGGACAGGTTGACCGCCAGCGTCTTGTGGCCCAGCGCCTCGGGATCGACATCGGGGAAGAAGTGACGCCCGGCCACCAACATGTCCACCGACACGTGCAGGTCGTGGCCGGGGCTGGGGCGCACGATGGCGGCATCGTCGCCGACGCCGAGCACGGCATCCGGCGCGGCCTGGGTGAAGTGACGGCGGATCAGTTCGAATTCATTCATGGCGTGACAAATAAAAACACCCGCCGTGGCGGGTGTGACATGGAAGCAAGCAGCGCTCAGGCACCCTGACGACGGCTGCGGATGGCCTGCACTTCATCGGCGCGCACGTCGGCGGCAAACTTGTCCAGCACGCCATTGACGAACTTGTGGCCGTCGGTGCCGCCGAAGGTCTTGGCGATCTCGATGGCTTCGTTGATGATCACCGGATACGGCGTTTGCGGGTGCGAGCACAGCTCGAAGGCGGCCATCAGCAGGATGGCGCGCTCGACCGGGCTGACTTCCTGTTCGTCGCGGTCGTAGTACGGCTGCAGGCGTTTGGACAGCTCGGTCACGTCGCGCAGTACGCCGAACAGGATTTCGCGGAACAGCGCTTCGTCGGCCTTGACGAAGTAATCATTCTCGCGCAGGTGTTTTTCGATCAGCGACGCGGGACGGTCAGCATTCAGCTGCCACTCGTAAATGCCCTGGACAGCGTATTCGCGGGCACGGCGGCGTGCGGTTTTCATGTACGGCTTCCTTTATTTAAAGAACAGGCGCGGCTCAGCCACGCAGGGTCTTGTGCAGATTGACCATTTCGACCGCCACCTGCGCGGCTTCACGCCCCTTCACCGACATGCGCACTTCGGCTTGCTCGTCGGTTTCGGTGGTCAGAATGGCATTGGCGATCGGGATGTCGAAATCGAGACCGACACGGGTGACGCCCGCGCCGGATTCGTTGGATACCAGCTCGAAGTGATAGGTCTCGCCGCGGATCACCGCGCCCAGTGCGATCAGCGCGTCAAAGCGGCCGGACTTGGCCATGGTTTGCAGCACCAGTGGTGCCTCCAGCGCCCCCGGCACCGTGGCCAGGGTGATGTCGGCGGGGTTCACGCCCAGTGCCACCAGCTCGGACAAGCACGCATCGCGCAGACCATGGCATACCACGTCGTTGAAACGGCCCATGACGACGCCGATTTTCAGGCCGTTGGCAGACAGGTCGGGGGCAATACGGTTTACTTGGTCCAGCATCCGGTTCTCCTTGCGGCGAAAGCCAATCACGAAAAGGGGCGTATTTTAATCCAAATCGACGTGCACGTGTTCAGGTTGGACAAAGCCGGTGACCTCCAGCCCGAAACCGGTCATCGACGGCAGGTTGATCGGCGAGGCCATCAGCTTCATCTTGCCCACGCCCAGCGCGCGCAGCATCTGCGCGCCGATACCGAAGGTCTTGCTGTCCCAGCGCTGGCGGACGGTGCTCTCCGCCTGTTCCGGCAGTGCGCGCGCCAGGATGTCGGCGCCGGATTCCGGACGGTGCAGCAGGATCACCACGCCGCAGCCCTTTTCCGCGATTTCTTCCAGCGCGTTGGGGATGGTCCAGCTGTGCTGGCCGCCCATCGGGTCGAGCAGGTCCATCACCGACAGCGGCTCGTGCACGCGCACCAGCGTTTCCCGGTCGGCGTGCGGTTGGCCGCAAACCAGCGCCAGGTGCGTTGCCTTGGTCAGCACGTCCTGGAACACGTGCAGCTGGAAGGCGCCGAACGGCGTTTCCGCCAGCCGCTGGCCGACTTCCTCGACAAAGCACTCGGTACGGCTGCGGTAGTGGATCAGGTCGGCGATGGTGCCGACCTTGAGGCCGTGTTCCTTGGCGAATTCGAGCAGTTCCGGCAGACGCGCCATGGTGCCGTCGTCGTTCATGATCTCGCAGATCACCGACGCCGGTTCCAGTCCGGCCAGTCGTGACAGGTCGCAGCCGGCTTCGGTATGGCCGGCGCGCACCAGCACGCCGCCCTTTTGTGCCTTCAGCGGGAATACGTGGCCGGGCTGCACGATGTCGGTCGGCCGCGCATCGCGCGCCACCGCTACCAGTGTGGTGTGGGCGCGGTCGGCGGCGGAAATGCCGGTGGTGACGCCCTCGGCGGCCTCAATCGACACGGTGAAATTGGTGCCGAAACTGGTGCCGTTGTTGGTCGCCATCATCGGCAGGTTCAGCTGCTTGCAGCGCTCTTCGGTCAGCGTCAGGCAGATCAGGCCACGGCCGAACTTGGCCATGAAGTTGATCGCCTCCGGCGTCACGTGCTCGGCGGCCATCACCAGGTCGCCTTCGTTCTCGCGGTCTTCGGCGTCCATCAGGACCACCATCTTGCCGGCCTTGATGTCGGCGATAATTTCTTGAACCGGGGAAATGCTCATGCTGTGTTCTCCCGCACGCCCTGCGTGCCAGACTTGCTGCGTAACTGCATTCATGCGCGGGCGGTGTGCGTCCGCGCGCCTGTAATCTGTTTATTGCGGCCAACGTTGGCCGCAGCGCGTCATGCCCGCGCCGCCAGCACCCGTTCCACGGTGTCGACGATGGCCTGTGTCTGCGGGTCGATCTCGATGTTGACGATGTCGCCGGCCTGGCGCACGCCCATCAGCGTGCGCTGCAGCGTTTCCGGGATCAGGTGCACGCAGAAGGTGTCACCCGACACGTCGCCGATGGTCAAGCTGCAGCCGTCAATACCGATATAGCCCTTTTTCAGTACGTATTTGGTCAGCGCAGCCGGCAGGCGGAACCAGACGGTGCGGTTGTCCGGGCTGCTGATCACCTCGGTGACGGTGGCGGTGGCCATGATGTGGCCGGACATCGCGTGGCCGCCGATGTCGTCGCCAAAGCGCGCGGCGCGCTCGACGTTGACCAGGTCGCCGACCTGCAGCGTGCCGAGGTTGGTCAGGCGCAGGGTCTCCGCCATCAGGTCGAAACTGACTTCCTCGCCGTCGATGCGGGTCACCGTCAGACAGCAGCCGTTGTGCGCAACTGAGGCTCCGATCTGCAGGCCGGGCAGCAGCGCGGCCGGCAGTGCCAGCCGATGGCTGCGGAATGCGGTTTTTTCTTCGATGGCGACGATGCGCGCCATGCCTTGCACAATGCCAGTGAACATGGTTTTGCCTTCATTTCAGGACAAACGATCATCGATTGTACCGCGTTGCAGCGCAAAATCCGACCTCGCTGCCAGCAAGGTTGGCCGCAGCGGCGTATGCCGGCGCGCAAAAGCCGGCCAAAATCCAGTACAATCGCCTGTTTTTTCGAATCTTTGCCCTACTGGAAGCCATGTCCGCCGAACTGATCCGCATTGCCGATGAAGTTGCCCGTCGCCGCACCTTCGCCATCATCTCCCACCCCGACGCCGGTAAAACCACGCTGACCGAAAAACTGCTGCTGTTCTCTGGCGCGATCCAGATGGCCGGTACGGTGAAGGGCAAGAAAGGCGGCAAGTTCGCCACCTCCGACTGGATGGAAATTGAGAAGCAGCGCGGCATCTCGGTGGCGTCGTCGGTGATGCAGTTCGACTATCGCGACCACACCGTCAACCTGCTGGACACCCCGGGTCACCAGGACTTCTCCGAAGACACCTACCGCGTGCTGACCGCTGTGGACAGCGCACTGATGGTGATCGACGCCGCCAAGGGCGTGGAAGAGCAGACTATCAAGCTGCTCAACGTCTGCCGCCTGCGCAACACCCCGATCGTCACCTTCATGAACAAGTACGACCGTGAAGTGCGCGATTCGCTGGAGCTGCTGGACGAAGTCGAGAGCGTGCTGAAGATCCGCTGCGCGCCGATCACCTGGCCGATCGGCATGGGCAAGGCTTTCCGCGGCGTGTACAGCCTGCTGTCCGACGAGGTGATCCTGTTCGAAGCCGGCAGCGAGAAGCTGATCAGCGACATCGAGATCATCAAGGGTATCGACAACCCGCGTCTGGACGAGCTGTTCCCGCTGGAAATGGAACAGCTGCGCATGGAGATCGAACTGGTCAAGGGCGCCTCCAACGAGTGGAATCTGGACGAATTCCTCGCCGGCGAACTGACCCCGGTGTTCTTCGGCTCGGCGATCAACAACTTCGGCGTGCGCGAGATTCTGGACGCGCTGATCAACTGGGCGCCGGCGCCGCAGCTGCGTGACGCCACCGTGCGCGACGTGGCGCCGACCGAAGGCAAGTTCTCCGGCTTCGTGTTCAAGATCCAGGCCAATATGGACCCGAAACACCGCGACCGCATCGCCTTCCTGCGCGTGTGCTCCGGCCGCTTCGAACGCGGCATGAAGATGAAGCACCTGCGCCTGAACCGTGACATTGCCGCCAGCTCGGTGGTGACCTTCATGTCGCACGACCGCGAGATCGTGGAAGAGGCATTTGCCGGCGATATCATAGGCATCCCCAACCACGGCAACATCCAGATTGGCGACAGCTTCTCCTCCGGCGAAGAACTTACCTTTACCGGCATCCCGTTCTTTGCCCCGGAAATGTTCCGCAGCGTGCGCATCAAGAACCCGTTGAAGCTGAAGCAGCTGCAAAAAGGCCTGCAACAGCTGGGCGAAGAAGGTGCGGTGCAGGTGTTCAAGCCGCACAGCGGTGGCGACCTGATCCTCGGCGCGGTCGGCGTGCTGCAGTTTGAAGTGGTGGCCTCCCGCCTGGCGGCAGAATACGGTGTCGATGCCGTGTTCGAGTCGTCCAATATCTGGTCGGCGCGCTGGTTCAGCTGCGACAACCGCAAGAAGCTGGATGAATTCAGCGACGCGCTGGTGATGAACATCGCCACCGACGCCGGCGGCAACCTCGCCTATCTGGCGCCCAACCGCGTCAACCTGGCGCTGACGCAGGAACGCTGGCCGGACATTGTGTTCCACGAAACGCGTGAACACGCGGTGAAACTGAACGATTGATGACGGGGGATGCACTGATGCCCGCCTGGCTCGTCTCGCTGTTCCACAGCTACGGTTCGGACTTCTTCCGCTCCGCGGTGCTGGTCGTGGTGCTGCTGCTGGTTTACGGCAGCATCGTACGCACCATTGCGGCCAACCCGCGTGTGCCGGTGGATACCCGCCGCCGCTGGATGATCAACATCCGCAACGCGCTGATCATCATCGGGCTGGCCGGCTTCGTCACCATCTGGGCACGCGAGCTGCAGACCATCGCGCTGTCGATGGTGGCGTTCACCGCGGCGCTGGTGGTGGCCACCAAGGAGCTGCTGATGTGCCTCGGCGGCGGGCTGGTGCGTTCGATGTCGGGCAGCTACGAGCTGGGCGACATCATCGAGATCGGCACCATCCGCGGCCGGGTGATGGACATCACGATGCTCAGCACCACCATCATCGAGATCGGCCCGCGCCATGATGCACACCAGGCCACTGGCCGCTCGCTGAACTTCCCCAACAGCCTGCTGCTGACGCAGGCGGTGGCGCGCGAGAACTTCACCGGCGACTACGTGATGCACATCATCACCATCCCGCTGCCGTACAGCGTGCGTCCGGCCAGGGCGGAACGCCTGTTGCAGGAGATCGCCAACGAGGCCTGCGCGCCGCATCTGGAAGGCGCCCGCCGCCATATGGCGATGCTGGAAAGCAAGCTGCTGATGGATACGCCGTCGGTGGAGCCGCGCATTTCGCTGCAGCCGGCCAGCGAGAAGGAATACCGCCTGATCGCCCGCATCGCGCTGCCGCCGCGTGAACGACAGCGCATCGAGCAGGCGATCCTGCACCGCTTCATGTTCGAGTGTTTCCCGGAAACAGAACCGCACCCGGCGGCGCCCGCCGCGGACTGACCATGCAAAAGACCCGCATCAAGACCTACGACCGCATCGTGCAGCAGAGCCTGACCCTGTTCAACGAGCACGGCGAGCGCAGCATCACCACCAACCACATCGCCGCCCATCTCGGCATCAGTCCCGGCAACCTGTACTACCACTTCCGCAACAAGGAAGAGATCGTCTACCAGATCTTCCTGCTCTATCGCGGTTTCATCACCGAGCGGCTGGCTGTGCCGCAGGACCGGGCGATGGACGTCACCGACCTGGTCAACTATCTGGATACCGCGTTCGAGGCGATGTGGCGCTTCCGCTTCATGTTCTACGATCTGCCGGGGCTGATGGCGCGCAACCCGCAGCTGCAGCGCGACTATCACCAGTTCGTCAACACCGAGCTGAAGGCGATTCTGGAGGGCCACTTCCGCGAGTTCATCCGCCTCGGCCTGCTGCAGATGGCGCTGGAAGACATCGAGGCGGTGTCGATCAATATCTGGCTGGTGGTGAAGTTCTGGTTTGCCTTCGAGCAGACCGCGCGCCCCAACGAGCCGATCAACGAGGCCTCCGGCCATCGCGGCGTGCGCCAGGTGCTGGCGCTGCTGAAGCCCTATGTCAGCCCGGAGTTCCTGCCCGCCTTCCAGCAACTGCTAGCACGCCACCTGCGCGACTGAACGGCAAGCCGGCTCCGGCAAAACAATGCGGCCAACCTTGTGCAAGGTTGGCCGCATTGTTTTTTGATGTGCCGAAGCGTGTTACTGCGTCAGGCTGCTGCCGCGCACCACCAGTTTGCCTTGCAGCACCACGATGCGCTGGCTGCGTTCCGGCTCGTCCAACCGCTCCAGCAGCATCGCCATCGCGGTGCGGCCGATTTCATTCACCGGCTGCTCCACCACGGTCAGGCCGTCGCCGAGCAGGTCGGTCCACACCTCGTTGTCGAAGCCGACCAGTGCCACGTCCTGCGGCCAGTGCAGGCCGGCGGACTTGATCGCGCGCACCGCGCCCAGTAGCAGCACGCCGTTGCTGACCAGTAGCGCCTGCGGTCGCGCCGGCTCGGCCAGCCACTGCAGCACCGCCTGCTCCGCCGCCTCCACGCTCGGCGCCACGAAACGCGCCGGCGCGGCCAAGCCGGCCTGCTGCAACGCCTCGCTGAATCCGGCGTGACGCTCCATGCCGGTGTTGCTGGTATTGCCGAACAGGCCGCCGATGTCGCGATAGCCCTGCTGCAGCAGGTGGCCGACCAGCTGTGCCGCGGCACGGCGGTTGTCCAGTACCACCGCATCGGTGGCGGCATCGGCGCTGACGCGGTCGATCATCACCACCGGGAAGCCGAGCGCCTGCGGATCGATGCTGGCCACCATCTGTCGCGTCGGCGCAAAGATCACGCCGGTGACGCGCTCTTCCTGCATCAGGCGCAGGTACATCGCTTCCTTGTCCGGATTTTCATCGGTGTTGCACAGGATCACGCGCATGCCGTTGCGGTAGGCCTCGTCCTCCACCGCGCGGCTGACCGCGGTAAAAAACGGGTTGCGGATATCCGACACGATCAATCCTATAGTGTCGGTGTGCTGGGAGCGCAGCCGCCGCGCCGCCAGATTGGGGCGGTAGTCCAGCCTGGCCATCGCCGCCTCGACACGCTTGCGCACCTTGTCGCTGACCGGGCCATTGCACAACACCCTGGAGACGGTTGACGGGGAAACACCCGCCGCTGCTGCCACATCCTTGATCTTTGCCACTCGCCTGCTCCGGAATCGATTTCATCAGACCGTGGTTGGCCTGCCTGACAATTTTGTCGAAATGTTAACACCAATCGTGCAACAAATATTGACACAAAAAGTGGTATCGATTTCAATTGTAGTCAGCGATACAGAAAAACACACCGGAGACAGGATGCCATGACCACCCAGATTATCCGCAACGAGCTGATCCAGCTTGGCGCCACCGTTAGCGAAAAAACCATTGCAATCAAGGCAGCAGGCGAATTGCTGGCCAAGGCCGGCCGTATCGCCCCCGCCTACATCGACAGCCTGCTGCGCCGCGAAACCGTTGCCAATACTTTTCTGGGTCATGGCGTCGCCATTCCTCACGGCATGATCGAAGACCGCCACCTGATCAACGAAACCGGCATCGCCATCCTGCAGGTGCCGGAGGGCGTGGAGTGGAATCCGGGCCAGCGCGTGCACCTGGTGATCGCCATCGCCGCGCAATCCGACGAGCACATCGCGCTGCTGCGCCGGCTGACCCGCCTGCTGCAGGACGAGGCGCGCCTTGCCGAGCTGTTCACCACCGCCGACCCGTACGCACTGATCAGCGCGCTGGACGACAGCGCGGTGGCACCGGCCGCGCCGCAAACCGCCGCCAGCGACCTGAGCCTGAGCCTCAGCTGGCAGATGAACTATCCCAACGGCCTGCACGCGCGGCCGGCGCGGCTGTGGACCGAACAGGCGCGCCGCTTTGCCGCCACGCTGCAGATCCGTAACGGCAACGAAGTGGCCGACGCCAAGAACCTGATCGGCCTGCTGCAGATCGGCGCCGAATTCGGCCACCAGCTGCATTTCTCCGCCGACGGCCCCGACGCCGCTGCGGCACTGGACGCGCTGCTGGCGGTCGCCAACCAGCTCACCGCGCAGGAAGTGGCCGACGCCGAAGCCGCGCGCAAGGCCGCCGCCAACGCCAAGCGCCAGCACTGGCAGGCGCCGGGCAAGATCCTGGCGCTGCGCGGCATCAGCGCCAGCCCAGGACTGGTGATCGGCCAGGCGCGGGTGATGAAGTCGCAGACGATCCAGGTGCCGGACATCCCGGCCACGCTGGGCTACGACGGCGACCTGTTGGAAAACGCGCTGCAGGCCACCCGCGAACAGCTGCAAACGTTGGCCGCGGATACCACCCGCCGCCTCGGCAAGACCGAGGGCAGCATTTTCCTGGCGCAGGCCGAACTGCTGTCCGACACCGACCTGATCACCCTCACCTGCCAGCTGATGGTGGAAGGCCACGGCGTGGCGTGGGCGTGGCACGAGGCGGTGCAACGCCTCGCCGACCGTCTGGCGGCGCTGGGCAACCCGCTACTGGCCGCCCGCGCCACCGATTTGCGTGACGTTGGCCGCCGCGTGCTGGCCCGGCTGGCACCGGACCTCCAGTTGCAGGATGGCGCCAAGACCCAGGGCCACAACGAAATCCTGATCGCCAACGATCTGGCCCCGTCCGACACCGCGACGCTGAATCCGCAGCAGACGCTGGCACTGGTCACCGCTCAGGGCGGCCCGACCTCGCACACCGCCATCCTGGCGCGCACGCTGGATCTGCCGGCGGTGGTCGCCGCCGGTGCCGCGGTGCTGGACATCCAGGACGGCGCCACGCTGATCGTCGATGGCGACAGCGGCACCATCTATCTCAACGCCAGCGACGAGGACCTCGCCAGCGCGCAGCAGTGGCAGCAGGCGCAGCGCGACAAGCAGCAGCAGGCCGCCAGCGCCGCGCAGCAGCCGGCCGTCACCGCCGACGGCGCGCGCCAGATCGAGGTCGCGGCCAACGTCAACCGTCCGGAGCAGGTTGCCGCCGCGCTGCAGGCCGGGGCCGAGGGCGTCGGCCTGATGCGTACCGAATTCCTGTTCCTGGAGCGCGACGACGCGCCGGACGAGGAAGAACAGTACCAGACCTATCGCGGCATGCTCACGGCACTGGACGGCAAGCCGCTGGTGATCCGCACGCTGGACATCGGTGGCGACAAGCAGGTGCCTTACCTCAATCTGCCGCACGAGGAAAACCCGTTCCTCGGCGTGCGCGGTGTGCGCCTGCTGTTGCGCCGTCCGGACCTGCTGCTGCCGCAACTGCGTGCGCTGTATCGCGCCGCCAGCCACGGCCCGCTGTCCATCATGTTCCCGATGGTCAGCACCCTGGCCGAGGTCAAGGCGCTGCGCGCGCAGTGCGAACAGGTGCGCGTGGCACTGAATGCGCCGGTGGTGCCGCTGGGCATCATGGTGGAAGTGCCGGCCGCCGCCACCATGGCCGACCGCCTCGCCGAGCATGTCGATTTCTTCTCGGTCGGCACCAACGACCTGACGCAGTACGTGCTGGCCATCGACCGCCAGCATCCGGAGCTGGCGGCGGAAGCCGACAGCCTGCACCCTGCGGTGTTGCGCCTGATCGCGCAGACCGTGGCCGGCGCCGATGCCCACGGCCGCTGGGTCGGCGTCTGCGGCGGCATGGCCGGCGATCCGTTGGGCGCGGCGATCCTCACCGGCCTCGGCGTGGCCGAGCTGTCGATGAGCCCGCGCGACATTCCCGGCGCCAAGGCCAGCATCCGTGCGGCCAACCTTGCCGAGCTGCAGCAGCTGGCGCAGCGTGCCCTCAATTGCGACAGCGCCGCCGAAGTGCGCGCGCTGACCGGAGCCACAGCATGAGCGCAACGGTCATCACCGTGACACTGAACCCGGCCATCGACCAGACCGTGACGCTGGACGCGCTGCATCCCGGCGCGGTCAATCTCGCCACCGCGGTGCACGTCAACGCCGGCGGCAAGGGCGTCAATGTCGCCAGCTGTCTCGCCGACTGGGGCGTGCCGGTGATCGCCAGCGGCCTGCTCGGCCGCGACAACGCCGCGCCGTTCGAGAACCTGTTTGCCGACAAGGGCATCCGCGACGCCTTCATCCGCGTCGCCGGCAGCACCCGCACCAATATCAAGCTGGTCGACCGCAGCACGCTGGACACCACCGACATCAACCTGCCGGGCATGAGCGCCAATGAGGAAGCGCTCGACCGCCTGCAGCTGTTGCTGGACGAGCAGGCCGACGCCGACCGTTACGTGGTGCTGGCCGGCAGCCTGCCCGCCGGCATCGGCGATGACAGCTGGGCGCAATTCTGCCGCCAGCTACGCAGCCTCGGCGCCCGCGTGCTGCTCGACAGCAGCGGCACCGCCTTGCAGCAGGCGCTGGCGCTGCCGGCCGCCGAGCTGCCGTGGCTGATCAAGCCCAATCAGCATGAACTGGAACAGTATCTTGGCCGCACGCTGGCCAGCCGCGACGAGCTGGTCGCCGCCGCCCGCGAGCTGCAACAGCGCGGCATCGCCGTGGTGGTGGTGTCGCTGGGCAGCGACGGCGCCCTGCTCTGCTGTAACGACGGCTGCTGGTTTGCCGAGCCGCTGACGCTCAGCGACATCCACAGCAGCGTTGGCGCCGGCGACGCGCTGGTCGCCGGGCTGGTGGCGGCGCTGAGCGCGCAGCTGGCGTGGCCAGAGGTGCTGCGCCTGGGCATGGCCTTTGCCGCCGCCAAGCTGGGGCAGTTCGGCCCCAACCTGCCGTCACGTCAGGCAGTCTGCCAGCTGGCGGAGCGTATCCAGATCGAGCGCATTACCGAGTAAGCACCGCGTACGACACATAAGCCGATCCGGCACACACAAAGAGGAGATTCACCATGTCCACCATTCTGGCCATTATCGCCTGCCCGCAGCGGGTAGCGCAGGGCCAACTCGCCGCCGAAGCGCTACGCAAGGTCGCCACCCAAATCGGCCACCAGATCAGCATCGAAATCCGCAATGCGCAAGGGGTGCAGGGTCTGCTGGACGCCGGCCGCATCGCCAGCGCCGACGCGGTGGTCGTGATCGCCGAAGGCGACGCCGACCTGGCCCGCCTGGGCGGCAAGCCGGCCCATCACGCCACGCTGGAGGCGGTGCTGGCCGACGCCGGCGCGGTGATAGGCAAAGCGCTGGGCGCGCACGAGCCGGTCACCACACTGCGCATCGTCGCCATCACCTCGTGCCCGACCGGTATCGCGCACACCTTCATGGCCGCCGAAGGCCTGACCCAGGGCGCGCAACAACTCGGCCACCAGATCAAGGTCGAGACCCAGGGCTCGGTCGGCTCGCAGAACGCGCTCACCGCCAGCGACATCGCCGATGCCGACCTGGTGATCATCGCCGCCGACACCCAGGTCGACCTGTTGCGTTTCGACGGCAAGCGCGTGTTCAGCAGCGGCACCAAGGCCGCCATCAATGACGGCCAGGCGCTGATCAAGCGCGCCCAGGTCGAGGCCCGCGCGCATGCCGCCAACGGCAAGGCTGCCGCCAGCGCTGCGGCCAACGTTGCTACCACTTCGGAACGCAGCAGCGCCTACAAGCACCTGATGACCGGCGTGTCGTTCATGCTGCCCTTCGTGGTGACCGGCGGCCTGCTGATCGCGCTCGGCTTCGCGCTGGGCGGCATCTACGTCTACGAAGACGCGTTCAAGGGCACCCTCGGCTGGACGCTGTTCACCATCGGCGCCAAGGCCTCCTTCGCGCTGATGGTGCCGATCCTGGCCGGCTACATCGCCTACTCCATCGCCGACCGTCCCGGCATCGCACCGGGCATGGCCGGCGGCATGATCGCCAGCTCGATCGGCTCCGGCTTCCTCGGCGGCATCGTCGCCGGCTTCATCGCCGGTTACGCGGTGAAATACCTGAACGAGAAGATCCAGCTCGGCCGCAACTTCGACGGTCTGAAGCCGGTGCTGATCCTGCCGCTGCTGGGCACCACCATCGTCGGCCTGCTGATGTACTACGTGCTGGGCCAGCCGGTAGCGGTGGCGCTCAATATCGTTACCGAATGGCTGAAGGGCTTGCAGGGTTCCAGCGCGCTGGCGCTGGGCATGATCCTCGGCGGCATGATGGCGTTCGACATGGGCGGCCCGATCAACAAGGCGGCCTACACCTTCTCCACCGGCCTGCTCGCCAGCCAGGTGTACGCACCGATGGCGGCGGTGATGGCCGCCGGCATGACGCCGCCACTGGGCATTGCGCTGGCCGCACTGCTGTTCAAGAACCGTTTCTCCGCCGACGAGCGTGAAGGCGCCAAGGCGGCCGGCGTGCTGGGCATCTCCTTCATCACCGAAGGCGCGATCCCGTTTGCCGCCAAGGACCCGTTGCGCGTGATCCCGGCGCTGGTGGCCGGTTCGGCACTGGCCGGCGCCATCTCGATGGCTGCCGGTTGCGAATTGCGCGTGCCGCACGGCGGCGTGTTCGTGCTGCCGATCCCCAATGCGGTGACCAACCTCGGCATGTATCTGGTGGCACTGGCGGCCGGTACCGCGCTGACCGCCGTGCTGCTGGGCGTACTGAAGAAGGCGCGCGCCGATTGAGCACCTAGCTAACGATTACTCTCCCTTGCTTGCGTTTTGCAGCCGGGCTGACCGCCAAACGCGGTCAGCCCGTTATTTTATTGGCTATGCTCCAGACAGAGACGACGGCAACGGCACGGCCGATGCGACAGAAAACTATGACCCGCCTGTTTAAGAACGCATAATTGGCACCATATGGCATGGATTACCATCCCAGATCCGGCTGCAGGCCGCCATGTCCCCGCCTGCAGCGGCCACCCACCACTGGTGCGCACTATCCCGCGTGCCGCAGCCACGCCACAGGAGATCCTGCGTGAGTAACGACAGCCAAAAAAATGATGCCGTAACCCAGTACAAAGCGCCGGCATCGACCCGCATCCGCGAACGCATCCGCCAGTCGCGGCAGCGTTTTCACGCCAATGACAATATCGCCGCCTTCATCGAACCGGGCGAGATGGAAGAACTGCTGGACGAAGTGCAGGAAAAGATGAAAGCGGTGCTGGAAAGCCTGGTCATCGACACCGACAGCGATCACAACACCCAGGACACCGCGCGCCGCGTCGCCAAGATGTACCTCAACGAAGTGTTCAAGGGCCGCTACATCACCGAACCGCCGGTCACCGAGTTTCCCAATGCCGAGCACCTCAACGAGCTGATGATCGTCGGCCCGATCACCGTGCGCAGCGCCTGCTCGCACCACTTCTGCCCGATTCTCGGCAAGCTGTGGATCGGCGTGATGCCGAACGAACACTCCAACCTGATCGGCCTGTCCAAGTATGCGCGGCTGGCGGAATGGATCATGAGCCGCCCGCAGATCCAGGAGGAAGCCGTTATCCAGCTGGCCGATCTGCTACAAAACAAAATGAATCCGGATGGTCTCGCCATCGTGATGGAAGCCGACCACTTCTGCATGAACTGGCGCGGCGTGAAGGACATGGAATCGAAGATGATCAACAGCGTGATGCGCGGCTCGTTCCTGAAGAACCCGGACCTGCGCCGCGAATTCCTGGCGCTGCTGCCCAACAAGAAAGCCTGAGGAAACTGTCATGCTCGTTCGTCTGCTCTACGCCAGCCGCGCCGCCCAGCCCTACAGCGCGGAAGTGCTCGACAACATCCTGGCCCAGTCCCACAAGCACAATCCGGAGCGCGGCCTGACCGGCATCCTGTGCTACAGCGGCGACATCTTCATCCAGGTGCTGGAAGGCGGCCGCGCCGAGGTGTCCTCGCTGTACAACAGCATCGTGCGCGATCCGCGCCATCAGAATGTCGAGCTGCTGCACTTCGAGGAAATCCGCGAGCGCCGCTTCGCCAACTGGACCATGGGCCAGGTCAATCTGGCCAAGGTCAACCCGTCGCTGCTGCTGCGCTTTTCCGAGAAGCCGCTGCTGGATCCGTTCAGTGTGCGCGGCTCGGCGTCGATGGCGCTGCTGGAGGAGCTGATTGCCACCGCCGCCATTGTCGGACGCTGCCACTGAGCGAACAGGCCTGCCCATAGCGGCAGGCCTTTTTTATGCGCACTGGCAACAGTGCAGTGCAGCACCAATTGCCAAAATTCTGTCAAACGTGTAATACAGTAGCAATGTGCAGCCGTTTTAATCGGTGGCACCGTCCAGTAGACAATTCGGAGAAATGCCATGGCACGCTTTCATCCCAGATCCGATTTCGTACAGGTCCGCGCCGAAATGCGCAGCAATGAACTGACTGGCAAGCCGATGCCGCGCACCAGCCCCAGCGACATCCGCAATGCCAACGCCCGGCGCGAGATCGAACGCCGCCGCCTGGAGCGCGAGTCGCGCGAACAATAGCCGGCAAAAAGGCGCCTGAATTGATCAGGCGCCTTGTTTTTTTTGGATGTCGCCGAGGCGAAGCCGATCGTGAGCGGTTCTTAGCGGGTCTGGCGCCAGCCGTTGTACAGCGCCAGCAGCAAGGTCAGCAGCAGGAAGGCGCCGACCCAGAACGGCATCGACTGGCCGAGGAAAGTCCAGTCGATCTGCGCGCACTCGCCGCTACCCTTGAACACCTTTTCCAGCACCTGGGTCATCGGCAGCGTTTCCAGCATGAAATCCAGCCCCGGCCCGCACGCCGGCACCTGCTCCGGCGGCAGGTGCTGCAGGTATACCTGCCACGCCGACACGCTGCCCCCCGCCACCGCCGCCACGGCGATCAGCAGCGAGCACAGCTTTGCGGCCAACCTTTGCGGATTGAAGATGGCGGCCAGTAGCGCCAGGCTGCCGACGGCTATCACGCCGATGCGCTGAAAAATGCACAGCGGGCAAGGCTCCAGCTCCAGCACATACTGCGCGTACAGGGCATAGCCCATCGCGGCGGCACACATGACCGCAATCACGCCATACAGCTGGCGTCGCGTCAGAAAACTCATTGATGACCCCTTGGTAGTAACCATGCCGCCACGGCGGCGGCACGGGAGTGAATCGGACTAGCGTCCGGACAAAAAATTCATGATCTCGTTTTTTTTGGCAAACGCATCCTTGTAGCCCAGCTCGACCAGCTCCTTGCCGTACGCCGGGTGGAACAGCAAATAGCTGGCCAGAGCCGAGCCGCGCTGGCGCATGGCGCCGGCACCGCGCAACAGGAAGCGCATCGTCGCCGGGAAACCGTCGAAATGGCGGTGGGCAATGCTGTCCAGCGACACGCTCGGCGAAATATTGAACACCTCGACCCGTTTCAGCGCGGTGTTGTGGTTGCGGGTGTATTCGTCCAGCAGCGACACGGTGTGGTTGACGCGCGCCAGCCGTTCCATGTCCGCCGAGAGGCTGTCCATGAAGATGCTATCCAGCAGATGGCCGAAGATCTGCGCAAGGCTGGGCGCGGCCGCTTGCTGCGCATGCCGCCGTTCGGCGTGCCGCTCCTGGTGATTGACCAGATTGATCACGAACAGCCGTTCCGCACCGAGGTGCAGCGCCGGCGACAGCGGCGCCATCTGACGGATGGCGCCATCGCAATAGTGGCGGCCGTCCACGCGCGCGGAAGGGAAAATCAGCGGAATCGCCGAGGTCGCCATCAGGTGCTCGATGCTGAGGCGCTCACGTTGGCCGCAACGCTGGTGGCGATGCCACGGCTCGAACTGCTCGCTGCCCTCGAAAAAGCTTACCGACTGGCCGGTGGTGTAGCAGGACGCGGTCAGCGCCAGTGCGCGCAGCGCGCCGCTCTGAATGGCGGTCTCGACGCCTTCCAGTTGCACCGTGCGCGTCAGGTAGTGGTATAGCGGACGGTTGTCGAGAAAGCTCGGCGGCGTGTGCACCAGCTTGCCGCCGGTCAGCAGCGAGCCGCCCCACTGCAGAAAGGCCTTGATGAAGTATGGCGCATCAACGCGATAGACATCCTCCACCCGCACCGATTGCCACATTTTTACCAGATGCGCGGTGGTGCGACGGAAATGCTGTGCGCCGGCGGCAAGGCCGACGGCATTGATGGCACCGGCAGAGGTGCCGCTGATCACCTGGAACGGGCTGGCCGCATGGCGCGGCAGCATGCGTGCCACCGCCATCAGCACCCCGACCTGATAGGCTGCCCGCGCGCCACCGCCGGCCAGCACCAGACCCACGACAGGTTTTGTCATGTCCTGCCCCCTTGTCGAAACACGCCCGCTTGCGGGCGCCGGAACGGGTGCCGCGCCGGGCGTGGCACCATTGGATTGCGCTTGTTAGCTCGCGCTTAGGCCTCGCCGGCCACCATCATCGAAGACAGCAACACCGAACCCATATGACGGCTGCCGCGGCGGTCAATGTCGTCACCGATGGCGTCGATCTGCTTCAGCATGTCGCGCAGGTTGCCGGCGATGGTCAGCTCTTCCACCGGGTAGGCGATGACGCCGTTCTCGACCCAGAAGCCGCTGGCGCCGCGCGAATAGTCGCCGGTCACCATATTGATGCCCTGCCCCATTAGCTCGGTAACCAGCAGGCCGCTACCCATGCGCTGCAGCACTGCGTCCAGGCCGCCGGCCAGCGTCGGCTGCACCGTCAGGTTGTGCGGGCCGCCGGCATGGCCGGTGCTTTGCATGCCCAGCTTGCGCGCCGAGTAGCTGCCGAGGAAGTAGCCCTGCAGCACGCCGTTGTCCACCAGCCGGCGCTGGCGGGTGGCGACGCCCTCGTCATCGCAGCAGCCACTGGCCAGGCCACGCAGCACGAACGGGTCTTCGTCGATGGTGATGATGTCGGCGCAGACCTCGGTGCCGAGCGAATCGAGCAAAAAGCTGGACTTGCGGTACAGGCTGCCGCCGCTGACCGCTTGCACCAGGTGGCCGAGCAGCGAGCCGGCAATCGGCGCCTCGAATACCACCGGGTACTGCCCGGTCTTGATGCGGCGACCGTCGAGACGGCGCACGGTGCGCTCGCCGGCGATGCGGCCAACGTTGGCCGCAGACAGCAGGTCGTCGGAGCAGCGCGCGGCGCTGTACCAGTAGTCGCGCTGCATCGCGTCGGCGCTCTCGGCGATCACCGCCGCGGACAGGCTGTGGCGCGAGGTGGTCTGGCTGCCGATGAAACCGTGACTGTTGGCGTAGCAGTGGCGGGTGGCGTGGGTGGACACGGTGCCGCCTTCGGAATTGCGGATGCGGGCGTCCACCGCGCGCGCGGCAGCCTCACACTCGCGCGCCAGCTCGATCGCGGTTTCCACCGGCAGGTCCCACGGGTGGTACAGGTCCAGATCACGATCCTGCTCCGCCTTCAGCAACAGCGCCGGATCGGCCAGCCCGGCGCAATCGTCGGCGGCGGTATAGCGCGCAATGTTCAGTGCGGCATTGACGGTGTCCTGCAATGCGACGTCGGAAAAGTCGGAGGTGCTGGCGTGGCCTTTCTTCTGGCCCAGATATAGCGTGATCGAGACGCCCTTGTCGCGGTTGTACTCGATGGTCTCCACTTCCGCCAGTCGCACCGACACGCTGTGGCCGCAGCCTTCGGAAATGTCGGCTTCCGCGGCGGTGGCACCGCCGGCGCGCGCCAGCTCCAGTATCCGGCTGGCGATGGACTCCAGCTCGGGCGAGCTGTAGGAAAAAATCTGTTCTGACATAGCAGCCTTCTTCATCTGTCAACGATAGCGCCACGGAAAGGCACGGTGATCGGCCGTGGCTTGTGCTTTTCCGGTATCATACCAGCTTGAAACCGTAACCAAGCCTTACCATGCCTGAATACCATAATGATGGCGCTGATGCGCTACCTGCCAGCAAATCGCAACGCAAACGCGACATGGATGCGCTGCAGGACATCGGCCGCGCACTGACCGAACTGCCGGCCGCCAAACTGAAGAAGATGAATCTCGACGACGGCCTGCTGGTCGCGCTGCTCGATTTCCAGAAAATCACCGCCAACGGCGCCAAGCGGCGCCAGCTGCAGTATATCGGCAAGCTGATGCGCGATATCGATCCGGAGCCGATCGAACAGCAACTGGCCGCGTTGCGTGGCGACTCCAGCGCCCACACCCGCTGGCTGCACCTGCTGGAGCGCTGGCGCGAACGGCTGGTGGAAGACGACAGCCACGTGCAGCAGCTGATCAACGACTTCCCGCAGCTGGACGTGCAGCAGCTGCGTACCATGGTGCGCAATGCCCGCAAGGAGCGCGAGGAAAACAAGCCGCCGAAGGCCAACCGCCAGTTGTTCCAGCTGCTGAAAGAGCTGATTCCGGAACAGGGCAAGCCGGCCAATAGCGGCGACGAGCAAGACGACACGCAGGACGAGTGAACATGAGCATCAAGATCGGTCTGGTTTCCATCTCTGATCGTGCCAGCCAGGGCATTTATGAAGACAAGGGCATTCCGGCGCTGCTGGACTGGCTGAGTCTGGCCATCGCCACGCCGTTCAGTACCGAAACCCGGCTGATCGCCGACGAGCAGGCGCTGATCGAAGCCACGCTACGCGAGCTGGTCGACGACGTGGGCTGCCACCTGGTGCTCACCACCGGCGGCACCGGCCCGGCGCCGCGCGATGTCACGCCGGAAGCAACACTGGCGGTCGCCGACCGGGTGATGCCCGGCTTTGGCGAGCAGATGCGCCAGATCAGCCTGAAGTTCGTGCCGACCGCGATCCTGTCGCGGCAGGTGGGCGTGATCCGCAAGCAAAGCCTGATCCTGAACCTGCCCGGCCAGCCCAAGGCCATCCGCGAGACCCTGGAAGGCCTGCGCGACGGTGAGCAGGTGGTGGTGCCCGGCATCTTTGCCGCGGTGCCCTACTGCCTGGACCTGATCGGCGCGCCCTGGCTGGATACCCGCGAGGCCGTGGTCAAGGCCTTCCGCCCGAAATCCGCGGTCAAGCCCGGCGCATGAGCTATTGCCCGCCGCGCTGGCTGCTCGGCAGTCACCTGCAGACCATCTGGCCGGCGTTGTTTCTCAAATCGCAACCACCGGCCTATCGCCGCGAAATCTGGCCGACGCCGGACGGCGGCGAGATCGCCGTCGATTACGTCGATGGCAACGCCGGCGCCCCGCTGGTGGTGCTGTTCCACGGCCTCGAAGGCAGCAGCCACAGCCACTACGCCAGCGCGCTGATGCACGCGGTCAAGGCGCGCGGCTGGCGCGGCGTGGTGCCGCACTTTCGCGGCTGCGGCGGCCAGCCCAACCTGTTGCGCCGCGCCTACCACGCCGGCGACGCCGCCGAGATCGACTGGATACTGCAGCGTCTGGCGGCCAAGGACACAGTGCTGTTTGTCGCCGGCGTGTCGCTGGGCGGCAACATGCTGCTGCGTTACCTGGGCGAGCACGGCGCGCGCGCGCTACCACAGGCGGCGGCGGCGATCTCTGCACCGCTGGATCTGGCAGCGGCCAGCACCTGTCTCGATCGCGGCTTCGGGCGCCACGTCTACACCCGCATGTTCCTCAATACGCTGAAGCCGAAATCGCTGGCCCAGCTGGCACAGCACCCGGACCTGTTCGACGGCGAGGCGGTGCGCAACAGCAAGACCTTTGTCGAGTTCGACAATCTGGTCACCGCGCCGCTGCACGGTTATCGCGACGTGCAGGACTACTGGCGCCGCGCCAGCAGCAAACCGCTGCTGAAGGACATCGTGCGGCCAACCCTGGTACTGAATGCGCGCAACGATCCGTTTCTGCCGGTGTCGGCGCTGCCCGGCAACGGCGAGGTCAGCCCGGCGGTGACGCTGGAGCAGCCGGAACACGGCGGCCACGTCGGTTTCGTCAGTGGCCGCTTCCCCGGCCACCTGCGATGGCTACCGCAACGGCTACTGACTTTTTTCGATCATCACCTGCCGGGCAATACCGGCACCGACTGAAAGACAATCCGCATGTCCGACATTCTCAACAAAATCTGCGCCACCAAATTCGAGGAAGTGGCCGCCCGTTCGGCGCAGCAATCCTTGGCCACGGTACGCGCCGCCGCCGAAGCCAAACGCGGCGACCATCGCGATTTCGTGGCTGCCATCCGTAGCAAGCACCAGCAGCAGCTGGCGGCGGTGATTGCCGAAGTGAAAAAGGCCAGCCCCAGCAAGGGCGTCATCCGTGCCGATTTCGATCCGGCCGCGATCGCCCGCAGCTACGAGGCGGCCGGCGCCGCCTGCCTGTCGGTGCTGACCGATGCGCCCTACTTCCAGGGACACGAGGACTACCTGATCGCCGCCCGCGCCGCCTGCAAGCTGCCGGTGCTGCGCAAGGATTTCATGGTCGATCCGTACCAGATCTACGAGGCACGCGCCATCGGTGCCGACTGCATCCTGCTGATCGCGGCGGCGCTGAGCCTGTCGCAAATGCAGGATTTCGAGGCGCTGGCCCACGAGCTGGGCATGGCGGTGCTGGTGGAAGTGCACGACGCGGCGGAGCTGGAAGCGGCACTGCAGCTGAGCACGCCACTGGTGGGCGTGAACAACCGCAACCTGCGCACCTTCGAGGTCAATCTCGACACCACGCTGCAATTGCTGCCGATGATAGGCAAGGACCGCATCGCCGTCACCGAGAGCGGCATCGTCACCCGTAACGACGTGCAGCGCATGCGCGACCACGACGTGCACACCTTCCTGGTCGGCGAAGCCTTCATGCGCGAAAGCGACCCCGGCGCCGCATTGCAACAGCTGTTTGCCTGAGTCGCAGCACAATACCGAAAGCCGGCTCCGCGAGAGCCGGTTTTTTCATGTCACCGATGGCCGCGCTCCCTGAGTGGCGTCAGAGCAGACCGCGACGAGTGCCGGATGCTCGGCCGGACGGCGCTGCTGTATACGGCTGCATTGGTCGCATGCCATGACTTGCGGCCAACGTTGGCCGCAGACTCATGAGCTGCCGGATGGCGCGGCGGTCTCGTCCGTGTCAGCTTGTGCCATGCCATCGGCCTCCATGTCCTCTGCCGCCCCGTCGCCTGTCGAGACCGCCGGTGCCGTGCTGACTTGCTGCAACAGCTGCCACACCTCCTCGCGGCGGCTGATCGCCTGCTCCAGGCGTTCGTTCAGCACCGCCAGTAAGCGCTCCTGCTCCACGATTCTTGCCTGCAATCCCGTCATGGCCTGCGCCTGTCGTGCGTTTTCCTGCTCCTGCTGCCGCAGGGTGCGACTGACGGCCAGCAGCTCGGCTCCGGTGCGGGCGCTGTCCTGATACACCCGTGTCAGCTCGTCCTGCTTGACGATCAAGGTCTGGCCGAGGGTGCGCAGCTCGGCCTGCAGTTGCTGTACCTGCTGTTCGTGGCGGCGCTGCTCCTGATCCCGTTGCTCCTTTACCGACTGGCGATAGTGCTCCAGCGCCTCGCGTGCATGCTGGTGCTTTTCCTCCAGCGACGCGCGGTGCGCCTGATTCTCTGCCAGGCGCTCCTGCAGGCCGATGATCTGCTGTTGCTGCTGGCCATCGCGCAGTTGCGCCGCCTGCAGCGCCTGGCGGGTGGCAGCGTGCGCCTGCTGTTCGGTCGTCAGCGTCTGACTCACTTGCTGCAACTGTTGCTGGCTGTCCTGCGCTTCTGCGGTGATCTGCGCCAGCTGTTCGCGACACTGCGCCAGCTGAGCGGCCGACTCCGCCGCCATCACGGCAATGCGCTCATCGGCCTCTTCGTGCAGGCGGGCGGCTAGCCGGCCGACCAGCTCCTGGATTGCCTCGCTGACGGCGATCTTCGCGCCGCTGCCGGCGTCCTCTTCCTCTTCCAGCTCTTTCAGGTAGCGATGAATGGTGGTCTTGGAGCCGGTATTGCCGAGTTCGGCGCGGATGGCGTCAATCGACGGATTGCGTCCCTGTGCCAGCAGGTTGTCTCTGGCACGCAGGACTTCCGATTTGTAGATGCCGCTTCTGGCCATGTTGTGCTCCGTTGAAATTTAATACGTATTACGTACCATGATAATACATACCAATTAATAAATTGATACTTTCAATTTTGTAAAAATAAAAAGCGTGATAATCACGAATTATCACGCCTTTATGTTGCCGAATCGCCAGCATTAGCCAAACCACGTACGTTTCACTGCAAAACCGCTGTCACTGCCAAAATAGCCGCAAAAAATGCGTGACACGTCCGGCGGCAAAACGGGTCATCCATCTGCTCATTACCTCTGGCGGCCAACCCTTGCGCAGCCGCAACCGGCAGCGCTGCTATAATTCGCCGTCGGTCTCTATTGCCGCGCCAGCTACAGCCAACCCAGATAGCACACCATCCGCACACCCCGAGCCCGTCGTCCCATGGAAAAAATCGCCCACTATCTCGCCGCCGCCACCCGCGACAACACGCGGCGCAGCTATGCGGCCGCCATTCGTCATTTCGAGGTGGAATGGGGTGGTTTTCTGCCGGCCACCGCCGACAGCATGGCGCGCTATCTCGCAGACCATGCCGAGACGCTATCGGTGAGCACGCTGAAGCAAAGGTTGGCCGCACTGGCGCAGTGGCACCAGCAACAGGGCTTTCCCGATCCGACCAAGGCGCCGGTGGTGCGCCAGGTATTGAAGGGCATCCGCGCGCTGCATCCGGCGCAGCAGAAACAGGCGCTGCCGCTGCAAATCCGGCAGCTGGAACAGCTGCTTGCCTGGCTGGATGGGGCAATCGAGTTGGCGATACAGCAGCAGGATCACGCCGCCCGCCTGCGCTGCCGCCGCGACAAGGCCTTGCTGCTGCTCGGTTTCTGGCGTGGTTTTCGTGGAGACGAATTGCTGCGACTGCAGATTGAAAACATCGCGCTTGTCGCCGGCGAAGGGATGAACTGCTATCTGGCGCAATCGAAGGGCGACCGCCAGCTGCAGGGGCGCGTGTTCCGGGTGCCACAGTTGTCGCGGCTATGCCCGGTCAGCGCCTACGGTGAGTGGCTGGCCGACAGCGGGCTACGCGAGGGCGCGGTGTTCCGCGGCATCAGCCGCTGGGGCGTGATCGGTGAGGACGGCCTGCACATCAACAGCCTGATTCCGCTGCTACGCCGCCTGTTTGCCGCCGCCGGGCTGGCGGAGGCGGCGCGTTTCAGCGGCCACTCCTTCCGCCGCGGCTTTGCCAACTGGGCCAGCGCCAACGGCTGGGATCTCAAGACGCTGATGGCCTACGTCGGCTGGAAGGACATCCAGTCGGCGATGCGCTATATCGACGCCGCCGATCCGTTTGCGCGGCAGCGCATCGAAAACAGCCTGCCGCCGGCGCCGGCCTTGCCGCCAGTGGCGGACTGAGCCGGCGCGCGGGCAAGAAAAAAGCGGACACCGAGGTGTCCGCTTTTTGCTGTGGCTGCCGTGTTGCTCAGCGCGATTTCACGAAGGGCACGCCGATCGCCTTCGGTGCCACCGCCTTACCCATGAAGCCGGCCAGCAGTACCACCGTCAACACGTACGGAATCGCCTGGATGAAGGCGTCCGGGATGCTGCCGATCAGCGGCAGCGCCGAGCCTTGCAGCCGGATCTGGATCGCGTCGGTAAAGGCGAACAGCAGGCAGCCGGAGACCGCCGCCCACGGGCGCCACTTGCCGAAGATCAGCGCCGCCAGCGCGAGATAGCCCTTGCCGGCGGTCATGTCCTGGATGAAGGCGCCGGTCTGCGCCAGCACCAGATAGGCACCGGCCACGCCGCACAGGGCGCCGCTGATGCTCTGCGCCAGATAGCGCACCAGCTTGACGTTGATGCCGGCGGCGTCGGCGGCGTGCGGGTTTTCACCCACCGCGCGCAGGCGCAGGCCAAAGCGGCTCTTGTACACCACCCAGCTCACCACCACGATCACCAGCAAGGCCAGATAGACCAGGATGTTGTGACCGAACAGCGCCTTCAATGGCGCCGAGGTGGCAATGGCGTCAGCAAACGGCAGCTCGATGCTGCGAAAGCGCGCCGCGTCGTCCAGCGTCGGCGTGCGGCCACCCTGCTGGAACCAGGCCAGCGCCAGCACCGGCGTCAGGCCGGACACCATCATGTTGAGCGCGACACCGGAAATCAGCTGGTTGCCGTTGTAGCCGATCGACACGATGCCGTGCAGCAAGGCCACCATCACCCCGGCGGCCATGCCAGCGGCAAGGCCGGCCCACGGCGACTGCATCATGTAGGCGACGCAGGCGGCGGCAAACGCGGCGGCCAGCATCTTACCTTCCAGCGCCAGATCGACGATGCCGGAGCGCTCGGAAAACAGGCCGGCCAGCGCCGCCAGTACCAGCGGGGTGGCGACGCGAATGGTGGCGTCCAGCACACTGAAAAAGCTATCCATGTCAGTGTCTCCTTATCGTTTCGTCATCTGTTTGAACGCCAGCGCCAGCGGGGTCTGGAACAGGTTTTCCAGCGCGCCGCAGAACAGGATGATCAGGCCCTGGGTCAGGATGATCATCTCGTGGGTGATCGCCGGTTTCTCGAAGGACAGGTCCAGGCCGCCCTGGGTCAGCGCGCCGAACAGCAGCGCCGACAGCAGGATACCGAACGGGTGGTTGCGCCCCATCAGCGCCACCGCGATGCCGACAAAACCGATGCCGTTGGTGAACGCCAGGTTCATGCGGTGGGTGGAGCCGAGTAGCTCGTTGACCGCGGCGAGGCCAGCCAGTGCGCCGGAGAAGCACATCGCCACGATGATCACCTTGGACACCGGCATGCCGGCATAGCGCGCCGCCTTCTCGTTGAGGCCGACGGTGCGCAGCGCATAGCCCCAGCGGCTGCGCCATACCATCAGGTAAAACACCACCAGCGAAATCAGCGCCAGGAAGAAGGTCGCGTTCAGCGGCGTCTGCGGCAATTCGATGCCAAGGTTGGCCGCAAGCTCGTGCAGCATCGGGATCCACGCCGATTCGGCGAACAGCCGCGTCGCCGGTGTCTGCGAGCCGGGCATGATCAGCTTGTCGACCAGCAGCCAGGTCATCAGTGCACTGGCGATGAAGTTGAACATGATGGTGGTGACCACGATGTGGCTGCCACGCTTGGCCTGCAGGTAGCCGGGGATGAACGCCCACGCCGCGCCAAACACCATCGACGCCAGCAGCGCCAGCGGGATCACCACCCAGCCGGGCAGGAAATCCAGCCCCAGGCAGACCAGCGTCACGCCGAGGCCGGCGAGATACATCTGCCCCTCGCCGCCGATGTTGAACAGGCCGGCGTGGAACGCCGCCGCCACCGCCAGGCCGGTAAAGATGAAACTGGTGGTGTAGAACAGCGTATAGCCGATGCCTTCCGGATAGCCGAAGGCGCCGTTGATCATCAGTTGCAGACACTCGACCGGGTCTTCGCCGATCAGCGTAATCACCAGCCCGGACACCAACAGTGCCGCGAACAGGTTGAGTACCGGCATCAGCCACAAGGTGGCCCAGCGCGGCAGGTTACTTGGCTGGCTCATTTATGCCCCCCCATCAACAGGCCCAGTTCGGTGGCCGTGGCTTGCGCCGCCGGCAGCTCGCCACTGACGCGACCGGCGTTCATCACGATGATGCGGTCGCTGAGCGCCAGGATCTCGTCCAGTTCCACCGAAACCAGCAGCAGCGCCTTGCCGGCATTGCGCAGGGCCATGAGTCGTTTGTGTATGAATTCGATGGCGCCGATGTCGACGCCCCGTGTCGGCTGGCCGATCAGCATCAGCTGCGGGTCGCTGTCGATCTCGCGCGCCAGGATCACCTTCTGCTGGTTGCCACCGGAAAACAGGCCGCTGCGGCGAAAGGCGTTGGCCGGGCGCACGTCGAACTCGCTGATGAAACGGCGGCAGCGCTCGATAATGGCCTTGCGGTTGAACAGCAGGCCGCGCTGGATCGCTGGATCGTCGTGATAGCCGAGGATCGCGTTCTCAAAAGTGGAGAAGTCCTTGACCAGCCCTTCACGCGAGCGGTCTTCCGGCACATGGGCGATGCCGAGGCGACGATAGGCGGCCGCCTTCGGCTCGCGCGTTGGCAGCGTGGTCAGCTCGGTGCCGTTGTAGCGTACCGAGCCGGCACTGGCCTCGCGCATGCCGGACAGGATTTCCAGCAGCTCGGACTGGCCGTTGCCGGAGACGCCGGCAATGCCGACGATCTCGCCCTCGCGCAGCTCGAAGCTGACGTCGTCCAGCAGCTTGACGCCGCGCGCGTCGGTCAGCGACAGGTTGCTCACCTGCAGCACCGTCTTGCCCGGCGTGGCCGGCGTCTTGTCCAGCTGCAGGTTGACCTTGCGGCCAACCATCAGGTCGGCGAGGTCTTCCTTGCCCACTTCGGCGGTGACGACATTGCCGACGATCTCGCCGGCGCGCATCACGGTGACAGCGTCGGTGATGTCCAGCACTTCGCGCAACTTGTGGGTGATCAGCAGCACCGTCTTGCCCTGCGCCTTGAGCAGACCGAGGATGCGGAACAGGTCGTCCGCTTCTTGCGGCGTCAGCACCGCGGTCGGTTCGTCGAGGATCAGCACGTCGGCGCCGCGGTACAGCGCCTTGAGGATTTCCACGCGCTGCTGCTCGCCCACGCCCAGCTCGCCGACGATGGCGTCCGGATCGACCTGCAGGCCGTAGTCGCGGTTCAGCGTGGCCAGGTGCGCGCGGGCGGCCAGCAGGCTCTGCTTCAGCGCCAGGCCCTGCTCGGCGCCGAGCACGATGTTTTCCAGCACGGTAAAGGTGTCCACCAGCATGAAGTGCTGATGGACCATGCCGATGCCGCGGGCGATGGCGTCGTGGCTGTTGCGGATGCGCACTTCCTGCCCATTCAGGCGGATGCTGCCGGAGTCGGCCTGGTAGTAGCCGTACAGGATGCTCATCAGCGTCGACTTGCCGGCCCCGTTCTCGCCGATGATGCCGTGGATGCTGCCCTTGGCGACGGCGAAGGAGATGTTCTTGTTGGCGTGGACTTCGCCAAAATACTTGTTGACGCCAGTCAGCTCGATAGCGAGTTCGGCCATATTGATTCAGCTCTCGATCAACACTCATCCCGGCATGGCCTGCAAAACGGCAGCACACGAAAGAGCGCGGCAAGCAGGAAACCTGCTTGCCGCGCGGGTCGTCCGGGATTCAGACGATTAATAACGAATGGTTACTGTACCGGGCAGCTGTTGCCAGCACGGTAGTCGACCACCTTGATCTTGCCGGCCACGATGTCTTTCTTGGCCTGGGTGATCTTGGCTTCCATGTCCTTGGAGATCAGCTTGCGGTTGTTGGCGTCCACCGCCCAATCCACGCCGCCTTCCTTCAGGCCCATAGTCACCAGACCCGGCTTCCAGCTGTTGTTCTTGCCGGACATCATGATGTCGTAAACGGCATTGTCAACGCGCTTCAGCATCGAGGTCAGCACGAAGCCCGGGAACAGGTGGTTCTGGTTGGAATCCACACCGATACCCAGCTTGTTCTTGTCCTTGGCCGCCTGCAGCACGCCCATGCCGGTGCCGCCGGCGGCGTGGAAGACCACGTCGACGCCACGGTCAAACTGGCTGCGTGCCAGCTCGCCGCCACGGGCCGGATCGTTGAACGCCTGCGGCGTGGTGCCGGTCATGTTGGAGACCACTTCCACCTTCTTGTTGGCCGCCTTGGCGCCCTGGGTGTAGCCGCAACCGAAGGCACGGATCAGCGGCACGTCCATGCCGCCGATGAAGCCGACCTTCTTCGACTTGGAGGCCATGCTGGCCGCCATGCCGACAAGGTAGGAGCCTTCCTGTTCCTTGAACACGATCGACTGCACGTTGGCGCCCTTGGCCACGTCGTCCACGATGGTGAACTTCACTTTCGGGAACTCGGCGGCAACGGTCTGCACCGCCTGGGTAAAGGAGAAACCCACGGCCACGATCAGGTCGACATTGCGACGCGCCAGGTTGCGCAGCACCTGTTCTTTTTGCGCTTCGTTGGCGATCTGGGCTTCGCGGTAGGCGATACCGGTGGCCTTCTTGAAGCGTTCGGCGCCGGTGTAGGCCGCTTCGTTGAAGCTCTTGTCAAACTTGCCGGCCTGGTCGTAAACCACGGCCGGTACAAATGCCCAGCTTGCGGATGCCGTCATCAGCATGACAGCAGCGGCAATACCCCGTTTTTTGGAAATTTGCATGAGATGTTTCCCTCAATGTGCGTGTAGTTACAACGAACGGGTCATGGTAACCATAATTGGTTCGGCATGTGCGCGCCATTCGTTGTGCATGTCAGCGAGCGGAGGCGCCGGTGTCAGCCGGCCGCTGCCCGATTTGCGACAGGGGCGTGATTATAAGCACAGTCACAAAAAGTTATTAGCAAAAAAACGGCCACTGCGGGCAGATTACGCGCAATGCGTAAAACGGCGCGGCCGGCACGCCACATTCACAACGCCAATTGCGCGCAAAGTGTAGACAGCGCGCTGCACACCGACTGCTGGCGGATGGCGGCACGATCACCGTCAAAGTGTTGCGTGTATGTCAGTGGCTGCGGCAGCGCCAGCCCGGCCAGCGCGAAACAGACAGTGCCGACCGGTTTGTCGGCGCTGCCGCCGTCGGGACCGGCGATGCCGCTGACCGCCAGCGCCCAGTGGCAATCGGCCAGCCGCAGCGCGCCGCTGGCCATCGCCGCCGCCACCGGCTCGCTGACCGCGCCGTGCTGCAGCAACAACTGCGGCGGCACTCCCAGCAGGCGCTGCTTGGCATCATTGCTGTAGCTGACGATGGCCATGTCGAACCAGCCGGAACTGCCGGCGATGGCGGTGATCGCCTGCGCGATGCCGCCGCCGGTGCAGGACTCGGCGGTGGTCACCTTTTCGTCGCGCGCCAGCAACAGCTCGCCAAGACGGGCCGCCAGCTGTAATTCATCCATGAAAGCGCTCCTGGAAATGTCGCATCAGCCCGCTGGTGGAGGCGTCGTGGGGGGCAGAGGCCTTGCCGTCCATCTCCGCCAGCAGCTGTGCGGCCAACTGTTTGCCGTATTCCACGCCCCACTGGTCGAAGGAGTTGACCCCCCAGATCACGCCCTGCACAAACACCTTGTGCTCGTACAGCGCCAGCAGCATGCCTAGTGTATAGGGGGTGAGCTGGTCCAGCGCCAGGGTGTTGGACGGCTGGTTGCCGGGAAACAGCTTCTGCGGCAGCAGCATGTCCAGCTCGTCGCCCGGCAGGTGGGCCAGCTCGCGCAGTACCTCGGCCTCGCTCTTGCCGCGCATCAGTGCCTCGGTCTGCGCCAGGCAGTTGGCAACCAGCACCCGATGCTGGTCGCCCTGCGGGTAGTGCGAATTCAGCGGCAGGATGAAGTCGCAAGGCACCAGGCGCGTACCCTGGTGCAACAGCTGGAAGAAGGCATGCTGACTGTTGACGCCCTCCTCGCCCCAGATCACCGGCCCGGTGTCGAAATCCAGCCGCTCGCCGCAACGACCGACGCGCTTGCCGTTGGATTCCATGTCCAGCTGCTGCAGATGCGCCGGCAGGCGGCGCAGGCCGTGGTCGTAGGGCATGATGGCGTGGGTATGCGCACCATAGAAGGTGTTGTACCAGATGCCGAGCAGCGCCAGCAGCACCGGCATGTTGCGCGCGAAAGGCGCGCTGAAGAAGTGTTCGTCCATCGCCGCGCCGCCGGCCAGGAACTGGCGGAACTGCTCCGGCCCGATCGCCAGCATCACCGGCAGCCCGATCGCCGACCACACCGAGTAGCGACCGCCGACCCAGTCCCAGAAGCCGAACATGTTGGCCGCATCGATGCCGAAGGCCTGCACCGCCGGACGGTTAGTCGAGATCGCCACGAAATGCCGCGCCACCGCCGCGTCACCGGCAGCGGCCACCAGCCAGCGGCGGGCGGCGTGGGCGTTGAGCAGCGTTTCCGGGGTGGTGAACGATTTGGAGGCGATGATGAACAGCGTGGTCGCCGGCTGGCACTGTTCCAGCGTTTGCGCCAGGTGCTGGCCGTCGACATTGGAGACGAAGTGGACGTTCAGCCCCTGCTGGCAGTACGGGCGCAGCGCATCGTGCACCATCAGTGGGCCAAGGTCGGAGCCGCCGATGCCGATATTGACCACGTCGCGGATGGCCTGGCCGTCGTAGCCGCGCCAGACGCCGCCGCGCACCTGCTCGGCAAAGCGGCTGCACGCCGCCAGCACCTGCTGCACCTCATCCACCACGTTGACGCCGTCCAGCAGCACGCTGCTGCCGGCAGGCTGGCGCAGCGCGGTGTGCAGCACCGCACGGCCCTCGCTGACATTGATGCGCTCGCCGTCGCGCATCCACTGCAGCCACTGCTTGAGGTTGGCCGCATCGGCCAGCTCCAGCAGCAGCTCCAGGGTGCGATCGGTGATGCGGTTCTTGGAGTAGTCCAGCAGCAGGCCGTCCAGCTCCAGCGAATAGCGGTGAAAGCGCTGCGCATCCTGCTCGAACAGCTCGCGCATGTGCACGTGACGGGTGGCGCGCTGGTGCTGGTGCAGGCGCGCCCATACCGGTGTGCTGTTGATCGCGGCATGGCGCTGGCGCGCCATCTGTTCGAGGAAACTGCTCATTCCGGCCATCGCCTTACACTTTGAGGAAGTGTTCGCGGTAATAGCGCAGTTCCTCGATCGATTCGAGGATGTCCGCCAGCGCTTCGTGCTTGCCCTTCTTCACCACGCCCTTGGCGATGTCCGGGCGCCAGCGCTTGCACAGCTCTTTCAGCGTCGACACGTCGAGGTTGCGATAATGGAAGTAGCGCTCCAGCTCCGGCATCCAGCGTGCCATGAAGCGGCGATCCTGACCGATGGAGTTGCCGCACATCGGCGACACGCCCTTGGCGATGTGTTCCTGCAGGAAGGCCAGCAGCTGCTGCTCGGCCTCGGCCTCGCTCAGCGTCGACGCCTTGACGCGGGCGGTGAGCCCGGTCTTGCCGTGAGTATTGGTGTTCCACTCGTCCATTGCGGCCAACGTTTCGTCGCTCTGGTGCACGACCAGCACCGGCGATTCGGCGACCACGTTCAGCTGGCTGTCGGTGACCACCATCGCGATTTCGATGATGCGGTCGGTGTCTGGTTCCAGCCCGGTCATTTCCATGTCCAGCCAGATGAGATGCTTGGGATCTTGCGGCATAATGCTCGTCTCTAACGAAGATGCAGGCATTTTCCTTTAATAACCGCCCTTGGGCAAACCCGGCTCGCCATGAATCTATTCACCTGGTCTTTCCTGCTCGCCGTGCTGCTGTCGCTGGCGCTGCGGCTCTACCTGTCGCAACGCCAGATCCGCCATGTGCAGCAGCATGCGGCCGAGGTGCCGGCCGCCTTCCGTGACCGCATCACGTTGCAGCAGCACCAGCTGGCCGCCGACTATTGCGTGGCGCGACAACGCCCCGGGCAGTGGCAGGCGGTTGCCGACAGCGCGCTGCTGCTGGCACTGACGCTGGGCGGCGGCCTGCAATGGTTGTGGCAGCTGCTGGCCGAGCGCGGTCTGGGTGGCGTGTGGCAGGGCGTGGCGCTGATCGGCGTGCTGGCGCTGCTCAGCAGCGTGCTCAGCCTGCCGTTCAGCCTGTATCGCACCTTCGTCACCGAGAAACGCTTCGGCTTCAACCGCACCAGCTGGCCGCTCTATGTCGCAGACATGGCCAAGGGCGGTGCGCTGGCCGCCATCGTCGGCGCGCCGCTGGTTACGCTGATCCTGTGGCTGCTGCACGCCGCCGGCGACTGGGCCTGGCTGTGGGTGTGGTGCAGCTGGACGCTGTTCAGCCTGGCGATGCTGTGGGCGTACCCGACGCTGATCGCGCCGCGTTTCAACCGTTTCACGCCGCTGGCCGATCCGGCGCTGCGCCAGCGCATCGACAACCTGCTGGCGCGCACCGGCTTTCACAGTGACGGCGTGTTCGTGATGGACGGCTCGCGTCGCTCCAGCCACGGCAACGCCTACTTCACCGGTTTTGGCAAAACCAAGCGCATCGTGTTCTTCGACACCCTGCTCACCCAGCTGGACGAGGGCGAGGTGGAGGCGGTGCTGGCGCACGAGCTGGGCCACTTCAAGCACGGCCACATCCGCCAGCGCATCGCCACCACCTTCTTGCTGTCCTTCCTCAGTCTGGCTTTGCTTGGTTGGCTGCTGACGCTGCCGGCGTTCTACAACGGCCTGGGCGTTGCCGATACCGCGCCAGCACTGGGGCTGGTGCTGTTCATGCTGGTGGCGCCGGCGTACACCTTCCCGCTGACGCCGCTGTTCAGCCAGCTGTCGCGGCGTCACGAATACCAGGCCGACGACTTCGCCGCCCGCCACAGCAGCGCCAGCGAACTGATCAGCGCGCTGGTCAAGCTGTACCGTGACAATGCCAGCACACTGACGCCAGACCCGCTACACTCGCGCTTTTACGATTCCCATCCACCGGCGAGCCTGCGCATCGCCCACCTGGAAAGGCAAGCACAATGAATCTGCAACACATGCACTGCGAGGCCCAGCACGGCCTGCACTCCCTCAGCGAACAGACCCGCGCCGAGCTGCTGGCCCACCTCGACGGCTGGGCGGTAGAGGGCATCGAACTGGTCAAGACCTTCCGCTTCGACGACTACTACCGCACCATGGCCTTCGTCAACGCGCTGGCCTTCATCGCCCACCAGCAGGATCACCATCCCGACCTGTCGGTACACTACAACCGCACCGTGGTCCGCTTCAGCACCCACGACGCCGGCGGCCTGACCCTCAACGATTTCATCTGTGCCGCCAAGACCGAAGCACTGGCGGCCGGCAAATGAAGCAGCAAGGTCAGATCATCCGCAGTTACGGCCGCCGCTTCATCGTCGAGTGCGACGGCCAGCAATACGATTGCACCACCCGCGGCAAGCGCGTCGATTACGCCTGTGGCGATCACGTCGAACTGTCGATCATCAACGGCGAACAGGCGGTGATCGAAAAGGCCTGCGAACGCAAGAGCCTGCTCTACCGCCAGGACGACTGGCGCACCAAGCTGATTGCGGCCAACGTCACGCGCATCGTGTTCGTCACCGCCGCGGTGCCCTCGCCCAACGAAGAGCTGCTCAACCGCTGCCTGCTGGCCGCCGAGGCCGCCGACATCGAGCCGATCATCCTCGTCAACAAGGGTGACCTGCCGGAAACTGCCGACTGGCTGGCCAAGCTGCAGCCGTACCGCGAACTGGGCTACACCCTGGTCACCGTCAGCGCCCTGCACGACATCAACGAGCTGCTGCCGCTGGTCAAGGGCCAGACCTCGGTTTTTGTCGGACAGTCCGGCATGGGCAAGTCGACACTAACCAATGCACTACTCCCCGCCGCCGAGGCGCGCGTCGGCGATATTTCCATCGCGCTGGATGCCGGCCGCCACACCACCACCCATGCCGCGCTCTACCATCTGGACGAAGACAGCCACCTCATCGATTCGCCCGGCCTGCAGGAATTCGGCCTCAGCCACCTAGCAGCCACCGAGCTTGCCGGCCTGTTTCCGGAAATGCGCCCCTATATCGGCCACTGCCGTTTCCACAACTGCACCCACCGCGCCGAGCCAAACTGCGCGATCAAGGGCGCTTGTGATGAAGGCCGCATACGCCCGGCCCGACTGGCTTTGCTGCAGAAACTGACGAATCAGCTAGTTAATGCCTAACGAATAAAATTTTCGCGTAACAAGCCGTTTACATTTTCTGATGATGACCCTAATCTGTCATGAAATGACAACAAGGGGGCGCTAGCATCCCCCTCATTCCGACAAAAAGACAAGGAGTCAGCATCATGAGCAAGCGAATCGCGTTGGTTACCGGGGGTATGGGCGGTATTGGCACCGCCATCTGCAAGGCACTGGCCGACAGCGGCCACATCGTGGCCACCACCTACAGCAAGCCAGGCAAGGATCAGGCCTGGCTGGCGGACATGAAGGGCCAGGGTTACGACTTCCACGCTTTCCAGTGTGACGTCAGCGATTTTGATTCGTGCCAGCAGGCGGTTGCCGCCATCACCGAGCAGCTTGGCCCGGTGGACGTGCTGGTCAACAACGCCGGCATCACCCGCGACGCCAGCTTCCGCAAGCTGGGCAAGGCCGATTGGGACGCGGTGATCAGCACCAACCTCGATTCCGTGTTCAATGTGTGCAAGCCGGTAGTGGAATCGATGCTGGAGCGCGGTTTCGGTCGCGTGATCAACATCTCGTCGATCAACGGCCAAAAAGGCCAGTTCGGCCAGACCAACTACTCCGCCGCCAAGGCCGGCATGCACGGCTTCACCATGGCGCTGGCACAGGAAGTGGCACGCAAGGGCGTGACCGTGAACACCATCAGCCCGGGCTACATCGGCACCGACATGGTGATGGCGGTACCGGAAGACGTGCGCAACAAGATCATCGCGCAGATCCCGGTCGGTCGTCTGGGCCAGCCGGAAGAAATCGCCGGTCTGGTCAACTACCTGGCCTCCGATCTGGCCGGTTTCATGACCGGTGCCGACTTCGCCATCAACGGCGGTCAGCACATGATGTAAGCGCGTCCGCCGCAAGGTTGGCCGCACGCAAAAAGCCGGGATGCATTCCCGGCTTTTTGCTATGCTGCGTTCCCCTTTTCACACTGATGGAGTCCTGCCATGGCAGAACAGCTGCTGATCGCCGAAGGCTCGCGCGAGGCGCAATACCAGGCCCTGTTACCGCAGGTGCTGGCACTGATCGAATCCGAGAGCGACATCGTCGCCGCCATGGCCAACTGCAGCGCCGCGATCCAGCAGACCTTCAACTGGCTGTGGACCGGCTTTTATCTGGTCAAGGGCGAGCAGCTGGTGCTGGGGCCGTTCCAGGGTCCGATCGCCTGCACCCGTATCCCCAAGGGCCGTGGCGTGTGCGGCAGCGCCTGGGCACAGGCACGGACGCTGATCGTGCCGGACGTGGACGCCTTCCCCGGCCATATCGCCTGCTCGTCGGCGGCGCGCTCCGAGATCGTGCTGCCGGTGTGCGATGCCGCCGGTACGGTGGTGGCGGTGCTGGACATCGACGCCAGCGAACTGGCGCAGTTCAGCGAACTTGACCAGCGCTACCTGGCGCCGGTATGCGCGGCGCTGGGCAGGCTGTTCAACCCGCCAGCAAACGCCTGACCTGCTCCGCCAGCTGCGCCGCCGGCATCGCGGCCAGCTGCGCCTGCTCGGCCTGCAGCCACAGCAGCAGGTGCGGCAGGCGGTGCTGTTGCAGTAGCGCCTGCTCCTGCTGTAGTTGCTGCAGGGCGCTGCTGTGCTGCTGCTCGGTGGCGGCCAGCTCGGCGTGACGTTGCTGCCACTGCTGCCGCAGCGTGTCGCTGTCCGCCAGCTGCCCCTGCAGCGCCGCCAGTTCTGCGGCCAACCTGCCATTCTCCTGTGCCCGTTGCGCCAGCTGCTGCTGGCTGCTGTCGCGTAGTGCCGCCAGTTGCTGGGCCAGCTGTTGCCGTTCTGCCTGCCACTGTTGCTCGCGCTGGCGCAGCAGCGTGCGCTCGTCCTCTACCTGCTGGTACAGCTGGATGCGCATGCCTTCCAGCCGCTCGTAGGCCAGTGCCTCGCGCCGCTCGCCATCCTGCTGCAATTGCTGCAATTGCACCGCATGGCGCGCTTCCAGCGCCTCGACTCGCTGGTCGGCGGCCTGCTGGGTGGCGATGATCTGGCTGCGCGCCTGCTGCAATGCCGCCTCGCTGCTGATAGCGCGCGCCTCCTGCGCCGCCAGCGCCTGCTGTAACTGCGCCAGGCTGGCCGCCAGCTGCTGCTGCGCCTGCTCGGCGCTGTCGCAGCGCTGGCTCAGCGCCAGTTGCTGCGCGCTGGCGGCGGCCAGTTCGCGCTGCGCCTGCGCCAGCTCGACGACCAATCGTGCCACTTCCTGTTGCGCTTCTTCGCGCAAGCCGGCCAGATTCTGCTCCGCCTCGCCGCAGGCCTGCTGCCAGACCTGGGCAAAGGCTTGCGCCAGCGCCGGCGACCACTCCGGGTGGCGGGCACTGGTCGCCATCTTGCCGAGGAATTCCTGCCGCCACTGACGCAGGGTGTTGTTGATGGTGGTGTTGGAGCCGGTGCCCAGCCGTGCGCGCACCTCCTGCACCGTCGGCCACACGCCGGCGCTGACCAGTTCCAGCGCCACATCGCGCACTCGTGTATGAATATCCATGCTTGTTTACCTGCTGGCTGTCTGCCTTGTTCTGCGTCGGCACAACACGCCGATTTCTGCAGCGGTGCTTATAACACTGCCAGCCCCACCGCGGCCAGTGCCGGCTCGCACGGCAACCACACGCTGAACACCGCGCCGCCCTGTGGCTGGTTAGCGGCTTCGATCACGCCGCCACTGCGCTCCGCCAGCCCCTGGCACACCCACAGTCCGAGGCCGGTGCCGTCGTGCTTGCTGGTGAAGAACGGATCGAACAGCCGCACCATGTCGGCCTCGGCGATGCCGCTGCCGTTGTCGGCCACGCTCAGGCGCAGGCCGGGGCGGCCGTCGCTGCCGGACGCGTCGTGCGCCGACAGCGTCAGCACCCCGCCCTGCGGCATCGCCTGGATCGCGTTCAGGATCAGGTTGATCAGGATCTGCTGCAGCTCGAAACGGTTGGTCAGCAGCGTGGCACGGCTGTGCCACTGTTTCACCACCGCGATATTGCCGCGGTTCATCTGGTAGCCGACCAGCAACAGGCTGTCCTGGAACACCTCCGGCGGCTGCACCTGCTGCAGGTCGCCGGCGTATTCGCTCGGCCGCGCGTACTGCAGCAGCTTGGCCACGATCAGCTGGATGCGCTGTACCTGCTCGCGCATCAGGCGGATTTCCGGCAGCACCGGCGCCGCCGCCTCGCCGAGCAGCTCCTGCATCAGCTCCAGATTGCCCTGGATCACCGCCACCGGATTGTTGATCTCGTGTGCGGTGCCGGCCGCCAGCTGGCCGATGGCGGCCAGTTTTTCCGACTTGAACAGCTGCTGCTGCGCGCTGAGCAGGGTATGGTTGGCCGCCGCCAGCTCGCGCGTGCGCTCCGCCACCTTGTCGTCCAGCTCGCCGGCCCAGCGCAGCATCGCCTGGTTTTGCGACTCCAGCCGCGCCAGCAGCGCGTCGAAATGCGCGGCCAGCAGGGCCAGCTCGTCCTGCTGCGGCAAGGCGCCGACGCGGGCATCCAGCCGGCCGGCGGCCACCGCACTCATGGTCTGGCGCAGGCGCTCCACCGGGGCTATCACCGAGCGCGCAAAGCGCCAGCTCACCCACGTTGCCGCCGCCATGGTGATGGCGAACAGCACGAACAGCACCGCCAGCGCCATCCACTTGGCCAGCACGAACGGCTGCTCCAGAAAACCGACGTACAGCATGCCGATACGTTGGCCGCGGCTGTCCAGCAGCGGCTGGTAGCCGGACACATACCAGTCGCCGATCACCCGCGCCCGGTTCAGCCACGCCTGACCGCGGCCCAGCACCTGCTCCGATACTTCCTGCGACACGCGGCTGCCGATGGCGCGCCCGCCACGGGGGTAGGTCACCGTGGTGGCGATGCGGGTGTCGTCGAGGAACAATGTGGCCGAGCCGCGGCTGCGGATCGGCAACGAACCCTGCGGATACACCAGATGACGGATGCGGTCGATGAACTCGATGTTGCGGTTCAGCAGCACACCGCCAACCAGCACCAGCGGCTGCCCCGGCACCTTGGCCGCGGCGTGCAGCAGCAGGCCGTTGTCACTGACGTTGCGCCGGCTCGGCCGCGCGCCGGGCGTCGCCAGCAATTCGATGTGCGAGCGCACCTGCAGCTGCGGCGACAACGCGGCCAGCTGCGCCGGGCTGAACACGTCCAGCGTGGCGCGCTGCGTGCCGCTGCTGGCGGCCAGCACCACCGCCGGCTGCGGGTAGCGCAGACCGTGGCTGGCCGGCAGCGACGCAGCCACCACCTGCTGGCGCGCGTCCAGCAACAGCAGATAGTCCAGCCCCAGGCTGCGCGCGCGTTCGCGCAACAGCGCGTCGGGCGAGCTTGCGCGCGGCTGGCGGCGGGTATCGGCCAAGGCTTCGGAACTGGCCAACGCCTCGATGCTGCGGCCAACGTCGCTCTGCACCCGCTCGAAATAGGTGGCCGCCACTGCCAGATCGCTGCGCACCTTGAAAACCAGCAGCTCCTCGAACGCCGCCCCGCCCCAGCCGGCCAGCAACAGCAGCAGCACCGGAAAACCGACTACCAGCGGCAGCAGCGCGAGGGTGACGAAGCGGGTGCGCACCGAACGGTTCAGCGGCTGCAGCAGGCGCCGCCACAGGCCGGCTACTCGCCCCAGGACAGGCATTTGCGCTCCAGGGTCTTGCGGGAAATGCCGAGCCGGCGCGCCGCCTCCGACTTGTTGCCGGCGCAGGCGGCCAGCACCGCGCGGATATGGCGGGTTTCGACCTGGCTCAGGCTTTCTTCCGCTGGCGCCGCCCCGGTCGCCAGCTCACCGACGGCCGGCGGCAGTCGCGTCGCCGGCAGGTCCTGCGGCAGATAACCGAGAATCAGCGAGCGTTCGATCAGGTTTTTCAGCTCGCGCACATTGCCCGGCCAGTCGTAGGCGGCCATCGCCACCAGCAGCGCCGGCTCCACCTCCACCGGTGCCACCCCCAGCGTCGGGCTGAGCAGGTCCATGAAGTGCGCCACCAGCTCCGGCAAGTCCTCGGTGCGCTCGCGCAGCGGCGGCAGCGCCAGCTCCAGCACCTGCAAGCGGTAGTACAGGTCGGCACGGAAACGGCCGGCGGCGACCTCGTCCGCCAGCGGCTTGTTGCTGGCGGCAATCACCCGCACGTCGACCTTGATTTCCTGCTCCGAGCCGACCGGGCGGATGCTGCGTTCCTCCAGCACCCGCAGCAGCTTGGCCTGGATCGCCAGCGGCAGCTCGGCCACCTCGTCCAGGAACAGCGTGCCGCCGCGCGCGTAGTAGAACAGCCCGTCGCGGCTGGCGGCGGCGCCGGTATAGGCGCCCTTGAGGTGGCCGAACAGCTCGCTCTCGATCAGCTCCTGCGTGATCGCCGCGCAGTTGACCGGCACGAAGCTGGCGTTGGCGCGCGGGCTGAGCTGGTGCAGCGCGCGCGCCACCACCTCCTTGCCGGTGCCGGATTCGCCCTGGATCAGCACCGTCGACGGCATCGGCGCGAAGCGCTGCAACAGGCCGCGCAGCTCGGTGATCGCCGCCGAGTGCCCGATCAGGCCGTCGCGGCTGACCTTGCTGCGGCTGGCGTGCGACGCCACCTCGCGGCGCAGCACCCAGTTTTCCGCCTCCAGCCGCGCGCGTTCAAAGGCACGCCTGGCGGCGTTGATCAGCTGCGCCAGCGAGAACGGCTTGAGCAGGAAATCCGACGCGCCGGCACGCAGCGCGTCGATGGCGGTTTCCACGTCGGCAAACGCGGTCATCAGGATCACTTCGCTGTTGACGCCGCGCTCGCGCAGCTGCTTCAGCCAGTTGACGCCGGAGACGCCCGGCAGCGAGATGTCGAGCACGATCAGGTCGAAGCGCTGCTGCGCTACCAGCGGCTCGGCCGCTTCCACGCTGCCGGCGGTGTGCACGCTGCCGCAGCGCGATTCCAGCGCCCGCTTGATGAAATTGACCATGCCCGGCTCGTCATCGACCACCAGCACGCTGTAGCTGTCCCATTGCTTGGCTGCCGCGTTTCCGCTTGCGGCCAACGTTTCGTCTTGCTGCAAAAGCTTGTTCCCCTTATGGACAAATTGACCCAGCCCGCGCAGCGGCGTTGCGACTATTTGTCCGTTCAAGCCGGGCTTGATTGCCGGCATTCATGGTGCAAGTGCTTGTTTGTGCTGGGTATTGGCAAAAACCCTACCACGGGCACGGCAAATGCTATGCCAAGGCTATTGCGCGGGCCCGCCCGCGTCAAACGCGACAACCCAAAAACAAGAGGAGAGCCATGATGGAAGTGAACCGGCGGCAGTTCTTCAAACTGAGCGCGGCGCAGATCGGCACCGCCAGCCTGGTGGGGATGGGCTTCAGCCCGAGCCAGGCGCTGGCCGAGGTGCGCCAGTACAAGCTGATGGGCGCCAGGGAGACACGCAACACCTGTACCTATTGCTCGGTCGGCTGCGGCGTGATCCTGTACAGCCTCGGCGATGGCGCCAGGAACGCCAAGTCGGAGATCTTCCACATCGAGGGCGATCCGGATCACCCGGTCAGCCGCGGCTCGCTGTGCCCGAAAGGCGCCGGCCTGCTCGACTTCATCCACAGCCCGAAGCGGCTGCAATACCCGGAAGTGCGCGAGGCCGGCAGCAGCGAGTGGAAACGCATCGGCTGGCATGACGCCATCCACCGCATCGCCAAGCACATGAAAGCCGACCGCGACGCCAATATCGTCGAGAAAAACGCCGACGGCGTGCCGGTCAACCGCTGGCTGACGACCGCGATGCTGACCGCCTCCGCCGGCTCCAACGAGACCGGCATCATCACCCAGAAATTCCTGCGCAGCCTGGGCATCATCGCCACCGACGCGCAGGCGCGCGTCTGTCACGGGCCGACGGTGTCGGCGCTGGCCTCCACCTTTGGCCGCGGCGCGATGACCAACAGCTGGGTCGACATCAAGAACGCCGACTTCATCCTGGTGATGGGCGGCAACGCCGCCGAGGCGCACCCGGTCGGCTTCAAGTGGGCGATCGAGGCCAAGAAGACGCGCGGCACCAAGCTGATCGTGGTCGATCCGCGCTACAACCGCACCGCCGCGGTGTCCGACCTCTACCTGCCGATCCGCGCCGGCGCCGACATTCCCTTCCTGGGCGGCGTGATCAACTGGCTGATCGCCAACGACAAGATCCACTGGGACTACGTGAAGGCCTACACCAACGCCAGCTTCATCGTCGGCGACGGCTTTGCCTTCGAGGACGGCCTGTTCAGCGGCTACGACGAGGCCAAGGGCAAGTACGACCGCAGCAGCTGGAGCTACGCGCTGGACGAGGCCGGCAACGCCAAAACCGACCCCACGCTGCAACACCCGCGCTGCGTGTGGCAACTGATGAAGGCGCACTTCGCCCGCTACACGCCGGAAGTGGTCACCAACCTGTGTGGCACGCCGGTGGATGGTTTCCTCGAGGTGTGCAAGCAGCTGGGCGAGACCGCGCGACCGGACAAGGTGGGCACCATCCTGTACGCGCTGGGCTGGACGCAGCACACCGTCGGCGCGCAGAACATCCGCACCATGGCGATGATCCAGCTGCTGCTGGGCAATATGGGCATGCCCGGCGGCGGCGTGAACGCGCTGCGCGGCCACTCCAACATCCAGGGGCTGTCCGACCTGGGCCTGCTGTCGACCAGCCTGCCCGGCTACCTGACGCTGCCCAACGAAAAAGACCATCCCGACTTCGCCAGCTATCTGGCCAAGACCACGCCCAAGCCGCTGCAGCCGGGACAGATGAACTACTGGGGCAACACGCCGAAGTTCTTCGTCAGCCTGATGAAGTGGCTGTGGGGCGACAACGCGCGCAAAGACAACGACTGGGGTTACCACTGGCTGCCGAAGTGGGACAAACTGTACGACGTGCTGCACATCGTCGAGCTGATGCACCAGGGCAAGATGAACGGCTTCATCGTGCAGGGCTTCAACCCGCTGGCGTCGTTCCCCGACGCCAACAAGGTCACCGAATCGTTCTCCAAGCTGAAATACATGGTGATCATCGACCCGATCGCCACCGAGACCTCCACCTTCTGGCAGAACCACGGCGACAGTCACGACGTCGATCCGGCCAAGATCCAGACCGAGGTGTTCCGCCTGCCGTCCACCTGCTTTGCCGAGGAAGACGGTGCCATCGTCAACTCCAGCCGCTGGCTGCAGTGGCACTGGAAAGGCGCCGATGCACCGGGCGAGGCCAAGGGCGACAACGAGATCATCGGCGAGCTGTTCACCGCGCTGCGCGAGCTGTACCGCAAGGACGGCGGCAAGGTGGCGGACCCGATCCTCAACGTGGCGTGGCACTACCGCGACCCGGCGGCACCGTCGCCGGAGGAGCTGGCAAAGGAAATGAACGGCAAGGCGCTGGCCGACCTGATGGACCCGGCCGACCCAAGCAAGGTGCTGGTGAAAAAGGGCGAGCAGATCCCCGGTTTTGCCGTACTGCAGGACGACGGCAGCACCAGCAGCGCCTGCTGGATCTTTGCCGGCTGCTGGACGCAGGCCGGTAACCAGATGGCGCGCCGCGACAACAGCGACAGCGGCCTGGGCAACACCCCCGGCTGGGCCTGGGCGTGGCCGGCCAACCGCCGCATCCTGTACAACCGCGCCAGCTGCGACCCGGCCGGCCAGCCGTGGGACGCCAAGCGCAAGCTGATCGGCTGGAACGGCGAAAAATGGAGCGGCGCCGACATCCCCGACTTCAAGGCCGATGCGGCGCCCGATAGCGGCATGAACCCGTTCATCATGAACCCGGAGGGTGTGGCGCGGCTATTCTGCACCGACAAGCTGGCCGACGGCCCGTTCCCCGAGCACTACGAGCCGATGGAAAGCCCGATCGGCACCAACCCGCTGCACCCGAAAGTGGTCAGCAGCCCGGCGGTGCGCATCTTCAAAACCGACCGCGAGCGCCTGGGCACCCATCACGACTACCCGTACGTCGGCACTACCTATCGCCTGACCGAGCACTTCCAGTTCTGGACCAAGTCGGTGCTGCTCAATGCCATCGCGCAGCCGGAGCAGTTTGTCGAGATCGGCACGGCGCTGGCCACGGAAAAAGGCATCGCCCAGGGCGATCTGGTCAAGGTCAGTTCCAAGCGCGGCTTCATCAAGGCCAAGGCGGTGGTCACCAAGCGGCTGATGGCGCTGCAGGTCAACGGCCAGACCGTGCACCAGATCGGCATTCCGCTGCACTGGGGCTGGGAGGGTGTGGCGCAGAAGGGCTATCTCACCAATGCGCTGCCGCCGGCGGTCGGCGACTGCAACACGCAGACGCCGGAATACAAGTCTTTCCTCGTCAACCTGGAAAAAGCATAAGGAGCGCCGGACATGGCATTGCAATCCCTGGACATTACCCGCCGCTCCGCCAGCCCCACGGCCAGCCCGCAAGCGCGCAAGACCATTGAGATCGCCAAGCTGATCGACGTGTCCACCTGTATCGGCTGCAAGGCCTGTCAGGTGGCGTGCTCGGAGTGGAACGACATCCGCGAGGAAGTCGGCCACAACATCGGCGTCTACGACAATCCGACCGACCTCTCCGCCGACGCGTGGACGGTGATGCGCTTCGCCGAGGAAGAGAGCAACGGCAAGCTGGAGTGGCTGATCCGCAAGGACGGCTGCATGCACTGCGCCGACCCCGGCTGCCTGAAGGCCTGTCCGTCGCCGGGCGCCATCATCCAGTACAGCAACGGCATTGTCGATTTCCATCAGGAAAACTGCATCGGCTGCGGCTACTGCGTGTCCGGCTGCCCGTTCAACGTGCCGCGCATCAGCCAGAAGGACAACAAGGCCTACAAGTGCACGCTGTGCTCGGACCGAGTTGCCGTCGGACAAGAGCCGGCCTGCGTCAAGACCTGCCCTACCGGCGCCATCCAGTTCGGTTCCAAGGAAGACATGAAGCAGGTCGCCGCCACGCGGGTCACCGATCTCAAGCAGCGCGGCTATGACAACGCCGGCCTGTACGACCCGCAGGGCGTCGGCGGCACCCACGTGATGTACGTGCTGCACCACGCCGACAAGCCGGAACAATACTCGGGCCTGCCGAAAGACCCGGCCATCAGCACCACGGTGCAGCTGTGGAAAGGCTGGCTCAAGCCGCTGGCCACCATCGGCATCGCCGCCGCCGGCCTGTTCGGTTTCTTCCACTACATCACCGTCGGCCCCAACCGTGCCGATGACGAGGACGACAGCGCGACCAACGTTGGCCGCAACGAGGAGGACAAGGCATGAAACCGCAACTGATCCAGCGCTACTCGGCGCCGGAACGCATCAACCACTGGATTGTGGCCGTCTGCTTCATCCTGCTGGCGCTGTCCGGACTGGCGTTTTTCTACCCGGCGTTTTTCTGGCTCACCGGCGTGTTCGGCACGCCGCAGCTGGCGCGCATCATCCACCCCTTTGTCGGCGTGCTGATGTTCGTCGCCTTTGCACGGCAGTTCTTCCGCTACTGGCACCACAACCTGCTGACGCGTGACGACATCCAGTGGATGAAGTCGGTGAAAACGGTGATGCAGGGCCACGAAGTCGGCGACACCGGCAAGTACAACGGCGGCCAGAAAGGCATGTTCTGGATGATGTGCGCCTGCATGCTGGTGCTGCTGGTTTCCGGCATCATCGCCTGGCGCCCCTACTTCGCCATCCACCTGCCGATTCCGCTGATCCGCATCGCGCTGCTGGCGCACGCCTGCGCCGCCATCGCGCTGATCGCCAGCATCATCGTGCACGTGTACGCCGCGTTCTGGGTGAAGGGCACCATCCGCGCGATGGTGGAAGGCGTGGTCACCCACGGCTGGGCGAAGAAGCACCACCCGCGCTGGTATCGCGAAGTAACGGGCAAGCAGAAATGAGCGGCCACTGCCCGTTGCCGCTGGCGGTCGATGCCCTGCCGGCCAGCCGCCGCCTGCCGGTGCTGCGGCTGGCCGGCGCGGCGGCCAAGCTTGCCGAGGACCAGCTGATCGAGGAAGTGCCGGTGGCGATGGTGTACAACGGCGTATCGCACGCGGTGCTGCTGGCCACACCCTGTGATCTGGCCGACTTCGCGCTCGGCTTTTCGCTGAGCGAGCACATCCTACACGCCCCCGGCGAGCTGTACGACTGCGAGATCGTCGCCGGCGAGTACGGCGTCGAGCTGCGGCTGGAGATCGCCAGCGCCCGCTTTGCCGCGCTGAAGCAACGCCGGCGCAGCATGGCCGGCCGTACCGGCTGCGGCCTGTGCGGCGTCGACAGCCTGGACGCGGTGGCGCAGACCATCGCGCCGCTGCCGTTGCGGCCAACCTTGCATGCCGCCGCGGTCGCCCGCGCGGTGGCGGAGCTGCCGCACTGGCAGCCGTGGCACCACGCCACCGGCGCCGCCCACGGTGCCGCCTTCTGCAATGCCGACGGCGACATCCTGCTGGCGCGCGAGGACGTTGGCCGCCACAACGCGCTGGACAAGCTGATCGGCGCGCTGCGCCGCCAGCGGATCGATACCGGCGACGGCTTTGTGCTGGTTTCCAGTCGCGCCAGCTACGAGATGGTGCAAAAGACCGCCAGCGCCGGCATCGCCGCGCTGGTAGCGGTATCGGCGCCAACCGCCTACGCCGTGACGCTGGCCGAATCCTGCGGCCTGCTGCTGGCCGGCTTTGCCCGCCCCGGGCGGCTGGTGGCCTACAGCCAGCTGCCGCGCCTGATCTGCCCCGAATTGACGAGACCCCACCATGACCCAGTTTGTTGATATCGCGGCCCCCGCCGCCACTCCCGCGCTGCGCCGGGCCGGCATGACCGTGTTCAGCCGCCGTGCCGAGCGTCTGCTCGCCCTCGCCGATGGCCACCCGATGCGCGATTTCCTGCTGTTCTGTGCCGCCCTGGCGCGCGCCCAGCACGCCTGCCTGGCCACCCGAGTGGAGCACGCAGTGGCCGACAGTGCCAGCCTGCGCCAGCTGCTGACGCTGCTGCAGCGCCATCTTGATGTCGAGCTGCCACCCGACAGCCACAGCGCGCTGCTGTGCCTGCTGGCGCTGGACGATGCCGCGCTGCAGGCGCTGGCCGACGCATTGCGCCACGGTCAGTACGACGCGCGCAGCCCGCTGGCCGCCGCCTGGCCCTTGCTCGGCGCCGCGCTGCAGGTGCAGGCCACCATCGTCGTGCGGCAGCAGGACATTGCCGCGCTGACTCCCGGCGAGACGGCGTGCTGCCCGGCCTGCGGCGGCCTGCCGGTGGCGTCCGTGCTGCGCCGTGGCGACAGCGGCCACGCCGTGCGCCACGTCTGCTGTTCGCTGTGTGCCAGCGAATGGCACGTCAGCCGCGTCAAGTGCGTCGTCTGCGGCAATACCCGCCAGCTGCAGTACCGCAGCCTCGCCGACCGTGACGCCGCCGCGCCGCAGCCGGACCGCAAGCAGCCGCACGCCCATCGCGGCACGCAGGAGCTGGAATGCTGCGACAGCTGCCACGGCGCGCTGAAGGTGGTGTCGCGCCTGCAGGATGGCAACGCCGATGCCTTTGCCGACGATGTCGCATCGCTGGCGCTGGACCTGCTCGCCGGTGACGCCGGCTATGGCCGCATCGGTTTCAATCCCTACTTCCTGCCGGCCCAGGACTGAGCGGCGCCACCGCCGGCAAACACGCCGTTTCGCCACGCGCTGTAAGCTGCGGCGCCCTGCCACGACCAAGTGTCAGGGCGCCGCCCTAGTTCTTACGATCTAGCCGCGATAATGCTTTGTGTGACTGGCAGGCTGTTTGCTAGTGAGTAGAATGAGTCATACCCCCCACTTAACGGAAGGACGCCGCATGTTGTCAGACCGTTTCGGCCGCACCATCGACTACCTGCGTATTTCAGTCACCGATCGCTGCGACCTGCGCTGTACCTATTGCATCCCCAAAGGCTTCAAGGGCTTTGAGGAACCGAGCAACTGGCTGACCTTCGACGAGATCACCCGCGTGGTCGCCGCGTTCAGCCGCCTGGGCACCCGCCGCTTCCGCCTCACCGGCGGCGAGCCGCTGCTGCGCCGTAACCTGCCCGCGCTGGCCGCCAGCCTGTCGGCGCTGGAAGGCGTCGATGACCTGTCGCTGACCACCAACGCCACCCAGCTCAGCCTGCAGGCGCAGGCGCTGCGCGACGCCGGCGTCAACCGCATCAATGTCAGCCTCGATTCGCTGCGCGACGACTGCGTCAGCCGCATCACCGGCAGCGACTGCCTGGACAAGGTGCTCGGCGGTCTCGCCAGCGCCAGCCGGGCCGGTTTCGACAGCATCAAGATCAACATGGTACCGATGCAGGGCGTCAACGACGGCGACATCGAAGCCATGGTCGCGTTCTGCATCGAACACGGCTTCATCCTGCGCCTGATCGAGGCGATGCCGATGGGCAGCACCGGCCAGCACACCGCCGGCCTCGACCTGCAAAAGCTGCTGGCACAACTGCAGCCGCGCTTTGGCCTGCTGCCGTCGGACCAGCCGCTGGGCGGCGGCCCGGCCCGCTACTGGCGCACGCCGGACGGCCGCTTCACTCTCGGCCTGATCACCCCGATCTCGCAGCACTTCTGTGCCAGCTGCAACCGCGTGCGACTGTCGGTGGATGGCACGCTGTACATGTGTCTGGGGCAGGAAGAACGCTTCGAACTGCGCCCGCTGCTGCGTGCCGGCTGTAGCGATGCCGAGCTGGAGGCCGCCATCCGCGACGCCATCGAGCTGAAGCCGGAAAAGCACGAATTTCTCGAACAACCGACGCGCATCGTGCGCTTCATGTCGATGACCGGAGGCTGACATGCCACTGGCCGACCCGCTGCTGGAAGGTTTCCGCCGTTTCCAGCAGCAGTATTTCTCCCCCGACAACGACCTGTTTGCCGCGCTGCGCCACGGCCAGCACCCGGTCACGCTGGTGATCGCCTGTTGCGATTCGCGCGTGCACCCGCCGGCGCTGATGGGCAGCCAGCCTGGCGAGATGTTCGTGATCCGCAACGTGGCCAACCTGGTGCCGCCCTGTTCGCCGGACAACCAGCACGCCAGCGTCGCCGCGGCGCTGGAATTCGCGGTGCTCAACCTGCAGGTGGCACGCATCATCGTGATGGGCCATGCCGGTTGCGGGGGCATCCGTGCACTAATGCAGCGCAGCACGCCCCAGGACAGTGCATTGACGCGCTGGCTGGACATCGCCGCCCCGGCACGCGAGCTGGTCTACCGCCACCACGCGGCAGAGGACGAGGCCACCCGGCTGCGTCGTTGCGAGCAGGCCGGCATCCTGGTGTCACTCAACAACCTGCTGACCTACCCGTGGCTGGCCGACAAGGTGAAAGCCGGCGAAGTCGCCCTCGACGGCTGGTATTTCGATCTTAACGACGGCACGCTGTGGGGGCTGGACGCACCGTCCAACCAGTTCGTGCCGCTGGTCTGCCCGCTCGGCCAGCAATAAGCCCGTCCCTTGCATGCGACATGGCGCCCTGGTGGCGCCATATTTGCGTCTGACGCAAGCCAGTCCGGTTTGAAAAAGGACACCCCGCTCGCCTCAGTCCCTGCCTTGATCGTCACGCGATGACGATCGCCGCGGCGCGGCACCCGAGGCGCGTCTGGCGCAACCGCGGCAGTGCGTCACCGCCAGCACCCTGTACCGGGACAAACGGCAAACCCACGCGGGCAAAACATTGCGGCCAACCTTGTGCAAGGTTGGCCGCAATGCGTGCCGGAACGGCTCGCGGGAGCGCGTCAGGCTACTGGCCGAGCTGAGCCAGCGACTGCGGATCGTTGAGATTGCTGAAGGCGCGGGTGTCGTCGAAATTGACGATGCGGCAATCCAGCAGCGCGAGAAAGCCACGCAGGCTGCGTCCGCCGCTGGCCAGATAGTCCGGCAGTCGTGCCAGCGCACTGCGGCGCAGCAGTGCACACACCGGCTGCGGCCCGTTGATGGTGTAGGGACAGCAGGCGTCGGCGCGACGCTCTGCCTGCAGGATGGCCAGCTGTCGCGCCACCAGATCGGCCGGCAGCAAAGGCGCGTCGCACGGCACCAGCTGCACGTAGTCGATGCCGTCCGGCAGCTTGTCCGCCAGGCTGGCAACCCCGGCCAGCGGCCCCATGCCCTGCCATGCCGCCTCGTCGGCAAACACGGCGTGGCCACTGGTGGCGTAGTCGTCCAGATGGCGGTTGGCGCTGATCGCCAGCCAGCCGGCCTGTGGCGCCAGCCGTACCAGCACGTGGCGGTACAGAGCTTGGCCGCCCCACGGCAGCAAGCCCTTGTCCTGGCCCCCCATGCGCCGGCCTTCACCTCCGGCCAGCAGCAGCACTGCCACCTGTTCAGTCATGCCAGCGCCCGCATGCCGCATCGTCGCTGGCCTTGGCTTCGACCCAGCGGCTGCTGCCGTCGACAAAATCCTCGCGTTTCCAGAACGGGGCCTGTGTCTTCAGGTAGTCCATCAGGTATTCGGCGGCGGCAAAGGCGCCGGCACGGTGGCCGGCGGCGATGAGCACCAGCACGATGGGCTCGCCCGGCGCCAGCGCCCCGACGCGATGGATGACGCGACAGGCGCTCACTGGCCAGCGCGCGGCGGCCTGCTCGGCGATGCGGCGGATCTCAGCCTCGGTCACGCCGGGGTAGTGTTCGAGAAACAGCGCCGCCAGCGGCGTGGCTTCGTCGTGGGCGCGCACCATGCCCTGGAAGGCCACCAGCGCCCCGGCGTCGCCGGCGTGCGCGCGCAGCGCCAGCTCTTCGGCACCAAGGTCGAAGGCGGCGGTTTGTACGGTGATGTCGCAGTACATGTCAGCCCCCGGTCACGGGCGGCAGGATGCCGACTTCGGCACCGTCCGGGATCGCCGCGTCGCCGCGCACGATCTGCTGGTTGACCACCAGGCGGAACACCTTGCCCGGCGCCAACGCCAGCGCCCACTCCTCGCCGCGGCCGCGTAGCACGTCCAGCAAGGTGGCGGTGGTGCCGCCGTCCCAGGCCAGCGTTTCCGTGCTGCAGCCCAGCGTGTCCTTGAGGACACCAAAATACAGTAGCGTGATGCTCATGCAGAATCCTTCAGCCAGTTGGCAATAAAATCGGCAATCGCGGCGTGGTCGTCCAGCGGCAATTGCGGCAAATCGGTCGCGGCTGCGCAGTCGCTGGCCAGCGCGATCACGAACGGGTCGTCCGGGTACAGCCACGGCTTGGCGCAGGCGCTACGGTGCACCTCGATGCGCGGCACCGGCAGCGTTTTCTGGCCCTCCAGCAGCACCAGGTCGACTGCGGCCAACCTTGACAGCTGCTGCTCCAGCGTCAGCGGCTGCGGCGTCTCGACAAACAGGCCGAAGCGGTAGGGCGACACCACCATCACCTCGTGCGCGCCACTGGCGCGGTGGCGCTGGCTGTCCTTGCCGGCCACGTCCAGTTCGATGTCGTGGTGACTGTGCTTGATCACCGACACCGTCAGTCCGCGCGCGGCCAGTAGCGGCAACAGCGCGCCGATCAGCGTGGTTTTGCCACTGCCGGACCAGCCGGCAATGCCCAGCACTTTTTGCATACCCTCTCCCTTTGGTGGATTGTGGTCTACGCCATACGGCGCTATCGTTCAACCAGACTCCACACTCGATGATCCAGATGAATCCGCTTACCCATTTCAATGCCGCCGGCCAGGCCCACATGGTCGATGTCGGCGACAAGCCGGAAACCCGCCGCGTGGCGGTGGCCACCGGCCACATCACCATGCTGCCGGCCACCTTTGCGCTGCTGCAGGGCGGCAATGCCAAGAAGGGCGACGTCATCGGCATCGCCCGCCTGGCCGCCATCCAGGGCACCAAGCAAACCGCGAACCTGATCCCGCTGTGCCACCCGCTGGCGCTGACCCGCGTCAACGTCGATTTTAGCGTGGATGAGGCGCTGTCGCGGGTACACATTTTCGTCACCAGCGAGACCGTGGGCCGTACCGGCGTGGAAATGGAAGCGCTCAGCGGCGTGATGGCCGGCCTGCTCACCGTCTACGACATGCTGAAGGCGGTGGACCGCGGCATGCAGATCGACGGTGTGCGCCTGCTGGAAAAACAGGGCGGCAAGAGCGGCCACTGGCAAGCCGACAGCAACGATTCTGCGCTGCGCGACCAGTGCTGACCATACGCCGGACGACCTAAGCCATGCCCCTGCCCGCCCCCCCCTCCGTGCGCAGCCTGTCCAGCAAGCTGCTGATCCTGACCATTGTCTGGCTGGTGCTGGCGATGACCTCCATCGGCTACACCCTGGTGCTGTCGTGGAAACTGGAAGGCGGCGCCGCCGCCATCAACGACGCCGGCAGCCTGCGCATGCGCAGCTACCGCGTCGCACTGCTGGTCAGCGAAGGCGCCGATCCGGCCCAGGTCCAGCAGGAAGCCGCCCAGTTCAGCGACACCATGGCACGACTGCGCAAGGGCGACCCGGCGCGGCCGCTATTCCTGCCCGACAATGTCGAAGTGCGCTCGCAGGCGGCGGAAATCGCCCGCTACTGGCAGCACGAGATGTTGCCGAAGCTGGAACAGGTACAGCTCGACCCGCGCCGCAATACCACCCGCGTCGACCTGGGCGCCTTCGTCAACCGCATCGACAAGCTGGTGCGGCTGGTGGAAGAAGACAACGCGCGTAATACCACGCTGCTGCGCTTCTTCCAGATGACGCTGATGGCGATGGCCATCATCGGCGCCATCACCATGATGTACCTGATGTTCCTGCTGATCATCCGCCCGCTGAACGAGCTGGGCGAGGCCATCGTGCAGGTGCGCGACGGCGAGCTGGCGACCCGGGTGCCGGTGGTCGGCAACGACGAATTCGCCATTCTGTCCGCCGGCTTCAACCAGATGGCCGGCCGCCTGCAGGAGTTGTACGCGACGCTGGAAGACAAGGTGCGTGACAAGACACGCTCGCTGGACGAGAAAAACCGCCAGCTGACCACGCTGTACGGCGTCACCGCCTACCTGCACGAATCGCACGACCTCAACACCATGTGCAAGGGCTTTATCGAACGCCTGATCCAGCTGACCAATGCCGACGCCGCCAGCGTGCGCATCGTCGACAGCAAGCGCGGCAAGCTGGAGCCGGTGGCGCAGATCGGCCTGCCGGACGGCATGATCCACACCCACGACTGCGCCCACATCGACAGCTGCTACTGCGGCGCCGCCGTCGAGCAGCCCAGCTCGGTGATCCGCCTGTTCCGCGAGCTGCCGCAAAAGGAACAGAAACACTGCGAGCGCGCCGGCTTTCGCAGCGTGTCGATCTTCCACATTCGCGTCAACCAGCAGAACGTCGGCATCTTCACCCTCTATTTCCGTGACGACACCCGCCTCAGCGCGCAGGAACAGTTCCTGATCGAGACGCTGGGCAGCCACCTCGGCGTCGCCATCGAGAACCTGCGTCTCGCCGCCCGCGACCGCCAGTTTGCGGTCTCGGAAGAGCGCAACCTGATGGCGCAAGGCCTGCACGACAGCATCGCGCAGTCGCTGTCCTTCCTCAACCTGCAGGTGCAGATGCTGGAAAGCGCGCTCGGCGACACCCAGGACGAGCAGGCGCGCGAAAACCTGGCCTTCATCAAGACCGGGGTGCAGGAGTGCTACGAGGACGTGCGCGAGCTGTTGCTCAACTTCCGCACCCGCATCAGCAAGGAAGACTTCCCCGACGCGGTCAACACCCTGCTCAAGCGCTTCGAGCAGCAGGCGGGGGTGCTGACCCAGTACCAGCTGCGCGGCAACGGCCTGCCGCTGAACCCGGAACAGCAACTGCAGGTGATCTTCATCCTGCAGGAGGCACTGTCCAACGTGCGCAAGCACGCGCAGGCACACCGCGTCGACATCGACATCGACAACCACGACGACTTCGTGATGCGCATCAGCGACGACGGCTGCGGCTTTGACGCCGCGGTGCTGGCCGCGCGCCAGGCACGCCACGTCGGCATGTCCATCATGCAAGAGCGGGCATCACGCATCAACGCCCGTATCCAGATCGAAAACCGGGACGGCGGCGGCACCACCGTCACCCTCACCCTGCCGCACACAGAAAGACAAGCCGCATGAGTACTGCCATCCGTATCTTACTGGTCGACGACCACACCCTGTTCCGTAGCGGCCTCAAGGCGCTGCTGCAGCGCCAGCCGGACTTCGAGGTCATCGGCGAGGCCGCCGACGGGCTGGAAGGCGTCAAGCAGGCCGAACTGCTCAAGCCCGACGTGGTGCTACTGGACCTGGACATGCCGGTGATGCACGGCCGCGACGCGCTGTCGCAGATCCTGGTCACCCAGCCGCAGCTGGCGGTGCTGATGCTGACCGTGTCCGAGGACGGCGAAGACCTCGCCGAGTGCATGAAGAGCGGTGCGCGCGGCTACCTGCTGAAGAACATCAATGCCGACTTCCTGCTCAGCAGCATCCGCCGCGCGGTGGACGGTGACAGCGTGCTGTCGCCGGAGATGACCGCCAAGCTGGTGGCGCGCCTGCGCGCACCGGTCGCCGAGCCGCGCAACCAGGAGCTGGACAGCCTGACGCCGCGCGAACGCGAAACGCTCAGCTACCTCGCCTCCGGCGCCAGCAACAAGGAAATCGCCCGCGCGCTGGATCTGGCGGAAAGTACCATCAAGGTGCACGTGCAGAACATCCTGCGCAAGCTGAGCCTGAGCAGCCGGGTGCAAGCGGCGGTGTACGCGGTGGAGCACGGCCTGGACAAGGCCTGAGACGGCGCGTCATGACAAGGGGCTTGCGTGGCCCCTTGTTTCGCGTTAACGTTATCCCGTTTTTGAATAGCGAAAGAATAGCGATGAGTGAATTGCTGCACCCCTTCGCCGGCAAGGGCACCGGCCAGCGCATCGCGCTGCTGCGCGCCATCCGCGAGCACGGTTCGATCAGCGCCGCCGCGCGCCAGTGCCAGCTCAGCTACAAGGCGGCGTGGCAGCACATCGACAACATCAACAACCTCAGTCCGCAACCGCTGGTGGCACGGCTGACCGGCGGCAAGGGCGGCGGCGGCACACGGCTGACCGCGCTGGGCGAACAGCTGCTGGACGCGTGGGAGAAAACCGGCGTCGCGCTGCAGGCCGGATCCATGCAGGAGCGGCAGACGCTGGCGCTGCTGGGCCGGCTGGCGGTGCGCACCTCGGCGCGCAACCAGCTGGCTGGCGAAATCAGCCACATCCAGCGCGGTGCGGTCAACGACACCATCACCCTGCGCCTGCCCGGCGGCAGCCAGCTGCAGGCACAGATCACCCGCGAAAGCTGCGACGAGCTGGCGCTGCACGAAGGCGGCCACGCCATCGCGCTGATCAAGGCGTCGTGGATCACCCTGGCGCTGCCGCAGGCGGCGGCGCAGGTCGCCATCGCCAACCGCCTGCCGGGCAAGGTTGGCCGCATCACCGCCGGCCTAGTCAACAGCGAGGTGATCGTCACCCTGCCCGGCGGCTACAGCCTGTGCGCGATGGTGGACAACGACAGCCTGGCCAGCCTCGCCATCGCGGTGGACGACGCAGTGTGCGCACTCTTCTCGTCCCAGAGCGTGATCCTGGGCATTCTCGACTGAACGGAAACCTGATGAAACCTACCCTGCTGTGCAGTCTGCTGGCGCTGTGCGTCGCCTCTTTCGCCAACGCCGCGCCGGTACAGGTGGCGGTTGCGGCCAACGTGCAGTATGCGTTTGCCGACATCGCCGCCAGCTTCAGCCGCGATACCGGCATCGCGGTGCAACCGTCGTTCGCCTCCTCCGGCAAGTTCGCCACCCAGATCATGAACGGCGCGCCGTTCGAGCTGTTCCTGTCCGCCGACAACGAGTTCCCGCAAAAGCTGGCGCAGGCCGGCTTTACGCTGCAGACGCCAAAAAGCTACGCGCTGGGCGCGCTGGTGCTGTGGTCGAAAGACCCGCAATTCAAGCCACAACAGTGGCAGCAGTGGCTGGCGGCCAGCCGCGGCAAGATCGCCATCGCCAATCCGCGCACCGCGCCCTACGGCAGCGAGGCGCTGCGGGTGCTGGACTACTACCGGCTGAGCGCTAGCGTCACGCCGCGGCTGGTCAGCGGCGACAACATCGCGCAGGCGGCGCAGTTCGTCGACAGCGGTGCGGCCCAGGCCGGCTTTGTCGCCAAGGCGTTGGTGCTGGCGCCGCAGATGAAGGACGTGGGTCGCTGGGTCGACATCCCCGCCGCCAGCCACCAGCCCATCGTGCAGGACATGGTGCTGCTGAAGCCGGCGGCGGCCAATCCGGACGCCCGCAAGCTGTTCGACTACCTGTCCGGCCCGGCCGCGCGGCAGATCCTGCAACGCTACGGCTACCGCCTGCCATGAACCGGCTGCCGGCCACCATCCACGCGCGGCACAGCGCCGACGGCCTGCACCTGCTGGAGCTGACGCTGTGCGGCCAACCTTGCACCGCGTTTGCCAGTGCCGCGCTGCCGCCGTGGCAGGCCGGGCAAACGGTGGAGGTGCTGTTCCGCGAGCTGGACGTGGCGCTGTCCACCGCGGCCTGCCCGACGCTGAGCATCCGCAACAGCCTGCCGTGCCGCATCGTGGCCATCCGCCACGGCGCGCTGTTCAGCGATGTCACGCTGCACAGTGCCGGCGCCACACTGCACGCGGTGATTACCCGCCGCTCCTGCGACTCGCTGGCGCTGCATGAGGGCATGGCGGTGTACGCGCTGATCAAGTCCAATGCGCTGCAACTGCTGGAGCCGGCACCATGAGCGGACTCGACCTCGCCCCGCTGTGGCTGACCTTCCGCCTGGCCGCAACCACCACGCTGCTCCTGCTGCTGCTCGGTCTGCCGCTGGCGGCGTGGCTGGCGCACAGCCGCTCGCGGCTGCGGCCGCTGGTGGACACGCTGGTGGCGATGCCGCTGGTGCTGCCGCCGTCGGTGCTCGGCTTCTACCTGTTGCTGGCACTGTCACCGGCCAATGCGCCCGGTGCCTGGCTGCGCGAGCTGTTCGGCGTCAACCTGGTGTTTTCCTTTGCCGGGCTGGTGATCGGCTCGGTGCTGTTCAGCCTGCCGTTCATGGTGCAGCCGGTGGCGGCGGCACTGAGCGGCTTGCCGCCCAGCCTGCGCGAGGCCGCCTGGACCATGGGCAAATCGCGGCTCTCCACCCTGCTGCGCGTCGAGCTGCCGTGCGTGCGGCCGGCGCTGGTGGCCGGCGTGGTGATGAGCTTTGCCCACACCGTTGGCGAATTCGGCCTGGTGCTGATGATAGGTGGCAACATCCCCGGCGTGACGCGGGTGGCGTCGATCGCGGTCTACAACGAGGTCGAGGCGCTGAACTACCCGGCCGCCCACGCCTACGCCGCCATCCTGTGCGCGTTCTCCTTTGCCGTGGTGTTGCTGGTCAACCTGTTGCGCCGCCGCGCGGAGCGTATCGCATGATCGAATTTTCGCTGCAAAAAACCCGCCACGGTGCCAACGGCCAGTTGCAGCTGGATGTCGCCGCCACGCTGGCCGCCGGCAGTTTTACCGTGCTCAGCGGCGCGTCCGGCGCCGGCAAGACCACGCTGCTGCGGCTGCTGGCCGGGCTGGAAGCGGCAGACAGCGGCTGGCTGCAGGTGAACGGCGCCGACTGGCTGCGCGGCGGCCACAGCCTGCCCGTGCAGCAGCGCCGCATCGGCATGGTGTTCCAGGATTACGCGCTGTTCCCGCACCTCAGCGTGGCCGACAACATCGCCTTTGGCGCCGCGCGCGGCGAGCGCGCCCTGGTGCAGGAGCTGCTGGAACTGTGCGGGCTGGCGGCGCTGGCGCGGCAGTACCCGGCGCAGTTGTCCGGCGGCCAGAAGCAGCGCGTGGCACTGGCGCGGGCGCTGGCGATGCGGCCAACCTTGCTGTTGCTGGACGAGCCGCTGTCGGCGCTGGATCACGGCCTGCGCCGCGAGCTGCAGCGGATGTTGCGTGACATGCACCAGCGCTTTGCGCTGACCACGGTGATGGTCAGCCACGATCTGGGCGAGATCTTCGCGGTGGCCGACCAGGTGCTGCAGCTGGAGCACGGCCGCATCAGCGCGCAGGGCACGCCGGCGCAGGTGTTTCTGCAGACGCCGCGTGACAGCAGCCGCATCGCGCTGCACGGCGAGGTACTGGCCTGCCAGCCGGCCGACGTGATGTGGCGGGTGACGGTGCTGGTCGCCGGCGAGCTGGTGGAAGTACTGCTCAGCGCACAGGACGCCGCCACGCTGAGCGCGGGGCAACGCATCCGGCTGTCGGCCGGCGCGCTGCAACCGGGCTAGCACGGGGCCGTTGATATCGCCAAACGCGATTAGCAATACAGATTTTCTTGGTTTGTTTGCATAAGGGCGCCCGCTACAGTGGTGCCATCACTGCACGCACACAAGGAAACCATCATGTCGTTCTCGTCCCGCCAGATCATCGCCGCCCTGCTGCTGGGCAGCGCCAGCTTCGCCTACGCCGACGTCAGCCTGCTGAATGTGTCCTACGACCCGACGCGCGAGCTGTACCAGGATTTCAACACCGCCTTTGCCAAGCACTGGAAGGCCAAGACCGGCGAAACCGTCACCATCAAGCAGTCGCACGGCGGCTCCGGCAAGCAGGCGCGCGGCGTGATCGACGGCCTGGAAGCCGACGTGGTGACACTGGCACTGGCCTATGACGTCGACGCGCTGCACACCGAGGCCAAGCTGATCCCGGCCAACTGGCAGAAACGCCTGCCGAACAACGCCGCGCCGTACACCTCCACCATCGTGTTCCTGGTGCGCAAGGGCAATCCGAAAGCGATCAAGGACTGGAACGACCTGACCCGCCCTGGCGTAGAAGTGGTGACGCCGAACCCGAAAACCTCCGGCGGCGCGCGCTGGAACTACCTGGCGGCCTGGGGCTACGCGCTGAAACAGCCGGGCGGCAACAACGCCAAGGCGCAGGACTTCGTGAAGAAGGTGTTCCAGAACGTGAAGGTGCTGGATTCCGGCGCCCGCGGCTCGCTGGTCAGCTTCACCCAGCGCGGCATCGGTGACGTGCTGCTGTCGTGGGAGAACGAAGCCTACCTCGCCACCAAGGAACTGGGCCCGGACAAGTTCGACATCGTGACCCCGTCGCTGTCCATCCTGGCCGAACCGCCGGTCAGCGTGGTGGACAAGGTGGTCGACAAGCGCGGCACGCGCAAGGTGGCCGAAGCCTATCTGCAATACCTGTACAGCCCGCAAGGCCAGGAACTGGCGGCGGCCAACTACTACCGTCCGCGTGACGCCAAGGTGGCCGCCAAGTACGCCGACAAGTTCAGCAAGGTGAAGCTGTTCACCATCGATCAGGTGTTCGGCGGCTGGACCCGCGCGCAGAAGACCCACTTCGCCGATGGAGCGATCTTTGACCAGATCATTGCCCGTTGAGCCTGCTGCCACGCTGAGCACGCTGCTGGTGCTGGCCGACGCCCACGAGGCGGATGGCCACACCCTGCTGCGGCTCGGGCACCAGCAGAACGCGCTGTTGCTGGCGCGCGCAGCCGAGCTGGACGAGTGGCTGCACAGCCACGGCAAAAGCGTACTGCTGCTGGCCGCCGGCGAGCTGTGCCTGCCGGCGCTGGCGGTGCTGGCGCGCCATCCACAGCGCGCCCTCGGCGCCCTGCTGCTGTCCCCCAGCGGCGATCTGGCCGCCGCCGTGCCGCTGCCCTTCCCCAGCCTCACCGTCTGCCACCCGCCGCAGCCTCACTGGCCGCGGCTGACCAGCACCGTCGCCTTTGCCAGCCGCTGGGGCAGCCGACTGCACACCCTGCGTGGCGAAGGCGATGCCGCGCTCGGCGAATTGCGTCTGCTGCTGCAACAGCTGCGCCAGCAGGTGGAAGGTTGGCCGCAAGGCAACCTGTAGTCCGCGCGCCGCCTGGCACCCGGCCGCTGGCGCGACCGTTTCGACTCTCCCCGATCTGCTTTTCCTGACGGCACGCGTACTGCGGCCGTTGTCCGGCTGGCCGCGGCCGCCGCTCGCCGGCTGAGGATTTACCCGCCCGCGCCCATCCCGTTCCCCCTGCCGGCTTTTTCGCTTATTGAATAAGCAACGAAGAATTCCTTATTTTCGGAATAAGGCCGCCGGCAATATCCTGTTTGCAGTTATATAAAAACAGGATGCCGCGATGCCTACTACCCATGACGGAGGTGCACCATGACCAAAGCGCCGACCCTACCCCGCGTGTTACCCGGCTTCGGCCTGTCGCTGGGCTTCACCCTGACCTATCTGTCGCTGGTGGTGCTGATTCCGCTGGCGGCGGTGTTCATCCGCGCCAGCAGCCTGAGCCTGGAAGCGTTCTGGGACGCGGTGACCGCACCGCGGGTGCTGGCTTCCTACCAGCTCAGTTTCGGCATGGCGCTGCTGGCCGCCGCCATCAATACCGTGTTCGGCCTGCTGCTGGCTTGGTCGCTGGTGCGTTACCGCTTTCCCGGCAAGAAGCTGGTCGACGCGCTGGTGGACCTGCCATTTGCGCTGCCCACCGCGGTGGCCGGCATCGCGCTGACCGCGCTGTACGCCGGCAACGGCTGGCTGGGGCAATACCTGGAGCCGCTGGGCATCAAGGTGGCGTTCGGCCCGCTGGGCGTGCTGGTGGCACTGGTATTCATCGGTCTGCCCTTCGTGGTACGCACGGTGCAGCCGGTGCTGGAAGACCTGGAAACCGAGCTGGAAGAAGCCGCCACCAGCCTTGGCGCGCATCGCTGGCAGACCTTCCGCCACGTGATCCTGCCGGTGCTGCAGCCGGCGCTGATGACCGGCTTCGCGCTGGCGTTTGCCCGTGCCGTCGGCGAGTACGGCTCGGTGATCTTCATCGCCGGCAATATCCCGATGGTGTCGGAAATCACCCCGCTGATGATCATCAGCAAGCTGGAGCAGTACGACTACGCCGGCGCCACCGCCATTGCCAGCGTGATGCTGGTGGCGTCGTTCCTGTTGCTGCTGGCGATTAACGGTTTGCAGGCGTGGCAGGCACGCCGTAACGGGAGAAGCGAATAATGGCCGCCATTACTGCCAATCTGTATGCCCAGCACGACCGCGCCGCGCTGCTGGAAAGCCGTCAGGCCACGCGCGAGGCGCGCTGGGTGAAGTACACCATCCTCGGCGTGGCGCTGACTTTCTTCGCCATCTTCCTGCTGCTACCGCTGGCGGTGGTGTTTGCCGAGGCGCTGGCCAAGGGCTGGCACACCTATCTCGATGCGCTGGTGGAGCCGGACGCATTGTCGGCGGTGAAACTGACCCTGCTGGCGGCCGTGATCTCGGTGCCGCTGAACCTGGTGTTCGGCGTGGCGGCGGCGTGGGCGATCACCCGCTTCGATTTTCGCGGCAAGCAGCTGCTGATCACGCTGATCGACCTGCCGTTTTCGGTGTCGCCGGTGGTGGCCGGCCTGATCTACGTGCTGGTCTTCAGCAGCCACGGCTGGATCGGCCCCTGGCTGCTGGAGCACGACATCAAGGTGATCTTCGCGGTGCCGGGCATCGTGCTGGCCACCGTGTTCGTCACCGTGCCCTTCGTGGCGCGCGAGCTGATTCCGCTGTTGCAGGCACAGGGCCGCGAGGAAGAAGAAGCCGCGGTGGTGCTGGGCGCACGCGGCTGGCAGGTGTTCTGGCACGTGACGCTACCCAATGTGCGCTGGGCGCTGCTGTACGGCGTGATCCTCAGCAATGCGCGAGCGATGGGCGAATTCGGCGCGGTGTCGGTGGTGTCCGGCCATATCCGCGGCGAAACCAACACCCTGCCGCTGCACGTGGAGATTCTCTACAACGAGTACCAGTTCGCCGCCGCCTTCGCCGTGGCCTCCCTGCTGGCGCTGCTGGCGCTGGTGACGCTGGCGGTGAAGAGCTGGATCGAATGGCGCGCCGCGCAGGCGCATGACTGATCGCGACAGGCTGGCCGTTGCGGCCAACCTTGCCCCAATTTGAACGGGCCGCGCATGACGCGGCCACGGAGAAAAAGATGAGCATCCAGGTACAGAACATCCACAAGGCTTTCGGCGACTTTATCGCCCTCGACAACCTGACGCTGGACTTCCCCAGCGGCGAGCTGGTGGCGCTGCTCGGCCCGTCCGGCTGCGGCAAGACCACACTGCTGCGCGTGATCGCCGGGCTGGAGCAGGCCGACAGCGGCCGCGTGCTGCTGGACGGTGACGACGCCTCCGACACCCACGTGCGCGAGCGCCAGGTCGGCTTCGTGTTCCAGCACTACGCGCTGTTCCGCCACATGACGGTGTTCGACAACGTCGCCTTCGGCCTGCGCATGAAGCCGCGCAGCATCCGCCCGTCCGAGGCCGAGATCAAGCGCAAGGTACACGAGCTGCTGCAACTGGTGCAGCTGGACTGGCTGGCCGACCGCTTCCCGGCGCAGCTGTCCGGCGGCCAGCGCCAGCGTATCGCGCTGGCGCGGGCGCTGGCGGTGGAGCCGCGCGTGCTGCTGCTGGACGAGCCATTCGGAGCGCTGGACGCCAAGGTGCGCAAGGAACTACGCCGCTGGCTGCGCCGCCTGCACGACGAGCTGCACATCACCTCCATCTTCGTCACCCACGACCAGGAAGAAGCGCTGGAAGTGGCCGACCGCGTGGTGCTGATGAACCACGGCCGCGTCGAGCAGATCGGCAGCCCGGCCGAGGTCTACCAGCAGCCGGCGACGCCGTTCGTGTACGGTTTCCTCGGTGCGGCCAACCGCTTCGAGGGCCACAGCAGCGCCGGCGGCATCGCCATCGGCAACGCCACCCTCACCGCCGAGCAGAACGGCCAGCACGGCGAGGTGATCGCCTTTGTGCGCCCGCACGAGCTGGACATCGTGCGCCACGAATTCGGCCACGGCATTCCGGCGCGCATCAGCCGCGTGCTGACGCTGGGCGCGCTGACCCGGGTGGAACTGGAGGGCCGCGACGACGTGGCCGGCCAGCATTTTGATGTCGAACTGCCCGCCAGCCACCCGCTGGCCGGCAGCCTGATCGCCGGCGAGCCGGTACGCCTGCAACCGCGCAGCGTGCGCGTGTTTGCCAACCCCGAAACGGCAGGTGCCGCATGAACTTCCAGCAACTACGCATCATCCGCGAAACCGTGCGGCAGAACTTCAACCTGACCGAGGTCGCCAACGCGCTGTTCACCTCGCAGTCCGGCGTGTCCAAGCACATCAAGGACCTGGAGGACGAGCTAGGCGTGGAGCTGTTCGTGCGCAAGGGCAAGCGCTTTCTCGGCCTGACCGACCCCGGCAAGGAGCTGCTGACCATCGTCGAGCGCATGCTGCTGGACGCCGGCAACATCAAGCGGCTGGCCGAGCAGTTCAGCCAGCGTGACGAAGGCCAGCTGACCATCGCCACCACCCACACCCAGGCGCGCTACGCGCTGCCCAAGGTGGTGACCGCGTTCAAGAAATCCTTCCCCAAGGTGCACCTGGTGCTGCATCAGGCCAGCCCGGACGAGCTGGTACGGTTGCTGCTGGCCGGCGAAGCCGACATCGGCATCGCCACCGAGGCGGTGGCCGAGGTGCCGGAACTGGTGTCCTTCCCCTACTACAGCTGGCACCACGCGGTGATCGCGCCGCCGGCGCACCCGCTGCACCAGCAGCCGCTGACGCTGGAAACGCTGGCCGATTACCCGATCGTCACCTACCACCACGGCTTTACCGGCCGCGCGCAGATCGACCGCGCCTTTGCCGATGCCGCGCTGGCGCCGGACATCGTGATGGCGGCCCTGGACGCCGACGTGATCAAGACCTACGTCGAGCTGGAACTGGGCGTCGGCATCATCGCCTCGATGGCGGTGGACCCGCAGCGCGATACGCAGGTGCGGGTGGTGGAAGGCGCACCGCTGTTCGGCCACCAGACCACCCGCGTCGCCATCCGCCGCGGCCACTACCTGCGCAGCTACGCCTACCGTTTCATCGAGCTGTGCTCGGCGGCGCTGGACGAGGACACCGTGCGCCGGGCACTGTCACCGGTGGCGCAGGACTAGGAACCTGTTCAATGTCTGCTGCGACGGATACCAACGGGGCGATACGGCGTTGAAAACGCCTTCGGCATGCTGGCTTGTATCAAGATAAACACCGCTTCCTCAGTCGTTTTCGCCTTGTCTCGCGTGAGCGCACGAGACCTTGAACAGGTTCCAAGGGCCGCCCGTTACCCCCCGCCCAAAACAATGCGGCCAACCTTTTTCAAGGTTGGCCGCATTGTCATTGCCTGGCGAGAAGTGCGACTCAGGCTTGCGAGGTGTGCTTGAAGCGGTCGACCTGCGCCACCAGTTCGGTCGCGGTCTGGTTCAGCTGCGCGGACAGCGCCGCCGCTTCGTCGACGATCAGCGCATTGTCTTCGGCCAGCGAGGCGATGCGGCTGATGTTGACGGCGACTTCGTTGCTGGCCGCGGCCTGCTGCTGCATCGCGGCGGCGGTGTCCTGGCTCTTGGCCGCGGTCTGGTTGGCCTCATCGTGAATCCCGTTGAGATCCTGCAGGGTGGCCTGCACCAGGTCGAGACCGCTTTCCATCCGCGTGCGCGCAGTGCGCATCTGGCCGGCGGCGTTGGCGGTCTCGTTGGTGATCACCTCGATCAGCTGGGTGATTTCCACGGTTTCCTTGCCGGTGCGTTCCGCCAGCTTGCGCACCTCATCGGCGACCACGGCAAAGCCGCGGCCCATTTCCCCGGCGCGGGCGGCTTCGATCGCCGCGTTCAGCGCCAGCAGGTTGGTCTGGTCGGCGATGTCGCGGATCGCGGTGATGATCTGGCGGATGCTCTGCGACTTGTCGGCCAGGCTGACGATCACCTCACCGGCGCTGTCCAGCGAGCCGGCGGTGTGCTGCATCGCCTGGGTGGTTTCCTGCATCCGCTCGCGGCCGGCGTTGACGCCCTGCTGCATCTGTTGCGCCACGGCCAGGTTGTCGTGGGTGTTGTCGCGTACCGAGGCAATGCCAACGGTCATTTCCTCGACCGCCGCCGCGATCTGGGTCGACGATTCGCTTTGCGCTTCCGCGGCGGAGGCGGCACGGGCCGAGACCGTCTGCAGCGCTTCGGCGGCGCTCATCAGGCTGTGGGCATTGCTCTTCACCACTTTCAGGGTGCCGGCAAAGGCATCGACCAGCTCGTCGAAGGCACGACCCATGCGCGCGATCTCGTCGTCGCCTTCCAGCTTCGCGCGTGGCGCCAGATCCAGGTTGTGGCTCATGCTGGTCATCAGCTGCTCCAGGCGCATCACCGGCTTGCGGATGCTGCGGTACACCGCCAGGCCGCCGATCAGCAGCAACAGCGACAGCAGCAGGGTGCCGCCGAGGGTGATCATCAGGCTCTGCCACGCTTCGTCGATATTCTGCGCCACCACGTCATCCAGTTGCTGCAGCAGTTTTTCCTGCGCGGTTTTCAGCTGGCCGATCTGCGCCGAGGTGGCGGCAAACCATTGTTCCGGCGTCACGCTCGGCGGCGTGCCCGGCTCGGCGCCGTAGATATTGCTGCGCAGCTGTTTCAGGGTGGCGGCGGCATCGGACTGCAGGAAGGGCTGCAGCGATTGCGCCAGTTCCGGCGGTGCCAGCAGCAGCAGCTGTCCGGCACAGGCATCCTGGCGTGCCTGCAGGCCGATGGCCTGGCCGAGGCTGGCCTGGGTCAGGCCGCCGCCGGCCAGTGCGCCGTTGACGAAGCCGCGCTCGCGGCCGGCGTATTCCTTGGTGCACAGCAGGTTGGACAAGGCGGTGCTGAAGCGGATGACATCACCCTCGTCAGAAGCGGTACCGAGGCTGGCGACCAGTGCGATTTGCGCCTCGATCTGCTGGCTGTAGGCGGCAAAGGCCGCCGGTGCCGCCAGGCTGCGGCCGTCAATGGCGCCACGCTGGCCCAGCAGGCCGCGCACACCGCCGGCCACGGTATTGACGCGCTGTTTGACCTCGCCCTCCGGCAGTGCCGTTGCGGTGCTTTCCAGTGCCTTCAGTGCGGCGTCGGCCTTGCTGCGTGCCTCGCTCAGGTTAGGCGGCAATGCGCCCTGCCCGTTCAGATAGCCGTTGCTCAGACCGCGCTCGGCCTGCAGCGTGTCCACCAGCGTCGAGGCCAGTGTCGAAACCGATACCAGATGCCGGGCTTGCTGCATGTCGCCTAGGAAGCTGTAGCGCTGCAGTGACAGCGTGGAGGCCAGAAAAAAGGTCATCAGACCAAACGGCAGGACAAGCAGGATCAGCTTGTGACCAATACTGAGGCGGGAAAGCATGGCATTGACTCCGGTGGGTAGAGAAATCTTGTCAGGCACGTTCTAAAACCGTTGCGGCCCGGTCATGTTTTATTTTGTATAGGCATCAAGCATAGTGTATTGCCGGCTGATTGTGCGGCCAACATATTGCACTGCAATCACGGGATCGGCTCGATTCGCCGTCAGTATTGCAGTGCGCCGCAACATTCGCGTTGATTAAGCACAAAAAAGGCCTGATTGCGAAATCAGGCCTTTTTTCAACAACCATGCATGTTAATGACGCGGCCGTACCAGCTGCCAGGTGCGACCGAGGTAGGTCACGGCACCAAAACCGCTCCACACGTGCACCAAACGGGTGAACGGGAAGATCACGAACAGGGTCATGCCCATGAACAGGTGCGCCTTGAACATCGGCGACACGCCGGCGACAAAGGTGGCGGCATCGCCACGGAAGGTGATGATGTGCTGTGCCCAGCTCATCAGCAACACCATTTCGTGACCATCCAGATGACCGGCCGATACCGCGATGGTGGACAGGCCGAGCAGCAGGGTGGCCAGGATCCACAGCAGCACCAACTTGTCACGCCAGGTGGTGTTGGCCGTCAGGCGATCGTTGGAGAAACGGCGATGCAACAGCAGCAGCACGCCGATCAGGCACAGGGTCCCCATGATGCCGCCGGCGGTCATCGCGAATACCTGCTTGAAGCTGTGCGTCACGCCCAGCGCATCCCACACCGCCACCGGCGTCAGCAGGCCGACGGCATGGCCGAAGAACAGGCCGATGATGCCGAGGTGGAACAGGATGTTGCCCAGGCGCAGGCTACCGCGATGCAATAACTGGCTGGATTCACTCTTCCAGCTGTATTGCTCGCGCTCGAAGCGCATCAGGCTGCCAAGCAGGAAAATGGCCAGCGCGATGTAGGGATAGATCCCGAAAATGAATTGATGCAAGTAGTCCATGTCTTTCTCCTTGCGGCCAACGGGTGCGCGCCAGCGCTCACCCGGACCGTCAGCGGATTAATGGCAGGCGGCCGGGCCGCTACCCTTGGGATAGAAATTGACCGGGGCGATCTGCGGCAGCGTCGGCTTCAGCAGCGGCTCGACACCATCGGCACCGGGGCCGAAGGTTTCCAGCGCCTCGTCCATGTCGCGGATCGGCGGCACCGACAGCGGCTCTGGCGCCACCGGCGACAGCGAGACCAGCGCCTGCAGCACGCCGGCGTAGTCGCTACCGCTCTCCACCAGCCGGCCGGCGACGTGGGCAAGTACGTGCACCGCATCACCCAGCAGGCGATTGGCTTCGTCGGCCTCGCACAGCGACAGGAATTCCAGGAACAGCGGCACGTAGTCGGGCAGCTCTTCGCTGACCGGCTCAAAGCCGTGCGCCTTGTACTCCTCGATCAGGTCCACCATCGCCTGGCCGCGGGCGCGGTCCTCGCCGTGGATATGCTCGAACAGGTGCAGCGAGTGCGACGGGTTGCGGTCGAAGATCTGCACGTAGTCCTGCTGCACCTCGATCAGCTCGCCTGCGGCCAACCTTTGCAGCAGCGGCTCGACCGCGGCCACCAGGGTGGCGTCGTCGGCCAGCACCGCGCGGATTTCCGGCAGCGCGGCGATCAGGTCGGGCTGCGGGTAACCCAGCAGCGCCGCCAGCGCACGATAAATCATCGGGTTGTGCATGCTCATTCTCCGGCGTTGGCCTTGCGGTCGCGACGCATGTCGTGGAACACGATGGGGGATGCCTTCTTCTTGCCGAACAGGCTAGGTTCGGACGTGCCGCTGGAGCAGCCGTTACCGAAGGTGAAGCCGCAGCTGGCCTTGTCGTCAAAGGTGTTTTCCACCATTTCCTTGTGGCTGGACGGAATTACGAAGCGGTCTTCGTAGTTGGCAATCGCCATCACCTGGTACATCTCTTCCACTTGCGCGGCCTTGAGATGGGTGCCCTTCAGCGTGCTTTCGTCGATGACCTTCTCCACGCTCTTCTTGCGCATGTAGCGGCGCATGGCGACCATGGTTTCCAGCGCTTTCACCACCGGTTCTTCCTTGCCGGCAGTCAGCAGGTTGGCCAGGTACTGGATCGGGATGCGCAGGTCTTTCACGTCCGGGATGATGCCGTTCTCGCCGATCAGGCCGTTCTCCAGTGCGGACTGGATCGGCGACAGTGGCGGGATGTACCACACCATCGGCAGCGTGCGGTATTCCGGATGCAGCGGGAACGCTACCTTCCACTCCATCGCCATCTTGTAGACCGGCGAGTTCTGTGCGGCCAGCAACCAGCTGTCGGCGATGCCCTGCTTCTTGGCCTCGGCGATCACTTCCGGTGCGTTCGGGTCGAGGAACACGCCCAGTTGCGCTTCGTACAGGCTCTTCGGATCTTCGACGCTGGCAGCGGCTTCGATCTTGTCGGCGTCGTACAGCAGCACGCCCAGATAGCGGATGCGGCCAACGCAGGTCTCGGAGCACACCGTCGGCTGACCGGCTTCGATACGCGGGTAGCAGAAGATGCACTTCTCGGCCTTGCCGGTGGTCCAGTTGTAGTAAATCTTCTTGTACGGGCAACCCGACACGCACATGCGCCAGCCGCGGCACTTGTCCTGGTCGATCAGCACGATGCCGTCGTCTTCACGCTTGTAGATGGAGCCGGACGGGCAGCTGGCGACACAGGCCGGGTTCAGGCAGTGTTCGCACAGGCGCGGCAGGTACATCATGAAGGTGTTCTCGAAGGCCGAGTACATCTCCTTCTGGATACCTTCGAACAGCGCGTCCTTGGAACGCTTGCTGAATTCGCCGCCGAGGTCGTCTTCCCAGTTCGGGCCCCACTCGATCTTGTCCATCTTCTTGCCGGTCAGTACCGAGACCGGGCGTGCGGTCGGCGGCGTGATCATTTCCGGCGCGTTCTGCAGATGTTCGTAGTCGTAGGTGAACGGCTCGTAGTACTCGTCGATTGCCGGCAGGTTCGGGTTGGCGAACACGTTGGCGAGGATCTTCAGACGGCCGCCCTGGCGTGGTTCCAGCTTGCCGTTGGGCTTGCGCACCCAGCCGCCCTGCCATTTGTCCTGGTTCTCCCAGTCCTTGGGATAGCCGATGCCGGGCTTGGTCTCGACGTTGTTGAACCACGCGTATTCGACACCGTCGCGACTGGTCCACACGTTCTTGCAGGTTACCGAACAGGTATGGCAACCGATGCACTTGTCGAGGTTGAGCACCATACCGATTTGGGCACGGATTTTCATTGTGATACTCCTGTTTTTTGCGACAAACCCCGCGCACGACACCTTACAGCGTCACTGCATGCCGGCGCGGGCTTCGCGGCCAAAAGGGTTTAGGCGTTATCAGCCAGCGGCTTGTCCAGCCAGTCCACGTTCTTCATCTTGCGTACGATCACGAATTCGTCGCGGTTGGAGCCGACGGTGCCGTAGTAGTTGAAGCCCCACGACAGCTGGGCATAGCCGCCGATCATGTGCGTCGGCTTGGTGACCGCCCGCGTTACCGAGTTGTGGATACCGCCGCGCTTGCCGCTGGTTTCCGCGCCCGGCACGTTCACGATCTTCTCCTGGGCGTGGTACATCAGGGTCATGCCTTCCGGTACCCGCTGCGACACCACCGCACGGGCAGTCAGCGTACCGTTGACGTTGAACACCTCGATCCAGTCGTTGTCGACGATGCCGGCCTTCTTGGCGTCAATCTCGGACACCCAGACGTGCGGGCCGCCACGCGACAGCGTCAGCATGCGCAGGTTGTCGGAGTAGGTACTGTGGATACCCCACTTCTGGTGCGGCGTAATGAAGTTGAGGACGATCTCGGCGTTGCCGTTCGACTTCTTGCCCAGTACCGCCGCGGTGGTCTTCAGATCGACCGCCGGTTTGTACACACACAGCCCTTCGCCAAACGAACGCATCCACAGGTGATCCTGGTAGAACTGCTGGCGGCCGGTGATGGTGCGCCATGGAATCAGCTCGTGCACGTTGGTGTAGCCGGCGTTGTAGCTGACTTCTTCGCTTTCCAGGCCCGACCAGGTCGGCGAGGAAATGATCTTGCGCGGCTGCGCCTGCACGTCGCGGAAGCGGATGGAGTCATGCTCGCGCGGCAGGGCCAGATGGGTGTGGTCGCGACCGGTAATCTTGGACAGCGCGCCCCAAGCCTTCACTGCCACGTGGCCGTTGGTTTCCGGTGCCAGCGTCAGGATCATCTCGGCGGCGTCGATGGCGGTGTTCAACTTCGGCTGGCCGGCGGCAACCCCTTCTGCCACGGTCTGGTTCAGGCCGCGCAGCACGTCGACTTCGTGGCCGGTCTTCCAGGCGATGCCCTTGCCGCCGTTGCCCACTTTCTCCAGCAGCGGGCCGATGGAGGTGAACTTGTCGTAGATCTTGGTGTAATCGCGCTCCACCACCGTCATCTTCGGCATGGTCTTGCCCGGAATCGGCTCGCACTCGCCTTTTTTCCAGTCGCGCGGGTCGAATGGCTGGCCCAGCTCTTCCGGGGTGTCGTGCATCAGCGGGGTCAGGACCAGATCCTTCTGCACGCCGAGGTAGTCGCCGCCCACTTCCGAGATCGCCTTGGCGAAGCCCTTGTAGATTTCCCAGTCACTCTTCGCCTGCCACAGCGGCTGCACCGCTTCCGACAACGGGTGGATGAACGGGTGCATGTCGGAGGTGTTGAGATCGTCCTTCTCGTACCAGGTCGCGGTCGGCAGCACGATGTCGCCGTACAGGCAGGTGGTGGACATGCGGAAGTCCAGCACCACCAGCAGGTCCAGCTTGCCTTCCACCGCCGGACGCACGGTGATTTCGCTCGGCTTGATGCAGCCTTCTTCGCTGTTCATCACCGCGTTCTGGGTGCCGAGCAGGTACTTCAGGAAGTACTCGTGGCCCTTGCCGGAGGAACCCAGGATGTTGGAACGCCACACGAACATGTTGCGCGGGAAGTTCTTCGGGTTGTCCGGGTCGTTGCAGGCCATGTCCAGCTTGCCGGACTTCAGACCTTCCACAGTGTAGGCGATCGGGTCCTTGCCTTCGGCCGCAGCAAGACGGGTGATGTCCAGCGGGTTGGTGGTCAGCTGCGGTGCCGACGGCAACCAGCCCATGCGCTCGGCCTTGGCGTTGTAATCGATCAGCGCCATGTTGGCCATGCTGCCGTTGGCAGTCGGGCACAGGATCTCGTTGACGCCCAGTTTCTCGTGGCGCCACTGGCTGGTGTGCGCGTAGAAGAAGCTGGTGCCGTTCATCTGGCGGGCCGGACGGTTCCAGTCGGCGGCGAAGGCCAATGGTGCCCAACCGGTTTGCGGACGCAGTTTTTCCTGGCCGACGTAGTGGCACCAGCCACCGCCGCTCTGGCCGATACAACCGCACATCATCAGCATGTTGATGATGCCGCGGTAGGTCATGTCCATGTGGTACCAGTGGTTCAGCGCCGCGCCGACGATCACCATCGACTTGCCGCGGGTCTGGTCGGCGTTCTGCGCGAATTCGCGCGCCACCTGGATCACCATCTCCGGCTTCACGCCGGTGTGTTTCTGCTGCCAGGCCGGGGTGTACGGTACGTCGTCGAAGTAGTCCTTCGCCACGTTGCCGCCGCCGAGGCCACGGTCGATACCGTAGTTGGCCGCCATCAGGTCGAACACGGTGGCCACCAGCGCCTGCTTGCCATCGGCGAGGGTGATGCGCTTGACCGGCACGTTGCGGGTCAGCAGTTCGTCGTGTTCGGCCGCGAAGTACGGGAAGGCCACGCCGACCACATCGTCACGCTGTTCGATCAGCGACAGGCGACCCTTGACTTCGTTGCCGTTGCCGCCGTCCTTCTCTTCCAGGTTCCACTTGCCGGCTTCGCCTTCCGGCTGTGTCCAGCGGAAACCGATGGAGCCGTTCGGCGCCACGATCTTGCCGCTGAGCTCGTCGATGATCAGCGTTTTCCATTCCGGATTGGTGTTCTCGCCCAGATTGGCTTCCAGGTGCGAGGCACGCAGGAAGTAGTCCGGCACGTAACGGCCGCCATCCTGGCGCAGCGTCACCAGCATCGGCATGTCGGTGTACTGACGGATGTAATCGGTGAAGTAGGCCGACGGATTGTCGAGGTGGAATTCCTTGAAGATCACATGGCCCATCGCCATCGCCAGCGCGGCGTCGGTACCCTGCTTCGGCGCCAGCCAGATGTCGCCGAACTTGGCCATTTCGCCGAAGTCGGACGATACCGCCACCGTCTTGGTGCCCTTGTAGCGCACTTCGGTATAGAAGTGGGCATCCGGGGTACGCGTCATCGGGACGTTGGAACCCCACACCATCAGGTAGGTGGAGTTGTACCAGTCGGCCGATTCAGCCACGTCGGTCTGCTCGCCCCATACCTGCGGCGAGGCCGGCGGCAAGTCGCAGTACCAGTCGTAGAACGACAGCGGTACGCCACCGATCAGCGACAGGTAGCGGCTACCGGCGGCGTAGGACACCATCGACATCGCCGGAATCGGCGAGAAGCCGACTACGCGGTCAGGGCCGTAGTTCTTGATGGTGTAGGCATTGGATGCCGCGATGATTTCATTCACTTCATCCCAGCTGGCGCGCACGAAACCGCCCTGGCCACGCTTGGATTTGTACTGCTTGGCTGTTTCCGGGTTCTGGCTGATCTGTTCCCAGGCGTCAATGGCGCCCATGGTCTTGCGGGCTTCGCGCCACAGCTTCATCAGGCGGCCGCGCACCATCGGGTATTTCACGCGCTGGGCGGAATACACGTACCAGCTGTACGACGCACCACGCGGGCAGCCGCGCGGTTCGTGGTTAGGCAGGTCGGGACGGGTACGCGGGTAGTCGGTCTGCTGGGTTTCCCAGGTGATCAGGCCGTTTTTGACATACACCTTCCAGCTACAGGAGCCGGTGCAGTTCACGCCGTGGGTGGAACGCACGATCTTGTCGTGCTGCCAGCGTTGACGGTAGCCGTCTTCCCACTTGCGGTCTTCTTTTACCACCGCACCGTGGCCATCGGCGAAGGTGGATTTCACCTTGCCCAGAAAATTCAGTCTGTCGAGAAAGTGGCTCATTTTGCCTCCGTATTTTTGCCGCCATCGCGGCCCGCAAAGGTTGGCCGCAAGCGAATGCGGATACCTGTGGTCACGGTTGACAGAATAGGAAAACGGGGCAATGGCGCCCATTCGCCACAGGTGGCAGCGATGCGGCGCAGAGGGAGGAAGGCGACTAGTTCGAAAGTGGTAGGCGCCCCCGGCGTTGGGAGGTATCCGCCCCGTGATGCGGCGGCGCGACGACCATGAAAAAGCCGCTCCCAAGGGAGCGGCTTCAGCGCGGCCAAACGGCCATCAGCGTGGTTTGTGGCCGGCAATACCGTAGTAGAAGATGAACAGGTAGCACAGCAGCGGCACCACGAACGACAGCAGCAGTCCGAGACTGTCCGCCAGCGACGCCTGCAGCAGCGGCATCAGCGCCCCGCCGACAATCGCCATGCACAGCACGCCGGAGCCGGCACTGGTGAAGCGCCCCAGGCCGTTCAGCGCCAGCGAGAAGATGGTCGGGAACATGATCGAGTTGCACAGCCCGACCGCCAGCAGGCTCCACATCGCCAGCTTGCCGCCACACAGCACCGCCACGGCGATCAGCAGCACGCTGAGCAGCGCGTTGCAGGCCAGCACCTTGCTGGCGGCGACGTGGCGCATCACCACGCTGCCCAGGAAGCGGCCAACCATGGCGCAGCCCCAGTACACCGCCAGCAGACGGCCGGCCGCGGCCTGGTTCAGGCCACCGATGTCCGGCTGCTCCATCAGGCTGACCAGGAAGCTGCCGATGCTGACCTCGGCACCGACGTAGACGAAGATCGCCACCGCACCCAGTAGCAGATGGCGGTACTGCCACACGCTGTGGCGCACCACCTCACCGGCGGTGGCCGCCTGCTGCGGATGCTCGTCCTTGATTGCCGGCAGGCGCAGCAGTGCGAACACCACCGCGATGGCGAACAGCAGACCGGCCAGCACCAGATACGGCAGTTGCACCGCGCTGGCCTCGGCCACCGCGCCGTCGTGGCTGTCGACCAGGATCAGCATCGCACCCAGCAGCGGCGCCACGGTGGTGCCCAGCGCATTGAATGCCTGGGTCAGGTTGAGGCGGCTGGATGCCGTCTTCGCCGGCCCCAGTCGCGTTACGTAAGGGTTGGCCGCAACCTGCAGCACGGTGATGCCCGCCGCCAGCACGAACAGCGCGCCGAGAAAGGCCGGATACGACAGGCTGGCCGCCGCCGGGTAGAACAGCAGGCAGCCGATGCCGGCGGTGCACAGCCCGGCGACAATGCCGCGCTGGTAGCCACAGGCCTGCACCAGCCGCCCAGCCGGCAGCGACACGACGAAATAGGCGGTAAAGAAGCTGAACTGCACCAGTGCCGCCTGCACATAACTCAGCGCGAACACGCCCTTGAGATGCGGCACCAGGATGTCGTTGAGCGAGGTGATCAGACCCCACATGAAAAACAGGGAAGTCAGCACCGCCAGCGGCTTCCCGTATTGTGGTGTGTGGACATGCTGTGGCATGTGACTAGGGCTCCGTGTGTTGTTATGCATGGGAGCGGTAGTCTAATGACAATGCGGCTTGTACTCGATTACTTTCACCATTCTTACAACAATTAAGCGGCAGTCATTGCAGTGACCGTATTTTTTCCTGTTGATTTTCATGGTCTTGAAAAAATACGGCGTTGCCGACACCACGGCAACGCCCATACACGCCACGCATTAAATGTAAGTTTCATGTAAGAAAATTACCATCATGCCCACGGCGGCGACCACCCTGCCCGCTGCCGGCTCTCGCCCGCAGCGGCCCGGCTCAAGTGGTGTAACAGGCCACGTCGCGACGCATGTTCTGCGCCAGCTCGTGCAGGCGCAGCGCATTGAGCGCAGTGCTTTGCGCCGCGGCGCTGCTCTCCTCGGCTATCTGGGCGATACCTTCCACCTTCTGCGAGATACGGCCGCTGGCTTCGCTCTGCTCGTGGATGGCGGCAGCGATATCCGCCACCTGCTGCCCGACCTGCCCGGCCAGGGTGCGCAGCTCGCCGATGGCGACACCGGCCTCGCGCACCCGCGCCACGCCCTGCTCGACGCGGCCAACCACGTCGCCGATCAGGTGCACGGTGGCGGTCGAGCCTTCGCGGATGCTGGACACGGTGGCGTGAATCTGCCCGGTGGACGCGGTGGTGCGCTCGGCCAGCTTGCGTACCTCGTCGGCAACCACGGCAAAGCCGCGGCCGGATTCGCCGGCACGGGCGGCCTCGATCGCCGCGTTCAGCGCCAGCAGGTTGATCTGGTCGGCAATCTCGCCGATCACGTTGACCACCGAACCGATCGACTCGCTGCGGCTTTGCAGCTCCTGCACATAGCGCGCGGTGTCGTTCACCGCACTGGCGATGCTCTCGATCTCGGTCACCGTGTCACGGATCATCCGTTCGCTGTGCACCACCTGCTGCCCGGAGGCCGTCGCCAGCCGGTCGGCATCGCGGGTGCGCTCGGCAATGTGGCCGATGCTGATGGTAACCGCCTCCACCGCCGCCGCCATCTCCGTGGCCGACACGCTGGCGTGGTGGGCGCCGCTCTTCACCTGCTCGGACGCCACGCTGAGGTCTTCCGCCGCCACCGTCACCGCGTGCGAGTGATGGCCGATCTGGTGGATGGAATCGCGCATCTTGCCCAGCAGGTGGTTGAACGCCTTCAGCAGGCCGCCGATCTCGTCATTCTTGTGCACCACCACGCGCTGCGACAGGTCCTGGCGGTCGGAAATGCCGCGCACCGCCAGCACCGCCGACTGCACCGGGCGGTTGATGCTGCGCAGGATCAGCCAGCCACAGCCGAACAGCAACACCATGGACAGCAGCAGTGACACCGCAAACGCCAGCTTGGCGGAAGCCATTTCCGCCTCGGCCTGCGCCCGGTTGTGGCGGCCCTCGTCCAGCACATCGTTGACGATGGCCGTCACCGAGCTGCCCAGCTCGGTGCCCACCTGGCGCCACGGCTCCATCGCCGCCGACAGTTGCGGCGGCGTCATTCCCGGCGTCACCCGCACCGCGTGCACCCGGTCCAGCAGCAGCAGGTATTGCTCGAACAGCGTGTCAAAGCGTTGCAGGTTGGCCAGGTCCTCGGGATGACGCAGTTGCGACTTCAGCTGCCGCAGCAGCTGGCGCAGCTTGTGCGAGGTTTCGCGGGTACGCAGCCGCGCCTGCAGCTGGAAACTGCTGTCCTGCTCGTACACCTGCAGGATGTCGTCGATACGCAGATCCTTGAACGTGCTGCGGATATTCGCCACCAGCCCCAGCCGCGGGATGATGGTCTCATTGACCACGTCCAGCTTGGCATCGGCCGCCCGCAAGGCGTTCAGGCCCACCATGCTGGGCACCAGCGCCGCCAGCAGGGCCAGAACGGTAAAACACAACAACTTCAGTTTGATGGTCATCGTCACACTCCAGAAGAGGGGTCAAGTCGGTTAACGTCGTGGGCATTACGCTTGCTGGATTTCCTGTCATTGCGTGCGGGTGGCCGCCTGCGGGCGGCTCGTATGGTGATGCGGCAAGGTGTGCGTTATCCCGCCACCGTTGCTGGCGCGCATGACGTATAGCCGGCGGCGCCCTGTGTCAGCCTTGATCCACATCTAGCAATTCACGATGGCGCGCGGTTCGGCGGGATCATCACCGCCGCCGCGGCGCAAAAAAAAAAGCGCCCCGAGGGGCGCCGAAGAAGATTGCAGAAAAAGTCCGCAAACTTGGAGAAGTCGTCAGCAAGGCACTTCCGCGTTCTTGCGGGCGTAGTACCAGCCGTTGATCAGCAGGCAGCTGACGTAGAAGGCGATGAAGGCGTACAGCGCGGCATCGACACCACCGGTCAGCGCGATCGAGGTGCCGTAGCTTTTCGGGATGAAGAAACCACCGTAGGCACCGATGGCACCGGAGAAGCCCAGTACCGCCGCGGCTTCCTTGGTGGCGTCGGCGACCGCTTTTTTCTGTGCTGCATCGCCCTTGCCAGCCATGCGCTGGTGCAGGGTCAGGAAGATGGCCGGTACCTGCATGAAGGTGGAGCCGTTACCGATACCGGTCAGCGCGAACAGGCACAGGAACATGGCGAAGAAGCCCTGGAAGTTGCCACCCTGGCCGCCGTGCGGCAGGAAGTTGAGCACGCCGAACACCGCGGCAATCATCAGTGCGAACACCACCTGCGTCACCTTGGCGCCGCCCATCTTGTCCGACAGCCAGCCACCAACCGGACGCGCCAGCGCGCCGACCAGCGGGCCGAAGAACACGTACTTGCTCGGGTCAACATCCGGGAACTGGCCTTTCATCAGCAGCGGGAAGCCGGCAGCAAAACCGATGAAGGAACCGAAGGTGCCGATGTACAGCCAGCACATCAGCCAGTTGTGCTTGCGCTTGAAGATCACGGCCTGGTCGGCAAACGAGGCCTTGGCCGAAGCGATGTCGTTCATGCCGAACCATGCGGCCAACGTCGACAGCACGATGAACGGCACCCACACGAAGCCGGCGTTCTGCAGCCACATCTGCTTGGTGGCCTCGCCCTTGACCCAGGTTTGCGGTTCGCCGCCGAAGCTGCCGAACAGGCCCATGGTGATCACGATCGGCACCACGAACTGCACCACCGACACGCCGAGGTTACCCAGGCCGGCGTTCAGCCCCAGCGCGGTCCCCTTCTCTGCCTTCGGGTAGAAGAAGCTGATGTTGGACATCGAGGAGCTGAAGTTGCCGCCGCCGAAGCCGCACAGTAGCGCCAGGATCAGCATGGTCACGTAACTGGTGTTCGGGTCCTGCACCGCGAAGCCGATGCCGATCGCCGGGATCAGCAGGCTGGCGGTGGAGATTGCCGTCCAGCGACGACCACCGAAGATCGGCACCATGAAGGAGTAGAAAATGCGCAGCGTGGCGCCGGACAGCGCCGGCAAGGCCGCCAGCCAGAACAGCTGGTTCTGCGTGTAGCTGAAGCCGATATTCGGCATGTTCAGCACTGCCACGCTCCACACCTGCCAGATGATGAAGGCCAGCGTCAGCGCCGGGATGGACAGCCACAGATTGCGGCGGGCGACGGCTTTGCCGTCTTGCTGCCAGAAGCTGGGGCTTTCCGGCTCCCAGCGGGTCAGAACATGAGACGAACTTTGTGACATTTTGTCATCCTCCCTGAAGGGTGGCCCCTGCCACCCCTTAAAATTCATTACGACACATCACACCCGGTGTCAGCCAGGCATCAACGTTCCGCCATGGTCAGCTTTGCGCTCTTGGCAAACGATGCCTCGGCCGCTTCCTCTTTCTGGCGCACGGCGCGGAAGGAGAAGTGCATCCAGATCAGCGACACGCAGACGGTGCCGTACAGCAGCATGAAGGAGCTGGAACGCACCCCGGTCAGGTCGACCAGTGCGCCGAACATGATCGGCAACAGGAAGCCACCCAGGCCGCCGGCAAGGCCGACCACGCCGGATACTGCACCGATGTTGTCGGGGAACTCGTCGGCAATGAACTTGAATACCGAGGCCTTGCCGATTGCCATCGCCACGCCGACGGCGAACAGGATCACCGTGAACATCGTGGTGCCGAGGCCGAGGTGGAAGCTTTGCGGGCCGTTGATGGTCTGGATCACGAACGCGGTCTGCGGGTAGGACAGGATGAAGAAGGCCACCCAGCACACCCACATCACCCCCCAGGTCACCTTGTAGGCGCCGTACTTGTCCGACAGCCAGCCACCGACCGCGCGCAGCACACCGCCGGGCAACGAGAAACAGGCGGCCAGGAAGGCGGCGTGCTTGATATCGAAGCCGTATTCACCGACGTAGTACTTGGTCATCCACAGCGCCAGCGCGACATAGCCGCCGAACACCACCGAGTAGTACTGGCAGTAGCGCAGCACCGCCGGGTCTTTCATCAGCGCCCACTGCTGCGCCAGCGAGGTCTTGCTGGTCACCAGATGCTTGGGATCGTGGAAGGAGAAGAACCAGAACAGGATGGCGGTAATCAGCATGATCACCGCATAGACGGTCGGTACCATCTGCCAGCCGGCAGCAGCGATGATGCCGGGCGCGATCAGCTTGGTCAGCGAAGAACCGGCGTTACCGGCGCCGAACACGCCCATCGCCATGCCCTGCTGCTCCTTGCGGAACCAGCGCGCCACGTAGGGGGTGCCCACCGAGAACGAGCCGCCGGCGAGACCGACACAGAGGCCGATGGCGAGGAAGTGCCAGTACTTGGTGGCAAACTGCATCGCGTAGATCGGGATCACGCAGGTCAGCATCAGCAGGAACAGGACGATGCGGCCGCCGAAGCGGTCGGTCCAGATGCCCAGCGGCACCCGCACCAGCGAACCGGTCAGCACCGGCGTTGCCGCCAGGATGCCGAACTGGGTTTCCGACAGGCCGAGCTGTTCCTTGATCGGAATGCCCAATACCGCAAACATCATCCAGATCATGAAGCACACGGTAAACGCCACCGTGCTGGAGGCCAGCACAGCGTATTGCTTGTAAGTATTCGAAGCCATGGTGAGCTACCCGCGCGATTAGTACAGCTCACACCTTACGCCGCCGCGCATGCGGCCAACATTCGCCACAGGGTTAAACCCTACAACGATTAAGGGTTAGCCGTACAAGGCCAATTGGCGGGGGAAACTAGTTCGAAAGGAGGAGTTGGCCGCCCGCGGACAAACGGCGGCGGGCTGCCCGCCATTGCGCGAATCGGCTATGATGCAGACATCGTGATGCTGCCTGCCGCCGCATCACGTTTTGCATTATGCGGGAGCCTCCCGCCAGACCCATTGAAGGAGCGACCATGAGCAGCCTGCCGGCGATCACCCTGTCCAGCCTGGACCACTTGCGTCTGACCAACCTGATCGAACGGGTTTCGGTCAAGGATTTCCCGGGGGTGACCGCACTGGAAGCAGAGCTCGACCGCGCCGAGGTGGTCGAACCTCGGGACATGCCGGCCGATGTGATCAGCATGAACAGCTGCGCCCGCATCCGCCTGCACAACAGCGGCGAGGCGCGCGAGATCACGTTATGCTATCCGGCCGACGCCGATGCCGACAACGGCCGCATTTCCATCCTGGCGCCGATCGGCAGCGCGCTGCTGGGGCTGGCCGTCGGCCAGCAGATCGACTGGCCGCTGCCGGACGGCAGCCACACCCGCATCGAGGTGCTGGCGGTCAGCTACCAGCCGGAAGCCGACGGCGACTACCTGCGCTGACACCAACGCAGGCGAAAAACAAAAACGTTGGCCGCAATCGCGAGATTGCGGCCAACGTTTTGTCTTGCGGCAAACCGCCAGCGCTTACCAGCAGCGCTTGATCAGCCCCGCCAGCTGCACCAGCCGGCCGTGGAAGAAGTGACCGGCCTCCGGCAGCACGATCACCGGCAGATGTTGCGGCCGCGCCCATACCATCACGTTTTCCAGCGGTACCACCTCGTCCGCCTCGCCGTGGATCACCAGCGTATCGGCCGGCACCTCCGGCGTCGGAATCTCGTACTTGCCCACCGCCGGCCCCATCAGCAACAGCTTGTCGGCGTCGATACGGGCACGGGTGCGTGCCGCGACGAAGCCGCCGAAGGAGAAGCCGGCCAGTGCCAGCGGCAGCGTGCCGTGCTGCTGCCGTGCGTAATCGACCACCGCGATCACGTCGTCGACCTCGCCGATGCCGTGATCGTGGTTGCCGCCACTGCTGCCGACGCCGCGCAGGTTGGGCAGGTAGCAGGTATAGCCCAGCTGCGACAGCGCCTTGGCCGCGGTCTGGATCACCTTGTTGGTATTGGTGCCGCCCTGCGTCGGATTGGGGTGGCACACCACGGCGATACCGGTCTGCTCGCCCGCCGCGGGGATGACGATGGTTTCGAGCACGCCGACCGGGCCGGCGATGTCGATCTTCTGCATCGCTTTCAGCATCAGATTTTCAGCCTTTCCACGATACGGCCATGGACCATGTGCTCTTCGACGATCTCGTCGATGTCGGCCTTGTCGATGAAGGTGTACCAGGTCTCCTGCGGGTACACCACCAGCACCGGGCCTTCGTCGCAGCGGCCGAGACAGCCGGCCTTGTTGACGCGGATCTGGCCGCTGCCGTTGAGGCCGCGCGCCTTGATCTGGTCTTTCATATAGCCCAGCAGCTCGCTGGAGCCGAAGTTGTTGCAGCACATTTCGCCTTCGGCGCGCTGGTTACAGCAGACAAAAACATGTTTGTCGAAAAAGCTCATCGGGATTCCCTGTCTAGACCTGCGGCCAACCCTGCAAGGTTGGCCGCAACAAATTGCTTAACCGTCGGCGTCGGCCCAGCCGGTGACGCCGTGTATCGCCGCGTTGTCGAATTTGGCGTGCATGCCCAGCCACGCCAGCCGCACCTTGCCGGTGGGGCCGTTACGGTGCTTGCCGATAATGGCTTCCGCCAGACCCTTGTCCGGCGAATCGGGGTTGTAGTACTCGTCGCGGTACATGAAGATGATGATGTCGGCGTCCTGCTCGATGGCGCCGGATTCGCGCAAGTCGGACATCATTGGCCGCTTGTCGGTACGCTGTTCCACGCTACGCGACAGCTGCGACAGCGCGATCACCGGCACCTGCAGCTCCTTGGCCAGGCCCTTCAGGCCACGCGAGATCTCGCCCAGCTCGGAGGCGCGGTTGTCGCTGCGGCCGGAGCCCGACATCAGCTGCATGTAGTCGATCACGATCAGGCCGAGCTTGCCGCCGTGCTGGCGCGCCAGTCGCCGTGCCCGGGCGCGCAGCTCCAGCGCGGTCAGCGCCGGGGTTTCGTCGATGTACATCGGCGCATCGGACAGCTTGCCGATGGCGTAGGTCAGCTTCTGCCAGTCCTCGTCGCCGAGCTTGCCGGTACGCAGGATGTGCTGGTCCAGCCGACCGACCGAACCCAGCATCCGCATCACCAGCTGGGTGCCACCCATTTCCATCGAGAACACCGCCACCGGCAGGCCGGCCTCGATCGCCACGTGTTCGGCGATGTTCATCGAGAACGCGGTCTTGCCCATCGACGGACGGCCGGCGACGATCACGAGGTCCCCCGGTTGCAGGCCGGAGGTCTTGGCGTCGAGATCGGTAAAGCCGGTCGGCACGCCGGTGACCTCGTCCGGATTGTCGCGGCTGTAGAGCATGTCGATGCGCTCGACCACCTCTTTCAGCAACGCCGGCATTTCCAGAAAGCCCTGCTTGGACTTGGCGGTGGACTCCGCGATCTGGAACACCTTGCCCTCGGCCTCGTCCAAGAGCTGCGCCGCGTCGCGGCCCAGCGGGTTGTAGGCCGATTCGGCGATCTCGGTGCCGACCAGCGCCAGCGAGCGCATCACCGATCGCTCGCGCACGATCTCGGCGTAGCGGCGGATGTTGGCCGCCGACGGCGTGTTCTGCGCCAGCATCGCGAGGTAAGCCAGGCCGCCGACGCTGCCCAGCTCGGCATTCTTGTCCAGGCTTTCGGAGACGGTCACCACGTCCGCCGGACGCGCGATGTCGACCAGTCGGGCGATGTGCTTGAAGATCACGCGGTGATCGTGGCGGTAGAAATCGGCCTCGGTCAGCAGATCGGCAATCTTTTCCCAGGCGCTGTTGTCCAGCAGCAGGCCGCCGAGTACCGATTGTTCGGCCTCGATCGAGTGTGGCGGCGTGCGGATGGCCGCCACCGAGGAGTCGTTGAAATCGTAATCGCTCATAAAGCTTGGGGTATCCGGTGATGCCATTTAGCCGTGGCGCGGCCGACCACGGGTGCGCGCGAGCGCACACCACAAGGTTGGCCGCAGCCAGGCAGGAGAGAGCGTGATTCTAACAGTTTTTGCCGGCGACAACGCCGGAAGACCACGCCCACTGGAAGTTATAACCGCCCAGCCAGCCGGTGATGTCGACCACCTCGCCGATGAAGAACAGCCCTGGCACGTCGTTCGCCATCATCGTCTTGGACGACAGTGCCTTGGTGGACACCCCGCCGCGGGTGACCTCGGCCTTCTTGTAGCCCTGGGTGCCGTTGGGCAGCACACGCCAGTTATGCAGCGTTTCCGCCAGCTGGCGGCGCTTTTTCGGCGACAGGTCGCGGCCGCGCACATTGGCGCCCTGCCCGTCCAGCCACGCCTCGGCAAAACGCTTCGGCCAGCCCAGCTCGCCCATGGCGTTGGCCAGCAGCTGTTCGCTGCCGGCGCGTTCTTCCAGCCACGCCTCGGCATCAAGATCCGGCAGCAAGTCGATGACGATCTCCTGCCCCGGCTGCCAGTAGCTGGAAATCTGCAGGATAGCCGGCCCGGACAGGCCCTTGTGGGTGAACAGCACGTTTTCGCGGAAGCGCACCTTGCCGATGCGCACCTCGGTATCCAGCGATACCCCGGCCAGCGGCGCAAAGCGGGCCGCATCCTCGACGTGGAAGGTCAGCGGCACCAGCGCCGGATCGAGCTTTGTTACCGGCAGGCCGAACTGCTCGGCGATCTGGTAGCCGAAGGCGGTGGCCCCGATCTGCGGGATCGACAGCCCGCCGGTGGCGATCACCAGCGATTCGCAACTGAAGCTGCCGGCGCTGGTTGCAAGCTGGAACGCCTCGTTGCGGCCAACCTGGTGCACGCTCACGCCCATGCGGCGGTCGACGTTGGCCGCACGGCACTCGGCATCGAGCATGTCGATCAGTTGCTGGCTACTGTCGTCGCAGAACAGCTGTCCCAGCTTTTTCTCGTGATAGGCGATACCGTAGCACTCCATCAGCGCGATGAAATGCTGCGGCGTGTACTGTGCCAGTGCCGAGCGGCAAAAATTCGGATTCTCCGACACATAGCAGTCATGACGGGCGTGCACATTGGTGAAGTTGCTGCGCCCGCCACCGGAAATGCGGATCTTCTCCGCCAGCTTGGCGGCGTGATCCAGCAGCAGCACGCGGCGGCCGCGCTGGCCGGCGGTGGCGGCACACATCATGCCGGCGGCGCCGGCGCCGATCACAATTACGTCGAAATGCACAAAGCGAACCTTTAGTGTAGTGATTTAGTCAAGAATTGGCGCATTCGCACAATTACAGTAAACTTCATTGGTCGAACAGCGCATGCTGTTTTACTTTTTAACTCTGGAGAGCACGATGGAACACAAACTGCCCGAACTGCCGTACGCGCTGGACGCCCTGGCACCGATCATTTCCAAGGAAACCCTGGAATTCCACTACGGCAAGCATCACCAGACCTACATCACCAACCTGAACAACCTGATCAAGGGTACCGAGTTCGAGAACGCCTCGCTGGAAGAAATCGTCAAGAAATCCTCCGGTGGCATCTTCAACAACGCCGCCCAGGTTTGGAACCACACTTTCTACTGGTTCGGTCTGGCACCGAACGCCGGTGGCGAGCCGACCGGCGCGCTGGCTGACGCCATCAACGCCAAGTGGGGTTCGTTCGACGAATTCAAGAAAGCCTTTGCTGCCTGTGCCGTTGGCACCTTCGGCTCCGGCTGGGCCTGGCTGGTGAAAAACACCGACGGCAGCCTGGATCTGGTGTCCACCAGCAACGCCGCTACCCCGCTGACCACCGACAAGCAGCCACTTCTGACTTGCGACGTGTGGGAACACGCTTACTACATCGACTACCGCAACAGCCGTCCGAACTACCTGGAAGGCTTCTGGAAGCTGGTGAACTGGGACTTCGTGGCGAAAAACTTCGCTGCCTGATCCCTGCCCTGAGGGCAAAACCAGAAAAGGCCCCTTGCGGGGCCTTTTTGCTTGCTGCCGGTTTACTGATCCGCCGGCTGCTGGCTGATCATCACCTTGTCGCGATTGCGCAGCTCGTCCAGGTAGGAGATCAGCACCGTATTGGCCGACATCTCGCCCAGCACACCCTTCAGCTGCGCCAGTTCCGGCGCCGAAGCGGTCGGTGCCTTGTCGACGCTGTCGATGCGATAGATCACGTAGTCGCCGTTGTCGCGGCGGGCACCGGCAAACGCCGGCAGCTTGCCAACGTTGGCCGCAAACACCGCACGCAGCTCCGGTACGGCCATGCCGTTGGCGGCACGACGCGACACCTTGCGCAACGCGCCCCAGCTCTGGCCATCCAGCCCCTTGCCGGCCTTGAAGTCGGCCACCAGTTGCAGGCCGCGTTTCTCGGCACGGTTGGCCGCCTCACGCGCGGTCAGCTCGGCGCGCACTTGCGCCTGCACCTCGGCCAGCGGTTTCTGACGCTGTGGCTGGTACTGCTTGACGCGTAGCACCACCGCATTGCTGGCCGACAGTTCCACCGGTTCGCTGTTGTGCTTCTTCTTCAGCACATCGTCGCCGTAGACCGCCTCCAGCACCTTGGCATTACCCAGCACCGCGTCACCGGCGATACCGCTGCGGCTCATCGCCGGCCCGGTTTTCACTGTCAGCTTCAGTTGCTCGGCCAGTCCCTGCAGCGAGTCCGGCTGCTGGTAGGCAAGATCACCCATCTTCTCCAGCTGTGCACGATAGCTGGCACCGGCCTTGTCACGCTTCAGCTTCTCGATCACCGCCGCCTTCTGGCCGGCGAAATCGACCGCCTTCACTTCATCCAGTTTCAGGATGTGGAAGCCGAACTCGGTTTCCACCACGGCACTGATCTGGCCCGGCTGCAGCGCAAAGGCTGCTTCCTCGAATGGCTTGACCATCGCGCCACGGCCGAAGAAGCCGAGGTCGCCGCCCTGTTCGGCGGAACCTGGGTCCTGCGAACGGGCCTTGGCCAGCGCGGCAAAGCCGGCCGGATTGGCCTTGAGCTGCTGCAGCAACGCTTCCGCCTGCGCCTTCACCGCCGCCTTGGCTTCCGGCTTCGCCGCCGCATCCACGGTCAACAGGATATGCGACACGCGGCGCTCTTCGCTGCCGAATTCCGTCTTGTGCTTGTCGAAGTACGCCTGCGCCTCGGCATCGCTGACCACCTGCGTCGCCGCCACCTCATCCAGCGACAGCGACACGTACTCGATCACCGCCGATTCCGGCTCCAGATAGCGCGTCTTGTTGCTGTCGTAGTAGGCCTTGACCGCAGCGTCATCAATCTTGACGTCGGCGGCAAAGCCGGCCGGCGTGATCAGCACTTCGCGCACTTCGCGCGATTCGCCGAACAGCGCGCCCATGCGGGCGAGCACGCTGGACGACACGAAATGGGTATTCAGGTACGGCGTGATCTGCGTCTGCAGCATCAGATCGCGGCGGACGTCAGCTTCGAAATCCTCTGCCGAGCGGTAGCGGCTCTTGATGAATTCGGCGTAACGGGCCTGACTGAACTTGCCGTTTTCCTGGAACGTCGGAATGGTGGCAATCGCCTGGCGCAGCTGCTCCACGCTCGGCGTGATGCCGTTGCGCTCAGCCGCAGCAATCAGCAGTTGCTGGCGAATCAGGTTCTCCAGCACCGCCTGGCGGGTCGCGGCGTTGGCCGGCTGGCCTTCCAGCTGGCGCTCGACATCGCGGGCAAAAATCTTGTTGTCGCCGACTTTGGCCAGGAAAGGCTCGTCAACGGCAGCGGTATAGCTACCAACGCCAAAGCCGACAAAGGTCAGCGCTACCGCGCCAAGAATGACTTTGATCGCCGTTTGATTGTTCTGGACAAAATTGAACATGGATTCGGTTTGTTACCAAAAAAACAAGGTGAACGGTTTTGCCGTTCACCTTGTTGTTTGTCTGGCGGAGTCTGCGGCCGGGGCCGCGACACTTGCTGCCTCAAGCCTTCAAGTGCACTCCCCTCACAATACGACAGGACGGGAACCAACCTGTCTCCCGGTTACCCGGGAATGTGCACTCTTACAGCGCGTCTTTCAGTGCCTTGCCGGCACGGAATTTCGGAGACTTGGCAGCAGCGATAGTGATGGTTTCGCCCGTTTTCGGGTTGCGGCCACTACGCTCTGCGCGTTCACCAACATAGAAAGTACCAAAGCCTACAACAGTAACGGTATCGCCAGCCTTCAGCGCGTCAGTTACGGCATCGATCATGCCATCCAGCGCTTTGCCAGCAGCTGCTTTAGAAATGTCTGCTTTGGCGGCAATCGCGTCAATCAGTTCAGACTTGTTCACGTTAAGTCCCCTTTCGTCGTTCTCGGTGTACGTAGTACTGAAATAAACCGCTAGCTTTATAACAAGGCCAAAAACCTTGTGTCAAGCGGCTTCCAGCTGGGGTCAAGCCTGAATCAACCCCTTCTGGAAGCCGATGCTAGCGCGCTTTTCCAGCTAAATCAAAACAAAGCGTCATCAGTGCGTTACAACAGGGGCATTTTGCACATCATCCGCCGCCGGATTTGCAACAGTCGGTGCGGCATCGGCCAGTGGCTCCGGCGCATGCTCCAGCGCCAGCGCCAGCACCTCGTCAAACCACTTCACCGGATGGATTTCCAGCTTGCTCTTGATGTTGGCCGGAATTTCGGCCAGATCCTTGACGTTGTTCTTCGGAATCAGCACGTGCTTGATGCCGCCACGCTGCGCCGCCAGCAGCTTTTCCTTGAGACCGCCGATGGGCAGCACCTCGCCACGCAGGGTGATCTCGCCGGTCATCGCCACGTCGGCACGCACCGGGATACCGGTCAGCACCGAAACCAGCGCGGTGGCCATGGCAGCGCCCGCAGAAGGGCCATCCTTGGGGGTCGCCCCTTCCGGCACGTGAATGTGCATGTCGTGCTTCTCGTAGAAGTCAGGACGGATACCCAGTTGTGCGGCACGGCTGCGCACCACGGTCAGCGCCGCGGTAATCGACTCCTGCATCACCTCGCCCAGCTGACCGGTACGGATGATGTTGCCCTTGCCCGGCAACGCCGCCGCCTCGATGGTCAGCAATTCGCCGCCGACTTCGGTCCACGCCAGACCGGTAACCTGGCCGATGCGGTTCTGCTCTTCGGCGACGCCGTATTCGAAGCGCTGCACCCCCAGATACTTGTCGAGGTTCTTCGGCGTGACCATCACCTTGCTGGTCTTGCCATCTTTCTTCAGCGACTGCTGGGTCACCACCTTGCGGCAGATCTTGGCAATCTCGCGGTCGAGACTGCGCACCCCGGCCTCTCGGGTGTAGTAACGCACGATGTCACGGATCGCGGCCTCCTGGATCACCAGTTCGCCTTCGGCAACGCCGTTGGCCTTCACCTGCTTGTCGACCAGATACTTGACGGCGATGCTGACCTTCTCGTCCTCGGTGTAGCCGGAAAGACGGATGATCTCCATGCGGTCCAGTAGCGCCGGCGGAATGTTCAGCGAGTTGGCGGTTGCCACGAACATCACGTCGGACAGGTCAAAGTCGACCTCGGCGTAATGATCGACGAAAGCGTGATTCTGTTCCGGATCCAGCACTTCCAGCAGTGCCGACGACGGATCGCCACGGAAATCGGCGCCCATCTTGTCCACTTCATCCAGCAGGAACAGCGGGTTCTTCACGCCGGCCTTGCTCATGTTCTGCAGCACCTTGCCCGGCATCGAGCCGATATAGGTACGACGGTGACCACGAATCTCGGACTCGTCACGCACGCCGCCCAGCGCCATGCGCACGAACTTGCGGTTGGTGGCGCGGGCAATCGACTGCCCCAGCGAGGTCTTGCCTACACCGGGCGGCCCGACCAGGCACAGGATCGGCGCCTTGAGCTTGTCGACACGCTTCTGCACCGCGAGGTATTCCAGGATGCGCTCCTTGACCTTTTCCAGGCCAAAGTGGTCTTCGTCGAGGATGGCTTCGGCGGCATCGATTTCCTTGCTGACCTTGGTTTTCTTTTTCCACGGCAGATCAAGCAGGGTTTCGATGTAGTTGCGCACCACGGTGGCTTCGGCGGACATCGGCGACATCATCTTGAGCTTTTTCAGCTCGGCCATCACCTTGTCCTTGGCCTCTTTCGTCATGCCGGCCAGCTTGATTTTCTTCTCAAGCTCATCGATCTCGCTGGCTTCGTCGTCTTCGCCCAGCTCTTTCTGGATTGCCTTGACCTGCTCGTTCAGGTAGTACTCGCGCTGGCTCTTTTCCATCTGGCGCTTGACGCGGCCTCGGATGCGCTTCTCCACCTGCAGGATGTCGATCTCGCTTTCCATCAGCCCCAGCAGGTGCTCGATGCGGACCTGGATGTCGAACATCTCCAGGATTTCCTGCTTCTGCTCCAGCTTCAACGGCAGGTGCGCGACGATGGTGTCGGCCAGGCGGCCGGCACGGTCGATGCCATTCAGCGAGGACAGGATCTCGCTCGGGATCTTCTTGTTCAGTTTGACGAACTGCTCGAACTGGGCCAGCAGCGCACGGCGCAGCGCTTCCACTTCGGCGGTGTCGGCGCCGTCCAGAGCAACCGGAGTGATGTCGGCGGTGAAATACTCGTCGGCATCGCCATGCACCAGATCGACCTTGGCACGCTGCCGGCCCTCGACCAGCACCTTGACCGTGCCGTCGGGCAGCTTGAGCATTTGCAGAATGGTCGCCACGGTGCCGATGGCATGCAGATCCTCGGCAGACGGTTCATCCTTGGAGGCCGAGCGCTGGGCTACCAGCAGGATTTGCTTGCCATCATCCATCGCCTTTTCCAGCGCACGGATGGACTTGGCACGCCCGACAAACAGCGGAATGACCATGTGGGGGAAGACAACGACATCGCGCAGCGGCAGCAGTGGCAGCGTGGCTTTATCAATGAGTTCGGTGGTTTGGGGCATATCACCTAACCTTAACAGGGAGGAATTCAGTTGCGATTACAGATAAGGGCATGTTGACACTTATCAAGCATGCTAATGCAGATCGCTGCACTTTTAAAATAAAAAACCGCCGGCAACGGCGGTTTTCGGGGAGCGCAGAGCAATCAGGCGGACTGTGCCGTCTGGTCGTCAGTGTCCTGATAGATGAACAGCGGCTTGTCGCCCTTCTCGATCACCTTTTCGTCAACCACCACGCGGGTCACGCCATCCAGCGACGGCAGCTCGTACATGGTGTCCAGCAGCGCACGCTCCAGAATAGAACGCAGACCACGGGCGCCGGTCTTGCGGATCAGCGCCTGCTTGGCGATCAGGCGCAGTGCGGAAGGACGCACTTCAAGATCAACCTTCTCCATCGAGAACAGGCGCTGGTACTGCTTGATCAGCGCATTCTTCGGTTGGGTCAGGATATTGACCAGTGCCTCTTCGTCCAGCTCTTCCAGCGTCGCGACCACCGGCAGACGGCCGATCAGCTCCGGAATCAGGCCGAAACGGATCAGGTCTTCCGGCTCGACATCCTGGAACAGCGCCGACAGCGATTTGCCGCCATCCTTGGAGGTCACTTCAGCACCGAAACCGATACCTCCCTTTTCCGAGCGGCGACGGATGATCTTTTCCAGACCATCGAACGCGCCACCGCAAATGAACAGGATATTGGTGGTGTCGACCTGAATGAACTCCTGATTCGGATGCTTGCGGCCACCCTGCGGCGGCACCGAGGCAACCGTGCCTTCGATCAGTTTCAGCAAGGCCTGCTGCACACCCTCGCCCGATACGTCACGGGTGATGGACGGGTTTTCGGACTTGCGCGAAATTTTGTCGATTTCATCCAGATACACAATGCCGCGCTGCGCCTTTTCCGGATCGTAGTCGCACTTCTGCAGCAGCTTCTGGATGATGTGCTCGACATCCTCGCCGACATAACCCGCTTCGGTCAGGGTGGTGGCATCGGCAATCACGAATGGTACATCCAGCAGCCGCGCCAGTGTTTGCGCCAGCAGCGTCTTGCCGGAACCGGTCGGGCCAATCAGCAGGATGTTGCTCTTCGCCAGTTCGACGTCGTCCTTGCTGCTCGCCGTGTACAAACGCTTGTAGTGGTTGTACACCGCAACCGACAGGGTTTTCTTCGCCTGTTCCTGGCCGATGATGTGCTGGTCCAGGCTGGCACGGATTTCCTGCGGCGTCGGCAACTTGGCCGCCACCTCTTCCGGCGTGGCCGCATCGCCCAGCTTGGCTTCCAGCTCTTCGTGAATGATGTCGGTACACAGGTCGACACATTCATTGCAAATGTAGACCTGTGGCCCGGCGATCAGACGCTGCACTTCGTGCTGGCTCTTGCCGCAGAAAGAGCAGTAAAGCAGTTTTTCGCTGTTTTTGTCAGCCATTCACACCATTCCCGAATTAGGCAGCCACTTCGGCACGCGAAGTCAGCACTTTGTCGATCAGACCGTAAGCCAGCGCCTGCTCCGCGGACATGAAATTGTCGCGCTCGGTATCGGCCTGGATCTGTTCCAGCGCCTGACCAGTATGCTTGGCCAGCAATTCATTCATCAGCAACTTGGTTTTCACCAGCTCGCGCGCATGAATCTCGATATCGGTCACCTGACCGCTCAGACCGCCGCCGTACAGCAACGGTTGGTGAATCATCACCCGGCTATGCGGCAGCGTGAAACGCTTGCCCTTGGCGCCGGCGGACAGCAGGAATGCACCCATGCTGGCGGCCTGGCCAATGCAGAGGGTCGAAATGTCCGGCTTGATGAAGTTCATCGTGTCGTAAATCGACATGCCGGCGGTAATCGACCCACCCGGGGAATTGATGTACAGATAGATGTCCTTGTCCGGGTTCTCCGACTCCAGGAACAGCATCTGTGCCACGACCAGATTGGCCGACTCATCGGTGACAGGCCCGACCAGGAAAATGATACGTTCCTTGAGCAGGCGGGAGAAGATGTCATAGGCACGTTCGCCACGACCGCTCTGCTCCACCACCATGGGCACCAGCCCCAAACCTTGCGGTTCAATCATCGATTTCATCGACCTCTCCGGATTACAGTTGATTATTGGCCGTTGTTGCCCATCAAGGCATCAAACGACAGTTCCTTCTCGACAACATTGGCACGGGACAGCACAAATTCAACCACGTTGTCTTCCAGAACCATCGAAGTCGGGCCTTCCAGGCGGTCCGGGCTGGCGTAGTACCAGCTCAGCACGTCTTCCGGCTGCTCGTAGCTGTCGGCGAACTCTTCGATCATAGCCTTGACTTGCTCAGGCTTGGCTTCCAGCTTGTTGGCTTCCACCACTTCCGCCAGGATCAGACCCAGAGCCACGCGGCGTTCGGCTTGCTGGGTGAACAGGTCGGCCGGCAGCGGCATGTCTTTCATTGCCATGCCGCGCTGCTCCAGGTCCTTGCGGGCCTGTTCCATCAGGCGGCCAACTTCCAGCTCAACCAGCGACTTCGGCAACTCGATGGTGGTCGCATCCAGCAGCACCTGCATTACCGCTTCCTTGTTGCGGGCAGTCAGGCGACGCTTGACTTCACGCTCGACGTTCTTGCGAATTTCGGCGCGCATTTTTTCCACGTCACCATCGGCAATACCCAGCTGCTTGGCCAGCTCTTCGTTGACTTCCGGCAGTTGTGCTTCGGCAACGCTCTTCAGGGTGATGTCGAAGACTGCAGTTTTACCGGCAACATCCTTGCCATGGTAATCCTCAGGGAAGTTCACGGTCACGCTGACAGTTTCGCCTTCCTTCAGGCCTTTCACGCCGTTTTCGAAGTCAGCCAGCATCTGGCCCTGGCCGATCATGAACGGGAAGTTTTCAGCGGAGCCGCCTTCGAAGGCCACGCCGTCGATGCTGCCCTTGAAGTCGATGATCACGCGATCGCCTTCGGCCGCAGCGCGCTCAACGTGGTTGAAGCGGGTGCGTTGCTTGCGCAGGATGTCGATGGTCTTATCGATTTCGGCGTCGGTCACTGGCGTGTTCGCCTTTTCAACGTCCTTGCCAGCCAGTTCACCCACCACAACTTCCGGATAAACCTCGAAAGTAGCGGCAAACTTGAAGCTCTCGGCGTCGCCAGCGGCATCAACCGATTCAAAACGCGGGTAGCCGGCTACGCGCAGCTTTTGCTCGACGGCAGCCTTGTAGAAACCTTGTTGCACTTGCTCGCCCAGCACTTCTTCACGAACCTGCGCGCCATAGTTCATTTCAACGATCTTGGCCGGGGCTTTGCCTGGACGGAAACCCTGAATCTTGGCCGTGCGTGCCACGCGCTTCAGGCGCTCGGCAACTTGTGCGTCGATTGCCGCCATTGGCAAAGCAATGCTCATGCGACGCTCAAGGCCGCTCAACGTTTCCAATTGTACTTGCATGTCCAATCCTTAGATTTAAAGGTGTGGGAGATTAAAGCCAGAGACAAAAAGCAAGATGGCGGAACATTTTACAAGAACCGGCTGAATCTGCTTTTTGCACCAATTCAGAGGTATTGCCGAAGGCGGAACAGTCAGGGCGCCGCCCCGCTCGCCCGCATTCTGGCGACAAAAGCAAGGGATGAGTATAGCACGCAGCCACCAAATGAACAGTGCATCGCGCTTGCGGCCAAGTGCGCACCAATCCAGGTGCGTAAAAACAAAAAACCGCCGAAACCTTTGCTGTGCTTGGGTTTGAGCGGTTTAGTGTTTTCCATGAAGCAATGTAGTGGTGCGAAAGGAGGGACTCGCGAACCCGCTTGACACAAGGCAACCGGCTGATTTTGGGACACTTATGGGACACTGGCTCACAGCCAGCCACTCCTCGGGCACCCCATCATCACTGCTCAAACTCAGGCATCAAGACAAGACCCGGCAGCCTTGTAAATATTCCTTTATATACATCCCGGGACGGGACAAATAACCTGGGACGAATTGTACCGCCTATCACCCCACGATCCAAGGCTTCGCTTCGGCTTGATGCAGGCAAGACAGGTGACTCTCACCCGGGCGCCCTGTCGATGTGAAGCACTCCCTCCTCTGCTTCCAGCATTTTCTGGAACAGCCATTCCTTCAAGGCATTAAGCGAGGTTCGCTCCCTGGTCCGCGCTGTCGACATCAAGAAGAACCCATAACCCGTTTTGACCTGCAGTGGATAAGGAATCACCAGGCGACCAGCATCCAGATCTGGTTGCACGAAGGTAGGGTCGCTATACGTGACACCGACACCTTGCAAAGTAGCAGCGATGGCCATGTAGTCGGTATCGAACACCTGCTCTCTGGCCGCAGGTTGCGGCGAATAGCCAGCCGCCTTCCACCATAGCGACCAGCCCATACGGTCACCGGTTGGGTGGATGGGCGTGACTTGCGCCAAGGCTTCCAGCTCCAACCCTCCATTCAGGCACAGCTCGGGGGCACATAATGGCACCACGACTTCCTCATGCAAAAGTTCTACACCTTCACCAGCCAGCACTAGTGGCCCGTACTGGATCACATAGTCGTACTCATCCCAATGGACTGAGGGAGAAGCCTCCCACACCGTGGTCAAACTCACCTCGATATCCGGGTGTTCCTGATAAAACTCCCGGAGCAGCGGCATCAACCACAGGTAAGCAATCGAAGGGCGTGACTTGAGCCGAACCTGGTTGCCATGTCCATCGCGCAATCGCGAGACCGAGCTACCAATCAACTGCAACGCCATCTGGGTCGTCTTGAACAGGTCTTGCCCTGCCTCTGTCGGCACCGGCATCCGGTTACGTTTTTCCAGCAACGGGAAGCCGAAATAGCTCTCCAGGTTCTTGATCTGGTGGCTAATTGCACTCTGAGTCAGACACAGCTCATTAGCTGCAGCCGTGAAGCTGCTGAGGCGCGCAACCGACTCGAATACACGCAATGCATGCAATGGGGGGAGTTGACTCATCGCTTACTGACTCCAGTCGCAAGGATGCCGATTACATCGGCAGGCACCACGACTGTCAACCAGCGATCGGCCTCGCCATGCCTTGCGCACGCAGTTTTGAATCAGATGAATAGGGGCATCGATATGTTTCACCGCCCCCTTGTAACGCCTATGCAATACTTTTTTCACCTGCTTCAGACAGAAAAACTTCGGGTAATCCACGGGTTATCGGGGCTTTATTCATACCAGCAGCCAATCGCAGATCGCATTCAATCTCAAGATGCACATAGAGGAGTCAACATGAAAAAAAGCGTGACCGGAATCACCCTCGCCTTCTGTGCCCTGGCAAGCATGGGCAGCCATGCCAGCGAGACACAGCTCATTCGCTTCGGTGTCGAGCCTAACTACCCACCGTTCGAAAGCAAGATGCCGGATGGCTCGCTCGTCGGTTTTGACATCGATCTGGGCAATGCCATGTGTGCCGAACTCAAGGCCAAATGCGTCTGGGTAGAACAGGGGTTCGACGGCATGATTCCTGGCCTGATGGCCAAAAAATTCGATGCCATTCTCTCTGGCATGTTGATCACGGAAAAGCGCAAGCAAGTGATCAACTTCACCAACCGTCTGTACCTGTCCACCGCCAGCCTGATGGTACGCAAAGGCTCCGGTCTGCTGCCTACCGCCGAATCGTTGCGCGGCAAGCGCATCGGCGTGCAAAAAGGCACCTCCCAGGAAACCTTCATTCGTACCTACTGGGCACCCAAGGGCGTGCAGGTGGTTGGCTACCAGTCTCAAGACCAGGTATACGCAGACGTGCGAGCCGAACGTCTGGATGGCGCGGTGCAATCTACCGTACAAGCCAAGCTGCTATTCCTGGGAAGGCCGGAAGGAAAAAATTTCGAACTAGCCGGCGAGCCGCTGCGTGACGACAAAATCTTTGGCCCCGGCGTGGGCATCGGCATTCGAAAAGACAGCCCTGCGCTTGAAAAAGACTTGAATATGGCTCTGGCCAAAATCAAGGCAAACGGCACTTACCACAAGCTGATGAAGAAATACTTCGACTTCGATATTTCTGGCGGCTGATCACCACCTTTGCTGACAGGCAGGCCGGTTTTCCCATCACACCGGCCTGCACCCACCACTCATAGCTGAAAATCGCCCAACAATGTCCACTCCACTGATCTACGACATCGTGCTGCGCAACGGCACCGTGATCGACGGCACCGGTGCACCGCGCTACATGGCCGACGTCGCCATCAATGGCGATCGCATCGCCGCCATCCGCAGCCCAGGCACCTTGAAAGGCAGGCAAACCATCAATATTGAAGGACTGGTGGTTAGCCCCGGCTTTATCGACGTCCACACACACGACGACCGCCTGGTGCTGATCGACCCGTCAATGCAACCCAAAGTGAGCCAAGGCATAGCCACTGTAGTCGTTGGCAACTGCGGCATCAGCTTGTCACCACTCAAGCTCACCACGTCCGACCCGGTGCCGCCACTCAACCTGCTGGGCAGCAAGCAAGACTTTGTCTTCGACTCAATGCGCGACTACATCAAGGCCGTCAACCAGGCCGTGCCGGCAGTGAACGTTGTGGCGCTAGTCGGGCATTCCACCCTGCGCGTAGCCGTCATGGACGAGCTGGATCGCCCAGCAAGCGCAGAAGAAACACAGCAAATGCGCTCGATACTGCGCAAGGCGCTGGCAGAAGGCGCCGCGGGCCTGTCCTCTGGCTTGTACTACCAGCCTGCCAACGCGGCCGAAATGGACGAACTCGTCGAACTGGCAAAGGAAGCCAGCCACGCCGGCGGGATATACACCACCCACATGCGTGACGAAGACGACTTCGTCATGGAATCGTTGCAGGAAACCTTCGAAACCGGGCGCCGTGCCGAAGTGCCGGTCGTCATCTCGCACCACAAGTGCGCGGGGCGGAAAAACTGGGGTCGGAGCGTAGACACGCTGCGCGTGATCGAACAGGCGGCGGCCAACCAAGAAATTCACGTTGACGCCTACCCTTACTCCGCGTGCTCGACCGTGCTGCGCGCCGATGCCATCGACGAAAGCATCCGCATCATTATCACCTGGTCCACCCCATGCCCGGAGGTAGCCGGCCGAGACCTGGCTGACATCGCAGCAGAATGGCAGATCAGCCAGCACGAAGCCTGCGAGCGCCTGTCGCCAGCCGGTGCCGTGTACTTCGACATGAGCGAAGACGACGTGCAGCGCATCCTGGCACACCCACTGGTAATGATCGGGTCGGATGGCATCCCGCACGATAGCCACCCTCATCCGCGACTATGGGGCACCTTCCCGCGCGTGCTGGGCCACTACTCGCGAGACATCGGGCTGTTTAGCCTGGAAGAAGCCGTGCGCAAAATGACCTCCCTGCCGGCACAGCGCTTTGGGCTGACCAACCGCGGCACGATAGCTACCGACCATTTTGCCGATCTCGTTGTATTTGACCCGACAACCATCAGCGACGCAGCCACCTTCGAACAGCCAATCGCACCAGCTGTCGGCGTGACGCTATTACTGGTCAACGGGCAAGTGGCCTACTCCACGAGACCCGACTTGGCCAGCCAGCGGAACGGCCGCTTCCTGACTCGCTCCGGCATGGCCGTACCACTCCCAGCCTGATCGACACAACGCATCAGGCGTATCCGGTTACGGTGCGAACCCCTACGCCATAAAAAAGGCGCCACCCACCGGTGGCGCCTTTTCTTTCTACCCCCGCCGCGCCAGCCTGGCCATGGCGGCGGCGCCGATGGCGTGCAGATCGTCGCGGGTCCACATCACATCCGGCGCGGCGAGCTGCTTGGCCAGCTCCGCCGCTGTCGCCACAAACGCCTCGGTCGGTACCGGCTCAGCTTGCAGCACGCCGCGATGGTTCATGCTCAGCAACACCCGCCCGCCCCTCGCCAGATCAGCCGGCGACACCGGCCAAGGCATAGACGCCCCTGGCGCCGGCATAGCCGCGGCGGCAGACACTGGCGCGATAGCCGATGGTGCGGCCTCGCCCCGCAAGTATGCCTCCACCGCGGCCAACCCTGCCTTACCCTGTGCCGGCGCAAAGCACGCCGCGTGCATCTGCGCGCCCGCCTCTGTCCACACGATCATGCTGCGGCCGAAGTTGCGCGACACCTCGCCAGTGTGCAGATTGGCCAGCCCGAAGCGGCGCAGCGCGTCACCCTCCAGCCGGAACCAGTGCACACCGTGGACAAACCGCTCCGGGAACAGCTCGCGGTTGCGCCGGATCGGATCGATGCTCATGCCGAAGCATGCGGCCAACCTTTGCATGGTCAGCACCGGCAGATCGTCCAGCATCGCCACGCCAGGCGCCGCAACGTTGGCCGCAGCCGACGGCAAGGCGTAGCTGCCGGACTTGCGCAGCGACGGCAGCACCTCGTGCGTCACCCAGCGCTTGAAGCGCTTCGCTTCCGGTTTGCGGCTTTTCAGGATCGCGGAGTACAGGCCGGATTCGTTGATGATGACCAACGCCTGTTCTCCACCAAGGGTACGCACAATGTGCGTACCCTTTTCGTCTTCATCCAGAGAGCGCGTCATATCGGGCGCATTGCGGTAATCCAGCGCAGCAGCAACGTCAGACGCAACAAACCACACCTCACCTTCACGATCGAAGGTGCGGACATCAAAGGAACCAAAAGAGAAAACAGCAGGTGCGGACGCGCCAAGGGATTGAATGTGAGCAGTCATTTCTAACTCCTGTGATAGCGGTTTTTTCCCGCCACCCCCGCGGCCAAGCAAGGGTGGCAGACCAAGGTGGGGTTGGCCGACCGGCTCACAGGACACCGGCACACCCGAAGGTGTCCCCACCCGGCCCGCCATAAACTGCGCGCACGAGTGCATTCAAACAAAAAGCCGCAATGATGGCGGCTATTCTGTTCGCCTGTGATTACACGGGCGGCCAAGCCCGTTCACGCTATTGAGCGTGATACACATAGCATAGTAGACGAGGCAAAGGCACGTCAAGCCCTATAAGAAGCCGCGCAACCCTTCTGCCAAATGAGCAATAGGAACATTATGCATCTGCATTAGATTGCTCCAAAAATCACCCCATTAAAGTTTGACCTCAGGCGTCTACCACATCAATAGACGCATCATCTTTAGCCAAGCTTGTATATTGATAATTAGTAAGTTCAGACATAAGAAAGTTGTCCATCAACAAATGAACAAACAAGTCTTTTGATTTTCTAGTATCCAACAAGATTTTTGACTCATCCGCATTAAATCTTATTTTGTCTTTTAAGCTCGGAAATGATTTGCAAAAATCTATAATTTTGTCATTTGGTATGCCAGCCTTTATTACGGGCGACGATTTCGCAATCCTTGTTAACTTGCGTGCAAATGATACATCATCAATAAGCTCCCGGAGGGTCTCTGGATTTTCAACTAGAGCTGAATTCTCAATGGTCTCCACCCCAAGGCTAGCCTCATTTTTAATTACATCATGAAAGCCAAAGAATCTCTCTATCGTGGGCAGATCCAAAACAATAAGAGAGCCATCCACCTGTAACAAATGAAAGTTCGGGCTAATCCTAAAAAACTCTTCACTAATTTTTTCAAACCGTTCTGGTGATTTTTTCATGAAAAAACTAGTGCGACCATAAATATTTACACGAGCCATTGTTTTGTACAACACGAGTTGCTTTTCGTTGTTTCCAATCTCAATCAGCAAAGCAACAACATCTTCAATACTATTATCCGATAAATTAAAAATCTCATGATTACCAATTGAGCTTATTTTATCGAGTGCACTTAGTTCAGCCGGCCTGTCAATATCATACTCATATATGGCATTGGCACGCTCATCGGAAGATGATAAATTCATCAAAGTGAGTTTTCCATTATTTACAACCCCCTCAAGCACCGAACTTAAGAACATCTCCTTAAGGTCTGGCAATGCCTTACCCTCAATATCAAGCTTCTTAGGCTTTTCTTCACCTTTCATGATTGCATAAACAACAACCCCAACATCACTCTTGTTGTTAATGAAGTAATTCAGCGCCAAATCCAAATCTTGCTTATTCATTTAGTTAACCTTTGCAACGTAGAATATACGATCATCCAGCTTTATATAAGAAACCTTCTCGTTATTGGAAAGCCTTCTAAGGGATATCAATATCAAACCTGCCTTCTCCTCTCCGCCCTTAAAACTGCCATCTGCTTTGTATATATGAAACCCAAGAAGCGCCAACGACGGGTTTGCATAAAATAAATCTGTCTTCACATAAATTACACCCATAATGACCAAAAGAACGCCGAGCACAATTAAGTATCTTGCGTCATCAAAATCAAAACTAACCAATGGGATAACATACGTAGCAAGAAAAGTTAAGTGCTCATAATTTAAACCCTCAACATTTTTTGCTTGAAAAGGAATCTCGGTGGCGCCACTCAAGTCAAATTTAAATTTTTGATATGAAAACAAAGCCAAAAGCAACAAAACAAAACAAATTATTGGTATAATATTTGCCTTTAATATGGATGTTGTACTTAAAAAAACACAGTCAAATCCGATGCACAAAGGAATATCAATCTTTAGTATTATCACAAAAACAAATAATAACGATATTGATATCAAATACAAACCTACTTTGCGAAAAACCATATACACAACCCTCCTCTAAGAGCAGGCATTTTCATGCGCACATAACTGGAATCAATTTATTAAAAATATCATCCAAAAAAACATTATTGTTAAATTGCGCATTTAAAATAAATCAACTTCACGCATATTTTACAGTGAGCTACAAGTGATTTAATTACCACCACGGCCAAGGCAAGCCTGTCGGCTCAACCCAAGGCGCCCAGGAGAAGGCATAGGCCGGCAGTAGCAGCGTGAACCAGCCGAGTGCGGAGCTGGCCAGCACGCCGGCAGCAACAAGCCGTAGTGCAATGTGACGGCCATAACGTGCAAGCAGCCCGCCAAGCAGCGCACTCCCCGTCAGCAACGCGAGCACGCCCCACCCACCCGCCCAGTCGTACAGGCTCAGCAGCACAAAGGGAATCCACATGATTTCGTTGGAGGCCATGGCAGCGCCTTGCGTGTGGTTGACGTTGTATTCTGGTCTGGCTGATTTTTTATTTCAATGACATTGCGCAGATTTGTGCTTGCCGTTTGGCTGGTGGCTGCTACATCTAGGGAATGGCAGGCCCTGGCGTTTGCCGGCGCTGCGCCTGTCGTTGTTTCCGGTAGGTGAAGGAGTGCGTAATGGCTAAAGGTGGCGGTGGTTCAGGAGCAGGTAAAGGCGGCGGGACATCCGGCGGGAGAGGCACCAGCGGCGGGCGTGGCCAGTCCAGCCACCCCGGACCGGGTGGCAACTGGCCGAGCACGACTGGCGCCCCGTCCGGTACCGGCCGCGGCAATGCGCCGCCCGGCAGCGGGACGCCGAGATGAGGTGTGAGGGTGGTTCGTGACAAGGGCAAGCCGCGTGGCTTGCCCTTTTGCTTTGCGGCCAACGTTGGGGCTGGCCAGGTGCGGCGGTTTATTTTGCAAAGACGCCCATGCGGTTGGCCGCGACCAATGCTCTTGGCGCTGGATGCTTAGACCGGCTGGCCATAATCATTGCGGTGTGGATCGCCCTTGCTGCACATCCAGATCAGGAGCGGGATAAGGCCAATGACAGTGATGGCCAGCAGCTGCCACCAGCCACTGCGGTTGCCATCGTGTAGTCGGCGTGTGGCCGCGGCCAGAGACGGCAGGAAAAAGACCAGCGACAGTACGTTTGCGAGCACTTCGGAAGGGTCAATGATGATGGCGACGACCGACACCAGGCAGGTAAACAGGACAAACCACCAGTATTCCGCCCGTGCTGCACGTCCTTTGAAGTCGGCGTACTTGGACAGGCAGGTGGAGATTGCCTTGCCAAAAGTCATCTGCTCCGGCGCTGGGCCTGCGCTGAAGCGCATATCACTTGGTGCCGCCACACTGCCAAGGCTGGTGCCACAGCGGCTGCAGAATTTGGCCAGGTCTTGATTGTTCTGGCCACATTTTTGACAAAACATGCTCACATCCCCCTTTGACCGGAAACCATTATCCAGTTGCAATGACATGGGATTATTGCGCATTTCTCGGGCGCTTTACCATGCCATCAAGATGTTTTGTCACACTTGGCATAAAATTCGGACGTACTGGTGAGCGCACCAGCCGCGGACATCGACCGGGCTGGCTTTGCCAGAATTGCTATGGTTCTGGCATGATCCGCCCATGAAACTGTTATCTATCCTCTCTTTTGTCTTTGCGGCCAACGTGATGGCTGCGGATATCTCGTGCAAGGTGGTGGGTGTGTCGGATGGCGATACGCTGACTTGCCTGGCTGCCGGCAATCAATCCATCAAGGTGCGCCTGGCGCAGATCGATGCGCCGGAGAAAAACCAGCCGTTCGGCGAAAAGTCGAAACAGGCTTTGTCGGCAATGGTGTATGGCAAGCAGGTGGTGCTGCAGCCGGAGACGCGCGACCGCTATGGCCGGACGGTGGCGAAGGTGTTTGTGGGGGATCTGGATGTGAACCGCCAGCAGCTGCGCAAGGGCATGGCGTGGGTGTACCGGCAGTATTCGCGTGACAGCGGTTATGACGGCGCGGAGGCTTTCGCGAAGAGCTACGGCACGGGGCTGTGGGCGGACCCGAATCCGGTAGCACCGTGGGTGTGGCGCCACGAGAAACGGCAGATGCCGGCGGCGTCTGCGCCTTCCCGCCCGATTGCCCTACCCGCACCAAGCGCCCCTGCTTCATCGGTACCCGATCCAATCCTGAAGCCGCGCCGTTCTGCCGCGGGTTTCAGCTGCTCGGGGAAGGAGCACTGCAGCCAGATGGTGAGCTGCGAGGAGGCAAAGTATTACCTGCGGTATTGCCCGAACGTGAAGATCGACGGGGATCACGATGGCGTGCCGTGCGAGAAGATGTGCCGGTAGCACATGACACCTAAAGGAAGATGCTTGATGAATTTCAAAACATGGTTCGCGATTGCAGCGCTTAGCACCTTCGTAACTTCTGCATTTGCACAAGCCGACCTCATTCGATCAATGCAATTCGCGCAATACAAAGGCAATCGCTGGCCAATTGAACTTGAGTTCATTTTGCTAGATGTTTGTTTAAACGGCGACGAAACACAAATGACCGAAGCGACATACAACAAAAAGCGAAGCACTTGTGCATGTGCCGTTTCAAAATTGGAAGAGAAATTTAGCTTTGCCGATTTGATCCGGTCGCAACCAAAAGACGAGCAGATTTTTGATGCTGTTTTTCAGGCGGCCATGCAGGGATCCTGCACAAAGCGTTGAACAGGATCCCTTGTTTTTACTTCTTGCCTGGTACTTTGCCCGTATTGACGTTTTTGTCGCCGGCACTGGTTGCCCGCGTGCTGAATGAATCTTTTGGTACAACGCCACCATTTACTTTGGCGACGCCACTCTGGATGCGGCGAGCCGCTTCAGGGGTCATTGGCTTGGCTGGTTTCGACATGATGTTCTCCTAGGTTTGAATGGTACGCCCCGAGGACGCAACATGACATTAACAAGCTCCTTGGGGACATTTGGGGACAATGCACAAATGCTCTGCACGATAGAAAAACAGGCTGAGATCAAGGGGCTATTGCAAGAACTAGGCTGGAGTCAGGCCAAGTTTTGCGGTGAGTATTTTGATCTGTCGGATGAGTTTGGTGATGGCTTCAGTGGCCATGAGGATGAAGAGCTAACGCGCCTGCAGCATCGTTTCAAGAAGGAACTGACTCGCCAGACAACCAAACCTGAGCGCCTGCAAACCTACATTGACTTCATCTTGGCACATGATGAGTATCGTGGAAGCCTGATCAAGCCACGCATGGTTTATAAGCCTTATGACAAACAGACTATGGCGACGATCCAGAAAATGTCCCAAGCGCTGACAAAGCTGATTGAACAAGGAGAAGATTGATGCGAGATGGCAAGGATCTGGCCGCACGCGACGCGAAGCGTGATCTGGGCGCCGAGTTGCTGGCATCGGTCAAGGCCATGAAGGCCAATGAGGCCGCGCGGGTGACGGAGGTGGCTCCAACGCTGGCCGCAGAAGCACGTACCAAGACGGAGCTGTAGCAAAAGCCTTCGCAGCCATTTTGCAGATAAGCGCCCGCATGTTGCAGGAGTGGGGGCAAGGGTGACGCGGGCCGATCTATGCTGTGCAAACGTTGCTATGAGCGGCGCTGACGCTTCCGGAGGCGTTACAGGATGTGGAAGTGGCCTGATGGCCAAGACAAAGCCCGGCGACTGCCGGGCTTTTTTAATGCGCGCGGCTTAAAAGCCTCGCAGATACCATCTTGCACTATCGTTTCGGTGGATGGTGTATCGCTCCAGTGCTGATTCACCGCTGCTGTCAGACACGTAGGTCACTGTGAACTTCAAGACGTTCTTCGCCGGTTGCTCCCAGTTTCCGACACGATCAACGCCCAAGCAGCGGGACTGGTTGTACCTCATTGATAATTTAGGGTCGGCATAAGCAATACCGTAGCCAGAACCATCATAGAAGCGAGCCAGGTAACGTGCAGCCGCACCAGCGGTCTTCGTCGGCAAACAAGCGGATGTCGTGACCAGGTCTTTTACCATTGGCGTTGCTGAAGTCACGTCTTGGGCCAAGGCTTTCGGGGGTGTCGCGAGTGCGGCGTCAACATTGACACTTGCGGCGCCACTCAAGGTGTTATTCACGGCAGTCAAGGCTGCATTGGTCTGCTGCAATGCCGTGTTCACACCGGCACAACCCACTGCAGCAAAAGCAAAAGGCACAGCGACAAGCAACGATTTCGGGAGAGCGCGCATAGGAAGGCTTCAGTATTTGATCCGGATATCAGGTTATCAATGCCGCTGTACTTTATCAATGCAATATTAACGAAACCGTTTGTACTAACTGCCCTCCTCTTTTATTAATAGCCGTTCGTAAATATCTACCCGATCCGCGCAGCGGTTCAGTTCTACTGCGACGGCGTCAGACTCGGCGGCGAGGCCGACAAGAAACTCTGCAGCCTCGTGAGAAAGTTCGGCGCGTGGCGCTGGATCGGCGCCGTCGCCGGCAGGGTTGGCCGCAGCGCTTGCAGTTGTGCCGCTGGCAGCTTTGACGGGGACTGACATGCGCTGACGGCCAGCAACATGGTCAGCAAGAATGCGGTTCTTTTCAGCTTGTACATTGAGCAATCCTTCACGGTAACGGGTTTCGGCGGCCAGCAGCTGGCCGGCTGCGGCGGACTCGGCGCGGCGCAGTTGCTGCTGCAAATCATTGATGGCGGCGTTGTCGTCACGCTCGCGAGTGACCGCGGCGAGCTGCTGGTCTTGTCGCTCGGCAGACTGGCCAGACCAGTACGCGAGGCCGTGCGACAGCCCGAGCAGCGCCACCACAACGATGATGGGAACGAGTTTGCTATTGATCATGCCAAGCGACCTCCTGCCATCTCATACACGGCCAGCAGCGTTTGGGCGTTGTGCTCGTTCTGGCCATAGCCAGCCCCCGGCAGCGATGCCCAGCGGCTGCGGCACTTGCTGATGGCGGTGGCGATGTTGCCACGCTGGATGTCGTCCAGAGCGCGGCACTCGCGGATCAGCTGCAGCGCGATGCGGTCCTGATTGATGGCGCCGAAGTTGCTGAGGCCCAGCTGCTTGCGGTAGGCGTCGTAATAGCGCGCCAGGATCTGGTAACGGCCGGCGGCGCTGGACTTGATGCCCAGCTTCGGCAAATCAATGACACGCCGCGGGTGATCGCTATAGCTGCTGAACAGCAACGGTGCCTTTACGGTGCTCCCGACGATGACGTTGTAACCGTCATCGCTGGCGGCGATCAGGCCACGCCCCAGCTCGGACACGGCGATCATGTCGAGAAAGGCAAGGACATTGCGGCCACCGGCCTCTTGCTCCGAGATGCGAGCCATGTGACTCCTTCCATAAAAAAACCCGCCTCATGGGCGGGTGTGGTCGTCGGTGGTAATGGTCAGGCAGAAATCTTGTCTGCGCGGCGCTTGAGCCAGGCTTCCAGGTACTGGGCACCAACAATGCCCAGACCGGCGCCAATCCCCACCAGCGCCGGTAGCGGTAGTGCGGGAAACTGCATCAACGCTACGCCTGCAATGGTGGAGGTACCGGCACCCAGAATGGCGCGGCCAAAGATCAGGCGCGTGGTGATGGCTTCATCGCTGGACAGCAGCTTGCCCAGCCCGATCAGCGACCCTACGCACAGCAACCACAACAGTCCTTTTTCATGTTCCTGCATTACAACCCCCTAAAAAGTGAACCCCGCGAAATCGCGGGGCTGGAGTGAAACAAGTCACGGCGCCAATGCCACCAGCGCCTTGGGTTTTTTCTGTCCTGCTTTCTTCTTCCCCTTCTTCGCCGGCTCGGCTTTCTTATTCAGGATCAGTTCCAGGCTGGTTTCCCAGCCGCCACTACTGAATTCGTGCGTCACGCTGTCGATGGTCCAGAGGTGGTCGACGCCGTCCTTGATTCCCTGCGTGCGCAGTTTGCGCTCGGCAACGATGTCGGCGCGGCCGGCCATGGTGATACTCATGGTGATTTCCGACCGTGCCGCGCGGTTGCTGGCTGCCTTGGCTGCCGCCGCCGCCGTACCTTTGCTACTCGCCGTGTGACGGATCACCCGCGGCGGCGCACTCGGGTTGTCCGGATTGGGCACCAGCACCGATTGCGTCTTGCCGGTGGCTTTGTCGTGGTGGCGAACGATGGCGCCACCAGAGGCGTTGCGATCACTGGACTTGAAATGCCAGCCCTTGATGTCCTTGCGATGGAGCACCAGCGTGGGCAGCGTCTTGCCGGTGACGCTGGCAGCCTGGCCGCCACGCGGCAGCACCAGGATCTGCCCGCCCTTCACTGTCGCGGTGGCGTCGTACTGGCCAGCCAAGCGGGTGATGAAGTGAAGATCGGATTCGTTCATCTGATCAGCCCGGGCAACAGTGGCCTTGACCTTGCACACCGCCTTGAGCTTGTTGCGGGCGGCAATGTCCTTCACGACCTGCTCCAGTGTGGCGCCCTCCCACGAGTGGCGCCGGGGCTGCTTGATCTTGCCGGACATGTCCGCCGGCCGACCACGAAACACGACAATCTGCGGCGGGCCGCTGGACTCGACTTCGTCCACCCGATATTGCCCGATGCGGGTCAGCCCGGTTTCGACATAACCCAGGCTGACATCGAGCATAGCGCCGCGCGGCGGCAGGCCGACTGCGCCGTTTCGGTCGTCCAGGGTAACGGTCAGCTCGTCGGAATCCAGCCCGGCCTTGTCGGTAATGCTGATCGAGATCAGGCGGTCTTGCAGGGTCGCGGTAATGTCCTGACCATTGGCCAGGATACGAAAGGTCGGCCGCATGGTTTACTCCCACAGCGTGACGGTTTCAGTTGTGGCGCTGGCAATGTCCGGCATGGCGATATAGATGCCCTGAGGATACGGCTGTGCCTGCCCGGCCAGATCCACGTTGGCGGCCAGCACCGCCTCAACAGTACCGTTGAGGTGGCCATAGTGCGCGTGGCAGAGACTGTCCAGGCAGTCTCCGTCAGACGTTCTGATAATCTTCGCCATAGCGAGACAGCTCCAGCGTGAAGGCCTGCTTGCGCGGTGCACCGTCGACAAACAGATACGCCTGTTCTTCGTTCAATTGCGCCAGGTACCAGCGCCCCAGGTGCTCACCGTAACCAGTGGTCAGTGTCAGCGGCTGCAGCGCATCACCCAGCTCGCGCAGGCGGTCGATGTGTCCGGCGCCATGCTGCGCCAGGAAGATCGCCCCCTTCAGCGTGATGCGGTCACCGCCCTTGCTCACCGCCTGCTCTGCCGCGCGCCGCGTCAGCCGTTCCTGGCTGGCGATGTTGAACTGGGTGGCACGGGACAGGGTGTCAAACGCGGCCTGCCCCAGGGCAAAGCGGAACGGCACGCCCAGCTCCGGCGCCAGCTCCAGCAGGTAACCCCGTGCCGGTGCGCCACTCATGTTCAGCCCTACCGCCAATGCCCCGCCGAATGACTGCACCAGCGAGGCGACACTGCCGCCGCCCATACGCATGGCGAGGGCGCGCGCATCTTTCGGCAGTCGCGCGTAGGCGGTAAGCGAGTAACCCAGCGCCTGTTTCAGCTTGCTGTTGCTGGCCGCCAGCGCCCTACCCGCCGCCTGCAGCAAGTTATTGCTGGAGCTGGTCAAGTCCTTGGCAGCCAACGTCAGCAGCCCGGCCGCACGCTGCACCGTTCTGCTGCTGGCGCCGGTCAACGGTGCACCGGCCGACAGCAGCGCGGCGGCCTTTTCTACCTGCACCGCCGCGCCGGTGGCACTCTTCACCGCCGACGTGACATCGGCCACCGCCCGCGGCAAATTGGCGACGCCGGCGGCGCGGCTGGCGCCATCAACGGCCAACCGCAATACTGTTTCAAGCTCCATGTCACCCTCCTACCGGGTCGTACAGACCGCCGCCGCTTGACTTGGCTTTGGCGGACCATTGGTCAAACAACCGCTTCAGGTGCGGCGCCAGCTGCGCGGCGATCTCTGCCGGGTTCTTGGCATCGCCCAGCACCTTGACGTCGATTTTTGGTGAGAAGGTAAAGTGCTGTACGACGGGTGGCGGTGGCGCCTTTGCCGGCGCCGGCTTGGCCGCGGGTACGGCAGCCTGTGCTTTGGCTGCCGCTTCCGGCTTCGCTGTCGCCCCAACCGCAACAGGCCGCTTGATGACTGTCGGCGCCAGCAGCTTGGCATCCTCATCACCATGCAGCTTGTCGTACAACCAGCCGCCCAAGGTCTGCTTGCGGCCACCGTTGGCCGCCGTCAGCCCTGCCGTAATGCCGGCATTGATCGCGGTACCGACTCCGTAACCGGCCACGCCCGCTGCGGCAACCATGCCGGTAGCGGCAGCCGCTGTTGCGGCACCGCCTGTTGCCACAGCACCCAGCGTCGGAGCGGCCATCACGGCACGACCTGCCGTCACCGTCCCGCCCAGCGCACTACGCACCGCGGCACCGACACGCGTCAGCTTGCCTGATGGTTTGCCTTTGTTGTCCGGTGCCCCCGGCAAGTCCGGCAGGCCGCCACGTGGCATGTTGGTGACGAACACCTGCTGCACGCCGGCGCCAGGCTTGCCACCGCCCAGCACATCAGGCAGTACACCAGGTAAACCGCCTTTACCGGCTGCCGCCGCCCCGGCCTTGCCGCCCAGCGTGGTCAGCACCTTGCCGGCGCCCCACTGCACGGCGCCACCGACAATGCGCTTGGCCGCAATACCCAACGTCACCACACCGGCAGCCAGCCCCAGCGTTGATGCCTCCGGATGATTCTGCGCAAAGCCGGTACCGAGCTGCAGCAGCGATGACGCCAGATCGGCCGCACCGTTAGTCACGGGCCGGATGGCATCCCCGACGGCGATCATGCTGGCGTTAAAGTCCGCCGCCACCGCCTCCCAGCGGCTGTTCGATGTGTCGTCGCGAGCGGCTTTGTCCCCTTCCAGTTTCTTGCCACCATCCGTGCTCTGGATCTTGGTCAGGTCGCTCTTGATCTGGCCACCGTACTTGATCTGTGCCAGCGCGCCGGAGCGCGCCTGCTGGTCGGTCAGGATGTCGGCCAGGCCGGCCATTTTCAGGTAGGCATCCAGCGCCTCGTTCTCTTGCTGCTTGTTGCCGCCGCTGTTCTTGATCCTGGCTTTCAGATCCGCCAGCTTCTTCGCCTGCGCCGGGTCCTGCTTGGCGGTGAGCTTTTCCGTCAGCGCGATGAAGGCCTCGACGGGGTTGTAACCAGCCTTCATGTACGCCTTCATCGACTCCTGCAGTGACACGCCAGCATCGGCAAACTTCTTGTCGGTGTCCGGCGCGGTGATCTTGGCCAGCAGGTTCTTGAAGTTGTTGGCAGCGCTGTCCGGGTCACCCGTCAGCTTGACCTGCGCCTGCAGGCTGGCGGCGATGTAGCGCACCGCGTCCGAACCCTGAAAACCCAACGCGCCGGTGGTGGCCAGCAGCTCCGGCATGAAGCGGGCCATCTTGTCCGACTCGAACGCGCCCAGATCGCCGGCGACGGCCACCTCGCCCATGGTCTTGCGCATGTCTTTCTGCGACACGCCGTTCTGGCCGAAGGAGTAGATCAGCTTGGAGGCGTCTTCCGGCGCCATTTTCTGGCCTTTGATCAGCTCGGCCAGCAGGCTGCCGTGGCCAATGGCTTCCTGCCACCCCATACCTTGTGTCACCAGGCCATTGATGGCCTGAGCCAGTGCGGTACGGTCCATCTTCTGGTCGGCGGCAATCTGCATGATGCCGCTAACCAGCTCCTTCTCGCCGGCCTTGTTGGCGATACCAGACTTGATCGCGATGTCGCGGGTCTCTGCCTGGAAATCACCGCTGATCTTGGTGGGCACGGCAGCGGCACCGATGGTGGTCACCCCGGCGGTTTTGCCCAGCTCAATGCCGGACTGAATCTGGCCGATGCCGTGCTGCTGCCACTGCATGCCTTTCTCGGTCTGCTGCAGCTTGCGCATGGCCTTGTCGAGGTTGCCGACCTCGACACCCATATCGCGCAGCTTGGCGGTGTTCGCCGCCAGCTTGTCGCGCAACGGCACGTTGGCCAGCTGCTGCTGCCCCTGGGCGGCCTGTTTGGCCGCCTCCCCTAGTTTGACGGTCTGGCGGGTTGTATCTCCGACTGCGGTACCGGTATTGCGCAGCTCGCTGCGGGTGGCCTGCAGCGTGGCACGCTTGCCCTCGAACGCCGCTTTGGCCGCAGCGGCAGCGCGCTGTGCCTTGCCCAGCTCGCTGGTCAGACGAGCTTCTTCCGATGTGGCCGCCTTGGCCGCATCGATCTGGGCTTTCTTGGCAACGGCCAGCGCCTTGGCCTGCTGAGAGGCACCGCGGGCGGCATCGGCCTCCTCCTTCAGCGCCAGCACCTGCTGGCGAGTCAAAGCAGTGCTGTTCTTGCCGTCCTGCCACGCCGCACGCTTGATGTCGGCATGTGCCGCGGCCAACCTTGCTGCCTCCGACAGCGCCCGGTGTTCGGCTTCCAGCGCCGGCACCGCCGCGGCTTGGCCGGCGGCGGCCTGCTTGGCGGTGTTCAGCGCCCGGGCCAGCTCGCCGACACGGGCGGTGGACGCCTGCCAATCTTTCTCCAGCCCGCCCAGCTCGCCCCGCAATTGGCGTACGCTTTCCAGCCCGATCCGGCGCCCGGCCTTGTCTGCCTCGGCCAGTTCGCGCTGCAGGCGTTGGGTCTCACCAATCAGGCTCTTGATGCCCTTGGTGTCCGCCATGCCCTTTTGCAGGCCTTCCACCGATTTCTGCGTCTTGCCGACGGCGGCGCCCAGCGTTGCGGATACGGCGCCACCGATTACAATACCAATGGCAACATCTTTAGACATACGGGCCCTTCAATGCACGCAGGCAAATGGTTTGATCTGATCGGAACGGCAGTGGTCTTGCTGATGGCCGCCGGTGGCGCGCTATACGGCATCAGCCAGCACGGGCTATCCACCGTGACCGTGCTGTACGGCGCGCTGGCCGGGGTGCTGGTGGGCTGCACCCCGATCGTGGCCATCGCCTTGCTGCTGTACTGGCTGTCCCGCCGCTAATCCGACGACTCATCCACTGCCAGCCATTGCGCCAGCTCGGACACCGGTACCGCGCGGATCTCGTCCCGGCCCCAGCCGTAGCGCTCAGCCAGCCGGCGTGACCACACCCACCACAGCGGACTGTTTCCCGTCGGCAGCTGGTTCTTCCGCAGACAGCCGAAGATAGGCTTTCTGCAACTTGCCGTAATCGCGCAGCGTCACCTGGCGCAGATCGTCCGGCGCGCAACCGGCCATATTCGCCAGCATGGTCATTTCAAACTTCGCGTCATCATTGCCCGCCAACTGGCGGGCATCGAGCTGATCGCCGACCGTCGGTTCGCGCAGCACGACTTGATTGGTTGGCAAGCCATTGATGGTGACCGGGGTAGACAGCTTGATGGTTTCGTTCATGGGGTTGTCCTGAAATGACAACGCCCCGCACAAGGCGGGGCGTCAAAGGTTGGCCGCGAGGGTTACAGGCCCAGCGCGGCACGTTCGGCAGCGAGTTCGTCCACACCATCAATGATGCGGATCAGGCCAACCGGATCGATCTCGTACACCACGGCGCCATCGACTTCCAGCTTGTAGTAGTCCGGCGTGAGGGTGTACTTGGTTTCGTTCTTTTTGCCGGCCTCCCAGTTGCCCATGTCGACTTCGGTGAGCAGGCCGCGCAGGGTGCAGACGGCACCGACGACCTTCCCCTTCCTGTCAGTAAATGCACCGCGGAAAGTACCATTGAAGGCACTGCCATCGGCCAGGCCGAACATCGCCAGCGACGCCTTGTCGATACCGGTCAGCGTAAAGCCGGCCTCCATTTTTTCCAGCCCGATGGCAAAGTCGATTTCGGCATCCATGCCGCCGCCGCGCCAGGCCTCGGTCTTGCGCTTGAGCTTGGGCAGCTGCACCTGCGAGGCCTTGCCGGCGTAGCTGGTGCCCCCCAGGGCCAGGGTAAAGTTGGTGAGTGTTTGCGGAACCATGATTTTTCCTTGTTAAGCAGCCAGCACTTCGGTGATCCACTGGTTCGTCACTTCCACACGGAAGATCGGGTTCTCAGCCGGTGGCACGTCGGTAAAGCGGATGTTCCAGTACACCTTGCCCTCTTCCAGCTGCGAGGCGGTATTCAGCACCGGGTCCGGGTAGACCTCGAAATTGATGATGGCGCCGGCATTGCGCAGGTCGCCCATGAACGCATCCAGCCCTACGGTCACATCATGCACATAGGTCTTGGTGATGCCCTTGTCGACCGCCCACTGGTGGCCGCGCAGGATGGCATCCATCACCATGTCGGTGGTACGCACGCGGGTGACGAAAGACCATTTCGGATCGGCCGACAGCGTGCGGTTACCCCACAGCCGGAATCCACCCTCACGGATGATGGTGGACACATACGCCTGGTTCAGCAGGTTGGCGCGGCAGGTCGGATCGCCGTACAGGTATTCCACCGGCCGGCCAGTACCCAGCACCTCGGCAAACTCGGTGTTGGATGGCGAGGCCCAGAAACCGACCTCGGCATCCTTGGCTGCAAACAAGCCAGCAACGGCACCCGACGACGGCAGCAGGATTTCGCTGCTGCTGGTGGTATCCCACACCTTGTTGCCGCCGGCATCGACCAGGTACAGCCGCTTGCTGCCGAAGTTGGCCGCGTAGGCAATGGCGGCATCATCGGTGGTGTTGGGGCCGTCGATGATGCCGATCGCGCGCAGCTTGCCGGCCAGGCTATCGATGGCGCTGGCTACCGCCTGCGTCGACGAGTGGCCCGGCGCCACCAACAGCCGCGGCTGCAAATTGACTGCCGACTTACCATCCAGCAGCGCCTGCAAGCCAGTACGCACCCCGCTGGCAGTCACACCGCCGATGATGGCGCTGGTCTGCAGCGCGGGATCGGCATTGGCACCAACACCGACAGCGACGATGGCCGCGCGGGTCTTGCTATAGATGGCCTTGAGCTGGCGGAACATCGGGCTATTCTCGCCAAATGCTGCCGCCGCCTCGCGATCATTGGTGATCTTCACCGGCTGGTTTGGCGTCGCCAGACCAGCCCCCGGCGTGAAGGTGTCGACGATACCGATAACCGATGACGACGGCAGCGAGATAGTGCGCGGCCCGCTGTCGACCAGTACAACTTCGGCGCCGTGGAACAACGACTCGTTAGGCATATTTCCTCCCAAATGGGCGTAAAAAAACCCGCCAGTGGCGGGTACATGTGATTGGTTGGTGTTTAGCTGGGTCAGCCTGTTTCTATTCAGCGATTCGTCGCTATCGCGTCACCTTCATCGGCTTCGATGCATTTCTGCCAGCAACGCGGCCAACGTTTCAGTCGCTGATTGCCGCCTTGATTGCATCTGCGGTGGTGGCAGTTTCGATCGAGCCTTGGATCTGAGCGTAACGATCACGTATCTCCTGCCGCTGGGTTTCTAATGCGGCCACATCCGTGCCGGGAATTTGCCTAGCGATCTGCTCATCCAGCGGTTGGAATTCCTGGGCTCGACGTGCACGGCGAACGTCGTGGGCAATCACTTTGGCCTTGTCGATGTTCACGGTGATCATGCTTGGCCTCCAAAGCCATGTGGGCTGCTGAAGTCAGCCTCCCAGGCTGCACGGAAGGTACGGTCTGCCGGGATGTCGGCCACGTCCACGATCAGGTATGGCAGACCCGCAGGCACGTCTTTCGCGGTGATCTCCTCCAGTGCAAGCTCGCACTCCAGTGCCGGTATGAGTACGGCAATACCGCCGCCTTCGTTCGGAAAAATAATGCGTTTGTCCATGTTGGTACCTCAGCAAAAAACTGCCAGCTCGACGTTGGTAAAGTCTGTCCGACCAGTTGTCGAGTTAGTTGTAGATATCCGGACGGATGTGGTGGTCTTGGCGCCAGATGACAAACAGTTGACACCAGTAATCGGGTCGGCTGAACCATTACCCCCCGGAGAAACGGCGAAGTTCGCAGCCGGCATGGCCGTGGTGAAGTTGACGGTGTAATCGCCTGTGCCGTTGTCTGTGATGCTGGACACATTGCCGCTGGCCCGGATGGCAACCGTGCCCGTGCCGTTGAAGTTCACCCAGGCACGTGCGGCGTAAAGTGGCGCACCACCTGTTGCATTCAGCTTTGCCAGGATGGCTGCTTGGACGAATTCTGTGGTGGCCAGCGAGGAGTCGTTGTCGCCGCTGGCAGGTGTCGGTGCTGTCGGGTTGCCGGTCAGTGCCGGGCTGGCCAGCGGCGCCTTGGCCGCCAGTGCGTTGGTCACGGTGGTGGCAAAGTTTGGGTCGCTCCCCAGCGCTGTGGCCAGCTCGGCCAGTGTGTCCAGCGCCGCTGGCGAAGCGGCGACCAGTGCAGCCACTGCCTCCGCGACTTTGGCATCGCCTTCTGCGCTGGTCAGATACTGGGGGTGTGGGTCGGCGGCTGCAGCATGTGCAGCAAGGTCTGCATCGGTGGCGTACTGCGGGTGCGGGTCTATCGCTGCGGTGTGTGCGGTCATCACCTGGTCGACGTAGCCGCGCGGCGCAAGCACCACGCTCGGGTCGACCTTTAGCTCTACCGAAGATGTGTTGGCGACGATCAGCACCATGCGCAGTATCTGGGTGCGTCCGCTGCCGCTGGCCAGTACCGGCTTGTAGGTGTCCGGGCAGTTGGCCACTGCACACAGGTCGCCGGCGGCGTCGTACAGGCCGATCTCACGAATCCACCAGCCGCCGATGTCCTCCGGAATGATCTGCTCCACCACGACCTGGCCACCATTGGCCGGGTCAACGAACAGCGCGTTGAGCGGGGCGCGGCGGTTTTCGTGCACCAGGGCGGTCTGGTTGCGGTCCGGAATGGGTGTGGCGCCGTTGCCATCGCCCACCGCCATTTTGGTGAGCTGCAGCGTGGTGCCGAGCGCAGTGGCGTTGGCCAGCTTGGCCTCACCGATCGCTGTGAGAATGGCGAAGTAGGTCTGTGCCATAGGTTAGTTGCTCCCCCAAATGGTGAGTGTGTCGATGGTATGGGTGCCACCGCCGAGCGCGGCGATGCCGGTGACGACAATCTCGCTCGGGGTGTATGGGTAGACGGTCAGCTCGTCGCCGAGGTAGGCGGCGGCGCCGACGTAGATCTTGCCCTTGCCAGCCAACGCGATGCGCAAGGCCGCTACGAAGCTGCGTACGTTCTTGTACTCGGCGATCAGGGCCTCGATTCGTTGCGGCGTCGATTCGTCAATCCCCCGGTCGTGCAAGTCGATGTCAATCTCGAACGCGTGCGGCGTGCCACCGGCCACGCGGCTGTCGCTAATGCGCGCATCCAGCCCGATCGACGCCAGCGCGGCGATTACCGCGCCTGGTGTGCCCTTGCGGCGGTGGGTGGGGACCGCACCGCGGATCAGCTGACGCTGCTGCTCTTCGGTGATCGCCGATTCCCAGCCCTCGACCGACAGCGACCAAGCCAGCCAAGGCAGCAAGGCGGTGTGGCAACGGTCGGCATCCCAGATCGTGGCGAGCGGCGACGGGTCGGATGCCGGCGTGATGCTGTCGGCGAGCGCCGCCTCGAGCGGCGTTCGGTTCGGAGGCAGCAGGTATCGACTCATAACGCCCTCGAAATCTCTATGCCGTCGCACAACGGAAATTGGTTGATGCCACACATCACGTCGCCCACCGGTTCATCCAGCAGCACACGGGCGACTCCCGGGCCGTGCAACGCGGCAAAAATCGCTGAGCGCGGCATGTCGGCGCCAAGCTTGTGGCGAGCGGCGATCAGTGCATCGAACCGCAGGCGCGCTGCGGCCTCTGCCACAGCCGGATCGGGGCCGGGATCGAACTCGAGTGTGCCGCGTATCCGGTAGTGCACCGCTTCCGCTTGGAGTACATGCGGGTGGTCGGTCAGTGGTCGGATGCTGTCTGCCGACAGGTTCGACTCTACGACGGGCAGCAGTTCGGCATAGTTGTCTTCGTTGTGTTGGACGGCGAGCACATTGACCGCCACATCACCTGGCATCGGCTCGACCAATCCGGCACTGTGCGTGACCTGCAGGACTATCGCGCCAGGCGGTAACATCGCGGCGACTTCGGGCGACACGACAATGCGTGCAAAGCGGGGCGCATCGACCGAGACGTCAGCCACGCCTGCCGATGCCGACAGTGCGTGAAAAACATAGGCGCCGACACTACCGGCCACCGATGTTCCCTCAAGCGCCATCTGCGCGCGAAAGCGCAGCCGCTCGTCGTCTTCGTAAACCGGATCGCGCGGCGGGTTCGCCCCCGGGTCGCCCGGATCGACCAGAAGACGCGCGACATTCAACAGCGCGGACACATGGTCGAGGTCGGCACCGGTGGCGTAGGCCAGCATGGTGGCCTTGGCGGCATCGTTGATGCGGGCTCGCAGCATCATTTCGTCGTACGCCGCAAGCTCCAGCAGTTTCACGACCGGGTCGGACTCCAGCGCCGCACTGTAGTCGGGGTATAGCGGCTGAAACCGCGCCAGCTTGTTGGCATAGATGGTTTCAAAATCGAGTTCCTCGATCACCGCAGGTGCGGGCAGTTGGGTCAGGTCAATCATGCTGTCACGTCCAGTATCTGGGTTTCACCGATGTAGTCGCCTTCGATGCGGAACACCGGGCGCCCATCGATCAGGGAGATCAGCGACACGCGCTTGAGCTTGATCCGCGGCTCCCAGCGGGCAAGCGCCCGGGCCGCCTCGCTCTGCACTGCAGCGATCCAACCGGGATTGACCGGCTGGTCGACCATGCGCGGGATGTTGCTGCCGTACTCTGGCCGCATCCGCCTGCTGCCGATCGGGGTGCTCAGGATGTCAGCCAGCGACTGCCGCAGGTGCTCGATGCCGCTCACCGGCTGGCCGGTGTCCCGGTTCATGCCGGTGAGGCTCATCGGGTTTACTCCGCAGCGCTGTCAGCCGTTGCCGGCTGACGGGCAAAGTCGGCGTGGCTATCCAGAAACGCAATCACGTCCTTGTCGGACGTGGTCACGGTGTAGTTTTCTACCGGTACCGCGCGGCCATCTTTCAGGATCAGGGTGCGCGACTTGAATGCCTTGTCGCGGAAGACTTGTGCGGCAGCGGTGACTGCCGGGGTTGGTTTACTCATGACGGCTCCAGGAATGAAAAACCCGCCAGCGGCGGGTGGGTAGTTCAATTGCAAACGGGTAAATCATGTCGGCGGGCCAACTGGTGCGCCATCGCCCTGCTCTACGTGGCTATGCCCACCCAAACTGATGTCACCAGCGGTGACGTCAGCATCGGAGTGGATATCGCCCTTGGCCTCAATCGCGCCGCCAAAGCTGGCCTTGGCGCCACCATTGGCCAAGTGGTTGATGGCAGCGCCGACGGTCAGGTTGTTGGTCACCATGACGTCCTGCGCATCCAGCGTGATGGTGGTGGTCTTCACCGTCACGCTGTCGGCCGCATTCACGTTGACGGTTTTGACGCCGTCCACCAGCAGTGCGCCGGCGGCGTGGTCATACTCGATGACTGCTCCATCCGGCATCAGCCAGCCGACCAAGTCGGGACGGCCATCACCATCAAATTCACCGGTGTAGAAGCCGATGATGGCGACCCCCTGTGCCGGATCACCGGACGGGCTCAGCAGCACGGCTTGTTCACCGATGCTGGGCGGCCGCCAGTGACGGGCGCGCCCTGCCGCCATCGCGTTCCACATCACCCAGTCCGATGTCCAGCCGTCGGACTCGATGCGCACCCGCGGCGGCTTCATCTGCACCGCCGCTACATTGCCGAGCATGATCAGGCTGGAGAGCTGCCGATCCATTTCCGACTGTTCATAGCTCATGGCGTCACTACCGACTCTGTATCGCCGTCGACGGACCACTGCACCTCGCGCGGCACGAACGACGGCAATGCGATGTCGGAGGGTTCGCCGACTTCCAGCTCGTGCACCCACTCCACCAGCCACACCAGGTAGCCATCCAGCTCTGCATGGTGAAAACCGTCCGGCCCGATCTGCCTCAGTTTGGCGGGTGTCACGGGTTGGTCGAAAGTCGTGGCCGCGTGTACCTGCGCCGCAACGCGCGTGGCCAGCTGGCGCACAGCCAGCTCGGCCTTGGCCGCGGTCGGATCGCACACCACCCGGGCCTGCATGATGGCGACCAGTGCCAGCTCTCCGGTGCCGGGGTCGGTGCCTGGCTCAAATTCGGCCAGTTCCAGCACCAGCAACGGCAGGCTGACGCGCTCGCCCAGCTCCGGATAAAACTGAACATCCACGTCTGGCAGGGCTGCAGCCAACCTTTGTTCGATGGCGTCGTGTAGTGCTTCAATCATCAGGGTGTCCTATTTCGTCAGCTTGCTGACTTCCCAACGCAGCTCCTGCGCCAGGATCTCGAACAAGCGCTCCTGCGCCTGGGCAGCGACGGCGCGGAAGGCACGCTCGCCGACCTCGTCCCACTCAAATCGCACCTGCTCGTACGGCGTGCGTGCGCGGCCAACCCGGCGGAACACACCGCCATCGTTCGGGCTGCCGCGTTTGCTGCGATACAGCCACGCGCCGTCAAAGCGGTGCCGGCCGACCGTGACGCCACGCCGGGTCTGGCGCGCCTTGCCCAGGCGGGCGGCCTCGATCGCGTTGATACCCAGCCAGACCTTGCCCTCCTTCGCCGAGCGCAAGAAGAAGTACAGCCGCTGCTTGAGCACCTTCTGCGGCACTTTGATCTCACTGGAAAGCGAACGGGCGACATGGGTTTTAATCCAGTCGCCCGTCTTGCGTAGTGCCCGCCGCCAGGCATTGCTGACCGCCACTTGAGACAGCCCGTTGACCAGCTGCAGCACGGGGCGGATGTCAATTTCGGCCTTGATCGCAACTGGCATGCTCTCTCCTGCTATTTGGCCCGCAGCACAAGCGTGCTGCGGCCGGTACCGTCCGGCTCGACGCTGACGACGACGTAGTCGCCCTGCCCTGTCACCTGCACCTCGGCGCTCTTGCCCACCCCGACGGCATCGGCATCCTGCACCACCAGGTGAGGTTCGCGGATGCTGGTATTGAGCTTGCCCAGTGCCGGCTGCAACCACGGTGCGTAGAACATGCCGGAGACCGGCTTGCCCTGCACCGTGGCGGCATCGCCCAGAACGTCGAACACCGTAGCGTCGATGTCGGCCATCAGGTCACGGAACATGTCAGGCTGCTTTCAGTTTCAGGCGGATTACGGCTGCCGGGCGGGTGTTCAGGTTCAGTACGTTGGACTGGGACAGCATGTCCACGCCCTTGCCGTGCTTCAGCAGCTCCAGCGAGGTGTAATACGGCAGGCCCATGGTGCCGACGGCATCGACATGATCAGCCGGCGCGAAACGAGTAATGAACATGTCCGGCACACCCTCCGGTACCACGTAGGCCAGATCCGGATCAATGAAGGCGATGGTGCCGACCTTGCCGGTATAACGCTCCCACACCATGCCACCGAACTCAATGGTGTCGCGTGGATCGCCGCGCAAGGCGGCTGCCTGCGGCCCGTACTTGAAGGTTTCTTCCAGGTACTTGTTGGCCACCAGCGCAGCCCAGATGTTCTTGCCGCAGAACACGCGCACACCGGTGCTGGAAGCCGAGCCCAGCGCCGCTTCGACGGCTTCCACCACGGCCAGGCACTGGCCACGCAGGTTCGGCCCCATCGCACTCAGGTTGATTTCGATCTCGGTCTGAACGATCTGGAAGTGCTGGTAGGTATCCAACAGTACACGCTGGCCATCGGCATCCATCACCAGCCCCTTGATGGCACCAATGCGGTGGTACTCGGTAGTGGCATCCAGCTGGCGCTTGTGCTTGTTCTGGCGCTTCGACACCACTGCCTGCACCGTTTCGACCTCGGTTTCACTGCCGAAGGCACGCAGGTTGGTCACTTCGTCGGCGCGGATGACGCTCTGTTGCGGCAGGTGGATGGTGCCAAAGTGCAGCAGGCTGCGCTTGTCACCACCGACCTGCTGGCCGGGACCGCCGCGTTCGCCAGCCGCCACCAGCGACAGGGTATTACCCTCTTTCTCGATCTCCACCGTGGTAGTGGTAATCCCTTCTTCTTCGAACAGCCCCAGCGCGGCCAGGCGGCCCGGGGTCTGGGGGCCTTCGTTGATCGCGGCAGTCAGCGTCGACAGCGAAAAGGCGTCATCTTCAAAAATGGCAAGGGTAGGCATGGTTCAGCTCCTGAAATGCAAAAGGCGCCGACCTTGCGGGCAGCGCCTTGAATGATGGGTGGCGGATGGTTTAGCGGACGACGATGAACAGACTGCCAAAGTCGAAACGGGCATTCGCATCCAAGCCGGTGAGCAGGTCGCCCTGCACCTCTGCCAGACGGCCGGTGACGACCACGCGGGTGGACTCAGTGCGGGCTGGCGCCGGCGCATACAGCACGGCAGCCGCGACACCGGCAGTTGCGCTGGCGTTGTCGTAGGGCACATACAGTTGCTGCACCGAGTCGTAAGCCAGCACCTGGCCGGCGGGCAACGCGGCACCGGCAGCCAGGTCGACGATGTCATTGCTGATCTGGCCAACGGTGGAAATCAGGTGTTCGCCGGTCCGGCCTGCTTGATGAAGGGTGCTCATACATTACCTCGCTGTGGGTTGGCCGCACGGGCACGGCGGCTTGCATAAATGTCGCGGGCCGATGGGCCCTTGTTTTTCGGGGTGGACGGATCGTCTGCCGGTGGCAGGTTGTCCAGCTCTTCGCCGGCTCCGGCCACCATCTTGTCAAACAGCCGCGCTCGGGCAGATTCCACATCCAGCCCACTGGCGATCAGGCTGTTGGCCAGATCCGGCAGCTTGGCGGTCTTGCACAGGTCGCGGATCTCGGTGGCCTGGGCCACTGCGCTGCGGATGGCACTGTCACTTGCCAGGGCGCTGACGGTGATCACACTGTCAACGGCAACGGCCGGCAGCGAGGCCTCGTTGCACAGTCTCGCCGCCAGCTTCGCCATCGCCACCGGGTCTGCCGCGGCGAGTGGCGCCGGATCGGGCGCCGGGGCTGGAGCCGGATCAGCGGGCGGTGTAGCGGGCTCGTCCAGCGCCTGCAACAGGGCCGGTGGCGCGTTCTTCAGCCGTCCCAGACCGGCGCGCAGGTTGGCGCTGGCTTTTAGTGGCACGAGGTCGGTGACTTCGTCCACCAGCCCCAGCGCCAGCGCTTCTTGCGCGGTCAACCAGGTGGTGTCATCCAGCATCTTGACCAGTTCGTCGGCACTCAGCGCCGGCGCCTTGGCGCGATAGCAGCCAACCAGGTTGTCGCGCACCTTGTCCATCATGTCGGCGGTGGCCCGCAGATCCTCGGCCTCGCCCATCGCAAACGTCCACGGGTTGTGGATCATCATCATGCTGTTGGCCGGCATCACCACACGGTGGGCGCCAACGGCGATGATGCTGGCGATACTGGCCGCCACGCTGTCGATACGTGCGGTAACGCGATTGCCCAGTCGGCGCAAGGTGTTGTGGATGGCAAGGCCGTCGAACACGTCGCCACCAAGGCTGCTGATGGCGATCACGATTGGGCGCTGGCCATCGTCGGCGGCCTTCAGGTCACGGATGAAGTCGGCAGCACGAATACCCCAGACGCCGATGTCGTCGTACAGCTCGACTTCCAGTGACTGATCAGCAGCAAGGTTGGCCGCATTGCTGATGCGGTACCAGTTGCCGCTGGCTGCCGGCTCGGGTGCCGGGCCGTTGAAAATGCGGGGTGTTGCAGGGTTCATGGTTATTCCTTTTTTGCGTCGTCATCACGATCATCGACGATGATTTCGCCCTGGTCGTCACGCTGGCGCGGGTCGGAGTCATAGGCCAGCCCCAGCCCGTCAGCGCGGGCGTTGTCAGCCGCGTTTTCGGTGTCGATCGTCTCCGCATCGGCCCCGCGTTTGAGCGCCACTTCGCTGCGGCTGGTGAAGCCGCTGCGCACGGCCAAGCGATCCGCCTGCACGTCCTGCACCGGATGGATATACGCCCAGCCCTGCGGAACCCAGCGCGCGCGCTGGAACGGCCGAGGGTTGGCCGCATAGCCTGGCAGGCTGATGGCACCGGACAGCACCGCCATATTCAGCACCGCACGCCATACCGGCTTGCACAGCTGATGCACAAAGATGGCGTGCTGGCGCTGCTCTACGCGGCGGCGGAATTCATTCAGAATGACGCGGATCACGCGGTCGCTGATGTTGCGCAGGTCACCGGTCAGCAGCTCGTACGGCAGACCCATACCGGCTGCGATGGCCGCCAGCTGCTGCCGCATGAAGTCCTGATAGTTGTTGCCGGCGTCGGGCGGGTCGCTGAACTCGACTTCCTCGCCCGGTGCCAGCTCCTGCATGGTTCCCGGCTCCAGCCCGACCAGCGGTGCAAAATCGGCGTCAACCTGCTGGCCCGGCTCGCCGGGGAATGCTGACTCGGCGCTTGGCTTGCGGATGAAGCCGGCAAACAGGTTGGCGACTTCTTGCCGGAACAGCACCGCGTCGTCGAACTCGTCCAGCGTCTTGAGGCGTAGCAGCACGGTGGCCAGCATCGGCACGCCGCGCAGCTGGCCGGGGCGGGTCGGCTCGTACACATGCAGCACCTGCTCAGCCGGTACCCGCACCAGGCTGTTGAAGCTGCCTTCGCCAGCACGTTCACCGGGGTGGCTCTTGTACATCCAGTAGGCGACACGCTTGCCGATGGCGTCGAACTCGATGCCCTGCCGGATGCGGTTGCCGTTCGGCGCGGTACCGGTCTTGTCGTGTGGCACGAACTCCGGCTCCAGCAGCTGGATCTGCAGCGGCACGGCCAGGCCGTCTTCCAGTCGCCGCGGACGCAGCCGGACGAAACACTCGCCGCTTTCAAACAAGCCTTGTGCAGCCAGCGCCTGCTGGCCGTAGAAATCCAGCACGCCATCTGCATCGGACTCCTCGCACCAGTCGTCCCACACCTCCTGCAACATTTGCCGGATGTCTGCATCCGGGTGCCGCGGCTTGGGTGCGACGCCGGTACCGATATGGTTGGAGACCTGCGTGTCCAGCGCCTTGAAGGCATACGGGTCATTGCGTGCAGCGTGGCGGCTACGGTTGCGCAGGGTTTGCAGGCCGCTGCCGGTGGTGCTGACCGGCCCACTACTGCCGGGTTGCCAGTTGTTGGCACGCCGCCCCTGCCCCGCACCTTCGTAACTGTTCTTCAGCCGGGTCGGCATCAGAAAGCCGCGGCCACGCAGTGTCGGGAAACCGCTCATCTGATCCCCTTTCCTGCGTGGTACAGCCGATGGCTGCGGCTACGTGACTGGCCGTTCTGCTGCGACAGATCGCGTTTGATGGTGTTACGCAGCTCGATCAGCTCCGCAACGCTGCGGTACTCGACGCGCCGGTCAGCGTATTGCACGACACGTTCGCCCCGTGCCAGGGCTTTTTCGATCGCATCCAGCTGGGTTTGAGTGAATGCCATGTCATCGCCGTTTCAGGTAGCCCGACTGCGCCCGGCGGCGCTGTGGGGCGGGTAAAGCAGAAGACCCCGCTTTGGGGGCGGGGTCTTTTGCGGTTGCAGGGTTGGTCACAGTGGGCGGCGCCTGATCAAACAGGCCGGTCTGCGCGTACTTGATCTTGAGCCGTTCCCAGTCTGCCGCCTGATAGCGATGCAGGCCCAGGTAGTGCGCCATGGCCAGGTTGTACACGTTCAGGTCCAGTACCTCGTTGCGCTCGGACTTTGGCTTGACCCAGTCGGTCACGGCACGGCCTTTGACGTAGCGGATCAGCTTGCGCTCGGCGGTGAGCTGGTCGAAGTGCTCGGCCGGCAGGTCTTTGCTGAAGTGCTGCGCTCCCGGGCCTTCCAGCAGCTTGAAGCGGTTGTAGAGCCAGTCCTTGGCGGTATCGGTGCCGATCAGCCACAGTTCGCAACCGCCCTTCTCGGTAGTGCCGCGCCATGTGACATCGACCTTGCTCGGCCGCTGAGGCAGCACCGGCTTGCCGCGCTTGGATTCCCCCTTGATCGCCAGGATGTGGCGCCAGCGACGCAGACGACAGAACTGGTAGACCTCTTGCGTATGGTTACCGCCCGAGTCCACTGCGCCGGCTGCGATGGTCATGCGGCGGCCCGACGGGTGGATGAACTCGGCCTTCAGCTCTTCATCCAGCGTGTCCCAGGTGCGCTGCTCGGCTGGGTCGCCCATGATCACGCGGTGGTCGATGGTCCAGCTTTCCAGCCCTTCGCCCCAGCCCTTTATCAGCAGCTCCAGACGGTTGGCCTGGGTATCGACCGCTGCCGTCAGCATCAGCACGCCCGCCGGGATCGTACGCAGGGCGTAATCCTCAACGCGTGCGAGCAGATCGGCACCGCGAGTGCGTTCCTGGGCGTTGTCCCACACCTTGGACAACCGGGTGTTGTAGAACACCTGCATCGGTTCCGGATCACCCTTCTGCAGGGCGATTTCGGCCTTCTCATACTGCTTCAGCAGCGCAGCCCACGATACCCAGCCCAGCGGCATGTACAGCGCCGAAATGTGGTACGACTCGGTTTCGCCATCGCCCTCGGCCGTTGCACGCCAGTCATCGCTGCCCAGCATGGTGCTCTTGTGGTGCTCCTCGATGCAGCAGCCGTTCTCGATGCAGACATAGTGTGCGGCAGTACGATCCGCATTCCATTTTAGCTGCTCGAACTCCAGCGTCTGGCTTTCGCCGCAATGCGGGCATGGCACGTAGTAACGCTGCTGGTTGCCTTCCTTGTACAGTTCGGCAATCCGGCTGGCACCGTCGACCGTCGGCGAGCTGGAGTAGTAAATCTTGGCGTTGCGGCCAAAGGTGGAGGTTCGCGCCTCGGCCAGCACAACCGGATCGCCCTCGTTATTGACGTTGCGATCCCATCGATCGATCTCGTCGCCGTACAGGTAGCGTGCGGACACCTCAGCCAGGTTGGCCGCAGCACCAGCCGTGGTGATCATCAGCGTACCGCCGGTGAATTCCTTGGTGTCAATCGTGTTGCGGCTATCACGGCTGCGCGCTGCCGCAACGCGGTCGCGTAACGCAGGGATAGCATCCAGATTTTTACCAATGCGTCCGGACAGTCGTTTGGCCAGATTAAGCGAAGGCTCCAGCGCCAGGATGTTACTCGGCGCCATATGAATCAACGCACAGATCCAGTTCAAGAATACTTGCGTCTTCAGCATCTGCGAGGCCCCCATCACCACCACGCGGCGGCAGGGGTGCTCCGGCGACAATGCCCGCATCACGCCGCGTGCATAGGGCGTGCGGTCAGTTTGGTATTTGCCTGGTTCTGCTGCACCTGCGTCGGCAGGAATGCGCTGATGCTCATCGGCCCACTGATCAATCCAAAGCGCAGGATCAGGACGCAAACCAGAAACAAAACCCTTCACATACGCGACAAAGCCGCTTGCATATTTCATTCTGTCATCGCCTTGTTCAGGTCATCTTCGCCCAGCTTGGTGACATCCTCCAGCATCTTGCGCAGGCGGTCGCTCAGCTCGCGTTCCAGCTTCCATGGATCGGAGATCGCAGCCAGGTCGGACGATATCTGCTTGGGCAAACCCATCACCGAATCACGCAACAACCTGGCGTAGCGGTATGTGGCCTCTTCGACGACCTGCCGCTCCACCGTGTTGCCGCAGACCTTGTCATATTCAGCCTGTGCCAGAAGCGCTAGGTATTTCTCGCGACTAGCCTTGTGCGTGTAGTAGTCGGAACTGCCGCCCTGCGACTCGGCTGTGTCCGGTGCATCCGCAGTCACCTGGCTGCGGACATCACGCTGCGTGCGGGTGTCGACATGCCGCTGGCGAACACCTTCTTTTGATGGGTCGGCGGTCTTGCCGAGTTTGGCCAGCGTTGCGTCAACATCGACTGACTTGCCATCCGGCGACATGATCAGCCGCCCCTGTGATCCCAGCTTGGTCACATAGCTGGGCGACCAACCCTGCGAATCCGCAAAGGCCTTTCTGCTCAAATATGTGCGCATGGTTTCACCATCATTTCACTAGATTTCACCGTGGGTGAATTTCACTAACTTCACAGCGCAGCCACTAAAAAAGAATCGCGAGTCTCCAGCCTCGTACCGGGCGCAGAATCGCTAGGGTCCCCGTCTCTCCCAGATCGGCAGTACAAAAAGACAGCGCCCCGATCAACAGACCGGGGCGCCGAAAGCACAACACAGAGGAGAAACGACCACGCAAACACCACAGAAACGCAAAAAGCCCGCTTTCGCGGGCTCTTGACGGAATTTTCAGCTGTATCTGAAAACGGATATTAGTCCGGTCAAACCGGACAGTCAACACACAGCTTCAACTTCCTGGCAATGATCGATATAACCCGACGCGATCAACCGGTCAGAAATCTTTGCCTGCGCCGCGTGCTCCACCGCCCGCAAAGCCGCGGCCACCTTGTTGTTGATTTTGCGGACCTGATCAGCCGAGCAACCATACCGGCCACCAAGCATCTCGAACGTCAAACGTTTATCGCCAAAATGCCGCATCGTCAGATCAAGCGCCAGCTTCTCATGGCATGAACTGGCTGCCCCCATCGCCACACCAGACAACAACACGCAGCACCCCAGCCACTCGGCAGCCGGCGCATCCGCCATGCAGCAAGGACACGCCGCCACCCGTTCACTGAACCGTGCCTGCAATGCTGCCGCCTGCACCTTCGGCAGATCCCCGATCAGCCGTTTGATATTGCCGGCCTCGCCCGCACCATCCAGCCCGACCAACCCCCGGCCAGACCCGATAGACACCGTCCCTGGCACAGAAGCCCCCTTCACAGACGCCTTGAACAAAAAAGCAAACCGCAGCGCCTGACCTACCGAATCAAACAAAACATCACCAGCAACAGACATAAATTTCCCGATCACCCCTGACCGGATACCACACCAAAGCGAGGCGGCCTCTGCGGGCCTGCTCAGCGCACCACAACCAACACCTACGCGAAATCCACCACCCCGCGGCGATACTCCGCCTCAGACAAACCAGCCAGCGAAAACACCTCCTGCTTCCACAGCCCAAGAGGCACCCCCGGAGGCGGCGCAAAGCCCAGCTCCATCGCCTTCAGCTCGATCCCCTTCGCTGTCAAAAACCAAGGCCGGCCATTTGACACCCCTGCAGACCGCGCCGCAGGCGCCAAACCCTTCGCCGGCGCACGGCTGCCAGAAGCCGCACGGAACTGCACCGCATTAACCAACCACTTGCGGAACCTCGCCTGCCAATCCGGCGACAACACCGGCCTGCTGCAGCCCAGGTAATACGACACAAAGCCCACCTGCTCCGTCGCCACATCCAGCCCATAGCCCTTAGCCAGCGCCACCGCCTGCTCATCGGCCACAAAATCCACCGGCACGCGAGAGGCACGCGCCGCAGGCCGCGACACAGCACCAGCCTTGCCGCCAACACACTCACGCTTTTTACGGATAACCGGAGAAGCGGAAGTGTGCCCCTCATCAGCACCACCACCGTCAACCATCACCCCGGCACCACCCTCAACCGCAACGTTGGCCGCAACCTCCAAAACCTTACCAGCACTGGCTTTCCAGCCATTCGAAACCGGCCGCTGAACACCACCGCCAGCCGTACGCTCATTGGCCCCTGATTGGCCCCTCATGTTTTGGACAAGCTTATCCGTCAACGCGCAAGGCAACTCGAAAACGAAGTTCCCGCAGTCCACCAGCAAGCCCAGCGAACACAAGCGCGCAATCGCAGCCCGCCAACGCTTGCGCGTCACCGGTGGCGGCGTATGCCGGCCACGCACCGCATCCACCGTCAGCAAGTCACGGAACACCTGCTCCTTCAGACGCGTCACCAAGCCCACCACACCGGACGCAAAATCCATCCGGCGGCGCAGCCCCACATACAGCTTAAGCAGATCCCCCGGCTCACCCGCCAGGCAATCCCACTCAGCATCCGTCAACACAATAGAAGGCATCACCCACCCCGAACAAAAGGCCGCGTCGCCACCCGGCGAACAGCCAAATCCAATCCTAACGCCTGCAAACGCAGCCCCAGCGCCGCCATATACTCATCCCCATACAGCGACCTCAACCGACGCTCCTCGCGGCGCTGCAACTCCAGCCAACCAGCAGCGGACAACGCCGCCAAAAACGCTGCATCACTTGGCAAACGGCCGCTCTCCTGCAGCCACTCCAGCACCACCAGAGTCATTGCGGCCAACCTTGCTATCCAGCAAACGGATCAACGTCTTTAACAAAGCAGCGCCGGCCGCATGCCGATCATCCGGATGCGCACAACGCACCCGATAAGCCTTGCGCTGCAACACCTGCAACACCGGATCAGGCCGGCGCATGGCAAACACCCCGGCGACGCGCCGCACGCAGCGCACCCGCCAGCACATGCAAACGCGTAACGTTGGCCGCAATCGCATCCTCGATCGCATCCATCTCCGACGCACTGATCCGGCCATCCGACAGCGCAGACGCCACCTGGACGCCCACATCACCATGCGCCTCCATCAAAGACGACAAGCCCATCAGCGGCGACACCTCCGAAATAGCCCCATCGCAAGGCATGCACACAAAACCGCACTCGCTCGCAAACGAAAACAACATCCGGAAATCACCCGACAACTGGCTGATCCGCACCGCAGACAACAACCCCAACACATGCGTCGGGATATTCGGATTCACCTGGCTGCGCAACGTCGAAGCCGCCATGCCCAGCCGGACAGCCAATGCCTCCGCACCGCCCGGATAGTCATGCACCACAGAATGAGCAACATCCAAAACAGACATGATCGACTCCCGCCAAAACGACCGTGGACGACGCAGCAACCCCGCACCTAGACTCACAGCCAGATCAAACAAATAAAAAACGCCCGGCTCAGCCGGGCAAACCCAAGCCATCAGGGGCATTGGCTTGAAAACTTGAAAGAGACAGCTGCTCGGGAAACCGGGCAGCCCTCACCCGCACCAGATCGGGCAAGGCTTCAACACCACCAGCATGGCCACACACCAGAACAGCAGCGGACTGCCAAGGGAAATCCGGCGACAACACCTCGCAGGAAATCCCCGAATGCAGCTCAATTAGCACCGCAAGCGCCGGCGACACCCGGCACTTGCCACGAAGAATCTTGCAAAGCGCAGGCTGAGAAATGCCGATCAGCCGGGCGGCAGCAGATTGGCCACCAACCGACTTCACCCATGCCGTGATAACTGAACGAGTATCCATGGCCGCGATTATACCTAAAGTTATTTAAACGGCAATGCCTAATGTTGTTTGACGATAAATAACCTCAGGAATAAGCTGCAGAAATGACACGACTTGGCGAACACATCAAACTGGCGCGCGAACTGCGCGGCATGACACAAGCAGAGCTGGCGGCCAAAGTGCCGATCAGCCAGCCCGGCCTGCAAAAAATCGAGGCCGGCGGTACCACACGCAAAATCCTCGAAATCGCCAAGGCACTCGGCCTGACCGCCGAACAGCTCAGCAACGGCGACGTCCACCTGCAAAAAGACCCCGCCAGCCAGCCACTCACCGGCAGCCAGGGCAATGCCGGCATACGGCACATCACCGTCTGGGACAACGAAGACCAGCTGCCGCACGACGAATACATCTTCCTGCCCGCCATCGACATCAAACTCTCCGCCGGCGGCGGCTCGCTGGTCTGGCACGTCGATGAAAAAGGCCAGCGCCAGGCCTATACCCGCCGCTGGGCCGATCGCATGAACATCAACCCCGACACCGCCGCCACCATGGTCGTCAGTGGCGACAGCATGGAACCGCGCCTGCTCGACGGCGACAGCATCGTTGTCGACTACAGCCAGAACGGCCACATCATCGACGGTAAGGTCTACGCCATCGCCCTGGAAGAACAACTCTTCATCAAGCGCCTGTTCAAGGAAGTCGGCGGCGGCATCCGCATCGTCAGCGACAACGACAACAAGCGCATCTACCCCGACAAGGTGGTACCGCCAGAGCACCTGCACCTGCTACGCATCATTGGCCGTGTGGTGGCCGTCAGCGGCGGCGTGTAAGCCGATGGCCAGACGCAAAAAAGCCCACTCGGTTGAGTGGGCTTTTTTACATCATATAATTCAACATCACTACTGAATCATATACTCGCCGTCATTGAAAATAGTAAGGCAACTTTCATCCAAACCTAAAACAGCCATATCAGCAACCGGAATACTAGTAGCAATAATAACCTGTCCTTTTTCTGAAAATTTTTCTTTTGATTTTTTCAGCAGCGCGATGAAACTTTCATGACTTGCTTCATGCTGTCTAGGCTCGTCAAAAACGACAAACCCCCCATGCTTAACCGCATCAAACTCCACACCAAGCTCCATCAATGCCAACGTATATGCCCAAATAATTCTAATAGAGTCACTTGCAGAAATATCAGCCACAATATCAAAACCATCCAACTCAGGACGAAAAGTTTGACTGGAGATATCTAGGGCATGAATGTTCATATTTTTATATGAAAAATCTTGCAGGTTGGCTATTAAGCGCGACTTCAATGCGTCAAAAATTTCTTTTGAGACCCCACCCAAATCAGACTTCATTGCAATTTCAAGCGATTCAGCTTTTAAAGAATGCTCTTTAAAAATCACCTCAGCACTGGCATTTAACTTGTCTCGTTGTGAAATTATTTTCTGAAACTCTCTTTCCAAGAATCTTAATTCAGCAACCTCTTTGATTTCATTTCCAAAAGCATCTAAATACTTTCTCTCTTCATCTTTAAACGAACCAATTAAAACCTCCACTCTCTCCAATTCACTTTGCATTGACCGCCCTTGAACAATGCCAGCCCTCAACTCTTCATTATTCCGACTATTGATAGCATCATAGAATTTCTTCTGGTCTTCCAAGTATGCAATATTTTGATCTATGGTCATCGGTTCATAACCATCTTCAACTGGTGTAAAGCTCTCTTGCAACTTGGTGTCACACACTGGACAGTTTTTCGTCTCAATATTAATGCCATTTTTAGCGCCAACACTAATCAATCGACGAAGCTGCTTATATCGATCAAGATCATTTTCGAGAGAAACAAGTTTCCTATTTATTTTTTTACTCGTAGCTTCGATGTTGTTGTTTTTTTTCTGAGAGTGCAAATATTTTTTCTGATATTAGCTGACGCTCTGATATGGCGGCTTCCAATTCATGCCCAAAACTCCAGCCTTGCAAATCTTGATCAATCTTCCTGATTCTTCTCTGCAAGTTTGATAAATAATCTCCGACCGTAACCCTATCTCCATTGCTAACATGATATAAAACACCTAGACGAACATAATTTTCAGAATCTATATCGCAATCAAAATTCACCAACAGGCCATTTAACTCACTCAATGTCTCAAATGATGACTTAATGCCTTCCCACTGAATTTCAAGTTGCCTTATTGCAACTTTGTATTTTTCAACATCGCCGCGACGACTAAAATCAGAAACACCAAGACAAAACTCAAGTGCAGTTTTTTTAAGATTTTTTATCTTATAGTAAAGTGGCGCATTGGCTTGTATTTCAGACCACCCCCTTTTTTGCTCGATAAAAAACAATGGAAAAATGCATTCCAAATACAAAGGTGCAAGACTGCCATCGAACCTTGGGACCATTGGCAAATTCCAACCAATAAATTTTGCCAACCAGTTATGAAAACCCAGCTCACTAATAGCAGAACCAACTGACCCTGCCGACTTCAAGAAAAAATCTTGAGCCTCACCTTTAGAAACAACCGTTATTTTATCCGGATTACCCTTCACCTCTCGTCGCAAACAAACAATATCACCGTTTTTATTGGATACTTCCAAGTCAACAAATGACCCAACAACAAAAAAACCTTGTTCATTATTGTTATTCTTGTTCTTATTCAAAAAAATCGCATTTGTAATTGCAGCAGGGAACGGCGCTCGTCTGCCAGGCCCTAATATAGACTCCAACCCTAGCGCATACGCAATCGAATTAACAAAGGTAGACTTACCAGAGGAGTTCTCAGCACGAATAACATTCAACCCATCATTAAACGGAATGCTTACAGAAAAATTCTTATCTTTCGTAATCACGTTTATTGAAAGCTTCAGCAATTTCAACCCCAGCATATCACCCCCAGATAATAAATTTAACCACTTTATCGGTTAGTTTAGATTTTATGTCTTGCAAAAACTCTCGCTCAGCCGATGCCACATCAGCTTGTTCAGCCAATTCGACCAAGGACTGCCCCATTGACATCAACTCAACACGCCCACTATTGGACATAGAAAAGTAGCCTTTTGCGATACCAATCTGAATAGCCCTATCAACATTACTATCAGGCATCACTTTAGGTGATTCGTCAGAATACCCAAAAAGAAAATCCTTATATTCATGCCATCTAGCTGGTCTTAAAACCATCCAACTGCCCGCTCTTATTTTTGCTGTTGGCAGGCCGACACCATCCGAACTTAATAACTTCATACACAAACATAACATCAACAATCGCCATAGTGGCCGATTCTCAATTGGCACCTCATAACCAGCATCACTGATTACAATTCGAACACTACCATTCATATCATTCATGACAATATAAAATCCATTTTACATTCAGCAATCCATTTTGAAACAAAGCCAATTGAGAATTTCTCGGAATTCTGCATGGATATTTTTTGTCTCAAACTACTGACATTAGCCCTATTCTTTTTTAGCAAATCCATTACAAGCTCTGCAGGGTCTTCTTTGGAAAACAACGCATTTGTTTTTAATATATTCAAATTAGCAGCAACCATATCTGAGATCTCCTTATGCAACTCTGGAAACTCTTCTCGGTATGCCACAATCAAATCCTCTAACACCAGATAGTCACCGATCAAGCTATCAACCATAGCACCAGGGGATGGTGCAATTTTCCCACACTTTCTAATTAAATTGTTATGAAAATTAGTATTTATAGACTTCCACTGATCTTTTTCTTCTTGGGTGATCTCGCGTACAGGGAAGTCAATTGCACTTTCGATAAGCATTCTAGCCTTATGCTTCTCCAAAGGATAAGCATCGTCACTTTCAATTCTAACTTTAAAATTACCTTTATTTATAAATGATGGTGCTTTTTTTAAGAATGTCTTTGTTTTTGTGTTGCAATAACTTATCAAGTCCTTACTGCGCACATTAGGAACCAACAATAACCACTGTGTAATAACCAAGCCATCAAGCAACAAGCTTATTCCACTTTCATTTTTAATTAATTTATTAAGATCTTCATTGATTTTATTTTTCACCCTCTGCTTGTGATCTTCCATGCTACACGAAGGATCTGGAAAGTAGCATTGGAATAATGTCCCATCATCCGCAAAAAACTCTAGCCCATGATCACCACTATCAGCATGAGGAACAGAAGTAAAGGATCTAACACCATAGTGTATCCTTAATATTTTCTCGCAATAATTTTCCCAAGCAGTCCCATCCATTGCGTCCTTAAAAGAAGAACTCATATCCAACCCTCGCAAACAATTCAAATATTATCAATTAATTATTTTTATCAACAGAGGTAGGCTTGACAATATTTTTTGCATCCAATTTATTAACTATTGCCATTGCTAACTCTTGCATATTAATTGGAAACGAATCTTTTGAAACCATTGAAAAATCACGTTGTGCAAATATCCTATCTGCCATTTCTATTTTAATCTTATGCTGCTGCTCTTCTGGCAATGTCGCCAAATATGGACTCAGCGCTTTTAAACTTAGTGATGTTTGCAGATGGCTATACTGCTGTTCTCGATGTTTTGCAGACTCCCTAGCCAAATATCCGGCGGGCACTGATAGTAACAATGCCAATGTCACTCGAAATAGCGAGTTCTCCCATTTGAAATCATTGCTAGTCGTTTCAAAAAAAGCAACTGCAACAATTACTACCACTGCCAGCATCAAAGCGACAGACCCATTTCTCATGGCATCTGCGGTTTTTTTCTCTTCCGCGGCACTATTCTCATAGCTGCCAGCTATCGCCCTTTGCGACAAAACATCAAGCATTTCGTTAACTTGATCTTCCTTTTCTTTGAACTTTTGGACTGCTGCTTGATAGATGCCCTCACCCCTAGCCTCGGCATTTATCACGGACAAGTTCAAGCTTTCAATTTTATCATTCAAGGATGATAAGTTTTTTTGCAACTCATTTTTTTCGCTATTCAATCTATCAGAAAACGAGTTGAGATCACTACTCACAGCAAAAATTTTTGACTTCAAACCACTTAACTCATCAATCCTTTCATTGTAAAAATCATTTAGCACAGTTTTCTTTTTTGATAAATTAATTATTTTCCCCGCTTCAGTAGCCAGCGATTCCAAATACACAAAATCAAAAACTCTTAAATGGCTTGCACTGTTATTATTATTGTGATTTTTTCTTAAAAGCTTTAAAAGCTTTATTACGGAGTAATAATTTTTTCTGGCAATATCAAATATAACGTCATCAGTTGCGTTAGCATCAAGTGAATGAAAATAGTCTTGATGGTTTTTCGCGTATAACTCAAATCCACCTTTTACATCCGCAGGATAATTATTAATAAAATCTTCAATTTCGCAAATTTTTTCATGAATGCTTTTAAATATCTCTCCAAGCTTTTCCAAATGAAAATCATAAAATTCAGACATGTCACACCGCCCCTCTAGCAGCAAACCTTGACGCAAACCGTTTCACAATTTAAGATAATTTCATCCCGTTCAATCACGGGTCACAGGTTTGGCGACCTGAAATTCCATGGCGAACAAAAGCTGCCCATGCGGCTGTTTTTGTTCCTGCGCTTGTGCGCGCCTTCTATGGCGGGCCGGCGGGGAGACCTTTGGGTCTGCCGGTGTCCGTGGAGCCGGTTCGCCAACCCCGTTCGGTCTGCCACCCCCGTTTGGCGACGAGGGTGGCGGTAAATATACCGTTATCCCGGAGGCCATCATGGCTGCTCAATCCCTTGTTTTTCAGAACATCACATTCGATATCACAGACCATTGCGGCCAACCTTGGTTAAGGGGCTTCCAAATTGGAAGTGCCTTGGGCTACAAAAATCCATCCGCTGACATTCCAAAACTTTTCGAACGAAATGCAGATGAGTTCAGTGACGACATGACCGCATTGGTTGAGCTGGATACAGCCGGCGGCAAGCAGTCGGTACGGATCTTCTCGCTGCGCGGCGCTCACCTTCTTGGCATGCTGGCCAAAACCGATCAGGCAAAGGCATTCCGTCGCTGGGTACTCGATGTGCTAACGCAAAAGCATAATTCCACCGATTATATTGTGTCGTCATCGCAACTGTCTTCGGATGTAACGAAATTTAACGGCCAAGCGGTACTGACTGTGCGAAGGTTGGCCGCATGCTTTGGCCTGACTACCAGCACCATCCAGAACTACAGTCGCCAACACGCCTCTCACCTGCTCGAAAACACCCATTACTTCCTGCTGACCGGCGAGGCACAGCGCCATTTCCGCCTAGACAACCGCAGTTCACCCGATACGCCATGCCGCAAGCTGCCCGTGCTCACCCTCTGGACCGAGGCCGGTGCGCAGCAACTGGCGCAATGCATCTCGCCCACCTTCGCCACCCAGGCCATGCCAGCCGTCCGTCGCTTTCTGTACGCCGCAGCCCCTGCCCCGGCACAGCCCGACTCCGCGCGGCCAACCTTGGCCACGCCCCCTGATGGCAGTCGCCTGCTGCTAAGCACCGATCGCCACGGCAACATCCAGTCCGAGCTGGTACCACTGGATGCCTTCGTCGTCCGCCGCGAAGAACTGGCCGCCCGCATCGCGGCACGCGACGAAATCTGGACACGAGCCGAACTGGCCGCCATCCTCACCGCCGCGGCAAATCGCCTGGCCGGCTGAAGCTCCGCGCCAGATGCAAAAAAGCCGGACAGCGAGGGCTGTTCGGCTTTTTCGATCAAACATCGGCAGAAAGATCGGCAATATTTCGTCGCCACCTTCAATACTTCGCCAGTAAACCATTGTTGATACTGGTTTATACTCGTCAAAACATCGGCAGAAAGATCGGCAAATGACCGAAGGAAAACTGGAATTTTACGACCATCCATCACAAATGGAACCCATGGTGATAGAAGACTCGCGCCCGCTATTCGGTGAGCTGGTGGGGTTGGCTCATGACCTGTGCCTGGAGTCGGCACGGCTTGATGCCAAGATCCACAAGCAGACCGCGCGCGGACTGGCGGAGTTGGTTTCAGGGATGAACTGCTATTACAGCAACTTGATCGAAGGCCACAAGACTTTGCCGATTGATATCGACAAGGCAATACAGGACACGGCGCGCTTTGGCGCAGACAAAGACCACCAGAGCCTGGCACGTGCGCATATCGTGGCGGATCGCTGGGCGAGAAGCTGGCAGCTGACACAACACAATCTGCCTTTCTTCCTGCAGGAGACTCACCGGCTATTTTGTGATCACCTGCCCACCATAATGCTCATCCTGGAAGATGGCTCGGTGATGACGCCGGGCGAATTCCGTCAGCGCGAAGTGCGAGTCGGGCGCCACGTGCCACCAAAGAGCGAACACCTCGGCGTGTTCCTGAGCCGCTACACCGAGGTGTACGGCCGGCGGCTGGCATGGGCAGACAAGGGCGGCATTTCCCGGCTGACCAGCATTGTTGCCACATTAGCCGCTCACCACCGCCTGGTGTGGATTCACCCGTTTGCGGATGGCAATGGCCGCGTTGCGCGCATCACACTGGATGCCATGCTCAGAGCCTGTGGTGTAAACGGCACTTCGCTATGGTCAATGTCTCGCGGTCTGGCCAAGCAGGCCGACACCTACAAATCACTGCTGGCTCAGGCAGATGAGCCACGTCATGGCGATCTGGATGGCCGCGGCAACCTGACCGAACGCGGGCTGGCGGAGTTCTGCCGCTTTGGCCTGCAGGTTGGCGTTGATCAGGCCAGGTTCATGGCCAGCATGTTCGATCTGGATAGCTTCGGCGCCAGAGTAGACACGTACTTCCGACAAATTCGCAGCACCATGCTGCGGCCGGAATCAGCCTACCTGTACATGCATGCCTTCACCATGGGCGAGTTTGAGCGTGGAGAAGCCGCACGGCTAACCGGCTTGAGCGAGCGCACAGCACGTACCGTACTAGGCCAGCTGGTCACCGAAGGCTTTCTGGCTTCAGACACCCCCAAGGGCAAGGTTCGGGTCGGCTTTCCAGTCCACGCCATGTCTTTCCTGCTGCCAAACCTTTACCCGCATGGCGACATCGACGTCACAGAGCAGACCTTACGGGCGCTGCATGCCAAAAAAGGCTGACAACATCCTGCTGGCCACCGGGAGGATGCAAACGGAACCTTCACTGCCGGCAGCATGACAGCGGCCAACCTGGACGGCTGGCCTGCTGCTCCAGACGCAAAAAAGCCGGACAGCGAGGGCCGTCCAGCTTTGTCTATTTCACGTCGGGCTTTGTGCCCTTGCTGGGGCTGGTACGCTCGTGCAGCAAATACCAGTCATTCTTGCGCGGCATAACCTTTGCGCCCTGTGCCGTGTACAGAACGATATTTTTATCAGTACTGCCAACCAAAACCCCCTCATACAGTACCTTGTCCTTCGCGTCCGTAATCTTGACGCAATTTCCCCAGCCATCGCTGGTTTGGCGATGACACCCTAACGCATTGAAATCCGATATTTTTTCCTGAGCATCGTCACGACCTTGCTTCGATGCAGACAGGGGGATTTGCCACCAAAACAGAGCCATGGTACCGACTGCGGTTAAAAGCAACACAGCCGCATAGGAAATCGCCACCGTCATGATTGATACAAGCGTTACATCGTTCTTACTCGGGTGAAGCCATCGCACGAATCGGTTCAGTAGATGATGGCTGGGCAAGTTTGCCAACCAGCGGATCAGTCGTAGTAGCCCGTAGAGCCCCACCCATCCCGCCGCCACATATACAAGCATCAACAGCGGTCGCTGCCAGTCAACAAAGCTCACCAATGCCTCTGCCACCTTGAGCAGAAAGATGCCAACCAGTTTGTATGCATGCACATAGAGGACAGATGTGCTGACCGGCAAGTCCTCTACCCGAACGCCAAAGGCCTCCACATAGCCTTCGTAGTAGTACGTCCCGATAAGAAAGGCACCAGGCGCGATGATGGCAGTCAGCACGGCCCACAGCTTGACCTGATAGAGAAAGCTGGATGGCTGCTGGATGCTGCTTGCACTGGAAGAACGCCTCCGCCTTCGACGGTAAGTTGGCTTGCCCACGTTATTGCCCTATCGCTTGAGTAGTTAATTGGCATGTTAATCGATAAGTCACACCTCAACCCACAAGCCTGACCCACGAATAGCAGTCCGACTACCAGCCCCCTCAACGCCGGCGTGACACTTTTGCCACATCGCACCACCACAAAAATAACAACGGTTATTTACAAAATAATCCTCATGGCTATAATGACACCAAATTAACCAAAGTTATTAACCAGCCGACTAACACCCCTTCAGCCTGGGCAAACGCTGCGCCTCACTGCGCCGCGCGGTGGTGGACTAGCCAACCCCACCCGCCCTCGCCCATGCCGTGCACGCTTCACCGCACCGCGCCGAAGGGGACACCAACAAGGAGGCCGCCATGTCCCGAATTTGTCTGCTGTTACTGCTGTGCCACCTGCCCGGCCTTAGCCATGCAGAGTGGAACAAGCGCGCCGTGCTCATCAAGGCGCCCACAGCGCAGAACCTGACGAATGAGCAGCCTGCTCGCGGTGAATATCGCCAGATCGTGGCGGCGCGCCGGCCTGCTGCCTCATGCCTGGAAATTTTGACGCCAAGTGCGGGCAGCACGCCTGTCTGGGCATGTCCTTGAAGCAAGGAAAACAGGGAGAGCAATGATGCAACCGTCTTTCAAAGAAACCCTGATCGGCCATGTGCCGGAGGCGCTGGCGGAGCAGTTCCGCGAGCGAGGTTACAGCCTTCGCTTCATCGGCTGGGGCATGCTTGGCCTGCCGGTACACGAGGTGCGCAAGCTCCAGCGGCCACAGCCGGCCGGAAAGGTGGCGTGATGCGCGCGGAACTTAAGCAGGATCTGCTGGCCATGGGAAAAGCCTTTGCACGCGACATAGGCGCCTGTGCGGCATTCATCGCCCTGTTGACCCTAGCTGACTGGATTGCGAGATGAGCACGCTACATGTCGACACCCTGATCCGGCTGGGCGAGCAGTTCGCCCACGCTGTAGCCACGCTAGCAGCCCACAGGAAGGACTTTGACCGCGCAGACCAGCTAGTAGACCACCTGTCGCTCTGTGGCGTGCCAGCCGTTGCTGTGCCGCCCAGCTGGCCACTAACAGCCTACGCACCGCTGATTGTCGTCAACAGCATCGAGCATGCCGTGCCGGCGATAGAGGCCACCGGCCACATCGTCATCAACAACCAGGGCAAATACCTGATCAACCCGCCGGAGGGTGTCGCGATCGACGCATTCACCTTCCGGTTGGAACAACGCACCTAACAACAGGAGAACACCATGAACTTTGCCACCATCGCCGACCCTCGCGAGATCCGTCACAACCTTGGCCTGAACCAGAGCGAATTCTGGAGCCGCGTCGGCGTTACCCAGTCCGGCGGCTCTCGCTACGAATCCGGCCGCAACATGCCAAAAGCCGTCCGCGAGCTGGTACGCCTGGTGCACGTCGAGCAGATCGATCTGGCCAAAGTGAACAACACCGACCTAGCCGTGATGGAGTACCTGAAGAAAAGCCACGCCGATCTGTACCAGAGCCTGAAAAAAGCCGTCCAGGCACAGCAATCAACGGCGGGCAGCGTGGCATGAGCCGCGACCCGCGCAAGCAACCACAGCCGGGAGACGTGCTGCGCCGCTTCGGTGTAACGCGACACGTCACCGGCGTACTGCAGAACCAGCGCGGCACGCTGACCCACGTGCAATTCAATCAGGATCAGCAAACCACGATCAGCGCCTGGCGCAGCTGGGCAAATCAGGATTGCGAAGTGTTGGGTTAACGGCCGGCACGCCCCGCAACCACCTTGGAAAGGAAAGCAGAATGAATTCGACGATCGACACGGCCGAGCTGGTGCAGAGCATCAAGCAGCTCATCTACACGCTGGCCACACCGCGGCCGGTGATTCCGGCAGACAAGCAGCTTTGGGATGCCGCCGCTTGCGCCGAATACCTGGGCGTCAGCTCGCAGCACTTCATGCAGCGGATCGCCGTCAGCCCCGACTTTCCGCGAGCGATCAACATCGCCACCGGCACCAGCCGCAACCGTCGCTGGAAGGTCGCCGAAATCATGCGCTGGGCGGATGCCCGCCAGGAAAAGAAGCGCGCCTAATCCAGCAGCGCCACCACGTCGGCCATGTCCGGCGCGTAGTAAGTGTTCTGCAGTATCCGCAAGTCACGATGACCACTGATTTTCGCCAGGGTCATCACATCCACTTTCTTGGCCAGCCGGGTCAGTGCCTCACGCCGGCTGTCATGAAAGTGCAGATCCTCGATCAGCGCCTGCGCCTTCGCCTTCCGGAACAGCGAATCCAGCAACGAAGGCCGCAGGCCGAACACCGGCCCATCCGGTACCGCCTCCATCACCTGCCGCAGCAAGCGCACCGCCTCGACAGATAGCGGCACATCCCTGGCATGGCCGTTCTTCGTCATCGCCAGGTGCGCCAGACGCCGATCAAAATCGATCGACTCCCGCGTCAGGCCGCAGATCTCGGAAGCCCGCATACCCGTCTCGATCGCAAACAGCCACGCAGCGCCAACCCGGGCAGTCATCAGAAACGGGGGCATCTCGTGGTGATAGCCGGTGGCCAGCAAAATTGCCTCCGACTCCAGATCAGTCGGCCGGCGAGTGCGCGCCTTCGCCGCCGCCGGCTTGGTCAGGGAATCAAGCGGGCTCGATTTGATCCAGCCCCACTCCTTCACCGCAATATTCAGCGCGTGCTGCAGCAGCGCCCACTCGCGACGAACACTGGCCGCACTGACCATCTTCAGTCGCTGATCGCGCCAATCGGAAAAGTGATGATTGCTGAGGCTGGCCAGCTTCACCGCCATCAACACCGGGAACTCGCGCTGGTAGAGCGCGATGCGCATCTGCTCCGCCCGCTCGCCCCGCTTGCGCGGTGATACCTCCTCAGCGTAGCGCGCCAGCAACTCGCCAAAGGTTTTGTCCGGGATCAGACCCGCGGCCTGTGCAGAGATTTCGGCTTCTTTCTTCACCGCCCAGGCTTTCGCCTCGCGCTTGGTGCGGAAACCTGATTCAGACAGGCTTACCCCGCCCTTGCGAATCTTGACGCGCCACGCGTCACCACGTTTCTCATACGTCGCCATGGGACAAACCTCGGGACAAATATGGGACACATGGTAGCGTTAAATTGTATTTTCTTGGGGGATTTTGCATTTTGAGTAGACAACAAAAAACCGCCGAAACCTTTGCTGTGCTTGGGTTTGAGCGGTTTAGTGTTTTCCATGAAGCAATGTAGTGGTGCGAAAGGAGAGACTCGAACTCTCACGCCTCGCGGCGCTGGAACCTAAATCCAGTGCGTCTACCAATTCCGCCACTTTCGCGACTCACTGCCTTGCTTCAGCAGAGTGCGCATAATAGTAGACAAGCCCACGCTAGGCAAGATCCAGCTCCAAATATTTTTTGATGGCGAAACTATCCTACAGGTATATTGTCCATGACCTGCATTACCCAAACAACAACAGCAAGGAGTCTCTTCGCCATGCAACCCAATTTGCACACCGCCTACCAAAGCACTGCACTGAGTGGCAGCCGTCACAAGGTGCTGCGCAATACTTACGCCCTGCTCGGCCTGTCGATGATACCGACCGTCATCGGCGCGGCCGTCGGTGCCAACATGAACTTCGCCTTCATGGCGGGTAGCCCGATCATGAGCATGATCGCCATCCTGGCACTGTTCTATGGCCTGACCTTCGCCATCGAAGCCAACCGCAACAACGCACTGGGCGTGCCGCTGATGCTGCTGTTCACGCTACTAATGGGCGTGCTGCTCGGCCCCTTGCTGCAAGCCGCGTTCAAGCTGGCCAACGGCTCGCAGCTGATCATGGTGGCCGGTGGCGCGACCACGCTGGTTTTCGCCGTGATGGCTGGCATCGCCACCACTACCAAGCGCGACCTGAACGGCATGGGCAAATTCCTGATGGTCGGTGCCATCGTGCTGATGGTGGCGGTGGTTGCCAACATCTTCCTGCAGCTGCCGCTGATGTCGCTGGTGATTTCCGCCGCCTTCGCGCTGTTCAGCTCGCTGATGATCCTGTGGCAAGTCAAAACCATCGTTGACGGTGGCGAGACCAGCTACATTTCCGCGGCGCTTGGCATCTACATCAGCATCTACAACCTGTTCACCAGCCTGCTGCACCTGCTGATGGCTTTCGCTGGCGACCGCGACTAACCCCGCCCCGCCTACAACAACGCCGGCCATGTGGCCGGCGTTTTTTATTGCGGCCAACCTTGTGTCATCGGTAGGCACCATAAAAAACACCCCGCCGTGGCGGGGTGTTTTGTCTGCTTTTCAGCGAACTGCTTAGCCGATCCAGCGACGGGCACTGGCGAACATGCGGAACCAGGCGCCGTTTTCGTCCCACTCCGCCGGATGCCAGCTGTTCTGCAGCGTGCGGAACACGCGCTCAGGGTGCGGCATCATGATGGTGAAGCGACCGTCCGGCGTGGTAACGCCGGTGATACCTGCCGGCGAGCCGTTCGGGTTCATCGGATAGGTCTCGGTCGGCTGGCCGTTGAAGTCCACGTAGCGCAGCGCGGTCAGCACCTGCTCTTGATGACCTGGCGCGAATACCGCGCGGCCTTCACCGTGCGATACCACTACCGGCAGTTTGGAGCCGATCATGTCCTGCAGGAAGATCGACGGCGATTCGGTGACTTCCACCATCGCGAAGCGGGCTTCGAACTGCTCGGAAGCGTTACGGTTCAGCTTCGGCCAGTACTGCGCGCCCGGAATGATATCCGACAGGTTGGACATCATCTGGCAACCGTTGCACACCCCCAGCGCGAAGGTATCGCCGCGACCGAAGAAGGCTTCGAACTGCTCGCGCGCCTGCGCGTTGAACAGGATGCTCTTCGCCCAGCCCTCGCCGGCGCCCAGCACGTCGCCGTAGCTGAAGCCGCCGCACGCCGCCAGACCCTTGAAATCGGCCAGCTGGATACGGCCGGCGATCACGTCGGACATGTGCACATCGACCGCCTCGAAACCGGCGCGGGTAAACGCCGCGCCCATCTCGATCTGGCCGTTGACGCCCTGCTCGCGCAGGATGGCGATGCGCGGACGCGCGCCGGTGGCGATGAACGGCGCCGCCGGATTGTCCTTGGTGTCGAAAGTCAGCTCGGCAAACAGGCCGCGCGATGCGGTGTCGGCGATCTGTGCGAACTCGCTGTCGGCGCCGGCAGGATTGTCACGCAGGCGTTGCAGACGGTAGCTGGTCTCGGACCAGGCTTGCTGCAGCGCGACGCGCGATTCAGCCAGCACCACTTCTTCGCCATGCAACAGGGTCAGGGTGTTGTCGTCGGTCGGCACACCGATGACACTGGTTTCGGCGCCGAGACCGGCGGCGGCAAAGCGCGCCAGCACTTCGTCGATCTGGTCGACGGCAACCTGCATCACCGCGCCCAGCTCTTCGTTGAACAGCACGGCATTGACGTTGGCCGCAGTGTCGTCAGTCAGTACCGACAACTCGACTTGCGCGCCGAGATGACCGGCGAAGCACATTTCCGCCAGCGTGGCAAACAGGCCGCCGTCAGAGCGGTCGTGATAAGCCAGCAGCAGCTCGTCCTGCACCAGCGACTGGATGGTGTGGAAGGCAGCAGCCAGTTTGGCCGCCTGATCCACGTCCGGTGTCTGGCCGTTCATGTCGTTCCATACCTGGCCGAAGATCGAACCGCCGAGACGGTTGCGACCGGCACCCAGATCCAGCAGCAGCAGTGCGCTGTCGGCGGCCTGCAGCTGCGGCGTCACCGTCTTGCGCACGTCGGCCACCGGGGCAAACGCGGAGATGATCAGCGACAGCGGTGCGGTCACCGATTTCTTCTCGCCCTGGTCTTCCCATACCGTCTTCATCGACAGCGAATCCTTGCCTACCGGAATGCTGACGTCGATGTCGATACAGATGTCGGACACCGCCTTCACGGTGGCGTACAGATTGGCATCCTCGCCCGGGTGACCGGCAGCGGCCATCCAGTTGGCGGACAGCTTGACGTTGCCCAGCTCGCCAACGTTGGCCGCAGCCAGGTTCAGCAGCGACTCGCCCACCGACATGCGGCCGGCGGCCGGAGCGGAGAACAACGCCGCCGGCGTACGCTCACCCATCGCCATCGCCTCGCCCTTGGTGGTATTGAAACCCATCGCGGTGACGGCAACGTCAGCCACCGGCACCTGCCACGGGCCGACCATCTGGTCGCGTGCGGTCATGCCGCCCACGGTACGGTCGCCGATGGTGATCAGGAAGGACTTGTCGGCCACGGTCGGATTGCGCAGCACACGGTACGCCGATTCCTTGGTGTCGTATTGCGCAGCGTCGAAGGCTTCGGTGATCACGGTGCGGGTAGTCACGTCGCGGGTCATGCGCGGCGGCTTGCCCAGCAACACTTCCAGCGGCATGTCGACCGGGTTGTTGTCGAAATGATCGTCACGCACCTGCAGGTGGCCGTCATCGGTGGCCACGCCCAGCACCGCGAACGGGCAACGCTCGCGCTCGCAGATGGCGGTGAACAGCTCCAGGTCGGCCGGCATCACGGCCATCACGTAGCGCTCTTGCGATTCGTTGGACCAGATCTGCATCGGGGTCATGCCTTTTTCTTCCAGATGCACCTTGCGCAGATGGAAGATGGCACCACGACCGGCGTCGTTCACCAGCTCGGGGAAGGCATTGGACAGGCCGCCGGCACCGACGTCGTGAATCGACACGATCGGGTTGGCCGCGCCGCGCTGCCAGCAGCGGTCGATCACTTCCTGGCAACGGCGTTCGATTTCCGGGTTGCCGCGCTGTACCGAATCGAAGTCCAGGTTTTCGCTGTTGGCACCGGTATCCATCGACGATGCCGCGCCGCCACCCAGACCGATCAGCAGGCTCGGGCCACCAAGCTGGATCAGCAGCGCGCCTTCCGGAATCTCGTTCTTGAAGATCTGCTGTTCCTGGATGCTGCCCAGGCCGCCGGCGATCATGATCGGCTTGTGGTAGCCGCGACGCTCGCCCTGGAAGTTGTCTTCAAAGGTACGGAAGTAGCCGGCCAGGTTCGGGCGGCCGAATTCGTTGTTGAACGCGGCGCCGCCGATCGGGCCTTCGAGCATGATGTCGAGTGCCGAGGCGATGCGGCCCGGCTTGCCGTAGCTGGCGTCTTCCCACGGCTGCGGGAAGCCCGGAATGTTCAGGTTGGAGACAGTGAAACCGGACAGGCCAGCCTTCGGGCGCGAGCCGCGACCGGTAGCGCCTTCGTCACGGATTTCGCCACCGTTACCGGTCGAGGCGCCGGGGAACGGCGAGATCGCGGTCGGGTGGTTGTGCGTTTCCACTTTCATCAGAATGTGGGTCGGCTCTTCGCTGTAGGCGTAGGTATTACTGTCCGGCTGCGGATAGAAGCGCTCGATGGTGGCGCCGTCGATTACCGAGGCGTTGTCCTTGTAGGCCACGCGGGTGCCTTCTGGATGGGCGTCGTGGGTGTCACGGATCATGCGGAACAGCGACTTGCCCTGCTCTACGCCATCGACGATGAACTGCGCATTGAAAATCTTGTGACGGCAGTGCTCGGAGTTGGCCTGCGCGAACATCATCAGTTCGACGTCGGTCGGGTTGCGCTCCAGCTTGATGAAGTTTTCGACCAGATAGTCGACTTCATCCGGCGACAGCGCCAGACCCATGTCAAGGTTGGCCGCATCCAGCGCCGCCTTGCCGCCGCCGAGGATGTCGACGGTGGACAGCGGTTGTGGCTTGATGTGCACGAACAGGCGCTCGGCATCGGCCAGCGACGGCAGCACGGTTTCGGTCATGCGATCGTGCAAGAGGCCCGCCAGACGTTGACGAGCCTCTTCGGTCAATGGGGTGGCCGTGGTGATGTGGAAGGCAATCCCGCGCTCGATGCGCAATACCTGCTCCAGACCGCAGTGGCGTGCGATATCGGTAGCCTTGGAAGCCCATGGCGACAGCGTGCCAAGACGCGGCGTAACCAGGAAAAGATCGCCGGTAGGCTGCTGCGCCAGCGGCGGTTCGCCGTAGGTCAGCAATTTTTCCAGCACGGCGACTTGCGCCTCGCTCAGTGGCGCTTCACTTTCGGTAAAGTGCCAGTACTCTGCCGCAATAGTCAGATCGGGTAGACCTGCTTCGCGAGCAGCAGCAAGAAGTTTATCGAGTCGGAACTGGGACAGGGCGACACCGCCCCGCAGCTTGAGAACGTGCGACATTGGATACCCGCAACAATGAAGACAAGGATCAGGGAAGCGCGTCATAATACACGAAACCCCCTGTCTTTATAAGGCCAGAATTCGTATTTTGTCTGACAGCAGGCGCCGTTCGAACGCGCTTACCCGCAAAAATTCAAGGAGTTACTTCAATGAAGAAAGTCGAAGCGATCATCAAGCCGTTCAAACTGGACGAAGTGCGCGAAGCGCTGTCCGAAATCGGCATCAATGGCCTGACCGTCACCGAGGTCAAGGGCTTCGGCCGCCAGAAGGGACACACCGAACTGTATCGCGGCGCCGAGTACGTGGTCGACTTCCTGCCCAAGGTCAAGATCGAGGTGGTCATCGCCGACGACCTGGTGGAACGCGCCATCGAATCCATCGTTAGCACCGCCCGCACCGGCAAGATCGGTGACGGCAAGATTTTCGTGACCGCGGTGGAACAGGTGGTCCGCATCCGCACCGGCGAAACCAACGAAGACGCTGTATAAGCCACTGACACAGCAATGAAAAAACGGCACCTGCGGGTGCCGTTTTTTCATGGCGCCAAGGTTGGCCGCAAGGGCATCAGCCCCAGAACTTCCACCACGACTGCTCGCGCACCTGCCACGGCGTCTGCAGATAGTTGCTCTGCGGGAAGTTCAGCTGCAGCACGCGACGGGCATCGGCCGCCATGTCTTTCATCCCCAGCTGCTCGTAGGCCACCACGATGATGGCCAGCGCCTCTTCATTGTGGCCGGTGTTGGCGTACTCTTTCACCACCGTCTGCGCGCGATTGATGGCCGCCAGCCAGGCGCCACGCTTCATGTAGTAGCGGGCGACGTGCACTTCGCTGGCCCCCAGCGCGTTGATCAGGCGCACCATCTTCTCGGTGGCATCTGCGCTGTACTGGCTCTGCGGGAAGCGTGCCACCAGCTCCTGGAAGGCCTGGTAGGATTCGCGCGCCGCTTTCGGATCGCGCTCGCTCATGTCCTGACCGGACAGGCGCGACATCCACGAGCTGTCCTCGTTGAAGTACACCAGGCCCTTCAGGTAGTACATGTAGTCCAGGTTCGGATGCGACGGGTACAGGCGGATGAAGCGGTTGGCCGAGGCAATCGCCAGCTCCGGCTCGGCATCCTTGTAATGGGTATAGGCTTCGTCCATCAGCGCTTGCTGCGCGTAGCGCCCGTACGGGAAGCGCGCCTGCAAGGTTTCATACAGTTTCAGCGAACGCTGATAGTTGCCACCATCCAGCTCTTCGCGCGCAGTGGCGTAGATGCGTTCTACCGTCCAGCCGCGGGTTTCATCTTTGGTGTCCACCGTGGCGCAACCTGCCATCAACACGACGGCCAGCAAGGCTACAAAACTATTTTTCATGAGGTGTCCTTGTTTGACTGCCGTCGATTATAACCAAAACAGCATTTTGCGCACCCCCGCCGTTTCGGGCGGCGCGCAAACAGCAACGGGACAATCCCGCCCGACTCCTTTAAAATCACCCGATTTACCTCACGCCAGCAAAGACATGAACGAACACGACACCCATCCCGACGAGCTACTGGACGACGAAACCCTGGATAGCGAAGCGGAAACCGGCGGCGAGGCCAAACAGTTTACCGTGCCTTACGAGCTGTCCGGCGAACGCCTGGACGCCGCACTGGCCAAGATACTGCCGGACTACTCGCGCAGCCGCATGACCCAATGGATCAAGGACGACAAGGTCAGCGTCGACGGCAAGCACGTCCCCGGCAAGACCAAGCTACTGGGCGGCGAGATCGTGCGCGTGGAAGTGGTTGCCGCGCCGGAAGCGCTGTCCTACGTGCCGGAAGACGTACCCTTCCCGGTCATCTATGAAGACGAACACCTACTGGTGGTCAACAAGCCGGCCGGCATGGTGGTCCATCCGGCAGTCGGCAACTGGAGTGGCACCCTGCTCAACGGCCTGCTGTTCCGCCATCCGGAACTCGCGCATATTCCGCGCGCCGGCATCGTGCACCGCCTCGACAAGGACACCTCCGGCCTGATGGTGGTCGCCAAGACACTGCAGGCACAGACCGACTTGGTACGCCAGCTGCAGGCGCGCACCGTGAAGCGCATCTACCGCGCGGTCGCCACCGGCGTGGTGCCCTACGACGGCAAGATCGAAACCCTGATCGGCCGTGACCCGCACAACCGCCTGCGCATGGCGGTGGTACGTTTCGGCGGCAAGCCGGCGATCACCCACCTGCGCGTACTAGAACGCTACGACGACTTCAGCTACGTGGAATGCAAGCTGGAAACCGGCCGCACCCACCAGATCCGCGTGCACATGAAGGAAGCCAAGCATCCGCTGGCCGGCGATCCGCTGTACGGCAACGCCCGCCACCACGGCAGCGAAGCCATCGACGAAGCGGTGCGCAGCCTCGGCCGCCAGGCGCTGCACGCCTACAAGCTGTCGCTGGTGCACCCGGTTACCGGTGCCACCCACAGCTGGAGCGCGCCGCTGCCGGACGACATGAAGGCGCTGCTGGCCATCCTGCGCGACGAGCGCGAGATCAAGCTGAACAAGGCCAAGGCGCAGACGCCGCTCGGCGCAGCGATGGAAGACGACGACGATGACTGGGACGAGGACGACTACGATGTGGAAACCCATTACATCCGCTGACACCCCCGCCGAGCCGGCCGACCTGTCGTGGCGCGAGGCAGGCTGGCCGCTGGCCGACAAGGTCGGCACGCTGATCACCAGCCGTGACGGCGGCGTCAGCCCGCCACCCTACGCCAGCCTGAACCTGGGCGACCACGTCGGCGACACTGCGGCCAACGTGGCCGCCAACCGCGCCCGCGTGCGCGAACGGCTGCCGGCGGAACCGGCCTGGTTACAGCAGGTGCACGGCATCGCCGTGGTCGACGCCGCCACTATCACCCCCGGTCAGCCACCGCAGGCGGACGCCAGCTTCAGCCGCACCCCCGGTGCGGTGTGCTGCATCATGACCGCCGACTGCCTGCCGGTACTGCTGGCCGATCGCGCCGGCAGCGTGGTCGGCGCCGCCCACGCCGGCTGGCGCGGCCTGCTGAACGGCGTCATCGAAGCCACCGTCAGCGCGATGAACGAACCTGCGGCCAACCTTGTCGCCTGGCTAGGCCCCGCCATCGGCCCGGACGCGTTCGAAGTGGGCGCCGAAGTGCGCGACGCCTTCCTCGCCCACGATGTGCACGCGGTGCAGGCGTTCGACCCGATCGGCGACGACAAATACCTGGCCGACATTTATCTGCTGGCACGGCAACGGCTGGCGGCCATCGGCATCAGCGAAGTCTACGGTGGCGACGAGTGCACGGTGATCGACCGCGAGCGCTACTTCTCCTACCGCCGCGACGGCGTCACCGGCCGCATGGCCAGCCTCATCTGGATCAAACCGTAAACAAAAACACCAGATGTTGTGGTCAACGGGCAGCTGCGGCTGCCCTTTTCTTTGGCAAAACGTCGCATCCATGCCACATCGCTATGATGTTGCAATGAAATGACAGCAAGCGCGGCAACGGCAAACCCTTGTCTTTGCAAGGCATCCGCCAGCGGCGCCACAAGTGCCGAAAATTCCCGAAAATATTTCTGCCGCCGCAAAGCCAATAACGGCGCGGGTTTGCGCGTTTCCGTCGCCTGTCAAGACTTGTTCGGCACCGCCTTAACCACTAGAATTTGCGCCATTCTCGCGTCACGACAGTACATCTTGTGTTTGTACACAGCTCGCACACAGCTTTTCAACAGAGTTGTCCACAGCCGTGACAAACCCGAGCAACGCGGGCCACCCACCCGGCCAACCCGGGGCCGTCCGCTGTTGCAAGGCAGGCCGCAGGGTCATCCGAACAACCCCACCCCACCACGAGGGAAACATGACAATGCAAACCACTACTTTTGACGGGCAAATGGCTGCCGAACTGGGCCGCGCCGCCGCTCCCCAGGACGACTACAGCCAGTACAAGACCATCCGCCGCAACGGCGCCGTGGTCGCGTTCGAGCCGGTCAAGATCTCCATCGCCATGACCAAGACCTTCCTCGCGGTAATGGGCGCCCAGGGTGCCAACTCCGCCAGCATCCGCGACAAGGTCGCGCAGCTAACCGAAGGCGTGGTCAGCGCGCTGATGCGTCGCAAGCCGGAAGGCGGCGCCATCCACATCGAAGACATCCAGGACCAGGTTGAACTGTCGCTGATGCGCTCCGGCGAACACGACGTCGCCCGCGCCTACGTGCTGTACCGCGAGCAGCGCACCCAAGAGCGCGCCGCTCGTGGCGAAGCACTGCACCAGATCCAGATCAACGTGATCCGCAAGGACGGCCGCAAGCAGCCGCTGGACGTGGCCCGCCTGCGCGCCAGCATCGAATCCGCCTGCCAGGGCCTGGCCGCCACCGACGTGGACGCCATCCTGTCCGAGACGCTGAAGAACATCTACGACGGCGTGCCGGAAGAAGAAGTCAACAAGTCCGCCATCCTCGCCGCCCGCGCGCTGATCGAGCAGGACCCGGCCTACGACTACGTGACCGCCCGCCTGCTGCTGGGCAACATCCGCCTCGAGATCCTCGGCGAAGCCATCGCCCAAGAAGAAATGGGCAGCCACTACCCGCTGTACTTCCCGACCTTCATCAAGAAAGGTATCGAGGCAGAACTGCTGGACGAAAAGCTGGCCGAATTCGACCTGAAAAAGCTCGGCGCCGCACTGAAGCCGGAACGTGACCTGCAGTTCGGCTACCTCGGCCTGCAAACCCTGTACGACCGCTACTTCCTGCACATCGACGGCACCCGCATCGAAATGCCGCAGGCGTTCTACATGCGCGTCGCCATGGGCCTGGCACTGAACGAAGTCGACCGCGAAAACCGCGCCATCGAGTTCTACAACGTGCTGTCCAGCTTCGACTTCATGTCGTCGACCCCGACCCTGTTCAACGCCGGCACCCGTCGCAGCCAGCTGTCCAGCTGCTACCTGACCACCATCGCCGATGACCTCGACGGCATCTACGAAGGCATCAAGGAAAACGCACTGCTGTCCAAGTTCGCGGGCGGCCTCGGTAACGACTGGACGCCGGTGCGCGCCATGGGCAGCCACATCAAGGGCACCAATGGCAAATCGCAGGGTGTGGTGCCGTTCCTGAAAGTGGTCAACGACACCGCCGTGGCGGTCAACCAGGGTGGCAAGCGCAAGGGCGCGGTATGTGCCTACCTGGAAACCTGGCACGCCGACATTGAGGAATTCCTCGAACTGCGCAAGAACACCGGTGACGACCGTCGCCGCACCCACGACATGAACACCGCCAACTGGATTCCGGACCTGTTCATGAAACGGGTGATGGAAGGTGGCGAGTGGACACTGTTCTCGCCGTCCGAAACCCCGGACCTGCACGACCTGTTCGGCCAGGCCTTTGAAAAAGCCTACGTCGCCTACGAAGCCAAAGGCCGTCGCGGCGAGCTGAAAGTGTTCAAGCAGATCCCGGCGCTCACCCTGTGGCGCAAGATGCTGACCATGCTGTTCGAGACCGGCCACCCGTGGGTGACGTTCAAGGACCCATGCAACATCCGCAGCCCGCAGCAGCACATGGGCGTGGTCCACAGCTCCAACCTGTGCACCGAGATCACCCTCAACACCAACGACGACGAAATCGCCGTCTGCAACCTGGGTTCGGTCAACCTGTCGCGCCACATGAAGGACGTGGGCGGCAAGCTGGAGCTGGACACCGAGAAGGTGGCCCGTACCGTGCGCGTGGCACTGCGCATGCTGGACAACGTGATCGACATCAACTTCTACCCGGTGAAGAAGGCGCGCAACTCCAACCTGAAGCACCGTCCGGTCGGCATGGGCATCATGGGCTTCCAGGACTGCCTGCACCAGATGCGCATCGCCTACGCCTCCGACGCGGCGGTGGAACTCGCCGACGTATCGATGGAAGCCGTCGCCTACTACGCCTACCTCGCCTCCACCGAGCTGGCCGAAGAGCGTGGCCGCTACCCGTCGTACAAGGGCAGCCTGTGGGATCGCGGCATCCTGCCGCACGACAGCATCAACCTGCTGGCGGCCGAACGCGGCGGCTACCTGGAAGTGGACCGCAGCGAGCGCATGGACTGGAGCGTGCTGCGCAAGCGCATCGCCGAACACGGCATGCGTAACAGCAACTGCCTGGCTATCGCCCCGACCGCGACCATCGCCAACATCATCGGCGTGTCCGCCTCGATCGAGCCGACCTACCAGAACCTGTTCGTGAAATCCAACCTGTCCGGCGAATTCACCGTCACCAACGAATACCTGGTGCGTGACCTGAAGAAACTGGGCCTGTGGGACGAAGTGATGGTCGCCGACCTGAAATACTTCGACGGCAGCCTGGGCCGCATCGACCGCGTACCGGCCGAGCTGAAAGCCATCTACGCCACCGCGTTCGAAGTGGACCCGAAATGGCTGGTGGATGCCGCCTCGCGTCGCCAGAAGTGGATCGACCAGGCGCAATCGCTGAACCTGTACCTGGCCGGCGCATCGGGCAAGAAGCTGGACGAGCTGTACAAGTACGCATGGATTCGTGGCCTGAAGACCACCTACTACCTGCGCACCCTGGGCGCCAGCTCGGCGGAGAAATCCACCGGTCGTGGCGGCGAGCTGAACGCCGTGGCCTCGGCCCCGGTTGCTGCGGCAGCCGAAGTGGACAACACCCCGGCCACCGACGCCAAGTTCTGCTCCATCGACAACCCTGACTGCGAGAGCTGCCAGTAAGTTGTCCCCGCGTGGGCACGGCCGCAAGGCTGTGTCCCGCCCAAGGTTGGCCGCATGCGGCCAACCTTCATCCCTCAGCCGCTTCCCGCGAGGCGGCTGAGGAATGAGCCGAACCCGGCAAGCTGTCGTCCAGTCCAAGCAGCAGGAACAAGTCGTCAAGGAGAGCACCATGCGCCACTTACCGACACTATGTGCCGTCGCCCTGCTGGCAGGCTGCACCACCATGGCCGACACCCTGCACGGGTCGCTGACGCCGCCCGCGGGCCTGGGCTACGCCGTGTTTTCCATGACCGTGCGCACCTACAACCCTGGCTACGCTACGGCCAACCTGAGCTGGCGCGGGCTGGACAACGGCCAGCACGGCATCGTGTACGCCAACTTCGGCACCGATACCGTATTTGGCGAAGAAGGCATGACGCCGGTAGACGGCAAGCTGCAAATGCTAGCGCTGCCACCGGGCCGCTACCAGCTGCAAACCGGCTACGCGCGCTGGAACGACGATCCGGGCGACGACCTTGTGTTCAATTACAAGGGCTACGCCAGCTTTCGCCTCGACAAGCCGTTTGAAGTACGCACCGGCGAAACCGTCTACCTCGGCCAGCTGCGCTTCAATCTGGACTACCGGCCGGACGTGGAATTTGTCGACGAGCAAAAACGCGACTTCGGCCACATGCGCCGCGTGTGGAAGATCAATGACCTGAGCGCCATCCGCCTGCAGCCATTCAGCGGCAAGGCCGGGCGCAGCAACTGAATCACCGGTGACAGCCGTGCGCTGCCACCTGAAAAACAGGCGGCCAACCCAAGGTTGGCCGCAAACAATACGTGAACACCTGAAATATTACTGGAGCCTACATGCTGAGCTTTGAAGACCCGATCCCGACCGCAACCCCGGCCAACACCCTGGACACCCACGGCACCAAGCGCGTCAGCGCCGCCGACAAGCGCGTGATCAACGGCACCACCGACGTCAACCAGCTGGTGCCATTCAAGCACAAATGGGCGTGGGAAAAATACCTGGCCCAGTGCGCTAACCACTGGATGCCACAAGAAGTGAACATGCAGCGTGACATCGAACAGTGGAAAACCGGCCAGCTGACCGAAGACGAAATGCGCATCGTGAAGCGCAACCTCGGCTTCTTCGTCACCGCCGATTCGCTCGCCGCCAACAACATCGTGCTCGGCACCTACCGCCAGATCACCAGCCCGGAATGCCGCCAGTTCCTGCTGCGCCAGGCCTTCGACGAAGCCATCCACACCCACGCCTACCAGTACATCGTGGAAAGCCTGGGTCTGGACGAAGGCGAAGTGTTCAACGCCTACAACGAAATCAAATCCATCCGTGACAAAGATGAATTCCTGCTGCCGTTCATCAACGTGCTGTGCCATCCGGAATTCAAGACCGGCACCCTGGAAACCGACCAGACCCTGCTCAAATCGCTGATCGTGTTCGCCTGCATCATGGAAGGCCTGTTCTTCTACGTCGGCTTCGTGCAGATCCTCGCGCTGGGCCGCCAGAACAAGATGACCGGCGCCGCCGAACAGTACCAGTACATCCTGCGCGACGAGTCCATGCACTGCAACTTCGGCATCGACCTGATCAACACCATCAAGCTGGAACAGCCGGAAGTGTGGACCGAAGAATTCAAGGCCGAGATCACCGAACTGTTCAAGCACGCGGTCGAGCTGGAATACGCCTACGCCGAAGACACCATGCCGCGCGGCGTGCTGGGCCTGAACGCCAGCATGTTCAAGGAATACCTGCGCTTCATCGCCAACCGCCGCATGCAGCAGATCGGCCTGGAACAGCTGTTCCCCGGCGTGAACAACCCGTTCCCATGGATGAGCGAGATGATCGACCTGAAGAAAGAGAAGAATTTCTTTGAGACGAGGGTGACTGAATATCAGACTGGCGGGGCGCTGAGCTGGGATTAATTTTTAAGGCATGGGAACCCCATGCCTTTTTTTGCCTACATGAATATAGAATATTATTAGTACAATGTTATATTGTTTGGCATTTTGCTAAATTGAGAAGCTTGCGTTGATTCAGTGCCAATTTTTCAAAGCAAGGGAGTGATAATGTCTACATCGACTATGTTTCAAGACTTTCTAAGTAATATCCAGATCAATAATGCTGAGGATATTAGTTATCGCTATGGCGAGATCACTTCCAGCCTAAATCAAAAATTTCGTGACACCGATTCAAAAACGGCCAACAGCCTTCAGGTTGGATCATATGGCCGGCACACCGGCATCAAGGGCATTTCTGATTTAGATATGCTTTACATTATGCCGAAAAGCGAGTGGGAAAACTACAAAGGAACTGGCGGCCAGACCAAACTACTGAACGACACAAAGAATGCAATCAAAGATCGATATCCCAAGACAGATATTCGTGTAGATCGCTTAGTTGTTACCGTTACCTATACTAACTTCCATGTTGAAGTTCAGCCTGTTTTTGAAGAGTATGATGACAAAGGTCAGAGCTACTTCAAATATCCAGACACCTATAACGGTGGCAGCTGGAAGAACACCAAGCCAAGACAAGAAATCGCAGCAATGACGGAATTTGTCAATCAAAAAAACAAAAACCTTCGTAAACTTTGCAAAATGGTGAGATCTTGGAAAAACAAGCACGGTGTTGGCATGGGAGGGCTTTTAATTGATACTTTGGCATATAATTTCTTAAAATCCACCAATGAATACGATGATAAGAGCTACGCCTACTACGACTGGATGAGTCGCGATTTCTTCAAATACTTAATGGATCAACCCAATCGAGATCACTATCAGGCGCTAGGTAGTGGTCAAGATGTAAAAGTGAAAAAGCCATTTCAAAAGAAAGCTAAGAAAGCATACGAAGCTTGCCTAGCGGCTATTGAAGCAGACGGCACTGATGCCGCTTACGAAAAATGGAAAAAAGTATATGGAAGACCATTCCCTACCAAGCCTGCAGTCACAACAGAAAGTGCAAGGGCGAGGTCATGGAACAACACTGAAGAATTTATCGAAGATCTTCACCCTATCGATGTCCGTTACGAAATAAATCTTGATTGTGACATATCTCAGAATGGTTTTCGTGAACACCCACTGAGCTATTGGCTCACGCGAAAAATAGCTTTAAAACCAAATAAAAATCTAAAATTCACTGCTGAGCCAATAAACATACCGCACCCATACACTTTAAAATGGAAGGTGCTAAATAGAGGCACAGAAGCTCAACGCCGAAATTGCATTCGCGGGCAGATTCAACTGGACTCAGGCAACCTACAGAAAATTGAAAATAGTGACTTCAAAGGCGAGCACATTGTTGAGTGCTATATTGTCAAAAACAATGTAGTTGTTGCCAGAAACAGGATCGATGTTCCAATTGAGTGACCATCATGAATAAAGACGATCTTTTAAAACACATTGCACAAACTGCATACAACGTCGGTTTCGGTGCAAAAAAGAATTTTGCCACCTATGATATTGTAGCCAAAATGCCTGGTCTAATTGGATTTATATCATTGGTATTTGGTATTTATGCATTGATATTTGAAGCATTAAATGCCAAATTCTTTTCAGCCACATTCATTATTTTGGGCGTGATAGGTATGTACATAACCGTATACGACCCAAAAAAATCGGAATATGCAAACGCAGGAAAACACCTAACTAAACTATTTAACGCACTAAAAATTCTTCATGGAAAGGTACGCGCAGAGCAAGGTCCACTTGATGCTTACGTAGCTGAACTTGATCAACTGGAAAAGGAGTACAACAATACCAGCATGCATCATCAAATTATGTTTAGCAATTGGTATGCCCACTATAAATTTTTTTGGGAACATCAGATTGACTGGATTGATGATCATTTGAAGTTCAAACTCCTAAGAGACAAAATACCTTTATCATTCCTGCTTTCTGCTGTCGCCATTTTAGGCATGTTGATATTTTTTGGATCATCTGCCATCGGAAAGCCGGCCTGCTGAACTAGCCCAGCCGTACCGCGCGCCACCCCGTAGAGTACCGTCACCCGGCCAGCCGGGCGACGCACCTTTATTTATACCACCACGGATGCCACCACCCTTAGCCGCAAGCCCTCCTGCAGCACACACTGTTCTGTATCGCGCCACTGACCGCGCCTTTAATTGTCGCCCGCCAGCCCCATCTGTCCAGCATGTGGCGGCCGTGGCCGCCTTTCCTTCCCCGCCCTTAGCGGCACACCGACAGGACTTCTGCTCATGAGCGAATCGCGCTACACCCCGCCCCGCGTCTGGACATGGGATCAGGCCAATGGCGGCCAGTTTGCCAACATCAACCGCCCGATCGCCGGGCCGACCCACGAGCAGGCGTTGCCGGTGGGCGAGCACCCGCTGCAGCTGTATTCACTGGCCACGCCCAATGGCGTGAAGGTGACCATCATGCTGGAGGAGCTGCTGGCGCTGGGCCATCGCGGCGCCGAGTACGATGCGTGGCTGATCCGCATCCACGAGGGTGAGCAGTTCGGCAGCGGCTTTGTCGGGCTGAACCCGAATTCGAAAATCCCGGTGCTGCAGGATCGCAGCGGTGCCGAGCCGCAGCGGGTGTTCGAATCCGGCGCCATCCTGCTGTATCTGGCGGAGAAGTTCGGCGCGCTGTTGCCGCAGGATCTGGCGGCCCGCACCGAATGCCTGTCGTGGCTGTTCTGGCAGATGGGCAGCGCGCCGTTCCTGGGCGGCGGTTTCGGCCATTTCTACGTCTACGCGCCGGAGAAGTTCGAATACGCGATCAACCGCTTCGCAATGGAGGCCAAGCGGCAGCTGGACGTGCTGGACCGGCACCTGGCGAAAAACCGCTGGCTGGCGGGCGACGAGTACAGCATTGCCGATATCGCGGTGTGGCCGTGGTATGGCGAGCTGGTGCGCGGCAACCTGTATGGCGCGGCGGAGTTCCTGCAGGTGCAGGACTACCCGCACGTGCTGCGCTGGGCAAACGAGATGGCGGCGCGGCCGGCGGTGCAGCGCGGGCGCATGGTGAACCGCCTGCGCGGCGAATTGAGCGAGCAGCTGCACGAGCGCCACGCCGCCAGCGATTTCGATACCCGCACCCAGGACAAGCTGCAGGCGCAAGAGGCCGCCACGCCGGCCTAAGAACCTGTTTACGATCTGCTGCGCTTCGGCGAAACGGCGTTAAAAACGCCTTCGGAATGCTCATTTACGACTTGTAAACTCCGCTTCCTCAGTCGTTTTTTCCTTGTCTCGCTCTAGCTCGCGAGATCGTAGACAGGTTCTGATCGCACGCTAGTCCGATACGCTTGCGGCCAACGTTGGCCGCAAGCGCAGCCCGCCCGCCAATCCGTAATCCCCCGCCCGTTTTGCCGCGACTTGCGCTACCCTGTGCGCCTTGTTTTCCAACGCGCGGCCAGGCTTGCGCGGCTTTACAGAACCGATCCCATGCGACTCCAGGAATTCCACCAAGCCCTCGCCGATCTCGGCGCCCGTCCCTGCCATATCGGCCGCATCAACCGTGCGTGGCTGAAAGGCCAGCCGCTGGATAGCGGCACCCGTCACCAGAAGGGCGAGCACTACTTTCCGCTGGCGGTACGTAACGGCCTGCCGCCGCTCACGGCGCAGCTGGATGGGCTGGCGCGCATCGAATCACAACACCCGGCGGCGGATGGCTCGCTGCGGCTGCTGGTGGCGCTGAATGACGGCCAGATGGTGGAAAGCGTGCTGCTACCGCGCGACGGGCTGTGCGTGTCCAGCCAGGTGGGCTGTGCGGTGGGCTGTACCTTCTGCATGACCGGCAAGAGCGGGCTGCTGCGCCAGCTGGGCAGCGCCGAGATCGTGGCGCAGGTGGCGCTGGCGCGGCGCATCCGCCCGGTAAAGAAGGTGGTGTTCATGGGCATGGGTGAGCCGGCGCACAATATCGACAACGTGCTGGACGCCATCAACCTGCTGGGCACCGACGGCAATATCGGCCACAAGAATCTGGTGTTCTCCACCGTCGGCGATCCGCGCGTGTTCGAGCGCCTGCCACAGCAGCAGGTCAAGCCGGCGCTGGCGCTGTCGCTACACACCACCAATGCCGAGCTGCGCGCGCAATTGCTGCCGCGCGCACCGCGTTACGAGCCGGCGGAGCTGGTGGCGCTGGGCGAGGACTACGCGCGCCGTGTCGGCTACCCGATCCAGTACCAGTGGACGCTGCTGGCCGGCATCAACGACACACAGGAAGAAATGGACGCCGCGGTGCAGCTGCTGCGCGGCAAGTACGGTGTGCTCAATATCATCCCGTACAACAGTGTGGACGGCGACCACTACCAGCGCCCGTCCGCCGAACGCATCCAGCAGATCAAGCGCTACCTGCACGACAACGGCGTGCTGACCAAGGTGCGCGATTCCGCCGGCCAGGATATCGACGGCGGCTGCGGCCAACTGCGTGCCCGCGCCGCCGACGTCATCGACCACAGCCGCCTGCTGCGCCGCAATCGCAGCGACCAGGCCAGGCAAGCGGACTGAGCAACCCGCCTGGCGGTATGGTTGCTGCCGCCATATGATGAAGCAGACTCTGACCGGAATGCCTCGCCATGCGCAAGCTTGCCCACCGGGTACTACTGATACTGGCCGCTTGCTGGGCCGCCACCGCACTGGCGGCGGAAATCGTTCGCTTTCCCGACTATCCGGACCCGAACAAGCGCTTCTTCCGTGCCGCGCTGCAACTGGCACTGGATAAAAGCGGCCAGGCCTATACGCTGATGCCGGTCTTGCCGCAGATGCTGCAAGGGCGGTCGATTGCGCGCGCCATGGGCGCTGGCGGCGACATCGACGTGTTGTGGACCATGACCACCCGCGAACGCGAAGCCTTGCTGCTGCCGGTGCGCTTTCCCGTGGACAAGGGCCTGCTGGGTTGGCGGATAGCCATCGTGCGGCAGGACAAGGCGGCACAGTTTGCCAATGTGCAGACGGTGCAGGACTTGCGCTACTTTACCGCCGGCCAGGAGCACGACTGGCCGGACACCCGCATTTTGCGGGAAAGCGGCCTACCGGTGATGACGGCCAGCCAGTACGACTCGCTGTTCAGGATGCTGGTGGTCAAACGCTTCGACTACTTTCCGCGCGGCGTGGCCGAGGCCTGGGCCGAGGTGGATGCGCGCCCCGAACTCGGCCTGACGGTCGACCGTTTCATCGTGCTGCGCTACCCGGCCGCCGAATACTTTTTTGTCACGCCGCGCAAGCCTTATCTGGCCGAACACATCTGGCAGGGCCTGCTCCGCGCCCAGGCCGACGGCAGCTTCGACCGGCTGTTCCATGCCCACTTCGACACGCTGCTGCAGCGGGCCAGGCTGTCGCAGCGGCGCGTCATCGAGCTGGATAACCCGATGATCGATGCGGGCAGGCTGCTGCCGGCCGATTCGCCGTGGTGGTATCGCCCGCTGCCGGCCGCCAACTAAACCAGACATGTCCGCATCTGTCCCAGAAAAAACCGCCAGCCGTTAACGGATGGCGGTTTTTGTGGCGCCCTGTGGTCTGCCGGCTGGGTGCGAGTCAGCGCCGTGGCTCGGCGGCAGCGGCCAGCAGGTTTTGCACGCCCTGCCAGCGCGCCTGCATACGCGGTAGCAAAAATGCCCGCAGCGCCTGCGCCAGCGTGCCGGACGCGCGGCGGTCGGCGCAGATCAGCCATAGCGGCGCCGCCTCGCCCTGCCAGTGGGGACACAGCGGCAACAGCCGGCCGGCAAGCAGGTCGTCGGCCACGTCCAGCATCGACTTGTAGGCGATGCCCTTGCCGGCCAGCGCCCAGCGCCGCACCACATCACCGTCGTCGGCCATGCGCTGGCCAGGCAGCGTGATGCTTTCCTGTTGCCCGTCGCGGTCAAACGACCACTGCTGATGCAGGCTATCGCCCAGCATGTAGCTGAGACAGACATGACCATTCAGGTCGGCCGGCGTACGGGGCGTACCGTGGCGTGCAAGGTAGTCAGGAGCCGCACACAGCACGCGGCGGTTGTCCGGCAGCAGGGGCAAGGCCACCAGCGAGGAATCGGCCGGCGTGCCGTAGCGGATGGCCAGATCCACCGGCTGGCGATACACGTCGGCCAGCCGGTCACCCATCTGCAGGCGCAGCGACAGTTGCGGATGCTGCACCAGGAAATCGTCCAGCCACGGCAACAGCACGTTGCGGCCAAGGTCGGAGGGCAGCGACAACTGCAGCAGGCCGCGCAGCGCCGCCTGACCTTGCGCCGCCTGCTGTGCCGACGCCCACAGCGCCAGCATCTGCTGCGCCTGCGGCAGAAACTGTTCGCCCTGCGGGGTGAGCCGCAGATGGCGGGTGGAGCGCACGAACAGGCGCGCGCCCAGCTCCGCTTCCAGCCGTTTCAATGCGGCACTGGCCGCCGCCGGCGTCAGCCCCAGCGCGTGCGCGGCGGCGGTCAGACTGCCGGTTTCGGCGGTACGCACCATGATGTCGAGAGGATGCAGTGCTTTCATGTTCAAATTTTATTTGATAGTTATGCAAATAATACGCCGTTTATCAAATAAATTTTCACAAGCATGATGGCACGCACACTGACAGCAAGGAGTCATCATGCACATCGCCGATCTGGTTCAAACCCGTTACACCACCAAATCCTTTGATCCGTCATTCCGCCTGACTGCCGCACAAGCCGCCGACATCGAGAGCCTGCTGCGCTTCAGCCCGTCGTCCACCAATGCCCAGCCGTGGCACTTCGTGCTGGCCGACAGCGCCGAGGGCAAGGCGCGTGTCGCGCAGGCGACGCAAGGTTTCTACAGCTTCAATGAAGGCAAGATCCTGAACGCGGCGCGGGTGGTGGTGTTCTGCACCCGCGCCCAGCTGGACGACGCCCATCTGGCCACTCTGCTGGAGCAGGAGGACCGCGATGGCCGCTTTGCCAATGCCGACATCCGCGCCGGCCAGCATCGCGGCCGCAGCCACTTCGTCAACCTGCACCGCTACGAGCTGCGGGACGCCGCGCACTGGATGGAAAAACAGACCTATCTCGCCGCCGGCACCCTGCTGCTGGGCGCCGCCGCCATGGGGCTGGATGCCTGCCCGATAGAGGGTTTCGATCAGCAGGCGCTGTCCGGGGCGCTGGATCTGCGGGCGCAAGGGCTGGTGCCGTCGCTGATCGTCGCGCTGGGTCGCCGTGCTACCGACGACTTCAACGCCACGCTGCCCAAGTCGCGGCTGCCGGCCGCGCAGACCATCACCCGCCTGTAAGGCTTTGCGGCCAACCCTGCCGCAAGGTTGGCCGCATTGCCCTAGCCCACCACCTGCAGGCTGGACTGCCCCAGCCCGCTGCCCTTCTTCACCACGATCTGCACCGCGATGCGCTCCTGCATGCCCGTCACGTGGCTGATGACGCCGATGGATTTGCCGCTGGCGTTGATGCTGTCCAGCGCGTCCAGCGCCACTTCCAGTGTGTCGCCGTCCAGCGTGCCGAAGCCTTCGTCGAGGAACAGCGAGTCGATGGAGGTCTTGTGGCTCACCAGGTCGGACAGCGCCAGTGCCAGTGCCAGGCTGACCAGGAAGCTCTCGCCGCCGGACAGGGTGCGGGTATCGCGGGTGGCGTCGGCCTGCCAGGTGTCGACGATCGCCAGTTCCAGCTCGCCACCGGCCTTGCGCTGCAGCAGGTAGCGGCCGTGCAGGCGTGCCAGATGGCGGTTGGCGAGGTGCATCAGGTGATCCAGCGTCAGCCCTTGGGCAAACTTGCGGTACTTGTCGCCCTCTTTCGAGCCGATCAGGCTGTTGAGCCGCTGCCAGATGTCGGCATCGGCGCTGTGCCGTTCGATCTGCAAGAACAGCGCCTGCTGCTTGTCGCGGCGCTGCGCGTCGTCGTGCAGCAGCGCCTGCAACGCACCCTGCTGGCCGGACAGCGCCTGACGCTGCGCGTCCAGCGCCGCCAGTGCGGCGTCCAGCTCGGCCAGCGACAGCGGGCTAAGCGCCTGTTGCTGCAGCGCTGTCAGCGTGGCGAGCGCGGTTTGCCGCACCGCCTGGCTGCGTTGCAGCGCCTGTTCCAGCTGTTGCTGCTGCGCCTGTAGCCGCTGGCGCTCGTCTGCCGGCAACAGCGCCTGCAGGAAGGCGGCCGGATCGGCAAACGGGCTGGCGGCCAGTGCGGCCAGCCATGCCTGTTCGGCGCGCTCATGCTGCTGCTGTTGCGTCTGCAGATCGGCCGCCAGCTGTGCCTGCTGCCCCTGCAGGCTGGCGATCTGCGCCGCCAGCTGCTCCGCTTGCGCGGCGTAGTGCGCCAGTGCCGGCTCGTCAGCGGCGGCCGCGTCGCAGTCCACCGGCGCCGAGGCGGCCAGCTTGTCCCAGCACGCTTGCCAGCCTTGCGCCACCGTGGCGGCCTGTTCGCTGCGCGCCTGCTGTTGCAGCAGCGCGCCCTGTTGCTGCTGTTGCGCCTGCTGCTGCGCCTGCCAGTGTTGCCAGTCTTGCTGGCGCGCGGCCAGCCAGTCCGCCATGTCGCCGTCGCTGGCCAACCCGGTGGTGCTAAAACCGGCGGCGGCGATGGCTGCGGCCAACGTTGCGCCAGTCTGTTCGATGTGTTGCGCGGTGGCGGCCAGCTGGCGCTGCAGCTCGGCCACGCCTTGTTCCGCATGCGCCTTTTCCTGCAGCAGCAACTGGTGCTGCTGGCCGGCTTGCTGCAGTTGCGCGGCCTGCTGTGCTTCCTGCTGGCGGGCGGTGACCAGGCTTTGCTGCGCCAGCTCCGCCTGCTGCAGCGTGCGGTTGAGGGCGGCGTCGTGCTGCTCGGCGCCGAGCAACCCTTGCTGCAATGGTTCCTGCTGCGCCCAGCCGCTGTCATCCAGCCCCAGCGGTGCGGCCTGTGCCTGCCAGGCGGCTTGCGCTTGCTGCCGGTTGTCGGCCAGGGTGTCCAGTGCGCCCTGCAGCTGGACAAGGCGTTCTTCCAGCTTGACCAGCTCACCGTTGACGGTGCGGCCCTGCTCCTCCAGCAGCTGCAGCGCGGCTTCTTTCTCCTGCAGCGCGCGGGCGGTGTCGGAGACGGTCAGCGCCTGATAGGCGTGAATGCCGGGGTGTTCCAGCGAGCCGCACAGGGGGCAGGCCTCACCCGGCTGCAGCGCGGCGCGGTGTGCTTCCAGGCTCTGGATACGCTGTTCCAGCAGCAACAGCCGGCGCTTGTCGTCCACCTGCTCTTTCAGCGTGCGGTAGTCCTGCCGCAGGCCGTCGCGCCGCGCTTGCTGCGCCGCCAGCTGCTGGCGGGCATCGGCCAGCGCGCCTTGCAGCTGCGTGTCTTGTGCGGCGTGCTGGCGCAGCTGGCTGGCCAGCTGGCCCAGCTGCCGCCACGACTGCAGCTGTTGCTGGCCAAGTTGCCAGCGCTCGCGCAGGCTGGCCAGCGTCTGGCCCTGCAACAGCTCGGCCGCCGCGTGCTCGGCGGCCAGCGTCGTCTGCCGGCTTTGCTGGTGCTGGATGGTGGCGTGCTGCAGCGCCTTGTCCAGCTCGCCCAGACGGCGCTCGGTCGCGGCCAGCCCGTCCTGCTGCGCCTGCCGCTGGGTTTGCAGCTGTAGCAGCGCTTGTTGTGCCTGCTGCAGCTGTTTGTGCTCGCTGTGCCAGCCGCTGAGGCGTTCACCCAGCACCGCAAAATTGGCGTGCTGCGCCAGCCACGCCTGTCGTGCCTGCAATTCCTCCTGCAGCGCCTGGCACTGCTGCCGGGCGCCGGTGGCCAGCGCGGTGGCGATGGCCGTGGCCTGCCAGTGGGCGGCGATCGACTGCTGCCGGCTGTCGGCAAGCTGCGCCTGCAAGCTGTTGCCGGCCTCACGGATTTGTTGCTGGCGCGCGGCGGCGTCCTGCCACGCCTGATAGAGCGGCTGCAGCGCCGCCGCCGGCTCGCTGTGCTGCAGGCGCTGCAAGGTTGGCCGCGCCTGTTCGATCGCCTGCTGCGCCGCCTGCTCGGCAAGCTGCGCCTGCTGCTCGGCCAGTTCGGCCTGCGTCAGTTCATGCCGCCACTGGCGCAGCACCTGCGTCTGCGCCTGTTGCTGCTGCAATGCGGCCAGCTGCGACGTCAATTCCGCGGTCTGCTGCTGCATCGTCTGCCGCTGTGCTTCCGGCAGCAGCTCCACACCGTCGGCGCGGGCCTGCAACTGCTCCAGCGCCTGCTTGGCGTCGCGCGCCCGTTCGAACACGCGCTGCGAAATCTGGCCGTAGATGTCGCTGCCGGTGAGTTCTTCCAGCAGCTCGGCGCGCTCGTTGGCGCTGGCATTCAGGAAGGCGGCAAAACCGCCCTGCGCCAGCAGCATCGATTTGGTAAAGCGCGCGAAATCCAGCCCGGTGATCGCCTCGATGCGCTTCAGCTTGTCGTTGATGTGGGTGGTGAGGATGGTGCCGCTGGCGTCGGCCAGCTCCACCCGCGGCGCCTGCAGCTGGCCGTCGGCCTTGTCACGCGCGCGGCGCTGGCTCCAGAACGCGCGGTACAGCTGGCCCTTCACCTCGAACTCCACCTCGGCCAGACAATCGGCGGTGTGGCGGCTCATGATCTCGTTGCTGCTGGCGGAGATGGTCTTCAGCCGCGGCGTTTCGTGGTACAGCGCCAGGCAGATGGCGTCCAGCAGCGTGGATTTGCCGGCGCCGGTGGGGCCGGTAATGGCGAACAGGCCGTTGCCCCGGAATGGCGGCCGGGTGAAGTCGATCTTCCACTCGCCTTGCAGCGAGTTCAGGTTCTTCAGGCGCAGGGTCAGGATCTTCATGCCTCGCCCTCCTGCAGGCTGGCGACAATGTCGCGGTAGCGCGCCTGCAGCTGTGCGGCCAAGGTTTCGTCCAGCGTTTCCAGTTGCAGCCGCTTGTCGAACACGTCGAACGGCGTCAGCTCGTCCAGTGTCTCGCGCGCTTCTGCCTGTAGCGTGGCGGCGGCATTGCCGCGCTCACGGCGGATGCGCAGCACCTCCACCGGCAGCTCGGCGGTGATGCTCTGGATGCGCGCCTGCAGATCGGACAGGTAATCGTCGCCCTGCACCAGCACCTCCAGCCACACCGGCTGCGCGGCGCTGCCCAGTGTGGCGGCCTCGGTGATGGCGGCGGCCAACGTGGCCAGATCCCCCTTCACCGACACCAGCTGCTGGAAGCGAGGCACCGGCAGCGGCGTCACCCCCAGCAGGCCAATGGCGTCGACATCCACCAGCAGCACCTGCTTCTGCTGGCCGGCCTCGTCGAAGCTCAGCGGGATCGGCGAGCCGCTGTAACGGATGTGATCCAGCCCACCCACCTGCTGCGGGCGGTGGATGTGGCCCAGCGCGATGTAGTCGGCCGGCGGAAAGGCGCTGCTGGGAAACGCTTCCAGCGCGCCAACGTAGATCTCGCGCACCGATTCGCTGGCGCTGGCGCCAACGGTGGTGAGGTGGCCGGTGGCGATGATGGGCAGCGGCAACTTCAGCGCGTCGCGCCGGGCGCAGGCCAGCCGGTACAGTGCCTGATAGTGCTGGTGGATGGCCTCCTGCAGCGTGAGCTGCTTTTCCTCGGCGCTCTGTCCGGCCTGGCTTTGCATCACGTCACGCGGGCGGATGAACGGGATGGCGCAGACGATGGCGCCGGGTGTGCCGTCGCGCTGCGGCAACACCAGCACCTGCTGTTCGAGATCGGCCTCCACCGCCGGAATGACGCTGGTGCCCAGGCAAGTCAGCAACGGCCGGCTTTCGCCCAGCGTGGCCACCGAGTCGTGGTTGCCACCCAGCAGCACAAGCGCGGTGCCGCTGCCGTGCAGCGCCACCACCAGCCGGTTGTACAGCTCGCGCGCGTAGCTGGGCGGCGCGCCGGTATCGAACAGGTCGCCTGCGACGATGACGGCGTCGACGGCGTGCTCGCGCACTTGCCGCAGCAGCCAGTCGATGAAGGCCTGGTGCTCTGCCTGGCGGGTCTTGCCCATGAAGTGCTGGCCGAGGTGCCAGTCAGAGGTGTGAAGGATGCGCATGAGGAATACGGGGGCGTTGGCAATGTGGCCGATTGTAGCAAGCCCGCCGTGCCGGCAGCATGGCGGCAGACGGATTGCCCGCCTGTCGCCAATTGATTCAGGATCAGGCGCCGGCCTTTGCCGCTTGCGGGGCAGCCACTGCCGGCAGCCGCTGCAACCCCCACACGTTGGCCGCAATAATCAGCAGCACGCCCAGCAGCTGCCAGCCATCCAGCAACCGGCCGTAGGCGAGGTAATCCACCAGCAGCGCCACCACCGGGTAACTGAAGCCCAGCAGCCCGATCCAGTGGGTGGGCAGCTGGCGGAAGGCGGCGTACATGATGATGTACATCAGCGTGGTATGCACCAGCCCCAGCGTGGCGAGATAGCCCCAGTGGCTGCCGGCCACCCACAGGCTGGCATTGTCCAGCAGCGGCCACAACAGCAGCACGCCGGTCAGCGTCTGCACGCAGGCGATGTGGGTGGGCGCCAGCGTCTTCGGCAGCTGTTTGCTGATCAGCGTCACCACCGCGTACAGCATGGCGGCGCCCAGCGCCAGCAGGATGCCCAGCAGCCCGCCGCCGGCGCCCTGCCCCGGCTGCACGATCAGCAGCATGCCGGCAAACGCCACCGCCACCGCGGCCAACTTGCGCACGGTCAGCGCCTCGCCCAGCAGCAGCCGGCCCAGCAACAGCAGCCAGAACGGCTGGGTGTGATACACCACGGTGGCGATGCCGATCGAGCTGTAGTGATAGGCGTTGAACAGCAGCAGCCAGTTGCCCACCAGCGCGATGCCGCCGGCAATGCACCACAGCAGGCTGGCCCGGGTAAACGGCCACGTTTGCCACAGTCCGCGCCACCAGGCGTACAAGCCCAGCCCCAGCGCACCCAGCACGCAGCGCACAAACACCACGTTCCATACCGATTGGCCGGATTGCAGCACGAACCAGCCGATGGTGCCGGACAGGGCCATGGCGGCCAGCATCTGCAGCACGCCGGTGCGTAAATTTGGTTGTGTCATGATCAGGTTCTCCTTGCAGGCTAGTGTGCAACAGCATACGCAGCGCGCACAGCCGGCTGAATGGACTTTGCAAGGCAGAATCGGCTTGCTACCTTGTAAATATCACCAAATAGACAGGATTGCCTGCAATGAAAGACTGGATCGACGTACAGCTGGTGGGGCTGCTGCAACAGGACGCGCGGCAGAGCATTGCCGAGCTGGCGCGGCAGCTGAAGATGTCCGGCCCCAGCGTGTCGGAACGGCTGAAGCGGCTGGAGGAACACGGTGCCATTCGCGGCTACACCCCGGAGCTGGACTGGCAGCAGTGGGGCTACACCCTGCAGGCCATCGTGCGGCTGCGCCCGCTGCCGGGCCAGCTCAAGGCGCTGGAGGCGCGCATCGTCGCCACGCCGCAGTTCACCGAGTGTGACAAGGTCACCGGCGAGGATTGCTACATCGCCCGCCTGCTGCTGCGCGACATCGGACAGCTGGACGAGATCCTGGACGGCTTTGCCGAGCTGGCCACCACCGCCACCAGCATCGTCAAGGCCAGCCCGGTGCTGCGCCGGCTGCCGCCGCTGCTGCCCTAGCAGAAAGTAGCCACGCAAGGTTGGCCGCAGCGCGTATCGCTCAGTCGGAGACGGGATGGATTTCGATGCCGAGCGCGCGCCCAAGGCCCGCCGGCTGGACCAGCAGATCGGCCAGGGTGTGGCGTGACAGCTCGCCATAGAAGGCCTCTTGCGCCGCATGCAGCACGCGATACAGCCGGCAGCAGGCGGCGATGCGGCAGTGCGAGTGCTCGGCATCAAAGCACTCGACCAGCACGTTGTCGGCCTCCGCCGCCCGCACCAGCTGGCCGAGGTTGACCTGCTGCGGCGCGTGCGTCAGCCGCATGCCGCCGCCCTTGCCGCGCACCGTGGTGAGATAGCCCTGCTGCCCCAGAAAATGCACCACCTTGGTCAGGTGGCTGGCGGAGATGTCGTAGGCGTGGGCGATCTCGTTGATGGTCACCAGGCGCTCGCCCGCTAGCGCGCTGTACATCATTACCCGCAGGCAGTAGTCGGTAAAGGCGGTCAATCGCACGATCGGAACCATTCCATAGTGTTGTTCAATCCGGCAGCTTATGCACCCGGACTCGGGCCGCCATTCTACCCTGCCGACCAGTGCCCGGTTGCGGCGGTTTGCATCACGCCGGCCTGCCGTTGCGCTAAAAGCCAGCCGGAAACGCGCGTTCTTGATGCGCCTCAAGCGAATGGACTTTGCTTAATAACATTCATTTTCTATGAATGTTATCGGGTATAAGATTCATCTCAGACGAATCTTATACCCCCTCAAGGAGCACCACCATGGCTTTCACCGTCAAGAACAATATCCGCTGGGTCGGCAAACAGGACTGGGAGCTGCGCGAATTTCACGGCAGCGAATACAGCACCCACCGCGGCTCCAGCTACAACAGCTACCTGATCAAGGAAGAGAAAATCGCGCTGATCGACACCGTGTGGGCGCCGTACGCCGAAGAATTCGTCGCCAACTTGGCAAAAGAAGTCGACCTCGGCGCCATCGACTACATCATCGCCAACCATGGCGAGATCGACCACAGCGGTGCCTTGCCGGCGCTGATAGCGCGCATCCCCGACACCCCGATCTACTGCACCGCCAACGGCGCCAAGTCACTGCGCGGCCACTATCACCAGGACTGGAACTTCAAGATCGTCAAGACCGGCGACAGCCTGGACCTCGGCAATGGCAAGCAGCTGGTATTCGTCGAGATGCCGATGCTGCACTGGCCGGACAGCATGGCCACCTACCTCACCGACGACGCCGTGCTGTTCAGCAACGACGCCTTCGGCCAGCACTATGCCAGCGCACAGATGTTCAACGACCAGTGCGACCCGGTCGAACTGCAGGAAGAGTGCATCAAGTACTACGCCAATATCCTGACCCCGTTCAGCGCGCTGGTGACCCAGAAAATCCACGAAGTGCTGGCCTTGAACCTGCCGATCGACATGATCGCCACCAGCCACGGCATCATCTGGCGCGACAAGCCGACCCAGATCGTCGAGCAGTACCTGAAATGGGCCGACGACTACCAGGAAAACCAGATCACCCTGGTCTACGACACCATGTGGAACGGCACCCGCATGATGGCCGAGGCAATTGCCGAGGGCATCCGCAACGCCGATCAGGAGGTCGTGATCAAGCTGTTCAATCTGTCCAACAGCGACAAGAACGACGTGCTCACCCACGTATTCAAGTCCAGGGCCATCCTGGTCGGCAGCCCGACCGTCAACAACGTGATGCTGCCGCACGTCGCCGCCCTGCTCGAGGAGATGACCGGTCTGCGCTTCAGGAACAAGGCGGCAGCGGCGTTCGGCACCCAAGGCTGGAGCGGCGGCGCGGTGGAACGCATCGCCAGACGCCTGAACGACGCCGGCTTCCGCGTACTCAACCAGGGCATCGCCGCGGAATGGCGGCCGACCGACGACGCGCTCTCGCAGGCGGTGCGCTTTGGCGAAGCCTTCATCGGGCAGCTGGGTCAGCGCGAACCGCTGGCGGCGAGCGATACCGCCAGCTGTGGCAGCGGCAAGATGCGCTGCAAGACCTGCTCGTGGGCCTACGACCCGCAACAGGGCGAATCCTCGCAAGGCGTGGCCGCCGGCACCGCCTGGCCGGATGTCGCGGAGAGCTTCCTGTGCCCGGTGTGCTTCATGGGCAAGAGCGACTTTGTTCCCGCGTAAACAACCGTCCCCGGAGATTCCTGATGAAAAAACCCCTCGTCATCATCGGTAGCGGCCACGCCGGCTACACCCTGGCCCGGGCGTTCCGCCAGCTTGATACCAGCACCCCCGTCATCATCCTGACCCAGGATGGCGGCGAGCAGTATCCCAAGCCACAGCTCAGCCACGGTTTCGGCCAGCAAATGGCGGCCGAGCAGCTGGTGCAGCAGCACGCCACCGCCATCGCCGCCGAGCTGAAAATCATGGTGCGCCCCAATACCCTCGTCACCGCGATCGACTTCGACGCCAAACTCGTCCACGCCGGCGCGGTGCAGATCCCCTACAGCGACCTGGTGCTGGCGGTGGGCGCCGAGCCCTTCGTGCCGGCCATCCGTGGCGACGCGGCGCAGGACATCCTGACCCTGAACAACCTGGAGCAATACCGTCGCTATGTCGCGCAGCTCGAGCGCAGCGAGCGCGTGCTGGTCATCGGCGGCGGCCTGATCGGCACCGAGATCGCCCACGACATCGCCCGCCACAAGCAGGTAACGCTGGTGGACATCGGCAGCCGGCTGCTGGAACGGCTGGTGCCCGAGGTGGTCAGCCAGCGCCTGCACCGTGCCATGGCGCCGGTGACGATGCGTTTCGGCACCGCGGTGGACCGCATCGACCGCGCGGCGACGGGCTACCACGTGAAGCTCAGCAATGGCGAAATCCTTAACGTGGACGCCGTGATCTGCGCGGCGGGGCTGAAGCCGCGGCTGGAGCTGGCCGGCGGGCTGGCGACCGCACGCGGCATCAGCGTCGACCGCTACATGCGCACCTCGCAGCCCAATGTCTATGCGCTGGGCGACTGCGCCGAGATCGAGGGCCAGATCCTGCCCTACCTGCAGCCGATCACGCTGTCGGCGCGGGCACTGGCCAGCACCCTGGCCGGCACGCCGCAGCCGGTGCGCTTCGGCCCGCTGCCGGTGGCGGTGAAAACGCCGCACTATCCGATCCAGCTGGCGGGCGTCACCCACGGGCCGGCGCTGGACTGGCAGATCAGCGAGGGCGACGACGGCCTTACCGCGCTGGCCCATCGCGACAGCAAGCTGGTCGGCTACGTGACCACCGGCAGCCGCAACGGCTTCAGCCTGCTACCTAGCCTGGCCGGCTGAACCGGTCGCGCCGGAGCGGCCGGGGCAGACGGCGTGCCGGCCGGCGGCTGGCGTCCCGCCCCAGGCCAATATTGCCCCCCGGCAAAAGGTTGGCCGCAATGGCGCACCAGGCCGGCAGCTACTGTCTCGCTGCGCCCACCCGGCAGCCGGCACTGGCAAAAGCAGACTCATTCACTAAGATGCAAACACACCAGCTTCTGGTGACACGCTCCGCATTCCTCTCACCACCAGCAAGAGGTACGCAATATGAAGACACTGCAAGCATCCGCCAGACCGGCAACACCGGCCTGGCTGGCCGTCGTGGTGATGGCCGCCAGCCCGCTGCTGGCCAGCGCCGGCGACCTGTCCGCCACTTACCGCGGCAAGCCGGTGCCCTTCGGCCAGGGCCAGGCGCACACCGAAGTCCGCACCGACGCCGCCGGCAAGGCGGTCGCCGTCAGCATCGTGTTCAGTGAACAGGCGCTCGCCGGGCTGCCGGGCGCCGCCATGGCACCGGCCTACCTGCTGCGCATGCCGGCCAAGGGGCCGCGCACGGTAGTCGACCACGTGGTCATCAACTGGGAAGCCGTCGGCCACCCGCCACCCAAGGTCTACGACGTGCCGCATTTCGATTTCCACTTCTATCTGGTAAAACGGGCGGAGACGATGAAGGTGCATTTCAACAGCGACGCCGAATCGGCCGATCCGAGCCAGCAACCGCCGGCCGAGCTGCTGCCCGCCGGCTACATCTTGCCGCCGGGCACGGCCGTCCCGAAAATGGGCGTGCACGCCATCAACCCCCAGGCGGCGGAATTCCAGCAACCGCCGTTCACCGCCACGCTGATCTACGGCTACCACAACAAGAAGCAGACCTTCATCGAGCCGATGGTGTCACTGGCTTTTCTGCAGTCGAAGCCGGTATTTTCCGCACCGGTGGCGCGCCCGGCCCGCTACAGCAAGAGTGGCAGCTACCCCGCCGGCTATCGCGTGAGCTACCGCCCCGACAGCCAATCGTACGAGGTGGCACTGACCGAGCTTCAATGACGGCGCCCCTGGCGGGCGGCGGACGACACCTGACGCGGCCAACCCTGGCCGCTTTTCTTCTGTCCGCCACTTGACGCCGCCCTGCCTGCTGCGGCACAAACAGCGCCTTGCTTGAGAGGCGACAGATGAACCACCTGCAAACCATTTACCACCTGCAACCGACGCCGACTGCGCGGGTGCAGCAGCGGCTGGCGGTGCGCGGCATCGTGGCGCGCAGACGCGAGCTGTTGCTGCTGTATACCGGCCGCTACGACGACTACAGCCTGCCGGGCGGCGGGGTGGAGGCAAACGAGGACCACGCGCTGGCGCTGGCGCGCGAGCTGGCGGAGGAAACCGGCGCCCGCGATGTCCGCATCCTGCGCCCGTTTGGGTTGATCGACGAGTTCCGCCCGCCGCGTGGCGACTACGACGTGCTGCACATGCTGTCCTACTGCTATGTGTGCCGCATCGCAGCCACGTTGGCCGCACCGCAAATGGAAGCCTACGAGATCAACAACCGCATGCAGCCGCGCTGGCTGGACGTGGACGCCGCCATTGCCCACAACCAGGCGGTGCTGGCGCGCGGCGCGGCCGGCATGGGGCTGTCTATCGTGCGCGAGACCGCGCTATTGCGGCGCATCGCCCAGGCGCTGGACGCCGGCGAGCTGTAAGTGCACGGCTCGCAGCTCGCGCCGCACCGGGGTGCGCCCGCGTTGCCGGATTGAAGGGCCAATGGCAAGGTGGGCACGCAGCAACACGCCGCAACGGCCACTGCCTGCCCGCCTGCCATCGCCCATCGCACACGGTCGCTTAGTCCACCGGAATCATCAGGTGCTGGTAAGGCGTACCCGGCCACATCACGTACGGCACGCTGCTATCCGGCGTGGCACTCTTGGGGTACATGTCATAGAACGCCGGCTCCGCGCCGACGATCATCACGTGCGGCCCGGTCTTGACCCAGTGGTTGCCGGCATCCGGCTTCGCCGCGTACGGGTCGGTATTGCTGGCATCGGTGCCCCCCGACAGCATGTACATGAAACCGATCTGGCCGGCGACCGGTGTCGTGTGGCCAATCCAGGCCATCGCCCACGCCATCGCCGCCTTGTCCATGCACATCGGGTCCGGGCCGGGGGTGGCCGGGTTGTCCGGCATGCAGGTGAAGCCGTTACTGCCCTGGCGCAGGGTGCGCATCTTGCCGTCGGCCTCCATGGCGACGATGGTCGCCGCGGCGCTGACCTTTTTCGGGGCGGCGCTCATCGCGCTCTTGATCATTTGGGTATCGCTGGCGGCCATCACCGCCGGCACCTGGCCGATGACGGCGAGCGCCATGGCGATGGTCAGACAACGGTGTGTCAAGGTCGATGTCGACATGATCACTCCTTCTTGCAATGCAACGGGTGTCTACCCGGCTGCCGCAAGCGCTGCGGATGACACCTGGCGGGTGTGAACAAGACGGCAAGCTGTCGCCGTCACCCGCTGACAGCCGGGAGCGGGCAAACACAAGGCGCGGCAGCACAGCCGGTGTGCCCTAAGTGTAGGAGACGGCCCGGCAAGCGCAACCGGCGGCCGGCCCGCTACGACGGACACGCTACCTGCCAGGCTTGGCGGCCAGCCCCCGCTACGCTGGCACAGCTGTTGCAGCGCGGCGCGGCGCGCGCACCGCCGTACCACATATGCAAATAGTATTATTTGATCCTGGCCAAAATGACGTTGATTAAGGCCATGCCCGCACAATGCCGATGCTATGCTAGATGGCTGTTTGCTTGCCCCAACCGCTTTGCCAGGAACCCCCGCACGTGCACAGTCCCACGCTAGTCGCCATTGCCGCAATCCTCATGGTCGTGATGACCCTGATGCTGGCCGCTGCCTGGCGCTTCAACCCGCGCATCGCCGGGCTGGGCGCCTGGACGCTGTCCTATTTCTTCGGGCTGCTGGTCTGCGTCAACCTGCTGCTGCGCGCGGTGGCGCCGGAACTGCTGCTGGTGCTGCTGGCACAGCTGTCGGCCTACCTGATGGCGTGGCTGAACTGGGTGGGCACCCGTGCCTATGTCGGCGCCGCGCCGGTGCCACGACGCTACGGCGTGCTGGGCGCCGTCTTGCTGCTGGCGACCGCGGCCTGGTTTACCGTGGTGCAGCCGGAGCAGACGACACGCTTCACGCTGATGAGCCTGGTGGTGGGCACGCTGTTCCTGCTGTGCGCGCGCACCATCGCCCAAGGCCGGCTGCAGGATCACCCGGCCCGCTACCTGTACGCGTTGGCCAGCGGCGGGCACGGGCTGTTCCTGCTGCTGCGCCCGTGGCTGTTCCGCGTCGACAACCACGGCCTGTTCGACGCGCAGCACGCCATCGCGGTATCGCACCTGGTGGTGGTGGAATCCATCGTCGCCATCGTGCTGATGGCGTTCGGCATCGTGATGCTGGCCAACGAACAGGTGACGCTGGAATTGCGCCGCATCGCCGACCGCGACCCGCTGACCGGCGTGTTCAACCGCCGCGCCTTCCTCGCCCTGCTGGACAAGGGCAGCCACTACGCCGAGCGCATGGCGTTTCCGCTGTCGGTACTGCTGGTCGATCTGGACCACTTCAAGAAGGTCAACGACAGCTGGGGCCACCAGCTCGGCGACCGCGCGCTGCGCCATTTCGTGACGGTGGCGCAAGCCTGCCTGCGCGATGGCGACGTGATCGGCCGTCTCGGCGGCGAGGAATTTGCGATTTTCCTGCCTAACGCCCGGCTGGCACAGGCCGAAGCCATCGCCAGCCGCCTGCGCGGCGCACTGGAAATGCAGCCGCTGCGCCACGGCGAGGCCGCCATCGCGCTGACCGCCAGCATCGGCGTGGCGCAACGCCAGCCGCAGGAAGCGCCGCAAGCGCTGCTGCATCGCGCGGACGAGGCGATGTACCTGGCCAAGCACAAGGGCCGCAACCGCATCGAACTGGCGGCAAGCAGCCCGCCGCCAGCCGACAGTACAGCCGCGCCGGCACTGCCGTAAGCCGTTGCCGCCGCCGGCCAACGTTGGCCGCAGCCGCCGCGGCGGAACCATAGCCGGCCGCCGCAGTCTGTGACACACCGGCGCCAAAGTGGTGGCCGGCACCATCAACAAGGAGAACAGCCATGCATTGCCCGGTTTGCAAGGATACGACGCTGGTGATGAGCGAACGCCAGGGGATCGAGATCGACTACTGTCCGCAGTGCCGCGGCGTGTGGCTGGATCGTGGCGAGCTGGACAAGATCATCCAGCATTCGCTGGGCAATATGGCCGCCGCCACTGCCGCGCCACAAGCAGCGCAGCCGGTCGCAGCGCAGGCCGCCCAGCCCGGCTACCCGCCACGCCAGCCGCAGCAGCCCTATCAGCAACAACAGCCCCACCAGCAACCGCCTTACCCGCAGCACGACAAGTACGGTGACAACCGCCACTACAAGCGCAAGAAGAGCTTCTGGGAAGAACTGTTCGATTAAGCAGCGGCAACGGATAGCACTGCGGCCAACCTTTGAAGGTTGGCCGCTTTGTTTTTGCGCTTGCCAGTCGGCCGCCGCACACAGCCGCACACAGCCGAGCCAGCCCGGACTCAGCCCGGCAACAGCCGCAACAGCTGGCCGTCGTCCTCGTCGGTGAGCAGGTAGATGAAGCCGTCCGGGCCTTCGCGCACGTCGCGCACGCGCTGGCCAAGGCCGGTGAGCAGCTTTTCTTCGCGCAGCACGCGCGTGCCGGCCAGCTCCAGCCGCAACAGGTAGCGGAATTTCAGCGAGCCGAGCAGCAGGCTGCCCTGCCACGCCCTGCCGTAGCGCGTGCCGCGCACGAAGGCCATGCCGGATGGCGCGATCGACGGCGTCCACTGCCACAGCGGCTGCTCCATGCCCGCCTTGCGGGCCATGCCGGCACCGACCGGGCCGCCGCCGTAGTTTTCACCGTAGGTGATCACAGGCCAGCCGTAGTTCTTGCCGGCCTCGGGGCGGTTCAGCTCGTCGCCGCCCTGCGGCCCGTGCTCGTGCGTCCACAGCCGGCCGTCCGGCCCCAGCGCGGCGCCCTGCACATTGCGGTGGCCAAGGCTCCAGATTTCCGGACGCGCGCCGGCACGGCCGACGAAGGGATTGTCCGGCGGAATGCTGCCGTCCTTGCGCACGCGCACCACCTTGCCGTGGTGATTGTCCAGCGTCTGCGCGTCGGCCATGCGCTGGAAGCGGTCGCCCAGCGTCAGGAACAGCGTGCCGTCGGCGGCCTCGACAATGCGGCAGCCGAAGTGGGCGCGGCTGCTGAATTTCGGCTGCTGGCTGAACAGCACCTTCACCTGCTCCAGGCGGCTGGCGTCGTCCGCCAGCCGGGCGCTGGCCAGCGCGGTGGAATTGCCGTAGCCGCTGGCGGCCGGCTCGGCGTAGCAGAAGTACAGCGTGCGGTTGCGGGCGAAGTCGCGGTCGGTAATCAGATCCAGCAGGCCGCCCTGCCCGGCGGCGTCGATGCGCGGCAGCCCGGCCAGCGGCTTGCCCAGCTGGCCGTTGGCGCTCACCAGCCGCAGGCGCCCGGGGCGCTCGGTAACCAGCATGCGCCCGCCATCAATGAAGGCCACCGCCCACGGGTGTTCCAGTCCACTGGCGACCAGCTCCGCCCGCGGTGCGGCCTGCGCCGGGCTGGCCAGCATCAGCAGCACCAGCGGCCACACTGGCCATCGTGTTTGCTTGTCCATGCTTGTCTCCTCCACGCTGGCCGCGCGCCGCGCTCTACAGCAGGCGGTAGCCGACGCCGGTTTCGGTACGCAAAAAGCGCGGCTGCGCCGGATCGGCCTCCAGCTTTTGCCGCAGGTGTGCCATATAGATGCGCAGATAGTGGCTGTGTTCCACGTAACCCGGCCCCCACACCTCCTGCAGCAGCTGGCGGTGGGTCAGCACCTTGCCGCGATGGGCCAGCAGCGTGGCCAGCAGCCGGTATTCCAGCTGCGTCAGGTGCAGCGGCTCGCCGTCACGGCTGACGCTGCGGTTGGCCAGGTCCACCGTCACCGTATCGCCGAGGCGAACCAGGCTGCCGTTGCCCTCGCCGGCGTCCCCGCTGCGCCGCCGCTGCAGTGCACGCACCCGCGCCTGCAGCTCGCCGATGCCGAACGGCTTGGTCAGGTAGTCGTCGGCGCCGGCGTCCAGCGCCGCGATCTTGTCGACCTCATCGACACGCGCCGACAGCACGATCACCGGCACCTTGCTCCAGCTGCGCAGATCCAGCAGCAGGCTGACACCGTCGCCATCGGGCAGACCGAGGTCCAGTACCAGCACGTCCGGCTTGCGGGTGCCGGCCTCGATCAGGCCGCGCGCCACGGTGTCGGCCTCGAACACGCGGTAGCCCTCGTCTTCCAGTGCGCTTCTGACGAAGCGGCGGATGGCGGCTTCGTCCTCGATGATCAGTGCCGTCAGGGCGTGCATCAGGGCAGGTTCTCCAGGTCAAAATCCAGTGCCGGCGGCGGACGCAGCGGCAGGGACAGGGTGAAACAGGCGCCGCCGTCGTGGCGGTTGGCCGCGCTCAGGCGCGCGCCGTGGACATCGGCAATGGTACGGCAAATCGCCAGCCCCAGCCCGACGCCGCTGATCGCCGACTCGCGCTCGCCCCGGCTGAAGGCGTCGAACAGCCGCGCCGGATCGCCCGGCGGCAGGCCGGGACCGCGATCGGCGACGCGCAGCAGGATGCGGCCGTCCTCGGCGGCGGCGCTGATGCGGATAGGGCTGCCGGCCGGGCTGTACTTGGCCGCGTTCTCCAGCAGGTTGACCAGCAGCCGCTCCAGCAGGATGGCGTCGCCGTACAGCATCGGGCAGGCCGGATCGATGTCCAGCTGCAGCGGGTGTGCGTCCAGCGTGTTGCCCAGCGCCGCGATGGCGGTGCCGATCACCTCGTCCGCCGGCAGCCAGTCCTGGTGCAGGGTGACGCCGCCCGCCTGCAGCCGCGCCATTTCCAGCAAATTGGTCACCAGCCGCGTGATGCGCTGCGACTGCGCCAACAGCAGCGCCGCCTGTTCCTGCTCGGCGCGCCCGCCGCGCTGCAGGGCCAGCAGCAGGGTCTCGGCGTTGCCGGACAGCGCGGTCAGCGGCGTGCGCAGGTCGTGCGACAGCGCCGCCAGCAGCGAGTGGCGCAGCCGTTCCGATTCCATCGACAGCAGCGTCTGCTGCGCCACTTCAATATAGTGCAGCCGCTCCAGCGTCTGCGCCGCCAGCGCCGCCACCGCCTCGCACAGGCGACGGTTGTCGGGGTCGGCCAGCGCCAGCACGTCTGGCACCGCCACCACCAGCACGCCGCGGGTGCGCATCGGCGCCTGCAGCGGCAGGTAGAGCTGCGCTGCATCCGGCAGCGTGTGCGTGCCCTGCCCGGCCGCCTGCTGGTGGTCGAAGCACCAGCGCACCAGCGCCGCGTCCACCGCCAGCGGCGTGTCCGGCAGCGCCTCCAGCTGTTCCTCCGCGTCCGGCAGCCACAGGCTGATCTGCGCGTTCAGGCTGGCCTGCAGGAAGCGGCCGGTGATCTCGCCAACCTGCTCCGGCATGAGCGCGCTGCCCAGCTCGCGCGCCATCTCGTACAGGTAGCGGGTGTGCGCCTCGCGCTGGCCGGCCTGCGCCGCCGACTGCCGCTGGCTGGCCACCAGCTGGCCGGCGACCAGCCCCACGGTCAGCATCACGGCGAAGGTGATCAGGTACTGGATGTCCGACACCGCGAACGACCAGTGCGGCGCGACAAAGAAGAAATCGAACAGCGCCACAGACAGCACCGCCGCCCACGCCGCCGGCGCGCGGCCGTAGCGCACCGCCGCCAGCAGCACCAGCAGCAGGTACAGCATCACCAGGTTGGCCGCATCCAGTACGCCGCGCAGCGGCAGCATGGCCGCGGTGAGCGCGAGGCTGGCCAGCGTAGTTTGCCACCAGCCGCCACCGCCACCGGCACCCGCGCGCGGCCAGCGCCAGCCGGCCGTGGCGGCGGGTCTGCGCTCGCCGGCGGCCAGGATCAGGCAGTTCAGCTCCGGCGCGCGTTGTGCCAGCTGCTGCTGCAGGCTGGCGCGCCAGAACCAGCGCGGCCGGTTGCCGCGCTGGCTCAGCGCCAGCAGCGACAGGTTGTGGCGCCGCGCGTAGTCGGCGATCAGGCTGGCCGGTGCCGGCCCGGCCAGCACCAGCGTGTGCGCGCCCTGCTCCGCCGCCTGTGCCAGCGCCGCCAGCACGCTACTGCGCGCCGCCGCGCCGGCGTGGCCGCGATCGACCCACACCGCGTGCCATGGCGCCGACAGCGCGCGCGCCAGCCGCGCCGCCTGGCGCACCGCGCTGTCTTCGTCGCCGTGGCCCAGCACCAGCAGCACGCCCAGCGAGGTCGCCCACACCGGTGCGCGGCTTTGCACCTCGCGCTGCGCGCGCATCTGGCCGTCGACGCGGTCGGCCAGCCGGCGCAGCGCCAGCTCGCGCAGTGCGATCAGGTTGCCCTTGCGGAAAAAATGGCCGGCGGCGCGTTCCGCCACTTCCGGCAGGTACACCTTGCCGGCGGCCAGGCGCAGCAGCAGGTCGTCCGGCGGCAGGTCCACCAGCCGCACTTCGCTGGCGCGGTCGAACACGTGGTCCGGCACCGTCTCCGCCACCGCCACGCCGGTCACGCCGCTGACCACGTCGTTGAGGCTGTCCAGATGCTGCACGTTCATCGCGCTGTACACGTCGATGCCGGCCGCCAGCAGCTCGTCCACGTCTTGCCAGCGCTTGGGATGGCGGCTGCCGGGTGCGTTGCTGTGCGGCAGCTCGTCGACCACCACCAGCGCCGGCCGCCGCGCCAGCACCGCGTCGATATCGAACTCCGCCACCTGCTTGCCGCGGTAGGCGATCTGCTTGCGCGGCAGCACGTCCAGCCCGGCCAGCAGCGCCTCGGTCTCGGCGCGGCCGTGGGTATCGACCCAGCCCACCACCACGTCCAGCCCGGCGGCGCGCTTTTCCTGCGCCTCGGCCAGCATGGCGTAGGTCTTACCCACCCCCGGCGCGGCACCGAAGAACAGCTTCAGCTTGCCGCGCGGCGCCGGCAGCGCCGCCAGCAGCGCGTCCGGATCGGGCCGCAAATCGTCATCCATCATTCATTGCTCCAGCGTGCCGCAAGGTTGGCCGCAATCGTTGCGGCCAACCTTGTGGCGGTCAAGAGGGTTGCGACCGCCGGGGCGGCGGCCGCGATCAAACAAGTGTTAACCGGCCCTAGCCCGCCGCCAGCCGGCGCAGCGCCAGATTCAGCTGTAGCACATTGACGCGCGCCTGCTGCGCGCTGCCGAACCAGCCCTGCTCGCGCTGCGCGGCGATCAGGGCCTCGACCTGCGCCAGCGGCCGTTTCAGCTCGCGCGCCACGCGCGGTGCCTGATAGTGGGCTGCCGCCAGGCTGATGTGCGGGTCCAGCCCGCTGCCCGAGGTGGTGACCAGGTCCAGCGGCACCGGGCCGTGCTGCCCGGGGTGGGCGGCGCGCAGCGCGGCGATGCGCGCGGCGACCGCCTGTTGCAGCGCCGGATTGCCCGGCCCCTGGTTGCTGCCGCCGGAGGCGCCGCCGTTGTAGGCGTTACCGGCGGTGGCCGACGGCCGGCTCCAGAATTCGCCGCGGCCGTGGAAGGCCTGGCCGATCAGCGCCGAGCCGATCACCTTGCCGTTTGTGTCGCGCAGCAGCGAGCCGTTGGCCTGCGCCGGCAGCAGCAGCTGCGCGAGGCCGGTGACCGCCAGCGGATAGAGCAGCCCCAGCAACAGGGTGAAAAACAAGAGCAGGGTCAGCGCCGGACGCAGCACTGCCGCGCGCGGTAGCGTGACGGCGGCTGCGGGATGATAAGTCGTGGTGGCCATAATGGCACTCCTTGGTTACGGCTGCCGGGCGTTGTTGACCGCCCGGCAGCGGGGTCAGACCAGTCCCAGCAGGGACAGCAGCATGTCGATCAGCTTGATGCCGGCAAACGGCAGCAACAGCCCGCCGACGCCGTACAGCAGCAGGTTGCGGCGCAGCAGCTCGGCCGCCCCCAGCGCGCGGTAGCGCACGCCCTTCAGCGCCAGCGGGATCAGCGCGATGATGATCAGCGCGTTGAAGATCACCGCCGACAGCAGCGCCGAGGCCGGACTGGCCAGCTGCATCACGTTCAACGCGTTCAGCTGCGGATAGGTGACGGCAAACGCGGCCGGGATGATGGCGAAGTACTTGGCCACGTCGTTGGCCAGGCTGAAGGTGGTCAGCGCGCCGCGCGTCATCAGCATCTGCTTGCCGATCTCCACCACCTCGATCAGCTTGGTGGGGCTGGAGTCGAGGTCCACCATATTGGCCGCCTCGCGCGCCGCCTGGGTGCCGCTGTTCATCGCCACCGCCACGTCGGCCTGCGCCAGCGCCGGCGCGTCGTTGGTGCCGTCGCCGGTCATCGCCACCAGCTGGCCACGCGCCTGGTAGTCGCGGATCATCGCCAGCTTGTTTTCCGGCGTCGCCTCGGCCAGGAAGTCGTCCACCCCGGCCTCGGCGGCGATGGCGGCGGCGGTCAGGCGGTTGTCGCCGGTGATCATCACCGTCTTGATGCCCATCTGCCGCAGCTGGGCAAAGCGTTCGCGGATGCCGGGCTTCACCACGTCCTTCAGCTCGACCACGCCCAGCACCTGCGCGCCCTCGGCCACCACCAGCGGCGTGCTGCCACGGCTGGCGATGGTGTCGACCTGTTGCAGCAGGCTGCGCGGCACGCTGCCGCCCAGCGCCTCGACATGGCGGCGGATCGCATCGGCGGCGCCCTTGCGGATGTGACGGCCGTCGAGGTTGATACCGGACATGCGCGTTTGCGCGGTGAACGGCACGAAGCTGGCGCCGGCCGGGGTCAGCCCGGCGTGCAGGTCGGCCAGCAGCTTGCGGCCAACCTTGGCGTCATCGAGATGCCCGCCGGCGCCGTCGGTCAGCCGCTGCGCCAGCACCACGATGCTCTTGCCTTCCGGGGTGTCGTCGGCCAGCGACGCCAGCCACGCCGCCTCGGCAAGCGTCGCCTGGCTCACGCCGGCGGCGGCGACAAAGGCGGACGCCTGGCGGTTGCCGAAGGTGATGGTGCCGGTCTTATCCAAGAGCAGCACGTCGACGTCGCCGGCGGCCTCCACCGCGCGGCCGGAGGTGGCGATCACGTTGGCCGCCATCAGCCGGCTCATGCCGGCGACGCCGATGGCCGACAGCAGGCCGCCGATGGTGGTCGGGATCAGGCACACCAAGAGCGCGATCAGCACCGGCAGCGACACCACTTCGCCGCTACCGGCCGCGTTCACGCTGTAGGCGGAAAACGGCAGCAGGGTGACCGTCACCAACAAAAAGATCAGCGTCAGCGCCAGGAGCAGGATGGTCAGCGCGACCTCGTTCGGCGTCTTGCGGCGCTTGGCGCCCTCCACCATCGCGATCATGCGGTCGATGAAGGTCTCGCCGGGGTTGACGCTGATGCGCACCACGATCCAGTCCGACAGCACGCGGGTGCCGCCGGTGACTGAGCTGAAATCGCCGCCGGATTCGCGGATCACCGGCGCCGATTCGCCGGTAATCGCCGACTCGTCCACGCTGGCGATGCCCTCGATCACCTCGCCGTCGCACGGGATCACGTCGCCGTGCTGCACCAGCACTACGTCGTCACGGCGCAGGTCAAACGACTCCACCATGGCGAATTCGGCGCCGTAACGCTGCGGTGCGGCCAGCTTTTTCGCCCACGTCGACTTCTGCAGCCCTTTCAGGCTGGCCGCCTGCGCCTTGCTGCGGCCCTCGGCCAGCGCCTCGGCAAAGTTGGCGAACAGCACGGTGAACCACAGCCACACCGCGATGCTGCCGGTCAGCCACGCCGGCGCCTGGCCGTGGCCCAGCAGCGCCTGCACCCACAGCACGCTGCACAGGATGCTGCCCAGGTAGACCACGAACATCACCGGGTTTTTCAGCTGCGCACGCAGCCCGAGCTTGTGAAAGGTGTCGCGCAGCGCCGGGCGCAGCAGTGCGCCGTCCAGCAGCGGCAAGACCATTTTTTTATGATGGGACATATTGTTCTCCTAGTGGGTCGCCCAGATCGCCAGATGCTCGACCACCGGCCCCAGCGCCAGCGCCGGCAGGTAGGTCAGCGCGCCGACCAGCAGCACGCTGCCGATCAAGAGGCCGATGAACAGCCCGTCGTGGGTCGGCATCGAGCCCAGGGTCGGCGACAGCCGTTTTTTCGCCGCCAGCGAGCCGGCCAGTGCCAGCACCGGCACGATCACCGCGAAGCGGCCCAGCCACATCGCGATGCCCAGCATGGCGTTATAGAACGGGGTATTGGCCGACAGCCCGGCGAAGGCGCTGCCATTGTTGTTGGCCGCCGACGAAAACGCGTACAGCACCTCGGAAAAACCGTGCGCGCCCGGATTGGCGAGGCCAGCCAGCCCCGGTGCCACCACCACCGCCACGGCGGTACCGGCCAGCACCAGCAACGGGGTGACCAGGATGGTCAGCGCCACCATTTTCATGTCGAACGGTTCGATCTTCTTGCCCAGGTATTCCGGGGTGCGGCCAACCATCAGCCCGGCGACGAACACCGCCAGCACCGCGAACACCAGCATGCCGTACAGGCCGGAGCCGACACCGCCGAACACCACCTCGCCCAGCTGCATCAGCAGCATCGGCACCATGCCACCCAGCGCGGTGAACGAATCGTGCATCGCGTTGACCGCGCCGCAGCTGGCGGCGGTAGTGACGGCGGCAAACAGGCTGCTGCCGGCAATGCCGAAGCGCATGTCCTTGCCTTCCAGGTTGCCGCTGCCGCCGTCGGCGCCCAGTGCGCTCAGCAGCGGGTTGCCCTGCGCCTCGAACCAGGCGATGGCGCTGGCGGCGACGACGAACAGCACGCTCATCGCGATGTAGATCGCCCAGCCCTGGCGGCGATCACCAACCACGCGGCCGAAGGCATGGCACAGCCCGGCCGGGATCAGGAAGATGGCCAGCATCTGCAGCAGGTTGGACAGTTCGCTCGGGTTCTCGAACGGATGCGCGGAGTTGGCGTTGAAGAAGCCGCCACCGTTGGTGCCCAGCAGCTTGATCGCCTCTTGCGACGCCACCGGCCCCATTGCCAGCGTCTGCCCGTGGCCGGCCAGCGCCTCGAAGCCGAGGTAGCCGGACAGGTTCTGCAGCACGCCCTGGCTGACCAGCAGCAACGCCAGCACGATGGACAGCGGCAGCAGCAGGTACAGCGTGATGCGCAGCACGTCGGCCCAGAAATTGCCGATGTCGCCGCTCTCGCGCCGCGCAAAGCCGCGCATCAGCGCAAACGCCACCGCGATGCCGGTGGCCGCGGACAGGAAGTTCTGTACCGCGAGGCCGGCCATCTGCGTCAGGTAGCTCATGGTCGTTTCGCCGGCATAGCCCTGCCAGTTGGTATTGGCGACAAAGCTCACCGCGGTGTTGAATGCCGAACCGGCCTCCACCGCACCCAGCTGCTGCGGGTTGAACGGCAGCGCACCCTGCAGCCGCTGCAGGCCGTACAGCAACACGGCGCCCAGCACATTGAACGCCAGCAGCGCCAGCGTGTAGTCGCGCCAGCCCATGCCGGCATCGTTCAGCCCCAGGCGGCGCAGCAAGGCGGCGTCAAACGCCTGCCAGCGACTCGGCAAGCTGCCGCTGGCCAGCGGCGCCAGCCAGGCACCCATCGGCCGCACGCTCAGCGTCAGCAGCAGCATGAACAGCGCCAGCAACCAGAAAAAAGCGGTCATCATCACATCTCCTCCGCATGCAGCAGCGCGTACAGCAGCCACACCGCCAACAGCAGCGCCACCAGCGCGCACAAACTTGATAGCACGCTCATCGCGCCACCCCCTGCGACGTGGTCGCATACAGCCGCAGCAGGCCGAGCACTGCCAGATACAGTGCGGCCAACCCTGCCAGCCAGATCAGGTCTTGCATCACATTCCCCTTGTTGGTCACAGACACTGCCACTGTAGGTTTTGCGGTGCAAAAAAGCGGTTAAAAGGCCGGGCGGCGGTATAAACGGGATATAAAAATATGATGCTTTTGGCGTAGCCGGCGGGATGAAGGGGGGAGTGGCGGTCGGAACAAGGCGCGATCCGGCCGCAGTGCATCTCGGCCGGATCGGTCCGCATTCTGGCGTAGCCAGCCAGTGGCAAGCACCATGACCGGGTGGACAATGGCGGCATTCGTCAGCCAGCACAGGAGAGCAACATGAACACGCAGCACATCCGCCCCGCCGGTTTCACCGCCGAGCGCGCCTGGGGGGCGCGCACCATCGCCTGCATGAACGGCATCAGTACCCGCCTGCACTGGACCGACCAGCCCTACCGCTGGCACATCAACGACGGCGAGGAAGTGTTCGTGCTGCTGGACGGTGCGGTGGACATGCATGTGCGCGACGCGGACGGCCGCGTGCGGGTGATCGCGCTGCAGTGCGGCGACATCTTCTACGCCGGCGCCGGCTGCGAGCACGTCGCCCATCCGCACGGCGAGGCGCGCATTCTGGTGATCGAACAGGAAGGCAGTATCTAGCCGCGTCGGCGTGGTGGGGTCCGGGTTTGGCACCGAACCGCCACGCTCATGCGGCCGGCACGGCGCCGGGCCGGCTTGCGGCCAACGTTGACCGCAAGACCGTTTCAGTCACCGGATTCAGTCGCCGGTTTAATCCAGTGGCGTGTTCATCAGCGCGATCGATTGCCCGATCATGCGCGCCTTGCGCAGCCACTCGTCGGCGTCGGGCGAGGCGACATGGCGGCGCACGATGGGCTCGAACAGCGCCAGCCATTCGTCGACCAGCGCCGGGGTGACGCCGATGTCGAGATGCTTGCGCGCCACGTTGTACTGGGTGTCGAGGTAGGCGTCGCCGCCGAGCAGCGTCCACCAGAAGTGGCCGATGTGCGCCTCGTGCTGCGGCCAGTCGTGCACCACCGCGAAGATCGGCGCCAGCTGCGGATGGACGCGGATCTGCGCGTAAAACTGGCGGCTGACGGTGTCGATCACCTCGCGGCCGAGGCGCTGGGCGATGCTGCTCATGGCGTCGCCTTCTGCCAGTAATTCTCGAACAGCATGTTGCCGCTCAGGCCGCGGCGGCACGGGGTAAAACCGCGCTCGTTGAGCAGCGCGCGCATGTCGGCGGTGAAATCGGGGTTGCCGCACACCATCACCCGGTCGCGCTGCGGATCGAGCGGCGTCATCGCCAGGTGCTGCTCCAGCGCGCCGCTGTGCAACAGCGTCGGGATGCGCTCGCGCAGGCCGCCGACCACCTCGCCGCGCGTCACCACCGGCACGTAGTGGCAGTGCGCGTGTTGCGCCGCCCAGGCGCGGCATTCGGCGTCGTAGGCCAGGTCTGCCGCCTCGCGCACGCTGCACACCAGGTTGACGCGGGCAAAGCGCTGCAGCACGCCCTGCTGCCGCAGCATCGACAGATAGGGGCCGATGCCGGTGCCGGTGGCCAGCAGCCACAGCACCTCGCCGTCGGCCAGACTGTCGGCCAGGAAGAAGCCCATCGCCGCCTTTGCCATCAGCACCGTGTCGCCCGGCTGCAGCGCGCCCAGATGCGGCGACAGCGCGCCGCCGGGGATGACGGTAAAAAAGTATTCCAGCCACGGCTCGTGCGGCGCCGACACGATGGAATAGGCGCGCCACACCGGCTCGGCCAGTGCCGGCACCGACAGCCGCGCGTAATGTCCGGCCTGGAAGGCAAAGCCTTCCGGCTTGCGGGTCAGCAGGGTGACGCCGCGCGCGGAGCAGTGCTGCACGCGGATCACTTCCGTTTCTACGATGTTCATCTTGTTTTCCCGTCACGGCCGGCTAATTGAAGATGTTTAAAATATACACTTTAACCATCACAATAAAAACGCTGACACGAGCAGGGACAAGCCGCCCGCCCCGCTTGTTGCCGGCAGCAAAACGCCCCGCGCAGGCGGGGCGTGACGGCAAACGCGGCATCAACCGAACGGTTCAGAGCCTGTTCACGATCTCGCACGCTCACGCGAGACAAGGCGAAAACGGCTGAAGAAGCGGCGTTGAGCTGGATATAAATCAAGCATGTCGAAGGCGTACTCACCGTGTAACGTTTCACGAAGCGCAGCAGATCGTGGACTGGCTCTCAGACCGGCGGCGTGGCCTCCTCCGGTTCTTCCGCCCGTTCGCGCGGCGGAATGAAGAACGCCTTCGGCCCGCGCAGGAAGCGCTTGAACACCGCCGGCAGCAGCGGCAAGGCGTCGCTGCCGCGCAACTTGCGCGAGCGCAGCGCCACCCACAGCGCCAGGCTGAAGCTGACCAGCAGGTTGGTCATGCCGATCAGCGCCACCCCGACCACCGACCACAGCACCGTCGCGAGCGGCAGCGCGTAGTCGTAGGTGACTGCGGCGTAGGACAGATAGGCCGAGGAGAAGGTGATGTGGCGGATGTCCAGCGGCAGGCCAAGCAGAAAGCCGATGGTGCCGGTGACGCCGAGGAACATGCCGAAGTAGAAATTGCCGGCCAAGCCGCCGAGGTTGTGCTCGACATAGTGGGCAAAGCGGCGGGTGCGTACCTCGCCCAGCAGCCGGTTCAGCCACGGCACCGCGGCCAGCCGCTGCGGGATCTGGCGGTAAATCGCCTTGTTGTCGTAGTAGCCGGCGATCAGGCCGGACAGGAACAGGTACACACCGGCAATGGCGGCGTGGAACAGCGCCAGGCTGGACAGCGGATGCAGGTCCTGCAGCAGGTGCGCCGCCTTGCCCTGGTCGATCACCGGTGTGCCGGCCAGCCACAGCCAGGACTCGGCGATCGCCCACGCCACCGGGATGGCCAGCAGCACGTTGCCGAGAATGGCCACGAACTGGGTGCGCATCACCTTCACCACCAGCTCGGCCAGTTCGGCCATGTCGGCCTTGCCGCCGGCCTCGTGGATGGCGGCGGCGATGCGTGCCGCCGTCATCGCCGGCTGCTTGGTGGCGATGGTGAAGTGCAGCACGTGCACCAGCATGAAACCCAGCGAGTAGTTGAGACCGAAGGCCAGCGCCTCCCAGATCAGCGGCAGGTGCAGCGTGGCGATCAGCAGCTTGAACAGCGCCATGAAGCCGACGATGACGCCGGCGCCCATCGCCGCCTTGCCCATCGCCAGCCACTGGCTGCGGTTTTCCGCGATGTAGTGCTCGCCGTGGCGGCCGGCGTGTTCGGTGACCTGCCGCGCCAGCAGCTCGGTATTGCTGGCGAACACGTCGCGCAGGCTGTACTTGCGGTTTTCCGCGCGCACCAACTCGGCCAAGAGGTGAAACAGCGTGGCGTCGCGCGCCGGGCTGCGCTCCGGGTCCAGCAGTGCCAGCAGCGTGCGCAGGCGCTGGATGTGCTGGCGCAGGCGGGTGACGTGGTAGGTCAGGCTCACCGACACGCCACGGTTGGCCGCCGCCTTGCGCAGGCGGGCGATCACGTCCTCGCACTGCTCCAGCAGCACCAGCATCTGGCGGTCGTCCTCGTCGGGGCAGGTCTCGTCCACCATCGCCGCGCGCGCCGATTCGACATAGCGCTGCGCCTCGGCGGACAGGTGCAGGAACGGCGACTCGAAGCGCTCGATGTCGGGATAGGTCTTCACCAGCTCCGGCTCCAGCCCGATGGCGGTAATGCGCGCCGTCAGCACCTGCACCGCCTCCAGCAGCTGCAGCCGTGTCGGGTTGGCGACTATCTGCCGCTCCTCGTCCCACGCCAGCGCCTGCCACAGCTCCTGCCACACTTCCTGCGACAGCGCGGCCACCCAGCGGTAGTCCTCGCGCTGGCAGAAGATCACGCCGAACTGGTCGGCCAGGTGGGCGCCTGAGCGTGCCGGCGGCAGCAGGCGCTCGCCGATGCGACGGCGCAGCGCCTGGGAAAAGGTCTCGTTGGACAGCGTGCCGGTATCGGTATACAGCTGCACCTGGCGGGTGGAGCCGAGCAGGTCGATCAGCGCCTGGCGCAGACCGGCGCGGTAGCTGGCGTGGCGCGACAGCAGATAGGTCAGCGCGCGTAGATTGCTGGTGGCCTGCACGAAATCGCCGGCGTCTTCGGGGCGGACCTGCGCCACCAGCCGCGCCAGATACGGTACCGGCGGGGCATCACTGTGGCGGTTGGCCAATTGGGAAAGTATTTGATCCATAAGTCATCCGTTGGACAGTTTGCGTCACGTTTGACACGTTGCGATGGGAGGGTGCCGCGGCGGGCAATGGCGGCACGAACTGCAGGGTATAACAGCGTCTGACCGCGCGTCGCGTCAAAAAATTCCAGCAGGATAGCGGCCCGCCCGCTAGGAACGCCAATCAAAATCAGGATTTTTTATTTTTAATCAATCACATAGTGCGGCACAACATTTTTTGCAATGCAGCAACAATCGCTCCCCGCCTCCATCAGGCTCAAGCCAGCGCCTCGGCCAGCGCGGCGGTGGCGTGCGTCAGCTCGGCGACCACCGCATCGGCAAAGGCACCGGTCAGCGGCGTAGCCGGGCGGAACTCCGGCAGCACCAGGCTGACGCGGAACGGCACCGACACCGCGAAGCGGCGCAGCTGCACCCCCTGCCCGGCCAGCGACAAGGCGGTCAGCGGGTTGACGATGGCCACCCCCAGCCCAGCGGCCACCATCGCGCACACCGCCACCGCGCTGTGCGTCTCCAGCAGCATCTGTCGCGCCACGCCGGCATCGGCAAACACGCGATCCAGCTGCACGCGGTAGGGATCGTCCGGCGACAGGCTGACAAAGGCCTGGCCGGCAAAATCCTGCGGCGCCAGCACCGTGCGCGCCAGCAGCGGATGGCCGTCCGGCAGCACGCACACCTCGTCGGCCAGCCATTGCGCCTGCAGCCGGGTGCCCGGCGGCGCGGCCTCGTGCTCGGTCAGCCCCAGATCGTAGCGCTGCGCCGACAGCCACTCCTCCAGCAGCGGCGACTCCTGCGGCGTGATGGCGATGCCGACGCCGTGGTGGCCAGCGGCAAAGCGGCGGCACACCGCCGGCAGCAGCGCGTGGGCGAACGCCGGCAGGCACAGCAGCGACAGCTGCCCGCGATCCTGGCGCCCAAGGTTGGCCGCCACGCCGGCGATGCGCTCCAGCCCGATATAGGAGCGCTGCACCTCGTCGAACAACGCCAGCGCCGGTGCCGTCGGCTGCAGCCGGCCACGCTGGCGCTCGAACAGCGCAAAGCCCAGCAGCTGCTCCAGCCGTGCCAGCTCGCGGCTGACCGTCGGCTGCGAGGTGTACAGCAGGCTGGCGGCGCCGGTGACGCTGCCGCTGGTCATCACCGCGCGGAACACTTCGATGTGACGGTGGCTGATGCTCACGGCACACTCCATATCAAAAATGAATTACCAGGAAAAATATTAGCATTTTACTGAATCACCCACCAAGAGCATGATGCCGCTAACGGTGGAGCACGCAGCGCGGCACAGACCGCAATCGTGTTCCCTTGCGGCCAACCCTGGCGCAAGCGCAACAGGCCGCCAAAACGCCGACGAGACAGAAGGCACCCTCAGCCTGGCGGGACGCACCCGCAGTTTGCCACCGCCAGGCCCCCGATACCGCCGCCCCGCACCGCACGGGCCGGCCACCATGACCACCAAGGACTCACCGAGATGCAGACCCCCGACACCGCCCGCCTCGCCGCCCTCGCCCAGCACTACGGCACCCCGCTGTGGGTGTACGACGCCGGCACCATCCGCCAGCGCATCGCCGCGCTGCGCCAGTTCGACACCATTCGTTTTGCGCAGAAGGCGTGCAGCAACACCCACATTCTGCGCCTGATGCGCGAACAGGGGGTGAAGGTGGACGCGGTGTCGCGCGGCGAGATCCTGCGCGCGCTGGCCGCCGGCTATGACGCCGCCGGCGAGCCGTCCGGCATCGTGTTCACCGCCGACCTGATCGACCGCGACACGCTGGCGACGGTGACCGAGCACCGCATCCCGGTCAACGCCGGCTCCATCGACATGCTGCACCAGCTCGGCGCCGCGTCCCCAGGCCACCGCGTGTGGCTGCGCATCAACCCCGGCTTCGGCCACGGCCACAGCAACAAGACCAATACCGGCGGCGAGCACAGCAAGCACGGCATCTGGCACAGCGACCTGCCGGCGGCACTGGACGCGATCCGCCAGCACGGCCTCAACCTGGTCGGCCTGCACATGCACATCGGCTCCGGCGTCGACTACAGCCACCTGCAGCAGGTGTGCGGCACCATGGTCGAGCTGGTGCAACAGGTGAAAGCCCACGGCCACGACCTGCACGCCATTTCCGCCGGCGGCGGGCTGTCCATCCCTTACCGCGACGGCGACGCCAGCATCGACACCGCGCACTACTTCACACTGTGGGATACCGCGCGCCAGCAAGCCGCCGCCGTGATCGGCCATCCGCTGGCACTGGAGATCGAACCCGGCCGCTACCTGGTGGCCGAGTCCGGCAACCTGCTGGCCGAGGTACGCGCCGCCAAGGACGCCGGCAGCAACCACTTCGTGCTGGTCGACGCCGGCTTCAACGAGCTGATGCGGCCGTCGATGTACGGCAGCTACCACCACATCACCGTAGTGCCGCAGGACGGCGTGCAGAAGCCGGAAAAGGACACCGTGGTCGGTGGCCCGCTGTGCGAATCCGGCGACGTGTTCACCCAGGGCGACGGCGGCGTGGTACTGCCGCGCAGCCTGCCGGCCGCCAACGTCGGCGACCTGCTGGTGTTCCACGACACCGGCGCCTACGGTGCGTCGATGTCCAGCAACTACAACACTCGCCCGCTGATCGCCGAGGTTCTGGTGGATGGCGAGTCCGACCGCCTGATCCGCCGCCGCCAGACGGTAGAAGAGCTGCTGGCGCTGGAACAGCTGTAAGAACCTGCTCACGCACTGCTACGCCCCGATATCAATCGGCATCCTGCGTTGGAATGGGTCAAAACAGGCGTACTGATATCAACATCAACAACGCTTTTTTGACCGATTCCGCCTTGTCTGACTTCGGCTCGCGAGAGCGTGAACACGTTCCAGGCACCGCATCAAGCAAAAAAGGTTGGCCGCATCGCTGCGGCCAACCTTTTTTCATGCCTGCGCCGATGGCTCAGCGCACGTGGATCTTCGCCTCGCCCTGCTGCAGGCTGCCGATGACGCTGGCGTAGCCGAAGCCGGCGGCATGGAACTGCGCCAGCACGCTGTCGGCCGCTTCCGGCGCGACCGCCACCAGCAGGCCGCCGCTGGTCTGCGCATCGGCCAGCACCCGCAGCTGCCACTCGGCCACGCTGGCGGCGCAGTGCACGTCCTCGCCGAAGCTGGCCAGGTTGCGCTCGATGGCGCCGGGGCCGTAGCCTTTTTCCGCCCACGCCTGCGCCTCGCGGATCACCGGCACCTGCGCCATGTCCAGATGCGCGGCCAGTTGCGAGCCGCGGCAGATTTCCAGCAGGTGGCCGAGCAGGCCGAAGCCGGTGACGTCGGTCAGCGCGTGCGCCTCGGGCATGGCCGCCAGCTGGCTGCCGACCTTGTTCAGCTGCGTGGTGGAGGCGATCAGCGCCTGATAGCCGGCGTCGTCCAGCTCGCCCTTCTTCATCGCCTGCGCCAGGATGCCGACGCCCAGGCCCTTGCCGAGGATCAGCACGTCGCCGTCTTTTGCATCGCAGTTGCGCTTGATCTGCTCGGGATGCATCAGCCCCATCACCACCAAGCCGTAGATCGGCTCCGGCGCGTCGATGGAGTGGCCGCCGGCGATGGGGATGCCGGCTTCGCGGCACACCGATTCGCCGCCCTGCAGGATGTCGCGGATGGTTTCCACCGGCAGCGTGTTCACCGGCATGCCGACGATGGCCAGCGCCATGATCGGCGTGGCGCCCATCGCGTAGATGTCGGAGATGGCATTGGTGGCGGCGATGCGGCCGAAATCGCGCGCGTCATCGACGATGGGCAGGAAGAAGTCGGTGGTCGCCACCAGCGCCTGGCTGTCGTTGAGGCGGTACACCGCCGCGTCGTCGCTGGTTTCGGCGCCGACCAGCAGCTCCGGGTACGGCAACTTGTCGCGGGCGCCGGACAGGATCGCCTGCAATACCGACGGTGCAATTTTGCAGCCACATCCGCCACCGTGCGACAATTGCGTCAATCTGATTCCTGTCATGGCCCACGCCTTCCTATCTATGTTTTTCAAGCTCGCGACCGTAGCACAGCGCCACCAATTTGACGAGATCATCGACGTGCGCACCCCGGCAGAATTTGCCGAAGACCATATCCCCGGCGCCATCAATTGCCCGGTGATGAGCGACGAGGAGCGCGTGCGCGTCGGCACCCTGTACAAGCAGGTGTCGCCGTTCGAGGCGCGCAAGGTCGGCGCCGCCATCGCCGCGCGCAATATCGCGCGCCACCTCGACGAGCAGTTCGCGCGCCATCCCAAGTCGTGGCGGCCGCTGGTGTACTGCTGGCGGGGCGGGCAGCGCTCCGGCTCGATGGCAATCATCCTGGCGCAGATCGGCTGGGCGGCGCACCAGCTGGAAGGCGGCTACAAGGCCTATCGCCACCAGGTGCTGGAAGACCTCGCCAGCCTGCCGCAGCAGTTCCGTTTCCGTGTGATCAGCGGCCCCACCGGCAGCGGCAAGAGCCGGCTGCTGGCGGCGCTGGCGGCACAGGGCGCGCAGGTGCTGGACCTGGAAGGCCTCGCCGCGCACCGCGGCTCGGTGCTGGGGCGGCTGCCGGACGTGACGCAGCCGTCGCAAAAGCGCTTCGACAGCCTGCTCGATGTCGCGCTGCAGGCTTTCGACCCGACGCGGCCGGTGTTCGTGGAGGCGGAAAGCAAGAAGATCGGCTTCGTGTCACTGCCGGACGCGCTGTACGGCCGCATGCACGACAGCGAGTGCCTGCAGCTGGAAGTGCCGCTGGCGGCGCGGGTGGAGTTCCTGAAGCGCGACTACGACTTCTACCTCAGCGAGCCGGAACGGCTGGTGACCCAGCTGGGCTTCCTGCGCAATGTGCACGGCAAGGCGCAGCTGGACGCGTGGGCGGCACTGGCGCGCGGCGGCGATTTCGACACCCTGGTCGGCGAGCTGCTGACCGGCCACTACGACCCGCTGTACCTGCGTTCGCAGGGCAAGCACTACACGCAGGCGGTGCAGCCGCTGGCGGTGCCGGCGCTGGACGACGCCACGCTGCAGCAGGTGGCCAGCCAGCTGGCCGGCTGAGGCCGCCCCCGGCCGCAAGGTTGGCCGCAACGCGTCAAGCTTGCGGCCAACCTTGGCGATCTGCCGGCCATGAACACCCGCCGACTGCCGGCAGCACCCCTTACCATCACCGCATCCCGCCTTTGCAAACGGCCGCATGAAACTCGATCTCTACACCCTGTATGTCGGACACGTCACCACCTTTGTGCTGATGACCACCATCCTGCTGCTGATCGGCCTGCGCTATCGTCAGGAGCAGGCGCTGCGCATCTGGGGCGTGGCCGGCGTGCTGGCCTGCGCCGGCATCGCGCTGATCGCGCTGCGCCCCTACCTGTCGCCGTGGCTGGGCGTCGGCCTCGCCAACTGCCTGCTGTTTTTCTCGCTGATGCTGACCTGGGTCGGCGGTGTGGCGCTGGAGCACACGCGGCTGCCGTGGCGACCGGGGCTGCTGCTGGCGGGCGCGGTCAGCGGCGTGTTCCTGCTGCTGCCGTTCGGGGCCGAGGCCTTCGCCTGGCGCATCCTGCTGTTCAGCGCTGCCTACCTGCTGTTCCACGCGCTGCTGTGGCGCAGCCTGCGCCGCAGCCCGCACCAGGCGCGGCTGGGCTACCGTCTTGGCCGGCTGATCGTGCTGCTGCTGATACTGACCTACAGCGTGCGCCTGCTGTACTCCAGCGCCGTCAGCAGCGGCTGGCTGGCCAATTCGGCGCTGTTTGCCTACCTCGACTACCAGGCGATGTGGCTGGAGTACGCCAAGCTGCTGTGCTTCATCTTCATCTGCTTCGAACGGCTGGAAATCCGCCTCTACCAGCAGGCGATGCTGGACAGCCTGACCGGGCTGGCCAACCGCCGCGCCTTTCACGAGCAGGCCGAGCAGCGGCTGGCGGCCAATCCCGATGCGCCGGTGGCACTGCTGGTGATGGACCTGGACTGGTTCAAGCGTGTCAACGACAGCCACGGTCACCTCGCCGGCGACGAGGTACTGGTGCACTTTGCCGCGCTGCTGGATCGCCACTTCGGCCATTTCGATGCGGTGTACGGCCGCAACGGCGGCGAGGAATTCTCGGTGCTGCTCAGCGGCAGCGCGGTGCCGCACGCGCCGGTGCTGGCGGAAACGCTGCGCCAGACCCTGGCCGCCGCGCCGATCACCACCAGCGACGGCAACACGCTGCAGCAGACGGTGAGCACCGGGCTGGTGGTCGCCGCGCGCGGCCGCACCCCGCTGCGCGAGCTGTTCCTGCAGGCCGACCTGCAGCTGTACGCGGCCAAGGAACAGGGCCGCAACCGGGTCTGCATCAGCGCGCTGTAACGCTCAGCGCGGCGGCGGACGATGGCGCCAGTGCCAGCGGCGCCGAGGCCAGCACCGCGGGCGGCGGCAGCCGCAACCAGCCCAGCACCCGCTCATCGGCCAGCCACAGCCGCGCGCCACGACGCCGGTACGGAAACGCCTCGCGCGACGACAGCAGCGGCCCGGCGTTCTGCTGCACCACGATCACCGCGTGGGCATTCACCTCCGCCACGATGGCGACATGGCCATAGGGATTGAACAGCGACGGGCCGAACACCAGGATGTCCTCCACCCGCGGCGGCTCGCTGCCGCCATTGGCAAACTGCAGCAGGCCGCGCTGGCGGTTGAGCGCGCCGCTGGCCAGCCCCGGCAGGAAGAACGCCCTGGCGTGGCCGTAGGCGTCCGCCATGCGGTGGCCAAAGCGGGCGTGGTAGTAGCGTTTCACGAACTCCACGCACTGGTACTTGAGGCCGAGATTGTAGCCGTCGGCCGTCAGATGGCGGCCGTGGGTTTCATTGACGCCACCGTTGTAGTACACCGCCACGCCGTTGAAGCTGTCGATCACCGCGCCGCGCGCCGCCTTGGCGTTCAGCGCCATCCGCGTCAGCGCGTACTGCGCGCCGAACAGCAACGCCGCCAGCAACAGCAGCGCCAGCCCCAGCCTGATTGCCCTCTTCACCCGCCACCCCCGTCCGTGACTGCGGCCAACGTTGGCCGCAAAGCCGGCAAGCATCGCGGGTTTACGATGCAAAATCAATATCACGTTCAAATAGCGGCTGAGCCGGCGGCAGCGCGGGCCTGCCGTGACCGCTAGGCAGCGCCGCGGCTAGCGGCATGAAAAACCCCCTGTCCGGGCTGGCAACAGGGGGCACGCCACCCGGAGGTGGCCGCGGACGATACTTACTTGACCTGCATGTCGTCCTTGACCGACTTCACGCCACTGATGCCACGGGTCAGCTGTACCGCCCGGTCGGCATCCGCATCCGAGCGCACAAAGCCGCTCAGCTGCACACGTCCCATATAGGTTTCGACGTTGATTTCGGTCACTTTCAGCACCGGATCGTTGAAGATCGCGGTTTTCACGCGGCCGGTAATCACGCTGTCGTCCATGTACTGGCCGGTGCTTTGATGTTCGCGGGTCGCGGAACAGGCCGCCACCGACATCAGCGAGGCGACCACGAAAAACGCGGACAGATACTTGTTTAATGCTTTCATGATGGATGCTCCACAATGGTTGCGCGCGCCGGCGGCGTGTTGCTGGCCAGCCGGCCACCGCTGCCGCCATCCGCGGCTCAATAGCGCGCGGCGGGCAGCGGTTTGCAGGGTTTAACGCGGCGGGGCGGCAGCGTTGCCACTCGCCGCCGCCGTCGGCATCAAGACTCGGAATCGGAGTCCTTGTTGCTTTCCTCGAAACGGCGGATCTGATCCTCGGCAGCCTGCTTGGAGATGCCGTAGGCTTCCTGCAGCTTGCCGGCGAGGATGGTGCGTTTGCCGGCAATCACGTCCAGATGATCATCGGTCAGATCACCCCACTGTTCGCGCACCTTGCCTTTGTACTGTTTCCAGTTACCTTCGATGATGTCCCAGTTCATGACTTGCTCCTTTTGACGCCGGATGCGGCTGACAAGATGGTCAAGTTGGCATCCGCTGCCCCCGGCACCGGCAGCGCGCACCACCATCGTGCTGGGCCGCATCCGTACCGGACAGTGTCACCATGTTGCGGCCACGGTGCGGTGCTGTCGGTACGTTGCGCCACATTGCGGCCACAGAGCTGAAACCGGCCACCACGGCCGCCGGCAGCGCCTCGCGACGGCGTGCCGTAACGGGCAGACTGCCCGTCAGGCCTAGCCCCCTGTGCTGGCGCAGTGACGGGGCATAAATCGGCGGCGGCTGATCTATATTGCTTTTATGAGGGTCACCACCATCAGGAGCCGGCCATGTCCGCGACCATCACGCCACAGCAAAACCACCTGCTGGGCGCTCTGCCGGCAGAGGTGCTCGAGCGCCTGCTGCCCCATTTCGAGCTGATCGAGCTGCCGCTGGGCAAGGTGATGTACGAATCCGGCGACGCCTTGCGCCACGTGTTCTTTCCCACCGATGCCATCGTGTCGCTGCTGTACGTGATGGAAAGCGGCTCCTCGGCGGAAATCTCGGTGGTCGGCAACGAGGGCATGGTCGGCATCGCGGTGTTCATGGGCGGCGAAAGCACCCCCAGCCGCGCCATCGTGCAAAGCGCCGGCTACGCCTTCCGCCTGTCCGGCAGCCACTTCAAGAACGAGGTCAACCGCCACGCCGAGCTGCTGCAGCTGATGTTGCGCTACACCCAGGCGCTGATCACGCAGATGGCGCAGACCGCGGTGTGCAATCGCCACCACTCCATCGACCAGCAGCTGTGCCGCTGGCTGCTGCTGTCGCTGGACCGGCTGCCCAGCAACCAGCTGACCATGACCCAGGAGCTGATCGCCAACATGCTGGGCGTGCGCCGCGAGGGCGTCACCGACGCCGCCGGTAAGCTGCAAAAACTGGGGGTCATCGAATACAGTCGCGGCCACATCACCGTGCTGGACCGGCCGCAGCTGGAGCAGCTGTGCTGCGAATGCTACGCGGTGGTCAAGAAGGAAACCGACCGCCTGCTACCCTACACCGTCACCCCGCACCGCTAAGGCCGCGCGTCGCCGTCACGGCGTGCCGGACAGCGTCTCGTCGACAAAGCGCAGCAGCGCCGCCATCACCGTCAGCAGCACCGGGCCGATGATGATGCCGATCATGCCAAAGGCGGACAGGCCGCCGATCACGCCGATGAACACCGCCAGCATCGACACCGGCTCCCGGCTGGAAATCAGCAGCGGCCGCAGCAGGTTGTCGGATACCGACACCCCCAGCCCCCACACCAGCATGAAAATCGCCCAGCCCCACTGCGACATCAGCGCCAGCGCCAGCACCGCCGGCGCCCACACCAGTGCCGCGCCGCCCATCGGCAGCAACGCCAGCGAGGCCGCCAGCACGCCGAACACCACCGGTGACGGCAGGCCGCTGATGGCGAAGCCGATGCCGACCAGCACGCCCTGCGCCAGCGCGGTCAGCCCGGTGCCATAGACCACGGCGCGGGTGGTGTTGCCGATCAGCTGCAGCAGGCGACCTCGCCGTTGCGGCTCCATCGGCACCAGCCGCACCGCGCGATTGAGCAGCACGCGGCCGTCGCGCAGCAGGAAGAACAGCAGGAACAGCATCATGAAGAAGTGGATCACCATGTCGAGGGTGCCGAGCACCACCTGGCCGCCAGTGCTGGCCAGCGACTGCAGCAGCAGCCGGGCGCCACTGTCCAGCCAGCCCTGCAGCTGATCGTGACTGGTGGTGAAATTGTGACGCAGCCACGCCGACAGGCTGCCGAGCAGCGGATAGCGCTCCAGCTGCATCAGCAGGTCGAGATCGAAACGCAGCGGCTGTTTTTGCAGGCGGGTGACCAGCTCGGCAAACTGGTTGGCAAAGGCCACGCCGAGGCTGACCAGCGGCCCGGCCAGCACCAGCGGCACCAGCACGGTGATGATGCCGGCGGACAGGCCGTCGCGACCGCGCAGCTTGTGCGTCAGCCAGCGCTGCAGCGGTGCCAGCAGAAAGGCCAGACAGATGCCCCACGCCAGCGCATCCCAGAACGGCGCCAGCATCCAGTACAGCGCCAGGCCGCACAGGGTGGCGACACCGATGACAAAACCCTTGAGATAGAGATCCACGCTCGCTCCTCTGTGACGCCGGTGGCTCACCGCGGGCTGCAATTGACAAGCCGGACAGCGGGCGCGCGGCTGCGGCCAACCTTTGGCGGCTGAACCGCAGCGGCGCGCACCGCGTGCCGCGGCTTAAAGACGACCGGAAACCAGCCGCACCAGGAACATCACGACGGCGATGACCAGCAAGATGTGAATGAAACCGCCGAGGGTGTATGACGACACCAGCCCCAGCAACCACAGAATCAGCAGGATCACTGCAATGGTGGTAAGCATGCTTCGTACTCCTTTTCCGGCGCCGGCCCGCCAGCCGGAGCCGGCAACTCGGTTGCCGCCCCGGCGCAGTGCTCGGCGCATTGCCCTTTACTTCAGGAACCGGCCATGCTGCTGCCGTTCAAAACGCTTGATCAGCTGCTCGGCCTCGTTCCGGCTGATGCCGTAGGCCTCCTGAAGCCTGCCCGACAACGCCACGCGTTTGCCGGCAATCATGTCAAGACAATCGTCGGGCAGATTGCGCCACTCGGCTTTCACCTTGCCCCTGAATTCCTTCCAGTTTTCTGCCACCCGGTTCCAGTCCATTATTGTTCCTTCCGCATGGTGCCCGGATGCTGGCATCGCCAGTCAGGCCGCCAATCATGCAGCCGGCCGTGCACCGCGGGTGCACTCATGCAAGGACAGGATACTGCGGCCAGGGTTGGCCATCGTTTGTGCTGCGCTGATGGATAAGCCGGTTACAGTTTCAAGGATAGTCAGCGCCGGCGGCCCTGTCGGTACGCTGGCAGACATAGTTTGATGATAGTCCGCCACGCGCTGCCTGCTGCGGCTCAAGGCTCGGCCGCCGGTGCCGGCATCACCACCACCACGTCGCCCCCCGTTTTGCCGCGCTCGCCGGTGTCACCGGTCGCACCGGTGTCTCCTGTCGCGCCGGTATTGCCCGTCGCACCGGTATTGCCGGTGGCGCCAGTATCACCCGTGGCACCGGTGTCGCCGCTATAACCGATGGCGCCGGCCGGACCAGCCGGCCCCGGCACCACCACGGTCGGCGCCGCCGGCTGGGTCACCACCACCGGCGTCGGCCGTTCGCAGGCGGTCAGGGCCAGCACCATCAGTGCCCCTGACATCTTCATCGAATTTTTCATGATCATTCCTTCGCTTGGGTTAAGGACAAGCACAGGCGTGGACCAACCGCCGGCCTGGTCAGTCCAAGCTACACTATCGCGGCGGCGGCCACCGTTCGCTGGCATACATACCGCCCCAGCGCGTGGTGTGGCGCTGACGGCCACTGCTGCTGGCGCTAACGGCGTTGGGTGCGCTGGCGAACAGACGGCGGCGGCCGTTGTCGTAGCATGGAATGGCACGCCCAAGGTTGGCCGCAGACGCCGGCCGTGCGCGGTGCACTATTGCAAAGGAGCGGAATATGCAACTCGGCCTGCTGGATCTGCCCTGGTGGGGCACGCTGCTGGTCACGCTGGGGCTGACCCACGTCACCATTGCCGCGGTGACCATCTTCTTGCACCGCCACCAGGCGCACCACGCGCTGGCGCTGCACCCGGTCGTCAGCCACCTGTTCCGTTTCTGGCTGTGGCTGACCACCGGCATGGTCACCCGCGAGTGGGTGGCGATCCACCGCAAGCACCACGCCGCCTGCGAGCGTGCGGACGATCCGCACAGCCCGCAGGTATACGGCCTGCGCACGGTGTTGCTGCAGGGCGCCGAGCTGTACCGGCGGGCGGCCACCGACCCGGCGATGCTGGAAAAATACGGCCACCACACCCCCGACGACTGGATCGAACGCCACCTGTACGCCCGCTACAGCGCGCTGGGCGTGAGCCTGATGCTGGTCATCGACCTGCTGCTGTTCGGCCCGCTCGGCCTCAGCGTGTGGGCGGTGCAGATGCTGTGGATCCCGTTGTTTGCCGCCGGCGTCATCAACGGCGTCGGCCACTACTGGGGCTACCGCAATTTCGCGCCCGACGACTGCTCACGCAATGTCGTGCCGTGGGGCATCCTGATCGGCGGCGAAGAGCTGCACAACAATCACCACGCCTATGCCGCCTCTGCCCGGCTGTCCAGCCGGCGCTGGGAGTTCGACATCGGCTGGCTGTACATCCGCCTGCTGGCCGCGCTGCGGCTGGCCACCGTGCACAAGCTGGCGCCGCCGCTGCGCTACAACCGCGCCAAGACGGCGTGCGATGCCGACACGCTGCAGGCGGTGATCGTGCACCGCCATCACGTGCTGGCGCGCTTTGCCCGCCTGCTGCACCCCGTCGCCGTCGCCGAACTGGGCAGCGGTGCGGCGCTGCCACCGCCACTGCCGCACGCGGCGGTGCGCCAGTGGCTGCAACGCGGCAGCCGCGCCCTGCCGTTGCCACAGCGCGCCGCGCTGGAACAGGCGCTGCGCCACAACCGCAAGCTGAACACCATTGAACTGATGCGACAGGATCTTACCGCCCTGTGGCGCCGTTCCGGCACCTCGAAGGAGCAGCTGCTTGCCCAGCTGGAAGACTGGTGCCGCCGCGCCGAGGGAAGCGGCATTGACGCGCTGCGGGAATTCTCCCGCGCGCTGCAAAGCTACGACTTATCGTTAGGAGAGACAAAATGAGCTTAGGAACCATACTGCTGATCGTGGTGGTGATACTGCTGATCGGCGCCATTCCCAGTTGGCCGCATAGCCGCAGCTGGGGTTACGGCCCCAGTGGCGGGCTTGGACTGGTCTTGCTGGTGCTGCTGATCCTGTGGCTGATGGGGCGCTTGTAGCCCGCCGGCCACCCCAGCCAGACAAAAGCGTCCCCGCACCGAGGTGCGGGGACGCTTTTTTGGGTGGCAACCACCATGGTTACGACATCGTGGTACCGCGCACCAGCACCACCACGCGACGGTCCGGTGCCAGACAGGCAATCAGCGCGGCACGGTTTTGCAGTGCATTGCACTGCGCGCCGCTGACCGGCATCGCCTCACCGGCGCCCTCGACCGTAACCAGATTGCGCGGCACGCCGTTGCTGACCAGGAAATCGGCCACCGTCTGCGCCCGGCGACGGGACAGGTCCAGGTTGTACTGCTCGCTGCCGAGACGGTCGGTATGGCCGACGATGGACAGGCTGGCGTCGGTCGCGGCTTCGGCACGGATCTGCCGCATCAGCGCGAACAGCGCCTGTTCGGCCCCCGGCCGCAGCAGCGCGAGGTCAAAGTCGAACAGGGTGTCGGCATTGAGCGTGAACGCGCGCGCCTGCGGCACCACGGCGGCCACCGGGGCCGGTGCTGGCGGCGGAGCCGGCTCCGTCATTGCCACCGGTGCCGGTGCCGCACGCGGCGTACCGCCGAACTTGTACAGCACGCCCAGCGCAAGCTGGCCGTTGTTGGCACGCACGCCGGCGTCGTCCTTGCTGCCCAGCCGCCCGACCCACTGGTATTCCAGCCGCGTCGCCCAGTTGCGGTTGAGCGCGTATTCCAGCCCGACGGCGGCCAGCGGTGCGGTACGGTGCATCGTGTCCCCGTTACCGCTCATGCGGCTGGCCATCACCCCGAGGCGGGTATAGACATCGAATGATTCCGACACCGGCATGCCCAGCTTGGCCGCCAGCTGCAGGCCCTGCACCTTCAGGTCGGCATGGTTGGCCGCGCCGAAATCGAACTTGAGCTTGCCCAGATAATCGTAACCGGCCTCCACGCCCAGCCAGTCGTTGAACTGGTAGCCAAGGAACAGCCCGCCGGCGACGCCGGATTTGTCGACATGGCGCGGATTCATCACGCTGTCGCCGTACTTGATGCCCTGGAATTCGCCATGGCCGGCCTTGGCGCCGAAATACCACGGTTCGTCGGTCGAGGCGGCGACCGCGCTGCCGGCAAGGCCAAGCAGCGCCAGTGCCACGGGAAGTTTTTTCGGTAGCATGTTGTTATTTCTCATTACTTTGAAACCATCAACAGCAGGCGGGCCCCGGCCGGCAATGCGACAAGCGCAACGCAATGGCAAGACCCATGGCGACGACACCGCGGCGGCGGCAGGCAGCAGGCTGCCAGGCAAAGCCACCAGCCGTGCTGGCGTCGTGAAGGAAACCACCCGCAGCGGGTGGCATCAGGGAAGGACGGCGCCGGCGCAATGACTGCGCCGGCGCCGGAATCGGCGACGCTGCCCGGCCACGACGGCCGGGGCAGGCCGTTCAGTTAACGGCGGTCATCCATTTCATGGCCGATGACACCGCCGATGGCGGCGCCACCCAGGGTACCGAGCGTACTGCCACCGGTCAGCACTGCACCGCCGATGGCGCCCACGCCAGCACCGACGGCGGTGTTCTGCCCTTGGCGAGACATGCCGGCACACCCACCCAGGCTCAGCAGCATGGCTACGCTGACTGCGCCGAGTGTCAATCTCTGCATTGTTTTCATGGGGTTACCTTTTTCCTGAACAGGGTGTTTCGGGTGAGCCGTCGCGGCATGGACGTCGCTGACGTCCTGGCCGGACTGACCGGCACCAGATGCGGGCCGCCGCTCACGTTGACTCCTTTGCGTGAATGGGCAGTGCCATGCCGGCAGGAGCCACCGCACGCACTGCTCGTCGCCAGCACCATGCGGCCGTCAGGCCGGTATGGCTCGCTGCAACAGGTGCAGTGGTATTGGCGCCAATGGATACAGCTTAAAAGCGCCACCTACAGGCCGTCTGTCTGCTAGCACACAGACAAGGGGAATCGCCACGGCATGACCGGCAAGTGGCTGGCCGCATGCGGTGCGGCGATCAGGAAAGGGAACGAGCGGGGAAAACGGAAGGCGGGCCGGCCGCGGGCGCCGGTCTGGCGCCGGGGCCCGGTTACGACATCAAGTGCGCCATCTCGCGGCCAACAGCGGACGGGCGGCTATGTATGGCAACGAACAGACTGCGGCCAACCCTGGCGCGATGATGATCCTGTCCGCGCCACAGCAACGCCGGCACAGGCCGCGTGGCCAGGCGCACCATCAGACAACCCCGGCATGCCACGCCACACCGCAATCTTTCAAGCCTTACCCCGCCCGCAGCGCCAGGCGCGACCGGACACCCCGGGCCAGCCCCGCCGTCGCCCACCTGCCCCAGGCAGACGCAGCCGCCCGCTACGGGCCACAGGAGAGTCAACATGAAACGTATTCTGCTTGCCACGGCCATTACCGCCGTTACCGTCATCGCCACCCCGGCCCTTGCTGCCGACGTTGGCGTCTCGATCAGCATCGGCCAGCCCGGCTTCTACGGCCGCCTCGACATCGGCGGCTACCCGCCGCCGCGCGTGCTCTACCGCGAGCCGATCGCCATCCGCCGCGTACCGGTCGCCCGCCCGCCGATCTATCTGCGGGTACCGCCGGGCCACGCCCGCAACTGGGCGCGCCATTGCCGTACCTACAACGCTTGTGGCGAACGGGTCTACTTCGTGCAGGATCGCTGGTACAACAACGAGTACGTGCCGCGCTACCAGCGCTATCAGCGTGATCGCCAGCACCAGCGCCGCCAGCGCCAGGACCAGTACCGCTACGACAACAACCCGGACAACCGCGACTACCGCCAGCAAGGCACCGCGCCCTGGTACAACAACAATAACGACGGCTACCAGAACGACCGCTAAGCACCCTGCCGGCGGCATTGCCGCCGCCCGGCGCCCCTGACCCTGCCGACCTCCTCGCCCGCGAGCAGGTCGGCAGCCGTTTGTGCCCGCCCCGTTGGCCAGTCCGGCTTCAGCCGCCGCGCAAGCGTGCCAGCCGTGCCAGCAGCCATTGCCGGCTGGCAACCGTGGCCTGTCCCGGGCAGCGCACCCGGTAGGCGTTGCCGCTGAAGCTGCTGCGGCTGGCCGCCTGCTCGATGAAGTCTTCGGTGCGCTTGAGCGGCCGGCGGGCCTGCAGGTACTGGAACTTGTCGCGCAAATGGCGCGCCGCCGCCGCCGCGTCGTACCAGCCGCCATTGCGGTAAAACTCGCAGCCGCTGGCCGCCACCTCGGCCAGCAACAGGCTGACCTCCTGCTGCACCGGCGGCTGCGGTTGCGCCTGGCTCATCGCCGCCAGCCACGGCAGCAGTAGCCACCACCCGCGCCGCGTCACAGCTCTTTGTCCAGCGGCAGCAGCGACAGCAGCCGCACCGCCAGCCGCTGCCAGTCGCTGCGCGCCGGCTCGCGCCGGTATTCGACAAGCTCGCCGTTTTCCCGTGTCTGCCACAGCAGTTGCGGCGCACCGCCCGCCGCTGGCGGCCGCAGCAGCAGCCGGTAGGCGTTTTCCGGCTGCGTCATCGCCTCGAAGCGCGCGGCCACCTGCTGCGCCAGCTGCGGGCTGTCGATGATCAGGCCGATCTCGGTGTTGAGGTGCATCGAGCGCTGGTCAAAATTCATCGACCCGACATAAAGACGTTGCCGGTCGAACACGAACAGCTTGGCGTGCAGCGAATAATTGCCGTGCCGCGAGATGGCGTGGCTCTGGCCGCTACCCTTGCTATTGCCCAGCAGCGCGCGGATTTCGTGCAGCGCGACGCCATCCTGCAGCAAGGGCCGCCGGTAGTGCATGTAGCCGGAGTGCGCCACCAGCACCGTGGTCGATTCCAGCGAGCTGGTCAGGATGCGGACCTGCACCTGGCGCTGGCGCAGCGCACTGAACAGTTGCATGCCCTCGTGGCCGGGGATCAGGTACGGGGTCACCATCAACAGCTCGCGCTGCACCGCCAGCGTGGCGCCGGCCACCTGGCGCTGCATCAGCCGCCCCACCATCGCGCCACTGAGCACCTTTTTCTTGTCCGGGCTGTCGTAGACCAGCTGCGCCGGCGCCCAGACCAGCGGCAAGCGACCGCTCACCATCGCCGCGAACGGCTCGCCGCTGGCCAGCCGCGCCACATAGTCGACACCAGCGGATTGCGACTGGCGGTGCTCCGCCTGCAGCTGGCCGCGGTGTTCCTGCAACTCGGTGTGCGACGATCCGCCGCCGGCCAGCGCCTCTACCGGGATAGCCAGCGCGCTGTTCCAGAACTCGTCGAAGCTGGCCGACAGCAGCCGCACGATCGGGCCGCCGGCAAACACGTCGTCGTCGGCAAACTGCGATTCGGGATCGATCTGGAAGTACTGGTCGCCGATATTGCGCCCGCCCAGCAGCGCCGCGGCGTTGTCGACCACCAGCAGCTTGTTGTGCATGCGGTAGTCGAGCCGCGCCGCGTTGAACATGAACTCCACCGCCTTCAGCGCCAGCGAGTGGCCACGGTAGGCGAACGGATTGAAGATGCGCACCTCGATCATCGGGTGCGCGGCCAGCTTGATGATCTGCTCGTCGCCGGCCTCGGTTTCGCCATCGTCGAGCAGCACCCGCACCCGTACGCCACGGTCGGCGGCGCGCAGCACGGCGCCGGTCAGCAGCCGGCCGGTGTCGTCACCACGGAAAATGAAGTACTGCAGGTCGAGCGCCCGTTCCGCGGCGTTGATCATCTGCATGCGCAGCAGAAAACCGTCGGCGCCGACCGGGATGATGCGAAAGCCGGACTGCCCGTCGTGGCCGCGTGCCAGCGCGGCAAACTGCCGGCCCAGCTGCGTCGTTTCCGGTGCCGCCAGCGCCACGGACGGCGTTTTGGCGTAGTCGGCCCCCGGCGGCAGCGACGCGCAGCCGGCCAGCAGCAACAACGCCGCCAGCAGCCAGTGCCGGCACAGCCGGCCAATTGCGGGTGAACATTCCATGCTGCTGCCTCCGGTTGCCGGGCAAACGGCCACGGCGCAGGTCCGGGCCGGCACCAGGCGTGCGGCCAAGCTGGCACGCCGGTGTCTCCATCAACATTAGCCGCTCATCGCCAAAACGCACGCTGCGGCCAACCTTGCGTCATCAGGCCCTAGGGCGCGGGCGTCCAGTTCACCTGCAGCAGGTGCGGCTGGCCGTCATCCTGCAGCAACACCTCGTCGCCGGCCTGCGGCACGCCATCCAGCGTGATGCCCGCCACCGCCGCGCGCTGCACCTCGATCCGGTACGGGGTGTCGTGATAGCGATATGCCAGGGTATAGCCCGGCCACGCCGGCGGCAGGCACGGCGTGATGCGCAGCCGGGCGCCGTGCAGCGTCAGCCCCAGCACCGATTCCAGTATCAGCCGGTACATCCAGCCGGCCGAGCCGGTATACCAGCTCCAGCCACCACGGCCGGTGTGCGGCGCCATCGCGTACACGTCCGCCGCCATCACATACGGTTCCACCTTGTAGCGCTGTACCTCCGCCGCGTTGCGGCTGTGCTGCAGCGGGTTGATCATCGACAGCAGCGCCCACGTCCGCTGCTGATCGCCCTGCGCGGCAAACGCCATCGCCGCCCAGATCGCGCCGTGGGTGTACTGGCCGCCGTTCTCGCGCACGCCCGGCACGTAGCCGCGGATATAGCCCGGATACAGGCTGGAGTGGTCGAACGGCGGATCGAGCAGCTGCACCAGCGCCGCCTCCGGCCGCACCAGCTGGCGGTAGACCTCGTCCATCGCCTGCCGGCCGCGTGCGGCGTCGGCGACGCCGGACAGCACCGCCCAGCTCTGCGAGATGGAGTCGATGCGGCACTCCTCGTTGCTGGCCGAGCCCAGCGGCGTGCCATCGTCAAAGTAGGCGCGGCGATACCAGGCGCCGTCCCAGCCGTGCGTCGCCAGGCTGGCGGCCAGTTGCGCGCGCAGCGCCTCGCACTCGTCGGCAAAGGCGGTGTCGCCCTGCCCGCGCGCCAGCGGCGCAAACTGGCGCAGCACCTCGCACAGGAAAAAGCCGAGCCACACGCTCTCGCCCCGGCCCAGCACCCCGACGCGGTCCATGCCGTCGTTCCAGTCGCCGGAGCCGATCAGCGGCAGGCCGTGCGCCCCCAGGCGCCCGCCGTGGCGGATCGCCAGCACGCAGTGGCGGTACAGGCTGGCCGCCTCCACCCCGCCGCCGGGCAGATCGTAGTAGGAATCCTCTTCCGCCGTCAGCGGCCGCCCTTCCAGGAACAGCACCGATTCGCCCAGCAGCGCCGCATCGCCGGTCACCGTGATATAGCGGCACACCGCCAGCGGCAGCCACAGGTAGTCGTCCGAGCAGCGAGTGCGCACGCCGCGCCCCAGCGGCGGATGCCACCAGTGCTGCACGTCGCCCTCGCGGAACTGGCGGCTGGCGCACAGCAGCAGGTGCGCGCGCACCCGCGCCGGCGCCGCGTACACCAGAGCCATCATGTCCTGCAGCTGGTCACGGAATCCGAAGGCGCCGCCGGACTGGTAGTAGCCGCTGCGCGCCCACACCCGGCACGCCAGCGTCTGGTACAGCAGCCAGCCATTGGCCAGCACGTTCAGCGAGGCATCCGGCGTCTGCACCTGCAGCACGCCCAGCGTCTGCAGCCAGTGGCCGCGCACCGCGTCCAGCGCCAGCCTGGCGGCGTCACTGCCGCGATAGCGCTGCACCAGTGCCGCCGCTTCCTCGCTGTTGCGGCCAACCCCCAGGCGGAAGATCACCTCGCGGCCCTCGTCCGCCTGCAGCGTCAGCTGCAGCTGCATCGCCGCGCACGGGTCCAGCCCGGCGCCGACCTTGCCGGACAGCGTGCTGCGCTGCAGCGCCGCCGGGTGGCGCAGGCAGCCGTTGCGGCCGAGGAATTCGCCACGGTCGGCGGTGAGCTTGCGCGTGCTGTCGTCGACATCGAAAAACGCCACCAGCGCGGCAAACTCGCTGTTGTAGACATTGCGCGCGTACAGCGCCCCGCTTTGCGGCGCGATCTCGGTGGCGACGTGCAGCGCCGACTTGGCGCGCAAATCGCCCAGCACCCACTCCACGTAGCCGGTCACCGACAGCCGCCGCGCACGGCCGGAGACATTGCGCAGCTTCAGCACCGAGAACTTCACCGCCGCGTCGCTGGCGACATACACCCACAGCGCCGATTCGATGCCGTCCGTCACCGTCTCGAACACGCTGTAGCCAAAGCCGTGGCGGATGACGTAGGGCAAGGGCGTGCATGCCGGCAGCGGCGTCGGCGACCAGAAGTGGCCGCTTTCCTCGTCGCGCAGGTAGATCGCCTCGCCGCTGGCGTCGCAGACCGGGTCGTTATGCCACGGCGACAGCCGGTATTCGTGGGCATTGCCGTACCAGGTGTAGCCGGCGCCGCTTTCCGACAGCACGGTGCCGAACTGCTCGTTGGCCAGCACGTTGGCCCACGGCGCCGGCGTGCTCTGCCCGGCGCGCAGCCGGATCACGTACTCGCGGCCATCGGCACTGAAACCGCCGAGGCCGTTGTCCAGCAGCAGCTCGCGCGGCGGCGGCTCCGGGCTGGCCGGCAGCACCGGACGGTAGCGCTGCGCCGGCAGCAACGGCGCCGGCAGCGGCAGCCGCGCCGGAATCTGCTCCAGCTGCTCGGCCAGCGTGCCGCGGCTGTCGCTGAGCACCACCCGCGCCACGGCCTGCAGCAGGATGCGGTCTTCCGCGGAGATATGCTCGGCCGAGCGCACGAATATGCCGCCTGGGCGGTCGATCACGCTGGCCTCGACACCGGCGGCGATCAGCCCGAGGATCTGTTCCTGCAATTGCTGGCGATAGCCGGCGTGGTCTTCGTTCCAGATCACCAGATCCACCGGCAGCCCTTTCAGCCGCCAGTAGCTGTGGGCCTGCACCAGCTGCCGCACCAGCGCAATGTTGGCCGCATCGGCAATCTGCAACAGCACGATGGGCAGATCGCCGGAAATGGCGTAGCCCCACAGCCCGGACTGGCTGCGACGGTTGCTGGCCAGGATCGCCGGGGTGGCGCGCAGCGCGCCATGGGCGTACAGGATGGCGCCGGCCAGCCGCCCGTACAGCTGCGCCTCGGTCTCGCTGGCATTGAGCTGGCGCAGCATCACCTGGTTGTGCGTCCACGCCAGGTCGAACACGCGGTCGGCCAGATGCCGGTCCTGGTATTTGTCGATCAGCGCCTCGGCCGCGCTGCGGCTGTCGGCCATGCCGGTGACCAGGTCGACGGTAACCGCCTGCTGCGGCGCCAGCGTGAGGCGACCGCGGATGGCCACGATCGGGTCCAGCACCGCGCCATCGCTGCCGGACAGCGGCGCGCTGCCGTGCAGCGCCGCCGGCGACACCGTGCTGCGGCCGCGACCGATAAAGCGCAGGCGGTCGGTTTCGTAGGACATTTCCGCCGCCACGCCATGCACCTGCATCAGGTGCAGCAGGTACGGCACCGCCTCGTCCTGCGCGCGCGGCCGGCGCGTGCACAGTATCGCGTGGCGCGCGGCGAGGATCTCGCTCTGCACGAACAGTTTGCTGAACGCCGGATGCAGCGCGTCGGCGACCGGCGGCGCGATCACCACCTCGGCGTAGCTGGTGATGTCCAGCTCGCGCGGCTGTGCCGAGCGGTTGGTGATGCGCAGGCGGCGCAGCTCGATATCGTCTTCCGGCGACACCACGATCTCGGTATAGGTTTCGAAGTGGCCCTCGTTGGCGCCCAGCGTGTCGTGGCGGCGGTATTCGGCGCGGCCTTCGGAAAAGATCGCCTCGAACTGCTCCGGCTGCTTCAGCGTCGGCTGGAAGCCGCCGGACCAGAACACGCCGCTGGCCAGATCGCGGATGTAGCAGAAGCTGCCCCAGTTGTCGCAGGTGGGGTCCTCGTTCCAGCGGCTGACCGCCAGTCCTTTCCAGCGGCTGTAACCGCCGCCGGCCTGGGTCAGCATCACGTGGTAGCGGCCGTTGGACAGCAGCTGCACCGCCGGCGCCGGGGTCTGCGGCGAGGTGAAGCGCCGCGTCGGGGTCTGCGCCGGCTCCGCCACCGCCACCGCGTCGAAACGGCGGACGTGGTGGGCAAACAGCGCCGTCGCCTTCGGCACCCGTTCCTGCAGCAGCAGCAGGCTGGACTGCAGCAGCGGATCGGCGACAAAGCGGCGCTGCATCGGCTGTGCCAGCAGCCAGTGCGCCAGCGCCAGCAGGCTCATGCCCTGGTGGTGGGCCATGAACGAGCGCACCACCGTGCGCGTCTGGCCGCGCAGCTGGCGCAGCGGGGTGTAGTCCACCGCCTCGAAAAAGCCGTCGCGGCCGAGCACGCCTTCTGCGGCCAACCTTTGCAGGTTGCTGCAGGCCGCCGCCGGCGCCACCATCAGCGCCATCACCGCGGCGTACGGTGCGATCACCAGATCGTCGGCCAGGCCGCGCTTCAGCCCCAGCCCGGGCACGCCGAAGGCGTGATACTGGTAGTTGTGCTGCGGGTCGACCGCGTTATAGCCGGATTCGGACACCCCCCATGGCACACCGCGCTGCGCACCGTACTGGATTTGCCGCGCCACGGCGCCCTTGCAGGTCTGGTCCAGCAGGGTGTGTTCGTAGCTGGGCATCACCAGCAGCGGCATCAGGTACTCGAACATCGAGCCGCTCCACGACAGCAGCACCGGCTCGCCGGTACTGCCGGTCAGCAGCCGCCCCAACGCAAACCAGCTGTCCTGTGGCAACTGCCCCTGGGCGATGGCGACGAAGCTGCTCAACCGCGCCTCGGAGGCGAGCAGGTCATAAAAGCCGGCATCGCTGCGCCCGTCGCTGACGTTGTAGCCAATGCTGAGCAGCTTGCGGGTGGGGTCGAACAGGAAGTCGTAGTCCATCTGCGCCAGTTCCCCGGCCAGCTGCGCCAACTGGTTGGCCTGCTGCAGCTGTAGCGCGGCGCGCTGCCGGCCGGTGGCCAGCGCCTGCTGCAGCTCGGCCAGCCAGTTGCGCTGGACCGGGGTGGCCGCGTCCGGCAGGCGGATGTCCTGTTGCGGTGTCGCCAGCTGCTGCAGCGTGCTGGCGGTGGATGGCAGCCCCACCTCGTCCAGCCCGGGTGGCGGTGGCGGCAGCGCCAGCCACGGTGCCAGCCACAGCAGCTGGTCAAGTGCCTGCTGGCATTGCTGCTGCAGCGCCAGCGCCCAGTCGTGCGCCTCGTTGCCGGCGTCGATATCGCTGCCGCTGCCCAGCTCGCGCGCCGCCAGCGCCACCAGCTCGTCGGCCTCCCCCTGCAGGTGTTGCAGCCGCTGCTGCAGGGCACCCAGCGGGGTATTGGCGGTCAGGGGGCTGTCGTCCAGCGTCTGGTACAGCTGGCCGGCCCGTGCCGCACTGGCGCCGCTACCGCTGCCGGCCAGCAGCAGCAAGGTGTCGCCGAGGCCGTCCAGCAGCCGCGGCGACAGCAGCGGCGCATCTGCCAGCGCCAGTAGTCCAGCGCGCAGTACCAGCAGATGCGCGGCCAGATTGCCGCTGTCGACACTGGACACGTACAAGGGCGGCAAGGGCTGCAGCGTCTGCGTGTCGTACCAGTTGTAAAAGTGGCCGCGATGGCGCGCCAGCTGCAGCATGCTGCGCAGGGTGTTGTCGCTGCGCTCCAGCAGCACGCTGCTGGGGATGTAGCCGAAGTCATGCGCCGCCAGGTTGGCCAGCAGCGCCAGGCCGATATTGGTCGGCGAGGTGCGGTGCGCGATGGCGTCGGCCCGCGACGCCTGCACATTGTCCGGCGGCAGCCAGTGATCGGCGGCGGTGACATAGCGCGCAAAAAACGCCCAGGTCCGCCGCGACAGCTGGCGCAGGAAGCGGGTCTGCTCGGCCGTCAGCTGCGGCGGCTGCGTCGACAGCGGCCGGCTCAGCCACCACGCCAGCAGCGGTGCGGCCAACCATAGCAGCAGCAAGGGCAGCGCCACCGGCAGCACCGCCGGGTTCAGCCGCAGCAACAGCGCCGCCACCAGCAGCGCGCTGCCCGGCGCCTGCCACATGCTGCGATAGCTGGCCGCCAGGCTGCTGCGGTCGCGCGTCGCCAGCAGGCGCTCGACCTCGCTGGACGGGTTCCATTCCAGCAACCGCCGCCGCGACACCAGTACCCGCCACAGCGTGCGCGTGGCGGCACCCAGACTGTAGGCGGCCTCGAACGGCAGGCAGGCCAGCTCGAACGCCACCTGCTGCATGTGGCGCAGCGCGACGCGCACCACCGCCTGCAGATGCTGGCGCAGCAGCACATCCTGCGGTTTGCGGAACAGGTCCAGGATCGCGGCGCTGAGCGAGGTCACCAGCATCACGCCGATCACCGACAGCGTCCACAGCCCGGCCGCCGGCAGCAGCAGCCAGCCGAACAGCAGCAGCAACATCAGCCCGCCCGGGGTCAGGCTGCGGCGCAGGTTGTCCAGCAGCTTCCACTGCGACAGCACCGACAGCGGGTTGGCCTGGCAGGGCCGCCCCTTGCCGCTGCAGCTCGCCTGCGTCGCGTCCGGCACCTTGCGCCGCAACCACGACACCAGCTGCCAGTCGCCGCGGATCCAGCGGTAGCGGCGGCTGACATCGGCGCTGTAGCGCGCCGGGTAGTCCTCGTACAGCTGCACATCGCTGAGCAGGCCGGCGCGCAGGTAGCAGCCTTCCAGCAGGTCGTGGCTCAGCACCCGGTTTTCCGGAAAGCGGCCGTCCAGCGCCAGCGCGAACATGTCCACGTCGTAGATGCCCTTGCCGATGAAGGAGCCTTCGCCGAACACGTCCTGGTACACATCCGACACCGCGCGGGTGTAGGGGTCGATGCCGGTATCGCCGCCGTACAGCCGCGCATAGCGCGAGCGGTTGGTGCTGGGCAGGCTCACCGCCACCCGCGGCTGCAGGATGCCGTAGCCGGCCACCACGCAGCGCTTGCGCGCGTCGTAGTGCGGCTGGTTGAGCGGGTGCGCCATCGCCGCGACAAACTGCTGCGCCGCGTCGCGCGGCAGCTGGGTATCGGTGTCCAGCGTGATCACATACTTGACGCTGTTCAGCACCTGGCGCGTGCCTTCCACCAGCGCAAAGCCGCTGTCGGCCACCGACGCCGCACTGCTGCGCAGCAGGGTGTTCAGGTCTGCCAGCTTGCCGCGCTTGCGCTCGTAGCCCATCCACACCCCGGCCTCGGCATTCCAGCGCCGCGGGCGGTGAAACAGGAAGAACAGATCGCCCGCCTCGCCCTCACCCTCGCCCTCACCCTCGGTCGCGGTGGCGGTGGCGTAGCGGTGGTTGAGGGCGACGATGCCGGCCTGCACCCGGGCGATCAGCGCGGCATCGCCAGGCAGCACTTCCGATGCGGCATCGCACAGATCGGTGAGCAGGCCAAAGTGCAGATGCGCGCTGCGGTTGGCAAGAAAGCGCACCTCCAGCCCTTCCAGCAGGCTGTCGACGCCGGCGTCGTTGCTGAGCATGGTCGGGATCACCACCAGCGTGCGCGCCGTCGGTGGCAGGCCGTGGCTGAAATCCATGCGCGGCAGCAGGTGCGGCGTCACCGTCAGCGTCGCCAGCCAGTTCATCAGCGTGACCGCCAGCTGGCTGGTGGACAGGGTCGCCAGCAGCGCCAGCAACAGCAGCGGCCACAGGCCGAGGCCGCTGGCCCGGGCCTGCCACAGCAGCAGGCCGCTGAACAGCGCGGTCAGCAGCGCGATGCCGCCCAGAAACAGCGGCAGCGCGTGGCGAAAGCCGGCGTGGCACACTGCGGCCAACAGGGAAAAGCGCACCGCGGCCGCCCGTTCCAGCTGCGGCAGCCCGTTGCCGATCAAGTAATAGCCGACATGACTGCTCGGCTCGCTCAGCCGCCGCCCCAGATCCTCGACCGCGACGCCGCGCGCCAGCGTCACCACCAGTTGCGCCACCGCCACTTCGCTCAGCGCACTGCGTTTGGCGATGGCCTCGACCGCGTGGCGATAGCGGTCGCGGGTGGCAAAATCCATCTGCCCGTACACGCCATACGGGTCCTGCTGCAGCACCTGCTCCACCGCGCTCATGCTCTCGACAAAGTCGCGCCAGTTCAGCGCCCCCAGCGCGCGCAGGCTGCCGATGCTGTTGCTGATCGTCACCTGGTCGGCCGCCTGCTGCTGGTTTTCCGACTGCACCAGCTGCTCGATGGTGAAGCCGGATTCACTCAGTCGCTGCGCGATCCAGGTCAGCGGCAGCGCCAGCGCCGGGCCGCGCCCCTGCAGCCGGCGCGCCAGTTCGGCGACAAAGGTGCTGATCATCGGCGGATTGGAACGCGCCATGTCGGCGACCACCAGGATCAGGCTTTTCGGGTCTTTCTCCGCCGCCTCGCGCATCTGGTCGGCCCAGGAATCGGCCAGATTGCGCGCCGACCAGCCGGCGGCAATGCGCACCGCGACACGGCGCAGGTTCTCGATTACCGCCAGGCGCAGCATGATCGGGATCGCCCACAGCTCGCCCAGCTGCAGCGGCGTCACGCCCTGGTAGGCGGCGACAAAGCGGCGCAGGCTGTCGCCATCGACGCGGCTGTCGCTGTGGGTGACGATTTCCAGCGCGATGTCGTAGACGCGGGGATGGCAGCTGGCGGAGGCGTTGCCGGAGGCCAGGCACGGCAGCTCGCGGCTATAGCCTTTGGGCAGATGGCGGCGCGCGGTGCGGATCTGTTCTTCGATCAGGTAGAAGTTGTCGAGCAGCCATTCCGCCGCCGGCGAGATGCGATGCCGCGCCGAGACGGTAATGGTCAGCAGCTTGCAGACTTCGAGCAGGGTTTCCTCGTTGGCGGCCAACCTTGCCAGCAGCGGATCCGGCGTGCGCACGGCGGCCAGCTGGTGCGTTGCCGCCAGCTGCCGGCCATACTGCGCCATCTGCTCGGCACTGAACAGCTCGGCGCGCAGCGGCGCCTCGTCCTCCAGCGGGAAATCCGGCATGCCATGGCGCTGCAGCGTCCAGCGCCAGCCGGCCAGCGGCGTCAGCAGCCGGCGCCAGGCAGCAAGATCAGGCAACCATTGTCGGAACGAAGTGCACATGAGAAATACCTGCCGGCCCTCGGCAAGCGGCACCGGGACAGGCGAAAGACAGCAGTAGCGGTCTGGCGGCGGGCAGCACCGTGTCGCGCCCCCACTCCAGAACCATAGCAGCGCGCGCCGGGATCGGTGCCGGCAGTCGCGGCATGACCGCGAAAAATCCGCGGCCGCCCGGCCCCATCGCGCCGCAAGCGTGCCGCCAGTATGCGCAAGCCCGCCGCCGCGCTCCGTTCCGCAGCACACATAGGCAAAATGGCTAGACTGGCGCGGGCTGATCCGCCGGGGTGACGGCAATGGCAAGGCGGCTTGCCGCAGCGGCGACGCGGGCCGCAAACGTTGGCCGCAAGCACCGACGCCACCTCGGAATCAAACATTTGTTTCAGCGCCTGTGCCACGCGCCGCCAAACTGACTATCATGAACACCCCCACCGCAAGGAGCGACCATGATCACGCTGCACCACCTGGAAAACTCGCGCTCGCAGCGCATCCTGTGGCTACTGGAAGAGCTGCAGCTGCCGTACCAGATCAAGCGCTACCAGCGCAACGCCAGCACCCTGCTGGCGCCGCCGGAGCTGAAAGCGGTGCACCCGCTGGGCAAGTCGCCGGTGATCAGCGATGGCGACATCACCGTCGCCGAATCCGGCGCCATCATCGAATACCTGCTGGCGCGTTACAGCAACGGCCAGCTGCAGCCGCCCGCCGACAGCGAGGCGGCACGGCAATATCGCTACTGGCTGCACTACGCCGAAGGCTCGGCGATGCCGCCGCTGCTGATGCACCTGGTGTTCAGCCGCCTGTCGCTGCCGCCGATGCCGTGGCTGCTGCGGCCGCTCGCCGGCGCCATAGCCAAGGGGGTGCAGAAAAGCTACCTCGGGCCGCAGATCCGCCAGCACGTGGCGTTCATGGAAGCGGCGCTGGCCGAGAGCGGCTGGTTCGCCGGCGACACCTTCAGCGCCGCCGACATCCAGATGAGCTTCCCGCTGGAGGCAGCGCAAGCGCGCGGCTTTATCGATGCGCGGCAACCCCGGCTGCTGGCCTGGCTGCAGGCGATCCACGCCCGCCCGGCCTACCAGCGCGCGCTGGCACAAGGCGGGCCGTACAGCCTGCTGCGCTAGCACGGCGGAACGGCCAGTGCCGGCCTGCGGACCAGCCAGCCCGATCATCCTACGGCCGCCGGTAGCATTGGCAGGCGCGGCGCCGAACTGCCGCCACCATGAAAAAAGGCTGCCCGATGGGCAGCCTTTTTGGTGGCAACGCGCGGCAATCAGTCGCGGAAGTTGTTGAATTGCAGCGGGAAATCGGTCACTTCCTTGCGCAGCAGTGCCATCACCGCCTGCAGGTCGTCGCGCTTGGCGCCGGTCACGCGCACCGCTTCGCCCTGGATGCTGGCCTGCACCTTGAGCTTGGCATCCTTGATCAGCTTGACGATCTTCTTCGCCAGCTCGGTCTCGATGCCTTCCTTGACGGTCACGGTCTGGGTGGCCTTGTTGCCGCCGACCTGCTTCACGTCGCCGTACTCCAGGCAGCGCACGTCGATGCCGCGCTTGGCCAGCTTGCCCAGCAGGATGTCCATGATCTGCTGGATCTGGAATTCGGCGTCACCGTGCAGGGTAATCACTTTTTCCTTCAGCTCCAGGCTGGCGCTGGTGCCCTTGAAATCGTAGCGGGTCGCCACTTCCTTGCTGGTCTGGTCGACCGCGTTGCGAACTTCAACGGTATCCACTTCGGAAACGGTATCAAATGACGGCATCACATCTTCCTTATCAAAATTGCCGCTTATTCTAGCGCCGCGCCCGGCAATTGTCAGCGCAGCAACGCCAGCAGCCGCTCGCCCTGGTACAGGCTGCAGCCCAGCAGCGCGCCATTGCCCAGCACCGTCGCCCAGAACCAGCGGCGGAAGGCCGGCTTGGTCGACTTGTGGCGGAACCAGTATTGCGCCAGCATCGCGCCCGGCCAGCCGCCGAGCAGCGCCAGCCAGTGCAGCGTGCGCTCCGGCGTGCGCCAGCGGTTGCGCAGCGCCGCCGCCTTGTCGCGGTGGTAGACCAGCACCGTCAGCACGCTGATCACCGCGTACAGCATCAGCACGTCGCGCGGCAGCAGGCCGCGCACGTACAGCGCGCACAGCACGATCACGAACAGCACCGCCAGCCACGGCCGCGGTGTGTTGTCCGGCAGCGCCCGCGCCGTCACCGCCTGCTGCGGCACACCGGCGAACGCGGCCCAGCTGGCGCGCGGCTTGCCCTTGTCGTCCCGCGCGCGCAGGAAATACACCGCGTCCCCCACCGCCGGCCGTCGCGGCGTGGCGGCAAAGGCGCTGACGTGCACAAACAGCGCCGTGCCCTGCTCCGGCTGGATGAAGCCGAAACCGCGCTCGTCCTGCCAGCGGCTGATGACGCCCTTTTCCTGTCGCGCGCCGCCGCTCATTTCATCACCAGGAATTCAACCAGGATGTTCTTGAACACGAAGCCCATCACGCCAAAGCCCAGCACCACGAACAGCGCGATCATGCCGGTCTTGCCGGCGCCGGATTTCTTGCCCAGATCCCAGATGATGAAGCCCATGAAAATGATCAGGCCGGTGAGCAGGATGCCCATCGACCAGTTGGTGAATTCTTCTTCGCTCATTGGTTAAGATTCCTTGTAAATTTACTTAATTCGTTAGTGCTTAATTTTACAAGGGAATTTCTTAGTAAACAATTTCATAGCTTTTCCGCTTCCGCGTTAGGCCCAGGGCCTGCCGTTTTGCGCCCGAAGGCACCCTGTGCGACCTTTCCCTCGGCGATGGCTTTCTGCAACGCCAGTTCTGCCCGCAAGGATTCATTCACTGATGCAAGCCGGGTGATCTCCGTCAGTTGGCTCTCCACCAATTCCCGCAGCTGGCGATTCCTCTCCCTTTCCTTGCTCAGTAGGTCGGCCTTCTCGTTGCGCTGCTGACGCACCGTCTTCCCTATGACCGCCCGCACCTGCTCGGCGAAGTCGGGATAGCGGTTGTTGAGCAGCGCCGGGGACACCTGCGCCTCTTCTGCCACTGCTCGCAACGTGACCTTCTTCCCCTCCTCCTGCAGGCGAAGAAGGGCCAACTTAAGCTCTCTTAACGTGCGCTCTCGATCCCGCCTGCGGGGTGCATTGCCGTCACTATTGGCAACAGTCTTAGCCGGTTGTGCTTTGGGCATCCTCATCTCCTTGCTCGGGATCGATACCGAGGTCTGTCAGAATCTTGGCGGCCTTAGCCAGATCCTCATTTACCCGTTTCATCGCACCTGGGCCCAATGCCTCGGCATCTGTCAGGAGCTCCTTATGGTGGCGGTAGGCTTCCTGCCAGACCGGCACGAAGCGAGAGTCGATCAGGCCATTGTGGCAGGTGCTGCACGACCCCTTGGCATAAATTCCAGACCCACCGCAGCCTTCGTCCTGCGCCAGGCACCACGAATGCCCTGTGGAATGCATATTGACTCGGCGCGAGGTCTCAGCAATCAATTCCGTGCGATTCTTAAAGTCGTGCGCACGCAATTCCATAATCTTGCGCCCGGCCCCGCCGGCGAGCGGTTCGTCCTTCTCTAGCCACTGCGCCACCACCTTGGTCTTGTACTGCATCAGCTCGGTCAGGATGTCGTCGTAGAGCGCAGGATCCTGCCGTGGGTTAGCGCCGTAGAGTTGGGACATGTCGATGCTAGAGTGCTTGAACTGCTCCTTGAGGAACAGCAGGTCACCCAGCCGGTGGCGCACAAAGGTGTAGGCGTAAAGCCGACGCATCTGGTGGGGGGTAAGCACCCAACCGGTACCAGCGGCGCGGGCGAACTGCTTCAGGTTACGCCCCCAGGCAGTAGCTGAGATTGGCACAATCCCGCTCTTCCCGCTGCCGAGGAACAGGCGGTTGCGGTTGCTGCGCGCGGTGGCGAGCCATTGCAACTCCTTGGCCGTGCGCTCGCCCGATCGCCTCTCTAACGTAGCGATCTGCTCGGCCACCCGGTTGCTTGCTGCTGCCCTGGTTGGCTACGAATACCTTGCTGCCGTCTGGAGTGGCGTACATCTGGATCGGGTTGCGGCCAACCTTGACCTTGCCAGTCAGCTTGCGGCTGGCGGTGTCGATCAGGCCGAGGGCGTTTTCGGCGCTGAGCGACACATAGGCCTGCTTGCCATTGGCGGCGAACCCCACCTGCACTGGCGCATTGCCCACGGCGATGCGCCCGGTTTCCTGCAGGCTGGTCACGTCGATCACCGATACGCTGTCACTCTTCACGTTGGCCACGTACAGGCTGCTGCCGTCCGGGCTCAGGCGCAGGCCGTGCGGATAGCTACCGGTCTTGATGGTGGCGATCTGCCGCCGGCTTGCCAGCTCGTAGACCTGCACCGCGTTGTTATCGGCATCGGTGACAAAGGCCAGTTTGCTGTCACGATCGGTGACGACATGGCCCGGATGCCCGGCCACCGGCAGCACCATGCTCGGCTTGCCGGCCAGCGGCAGCTCGAACACCTGCAGCTCGCCGCCGCCCTGGCCACTGCCATGGTGGCCAGCATGGATGTTCATGCCCACCGCCAGCAGGCGCTTGCCGTCGGTACTGACCTGTACATTGTGCGGGGAAATCTCCAGCGGGATGGTGGTGACACTACCGTCTGCCAGCGTGATCTGACTGATGGAGTTGCCACGCTCGTTTGCCGTAAACACGGTGCCGGATGGCGCCGCCAGTGCGGAGGTGGCGGCCAGCGAAAAGGCGAGCAGCAGTGATGCGGGAATAAGCTTGCGCATGAGGGGTTCCTTTAATGATGGGGTATCTGCCCCTTGGCGGGGATGAAGGCGGGGGTGTGTTGTCGGTAGGATTGATAGCGCTCGCCAAACTGCGCCAGCATGTCGGCCTCTTCGTGCCGCGCAAGGCGAGAGTAGATCCAGACCAGAATCGGGAACATCAGCAAGGTCACCAAGGTTGGCCACTGCAGCAGGAAACCGAACATGATGATGACGAAGCCGACGTATTGCGGATGGCGAATGCGGGCGTAGGGGCCCGCCGTCGCCAGCTCATGCCGGCGCTGGGCGTGATACAGCACACGCCAGGCGGCGGCCAACAGCCAGAAGCCGGCAAAAATCAGCACGGTGCTGAGCAGGTGGAATGGCCCCCAGTGCGGGTTGCCACGCCAACCGAACATCACCTCCAGCAGGTGACCATTGTCGTGCGACATGAAATCGACACCGGGATAATGGCTGCCCAGCCAGCCGGACAGCAGGTAGATGGTCAGCGGGAAGCCGTACATCTCGGTAAACAGCGCCACGATAAAGGCGGAAAACACGCCCAGCGAGCGCCAGTCCCGTGCCGACTTGGGTTTGGTGAAGCTGAAGGCAAAGATGATGAAGACCAGCGAGTTGATCAGCACCAGCCCCCATAATCCGTAGGCCTGCATGTGCTCGTTCATGGCTGTTCTCCATCCTTGTCTTGATGATGGTGACGTGGCGCCCCGCCATGGTGGTGACCGTGGCCGTGATGCATGAACAGGTGCATCAGCGGGCAGGCCAGCAGCAACAGATACGGCAGCGCGCCCAATACATGCGCCCGGTGCTCGGTGAACAGCAAGAAACCGGCCACCAGTACAAAGCCGATGAAGACCCAGTGGCTGCGCTTGCTGTGCGGATCATGGTGTTCAGGCATGTCAGACTCCTTTGCCATGCGGGCTGTCATGCTCATCCGGTTTGTTGGCGGCGACTGCCGCATCAATCTCGGATTCCGCCTGCCGTGTCAGCCGGTAGCTCAGCCAGATCACGCCCCACGGGCATGCGGCCAACAGTAGTGCCAGCAACAGCGTGGCAAGCGATAAGCCGAAACGCAGCAGCACGAACGCCATGATGGCGAGCGCCAGCAGCGCGCAGAGTTGATAGGCTCGCGCCTTCATGATGTCGCTCCTTCGCCCTGGGTACTGATCGGCACCCGCTTGAGCAACGCCGAGTTGACGATGACCGACAGCGAGCTCAACGCCATGGCGGCGCCGGCCACCATCGGGTTCATGAAACCCAGGGCCGCGATGGGGATGCCGATGCTGTTGTAGATGAAGGCCCAGAACAGGTTCTGCTTGATCTTGCGCATGGTGGCGCGGGACAGGCGGATGGCGTTTCCCACGTCGCGGACATCGTTGCGGATCAGGATGATGCCGCCGGTTTCCTTGGCCACGTCCGAGCCGGAGCCGATGGCAATGCCGATGTCGGCAGTCGCCAGCGCCGGGGCATCGTTGACGCCATCGCCCACCATCGCCACCACTTCGCCTTCCCGCTGCAGCTGCTGGATAACCTTGACCTTGTCCTCCGGCAGCACTTCGGCAATTACCCGCTCGATACCCAGCTGCCGGGCGATGGCGTCGGCTGTGCGCTGGTTGTCGCCGCTGAGCATGACCACCTTGATGTGCTGCTGCTTGAGCAGGGCAATGGCTTCGCTGGCCTCGGGCTTGAGGGTATCGGCCACGGCGATGATGCCGACCAGCTTGTCGCCATAGCCCACCAGCATCGCCGTCTTGCCGTTCTGCTCCAGATGCCGCATGGCGTCATCCGCTGCGCCGGTGGCGATGCCCTGCTGCGCCAGTAGCCGCCGGTTGCCCAGCCACACCGGCAAGCCGTTGACCTGGCCGCGAATGCCCAGCCCGGCTAGACCGCTGATGGCGCTGGCCTGCGGCAAAGTCAGCTGCCGATGGTTGGCCGCACGCACGATGGCCTCACCCAGCGGGTGCTCCGAGCCGGACTCCACCGCCGCCGCCAGACTCAGCACTTCCAGCCCGGAGTGCACGTCGAACGGCACGATGTCGGTCACCGTCGGTTCGCCGCGCGTGAGGGTGCCGGTCTTGTCGAAGACCACGCAGCTGAGTTTTTCCGCGCGCTCCAGTACCTCGCCGCCGCGAATCAGCATGCCGCCGTCCGCCCCTTTGCCAACGCCCACCATCAGCGCCGCCGGGGTAGCGATGCCCAGCGCACACGGGCAGGAGATGATCAGCACCGCGATGAAAGCCAACAATCCCTGCGGGAAGTCGCCGGCCAGCCACCAGCCGACAAAGGCCAGCACCGCCAGGCTGACCACGGCGGGTACGAAGTAGCGGGTCACCTCGTCCGCCAGGCGCTGGATGTGGGCGGTGCTGGTCTGCGCTTCTTCCACCAGGCGGATGATCTGCGCCAGCGCGGTATCCGCCCCGATGCGAGTGGCACGAAAGCTGAACACGCCAGCACGATTGAGGGTGCCGCCAATCACGGTCTTGCCGACTTGTTTCTCCACTGGCATCGACTCGCCAGTCAGCATCGACTCATCCACCGTAGATTGACCGGTCATGACTTCGCCGTCGGTAGCGATCTTCTCGCCGGGCTTCACCACCACGGTTTCCCCGACCATGATGCTGCCAGCCGGAATCTCCACCTCCTGGCCATCGCGCAGCACGTGGGCGGTGGCAGGCTTGAGATCCAGCAGTCGGCGCACGGCGGCAGAGGACTTCTTCTTGATGATTTCTTCCATGTAACGCCCAAGCAGCACGAAGGCGATGATCACGGCGGAGACTTCAAAGTACACGTCGCGCTCGGCCACCTTCACCGGCAACACGTCCGGGAAGAACATCACAATCACGCTGTAGAAGTAGGCCACCGAGGTACCCAGCGCGATCAGGAAATCCATGTTGATATTGCCGGTACGCAGCGCGTTCCAAGCGCCGCGGTAAAAGCTCCAGCCGCCGATGAACTGCACCGGGGTCACCAGCAGGAACAACCACATTCCCCAGGTGAACCATGGCAGATTGGGAATGGGCGCCCAGCTCAGCAGCGTGGCACCAGTCGCCAGCCCGAGGAAGGCGCCGGCGCGCAGCACGGCCAGCGCCAGCACCCCGGTCATGGCGATGGCGACGCGGGTCTTCATCGACTTGAGTTCGTTCTCCGGCGACTCGAAGGTGCGCAGGCAGGTCTCGCTGCAGAAGTAATAGCTGCGCCCGCCGCGTTCGCTTTTCAGCGCGGTGGCCTTGTTGACGACCATGCCGCAGATCGGGTCTTTAGCCTTGTCGCCGGGCGCAGCGGCATCTGTCATTGCCGCATGCGTGTGCTGGTGATGATGCTCATGTGGCACCGCAGCCATCTTTGCCTCATCCGCCGGCGCATAGCGCTGTGGGTCAGCAATAAATGCCTGCTGACAGTGCGTGGAGCAGAACCAGTAGTCCTGCCCGGCGTAGCGATAGTTGGCCGCAGCGGTGCCGCTCTCCACCGTCATGCCACATACCGGGTCTTTGACGTTAGCCATGAGTCACTCCTTGTCCGGTGGCGCACAGTGCGCCTGGTGCTTACAGCAGCGCGCCAGACACTGGCTCACCCAGCTGAACACCGTGCCAGTGACAAAACCCCACACCACCAGCACCGTCAGCGGGAAGAAAAAATCCCCCAGGCTGAATGGTGTCGATGTTCTGAGCCTGCCAAAGTCCAGTCCGTGAAACAGGGCGTTCAGGAAGGCAACGCCTTGCTCCGGCCACAGCCGGTACAACAGGGCGCAAACGGTGTAACTGATGGCCATGGTGATCGCGAGACTGCGACCGGTATGCCAGTGTGAGGACTTCATCGGGATACTCCTGCGAGAGGGCGGGTGGGCGGGTGAGCGCGTGGGGCGTGCGCGCTATTCGTGCCACGCCCCACCTGCTGGTGCCCGATTTACTGCATGGGCATCATGCCGCCTGATTGCCCCATCATCTGCTGCATCATGTCCATCATCTTCATGCGCTGGTTCATCATCACCTTAGCGTCTGCGGCCCCCGCGCCCATGCCCTGACACGGCATCATGCCTTTGGCCATCATGTCTTTATCCATGCTCTGCATCATGGCCATGCCCTCCTGCATTGACTGCATTTGCTCAGCCATGAGCTTTTGCCGTTCCTGTGGCGTCTTCGCCGCCATCATCTTGTCGTGCATGGTGCGCATCTTCTGCATCTGCATTTCCATGTTGGCAGGGCTTGGTGGCATCGGTGGCTGTGCGGCCCAGGTTGGCGTGGCCAGCGCCAGTAGCAGCAGTGCCGCAGACCAGGTTTTCTGGTTTTTCATGATTGGATTCCTTAAACGTGAGAACGGATGGTTTTCGCGCAACAGGCGCGAGTGAAGTCGCTACGAGGCAGGGCGTCGTAGTGGTGTGAATGCAAAGCGAGCTAATTGTTGAAGCGCAGGAACAGCAGATGTGGGCGGGGTGGTGTGCCACCGGGAGTGGCAGGGGAATTCAGACGTGTGACGATGGCAGGTGATAGAAGCAGCAATGGCGGTAGCAGAAACCAGGCAATCAGCAGTACAGACAGCAGGCAGGGCATCGCAAAGCTGACATCACCCTTGGCGATGGGGGCGGAAAGCGTCTGGCAGGCTTGTTCGCACAGGGAGGACTCGTCATGAGTTCCGGCATGGTCAGTTGCCGTCAGTTGCAGGGTCTGCATGGTGCCCGGCGTGGCAAAGCGATGGGTGGTTTCCTGCACTTGCCCCTGACAACCAAGCAGCACGCCAAACGCAAACACCAGACACCATGTCGCCACTAACAGGCGACACAGTTGCCGGGTTCTTGTTTGGGTGAGGCGCATGATGACAGGCTCTCATAAACGTTAATAGCACTATAGACCGCAGCTCACCAACCGGGCTTGATGACGGTCAATCACTTCTGGCGGCCATGGTCAGCTTTTCCGCGCCCGCTTGTTTAACTCGTCGTGCTGGGCGCGTATTTCGCCAGGCCATTGGCTTTTTATCCACGACAGTGCGGCAACAATATCGGCATCGCTCAGTGTGCCCTCATAGACGGGCATGGCCGACTGGTAGTCCGGCATATTGGCTACCTTGGCAACGCCGTACTTGGTCAGCTCAAACAGCATCTCGTCCGGGTGGTGCCAGGTGTGGCCGGTTTCGTTGTGCGGCGGCGCCGGCAACATGCCCAGCGCATTGCGTTCGCGCCAGTTCGGCTGGCCTTCCAGCTTGCCGCCGTGGCAGCTGGCGCAATTGGCCAGGTAAACCTGCTTGCCGCGCGCCACCAGGGCGGTATCGTCCGGCTGCAGCGTGAGCGATGTCGGCGCAGGCCGGCTGCCGGTATACAGGTAGGCGCCCAGGCCTGCGGCCAGCAGGGCGACGGTGATGACTGGGAGGAGGACTTGCTTGCGGGTAAGTGACGGCATGGTTGTATGGTCGGCATCAAGGGAAGAAAACATGGCCGGGTTGCCCCGGCCATGTGCATCAGCTGGCCGGCTGAATCTCGGTCACCAGCATCTTGCCGTCCTCATGGCTGACCATGAAGCGGATTTTGTCGCCCACTTTGACCTTGTCCAGCAGCGCCTTGTCCTTGGCGGTAAACACCATGGTCATGCCAGGCATGTCCAGATGCTGAATCGGGCCATGCTTGATGGTGACCTTGCCGGCGGACGGGTCGATCTTGCGGACTTCACCATCGGTCAGCATCGCCATGCTGCTGGCGGTAGCCGGCTGGGTGGCATGGGCAAGCGGGCTGAGGGTAGCCAGCCCCAGGGTGGTGGCGAGAATCAGTGTGCGGATAGTCATGTTGTCATACTCCTGAAGAATGAAAATAGTGTTGTGGCCAACCTGCAGCGGCGGGCTGCTTTATTGTTTCGCCACCTTGATCCGGCCCTTCATGCCGGCATCGTAGTGTCCGGGGTGCAGGCAGGCGAAGTTGACCGTGCCGGCCTTGCTGAAGTGCCAGATCACCTCGCCCTTGCCGCCCGGCGCCAGCGAGATCTTGCTGGGCTCGTCGTGCTCCATGTCCGGGAATTTCTTCATCACTTCGTAGTGTTCCAGCAGTTCCTGCTCGGTGCCCAGACTGAACTCGTGCTTTACCTTGCCCAGGTTTTTCACCACGAAGCGGATGGTTTCGCCTTGCTTCACCGTGATCAGCGGTGCGGAGAAACGCATGCTGTCGGACATGTCGACCTGAATGGTGCGGGTGACATTGGCGGTCTTGCCCGGCTGGCCAATGGCGCTTTCACCGTGGCTGCCCGCGTGGGTGCCGGCGGCGATGGCCGGTGCAATGCTCAGACCGGCCAATAGCGTGGTAATGAGAAGGCGGTGGGTGGTTTTCATGCAGTTCATTCCTGATGGTGATGTGGGGTTAATGCTGTTCCGGGTGTATCCCCGGCTTTTTGGCTTTGACCGTGGCCGCGGCAGGGTTGGCCGTAGCCGGCTGGCGTGACGCAGCCGGCAGTTCACCGTTGTATTCGTAGGGCACCGTGCCTGCCGGGTGCCGGAACCAGCCCGGATCCTTGTAGTTACCGGCCTGCTGGTCCTTGCGTACTTTCAGCACGCTGAACATGCCGCCCATTTCCAGCGGACCGAATGGCCCCTGCCCGGTCATCATCGGCGCGGTGTTGTCGGGGATGGGCATCTCCATCTCGCCCATGTCAGCCATGCCGCGCTCGCCCATCAGCATGTAATCCGGTGCCACCTGCTGGATCTTGCCCACCAGCTCGCGGTGATCCACGCCGATCATGGTCGGCACGTCGTGGCCCATGGCATTCATGGTGTGGTGGCTCTTGTGGCAGTGGATCGCCCAGTCGCCCTCCTCGTCGGCGACGAACTCCAGCTGCCGCATCTGGCCGACCGCCACGTCTGTGGTGACCTCGTGCCAGCGGCTGGATTTCGGCGTCGGGCCGCCATCGGTGCCGGTGACTTGGAACTCGTGCCCGTGCAGGTGGATCGGGTGATTGGTCATGGTCAGGTTACCGACCCGGATGCGCACCTTGTCGTTCAGGCGCACATTCAGCGAGTCGATGCCCGGGAAGATGCGGCTGTTCCACGCCCAGATATTGAAATCGGTCATGGTATTGACCTTGGGTGTCTTGCTGCCCGGCTCCACGTCGAAGGCGTTGAGCAGGAAGCAGAAGTCGCGGTCCACCTCGTCGATCAGCGGGTGTTTGCCCTTGGGGTGCGTCACCCAGAAGCCATGCATGCCCATCGCCATCTGCACCATTTCGTCGGCATGCGGGTGATACATGAAGGTGCCGGGGCGACGCGCCACGAACTCGTAAACGAAGGTTTTGCCAGGCTTGATGCTGCGCTGGGTCAGGCCGGATACGCCATCCATGCCATTGGGCAGGCGCTGGCCGTGCCAGTGGATACTGGTATGTTCCGGCAGCTTGTTGGTGACGAAGATGCGCACGCGGTCGCCTTCCACCACTTCGATGGTCGGGCCCGGACTCTGGCCGTTGTAACCCCACAGCTGGGCGGTGAAGCCGGGTGCCATCTCGCGCTCCACCGGCTCGGCCACCAGGTGGAATTCCTTGACGCCGTGGTTCATGCGCCAGGGCAAGGTCCAGCCGTTCAGGGTGACCACCGGGTTGTAGGGGCGACCAGTATTCGGGATCAGCGGTGGCGCGGTTTCCACCGAGGTCTGGATCACCGGCTCCGGCAAGGCGGCCAGCGCCGAGCGCGCCACGGTGGCGCCAACCACGGCAGTAGCGGCACCGGCGAAGAACTGGCGGCGGGATTGATCGATGCTCATGGATAGTCCTTTCAATGGCCCGCCGCGGCAGGGCTGTCGCCGCCACCTGCGGCCAACGTTACAAAGCTTTCCGGCACCTGCCCCAGCAGCAGCAACTGCAGGTCTGCCTCGGCCAGCCAGAAATCACGCACGGCGCCGATGGCCTCCACACGGGCCTCGGCCAGTGCCCGGGATTCGGCCAGCAGATCCCAGGTGTTCAGCAGCATGCCGTTGTAGCGCAGCACGGTTTCGTCGTAGATGAGCTGCCGCAGCTTGAGCATGTCCTGCTGGCTGCTGCTGGCGAGGGCGAAAGCCGTGCGATAGGCGCTATAGGCCAGCTCGGCATTGGCGCGCATCATGGTTTGTTCGCTGGCGGGGAGCGTGGCGGCCATGCTCTCCAGACGGCTCTGGAAGGCTTGCTCGGACAGGATGGAAGCCGGCAGCACCGGCAGACCCTGCGGCAGGCTGACGGTCTGTGATGGGCGACGCGTCCACTGCTGCAAGGCTTTCAATACCGCGGCCCGGCTTTGATCGGCCGCGTATAGACTACGCTGCCACTGCTGCATGGCGCTCACCTTCAACAGCTGTTCCCGCGCATCCTGCAGCTTGCTCCAGTTGCCGGTCCGCGCCATGCGGGCGCCCAGCTCGGCTGCGGCCTCCGCCGCCTGCAGCGCTTGCTGCTGGTAGGGCAGGGCCTGCTCGGCCGCCATCGCGGCCAACAGCGTTTTGCGGGTGCCATGCGCGACTTCGATAAGCTCCGCGGCGTCTTCGATCCTGCGCAGCTTGACGGCGGACAAGGCCTGCCACTGGCCGCTGGCCAGCAAGGCAGCCTCCTCCGCGCCCAGTTGGGCCAGGGGCTTGGCCAGCTCCGGATGGGCCTGCCAGGCCAGCTGCACACCTTCGGCAAGACTGCTCAGTGCCAGTGTCGCCGGCTTGCCGGCAGCGGGCGGCATGGCAGTCTGCTGCGCCTGCTCCCACTTCAGTACGTCGGCGTGGCCGCGCGGAAACTCGGCGACCTGCCGGTTGGCCTGCCGCCATTCGCTCTCGGGGGGCTGCTGTGCCTGTGCCACACCGACCAGCAGTGGCAAGGCGGCAAGCAGCATTCTTGGTTTGTTCATGCTCCGGTCTCCTTCCCGACCAACACGCGGTAAATCTGGCAGCATGGCGGGAATACAGGTTCTGACTTTGGTGCAAGCAGTGTGGCGGATTGAGGCCAACAGCAAACTGACAGCCAGATTACAAATCTGTCATCTGGCGCAGCGGCGCGCTGGCAGTGGCAAACTGTCGGCTGTGGACAGGAAATGGCGATGAAGATTCTGATTGTCGAAGACGAGATCAAGACTGGCGAGTACCTGCGCCAGGGCTTGCGGGAGGCGGGCTTTACCGTGGATCTGGCGCATGACGGCCAGGAAGGGCTGCATCTGGCACTGGAGGGCGGGCACGATCTGCTGATTCTGGACGTGATGCTGCCGGGCATGGACGGCTGGCAGGTGCTCACCCAACTGCGGCTGCGGCACAAGACCATGCCGGTGCTGTTCCTGACCGCCCGCGACCAGGTGGAAGACCGGGTCAAGGGGCTGGAGCTGGGCGCGGACGACTACCTGGTAAAGCCGTTTTCCTTTGCCGAGCTACTGGCGCGGGTGCGTACCATCCTGCGTCGTGGCCGTGGCACGGTAGAAGCCACTACCCTGCAGATCGCCGGTCTGGAGCTGGACCTGCTGCGCCGGCGTGTCAGCCGCGACGGCAAGCGCATCACCCTCACCGCCAAAGAGTTCGGCCTGCTGGAGCTGCTGATGCGCCGCCAGGGCGAGGTATTGCCGCGCAGCCTGATTGCCTCGCAGGTGTGGGACATGAATTTCGACAGCGATACCAATGTGATCGACGTCGCCGTGCGCCGGCTGCGGGCAAAGGTGGATGACGGCTTCGAGCCGCGGCTGATCCACACCGTGCGCGGCATGGGCTACGTGCTGGAAGTGCCGGAGCAGGACGCATGAGGCAGCGCCTTTCCCTGACGGCACGGCTGACCCTGCTCTACGCGCTGGTTTCCGTGCTGCTGCTGACCGGGCTGGGCGTGCTGGTCGGCGTGATGATGGACCGCCACTTTGCCGAGCAGGATGCCGACGACCTGCGCGACAAGCTGGGGCTGATCCGCGAGGTGATGAGCACTTCGCCCGATATCGCCACGCTGGCCGACCGGCTGGACGACGTGGTACACAACCACCGCGACCTGTACGTGCAATTGCAGCGGCTGGGCTACCCGGTGTATGCCTCCCAATCCCCGGCGGCGTTCCACTTCCCCGCCGTCGATGCGGCCGCGAACCGGCAGATGGTGAGCTGGCAGTACGGCAACGCCAACTATCATGGCATGTGCAGTAGCGGCAGACTGGCCGACGGTGGTCGCACCGAGCTGACCATCTGTGCAGCGATCGACACCGGACGGCATGAGCATTTCATGCAGATGATAGGCCGGTCACTGGCGGTCTACATCCTGCTGTCGGCACTGCTGGGCGGCGTGCTGGCCTGGTGGGTGGCGCACAACGGTCTGGCGCCGCTGCGCGCCATGAAGGCCAGGGCGCAAGCCATTACCGGACAGCAACTGGATACCCAGATGCCGGTGGCGTCGGTACCGCCGGAAATGGCCGACCTGGCCGAATCGCTGAATGCCATGCTGCGCCGGCTGCAGGAGGATTTTCGGAAGCTGTCGGAGTTTTCCTCCGACCTCGCACATGAGTTGCGCACCCCGATCAGCAACCTGCTCACCGAGACCCAGGTCGCCATTGCCCAGCCACGCAGCGCCGACGAATACCGCGACATCCTGGCTTCCAATGCCGAGGAGTTCCAGCGACTGGCGCGCACGGTGTCGGACATGCTGTTCCTGGCCAAGGCCGAGCACGGACTAGTGCTGCCCAGTCGCGAGCGGATTGCCATCGAGGACGAAGTGGCGGCGCTGCTGGAGTTCTACGATGCGCTGGCGGAAGAAAAAGCCATCCGTCTGCAGCAAAGCGGCAGCGGCCAGTTGCTGGGAGACAGGCTGATGCTGCGCCGTGCGCTGAGCAACCTGCTCTCCAATGCGCTGCGTCATGCCCCGGCCGGCAGCGTGGTGACTATCGACATCGCGCAGCAGGATGATGGCAGCACGGTACGGGTGTGCAATGCCGGCAGCGGCATACCTCCGGAGCAACTGCCACGGCTGTTCGACCGCTTCTTCCGCGCCGATCCTGCCCGCGTGGCCGGTGAATCCGATGGCGCCGGGCTGGGGCTGGCCATCACCCGCTCGATTGCAGAAGTGCACGGTGGCCGCGTCAGCGTTACCTCCGTCGACAACAGCACCTGCTTCACGCTGTGGTTTCCCGCTCAGTCGCCGGTTGCGGGGTGAGCCGTATCCGCATGGTGGGCACACTGCCCGCCATGGCCGTCGGCCAGCCCCTGCAGGATGGGGCAGTCCGGCCGGCTGTCGCCGGAGCAGGCATCGGCCAGAGTCTGCAGGGTATTGCGCATGTCGCTCAGTGCCCGGATGCGTTCGTCCAGCTCGGCGATATGGCTTGCGGCCAACCTTTTGACATCGCCACTGGCGCGGCCGGTGTCCTGCCATAGCGACAGCAGCACCCGAATCTGCTCCAGCGGAAAGCCCAGGTTGCGCGCCTGGCGGATGAAACGCAGCAGGTGCACCTCGCGCTCGCTGTATTGCCGGTAACCCGCTTGCGTGCGCTGGCCCGGCGCAATCAGGCCGATGCTTTCGTAGTGGCGGACCATCTTGGCGGAAACGCCGCTGGCAGCAGCGGCCTGGCCGATATTCATGCTTCGCTCCTCTTTTTATGACCAAGGGTATGACACAGGCGGGCCATGTGGCCCGCCTTGGTTTAATGCTGCTTGGCCGGTCGCCAGCGACGCAGCAGCAGCGCATTGGATACCACGCTGACGCTGGACAGCGCCATGGCCGCCCCGGCGACAATGGGGCTGAGCATGCCCAGCGCCGCCAGCGGGATGCCTACCAGGTTAAAGATAAATGCCCAGAACAGGTTCTGCCGGATCTTGCCGTAGGTCAGACGGGAGATGACAACCGCCTGCGCCACCAGCGTGGGGTCGCCACGCATCAGTGTTACCCCCGCCGCCTGCATGGCCACATCGGTACCGGTACCCATGGCCATGCCGACATCGGCCGCCGCCAGCGCCGGCGCATCGTTGACCCCGTCGCCCACCATGGCGACGCGACTGCCATCCTGGCGCAGGCGGGCGATATGGCCGGCCTTGTCCGCGGGCAGCACCTCGGCAATCACCTCGTCGATGCTCAATGCGTCCGCCACCTGGCGTGCCGCCGCACGGTTGTCGCCGGAGATCATCACACTGCGGATACCCAGTGCATGCAACTGGCTGATGGCGGCTGTCGCAGCCGGTTTGACACTGTCCCCGAAGGACAGCATGCCCAGCAGTTTGCCGTCGCCGGCACGCGCCAGCCAGGACACGGTGCGGCCCAGCAGCTCTTCCTCCTGCTGGAAGCTGTGCATCGACGACAGGCTGATGCCGTGCTCCTGCATCAGCCGCTGATTGCCGAGTAGATATTCCACGCCATCCACCTGCCCGCGCAGCCCGCGCCCCGGCAGTGCCTGCAATTGCGCCACCCGGCTCACGGGAGCCTTCGGCAGTGCCTGCAGCACGGCCTTGGCCAGCGGGTGCTCGCTGCCCTGCTGCAGGCTGGCGGCCAGCTGCAGCAGCTGCTGTTCGTCGCCGCTGACCGCAACGGTATGCATCAGCTTGGGCTTGCCCTCGGTCAGGGTGCCGGTCTTGTCGAAGGCGACGACCTGTACGCCATGTGCCAGCTCCAGCGCCTCGGCGTCCTTGATCAGGATGCCGTGCCGTGCCGCCACGCCAGTACCGGCCATGATGGCTGTCGGCGTGGCCAGACCCAGCGCACAGGGACAGGCAATCACCAGCACGGCAACGGCATTGAGAATCGCTTGCTCGATATCGCCGCTGAACCACCACCAGCCCACCAGCGTCAGCACGGCGATCAGCAGCACCACCGGCACGAACACCGCGCTCACCCGGTCCACCAGCCGCTGCACCGGCGCCTTGCCGGCCTGGGCATCCTCCACCATGCGGATGATGCGGGCCAGGGTGCTGTCCTCGCCCAGCGCACGGGTTTCCACCAGCAGCAGGCCGTCGTGGTTGATGGCACCACCGGTCACGCTATCGCCGGCCTGCTTGCTGACCGGCAGGCTCTCGCCGGTGAGCATGGATTCATCCAGCTGGCTGCTGCCTTCACGGATGACGCCATCGACGGCCACCCGCTCGCCCGGACGCACCACCACCAGGTCGCCCAGTCGCACCTGCTGCAATGGCAGATCGACATCGACGCCATCGCGGCGCACGCGAGCCGTGGCCGGACGCAGCGCCTGCAATGCCCGGATGGCGGCAGAGGTCTGCTGCTTGGCGCGTGCTTCCAGCCATTTGCCCAGCAGCACCAGGGTGATGACCACCGCCGACGCCTCGAAATACAGATGCCCGCCACCATGGTCGGCATGCAGCCACCACTGGTACAGCGACAGGCCGTAGGCCGCGCTGGTGCCGATGGCTACCAGCAAGTCCATATTGCCGCTGCGCGCCTGCAGCGCCTTCCAGCCGGCGCGATAGAAGCGCGCGCCCAGCCAGAACTGCACCGGGGTCGCCAGCACAAACTGCAGCCAGGCCGGCAGCATCCAGTGCTCGCCGAACAGCTCGCCGAACATCGGCAACACCAGCGGCAGCGACAGCAAGGCCGCCACCGCCACCGGCCACCACGGCACATGGTGCGTTACTGGTGCAGTTTGTGCCTGCTCGCGGATGCTGGCCTGGTAGCCAGCTTTGGCTACCGCCGCCAGCAGCAGCGCATTGTCACCACCAGCCGGCCAGCTGACGCGGGCGGTTTCCGTGGCCAGGTTGACACTGGCGGCAGTCACGCCGGGAACGGCCAGCAGGGCTTTCTCCACCCGGCTGACGCAGCTGGCACAGGTCATGCCGCGGATTTCCAGCTGCACCGTGTCGCTACCAACCTGGTAGCCGGCACGCGCGATGGCGGCATGGGCCGCCGCCAGCGCGAAATGTGGCTCGGTATGCAGGGTAACGGTCTCGGTGGCAAGGTTGACGCTGGCCGCCTGGATGCCCGGCACTTGGTGCAGGGCCTTCTCCACGCGGGAAACACAGCTGGCGCAAGTCATGCCCAGCACGGGAAAGCGCAGGGTCTGGCTGGCAGCAACAGAAGTAGAACGGGACATGATACTGACTCCTTTAACGGGGTTGTGAATTCAGCATCGGCCTTCCCATCATGGGAAGGTCAAGTCCTATTTTTGGAAAATCGAATCAATAGCGGCAGCGCTCAAAAAGCAACATGCCCCTGTGGAGGCAGGGGCATGCGGGGGCGGGAGCGCTTACGCCGGCCGGGCCGGATAGCCCATCTCGGTCAGCAACTCGCAGACGGTCTGCAGCGCTTCGTCGGTATGGATACTGGCGCGGCCACTGGTGCGGTCGATATCCACCGATGCCTGGTTATCCAGATCCTTCAGCGCCTGGTTGATCTTGGCGACACAGCTGCCGCAACCGATATTGTCTACTTGCAGGGTATACATGGCATGTCCTTCGCAATGATGCGGCCAACCTTGGCCGTACATGCAGTCTGGACCTTGCCACGATGGCAAGGTCAATAGGCCATGTCCGGATTTGTTGCGGACACAAACGGTGACTACATACGTGACTGGTTGATTGAACTGAACTGCCCGGGAGCCGGGGCCGGCTATCAGTCTTTTCGGATGTGTTGCGCTAGGTAGTCGATCAGCAGGCGCACCGCCGGCAGCTGCCCGCGTCGTGACGGGAACACGGCATGGATGATGCCGCCGCTGGGCGCCCAGCCCGGCATGATGTCCACCAGCCTGCCCTGCCGCAGATCCTCTTCCACTACCATGCAGGGCAGCTGCACCATACCGACACCGGATAGCGCTGCCTGTCGCAGGGCGGTCATGTCGTCAGTGATGTAGCGCGGCTGGTGCCTGATCCGGGCCTCCTGCCCCTCGGGCCCCTGCAAGTGCCAGACATGATCGCGCGGTGGCCCCCAATCCAGGCTGGGCAGCCCGGCAAGGTCGGCGGGATGCTTCGGTAGCTCTCGTTCCAGGAGAAAGCCAGGGCAGGCCACCAGCCGCTGCGGGCTTTCCGCCAGTACCCGCATCACCAGGTCGCTGTTATCCAGTGGCGGGAAGCGCACCCTCAGCGCGATGTCCAGTCTTTCGCCCAGCAGATCCACGCGGCGGTTACTGGCTTCCAGGTGAATCTGCACTTTGGGGTGTGCCGCCATGAAGCGGCAGACCAGCTCGCTTATGCGATATTCCAGCAGAGCGGTCGGACAGCTCATGCGCACAATGCCCTGCGGTTCAGCGTGCTGGCGCAGCATGACTTCGCGTGCCGCCTCCGCCTCTACCAGCACCGCTACACAATGCTGGTAAAACTCCTTCCCTGTTTCCGTTACCGAGAAGTGCCGAGTAGAACGCTGCAGCAGCCTTACGCCGTATTTCTCCTCCAGTGCTGAGATACGCCGGCTCAGCTTGGATTTCGGCATCTGCAAGGCACGCCCTGCAGGGGAGAAGCCGCCGTGCTCTACCACTTTCACAAAGTAATAGAGGTCGTTCAGGTCATCCATAGTCGTTCCTTTGGTAGAACACTGTCGGCATTTTACGGCTCTACCGGACTGTTTGTTGTGCCGATAAGCTGAAAAAAACAGTCAGGAGGTAGGGCATGAAACCCGTACTTGGTATCTACAGTGCGCCGCAGACCCACTGGGTGGGTGATGGCTTCCCGGTGCGTACCCTATTTTCCTATCAATCACTGGGGCAGCACCTCAGTCCGTTCTTGTTGCTCGATCTGGCCGGGCCGGCTGTATTTTCGCCATCCGAACGACGCCGGGGCGTGGGGCAGCATCCCCACCGTGGCTTTGAAACGGTGACCATCGTCTACCAGGGGGAACTGGAGCATCGCGACTCCGTCGGCGGTGGCGGCTTGATCGGGCCGGGTGATGTGCAGTGGATGACGGCAGGGGCTGGCATCCTGCATGAGGAGTTCCACTCGGCGGCCTTCACACATGGAGGTGGCACGCTGGAAATGGCGCAGCTGTGGGTGAATCTGCCCGCTCGCCACAAGATGGCGCCCCCGGCTTACCAGACTATCCTGAATCAGGACATTCCAGCTCTGCCCCTACCGCAAGAGGCTGGTAGCGTGCGACTGATCGCCGGTGGGTTCGCTGGCCATGTTGGGCCGGCACGCACTTTCAGCGCGATGGATGTATGGGATGTGCGCCTGCACAAGAACAGGCAGGCCAACTTGCCGCTGCACAACGGCAGGAGTGCCGCCATTGTCGTGTTGCGAGGCTTGGTGCGCTTGGGCGGCAGTATCGTCGGCGACGGGCAATGGGCCCTGCTCGGGCCAAATGGCGACGATGTGCAGATCGAGGCAGATGTCGACAGCATCCTGCTGCTGCTGAGTGGCGAACCGTTGAATGAACCGATTGCCGGCCACGGTCCCTTCGTGATGAACAGCGATGAAGAAATCCGGCAGGCCTTCCAGGACTTGCACCTAGGCGTGTTCGGCCAGATTGCTGGACCAAGCTGAAACTGTTGCCTAGCGTGTTTACCCCGTGTGCTGGCAGCCAGCCGGTGCATCTTGTTAACTAAAGGAGCATGTAATGACTACCCCCTATACCCGTCTTGATAAGAACAATGCTGCCGTACTGCTGGTGGATCACCAAGCAGGCCTGTTGTCGCTTGTGCGCGATATCGATCCGGACAAGTTCAAGAACAATGTGCTGGCACTGGGCGATCTGGCCAAGTACTTCAATCTACCCACCATCCTGACCACCAGTTTCGAAAGCGGGCCGAACGGCCCGTTGGTGCCGGAGCTTAAAGAGCAGTTCCCGGAGGCCCCCTACATCGCCCGCCCAGGACAGATCAATGCTTGGGACAACGAGGATTTCGTGAAGGCGGTGAAGGCCACCGGCAAGAAGCAGCTCATCATCGCCGGCGTGGTTACCGAGGTGTGCGTTGCATTTCCGGCTCTGTCGGCACTGGCCGAGGGCTTCGAGGTATTCATCGTCACCGATGCCTCCGGCACCTTCAACGAGATCACCCGCCATGCTGCCTGGGAGCGCATGGCGGGCGCCGGTGCCCAGTTGATGACCTGGTTCGGCGTGGCGTGCGAGCTGCATCGCGACTGGCGCAATGATGTGGAAGGGCTGGGCGCGCTGTTTTCCAACCACATTCCGGATTACCGCAATCTGATTACCAGCTACACCACGCTGACCGCGGCCAGATAAGGCGAGGTTGGTAGCAACCCGTGGCCGGGGCTAGAACGTGTTCTCACGCTAGCCCTAGCTTGGTTGCGCCTTACACTTACTGGAGCGCGTTGATCTGATTGTGCTGTACGAATCTGGGCAGTCCAGACGCCTTAAGTTAACGATCACAGGGAACAGACCAGACTGCCGCTTGGGAAAATTGAGCAACCGATTGCAGACGGTCACAGTTGGCTGATGGTGTCTGGGCGTGGTCGATACACTCAGCAATCGTAGTCAGGATTTTGCGAGTCGTAACACGCATAGTGCTTCCCATGGACAGAGGAAGACAGATGAACGAACTTCGGACAACGGCGTACGCGGCACGATTAGGCAAGGTACTCGACTATATCGAGGCACACCTGGGCGAAGCGCTGACCGTGGAACGACTTAGCCGGGTCGCCAACTTCTCCAAGTTCCATTTTCACCGGCAATTCGCCGACTACATCGGCACCAGCGTAGCTCGATACGTCCTGCTGCTGCGGCTGCGGCGAGCTTCACAACAGCTCGCCTTCGACCGTGGCGCCAAGATCATCGACATCGCCCTGGAAGCCGGTTTCGAGAACCCGGAATCGTTTAGCCGCGCTTTCAGGAACACCTTCGGCCAGTCGCCCTCCCAATTCAGGAAGCAACCGGACTGGGAGTCCTGGCACGAGCGCTACCGGTTCCGATTACCAGAAAGGAATCAATCCGTGCAGGTCGAGATCGTCAATTTCGAGACTACCCGTGTCGCCGCGCTAGAACATCACGGTCCCACCCAGAGGGTCAACGACTCTGTTGCCCAATTCATTGCTTGGCGCAAGGAAAGCGGCCTTTCACCCAGACAGAGCAGCCGTAGCTTCGGCATCGCCTACGACAACCCGGATACCACCGAGCCCGCACAATTCCGCTTCGACATCTGTGGCGAGGTGACAGCCGAGGTCCCGTCCAACCCCCAGGGGGTGGTGTTGAAGACCATACCCGGCGGTCGTTGCGCCCGGGTGCGGCATCACGGCTCCCACACCCGGATTGGCGAAAGCATCTACCCGCTCTATCGGAATTGGCTGCCCGAAAGCGGCGAAGAATTGCGCGACTTTCCGCTCTATTTCCATTACCTGAACTTGATGCCGGAAACGCCAGAGAATGAGCTGGTGACGGATATCTACTTGCCATTGAAATAACGGATAAAACGTCTCCCAAAGCTAGGATGGAGCCGGACAACAGGTCTACCATGGCTAAGATGTCCTGTTGAAAGGCGCTGAGCGACCCGTATAAATACTTTCAGAAAGGTCGCTCAGTACGACTCACTGGCCACGGGCCGCTAAGCGATACATTACTGACTGAAATGCCTCACTGATCGAATGGCGGCAAAGGCCGATCCGCAGCTTCCTCCTCGCCGTATTGCGTAGCCACCAATAATCAGACTCCTTTCCACTGAAAAGGAGTCTGTGATCTGCACCCCTTAGGTCTTACCAATCAAAAGTAGAGAGAAGTCCGTCACTGAAGGAGAATGACGGACATGAAGAAGAGCAGATTCACAGAAG
>NZ_RBID01000013.1 GCF_003633895.1 Vogesella indigofera
GAACGGGGGAACGGGGGAACGGGGGAACGGGGGAACGGCGGCAGGCTAGCGCAACCGTGCGGCCAACCCTGGATTGTTTTAACAGCGGCGGGAACGACGGCAGTGCGGTGCGATGGCCCGCGCCGGCATACGACAAGGCGGCGCGGAAACGACAACGGCCCGCCAGAAGGTTCTGGCGGGCCGAAAATACGCAAAAGCCAGTTATCACGAGGATAACTGGCTTTCATGTTGGTCGGAGTACAAGGATTCGAACCTTGGACCTCCTGCTCCCAAAGCAGGCGCACTACCGGGCTGTGCTACACTCCGTCACTTCCGAAGAAGTGGAGCAAATTATAAGTAACGCTCCCCGCTCTGTCAAGCGATTCCCCAAGAAAAAATGTGACCGCCCCGTTCAGCGCCGCGAGCGATCACGCGCGCGCAACAGGAAGCGGTCCAGCACCGGGGTGCAGTCGAGCAGGTGCGCGGCGCCGGGCGGGTGGAATTCCGGGTGCCACTGCAGGCCGCAGACGAAGTTGTCGTCGTCCAGCCGCACCGCCTCGATCAGGCCGTCGTCGCTGGCGCGCGCCTCCACCAGCAGGCCGCGCCCCAGAGCGCGGATCGCCTGGTGGTGGATGGAGATCACCTGCTTGCCGCCCTGCCCGCCCTGCCCGCCGATCAGGCCGGCCAGCAGCGAATCCGGCGTCAGCACGATGTCGTGGGCGTGGCTGTCGTAGTCGCGGTGCAGGTGATGCGACACGCCCAGCTGGCTGGGGATGTCCTGGTACAGCGTGCCGCCGAGCGCGACGTTGATCAGCTGCGCGCCGCGGCAGATGCCCAGCACCGGCTTGCCGGCCTCGACGAACTCGTGGAACAGCTCCATCTCGTAGGCGTCGCGCACCGCGTCGCCGTGCCAATCCTGGTGCAGCGGCTCCTCGCCGTAGCTGCGCGGGCTGAGGTCGGCGCCGCCCTGCAGCACCAGGCCGTCCAGGTAGCGCGCGTAATCGGCCAGCCGGATGCTGCTACGGTTGATCATGCCGTCGCCGAGCACGGTGGGAATCATCAGCACCATCACGTCGCGCGACATGACCCAGTGCGCCACCGATTGCTCCAGGTATTGCAGGGTTTTCGACTGCAGCCCGTCGGCGCCGGGCTGCGGGTGGTAGATGCGGGCGGAGAGTCCGATTTTCAGTGGTGTCGTCATGCGGCCAACCTTTCACGCTCAGGATGCTGGCGGCCAGTCCGTCAGCCTGTCACAGACAGACGCCGCCAGCAGGCGATTGGTTCACCCGTTCATGGCTGCGGCCACAGCCGCCCGGCGAGGCCGGATTGCCGCGGCGGCGCGTTGAGCACGCCGGCCTCCAGCACCGCCGGATTGCCGGCCAGCACGAACACGTCGCGGGCGCGGGTAATGGCGGTATAGACCAGCGCGCGGGTCAGCACCGCGCCCGTCGCCGCCGGCAGCGCCAGCCACACGCTGGCGAACTCCGAGCCCTGCGACTTGTGCACCGTCATCGCGTACACGGTGTCGTGCTCCGGCAGCCGCGCCGGCGCCACCTCGCGCCAGCCGCCGTCGGTGGTGGGGAACACCACCCGCAAGCGCCCTTCCCGCATCACGGTGAGACCGATGTCGCCGTTGAACAGGCCGATGCCGTAGTCGTTGCGCGTCACCATCACCGGGCGGCCGGCGTACCAGTCGCTGCCGGCCGCCTTGCGGCCCAGCTTCTCCAGCTCGGCCTCGATCTGCGCGTTGATGGCCGCCACCGTATGCCGCTCCGCCGCCAGCAGCATGAAGCGGTGGAAGGCGGCAAACAGCGGTGCCCAATCCGCAGCGTCGGCGTCCAGCTGCGCCAGCGCCTGCCAGTAGTCGGCGCGCTGCGCCAGCAGGCCGGCGGCGTCGGGCAGCGCCGGCTGCTGGCGGATGTCGGCCAGCGCCTGCTGCGCCAGCAAGGCGTGCACCTCGTCCAGCGCCGCGGCATTGACCGCGCGCGCCAGGCGGCCGATACCGGAGTCGGCACCGAAACGGTGGCTCTTCTGCAGCACCACCACGCTGTCGGCGAGGATGGCGCTGTCGTCGATCACGCCGGGCAGATCGACACCGGCGGCCAGCAGGCCTTGCGCCGTGTCGCTGCGCCACGCCTGCCGGCTGCAGATGTCGCCCAGCACCGCGCCGGCTTCCACCGACGCCAGCTGGTCGCGGTCGCCGAGCAGGATCAGCCGCGCGTGCGACGGCAGCGCCGCCACCGTCTGCGCCATCAGGCTCAAGTCCACCATCGACGCCTCGTCCACCACCAGTACGTCCAGCGGCAGGGGGTTGGCCGCATGCTGGCGCGGCCGTGCGGTGCCGGGGATCAGCCCGAGCAGGCGGTGCAGCGTCTGCGCCTTGTCCGGCAGCTGCGCGCGCACCGCGTCGCTCACCGGCAGCGCATCGCGCGCGGCACGCACCGATTCGGTCAGCCGCGCCGCCGCCTTGCCGGTCGGCGCCGCCATCGCCATCACCAGCGGCCGCGACGACAATGCCGCCAGCGCCGCCAGCAGCCGCACCACGGTGGTGGTCTTGCCGGTGCCGGGGCCGCCGGAGATCACCATGAAGCGGCGCTCGGTGGCCAGCCGCGCCGCCAACCGTTGCCAGTCGCCGGCATCGGCCGGCCCGAACAGCGCGTCCAGCACGCTCTCAACATCGCCGCCGAACGGCTGCGGGTCGCGCGCCAGCCGCGTCAGCGCCGCCACCAGCTGGGTTTCGTCCTGCCAGTGGCGCGCGAGATACAGCCGCCCGCCCTCGTCCAGCACCAGCGGCGTGTAGTCACCCGCGCGGCCGGCCAGCGGGCTGCGCCGCAGCCGCGCATAGTCGTCGCCGGACAGGCCGCCGAGGCAGACGTGGCCGCCGGCCACCGCCGCCAGCAGCCGTTGCAGCAACGGTTGCAGCGCCGGGCCGTGCTCGGGGTCCAGCCGCGCGAACAGGCGGGCGAGCTGGTCGGGAAGAAAGCTGTCGCTGACAGTGGCAGTCATGGGCAAACCTGGCAAAAGACGTTAGAACGTGTTCACGATCGCGCGCTCTCACGCGAGGCTAAGGCGCAAACGGCTGAGCAAGCGGCGTTTATCCGGAGATAAACCCGCAGGCCACAGCCGTTTTCAAGGTGGTGTCACCCCATTGCTATACAGCAGATCGTGAACGGGGTTTTACCCACCGCAGCGGGCAAGCGGAATCTGCATCACGATACCGCACACCGCGCTCAGGCGCCCAGCTTCGCCTCCAGCGCCTCGCAGATGGTGGTCAGGATCTTGATGCGCGCGTAGTACTTGTTGTTGGCCGCCACCAGCGTCCACGGCACCGCACTGGTGCTGGTGCGGTCGATCATGTCGCACACCGCCACCTTGTAGTCGTCCCACTTGTCGCGGTTGCGCCAGTCTTCCTCGGTGATCTTGAAGCGCTTGAAGCCGGTTTCCTCGCGCGACTTGAAGCGCGAGAGCTGCTCGTCGGCGCTGATCGCCAGCCAGAACTTGAGCACGATGGCGTTGTTGTCGCGCAGCTGGTGCTCGAAGTCGTTGATCTCGTAGTAGCCGCGCATCCAGTCGGCGGTTTCGGCGAAGCCCTCCACCCGCTCCACCAGCACGCGGCCGTACCAGGTGCGGTCGAAGATGGTGACCTTGCCCTTGCCCGGCACATGGCGCCAGAAGCGCCACAGCCACGGCATCGCGCGTTCTTCCTCGGTCGGCGCCGCCACCGGCACGATGCGGTAACGCCGCGCGTCCAGCGCCTGGGTGATGCGGCGGATGGCGCCGCCCTTGCCGGCGGCATCGTTGCCCTCGAAGGCCAGTACCAGCGAGTGCTCGGCAAACTTCGGATGCCGCGTCAGCCCGTTCAGCCGCCCCTGCAACGCCTCCAGCTGCTGCTTGTAGTCATCCTTGCAAAAGGCCTGATCCAGCTGCAGCGATTCCAGCAGCAGCTTGTTGTCCGCCGGCGGCGTGATCGCCGCCACGTCGGAACGCGCCTGCCACACGTGATCCAGCGCCAGCCGCTGCTGCAGCGCCTGCAACAGCGCGCGACCGACGGTCAGGCTGCGGTAGTTGGCATCCTCGCCGTCCACCACCAGCCACGGCGCGTAGGCGGTGTTGGTCAGCCGCATCATGTGCTCGGCATTGTTCTTGATGCGGCTGTACTGGCCGTGGTGCTTCCAGTCCGCCTCGGTCACCCGCCACGCGGTGGCCGGGTCCTTTTCCAGCAGCTTCAGCCGCTTCTTCTGCTTGTCCTCGGCCAGGTGCAGCCAGAACTTCAGCACCAGCACGCCGTCGTTGGCCAGCATGCGCTCGAAGCGCAGGATGTCGAACAGCTGCTTGTCGAAGGCGTCGCGGTTGGTCTTGCTGTCGACGCGGTCGAACAGCGCATCGGAATAGTAGGAGCCGAAGAACATGCCGATGCGGCCCTTGGCCGGCAGCTCGCGCCAGTAGCGCCACATCCACGGCCGCTCGCGCGCGTCGTCGTTGGGGGCGTCAAACGCCGCGGTGTGGATCAGGCGCGGATCCAGCCACTCGTTGATCTGGTTCAGCGTCTCGCCGCGACCGGCACCGTCCATGCCATGGATCAGCAGCAAGAGTGGGAATTCGCCACGCTGCTTCAGCTCGTACTGCACCTCCAGCAGCGCCTCGCGCAGCGCGGCCTCCTCGGCCTTGTAAGTGCTCTTGTCGATGACGTGGCCGATCTCGGCGGATTCAAACATGGGGCGATCCTTTGCAAGGTTGGCCGCAAGCGGCGCAGGTGGCGATGCTCAATGACATGATTGTAGCGGGAATGTCAGCGGCACCGGGGCGGCCATTTCAACACGGATCCGCCACCGCCATCGCGACCAGGATCAAGCCTTGCGCTCGTCATGCGGTGGCCGTGGCGATGGATGGCAAACGTTGGCCGCAATGCAGTGACGGCTTGCGGCCAACCTTGGTGATGCAACGGTGTGTCGCCCGGCCAGCCGGGTGACACACCCTACATCAATAAGCACACCCCACAAAAACCAGAACCGAAGCGACGCGCCCCATCCCGTTGGCGCAAGCCGTGCACACTGTCGCCAGCCCGGAAACAAGCCGCCCTCTTTTGAGCGCAGCGTATGGGCGGCGCCGGGATGGCGGCAGTTTGTACGGGAATGCTTGCGCCTTCGGGTCGCCTTTTCTTTGCTTACTTTCTTTTTGGCGAAGCAAAAGAAAGTAAGCCGCCGCCGCGCGGCAAGCGGCAGATAAAAAACATCCGCGCAGCGGATACCGCAGACCAAAACAAGCTTGGCCGCAAACCCATCACGGCTTGCGGCCAACCTTTGCCATGCAATCGCGGTAAACGTTGGGCTTCGCAAGCTCAGCGCCAAGCTATCTGCCCCACTTCCCGCGTTACCGGCCAGCCGGGTGACGCCCCCTAGGCCGGCACCGTCGCCCGGAACACCCCATCCAGCGCATCCAGCAGCGCGTCCGATGGCGCATCGCGCCACACGCCGTAGCCCGCGCCGCTGATGCCGCGCAGGTACAGGTAACGCACGCCGCCCAGGCGCAGCTGCGGCGCGCGCTGCGCCAGATAGCGGCGCAGCGCCACGCAGTAGATCAGGTACTGCAGGTAGTAGTGCTCGCGCGCCACCGACGCCGCCAGCGCGTCGTCGTCGTAGCAGGCAAAGCCGTCGCCGAGGTGGTTGGACTTGTAGTCCACCAGCCACAGCGCCTCGCCGTGGATGAAGGCCAGATCGATGAAGCCTTTCAGATAGCCCTGCACGCGGTCAAAGGTCAGCGTGGCCGCCGCCTCGCGCAGCGGCGCCGCGAGGCCCATCGCCGGGTTGGTGAGGATGCGCTGCAGCCGCGACAGACTGAGACCATCGGCCGGCAGTGTGAACTCCATCTCCACCAGCCGCCGCGCGTTCGGCACCGCCGCCAGGCGCACGCCGGGCGCGATCTCGCAGTGGAGGGTGTCGTGCAGCATCGCCAGCGCCGCGTCCTGCCACAGCGCGTCGAAACCGTGCTTGTGCAGCGCCTCCTGCACCACTTGCGGCCAGGCTTCCGGCCGGGTGAAATCGGCGCGCTCGAACATCTCGTGCAGGCAGGTACCGGCGCGGGCGCCGCGCGGAAAGCTGAAGCGGTCGGCCGCCACCGCCGCGTCCGGCTGCTGCAGCGGGCCGTGATCGTGATCCGGCGCCTCGCTGCGCGGGCTGGCGCCGCCGTGCAGGTGCCGCGTCAGGCCGGTAAAGCTGCTGACCCGCCACGGCGTGTACAGCGAACGGTGGACGCCGGCCAGCTGCGGCACGAAATCCGGCGCCGCTTCCGGCGGCAGCGCGTTGAGTGCGACGTCCACCTCGCGGCAGCGCACCGCGTCCGGCAGCCGCGCCGCCAGCGCCGCCACATCGTCCGCCACCTGCGTCGCCAGCAGCTCGCCGGCCTCCAGCTGCGCCAGGTTGGCCGCAGCGCGGCCGTGCAGCAGCCACGACAGCGCGGCGGTGTGCATCTTCTGTACATGGCCCCACACCACGTACTGGCGGTGCTCGGCACGGGTCAGCGCCACGTACAGCAGGCGCAGCTTCTCCGCTAGGATCTCGCTGCGCGCCGCATCGCGTGCGCCGGCGCTGACCAGATCGTCCGGCGCCAGCCACGATTCGTCGCCGTCGCGGTAGCGCCAGAAGGTGGTATCGCGCCGCTCCAGCGCGCCGTCCCACAGGAAGGGGCAGAACACCAGCGGATACTGCAGCCCCTTCGAGGTATGGATGGTGACGATCTTGACCAGCTCGGCATCGCTTTCCAGCCGCAACAGCGCCTCTTCCGCCGCCGGCGGACTGGCCACCTGCGCCTCGAACCACGCCAGCAGCGGCGCGATGCCGGCCATGTGCTCGCTCTGCTGCTGGATCAGCTCGGCCAGATGGCCGAGGTTGGTCAGCCGCCGCTCGCCGTCCGGCTGCGGCAACAGCCGTACCGCCACCGCCTGCCGCGCGAAGAACGCCCGCCACGCGGCCATGAAGCCGCGCTGCTGCCACGCCTTGTGATCGTCAAGGTTGGCCGCAAGCTGCGCTTCCCACGCCGTTTCGTCTTCCAGCAAGGCCAGCAGCCGCGCGGCATCGAAGCCGAACAGCTCGGTGGCGCACAGCGCCTTCAGCCGCCCTTCCGACGCCGGCTCCGCCCACGCACGCAGCAGCGCCAGCAGCTCGCCGGCCTCACGGCTGGCGAACACGCTTTCCTGCGTCAGCGCCACCGACGGTACACCGCGCGCCGCCAGCGCCTCGCGCACCGCATCGCCCTGACGGTGGGTGGCCACCAGCACCGCGATATCACCACCGGCCAGCGGCCGCACGCTGTCGCCGCGCCGCAGCCGTGCCTGATTGCAACGCGCCAAGGCCAGCAGGCGGGCGATCTCGTGCGCGCAGGCATCGGCGGCGTACGGCGTGGCCTCGGTCTTCGACACGCCCTTGGCGCTGTCGCTGGCCGGGAAGGTCAGCAGGTTGAAGGCGGCATCGCCGTCATCCAGCTCCAGCACGCTGCCGCCGGCCGGCGCCGCGTCCACCGGCGGGTAGTCGATGCCGTCCAGCAAAAAAGGCTGCGGCCGGTCGAACAGCGCGTTCACCGCCGCCACCAGCGGCGGCTGCGAGCGACGGTTGGTCAGCAGCGTGTACTGGCGCTGCGGCGGCGCGTCGTTGCGCGCGGCCAGATAGGCGAAGATGTCGGCGCCGCGAAAGCTGTAGATCGCCTGTTTCGGATCACCCACCATGAACACCGGCCGCTGTTGCTGCACGAAGGCGTGGCGGAAAATGCGGTATTGCAGCGGATCGGTATCCTGGAATTCGTCGATCAGCGCCACCGAGAAGTCCGCGGCGATGCGTGCGGCCAACCTTGGTCCGTGCTCGGCATCCTCCAGCGCGGCGGCCAGATCGGTCAGCAGATCGTCAAAACCCCGGCTGCGCGTGGCACGGCGCTGCGCCACCGCGTGACGGTTGATCCAGGCTATCAGCTGCAGCTTCAGCCCGGCCAGCTGCTGCGCAAGCGCCGCGCTGTACTGGGCCCACGCCGCCAGCCAGGTGTCGACCAGGCCGAACAGCGCGTGTTCGGGCGGCGTGGCGCCCTTGTTGCAGCCCTTGGCCAGCGCTGCCGGCGTCAGCCGCTGCAGGTCCTTTTCCTGCGCCGACGACAGCTGCGGCAGGCCGGCATCCGCCGCCAGGTGTTGCAGCAGCCTGACGTAGCGCTGGCTCTGTTCCGGCTTGTAGCTGGTGCGGCTCAGCCCCTCGGCCGCCAGCAGGCAGGCGCAGCCCTCCTCGATGGTGGCGGCATCGGCCTGCAGCGGCTGCCACGCCGCCGCCACCGCCGCACGCGCGTCCAGCAGCGCGGCGCTGTCGATGTCGGGGTGGCGCAGATAGGGCTTGGACAGGAAGGGGCGGATCTCGGCCAGCCAGCCTTCCGGCGTGTCGCCGTTTTCGGCCAGCACCTGCGACAGCGCCGGCAGCGCCACGATGTGCTGGCGCCAGAAATCGTCGGCCAGCTGCTGCAGCTCGGCCAGATTGTCGCTGGCCAGCTCGGCGGCGAAGGTCTGGCCGCTGTCAAACGCCGCATCGGTCAGCACGCGCTGGCAGAAGCCGTGAATGGTGTAGATCGCCGCCGCATCGAAACCGTTGATCGCGGTGCGCAACCGTTCGCGCGCCATCGTGCCATCCTGCGCCGCCAGCCGCGCCGCCAGCGCCGTCAGGAACGCGTCCCCTTCCGCCTCGCCGTCCATCACCCGCGCCAGCTCGGCCAGCCGCCGGCGCAGGCGGTCGCGCAGCTCGGCGGTGGCGGCCTTGGTGTAGGTCACCACCAGCAGCTTGTCCAGCGTCGGCGGCGGATTGCCGTCGGCGTCGTGCTCCAGCAGCAGGCGGGTATACAGCGCGGCGATGGTCCAGGTCTTGCCGGTCCCGGCCGAGGCTTCGATCAGGTTGGTGCCGGTGAGCGGGCAGTTCAGGGGGTCGAGGGGGTGCATGTCTGTTATCTACCGGTTTGGTATCCGCTGAGCGGGTGTTCTCTGGCTGCCGTCTGCTGTGCCGACTGCGCACGGTAGGGTGCTGTCACCCCGAAGGGGCGACGCACCGTGCTCAAACGTTGGCCGCAAGCAATCATGTCATCGTGGTGCGTCGCCCTGCGGGTAACGCACCCTACACTTCTGCGTTGTTTTGGTTTTGTATCCGCTACGCGGATGTTTTTACCTGCCGCTTTCCGTGCGGCGGCGGGGTACTTTCTTTTGCTTCGCCAAAAGAAAGTACCCAAAGAAAAGGCGACCCGACGGCGCAAGAATTCCCGTGCAAACCGGCGCCATCCCGGCGCCGCCCATACGCTGCGCTCAAAAGAGGGCGGCTTGTTTCCGGGATGGCGCCATTTTTCACGGCTTGCACCAACGGGATCGGGCGCGTCGGCATGGTTTTAGCTGACGGTAATGCATCCCCCTCACTCCTCCCCCGCCTTCAACGCGTCCACCATCGGCTTCAGCAGCGTTTCCGCCAGTTGCGCGAACAGCGGGTCGGACAGCGGTTCCTGATGGCGGAACACCAGCTGGTTGGCGGCGTCGTCGCGCTGCGGGCTGCGGCCGAAGCCGGTGAAGTCCGGCGCCCATTCGTTTTGCGCGGCGTCCAGTTCCTGGCCCGGCTTGGCGCGGGCGTAGGCCAGCGAGGTGCGGGCGAAGAAGGGCAGCGGCTGGCTTTGCCCCTGGCGGTAGCGCAGCAGCCAGGCGTGCAGCAGGTCGCAAGCGTCCAGCGCCACGCCGTCGCCATCGTCCGGGCCGAAGCTGTGCACGCCGTCTTCGGCGAACAGCTGCGATTGCGGCGCGATGCCGGGCACGGCGGCGGCGAGGCGCACCAGGTGTTCCAGCCACAGCGCGATCAGGTCGCCGGCGTAGGCCTTGCGCGGCACCACGCGCAGCAGGCCCTCGGGGCGCAGGCCGGACAGCTCGCCGCTGAGCAGGATGTCGCCCAGCTGCAGCCGCACCGGCTGCGGCGGCAGCGTGTCGTCCAGCAGCGTGGCCGGCAGGCGCGCGGCAAAGCGGGCGCTGGCGGCGCGTTCCAGCGCCAGCCACGACTCGCCCAGCGCGGCGTCCGGCAGCAGGCCGCGCCCCTGCAGCCGCGCTTCGGCATGGCGCAGCGGCTGGCGCGCCAGCAGCGTGTGCACCAGGGTGTCGCGGATGTCGGCGCGGCTGTCGCGGTCGATGGCGAACGGCTCGCGCGTGGGCAGCTCGTCGGCGATGCGTTCCAGCTTCAGGCCGAGGCGGTCGGCCAGCCAGGCGCGGACAGGGTTGCGCCAGAAGCGCAGCAGGTCGGCCAGCCGTACCGCTGGCGCATCCGGCAGCACAAGGTTGGCCGCAAAAGGCTGCGGCGTGGCCGGCGGTGCCGCCAGCGCCTGCTGCCACACCGGCTCGAAGCTGTCGGCGGCGCGGTAGTAGGCGCGCGAGAACGGCTGCAGCGGGTGGCGGGTGGTGATCGTGTCGCTGATGTCGCTGCCGCTCATCGCGGCCAGCGTGTCCAGCAGCTCGGCCACCAGCGGCGACGGCGGCAACGGCTCGTCGCTGCGCACGCTGCGCCCGACCCAGCTGAGGTACAGCGTGTCGCGAGCGGAGAGGATGGCCTCCAGAAACAGGTAGCGGTCGTCGAAGCGGCGCGAACGGTCGCCCTTTTGCGGATGGCGCGCCACCAGATCGAAGCTGACCGGGCGCTCGTCGCGCGGGTAGGCGCCGTCGTTCATGCCGATCAGGCACAGCACGCGGAACGGGATGGAGCGCATCGGCACCATCGCGCAGAAGGTCAGCCCGCCGGTGAGAAAACCGCCGCTGCTGGCCACCTGCAGCTGGCGCAGCACCGCGTCGCGCACCACCGCCAGCGGCACCGTGCCGTCAAAAGCGGCCAGCGAGGCGTCGGCGGCCAGCTCATCGGCGATGCCGTGCAGCACCTGCAGCGCGGCTTCGCCGTCTTCCTCGACCAGAAACAGGCTGGCGGCGGCCTCGCGCAGGCGCTCCGCCCAGTCGCCGACGCTGGCCGGCTGTGCCCACCGTTCGGCCAGCGCGCTGAGGGTGTCGAACAGCGCGCCCAGCCGCGCCAGCCGCTCGGCAGCCTGGCCTTGCGCCGCACCGTCGGGCAGCAGGCCGCCGAACAGCGGCTCGCCGTCACCGGCGAGGCTGGCCGGCAGCAGCGTGCCCAGCAGCAGGCGGTCCAGCCCCCAGCGCCAGCTGTGCACCGCCTCGGCCGGCAGCCCCAGCGCCGCCTTGTGCGCCGCGTCGCGGCCCCAGCGGATGCCGGCACCGCGCACCCAGCTGCGCAGCAGGGTCACGTCCTCGTCGGCGAGGCCGAAGCGGGCCAGCAGCTCGCGACAATCGAGCAGCGCCAGTACCTCGTCGGCGGCAAAGCGCGAGTCGGCCAGCTGCAGCACGGCGCCGAAGGTAGCCAGCAACGGCACTTCGCGCGTCAGGCGGCGGTCGGCGATGCTGTAGGGGATGGACGGCGCGTCGCTGCGGTAACCGAACACGGCGTCGATGTAGGGCGCGTAGGCGTTGATGTCGGGCGTCAGCACCGCGATGTCGGCCGGGGTCAGCGCAGGGTCGGCCACCAGCATCGCCAGCAGGCGGTCTTTCAGCACTTCCAGCTCGCGCATCGGGCTGTGGGTGATGTGGCAGACGATGGAGCGGTCGTCCGCCGCCGGCGGCTGCACGTTGGCCGCAGGCGGCGTCAGCTGCAGGATGTCGCGCTGCAGCCGCGCCAGCAGGCTGTCGCCGGCGGGGGGCAGGAACATCGATTCGGCGTCCGGCACGCCGGCGGCGATGTCGTCGAAAAAGTCGCGCCCCTGCTGCCCCAGCGACGCCAGCAGCGGGTGGCCGCCGTCGGCGCTTTCGCCACGGGCGAACAGCTTCAGCTGACCGCGCGCGTCGACGATGTCGCCCCAGTAGGCCTCGCACGGGTTGAGCAGGAACACGTTGACCTCGGTCAGCTCGGCCATGCGCAGCAACAGCGCGAGGTACATCGGCGCCAGCGTGGCGATGCCGAACACCGACACCCGCTCGGGCAGGTGCTCCGGCCGCAGGCGGGCAAAGAAGTCGTCGAGCATGGTGACGCGGTGGCGGCCGGGCAAGTCTGCGGCCAGCTGTTGCCACAGCGCCGCCTGCCACGCCTCGTCCTCGCCCAGATCCAGGCGCTGGCCGGCCTCCCACGCGCGGATCCACGCCGGGCGGAACACAAGGTACTGGTCGTAGATGTCGGCGATCTTGCCGGCCAGCTCGAAACAGGCCAGCGGCCCGCCTTCCAGATAACGCACCAGCGGCGTGTACGGCTCGCCCTGCAGGGTCGGCAACACCTCCATCAGCCGCCAGGTCAGCACCTCCGGTGCAAAGGCGGACTTGGGCGGCAGCTCGGGCAGCACCGTCTTCATCAGTCGCCAGCCGAAGCCGGCCGGCAGCACGAATTCAAGGTTGGCCGCAAGGCCGCGCTCGCGCGCCAGCTGCAGCGTCAGCCAGCGCCCCATGCCGCGACTTTGCACCATCACCACCTCCGGCGCGAACGGATCGGCCAGCGGCGTGTCAGTCAGGTGGCGATAGAGAATGCCGAGGGCTTCGAGGCGGTTGGACTGGTACAGGTGCAGGGACATGGCGTGGTGATGGCGTAGTCATCAAGGTGCCAAGTTTAGCACCCCCGCCGCCGGGCAAAGCCGCTACCATTACCCGCTCCGGATAAGAAGACGCACAGGAACACCAAGCATGGACTACCTCGTACTGAAACACGCCCACGCCGGGCTGGCCTATCTGTCGGTGACGCTGTTCGCCGTGCGCGCCGCGCTGTCCTACGCCAGGCCGGCGCTGCTGCAGGGCAAGGCGCTGCGCATCGCGCCGCACCTGATCGACACCCTGCTGCTCGCCGCCGGGGTAACGCTGGCGGTGCTGGCCGGCTTCTCGCCGCACAATCAGCCGTGGCTGGCGGCCAAGCTCGTGGCGCTGCTGGCCTATATCGCGCTGGGCAGCATCGGCCTGAAGAAACTGCACGGCTCGCCGTGGCGCGCCGTGGTGCTGGCGCTGGCACTGGCGATGCCGCTGTACATGATCGCGGTGGCAAAGACCAAGCTGGCGTGGCCGTTCTGAGAACCTGTTCAATGCCTGCTGCGACTGATCTCGATGGGGCGATACGGCGTTAAAAACGGCTTCGGCATGCTTGTTTATATCCAACTCAACGCCGCTTCCTCAGCCGTTTTCGCCTTGTCTCGCTCTAGCTCGCGAGACCTCGGACAGGTTCTGAGCGCGAAAAAAAACCGGCCCTGATCAGGGGCCGGTGCAACAGACAGCAGGGAGAACAAACAGGGGTATCAGGGTGAGCTCACGCTCGCGGGAACGCCGCCGATCGTGAACCGCCCTCAGACGCCGAGGCGGTCGCGCATGCCGTACCACCATGCGCCCAGCGTCAGCATCGGCACCCGGAACAGGCGGCCGCCGGGGAACGGATAGTGCGGCAGGCTGGCGAAGGCGTCGAAGCGCTCGCTCTGGCCGCGGATCGCCTCGGACAGGATGCGGCCGGCGAGGTGGGTAAAGGTGACCCCGTGGCCGCTGCAGCCCTGCGAGTAGTAGATATTGCTGTCGATGCGGCCAACCTGCGGCAGCCGCGACAGCGTCAGCGAAAAGTTGCCGGTCCAGGTGAACTCGATCTTGACCTTGGCCAGCTGCGGGAAGGTGTGCAGCATCTTGGGACGGATCAGGCTCTCGATCTCGCCCGGATCGCGCGCGCCGTACACGGTGCCGCCGCCGTACAGCAGGCGGTTGTCGGCGGTCAGGCGGTAGTAGTCGAGCAGGAAGTTGCAGTCTTCCACGCAGTGGTCGCCCGGCAGCAGCGAGCGCGCCAGCGCCGGGTCCAGCCGCTCCGTGGTCACCACCTGGGTGCCGCACGGCAGGCTCTTTTCCGCCAGTTTCGGGATCAGGTCGCCGAGGTAGGCATTGCCGGCCACCACCACGAAGCGGGCGCTGACCTGGCCCTCGGCGGTTTTCACCACCGCCACCTCGCCGCGCTTGAGGTCGGTCACCGCCGACTGCTCGAAAATCTGGCCGCCCAGCGACTCGAACGCCGCCGCCTCGCCCAGCGCCAGGTTCAGCGGGTGGATGTGGCCGCCCCAGTGGTCGAGCAGCGCGCCGACGTACTGGCCGGAATCGACGATGCGCGCCATGCCCGCCTTGTCCACCATCTCGATGCCGCTGTGGCCGTAGCTTTCCCACAGCCGCTTCTTCGCCTCCAGCTCGGCCAGCTGCTTGCCGGTCAAGGCGGCGAACACGTTGCCGTCCTTCAGGTCACACTGGATGTCGTACCTGGCGATGCGCTCGCGGATGATCTTGCCGCCCTCGAACGCCATCACGCCCAGCTTGCGCGCGGCGTCCTTGCCGTGGCGCGCCTCGATCACGTCCATGTCGCGACTGTAGCTGTTGACGATCTGGCCGCCGTTGCGGCCGGAGGCACCCCAGCCGACGCGCGCCGCCTCCAGCACGATCACCCTGAAGCCGGCCTCGGCGAGGTGCAGCGCGGCGGACAGACCGGTGTAGCCGGCGCCGATGACGCAGACGTCAGCCTGCTGGCTGCCCTGTAGCGCCGGCCGCTGCGGCGACGGGTTGGCGGAGTAGGCGTAATAGGAGCGGGTGTGTTCGCTAGTCTGGCTCATGGCGGAGTCCTCGGTACTGCATTTTTTAAACATGGCCGCCACGGGCGGCGCTCAATCTGGCTTCAATTATCAGATAGCGCCGCAAAAATGTCTAATATGTTAAACATTGCACTGCAAAAAAAGCCCGGTTGCCCGGGCTTGTGCTTGCTTACAGGATGCTCTGCCGCAGCACTTCGCGCTTTTGCGACAGGTCGACACCGGGCAGCTCGGCGATGATGTCCGGGTGGTCGAGCAGCTTTTCCACCACGAAATCGACGAACACCCGCGTGCGCGGCGCGATGTGGTCGCGGTGCGGGAAGCAGATGTAGATCGAGCGCTCCATCGACACGAAGTCGGTGAGCACCACCTGCAGCTTGCCGGTGCGCACGTCATTGAGGATCTCGTGTCCCGGCAGCTGCGCCACGCCGAGGCCGAGGCGCGCCAGTTCGCGCACGCCGTCGACGTCGTTGGCGGTGTAGGTGCCGCCGACTTCCAGCGGAATGCGCTCGCCGTCACGCTCGAACTCCCACTTGTACAGCCGGCCGGAGGTCGGAAACTGGAAATTGATGCAGTCGTGCGAGGACAGGTCTTCCGGGATGCGCGGCTTGCCGTGTGCCTCCCAGTATGCCGGCGCGGCGACCACGTACTGCGGGATGTGCGCCAGGTGGCGCGCCACCATGCGGCTATCCGGCATCATGCCGACGCGGACGCCGACATCGTAGCCGTCCTCGATCAGGTCGCTGAAGTGGTCGTCCATGCCGAAGAACACGCGGATCTTCGGGTAGCGGGTACAGAACTCCTCCATCAGCGGCAGGATGAAGCGGCGGCCGAAGGCATTGGGCAGGCTGATGCGCAGGTGGCCGGCCGGCTCGTCGCGGCTGGCCTTCAGCTGGTTGATCGCGGAGTCCAGGTTGTTGACCGGGCCGCGGCACTGCGCGTAGAAGCGGCGACCGTCCTCGGTCAGCGTCAGCTGGCGCGTGGTGCGGTTGAACAGCCGCACCTCCAGTTCCTGTTCGAGCCTGGCAATACTCTGGCTGACCGCGGCAGGCGACACGCCCAGTTTGCGGGCGGCATCGGAAAAGCTGCCATTCTCGGCCGTGGTCATGAAGACCATTAATGCTTTCAAGGTATCCATAGCTCGATTCAATCATTGAGACCGGCGGTGCCACACATTTAAATAGACACCACAAAAGAAACCGGCGATTAACAAAGTACTTTAAAAGATGATAAGCGAAACAGCGATTCTGTTAAAGCTATTTCCTTATTTTCCATTAAATATGATAAGTCCCATTCCTACCAGTTTTGTGTCGAATTTGTGCGGTAACAGATAGCATTTCATGCAAGTGGCAAGCCAGCGCGACCTGCAGCGGCCTTGTTGTGGCCGCCGCGGCCTGCAAAAGTGCCCGTCGGCAGCAAAATATGACGAAAACGGCGGTAATGACAGAGAAATGCCCGGAATCGGCGCCCTAAATGTGGACAACAGCGGCCGGCGCCCAGACGCTGCGATGTTTATCGCATTTGTCATTGCCTGCGGCGGAAATGCAACACTGCCGTCGTCGCGGCGCGGCTTCGCCCTGCCGGCCGCCAAGGCCGCTTGACCCACGTCAACGCTGGCACACGCCCTTGCCGCCACAATCGTTCCTTTGCCCAACAGAAAGTTTGCCATGTCCCGCCCCCATGCCTTTTCCCCGCTCGTGATTCGCGGCCGCAGCCTGTTGCCTATCGTGCAAGGCGGGATGGGTGTCGGCATTTCCGCCAAACAACTGGCCGGTGCCGTGGCGCGTGAAGGCGGTGTCGGCACCGTGGCCAGCGTCGACCTGCGTCACCTGCACGACGACCTGCTGGCCGATGCGGCCAACCTCGAGGGCCAGGACGGCATCAACCGCCTCAACCGCATCGCGCTCGATCGCGAGGTGAAGGGCGCACTGCAACGCGCCGACGGTCACGGCATGGTGGCGGTCAACATCATGAAGGCGGTGGACGACCACGCCGCGCTGGTGCGCCAGGCCTGCGAGTCCGGCGCGCACGCGGTGGTGATGGGCGCCGGCCTGCCGCTGGACCTGCCGGAGATGGCCAGCAACCACCCCGAGGTGGCGCTGATCCCGATCCTGTCGGAATCGCGCGGCATCGGCATCGTGCTCAAGCGCTGGATGAAGAAGGGGCGGCTGCCGGACGCGATCGTGATCGAGCATCCCAACCACGCCGGCGGCCACCTCGGCGCCGCCAGCATCGCCGGGGTCGGCGATGCCAAGTTCGACTTTGCCCGCGTGCTGGAGGAAAGCTTCGAGCTGTTCAAGGGCCTGGGGCTGGAACGCGAGCGCATTCCGCTGATCGTCGCCGGCGGCGTCAACAGCCATGAGAAGGTGCAGACCTACCTGCAGCAGTACGGCGCCAGCGGCGTGCAGATCGGCACCGCCTTCGCCGTCACCAGCGACGGCGACGCGCACATCAATTTCAAGCGCACCCTGGCCGGCGCCACGCGCGAGGACATCGTCGAGTTCATGTCGGTGGCCGGCCTGCCGGCGCGCGGCATCCTGACCCCGTTCCTGAAGAGCTACCTCAAGCGCGAGGACAAGCTGCAGGCCAACGCCAAGGCCGATGCGGCGCGCTGCACCCAGGCGCTGAACTGCCTGACGGTGTGCGGCCTGCGCGACGGCCTGTCCAAGGTCGGCCAGTTCTGCATCGACCTCAAGCTGGCCGCCGCCTTCCGCGGCGAAACCAGCAAGGGGCTGTTCTTCCGCGGCGCCGAGCCGCTGCCGTTCGGCGACGCGATCAAGAGCGCGCGCGAAACCATCCACTACTTCCTCACCGGCGAAAAACCGCTCGACCTGCGCGGCGCCTGAGCACGGTTCCAGGTCTCGCGCGCTGACGCGAGACCAGGCAAAAACGACTGCGGCAGCGGTGTTTATCCAGAGATAGACACGCTGCCGCAGTCGTTTTTAACGTCGTCGCGCGCCATTGAAAGCCGTTACTGCAGGCCTTGAACCGCTTCCGGGCCGGCATGCGGCCAACGTTGGCCGCACGTGCTAGCCATGGCTGCGGCTCAGCACCGCCTGCAGGCCGCCGCCTTCGCGATTGTGCAGGCTCAGCTGCAGGCCGTGCAGCGCGGCGATGCGCTCCACGATGGACAGGCCGAGGCCGCTGCCTGTCTGCTGCTGTCCCGGCGGCCGGTAGAAGCGCTCGCGCACCTTGTCCAGCAAGGCCTCCGCCACGCCCTGGCCTTCGTCGCTGACGCAGATCCGCGTCGCGTCGGCCTCAAGGCTGACGGTGCCGCCGCCATAGCGGATCGCGTTGTCCAGCAGATTGCGCAGCATCAGCAGCAGCAGGGTGCGGTCGCCGTGTTGCAGCGGCCATTGCGTGTGCCCGGCCGGCGGCAGCTGCAGGGTGACGTGGTGGCTGGCGGCCAGCCCGGACACCGCCTCGCCCAGCTCCTGCAGCAACAGCGGCCAGTCCAGCGCCTCGTGCTGCTGCTCGGCCGCCTCCACCCGCGACAGCGCCAGGAGTTGCGCCAGCAGGTGGCTGCTGCGGTCGACGCCGCTCATCAGCTGCTGCAGCGCGCGCTCGCGCAGCGCCGGATCCTGCACCAGCTGCGCCACCTCGGCCTGCACCCGCATCGCCGCCAGCGGGCTGCGCAGCTCGTGGGCGGCGTCGGCGGTAAAGCGCCGTTCGCGCTGCAGGGTCTGCGCCACGCGCTCGATCAGGTCGTTCATCGCGTCGATCAGGGTGTGCAGCTCGCTGGGCACCTCGCGCGGCAGCGGCGTGGCATCGTCCGGCGCGCGCTGCTGCAGCTGGTCGCGGATGTGCGCCAGCGGCGCGAGGCCACGCCCCACCGCCCACCACAAGGCCAGCAGCGCGAACGGCAGCAGCAGCAGCCACAGCAGCCCCTGCGTCAGCAGCAGCCCGCCTATCATCTCCCAGCGCTCGGACATCTCCTGCGCCACCGCCACACTGCCGGCCTCGCCGGACAGGTAGTAGACACGCCAGTCCTCGTCGTGCTGGCGCAGGCTGGCAAAACCGGTGTAGCCGGGACGGGCGTCCAGCTCCAGGCCGTCGCTGTCGACCAGCAGCAGCTGGCCGCCCCGGTTCCACGCCGCCACCGCCTGGTGGTCGCTATCGCCGACCTGCGGCAGCTGCGGCTCGTTGCGCGCGCCCAGCGTCGACAGCGTGCCGTACAGCTGGCGCGCGAACAGCGTCTGCTGTTCCTCGTACAGCTCGTTGACCTCGTGCCAGGCGTGGAAGGCCAGCAGCGCGCAGGCCACCAGCCACAGCGGCGTCACCACCTTGAGCAGGCTCCTGATCAGCGTGCCGCGCAGGCTGTAGCTCATGCCTCGTCCCCGAGGGTGTAGCCGATGCCGCGCCGCGTCTTGATGAAGTCGCTGCCCAGTTTCTTGCGCAGATGGTGCACGTGCACCTCGATGGCATTGCTCTCCACCTCGTGCGCCCAGTCGTACAGCTTTTCCTCGATCTGTTCGCGGCGCAGCACGCGGCCCTTGTTGCCCAGCAGCAGCTCCAGCAGCGCCAGCTCGCGTGCGCTGAGTTCCACCGCGGCGCCGTCCAGCGTCGCCCGCCGCGCCGCCGGGTCAAAGCTGACGCGGCCGTGCTGCAGCAGCGGCGTGCTGTGACCACTGCGGCGCCGCACCAGCGCGCGCAGCCGCGCCGCCACCTCGCCCAGCGCAAACGGCTTCACCAGGTAGTCGTCGGCGCCGCTGTCCAGGCCGCGGATGCGATCGTCCACCGCGTCGCGGGCGGTGAGCAGCAGCACCGGTTCGCTGCGGCCGCTGCGCCGCCACGCGGCCAGCACCGCCAGCCCGTCCATGCCGGGCAGGCCGAGGTCCAGCACCACCGCGTCGTAGGGCGCGGCGCCGATGCCGGCCAGCCCCTGCTTGCCGTCGCGCAGCCAGTCGCAGGCAAAGCCCAGCGCCGACAGCCCGGCCTGCAGCCCGTCGCCGATCAGTTCGTCATCTTCGATTATCAATACCCGCATGCCTGATCCCGTTGCCCGTTTACCGTTGCCGATTGCCGCGGCTCAGCGCCACGTCTTGATGCCGGTAATCATCGCACGAACCAGATTCACCCGCTCGATACGGCTCATCAGCAGCGCGGCGGCAACGTGCAGCAGCACCGCGACCTGCAGCAGGGTCGCCAGCGCCTCGTGCACTTCTTCCAGCCACTCCTCGCCCCAGAACTGGTCGGTGCCCATCAGGTAACCGCTGACGCCGAGGGACAGCACCAGGCCCATCAACGCGAACATCATCAGTGCGCCCAGCGGGTTATGCCCCACCGTCTGCGGGTGCTGGCCTTGCTTCACCGCCCCCAGGTGCGCCTTGAGACGGCTCGGGGTGGGAAAGAAGCTGGCGAAGCGGGCATGCCGGCTGCCGACAAAGCCCCACACCAGGCGCAGCACGATCAGGCCCAGCGCGATATAGCCGGCCCAGCGGTGCGGCGGATCACCCTCTTCCAGCAACAGCAGATTGGCCAGCACACAGGCGACCAGGCTCCAGTGGAACAGGCGGACCACGATGTCCCACACTTTTTCCTGACGGGGTAACACAGTTGGCGTCATGGCAACACTCCTTGCAAAAACAGTACGGGACAGGGCCGCAGCCCTGCCCCGCGGGCAGTCGCGGCATCACCGCGGCACAGACATGGCCGGCGGCGTTGAGCGCCGCGGCCGCGCGATGGCTCAATCGTCGATTTCGCTCTTCACCGCCTTGCCGGAGACCGGATCGAAGTAGATCTCCACTTTCTGGCCCTGCTTGTTCTTGCCGTAGATTTCGTAGCAGTTGCCGGACACCTTGAACTTCTTGATCTGGTAACCCTGCGCCGTCAGCTGTTTCTGGAAGTCGGCTTCTTTCTGCCACTTGTCTTTCGGCTGGGCCGCGCATTCGGCACCGGCAAAGGCGGCGGAGGAAGCAAAAGCGGCCATCAGGGCCACAGCAAGCAGTTTTTTCATCGTTACGCTCCTGGTCAAAGCCTGCAACAGCGCAGGTACAGCTTCATTAAAGCAAGGCAAGCTTAAGCGCCGCTTATGCCGGGTAACTGGCGGGCACTTTTTGCGGTGCTGGCGGCACGGCCCAGGTCGAAGGCGGCAAACAGCAGCACCGCCACCAGCCACACCACCCAGCCGCTCCACAGGTTGTGCGACAGGAAGTGCGCGCCGCGCGCCATCTGCCCCAGCCCCATCAGCAAGCCCAGCGCCAGCGCGGCGACCGCCGCCTGTCGTGCCCGCCGCGGCGCGTGCGGCCGCCAGTAGAAAAACAGCGCCAGCAGCGCAAAGCCGCCGGAGGCGTGGCCGCCGGGGAAGCACTGCCCCGGGCCGGGGTTGGCCGCCACCGCGCCGAACAGCGCGAACCACTCGCCGCTGCCGCCGAAGGCCTGCAGGTCCCACGGGCAGGAGTGCGCGCTGTGCGCCTTCAGCAGCGACACCGCCAGCGTCGCCAGCCACATCACCAGCACCGCGTAGCCCAGGCGCGCCTCGCGCCGCCGCACGGCACGTAGCGCCAGCCCGCCGCTGGTGGCGATCAGCGCGTACTTCGGCAGGCGGTGGTTGAGCCACTCCAGCCACAGGCTGTGCTGCAGCGGAAAGCGCTGGCTGAGTGGATCAAAGAACCACTGCGCCAGCGTGACATCGAGGCGGGTGGCCGCCTCCAGCCACCACAGCACGGCGCCGAGCAGCAGCAGCCACAGCAGCTGCCGCGCGTAGAAGGCGGCGGGCAGGCCGGCGGCCGTTGCGGCCAACCTTGGCGCTGCCATCTCAGGCGCCCAGGGCCGCCGGCGCCGCGGCCGTCTGCGGCGCGCGACAGGCGGCGAAGATGTCCAGCGCTGGCTGGTACAGCGCGGTGCGCACCGCCATCAGCCCCAGCACGCTGTGGAACAGGTTGTCGTGGCTGTAGCGTTGCTTGCTGGTCGCCTGCAGGCAGCTGCCGGACAACCCGCTGTCCTGCTGCCACTGCGGCGAGAACCACGCCAGCATCGGCACGTGCTTCTGCGCGTCCGGCGCGATCAGGTAGGGCGTGGCGTGCAGGTAGAGATTGTTCTCGCCCAGCGATTCGCCGTGATCGGACAGGTAGAGCATGCTGCTGGCCACCTGCGGCGCCGCCTGCAGCGTGGCGATCAGCTGCGCCAGCACCTGGTCGGTATAGAGGATGGTGTTGTCGAAGGCGTTGACGATCTGCTCGCGGCTGCATTTTTGCAGCTCGCCGGTTTCGCACACCGGGCCGAAGCGGGCGAACGCCGCCGGGTAGCGCTTGTAGTAGGCCGGGCCGTGGCTGCCCTTCTGGTGCAGCACCAGCACGCTGTCGCCGCGCAGGTTCTGCAGCCGGGCCGCCAGGCTGTCGAGCAGGATCGCGTCGTGACACTCGCCGCCGCTGCAGAAGCGCGGATCGTTGCTGTCGTACAGCATGCTGCTGGCCACGCGCTTGCACACCTCCTTGCAGCCGGAGTTGTTGTCGCGCCAGCTGACCTGCACCCCGGCGTGGGCCAGCACGTCGAGCAGGTTTTCGCGGTGGCGTGCCTCTTCGGCGTCGAAGCTGTCACGTGGCCGCGACGAGAACATGCACGGCACCGAGATCGCGGTTTCGGTGCCGCAGGACCAGACATCGGGGAAGTTGACCAGCCCCGCCACCTTGGCCAGCTGCGGGTTGGTCGGCCGCGGGTAGCCGTTGAGCGAGAAATGGTCGGCGCGGGCGGTCTCGCCGACCACCAGCACCAGCAGCCGCGGCTTGGCGCTGGCAGCCGCATCGCGACGCGCATCGCCGCCGATGCGCAGCAGCGGCTGCGGCGTGGCGTTGACCTTGCGCAGGTAGGAACTGGTGGCCTGCAGGTAGTTGCTCGGCGTCAGCTCCAGCCGCAGCTCGCGGTGGTTGCGAAACAGCGAGGCGAAGTCCTGGTAGGCGCCCAGCGCCACCAGCAGCAGCACCGCGCCGCTGAGCAGCAGCGCCAGCGCGCGCACGCCCAGCTCCGGCAGCGCGGCGCGAAAGCGCAGCGGCGTGCGCCACAGCCACCACGACGGCAGGCCGCCGAGCAGCAGCACGGTCAGCGCCATTTTCACGGACAGCAGGTCGCCGGCCTCGGCCACGTCGGTCTGCAGCGCGTTGCGCACCATGTCGCTGTCGATCAGCACCCCGTACTGGTTCATGAAATAGCTGACCGCGGCGGTGAGCAGCAACAGCAGCGTCAGCAGCGGCTTGGCGATCTTCGGCCACAGCAGCAGCAACAGCAGCAGGGTGAAAAAGGCGGTAACGAACACGAAGGCCAGCAGCAGCATGCGCAGGTCCTGGCCGTCCAGCGGCGCCATGATCTGCAGCAGGTGGCGCCAGAACGGCAGGTTGAACAGGGTGACGAACAGCAGCGCCATGAGCAGCGCCAGCCATTCGGCGCGCAGCGGACGGAACAGAAGCTTCATGCGGAGTCTCTCGGCAACGGGTTTCGAAGCAGGCACGCCCGCTCATCTTGGTGCCGATGAAAACAGGCCAGCCTTAAGCCAGCCTTAGAGTCGCTAACAAAACCTCGCAGAGCACCTGAGCCAAGGCGCGCCGACGCAGGCAGTACAAGTAGTACGACAAGGAGGCGCAACGCAGGATCAGGGTTTTTGTTAGCGGCTCTTAGCCACGTCACCGTATCGTCATCGCCGCCACATCCGCCTGTCACATCGCTGCGCCACCATCGGCGCATCTGCCCCCGCCGGAGCACGCGATGAACCAGCGCTACCGCACCATCTGGATTTCCGATGTCCACCTCGGCACCGCCGGCTGCCAGGCCGCCTTCCTGCTCGACTTCCTGCGCCACCACGACTCCGACACCCTGTACCTGGTCGGCGACATCATCGACGGCTGGCAGCTGAAGAAGTCGTGGTACTGGAAGCAGGGCCACAACGACGTGGTGCAGAAGGTGCTGCGCAAGGCGCGCAAGGGCACGCGGGTGATCTACGTGCCCGGCAACCACGACGAGGCGGCGCGGCAGTACGCCGGGCTGGATTTCGGCGGCATCGCCATCCGCAGCGAAGCCGAGCACCACACCGCCGACGGCAAACGGCTGCTGGTCATCCACGGCGACGAGTTCGACGGCGTGATCCAGCACGCCAAGTGGCTGGCCTACGTCGGCGACAGCCTGTACACGCTGATCCTCGGCCTCAACCGCCACTACAACTGGTTGCGCCACAAGCTGGGGCGGCCGTACTGGTCGCTGTCGCAATACCTGAAACACAAGGTGAAGAACGCGGTGAACTTCATCAGCGACTTCGAGCACATCCTCGCCGCCGAGGCGCGCCGCCGCGGTTTCGACGGCGTGGTCTGCGGCCACATCCACAAGGCCGAGGTGAAGGACATCGACGGCATCGTGTACGGCAACTGCGGCGACTGGGTGGAAAGCCTGTCGGCGCTGGTCGAGCACCACGACGGCACGCTGGAGATCGTGCACTGGACGCAGCAGGCCGGCGACACCATCCCGCAGAGCATTGCGGCCAACCTTGCCGCACAACCCCAGCTCAACACAGAGGCCGAAACATGCGCATCATGATCATCAGCGACGCCTGGCTGCCACAGGTCAACGGCGTGGTTCGCAGCATCACCGAAACCGTGCGCGAGCTGCGCGGCTTCGGCCACCAGGTGGCCCTGATCACCCCGCTGGGCGGCGAGACCGACGACGGCGACGGCTTCGCCACCCTGCCCTGCCCGACCTATCCCGACATCCGCCTGTCGCTGTTCCCCTACCGCAAGGTGGCGCAAAGGTTGGCCGCATTCGCGCCGCACGCGGTGCACATCGCCACCGAAGGCCCGCTGGGCCTCGCCGCGCAGCGCTGGTGCCGCCGCCACGGCCAGCCGTTCACCACCGCCTACCACACCCGTTTTCCGGAATACATCCACGCCCGCACCCGGCTGCCGCTGGCCATCAGCTACGCGTGGATGCGCCGCTTCCACAACCGCGCGCAGGCGGTGATGGCGCCGACGCCGGCCATCGTCGCCGACCTCAAGGCACGCGGCTTTCACAACGTGGTGCTGTGGAGCCGCGGCGTCGACACCCGCCTGTTCAGCCCCGGCGAGCGCGAACGGCTGGACACCGCGCAGCCGCGCTTCCTCTACATCGGCCGCGTGGCGGTGGAGAAGAACATCGAGGCCTTTCTCAAACTGGAGCTGCCCGGCAGCAAGTGGGTGGTCGGCGAGGGGCCGCAGCTGGCCGAGCTGAAGGCCAAATATCCGGAGGTCTATTTTGCCGGCGTGTTCCCGCAGCACGAGCTGGCGCGCTTCTACCGCGCCGGCGACGTGTTCGTGTTCCCCAGCCTGACCGACACCTTCGGCCTGGTGCTGCTGGAGGCGATGGCCTGCGGCACGCCGGTGGCGGCCTACCCGGTGGCCGGCCCGCTGGACGTGGTCGGCGCCAGCGGTGGCGGTGTGCTGCACCAGGACCTGCACACCGCCTGCCTGCAGGCGCTGACGCTGGACCGCGACCAGGTGCGCCGCGTGGCCGAGGGCTACTCGTGGACGGCGGCGACACGGCAGTTCGAATCCCACCTCTGCCCGCGCCCGCTGGGCGAGCAGGAAGGCATGGCCTTCACCCCCGGCGGCGGCCGCTGAGCGCAGCGCCAAAACAATGCGGCCAACCTTGGGCAAGGTTGGCCGCATTGCTTTGCATCGTAAGAACGTGTTCACTATCCCGCACGCTCACGCGAGACAAGGCGAAAACGGCTGAGGAAGCGGCGTGTAGCCAGAATCAAACAAGCATGCCGAAGCCGTTTTTAACGCCGTATCGCCCCATTGCGAGCAAGTCGCAGCAGATCGTGAACAGGTTCTAAGGATCAGGCCGGCGCATGTGTCGCCTTGTGCGCGCTGAGCTGGCTCAAGAGCACGCTGGCCACAATCAGCGCCGCGCCGCCGACCTTGCCGGCGCCCATCGCCTCGCCGGCCAGCCAGCCGATCAGCCCGCCCCACACCGGTTCCATCGCGTAAATGATGGTGGCACGGGTGGCCGGCACCGTCTGCTGCGCCCAGTTCATCACGATCTGGATCAGCGCGGTGGCCGCGCCCAGCGCCAGCACGCTGACCAGCAGCAGCGGCTGCCACTGCGGCAGCGCCTCGCCGGCCAGCGGCGCCGACAACAGCGACAGCAGCGCCACCGTCGCCAGCTGCACCAGCGCCATGCGCCCGGCGTTGCAGCCGGCGGCAAAGCGGCTGAGCAGGCAGATTTCCAGCGCGATGGTGACGGTGGCGGCGATGGTCAGCCATTCGCCTAAGCCCAGCTTGATGCTGAGGCCATCGACCCCCGCCAAGAGCAGCAGGCCGGCAAACGCCAGCGCCACCCCCGCCCACGCCAGCCAGCCCGGGCGCTGGCGGAACAGGCCCCACTGCAGCAGCGGCACCAGCGGCACGTACAAGCCGGTGAGGAAGGCCGAGGTGCTGCTGGCGATATGGCCCAGCCCCAGCGTCTGCAGGTTGTAGCTGAAATACAGGATCACGCCGATGCCGATGCCGCCCAACAACTCGGTGCGGTTGAGGCCGGCCAGCTGGCGGCGGCACAGCAGCAGCGCCAGCAAGGCGGCGACGGCAAAGCGCATGCCGACAAAGACGAAGGCGCCGCTCCACTGCAGCGCGGTCTGTACCGCGAGGAAGGTGCCGCCCCAGATCAGGGTGACGCCGACCAGCGACAGGTCGGGCAGCAGGGAGCGCGGCGGCTGGGCCGCGGGCAGGGCGATGGTGGACATGGGCAAGGCTCGCGTGTAGGGTGATGGCTCAGTTTTGTGCACTATACTGCACAACTCGTTTGATGAGCAATATATTGCACTTATGAGCGAACACACACCCCTGCAAGTCTTCAGCCACGTCGCCCGCAATCTGCGCGAGGCGCGCCAGCAGCGCGGACTGAGCCAGGAAAAACTGGCCGCCAGCGCCGAGGTCAGCCGCCGCATGCTGGTCAACATCGAGGCCGGCGCCAGCAATGTCAGCATCGCCACGCTGGACCGCCTCGCCAGCGCGCTGGGGCTGACCTTTTCCGAGCTGGTGCGCGCGCCCGGCAGTGACGCGCCAGTGCGGGTGTGGCAGGGCGACAGCAGTGACAGCCACGCCACCCTGCTGCACAGCCTGGCGCTGGCCGGCTGCACGCTGGAGCTGTGGCAGTGGCAGCTGGCGCCCGACGACAGCTACCTGGCCGCGCCGGACCCGGCCGGCTGCGGCGAAATCGTGGAAGTTCACAGCGGCACGCTGCAACTGGCCTACGCCGGCGGCGAGCACACCCTGCAAGCGGGCGACACCGCCGGCTACGGCACCGAGCACGGCTACCGCTACCACAACCCAGGCACTAGCCTGCTGCGTTTCCAGCGCAGCATCGTGATGCCGGCACCCGGCTGAGGCTGCGGCCAACCCTGGCCGTCGGCCAGCCCACCATCACCGCATTTGATGGTTTTGACATAACCGGATAGCATCAAAGTCCTCGTCACTGTCCATCCGCGATCGGAGTCACCATGCGTCTGCTACTCGCCATCCTGCTGCCCTGGCTGCAGTTCTTCACCATCAAGCGCCCGTTTGCCGGCCTGTTCTGCCTGCTGCTGCAGTGCACGCTGATCGGCTGGATCCCGGCGGCGATCTGGTCGGTGTACGCGCTCAGCCAGTACAAGACCGATCTCAAGATCAAACAGGCGCTGGCACAGGCACGCTAGCGCGGGCGCCACGCGTCCTGTCCCGATGGCCAGCCCGGCAACGACCGGCTGGCCATTTTTCATGGCGCCACACCACCACAGGCCATGCCATAAGAATTTTTGCACGCTTGATCCACATCAATCACTACTACATGCTGCGTCCATACAATGCGCCAACCACAACATATTGGAGCAAACGATGTCCGCACGCCCCAGCAGCCATGTCGACGCCGTCAGCAGCATCAACGAATACCTGTCCCGTGCCGACTGGCGGGTGCAGGCCAATGCCAACCAGGGCTACAGCCTGGGCGGCCTGATCCTCAACATCGCCGGCAAGCTCACCGCCGAGTACTGGCTGAACGAAGTTTTCCCCGCCGAGGCCGCCAGTGCGCACCGCCACGGCGACCTGCACATCCACGACCTGGACATGCTGTCCGGCTACTGCGCCGGCTGGTCGCTGCGCACCCTGCTGCAGCTGGGTTTTGCCGGCGTCGGCGGCAAGGTGGAATCGGCGCCGCCGCGGCACCTGTCCAGCGCCTGCGGCCAGATCGTCAATTTCCTCGGCACGCTGCAGAACGAATGGGCCGGCGCACAGGCGTTCAGCTCTTTCGATACCTACCTCGCCCCGTTCGTGAAAAAGGATGCGCTGGACTACGCGCAGGTGAAGCAGGCGATCCAGGAACTGATCTACAACCTGAACGTACCCAGCCGCTGGGGCACGCAGACACCGTTCACCAACCTGACCTTCGACTGGGTGTGCCCGGAAGACCTGCGCGAGCAGATTCCGGTGCTGGGCGGCGAGGAGATGCCGTTCCGCTACGGCGACTGCGGCCCCGAAATGGCGCTGATCAACCGCGCCTATATCGAGGTGATGCTGGCCGGCGACGCGCTGGGGCGGGCGTTTACCTTCCCGATCCCCACCTACAACATCACCAAGGATTTCGACTGGTACGGCGAGAACAGCGAGCTGCTGTTCGCCATGACCGCCAAGTACGGCCTGCCCTACTTCCAGAACTTCGTGAACTCCGAGCTGGAGCCGCACATGGTGCGCAGCATGTGCTGCCGCCTGCAGCTGGACCTGCGCGAGCTGATGAAACGCGGCAACGGCCTGTTCGGCAGCGCCGAGCAGACCGGCTCGGTGGGGGTGGTCACCGTCAACTGCGCGCGCCTCGGCCACCGTTTTGCCGGTGACGAAGCGGCACTGCTGGCCGAGACCGACCGCCTGCTGAACCTGGGCCGCGAGGTGCTGGAAGCGCGCCGCAGCAAAGTGCAACAGCACATCGACGGCGGGCTGTACCCGTACACCCGCCATTTCCTCGGCAGCCTGCGCAACCACTTCTCCACCCTGGGGGTAAACGGCATCAACGAGATGATCCGCAACTTCAGCGCCGACGCCCACGACATCACCAGCGACTGGGGTCATGATTTTGCCTGCCGCTACCTGGACCACATCCGTGCGCGCATGGTCGAGTTCCAGCAGGCCACCGGCCACCTGTACAACCTGGAAGCCACGCCGGCGGAAGGCACCACCTACCGCTTCGCCCGCGAGGACAACAAGCGCTACCCCGGCATCCTGCAGGCCGGCACGCCGCAGCAGCCGTACTACACCAACTCCAGCCAGCTGCCGGTGGGCTTTACCGACGACCCGTTCGAGGCGCTGCTGCGCCAGGACGAACTGCAACGCAAATACACCGGCGGCACCGTGCTGCACCTGTATATGAGCGAGGCGGTGAGCAGCGCCGACGCCTGCCGCCAGCTGGTGAAGCGCGCGCTGGAAAACTTCCGCCTGCCCTACATCACCATCACGCCGACGTTCTCGATCTGCCCGACGCACGGCTACCTGTCCGGACGACACGACTTCTGCCCGAAGTGCGATGCCGAGCTGATCGAGAAAAAACGCCAGGCCGCCTGCACCCCGTAGCCCGGATAAGCGAAGTACATCCGGGGAAATTGCATGTCCTCACGGCAGTCTCCCCGGATGCGCCTGCGGCTTATCCGGGCGACGTGAGGCGAATCGTCAAGTGCGGTGACAGGCGCACAGCAGCCTGCCTAACAGCAACCCCAGACCAACAACACAGAGCCAATCCGCCGCCATGCGGCCAACCTTTGAAAGGAAACACCATGCAACAGCAGCAAACCATCGAGCTGAAAGACGAAGAACGCACCCGCTGCGAGGTGTGGACGCGAGTGATGGGCTACCACCGCCCGGTGGCCTCGTTCAATACCGGCAAACAGGGCGAGTTCCATGAACGCTGCCACTTCGACGAACAGCGCGCCGGCTGAGCGCGCCCGCATCGGCGGCTGGCAGCCGTTCTCGGCCTGCGACTGGCCGGGCCGGCTGGCCGCGGTGGTGTTCCTGGCCGGCTGCCCGTGGCGCTGCGGCTACTGCCACAACCCCGGCCTGCTGCAGCGCCGCCACGGCCAGACAAGTTGGCCGCAGCTGCGCGCGCAATTGCAGGCGCGGCGCGGCCTGCTGGACGGGGTGGTGTTCTCCGGCGGCGAGCCGCTGAGCGAGCCGGCCTTGCCCGCACTGCTGGCCGAAGTGCGGGCACTGGGCTTTGCCACCGGCCTGCACAGCGGCGGCAGTCACCCGCAACGGCTGGCTGCGGTGTTGCCGCTATTGGACTGGGTCGGGCTGGACATCAAGACCCTGCCGCCGCAGTACCCGGCCATCACCGCGGTGGCCGGCAGCGGCGAGCGTGCCGCCGCCAGCCTGGCGCTGCTGCAAGCCAGCGGCGTCGCCTACGAATGCCGCAGCACCCTCCACCCGGCGCTGCACGACGACAGCACGCTGACCCAGCTGGCCGCGTGGCTGGCCCAGCGTGGCGTGCGCCACTACGCCTGGCAGCTGCTGCGCCCCGGCCCGCAACTGCCGCAGCCGTTTTCCCCCATCGCCGCAGGCTGGCCGGCGCCGGCGCTGCAGGCGGCGGTAGCCGGCCATTTTGCACACTTTGAAGTGCGCACCGGCTAGCTGAGGCCAAGCTTGGCCACCGCCGCAGTGCCCGCAGCACCGCCAGCTGGTGACAGCGCAGTTACGGCAGCCCGCAAGCCGCCAGCAACGGCATACGGCGTCACAGCCCCCCCGTTTCTCCGGCAACAAAAAGGCACAACGTCCGTTGGCGGACATTGTGCCGGTATGCGCCCACCACGGCAGTCGCGGTAAGGGGCGGGAAAAACAAAAAACCCCGCCGTAGCGGGGTTTTTATCAAACGCTGTAAAAAATTACAGAGCCTGGATATTGGTGGCTTGTGGGCCTTTTTGACCCATACCTGGGGTGTAGCTAACTTTCTGGCCTTCGGTCAGCGATTTGAAGCCTTCCGAGCGCACTTCGGAGAAGTGAGCGAACAGGTCGTTGCCGCCTGCATCTGGAGTGATGAAGCCAAAGCCTTTTGCATCGTTAAACCATTTAACGGTACCAGTTTCCATTTTTAATTCCTTTAAAACGAGATTGACGGGCAATTGCCCAGGTGCATGACGATCAAGGAATCAAACCGGTAACAATGACGTGCCGCTTTTGAGGTGGATCAACGATGTCGCAAGCAATCTGCTGCTTGAAGGTCCTGCCAGCACCGTTATACGCAGCATCCCTCCCCCGGTCAACGATTAATTGAATTTATTTTTGTTTTACCCTTAATAAATCCCATAAAAGCCAGCAAGCGCTCGTCCGCGCCCGGCGGCGGCGGCCAGTACAGCACAGCGGCACTGCTGTTTGCTCGCCGCTGATGCCATGCCGCTACGGCAAGCAGGCTTGTATTCCGGCGCATCTTTACCTATGCCAAATGCACGGGCTGGCGACATTGAAACTGCTTGCCGCGCTGAAAGCTAGTTGAAAGCTTGACCACCCTATAATTTGCTCGCCCCACCTGAGGTGGCGTGACCTGCACGGCAGGCAACGTCAGGCCTCAGGGGACGCACAGGGTGAGGAGCCAAGCTCCCGCTGATGCCACCTCGGCATACACAACAATATGCAACACTCCGGAGATTACACAATGAAACTGTCGAAACTGTTCGTAAGCTGCCTGCTGGCGGTCACCCCGTTTGTCGCCCAGGCCCAGGTAGAGCAATTCAAGATCATGGCGCCGGCCAACCCGGGCGGCGGCTTTGACACCATCGCCCGTACCCTCGGCGAAGCGCTGCAGGCGTCCGGCCAGGCCAAGAGCGTGGTGGTCGAGAACAAGGCCGGGGCCGGTGGGGCCATCGGCATGGCACAGTTCGTCAATAACGAAAAAGGCAACCCGCACGCGCTGCTGGTGGCCGGTGCCGTCACCGTCGGCGCGCTGGAAACCAACAAGTCGCCGGTCAACTTCGGCATGGTGACCCCGATCTCGCGCCTGATGGGTGAGTTCAACGTCATCGTGGTGCCGACCGCCTCGCCGTTCAAGAACCTGAAAGACCTGATGGCCGCCTACAAGGCGAAACCGGGTGCGGTGAGCATCGGCGGCGGCTCGGCCGGTGGCATCGACCACATCATGGCCAGCCTGATGTCGGAGAAAGCCGGCGTTGATCCCGACAAGCTGAACTACATCCCGTTCGCCGGCGGCGGCGAGGGCAAGGCGGCCATCCTCGGCAACCAGATCTCCGCCTACATCAGCGGCTACGGCGAACTGGCCGACCTGATCAAGGCCGGCAAGGTGCGCGCGCTGGGCATCTCCGCCTCCACCCGCAACGCCGACATCCCGGTAGCGACCATGCGCGAACAGGGCACCGACGTGGTGGTGTACAACTGGCGCGGCGTGTTTGGTGCCCCCGGCATCACCCCCGCCCAGCGCAACGAGCTGATCAAGATGGTGGAAACCGCGGTCAAGTCGCCAAGCTGGAAAGCCAAGGCCGAGAAGATGGAATGGCTGGACATGCTGCAGAGCGGCGACAGTTTCAAGGCCTTCCTCAACGAAGACATCAAGCGCACCGCGGCCATCGTCAAGAAACTGAAGCTGGGTAACTAAGCCATGATCAAGCGCGTAACCGGCGAGCAGCTGCTCGCCATCGGGATCATCCTGATCGGCCTGGTGATGGCCTGGCAGATCGGCGATATCCCTGAGGAGGCCGGTTATGCCGGCATCGGTCCGCGCTTCTTTCCTTCGCTGGTGGTGGCCGGTCTGATCGTTGCCGGGGGCGCGTTGCTGATGCAGCGCCGCCACCGTAACGGGCCGGACACCATCCTCAGCGCAGGCGAAGACGACACGGAACAACTGGAAGCGGAAGAAGCCGCCGTACGCGGCGAGGCCAACTGGAACATGTTCATCATTGCCAGCGGCAGCCTGCTGGCGCACATGGCGCTGATCGGCCTTGTCGGCTTTACCCTGGCCGGCACCTTCCTCTGCTTCGGCATCTGCCGCGCGCTGGAGACACGCCGTCCGGCGCTGGATCTGGTGCTGTCCTTCCTGCTGGCCCTCGGCCTGTTTCACTTGTTCAAGACGCTGGGGCTGAACCTGCCGGCGTTGATCACGGGGGTGCTGTAAATGGATTCCTTGAATGCCCTGTTCAGTCTGGGGTTTGCCACCGCGCTGACCCCGGCCAACCTGCTGTGGGCGCTGCTCGGCTGCACGCTGGGCACCGCCATCGGCGTGCTGCCCGGCGTCGGCCCGGCGGTGACCGTGGCGCTGCTGCTGCCGGTGACGCAAAGCGTCGACCCCACCGGCGCGCTGATCATGCTGGCCGGTGTCTACTACGGCGCCATGTTCGGCGGTTCCACCACCTCCATCCTGCTCAACACCCCGGGTGAAGCCGGCTCCATCGTGTCGGCGCTGGAAGGCAACAAGATGGCGAAGATGGGGCGCGCCGGTCCGGCGCTGTCCACCGCCGCCATCGGCTCCTTCGTCGCCGGTTCCATTGCCACCGTGCTGCTGACATTGCTGGCGCCGGTGATCGCCGGCTTCGCGCTGCAGCTGGGGCCGGTGGAAACCTTCGCGCTGATGATGCTGACCTTCGCCGCGGTATCGGCAGTGCTCGGCAACTCGCCACTGAAGGGCTTCATCGCGCTGTTGCTGGGCCTGTCGATGGGCCTAATCGGCATCGAGGGCCAGTCGGGACAGTCGCGCTTCACCTTCGGGCTGCTGCCGCTGATCGACGGCATCGACATCGTGGTGGTGGCCATGGGCCTGTTCGCGGTGGGCGAGACGCTGTACACCGCCACCTACGAGAACAAGATCGCCGGCCGCATCGAATCGCTGAAGGGCAGCTTCTGGATGAGCAAGGACGACTGGAAACGCTCGTGGAAACCGTGGTTGCGCGGTACCGCCATCGGCTTCCCGTTCGGCACCCTGCCGGCCGGCGGCACCGAGATGCCGACCTTCCTGTCCTACTCCGCCGAGCGCAAGCTGGCCGACGAGAAAACGCGCAAGCAGTTCGGCAAGGGCGCCATCGAAGGCGTGGCCGGACCGGAAGCGGCCAACAACGCCGCGGTCACCGGCACGCTGGTGCCGCTGCTGACGCTGGGCATCCCGACCTCGGCCACCGCCGCCATCATGCTGTCTGCGTTCCAGCAGTACAACATCGTGCCCGGCCCGCTGCTGTTCGATACCAACCCGGAACTGGTGTGGGGCCTGATCGCCTCGCTGTACATCGGCAACGTGATGCTGCTGGTGCTGAACCTGCCGCTGGTCGGCCTGTGGGTGCAGTTCCTGAAAGTGCCGCGCCCGCTGCTCTATGGCGGCATCATCGTGCTGGCCACCATGGGTGCCTACGCGCTGCGACAGAGCTGGTTCGACCTGATGCTGCTCTATATAATCGGCGTGTTGGGCTTCCTGATGCGGCGCTTCGACTTCCCGGTGGTACCACTGGTGGTCGGCCTGATCGTCGGGCCGATGGCGGAGAAACACTTCCGCCGCGCCATGTCGATCAACGAGGGTGACCTGACCGTGTTCCTGACGCACCCGATCTCGCTGGTCATCCTGCTGGTCACCGCCGCCATCCTGGTGGTACCGCCGCTGATGAAACGCCGCCAGGCCCTGCTGGACAGCGCACGTTAAACCAAACCTCCCGGGACACCTGGCGCTTTGCTGGCCAGGTGTCCTTTTAATTGACACTTTTCACTGCACAAGGACAACACAATGCCGGAGATCCTGTTTGAAAGCTCCTTCTGGCTGGCGGTGCTGCAGATCATCGCCATCGACATCCTGCTCGGCGGCGACAACGCGGTCGTGATCGCGCTGGCCTGCCGCAAACTGCCGGAAGAACAACGCCGCCGCGGCATTTTCTGGGGCGTGGCCGGTGCCATCGGCCTGCGCGTGGTACTGATTTTCTTCGCACTGCAACTGCTGGCACTGCCATATTTGAAAGTAGTCGGCGCGCTGCTGCTGCTGTGGATCGGCATCAAGCTGCTGCAACCGGAAGATGACGACGCCCACGGCAATATCGAGGGCAGCACCCACCTGTGGGGCGCCATCAAGACCATCATCATCGCCGACGCGGTGATGAGCCTGGACAATGTGATCGCGGTGGCCGGTGCCGCCAAGGGCAACCTCGGCATGGTGGTGTTCGGCATCGTGATCAGCATCCCGATCATCGTGTGGGGCAGCAAGTTCGTGCTCAAGCTGATGGACCGCTTCCCGATCGTGATCACCTTCGGTGCCGCACTGCTGGGCTGGATCGCGGGCGACATGGTGATCGGCGACGTGGTGGTGAAACCGTACCTGGTCGACGCACCAAGCTGGCTGCACTACGTCAGCGCCGCCAGCGGTGCCATTCTGGTGGTCCTGACCGGCAAGTTCCTTGCCAGCCGCAAGACCGCCGCCGCCGCGCCGCTGCACGAGATTCCGCTGGCCGCCAACAAAGACCACAGCTAAGAAAGGGACACCATGAGCACTCGTATCCTGATTCCGGTAGACGGCTCGGCGCACGCGCTGCGCGCGGTAGAACACGCCCTGCAACTGGCCAAGCTCAACCCGGCGCTGGAACTGCACCTGCTGAACGTGCAGATCCCGGTCGAATCCGGCCATGTGCGCCTGTTTGTCGGCCACGACCAGCTGGAAGACTACTACCGCGAGGAAGGCCTCGCCGCGCTGCAAGCGGCGAGCGCGCTGCTGCAACAGGCCGGTCAGGCCTGCCAGCAGCACATCGCGGTTGGCCACATCGCCGACACCATCGCCCGCTACGCGCAGGAGATGGCGTTCAGCCAGATCATCATCGGCTCGCACGGCCGCAGCGGCCTCGGCCAGCTGCTGCTGGGCTCGGTGGCCACCGACGTGGTGCACCAGTCGGTGGTGCCGGTGACCGTGATCAAGTAAGCCACGCACCAGCCCGCGACAGCGGCTTTCATCCCGGCCCCGCGCCGGTGGTGAAAGCCGCTTTTGCATGGGCGGCGCGCTTGCGGCCAACCTTGCCGCCGCCGTGTACAGCGCCCGCCGACGGCCCGTACAATGCTGGCATCATCGCCCTCCGGAGCTGCCCCCATGCGCCACACACTACGCAAATTCGCCCTCGCCCTGCTGGCGCTGGTCGCCCTGCTCGGCAGCGCGCTGCTGGACTACTACCTGCCGGAACACAGCATCACCACCATCACCGGTGTCGAGGTCAAGCTGGCGGACAAGGACGGCCCGATCAGTCGCCAGAACCCCGCCGACCAGCCGGTGCGCGACATGTACCTGATCTACACCCAGCACGCCATCGACGACGTGCGCGTGTACCGCAACGAGGACACCGGCTGGGGCTGGCCGTTCTACTTCAAGTTCGACGCTTCCGACGTGCAGGCCACCGCCAACGCCATTGCCAACGCCCGGCAGCCGGCCTACCTCACCAGCTACGGCTGGCGCATCAACATGCTGTCGCTGTACCCCAACGTCACCGCCATCCGCCTCGCCGAGGCCGACGAAGCCACCTGGAGCTTTTTCCGCTGGTTCTGGTTCGCGCTGTGGTTTGCCCTGCTCGCCGGCGCCGGCTGGGGGCTGCTGCGCGCGACGCGCCGCCAGCCGGATGACACGCTGCCCGGCTAGACCGGTGCAGACCGGCCGGCCGCCATCAACCAAGGAGACGACATGATCAGCTGCGACTATGTAAGGCACATGGCCCGTTACAACCGCTGGATGAACGACAAGCTGTACGCCGTCGCCGGCACGCTGCCGCAAGCGGCGCTGGACGCCGGGCGCGGCGCCTTTTTCGGTTCGATCAGCGGCACGCTCAACCATCTGCTGGTCGCCGACACCATCTGGCTGAAACGGCTGGCAGCGCATCCGGCCGGCTTTGCCAGCCTTGAGCCGCTGCGCGACATCGCGATGCCGGCACGGCTGGATCTGCCGCTGGCCGACGGCTTTGCCGCGCTGCACGCACGGCGCCAGCAGCTGGATGCGCTGATCGTGCAGTGGAGTCTGGAGCTGACGCCGGCCGCGCTGGCACAGGTGCTGGACTACCACAATATGCGTGGCGAAGCGCAAAGCAGGCCGCTACCCGAGGTGCTGATGCACCTGTTCAACCACCAGACCCACCATCGCGGCCAGATCACCACCCTGCTGTCGCAGCTCGGGCTGGATGTCGGCGCCACCGACCTGATCGCGATGCCAGCGGCCTGAACGGCATTGCGGCCAACCTTGGACAAGGTTGGCCGCAATGTTCAATGCCAGGCTGGCACGCGATCTCAGGCCAGCGTGATCACCACCGGGGTGTGGTCCGACGGCCGCTCCCACTTGCGCGGCGTCTTGTCGATCACGCAGCCGCTGGCGCGCGCCTTCAGGCTGTCGCTGATCAGGATGTGGTCGATGCGCACGCCCATGTTGCGGCGGAACATCATCGCGCGGTAATCCCACCAGCTGTACTGCTTGTCCTCGTCGTTGAACAGGCGGAAGCTGTCCGCCAGCCCCATGCCGATCAGGCGACGGAAGCTGTCGCGCTCCGGCGTGGTGCACAGCACCTGCTCGCGCCAGCCCTCCGGGTCGTACACGTCGCGGTCTTCCGGCGCGATGTTGTAGTCGCCCAGCAGCGCGAAATCCCGGTTCACCGCCAGTTCGCTGGCGACGTAGCGCTCCAGCTCGGCCAGCCACTGCAGCTTGTACTGGTACTTCGGCGATTCCACCGACTCGCCGTTGACGAAGTAGGCGCACACCACGCGCACGCCATCGACGGTGGCGGCGATCACGCGGCGCTGCTCGTCGTCGTAGCCGGGAATGCCGGCCACCACGTCGCTGACGCTGCAGCCGTTCTTCACCAGGATGGCGACGCCGTTATAGGTCTTCTGCCCGAACCACGCCGCCTGGTAGCCGGCGGCCTCGATCTCCGCCAGCGGGAACACCGGGTGGTCCATCTTCAGTTCCTGCAGGCACAACACCTCGATCGGGTTGTCGGCCAGCCATTGCAGCACTTGCGGCAGGCGCACTTTCAGCGAGTTGACGTTCCAGGTGGCAAGACGCATAGCGAGGCTCCTAATTGATTGCAGGCCGCCACCTTAGCGTGCCGGCTGCGGGCTGGCAAACCGCGCCCGCCACCCGCCAGTGCGCAGCACGCCAGTGACTAATATTCCAAACACAATCAGGCCAAAAAAAGCGCCAAGTGGCTGATTTTTGCCCAACAATGTTTAAACAAATAAACAACAGCCACCACATGCCGATTTGCCAAAGCCGTGCGCGGCTGCCTAGAATGGTCCCGTTATCGTAACCGGATGTCCAAATTGTCGTTCAATTCCAAACAACTGCCGCAGTCCGCCGTCGCCATTTGCCCGACGCTGCACCCGCAACGCAACCGCCTGGCGCCGATCGCGCAGAGCTTTGCCATGCGTACCCCGACCTTCCGTCATCGCGACACCCTGCACGCCGCTGCCCAGCCGGACACCCAGTCCGAGCCACCCCGTTAGCTTCCCGCCGCTGTTCGCCGCCTTACTTTCCCGCTGATTTGATGTCGTAAAACGCGCAGTACCCGCGTCCCGCGCCCGTACTGTGCCTGTCGCCCGTTGCCGCCCTTTTGCCGCACGGTGATGCCGTCATGCCGCCTGCCTGCCGCCCCTTGTCGTGCGCCAGCCGCGGCTGTCCCGGTGTTGCCGCCGCCGGCCGGGCCGCGGGCCAAGGATGTTGCAATGGAATTCCATAACTGGTTGATGTACCTCGGCACCATCGTGCTGTTGATGGCGGCGCCCGGCCCGGCGCCCTTGCTGACCCTGTCGCACGGCGCGCAACACGGCGCCCGTGGCGGTATTCCCAATGCGCTGGGCTTTTCCGCCGGCGCACTGCTGCTGATGGCGCTGTCGGCGCTGGGCATCAGCGCGCTGCTGCTGGCCTCGCCGACCGCGTTCAACGTGGTGAAGCTGCTGGGTGCCGGCTATCTGGTGTGGCTGGGGGTGGCGCTGTGGCGCAAGCCGTTCAGCATCGGCGGCGGCACCAGCAGCGCGCCGGCCAGCAAGCTGTGGAGCGGTTTCCGCCCCGCCTTCCTGCTGGCGATCAGCAATCCGGAGGACACCGTGTTCTTCAGCGCACTGCTGCCGCGCTTCCTGGAGCCGCAACAGCCGCTGTGGCCGCAATACGCGGTGATGGCGGCCACCTGGGTGGTGGCCGATCTGGTCATCGCTGTGCTGCTGGCCGCCGCCGGTGGCCGGCTCGGCGTGTGGCTGGCCTGCGGCCAACGTTTGCAGCGTTTCTCGCGCACTTCCGGCGGCCTGTTCGTGGTGGCCGGGGTGACACTGGCCGCGATGCAGCACTGACGCGGACAAAAGAATGCCCCCGCTTGCGGCGGGGGCCAACGTCTAGTTCTTTCACTGCATGCAACCACAGCTAGGAGCGCGCCACCCCGCCACTAGTTCCGCCGCCGCCCCATAAAAAAACCACGCCGGTCAGGCGTGGCAAAAGAGAGTACTACGTGGATCCGGTAGCGACCGCCGGCAGGGGCCGGGCGCTCACAGTGTCTGGTACACCAGCCCGAACTGGGTGGCGATCTTGCGGTATTCCTTCACCTGGCGTTTGACGTAGGCGTCCATCTGCGCGCCGGTGAGGCTGAACGGGAACAGGTCGTAGCCCTCGCGCAGCCGTGCGAACTCCGGCGTCGCCATCACCTTGCGGAAGCTGGTTTCCCAGTAGGCGTAATCGGCGGCCGACACCTTCGGCCCGACATAGAAGCCGCGGATGATCGGCCACACGATGTCGAAACCCTGCTCGCGCGCGGTGGGAATGCCGGACAGCCGGCCCGGCAGGCGCTTGTCCGACATCACCGCCAGCACGCGGATCTTGCGCTGGTCCAGCTGCGGCATCACCTCGCTGAGATCGCCGGACGCGGCCTGGATATGGCCGCCGAGCAGCGCGGTGGTGGTCTCGCCGCCGCCCTCGAACGCGACATAGCGCATCTGCTGGTGGCTGACCCCGGCCTGGCGCGCGATCAGCACCGTCTTGATCCAGTCCTGGCTGCCGACGGTGCCGCCGGCGCCGAACACGATCTCGCTGGGGTGCGCCTTCACCGCCGCCACCAGCTGTTTCAGGTTCTGGTACGGCGAATCGGCGCGCACCGCGATCATGCCGTAGTCGGCGCCGACCCCAGCCAGCCAGCGCACGTCGTTGACGTTGTACTTGCCGAACTTGCCCTGCGCCAGGTTCAGCAGCGAGCCGCCGGAAAAGGCGACGATGATGTTGCCGTCCGCCGGACGCTGCGCCACCACGGTGTTGTAGGCCACCGCGCCGATGCCTCCGGGCATGTAGCTGATGCGCAGCGGCCGCGTCAGCAGCTTGCTGTTGTTCAGCGCCGCGCGTGCCAGCTTGCAGGTCAGGTCAAAGCCGCCGCCGGGCCGTGCCGGGGCGATGCATTCCGGGTCGTCCGGCTCCGCGGCCGCGGCCAGCGACACCAGCAGCAGCGCGCTCGCCAGCACGGCAACACAGGATCTTGCCATGATGTGTTGACTCCTCATTATTCCGTTCGCCTTGTCTGCCCCCGATACTGCCTATTGACACCCGCGCCGTCAGGCGCAACGCTTGTCCGGGGTTGGCGAATCACGCTCCGTATTATTGGAGACGATCATAAGCACAAGCACTTTCACCAACCTTTCACCCGGCACGCACAGAGACAAAGAGAGAGCATGCGCATCATCCTGATAGAAGACCAGCCCGACCTCGCCCACTGGCTGGCGCGGGCGCTGACCGCCAGCGGCTACGTCGTCGACGTGATCGGCGACGGCATCGACGCCGACAACGCGCTGAAAACCGAAGAATACGACCTCGCCATCCTCGACATGAACCTGCCGCGGCTATCCGGCGAAACCATCCTGCAACGGCTGCGCGCCCGCCACCAGACCCTGCCGGTGCTGGTGCTCACCGCGCGCGGCGAGCTGTCGGACAAGGTCAAGGGCCTGGAAATGGGCGCCGACGATTACCTGGTCAAACCGTTCGAGCTGGACGAGCTGGAGGCGCGGCTGAAGGCGCTGCTGCGCCGCCACCAGGGCCACGAAAACGCGTGGCTGCAGTGTGGCGACCTGCGCTACAGCAAGCAGCAACAGTTCTTCGAGCTGGCCGGCAAGCTGCTGACGCTGACGCGGCGCGAACACACGGTGCTGGAAGTGCTGATCCGGCGCAAGGGCCAGCCGCTGAACCGCGAACGCCTGTTCAACCAGGTGTTCACCCTCGACGACAACGCCAACCAGGAAGCGATCGAAGTCTACATCCACCGCCTGCGCAAGAAGCTGGACGGCAGCAACGTCAGCATCACCACCCTGCGCGGCCTGGGCTACCTGCTGGAACAGCGCGATGCGCCTTGAGCAGCTGTTCAACCGCCGCAGCCTGCTCGGCAAGTTCGTGCGCTGGCTGCTGCTGCCGCTGCTGCTGCTGTGGATCATCAACACCGTGGTCGCCTACCAGATCAGCAGCGCCGCGGCCAACCTTGCCTACGACCGCACCCTGCTGGCCTCGGCGCGGGTGATCGCGGAACAGGTGATGGTGCGCAACGGCAAGCTGCACGTGGAAGTGCCCTACATCGCGCTCGACAACTTCGAATACGACAACCGCGGCCAGATGTTCTACCGCGTCAGCGATTTCGCCGGCAACATCATCTCCGGCTACGGCGACCTGCCGCAGATGCCGAAGAACACGCCGCGCACCGAACTGTACCCGGCGCTGGTGCACTTCCACGACGACATCTACCGCGAACGGCCGATCCGCATGGCCACCTTCTACAAGCCGCTGTTCGAGGGCGGGCTGCAGGGTATGATCAAGGTCGAGGTCGCCGAAACCACCGAGGCGCGGCAGTACATGACGCACCAGGTGCTCAACTACACGCTGTGGGGCCAGGGGCTACTGGTGTTCTGCGCGCTGTGCTTCGTCGGGCTGGCGATGACGCGCATCCTGCAGCCGATCCGCCTGCTGGGCGAGGAAGTGATCCGCCGCCCGCCCGGCGACTTCAGCGACATCGAGGTCGGCACCACCCACAGCGAACTGCTGCCGCTGGTCGCCGCCATCAACCAGTACCGCCGCCGCCTGGCCCAGCTGCTGATGCGCTACCAGCGCTTCGCCGCCGACGCCTCGCACCAGCTGCGCACGCCGCTGGCGGTGATGACCACCCAGGCCGAACACGCGCTGCGCGACGGCAGCCCGGAAGTGATGCGCGAAAGCCTCACCGAGCTGAAGCAGATGCTGAAGAAAACCACCCGCCTCACCAACCAGCTGCTGCTGCTGGCCAAGATGGACTCCGGCAGTCACCAGCTGCGCCGCGACCGGCCGCAACCGCCGTTTTCGCTGCTCGACAGCATCGAGAAGATCGTGATGGCCAAGCTGACCGCCGCGCGGCGCAAGGACATCGACCTCGGCCTGGAAAACCGCTGCCACGACCAGAACGCGCCCATCCACGGCAAGCAGATGCTGATCGAGGAAGTGCTGCTCAACCTGCTCGACAACGCGCTGCGCCACACCCCGGCCGGCGGCGTCATCACCCTGCGCCTGTACGACGCCGCCCCCGGCGGCGACCGCGGCTGCATCTTCGAGATCGAGGACAGCGGCCCCGGCATCCAGCCCGAGCAGCGCGAACAGGTGTTCGAACGCTTCCACCAGCTGCCCGACGCCGCCCCCGGCGGCAGCGGCCTTGGCCTTGCCATCGTCAAGGACATCTGCCGCCTCCACGACATCGACATCAGCCTGCACGACGGCCCGCAACTGGGCGGCCTGCTGGTGCAACTCGCCTTCAAACGCTGAACGGCTGCGGCCAACGTTGGCCGCAGGCCGCGCCGGCATTCGCCCCCTGACGCCCCGGCAACGGGCTAGCCAAAACGCTGTCATGCCGCCGCGTGGCAATGCCGCAACAGCAGCGCCCGCCTCCCCCTCCCGCCCCGAAACAGGGCTTGCAAGTCGCCATGGATGAACCATGCTGAAGCTAGCGGCGACACAGGGTCGCCCCGGCGGGACACGCGCCATGACACGCTCTTTTCTGCTCAGCCTGCTCTTGCTAGGCATCGCCCAGCCGACCCACGCCCTCTGTGTGTCGGAAGTCCTCAAGTGCGCCAGAACCGCCCCGCTGATCCTGCAGCTGGAAACGGCGAATGCCGGCGACAAGCCCTTCATCCCCCCGCCGACACCCAGCTTCATCCTGGAAAGAAACGAACTCTCCGGCGGCAACAAGATCGACCTGCGCCCCAGCTGGCGGCTGGACGACGACACCCGCGTATCGGTCAAGGTCAAGCGTAGCCAGGTGGAACTGCGGCTGAGAAAACGGTGGTAAACCGCAACCGCGACACCACGACGAGCACAAACCAGACAAGGTTGGCCGCAAACCCGTTACGGCTTGCGGCCAACCTTGTATCGGTAATCGGTTTTGATTTTTGGCCACAGAAGCACACGGAAAAACACGGACAAAGGCAAAGGTTTCTTTAGCCACGAAACCCACGAAAAGACACGAAAAAAAAATCGGAAACAAAACAGACCCGGCCGAAAATACTGTCGGGTTACGCTGCGCTAACCCGACCTACGACCCGCCCAAGCAGCAAGCCCCACAACCGCCAGAACCGCACCGACGTGCCCATCCCGTTGGCGCAAGCCGTGCAAATTGTCGCCAGCCCGGAAACAAGCCGCCCGCTTTTGAGCGCAGCGTATGGGCGGCGCCGGGATGGCGGCGGTTTGCACGGGAATTCTTGCGTCGTCGGGAGAGCGGTCTGCGTGCGAATCTCTGATTCGCTCAGCGATGTGAAAAGGGGCGGCGGCAGCCCCTTTTCCAGCCCCCGCGCGGCAAGCGGCATATAAAAAACATCCGCGCAGCGGATACCCCAGACAAAAACAAGATTGGCCGCAAACCCGTCACGGCTTACGGCCAACCTTGGTCATTCATGCGCGGTAAACGTTGGGCTTCGCAAGCTCAGCACCAACCTACAAGTCCAACTTACCGCATTACACGTCGGCATCAATGATGCATGCCCCGCAACAACCAGAACCGCACCGACGCACCCCGTCCCGTTGGCGCAAGCCGTGCAAATTGTCGCCAGCCCGGAAACAAGCCGCCCTCTTTTGAGCGCAGCGTATGGGCGGCGCCGGGATGGCGGCAGTTTGCACGGGAATTCTTGCGCCGTCGGGAGAGCGGGGATTGAAAAGGGGCGGCGGCAGCCCCTTTTCCCGCCGCCGCGCGGCAAGCGGCAGATAAAAAACATCCGCGCAGCGGATACCCCAGACAAAAACAAGGTTGGCCGCAAACCTGTTACGGCTTGCGGCCAACCTTCGTCATTCCATCGCGGTAAACGTTGGGCTTCGCAAGCTTAGCACCAACCCACAAGCCCAACTTACCGCGTTGCCATCCTCAGAAAATTCTGGCCCCATGATCCAGCCACGAAGGTGAATCTCGACTGACGGGACACTTGCCCCGTCTGGTAAACGAGGCACCCGATCCAGAATAATTCGCAGCACCTCGCCATCATGAAAACTCGGCCACACCCCAAACCGGGCAACAACCTGCTCGTACCCCTCGATGAACTCATATGCTTGCATGGTGGCTCAATCCGAAAATGGTCAACTTATTGTGTAAGCCAGCAACTCAGTTCAGTCTGGCAGTTCGCCATCTCGACAGATGGCACGCCAGTATGACAAAAGGGCAAGCCATCAGGTATGTCCTTTCAAAAATTATTCTGCGGCCAACCTTTGCGTATCACCGGTGCGGCGCCTGGCAAGCCGGGTGACGCACGCTATATCAATAAGCACACCCCGCAACAGCCAGAACTGCCGCGATGCGCCCCGTCCCGTTGGCGCAAGCCGTGCAAACTGTCGCCAGCCCGGAAACAAGCCGCCCTCTTTTGAGCGCCGCGGATGGGCGGCGCCGGGATGGCGGCGGTTTGCACGGGAATTCTTGCGTCGTCGGGAGAGCGGGGATTGAAAAGGGGCGGCGGCAGCCCCTTTTCCCGCCGCCGCGCGGCAAGCGGCAGCTAAAAAACATCCGCGCAGCGGATACCCCAGACAAAAACAAGGTTGGCCGCAAACCTGTTACGGCTTGCGGCCAACCTTTCATCCAATCGCGGTAAACGTTGGGCTTCGCAAGCTCAGCACCAACCTACAAGTCCAACTTACCGCATTACACGTCGGCCTCAATGATGCATGCTCCACAACAACCAGAACTGCCGCGACGCGCCCCATCCCGTTGGCGCAAGCCGTGCACACTGTCGCCAGCCCGGAGACAAGCCGCCCTCTTTTGAGCGCAGCGTATGGGCGGCGCCAGGATGGCGGCAGTTTGCACGGGAATTCTTGCGCCTTCGGGAGAGCGGGGATTGAAAAGGGGCGGCGGCAGCCCCTTTTCCCGCCGCCGCGCGGCAAGCGGCAGATAAAAAAACATCCGCGCAGCGGATACCCCAGACAAAAACAAGGTTGGCCGCAAACCCGTTACGGCTTGCGGCCAACCTTGTAGCGGTAATCGGTTTTAGTTTTTGGCCACGGAAGCACACGGAAAAACACGGACAAAACCCGATCCCGCAACAGCCAGAACCGCACCGACGTGCCCATCCCGTTGGCGCAAGCCGTGCAAACTGTCGCCAGCCCGGAAACAAGCCGCCCTCTTTTGAGCGCAGCGGATGGGCGGCGCCGGGATGGCGGCGGTTTGTACGGGAATTCTTGCGCCTTCGGGAGAGCGGGGATTGAAAAGGGGCGGCGGCAGCCCCTTTTCCCGCCGCCGCGCGGCAAGCGGCAGATAAAAAATATCCGCGCAGCGGATACCCCGGACAAAAACAAGGTTGGCCGCAAACTATGACGGCTTGCGGCCAACCTTGGTCATTGATTCGCGGCAACTGTTGAGTTACGCTGGCTCAGCGCCAACCTACAAGCCCGACCTACCGCGCTTGTCGAGCATTATTATATTCTCGCCAACCGTCTCATCACATCACTGCGAATAGACATAAATTCACTTAACTCTTCTCTCGCCCCTTTATTCCCATAAAAAACTGCACTATCCACCCCATACTCAGCGGTCAATTCAAGTTGTTTTCTCAACCTAGAAACATAGTTCTGATCATACTCCTCACGACCGTACATCCCTTTCTTGAGAATTCTAGTAATAAAAAATCCATCCTTTTGAATTTCCAATAAATTTCCAACTTCAAAAACTGAAAATCCGAACCTTGTCAATATTTCATAAAGCTCTTTAAAGTTAAGCCGTTGCTCCCCTTTTACCTGTCTTCTTGAGTTCACCTCAAGCCAATGCTTGATCTCATAAAGTTCATCTTCTCTATTTTCTGTAATCTCATGTGCTGCTATTTTTCTTGTGAACTCAAACATCTCATCATCATCACAGCGATCAACCAGCCAACCATTATCACTAAGAAAATACAAAGTCGATAACAATGCAGCCCTTTTATTTCCGTTATGGAAAGAATGGTTTGAAATTACACCATGAAATAGCGCAGCAGCTTTATCAAAAACATCTGGAAAGGCATCTTGTCCACCAGCACTTGAGAACGGTCTAGAAACAGCAGACTCAAGCAGCCCTTTATTTTTTACACCCGGAGGTGAAATAGGATCCTCTGAATTATAAAAATAATCCGTCAAATAGTCATGAATAAAAATTGCTGTTGATATATTCAAAACATAACCCCTTAAATTTATAAAAAAATTCCCAAGTACATTTCAAAATAAAAATAGTGCTTCTTATAAAACTTACACAGTTAGATCAATGCTCGCAGCCGCAATGCATATTTCACTGCATAATCTCGCAAAAATGACAAAAGGGCAAGTCAGATGACTTGCCCTTGCTTTACGTCATGAAATCTGCGGCCAACCTTGGCCGCACACTAACCAGCCATCACGCCCCCGCCACCTCACTCATCCCGCTATGCCGCAACAACGCATCAATCTGCGGATCGCGGCCGCGGAAGGCGCGGAACGACTCCAGCGCCGGGCGCGAACCACCCACCGCCAGGATCTCGTCCCAGAACTGGCGACCGACCTCCGGATTGGCGCCGCCGGCTTCCTCGAACGCGGCGTAGGCGTCGGCGGACAGCACTTCCGCCCACTTGTAGCTGTAGTAACCGGCGGCGTAACCGCCGCCGAAGATGTGGCTGAAGCTGTTGGGGAAGCGGTTGTAGGCCGGCGGACGGTTGACGGCGACTTCGTCGCGCACCGTTTCCAGCAGCGCCAGCCAGTCGACGGATTCCGGCTTGGCGTCGGTGTAGAGCAGCATGTCGAACAGCGAGAACTCCAGCTGGCGCACGGTCTGCATGCCGGACTGGAAGTTCTTCGCCGCCAGCATCTTGTCGTACAGCGCGCGCGGCAGCGGCTCGCCGGTCTCGGCGTGCGCGGTCATGCCCTGCAGCACGTCCCATTCCCAGCAGAAGTTTTCCATGAACTGGCTGGGCAGCTCGACCGCGTCCCACTCCACGCCGCTGATGCCGGATACGCCCAGTTCGTCGACGCGGGTGAGCAGGTGGTGCAGGCCGTGGCCGAATTCGTGGAACAGGGTGGTGACTTCGTCGTGGCTGAAGTAGGCCGGCTTGTCGCCCAGCGGTCGGGTGAAGTTGCACACCAGGTAGGCGACCGGGGTCTGCACCTGGCCGTTTTTCAGGCGGCGGCCGCGCACGTCGTCCATCCACGCGCCGGGGCGCTTGCCGTCGCGGGCGTACAGATCGAGATAGAAACCGCCCAGCAGCGCGCCGTCCTTGAAGATCTGGTAGTAGCGGGCGTCCTCGTGCCAGGTTTCGGCGTCCTTCTGCTCCACGGTAATGCCGTACAGCTTGTGCACCACGCTGAACAGGCCGGCCAGCACCTTGGGCTCGGGGAAGTACTGTTTCACTTCGTGCTCGGAGAAAGCGTAACGTGCAACGCGCAGTTTCTCGGCGGCGTAGGTGATGTCCCACGCCTGCAATGTGTCCAAGCCCAGCTCGTCGCGGGCGAAGGCTTCCAGCTCGGCGCGGTCCTGCTCGGCGTAGGGTTTGGCGCGGCGGGCGAGATCGCGCAGGAAGTCGATCACCTGCTGCGGGCTTTCCGCCATCTTGGTGTACAGCGACAGCTCGGCGTAGTTGGCAAAGCCCAGCAGCTGCGCCTCTTCTGCGGCCAGCTTGAGCTTTTCGCGGATCAGCGGGCCGTTGTCCTGCTCGGCAGGGCCGAATTCGGACGCGCGTTTGGCGTTGGCCTCGTACAGTTTTTCACGCAGGGCGCGGTTGTCGGCGTACTGCAGCACCGGGAACAAGAGCGGGAACTGCAGCCCCAGCTTGTATTTACCAGGCTGGCCGTCGGCCTCGGCCAGCGCCGCGTACATGGCGAGGGTGTCTTCCGGGATGCCGGCCAGCTCGGCCACGTCGTCGATGTACAGCGCGAAGCTGTCGGTGGCGTCCATCACGTTTTGCGAGAACTGGTTGGACAGCTCGGCGAGGCGGCTGGACAGTGCGGCGAAGCGCTGCTTGTCGGCCTCCGGCAGCTCGGCGCCGGACAGGCGGAAGTCGCGCAGGTCGTTGGCTATGATTTTCTTGCGCGCGGCGGAGGCGCCGGCGAACGCAGGGTTGGCCGCAACGGCCTTGAAGCGCGCGTACAGATCGAGGTTCTGCCCCAGTTCGGTGAAGAAGGCGGAGATGCGCGGGATCTCGGCGTTGTACGCGTCGCGCAGGCCGTCGGTATTGCCCATCACGCCGTTGAGGTGGCCAACCACGCCCCAGGCGCGCGAGATCTGCTCGGTAGCGTCGGACAGCGGCTCGGCCACGCTGTCCCAGTCGTCGCCGCCGGCGGCGATGACCTTGTCGATGGCGGTGCGGGCGTTGGCCAGCAGCACGTCCAGCGCCGGGGTGATGTGTTCGGGCTTGATCGCGGCAAAACGCGGCAGATCGCTAAAGTCCAGTAGCGGATTGGTGGTCATGTTTGGCATCCTGTAGGCAGTGCGCCGTGCTGTTGCCGGCGCGAATCTTTCTAGAGATAGGGACAAATCAGTGAATCGCAATATCCGCCCTTACGACGGCCATCAGCCGCAGATCGACGACTCCTGCTATATCGACCCCGCCGCGGTGGTGATCGGCGAGGTGGAACTTGCGGCCAACGTGTCGGTGTGGCCGTGCGCGGTGGTGCGCGGCGACGTGAACCGCATCACGATCGGCGAAGGCAGCAATGTGCAGGATTTTGCCATGCTGCACGTCAGCCACCGCAAGGAATCCGATCCGCTGGGCGCACCGCTCACCATCGGCAAGCATGTCACCATCGGCCACCACGTGACGCTGCACGGCTGCACCATCGGCAATGAAGTGCTGGTCGGCATCGGCAGCATCATCCTCGATCGCGCGGTGATCGAGGACCGCGTGCTGATCGGCGCCGGCAGTCTGGTGCCGCCGAACAAGCGGCTGGCGTCCGGCTACCTGTACCTGGGCAACCCGGTGAAGCAGGTACGGCCGCTGACCGAAGACGAGCTGGCCTACTTCAGGTATTCCGCCGAGCACTACCTGAAGGTGATGCAGAAGCACAGAGCCAATCTGTGACCAATTGTGGCGCGGCCGGCGGCAAATGCCGCGCCGCGTGCATTATTCATTACCAAGGCATAAAACATTTGTAATACTACAAGCATAAATAGCCAGTACCGAGCGCGCCATCCTTAACGGAGCCACAACGTGATGCCACAGCTTCTCCCCAAAAGCGGACAGTCATTACAAGTATGGCTGACGGTGCTGATCTCGGTGCTGGTACTGGCCACCGCGGCCGCGCTCGGCTTCTTCTACTACCGCGCGATGCAGAGCCAGCTGACGCTGGCGCAGCACAACCTGTTCCGCGCCACCAGCACCCTGATCACCAGCAATATTGAGCAGAGCGGCGCCGGTGCCGCCGCCACCACCAACCTGCTGGCGCACTCCGCGCTGGCGGAAACCTACAGCATGGAAGAGCGGGTACTGTACACCGGGCAGCTGGTGGCGGTGCTGCGCGGCAACCCGGCGCTGCAGGCGGTGTACATGGCCTACCCCAACGGCGACTTCTTCCTGCTGCGACGGCTGGACGACGCCGCACGCCAGGCGCTGCCGGATGCCGGCCCCAAGGCACGCTGGGCCAGGCAGCTGGTGCAGCAGCAGCCGGATGGCGTCGCCGAGCAGCGCTTCAGCTTCCTCGACGACGCGCTGAACAGCGTGCAGCCGGAGCTGGTGCTGCGCCGGGTGTACGATCCGCGGCAGCGGCCGTGGTACCAGCAGGCGGTGGCCAGCCACGGCGCCGCCGCCACCGAGCCGTACCGTTTCAGCACCACCGGCCTGATCGGCCTCACCTACGCACACCAGAACGGCGATGCCAGCGCGGTGGCCGGCGCCGACCTGCGCCTGCTGACGCTGGGCACCATCCTGCGCCAAAACCTGCCCAGCGCTGCCGCGCAGATGGCCATCGTCAACACCACGCACGACATCCTGGTCAGCACCCATACCGACGAACGCGACCCGCGCCCGGTCAAGCTCGGCGAGAGCACGCCGTCGGCACTGGCGACGCTGGGCACGCAATGGCACCCCGGCACCCCGCCACCGGCGGTGATCGAGTGGCAAGGCCAGCAATGGCACGTGGCGGTGTCGGCGCTGCCCGGCGGCAGCCACCAGCAGCTGGTGATGGTGATGCCGGAGCACGAGCTGTTCGCCGCCGGCCGCGCGGTGGCCGAGCGCGCGGCGTGGATTCCGCTGCTGATCCTGTTGCTGATGCTGCCGCTGGGCTGGCTGCTGTCGCGGCTGCTGAGCCAGCCGCTGCGGCAGCTGGTGGCCGCCTCCGGCCGCATCCAGTCGCTGGATTTTTCCGACAGCAGCCTGCCGCCCAGCCCGGTGCGCGAGCTGAACGAGCTGATGGCGGCGTCGGAGGCGATGAAGGTCACCATCCGCGATTTCATCGGCCTCAGCCGCGACATGGTCGCCGAGAACGCGCTGGAACAGCTGCTCGGCACCGTGCTGCAATCGACCATGCACGCGCTGCCGGCACAGCGCGGCGGGCTGTGGCTGATGGACGGTGCGCAGCTGGCGCCGTCCATCAGCCGCGACGAACACGAGCAGCCGCTGCAGCTGGGCAAGCTGCCGCTGGACGACGCGCTGCTGCTGGACACGCTGGCCGCCAGCGCGCCGCAGCAGATTGCGGCCAACCCGGCGCTGATCCCGGTGGAAATGCGCAGCCTGCTGGGCGAGGACACCCGCCAGCTGATCCTGCTGCCGCTGCGGCTGGAATCGCAGGAGCTGCTGGGCCTGTTGGTGCTGGCCAGCAGCGAGAGCATCGCCCACACCCAGAGCGGCCACCGCATCAACTACCTGCAGGCGCTGGTCGGCTTTGCCGCCATCGCCATCGACAACCGCCGCCTGGCCTCGGCGCTGCAGCAGCTGATGAACGCGCTGGTGGAGCTGATCGCCGGCGCCATCGACGCCAAGTCGCCGTACACCGGCGGCCACTGCCAGCGGGTGCCGGAGCTGGCGCAGGCGCTGGCCGAGGCAGCGCACCAGAGCCAGCAGGGGCCGTTTGCCGGCTTCCAGCTCAGCGCCGCCGACCGCGAGGCGCTGTACATCGCCAGCTGGCTGCACGACTGCGGCAAGGTCACCACCCCGGAGTACGTGGTCGACAAGGCCACCAAACTGGAAACGCTGTACGACCGCATCCACGAGATCCGCATGCGCTTCGAGCTGCTGAAACGCGACGCCGATGTCGCCTACTGGCAGGGCCTCGCCGCCGGCGAGGACGCCGCGCGGCTGAAAGAGCAGTGCCAGCAGCAAAAGGCGCAGCTGGACGACGACTTCGCCTTCGTCGCGCGCTGCAACCTGGGCGGCGAATTCATGGACGACGCCGATCTGGCGCGGCTGCAACAGATCGCCGGCCGCCGCTGGACGCGCACCCTGGACGATCGCCTCGGGCTGGGGCCGATGGAACAGGCACGGCTGGCCGGCATCGCCGCGCCGTCGCTGCCGGTCGAGGAAAACCTGCTCGCCGACAAGCCGGAACACCGCATCGCGCGCAGCGGCGCCGACACGTTGCCGGCCGACAAGCGCTGGGGCTTCAAGGTCAAGGTGCCGGAGCTGCTGTACCACAAGGGCGAGCTGACCAACCTGTCCGTCCGCCGCGGCACGCTGACCGAGGAAGAGCGCTACAAGATCAATGCCCACATCACCGAAACCATCAAGATGCTGCACGCGCTGCCCTTCCCCGCCCACCTCGCCCACGTGCCGGAGATCGCCGGCGGCCACCACGAGCGCATCGACGGCAAGGGCTACCCGCGCGGCCTGCACGGCCACGAGATGAGCGTGCTGGCGCGGGTGATGGCCATCGCCGACGTGTTCGAGGCGCTGACCGCCGCCGACCGCCCGTACAAGCCGGCCAAGCCGCTGTCGGAGGCGCTGCAGATCATGCGCAAGATGGCGGAGGACGGCCACCTCGACCCCGAGCTGTACCAGCTGTTCCTCGACAGCGGTATCTGGCGCCACTACGCAGGGCGCTATCTGGCCGCCGCCCAGGCCGACGTCGCCGACAGCCACGCCTACCGGCCGCGGCAAAGCCTGCATCAGCACTGAGCCGGCGTCACCAAAACGTCACCCGCAACGGTTAGGGTGCTACTGCGGCAACGCAGCAGGCGCCATGACGACCAAGTTAACACGTCATCTCCCGGTAATGTCGCCGCCCTACACTGTCGGCATCTTGAAGGGATGATTGAAAATGACGCTGGTAAAACGCCTGTGGCTAACCGTAGCCTTTACCCTTGGCTGCCTGATCGTGGTGATGCTGCTCAGCAGCCAGCAGCTGTTTTCGCTGCGCCACCAGTTTGCCGACTATCGCGAGCGGCAGCAGCTGTCCACCCACCTGCAGACGCTGAAGGCGGAGGTGCTGTCGCTGGCCCGCGCCGACCCGCTGCTGGAAGACACCGCGCCGCGGCTGGCGCGGGTGCAGCAGAACGTCGCCAAGCTGATTCCGGCGATCAGCCAGGCTCTGCCGCCGGCCAGCCGCCAGGCCTTCGCCGGCAAGGCGCAGGGCTACTGGCAGGAGTTTGCCAAGAACCTGCGCTCAGCGCTGACCATCGCCGAAACCGCGCCGGAAGACGCGCTGTCGATCCCGGAGCGCGCCTACAGCCTCAGCATCATGCCGCTGGTCAACCTGATCGACAGCACGCTGGATAACGAGCAGCGCCAGCTGGCCAGCGCCGAAAGCGCGATGGCGCAGGCGATGCTGCAACTGGTGCTGCTGGTACTGGGCCCGCTCGGCGTCGCCAGCGTGGCGGTGGTGCTGTCGCAGGTGCTGCTGGCACAGCGGCTGAAAAAGCAGATCGCCGCGATGCAGCACGCCGCCGACCTGCTCGGCGAAGGCCAGCTCAGCACCCGCCTGCCGGTCAGCGGCCGCGACGAGCTGTCGCAGGCCGCCGGCCACATCAACCGCTTCCTCGACAAGCTCAGCGAGCTGCTCGGCACCGTGCGCAGCAATGCCGCCGGCAGCGAGCGCGAGGCGCAGGACATTCTCGACCTCACCCACCACGTGATCGGCACCACCCGCCAGCAGGCGGAAACCGCCGAGCACAGCAACCACGCCGCCAACGCAGTGGCCAGCTCGGCCGAGGAAATCGTCAGCCACATCCGCCGCGCGCTGCAGGATGCCAACACCGCCACCGAGCGCACCGCCCACGCCCGCGAGCTGGCCGGCGACACCGCCGGCACGCTGCAGGCGCTGGCCGGCCGCATCCAGGGTGCGGTAGGCGAGACCGAACAGCTGAAGCACGCCATCGCCGACATCGCGCAGATCAGCAACATGATCCGCGACGTGGCAGAACAGACCAATCTGCTGGCGCTGAACGCGGCGATCGAGGCCGCGCGTGCCGGCGAGCACGGCCGCGGTTTTGCCGTGGTCGCCGACGAGGTACGCAAGCTGTCGGAGCGCACCTCCAGCGCCACCGCCGGCATCTTCGACACCCTGCTGCGCATCGAGGGCGCCACCAAGGCGCTGGCCGCCACGATGGACGCCGCACATCAGGCCAGCCACGGCAGCGTGGTGGCGCAGACCACGCTGGGCGAGGCGCTGCTGAGCATGGACAGCGCGCTGGTCACCATCAACCAGGTGCTGCGCGAGGTGGCGGAAGCCAGCCACCAGCAGAGCCAGGCCGGCGGCCACATCCGCAGCCGCGGCAGCGAGGTGTCGGCACTGGCCAGCGACATCTTCGGCAAGATGGAATCGCTGGCGCCGGCGATGGGACGCTGGCGCGAGGTGTCGGCGCAGATGAACCGCGATCTGGCCTGGTTCCGCATCGACAGCCAGACCGGCGCCGCGGTACCGTTCTCGGCCAACAAGCCGCGCTTCGAATCCCGCAACAGCGACGCGGCCTGAACCGGCATAGCCAGCAAACAAAAACGGCGCTCATCTGCATGAGCGCCGTTTTGCATCGCGGGCCGGCCTTGCGGCCAACCCTGGCGGGTGACTTACAGCACGGCCAGTGCCGCGTCGTAGTCCGGCTCGCTGCCGATCTCGGCCACCAGCTCGCTGTGCAGCACGGTGTCGTTCTCGTCCAGTACCACCACCGCGCGCGCGGTGAGGCCGGCCAGCGGGCCGGAGGCCAGCTTCACGCCATAGGCTTCGGCAAATTCAGCGTGGCGGAAGGTGGACAGGTTGGCAACGCCGTCGATGCCTTCAGCGCCGCAGAAGCGCTTCTGCGCGAACGGCAGGTCGGCGGAGATGCACAGCACCGCCACGCCGTCACGGTCGGCGGCCTTTTCGTTGAACTTGCGCACCGAGGTGGCGCAGGTCGGGGTATCCACCGACGGGAAAATATTGAGGATCTTCTTCTTGCCGGCGAAGGCGGCCAGGCCGACATCGGCCAGATCGCCATTGGTCAGGCTGAACGCCGGAGCCTTGTCGCCTTTGACCGGCAGGGCGCCGGCCACGTCTACAGCATTGCCACGCAGGGTAACGGTTGCCATCGGGTACTTCCTTTTCAAAAGAAGGGTGGGTGATCAGCTGAGTGTGGGGCATGTGCCGCAGAATTCAACCCTGTTGCCAACAAGGTTGGCCGCAATGGCCAGTGCCGTCAGCACGGCAAACAGGCCCTACTCGTGTTCCGGCAGCGACAGCCCCAGTTCGTCCAGCACCTCGCGCGCGGCGCGGAACGCTTCCACCGCCGCCGGCGCGCCGGCGTACACCGCGGTGTGCAGCAGGGTTTCGCGGATTTCCACCAGGCTGGCGCCGTTGTTGATGGCGCCGCGGATATGGCCTTTCAGCTCCTGGCTGCGCCCGAGCGCCGCCAGCATGGCGCAAGTCAGCAGGCTGCGCGTTTTCAGCTCCAGCCCGTCGCGCTGCCAGGTGCTGCCCCAGGCGTGCTCGTTGAGCCAGTCCTGCAGCGGGCGGTTGAAGCCGTCGAGACCGCTCATCGCGCGGCTGGCGAAAGCCTCGCCCATCACCTGCGTGCGCCGTGCCAGCCCGGCCTGTTTGTCCTGTTCGCTCATGGCGCTCTCCTTGGCTTGCGGAATTCAGGTGTGGCTGCGTGTCGCCAGCGTGACGCCGGCCAGGATCAGCGTGATGCCGGCCAGGTGGTATAGCTGCAGCGCTTCGCCGAGGAACAGCATCGACAGCAAGGCGCCAAAGCCGGGCATCAGGTGGATGAACATGCCGGCCCGCGCCGCGCCGACGCGCGCCACACCCAGATTATAGAAATAGTAGGCCGCCACCGACGGCAGGGTGCCGACGTAGGCAAAGGTGGCCAGCGTGGCGGCGTTCAGCGGCGTGTGGCGGCCGCCGGCCAGCTCCCAGGCAAACAGCGGCGCGATGCCGGCAAGGCCGATCGCCACCTGCAGCGTCAGCAGGCCGATGCGGTCCAGCGCCGGCGGCATGCCACGCAGCAGCAGCGTGTACAGCGCCCACGCCACCATCGCCAGGAACACCACCGCGTCGCCGCGGTTGATGTCGAGTGCGGCCAAGCGGTGCCAGTCGCCGTGCGCCACCACCAGCAGCACGCCGGCAAAGGAGATCGCCACCGCCAGCGCCTGGCGGCGCGCGATGGCCACGCCGAAGAACAGCGCACCGAACAGCACGATCAGGATCGGGATGAAGGAATTGAGCAGCACCGCATTGGTGGCGGCGGTGTACTGCAGCCCCCAGTAGGCCAGCGAATTGAAGCCGGTGACGCCGAGCAGCGCCAGGGCCAGCAGCCGACGCCAGTACGGCAGCCACAGCGCGCGCTGGCGCCACGCCGGCGCGGCGCCGAACGGCAGCAGCAGACACAGCGCGATGCTCCAGCGGGCAAAGGATAAGGTCATGGGCGCCACGCTGGCGTGCATCGCGCGCGCCAGCACGAAGTTGCCGGACCAGAACAGCGCGGTCAGCGTCAGCAGCAGATAGGCCAGCCGCGGCGAGGGGAATGGTTTCGTCATAGCCTGCTACCTTGCCACGTTGGCCGCAAGCCTGACAAGCCGCGCCACGGCAACAGACTGTTCATGAAAAAAAGCCGGGGCGTTGCCCCGGCCAGTCCCCTTCCCCAGGAGTACTTCTGCAATCGTCAGGCGCGCTGCACCTGCAGCTGGCGCACGGCAAAGCGTTGCGGTGTCAGCGAACCCAACAGCATGCCCAGCGCGCTGAGCAGCAGGCCGGCCAGCTGCGGCGGCCAGAACGCGGCGTCGCTATAGCTCAGCTCCAGCGGAATCCAGCTGCCGACACCGAGCAGGATCGCCAGCAGCGCGCCCTGCGTGGTGGCCCGTTTCCAGAACAGGCCGGCGGCCAGCGGCACCACCGCCGACACCAGCGTCACCTTGTAGGCATTGCCCACCATCTCGTAGATGGAGGCATCGGAATACAGCGCGAACAGCGTGGTGCCAAACGCGCACACCAGGATGGCGGCACGGGTGGCCAGCAGGAACTCGCGGTCGCTCATCTTCGGGCGGAACTGCTTGAAGATGTTCTCGACGAAGATCACCGATGGCGCCAGCAGGGTGCCGGACGCGGTGGACATGATCGCCGACAGCAGCGCGCCGAAGAACATCACCTGCGCGAACAGCGGCGTTTCCTCCAGGATCATGCGCGGCAGGATCATCTGCGCGTCCTCGGCCAGCCAGTGCTGCACCAGCTCCGGCTTGATCATCGACGCGGCGTAAATCAGGAAGATCGGCAGCATGCAGAACACCAGGTAGAACACGCCGCCGACCAGGGTGGCGCGCACCGCGATCTTCTCGCTCTTGGCCGACATCACACGCTGGAACACGTCCTGCTGCGGGATGGAGCCCAGCATCATGGTCACCGCCGCGCCGATGAAGGCGACGATGTCGCGCGGCTCGGTGCTGGTGATGAAGGTGAACTTGCCGTCGCTGGCGGCCTTGGCGATCACCTTGTCGGCGCCGCCGGCCATGCCGCTGAACAGCACCACCAGGTAGATCAGGCCGCCGGCGATGATGGTCATCTGGAAGAAGTCGGTCAGCGCCACCGACCACATGCCGCCGAACAGGGTGTACACCAGCACGATGGCGGAGCCGATCAGCATGCCCTGCGTGGTGCTGATGCTGCCGTCGGACAGCACGTTGAACACCACCCCCAGCGCGGTCAGCTGCGCCGCGATCCAGCCCAGGTAGGACAGCATGATGGCGATACTGGTGATCACCTCCACCGTCGAGCCGTAGCGCTGGCGGAAGAAATCGCCCATGGTCAGCAGGTTGAGGCGGTACAGCGGACGGGCGAAGAAGATGCCGACCAGCATCAGGCAGCCGAAGGAGCCGAACGGGTCCTCGATGATGCCGGCAAAGCCTTCCTCGATGAAGGTGGACGGAATGCCCAGCACCGCCTCGGAACCGAACCAGGTGGCAAACACCATCGCCGCCACGATGTGGAACGGCATGCTGCGGCCGCCGGCGGCGAAATCCTTCGCGTTGTGCACGCGGGTTGAGGCATAGAGGCCGATACCGACAGTAACGGCCAGATACAGAACGACGAACCAGACGAGCATTACTTCCGTCTCCTTAATCCTTGGTAGTGTTGTCAGAATGATGATCCCGCCCTGCGCAGCGCGTGCGGCACCGGCCCGGACCTCACCTTTGTTGTGCGGGCATTATAGCCAGCACACCCCGTAAATGAGCAATTTTTTAAACACTTCGCCACAACAAAAAACAAAACCCCGACACCATCGCGGTATCGGGGTTTTGTGTCTCGCCGGCGGTGCCCGCCAGAAAAATCCAGTTATTTCATCGAGTTATAGCTAGATAGTGGCACACAAAAGCAGGCATGGCGCCAGCACCATGCACGGCACTGGCTGTGGCCTATTGTGCCTCAATCATGCGTTTTACTGTCGTCAATTATGTTAAACAATGACAAGGTCAAATTGCGAGCTTGCTTAATGTCGCCTGTGTCGCCGTCACGCTGAAACGCTGCGTCTGGCCATCGAGCAGCACCTCGCCGCAGGCCAGCTGCGGATCGTGGGTGAAGAACAGGCGGCCGCCGGCTGCGGCCAAGCTTTGCAGCAGCGCGCGCTTCTCGTCGATCAGCAGCTCCGGAAAGCGGTCGTAGCCCATGGTGATCGGCACGTGCACCCACGCCGCGCCGGGAATCAGGTCGGCAGCAAACAGCAGCGGCCCGCCCGGCAGCGGGATTTCCGCCAGCAGCATGCCGGGGGTGTGGCCGTTGGAGATGTGGAAGCGCCAGTCCGGCGGCAGGCAGGCCGGCGTCGCGTCATCGACCAGCACCAGCCGGCCGCTGGCCTCCAAGAGCGCGATCAGCTCCGGCACGAACGAGGCCTTGTCGCGCGGATGCGGATTCAGCGCCCGCTGCCACGCCTCGCGCCCGACCACAAACTGCGCGTTGGGAAACAGCAGCCGCGCCGGGCCGCCGTCCCACGCCGCCAGCAGGCCGCCGGCGTGGTCGAAGTGCAGGTGCGACAGCACCACCACGTCGATGTCGGCATCGCTCAGCCCCTGCGCCGCCAGAGCGTCCAGCAGCACGTGCTCCGCCTCCACCACGCCGTAGCGCTCGCGCAGCTTCGGTGCGAAAAAGGCGCCGATACCGGTTTCCAGCAGGATGCGGCGGCCGTCGCCCTCTTCCACCAGCAGGCAGCGGCAGGCCAGCGCCACGCGGTTGGCCGCATCCGGCGCCAGCCAGCCGGCCCACACCGCGCGCGGCGCGTTGCCGAACATCGCGCCGCCGTCGAGTTGTTGTGAATTGCCGAGCAGGGAAGTCAGTGTACGCATCGCGGCAGGCTCCTGAAGTGTAGGATCGGTGGCAAAAGCGCATTATCGAGCAAGTGCTTGGTTTTGTCATGCCGCCGGCCATTAGCCGGCGACGCAAGCGATGGCATAGAATCGCTTACCCAACTTGCCGCCGCCCCATCGCCACCATGCGCAAAATCGTGATCGCCCCGGATTCATTCAAGGAAAGCCTGTCGGCGCGCGAAGTCGCCACCCTCATCGCCCGCGGCCTGGCGCCACTGCTGCCGCACACCGAGCTGCTGCGGCTGCCGGTCGCCGACGGCGGCGAAGGCACGCTGGACGCGCTGCTCGACGCCACGGCAGGCCAGCGCATCCGCCAGCGCGTCACCGGCCCGCAGCACACGCTGCTGTTCGCCAACTGGGGCCTGCTCGGCGACGGCCGTGGCGCCGTTATCGAGATGGCCAGTGCCAGCGGCCTGGAGCACGTGCCGCGCCATCAGCGCAATCCGCTGCACAGCAGCAGCTACGGCACCGGTGAGCTGATCCGCAGCGCGCTGGATCACGGCGCGCGCCACATCATCCTGGCGCTGGGCGGCTCCGCCACCAACGACGGCGGCGCCGGCATGCTCGCTGCGCTCGGCGTACGCTGGCTGGATGACTGCGGCCAACCTTTGCCGCCCGGCGGCGCCGCGCTGGCGCAGCTGGCCCACATCGACAGCAGCGCGCTGGACCCGCGGCTGGCCGAGTGCCGCTTCGACATCGCCTGCGATGTCGACAATCCGCTGTGCGGCCCGCACGGCGCCTCCGCCATCTTCGGCCCGCAAAAAGGCGCCGATGCCGCGATGGTGGCGCAGCTGGAGCAGGCACTGGCGCACTACGGCCGGCTGCTGGAACGACACACTGGCCAGGTCATCGCCACGGTGCCCGGCGCCGGTGCCGCTGGCGGCATGGGCGCGGCGGCGCTGGCGTTCTTCCCCTGTCAGCTGCGCCGCGGCATCGACATCGTGCTCGACTGCGTCGGGCTGGACGCGGCGCTGGCCGGCGCCGACCTGGTCATCACTGGCGAAGGCCGCCTCGACGGCCAGACGATCTTCGGCAAGACCCCGATCGGCGTCGCGCGCCGCGCCAAGCAGCACGGCCTGTCGGTGATCGCCATCGGTGGCAGCCTCGGCGACGGTGTCGAGGCGGTACACCAGCACGGCATCGACGCGGTGTTCGCCTGCGTGCAGCAGATCACCACCCTCGACGACGCGCTGGAACACGCCGCGGCCAACCTGGAACGCTGCGCGCGCAATATCGGCGCACTGCTGGCGCTGCAGGCCGCACCGCGCCGCTAACCGCGCCAAGCCGGCGGTGGCCGGCAAGGGGCTGGTCCCGGCCACGCCCCGCCTGCCCCGCCGCCAGCGCCCGCCGGGCACACAAAAAAAAACAGCCCGCCAATGGCGGGCTGTTTTGCGTGCTGCAGGCTGGTCAACGCTTACTTGATCAGCTTTTCCACCTTGTCGGCACGGTCGCCCGGTGCCGGGTGGCTGGCCAGCACGCTGCCTTCGTTGCCGAACAGCGCGGCCAGCTTGCGCAGTGCCGCCGGCGCGCCCTGCAGGTTGTAGTTGTGGCGCTTCAGGAACTCCACCGCGTAGGCATCGGCATCGCTTTCCTGCGATTGCGAGAACTGCGCGTGCACGATCTGCTCGGCAAAATCACCCAGTTCCGATTCCGACAGCGAGGCGGCCACCGCATTACCGCTACCAGCCGCCGCCTTGCGTGCCGCGGACGCGGCGTAGGCGACCTGGATCGCCTTCTTGGTGTGGCCCAGCTTCACGTGGCCGATTTCATGGCCGATCACGTAGCGCACTTCGTCGTCGGTCATCTTGTCCAGCAGGCCGCTGTACACGCGCACGGTACCGTCGGCCATGGCGAAGGCGTTCACTTCCTTGCTCTGGTACACCTTGAAGTTCAGCTGCAGGCCATCTTCATTGCCCAGCCCTTTCACGATCTTGTTCAGGCGTGTGCCGTAGGCGCTGCCGGCGGCGGCGACCTTGTTCTGCTTGTCCATCGACTTGCTGGCATCGGCGGCCATCGCCTTCACTTCGCCATCGCTGAGCGTAGCGGACTTCACCAGGTCGGTACCGGCGCTGAGCACGGAGTTGAGGTTGAACGCCTGCGCCGGAGCGGCCAGACACGCCGCGAGGGCGGCAACGAGAGCGAGCTGTTTCATGTGCGGAATCATCGTGGGTAGCAAAGCGCGGCATTCTATTGGAATAAATCACTCATGTCCATGGCATGGTTCGACCAGGGTCACCAGCGACCAGCAGCACCGGCCACAGCGTGAAACAGGGTTGGCCGCAAACCATCCTGGCTTGCGGCCAACCCTTGCCCTCTCCTGCACAGCGGCGCATGCCGCTGCCGGTACTTACTGTGGCACGCCGTCCTGGCCGTAGCGCGGCGAGCGCGGGCCATACAGCACACCGTTGGGGTGCGCACTCAACAGGCGCTGGCTGGCGATGCCGGCGTAAACGTGGCCCTTCTCGGTCAGCGAGTTGGCGATCTGGTTGATCACCGCCGACACCAGCATGCCGACCAGGCCGCCACTGTTGTTTTGCTGCTCGGCACTGGACGCGCTGGCGCGGCCATCCCACAGCAACTGCCCCGTTTTCAGATCCACCAGCTTGGCCTCGGCCACCACCGTGACGTCACTGCTGAGCACGGTATAGGTCACGCCGTAACGCTTGACGTCGACATACAGCGCGGCATCGGCGCCGAAGATCTCGTGCAGCTTGGCCGGCGGCACCGCCTGCATGTCGCCGGGAGCCGTCAGGCCATTCTGGCGGAAGGTTTCATCCACCACCGCCACCGGAAACACGTAGTAACCGGATTCGGCCAGCGGCGCGCTCATCTGCGCCAGCATGCTGTAGGTGGCCTTCACGTCCGGCGAGCTGTTGAGCGGCGGCAGGATCAGCACCGACTTGGGGCGACTTTGCTTGTAGGCGGTGTAGTCATAAGGCTTCTGGGTAGCGCAGCCACTGGCCAGCAGCACCACGCCCACCGCGGCAAGCAGGCCTCTCATCCATGAAAAACGCATTGCGATCCCTTACTTTTTGAATTTGCGCAGCAGGAAGTCCATAAAGGACGACGATTCCGGGAACAGCGCTTTTTCGGTCTCGAACTGCTGTTTCACCTGGTCCTCCTTCCCCGCCTTGCTATACAGCAGGCCAAGATGGGCGTGGTAGCCAGGCGGCAACGCCTCCCCCTTGGCTCGTGCCTGCTGGATATTCTCTTCCAGCGCGGCAATCTGCGCCTGCTCGCCGGCACCATCGCCCTTGAAGTATTCGTAAACCTGCGGCTGGTAAGGCCCCCAGTGGTACAGCGGCTTGGGCTGGTTGGCACATCCGCTCATGACCGCCGCCAGCAGCAAGCCGGCGCCGATGCTCATGCCTCGCGATAACATCATCATTGTGTTTACCTGACAGGGTTAGGGCGCCGGTTGCCATGCACCGGAGTGGATGCCGGCGACCAGATTGTTCACCGCTTCCCGCACCGCCAGATCCAGCACCTTGCCGTTCAGGGTGGAGTCGTAGCTGGCGGTACCGCCAAAACCGATGATCTCGCGATTGGACAGGCTGTACTCACCGGCCCCCTGTGCCGAGTACACCACTTCAGAAGTCTGCACCTTGACGATGTTCAGGTTGACCTTGGCGTAGGCGATCTGCTGCTTGCCGCGCCCGAGGATGCCGAACAGCTGATGGTCGCCCACTTCCTTGCGCCCGAACTCGGTGACATCGCCGGTGACCACGAAATCGGCACCCTTGATGGCCTGTGCCTGTTTCTTGAAGCCCGCTTCCTGGCCGATCTCGGTCATATTGTCGCGATCCAGCACATTGAAACGGCCGGTCTGCTGCAAATGGGTAATCAGGATGGTCTTGGCCTGGCCGCCCAGACGATCAACACCGTCGGAGAAGATGCCGCGCATATAGCTGGAGCGGTTATCGAACTTGCCGACCGAAATCAGGCTGCGCTGTCCCTGGTAAGTCGTGCCGGCGGTGGCGACCTTGGCCACCTCCAGACTGCGCGAACTCTCGGTGGCACAACCCGTTGTCGCCGCCAGCAGCGCCAGCAGGGAAAGGGAAAGTAACGGTTTCTTCATCGGATGCTCCGGCCTCAACATGATCACCTCGTCACCGCCGGCTTCGGCGCCATGGCGACCCCACCACGCAATGACGAGTATTTAATAAAATTTATAAATATAGCCATATATCATCACACGATCCGATGGCCCTCTCCAAGCAAAAAATGACGATCGGGCAGCTTGTCCGGTCTGCCCCGCGGTCATTCTCGGCCACCTTGGCCGCAAAAAACCCCGGTCACCGGAACCGGGGTTGTATACATCAGGTTTCCGCCTCCAGCCTTCGCCGCGTCTGCAGGATCGCCGGCGCCCACTGCTCGCCGGGGCGTTTCTTGCGCGTGGCCAGCGTCAGCCCGGACGGCGCGAAGATGTTGATGTTGTGGGTATTGGGCGTGGTGATCAGGTACTGCGCCTCGGTGGCCTTGAGGAAGCCGGCGACGCGGTCGATGTTGAAGATGTCCAGATGCGCGAACGGCTCGTCGATGAACACGAAGCCGGACGGGTTGGCCTCGTCCATCATCAGCCCGATCAGCAGGATCAGCGATTTCATCACCTGCTGGCCGCCGGAGGCCTCACCGTCGTTCATGCCCATCATGCCCTTCTGGTCGAAGTTGAACTTCAGCGTGAGGCCAGCCTGTGCCAGCGCGGTGTCGTCGTTGGACAGCAGCGGCAGCTCGACCTCGACGCCGATGCCGGCCAGCTCGCCCAGGCGCTTGATGTTGCTGCCGTAGGCGCGCACCGTGGCGCGCAGCTTGCCCAGATAGGCCTCGCGCGCGTCGGTGGTCAGGCCGGCGGCGCGTTCCACCTCCGCCTGGCGACGCTGGCATTCACGCGCCAGCGCGCTCAGGTCTTCCTGCAGCTTGTCCTTCAGCTGCAGCACCGCGTCGTCGCACTCCCAGTCGCCGGCGGCCAGCTTTTCTTCCAGATAGTGGATTTCGTGGCGCACGTCGGCGGCGGTTTCGAATTCCTCGGTCAGCTGCGCGACGTAGGCGGCATCCTGCGCCGCGGCCGGCAGGCGGCTCTGGCTGTCGCGCAACTCGGCCAGCAGGCGGCGCAGGGTGCGGCGCGCCTGCTCCGCTTCCAGCCGGCGCGCCACCTGACGGTTCAGGCTGTCCTGTTCGCGCTGGCAGACGCGATCGTGCGCCAGCCGCGCGTCGCTGTGCCGGCTTTCGGCGTCGCGGCAGGCGCTGTCGGCGTCGGCCAGCGCGGCGCCGTGTTCGGCGACGCTGGCCTGCAGCGTGGCCAGCTGCGCCTCCAGCGCGGCGAATTCGTCGGCGCGGCTGGCCAGCTGGGCGATGGAATCCATGCCCGACAGGTAGTCGGCCAGCGCGGCGATGTCGCGGCTGGCGGCCACCAGCTGCTCTTCGCCGGCGATGATGCGCTGGTTCAGCGCCGTCAGCGTGGCGCGCAGGTCCAGCAGCCGCGACTGGCGCGCCGCCTCGCCAAAGGCGAAGTCGCGCTGCGGCACGCCGATGTGGCGCGCGCCGCGGCGTTCGCGGAAATAGCCTTCCGGCGTGATCCAGTCGCCGTCTTCCTTCGCGCCTGCCGCCACGTCGGCGACGCGGCTGACGCGGTTCATCTGCTGGTACAGCCACTCCGGCGCCGGCTCGGCAAAGCGCACCACTTCCAGCAGGCTGCCGCTGCGTGCACGCGGCGCGGCCGCGGTATCCGGCACCACGAAGTGGCGGTAGCGCAGCTTGTCGCCCAGCTGCCAGGCGGCGCGGCGGTCGCCGGCATCGGCCAGCAGCACCACGTGGCGATAGGGCTTGAGCAACGCCTCGACCGCGCCCTGCCACGCGGCATCGGTCACCTCGACGATATCGCACAGCATGCTGTGCGCGATGCCGGCCTCGTCCAGCGCGGCGCGGAAGTGGCGCACGTCGTCCGGCGCGCGCGGCTTGCCGCTTTCCAGCGCCGCCAGTTCGGCGCCGTGCTCGTCGCGCTCGCGTTTGGCGGCGCGCAGGCTGTCGCGCAGGGTGTCGGCATCGTGGCGCAGTGCGGCCAACCTTTGCGTCAGCGTGGCGGCGTCGTCACCGTATTGCTGGCCGGCCAGCGCCTGCAGCCGGTCGCGCTCCTTGAGCTGGCTTTGCACGTCGCGCAGCGCGTCGCGGGCGTGCATGAAGGCCTGCTGCGCGTGGTGGCGCTCGCTGTCGGCCTGGGCGCGGGCTGCCTGCGCCTCGCTCTCGGCGCGACGCAGCGTGGCCATCAGCTGCAAGGTGGCGCGGTGGTCGGCACTGACGTTCAGGTAATCGTGCTGCACGCGGCGGTAATCGCCCCATTGCCGGGTGATGGCGCTGCGGCCGTCGATCAGGCCCAGCACCGGCAAGGCCTCGTCGCGCAGGCGGGTGACGCGCTTGTGCAGGCCGGTCCATTCCAGATAGCGGTTGGCGCGCGTCTTCATCGCCTCGACGCGCACTTCCAGCGCCTCCTGCTGCTGCGACAGCGCGTTCAGCTCGGCCTCGGCGGCGCGCTGCTCGTCACGCGCGTGCTGGTAGTTGTCGAGCACGTCCTTGTCGCCGAACACCTGGAACACCAAGTCCAGCAGCTGCTTGGGCGTGTATTCGGTGAGCTTGTCGGTGTCGCCCTGCTCCAGCGCCAGCACCTCGCCGACGGCGGCGGTGAGGCCGGCCGCTTCCAGGCGGCGACGGTATTCCTGCACCCCCAGCCACGCCAGTGCCGGATCGGCCACCGCGCTGTCCAGCGCCACGTCGCCCTCGGCGATGGCGTAGTGGCGCACCCAGTCGCCGCCCTGTTTCTTGATGCGGCACAGCAGGGTGACCTCCTCGCTTAGCAGCGGGAAGAACGGCGTCGGGTACAGCCCGCCGTTCAGGCGGCGCGGATTGGCGACCACGCCCTTGAGAAAGGCGAACGGCTCGCGGTTGTTGCGCACGTAGCGCTTGTAGTCGCGCTTGCCGGAGCACTTGATCGCCAGCAGCGTGCGCAGCGCGTCCAGCAGCGTGGTCTTGCCGGAGCCGTTGGGGCCGATGATGGTGACGATCTGCGCGTCCAGCGGCACGGTCAGCCGCTGCCAGAAGTCCCAGTGCACCATTTCTACCGATTTCATCTGGAACATCAGGCGTTCTCCACTTGGCTGTTGTCGGTTGCGGCGGCCGGCGCGCTCGCGGCGGCCTCCTGCAGCAAGGCCTGGCGGCGGCCGAGCACGTCCGCCAGCGCGCCTTCGATGATGCGCGGCGCCAGCGCGGCGTAGTCGATCATCAGGTCCAGCATCGGCCCTTCTTCCAGCCACTTGTTGCGGCGGTTGAGGAAGCCGAGGTTGACCAGGCGGCCAAGGTTGGCCGCAAAGCGGGTGCGGCCGCCGAGCTGCTTGCCGAAGTCGGCGTACAGCGCGTCCTCGGAGATGCCGACCGATACCGTGTCGCCGGTTTCCAGCGGCTTTTGCGCGCCGAACATGTCGTGCTGGCCCTCGCGGCCGGCCTCGACGCGGCTGATCTGGCGTTCGCGCTTGGGCAGGATGATCAGCGCCCACACGATCACCAGCAGCGCCACACCATCGCGCGGCAGGCCCAGATTGTTGTTCAGCCACGCTTCGCCCGAGCCGAACACCGGCTCGGTCATCGCCGGCAGCAGCGCCACCGCGATGTGTTCGGCGTAGGGGTTTTCCACCAGGCGCAGGCCGACCGCGGCCAAGCGCTGATCCAGCTCGGCGCGGAAGGCGTCGTCCAGCAGCGCGCGGCGCGCCAGCGCGTCGCTGCGCGGGATCACGCGGTGCGCCAGCAGGCGCGACACCAGTACGGTGAGGGATTGTTCCATCATGATGTTGAGTCTCGGGATGTCGGGATCACGGTCAGCTGCGCGTCGGACAGGCTGGCCACCTCGGGGTGGTCCAGCGCCAGCACGGCAGCGCCACCGGAAAGCGCCAGCGGCAGCTTGGCCAGCGCGGCAATCACGCCACGGTCGCTGCGGCTTTCCGGGTCGCCCAGCAGCGACAGCAGCGACAGGCGGTAGGCGGTTTCGTTGTAGCTGGCGGCCAGTACCGCGTCGGCAATCGGCACGCCGTCCGCCGGCGCCAGCTGCAGCGCCGCCAGCGTGGCGTACAGCGCTTCGGCCTCCAGCAGGCGTTCGGCCTCGACCGCGTCGGCGGTTTCGGCGCTGGCCGCCGCCGGCAGCGCATGGTCGTGCTCGCGCGCGCGCTCGCGGCCGAGCAGCTCGTACTCGGCGACATCGGCCAGCTCCGGCGTGGTCAGGAAGGCCGGCTCGACGTTGGCCGCGATCACGCCATCGGCCAGCCCCGCCAGCCGGGCCAGGCCCTGATGGCGCAGCCAGTCGGCGATGTCGGTGGAAGTCAGCCCGGAGCTGCCCAGATGCACGCGCTGCGCCGCCAGCTGCGCCAGCCGGCGCTCGAAGGTGCCGGCCAGCGCCAGCATGCGGCTTTGCGCCAGCGCGATCGCCTGCGCCTGGCTCAGCGTGGTCAGGCTCAGCCGCTCGTCACAGGTCAGGCCGCGCACCACGTCGGTGGATTTCGCCACCCAGCGCCACACCGACTCCAGCCGATGCTGCGCGGCGCGGATGCGGAATTCGGACTGCGACTCCAGCGCATCGGCAAACTCGGCGTGCAGCTCGTTGAGGCGCGCCAGCAGATGCTGCAGCGCCTCGTCCGACACCTGCCCCACCGCCTGCCCCGCCGCCACCTGGCTGGCGAGATAGCCCAACTCGACGTCGTCGCCGGCAAAGTCGATCAGTGTCGCCAGCGCCGACAGCGCCACGCGTGCCGCCTCGGACAGCGCGTAATGGCCGCCATCGCTGTCGTAGACCAGCAGCTCGCCCTCGCGCAGGCGGCCGAGAATGGTGTTCAGCTTGGTGTCGTTGAGATAGGCGAAGCGCTGCGCGATGTCCTGCGGCGTCCAGTACGGCGCCTCGGCACGGCTGCCCAGCTCGCGCAGCACCAGGAGCCGCATCAGCACCTCCTCGTCACCGCCGCGAAACAGCGTGACGAAAACCGCCAGATACGGCCACGCCGCCGACAACCGGTTCAGCGCCGGCAGCGCGTCCGGGCTCAGCCCGGGGCGGAAAAAATCGGAAAGGGAATCCAAGACAAGCATCCAGCGGCGTTAAACAGCCGTGGATTGTCGGAGCGGACAGGCTGATCCGTCAATGCCGGCGGGGTGATCGGTACGGCCGGGGTAGCTCGGGGTGGCGTATCGCAAGCCGGCATGGCTTGCGGCCAACGTTGAGGCGGTAACCGTTTTCTGTTTTTGGCCACGAAACCCACGAAAAAATACAAAAGTAAAAACAAATGATGGGCAGCAAACCATTTCAAACGCCAGCCAGTTCGTAAGTCGGGTTAGCGGAGCGTAACCCGACACGGCTTGCGGCCAACGTTATGGCGATAACCGGTTTTGATGTTTGGCCACGGAAGCACACGGAAAGACACGGACAAGGGCAAAGGCTATTTGGACCACGAAAAGCAAGAAAACAAAACCGGAAACAGAACCGACCGAAAAACTTGTCGGGTTACGCTGCGCTAACCCGACCTACGACTAACTCGACCTACGATAATTGGACAAGCAATACCGTCAGTCAAAACCGAACCGATGCACCCCATCCCGTGGGCGCAAGCCGTGCAAACTGTTGCCAGCCCGGAAGCAAGCCGCCCTCTTTTGAGCGCAGCGGATGGGCGGCGCCGGGATGGCGGCGGTTTGCACGGGAATTCTTGCGCCTTCGGGAGAGCGGGGATTGGAAAGGGGGATGCGGCATCCCCCTTCCCCGCCGCCGCGCGGCAAGCGGCAAATAAAAACCATCCGCGCAGCGGATACCCAAGACAAAACAAGGTTGGCCGCAAACCCGTTACAGTTTGCGGCCAACCCTAGTCATTAATTCGCGGTAAACGTTGGGCTTCGCTACGCTCAACCCAACCTACAGTACTACGACCTACCTGAACACCACGCCTCACAAAAACCAGAACCGCACCGACGCCCCCCCATTCCCGTTGGCGCAAGCCGTGCAAATTGTCGTCAGCCCGGAAACAAGCCGCCCTCTTTTGAGCGCAGCGTATGGGCGGCGCCGGGATGGCGGCAGTTTGCACGGGAATTCTTGCGCCGTCGGGTCGCCTTTTCTTTGGCTACTTTCTTTTGGCGAAGCAAAAGAAAGTAGCCCGCCACCGCGCGGCAAGCGGCAGATAAAAAACATCCGCACAGCGGATACCCCAGACAAAAACAAGGTTGGCCGCAAACCCATCACGGCTTGCGGCCAACCTTGGTCATTAATTCGCGGTAAACGTTGGGCTTCGCTACGCTCAACCCAACCTACAGTACTTAGTGCGTTCCCCCATCGTACTGCCGCAACAGCATCAAAACCTCCGCGTGCTGATACAAATCAGCATAGCGCACCGCATCCTGAATATGATCGGCAGTAGGACGTAGCTTCAATAGCTGGCTCACGCGCAGCGCGTCACCCTGGCGTGCCGCATCTTTCAACGCGTTGGCCAAATCATCGCCAATCAAGCCGCGCACTGCCGCCGGCAGATCCGCTACCGGCACCAGCGCCCCTCCGCAGTGCTTGCACTTCACCGCGTCATTCCGCACCAGTTCCTTACAGTCCGGGCAGCGCACATGCGTATCTGGATGCGGCGCCTCCACATCCCTTTTCAGCGATGGCAGCACCACCACAAATATCACCCCGATCCAGCCCAGCAGCCACCACCAGCCAGAACGACCACGACTTTTCGCCGCCAGATATGCCAGTACGCACCCCGCAAGCGTGAAAAAGAAAAACTCCACAATCACCTCTCATAATCTTTTGCTGTAACAGGCAAAGCCGTAAGCTGTGACTGTAAAGCACCGCCCTGCAAAACCCACTTATCATACCACCGCCAAAATGACAAAAGGGCAAGCCATCCGGCTTGCCCTTTCTCACTACAGCTTGCGGCCAACCTCGGCCGCAGCAGCTGATTACTCAGCGCTATCCGCACCCGCATCCGCAGCCGGCGCATCTTCCGCCACCAGCGTCTGGATCGCGGCCACTGGTGCGGCACCGGCCGCGGCAGCGCGGGCCAGCTTGGCGGCGCGTTCGGCTTCTTCCGCTTCCAGGCGCGCCTTCTTCTCGGCGGCGCGCAGCACGTCGAGGTATTCCTTGATCGCGAATACCAGCTCGCGGGTGCCTTCGCCGGTCAGGCCGGAGATCACGAAGTGGCGCGGCGCGGTCATGTCGAAGCCGAAGCGGTCGTCGGCCTGCGCCTTCGGCCAGCCGTAGGCTTCGAGGAAGGCGGACACGGTCAGCTCGCGCTCGTCTTCCGGCAGCATGTCGACCTTGTTCAGCACCAGCCAGCGCGGCTTGTTGTACAGCGCTTCGTCGTACTTGCGCAGTTCCTCGACGATGGCGCGGGCCTCGCGCACCGGATCGACGTCCGGATCGAACGGCGCGATGTCGACCAGATGCAGCAGGATGCCGGTACGCGACAGGTGCTTGAGGAAGCGGTGGCCGAGGCCGGCGCCTTCCGCCGCGCCTTCGATCAGGCCGGGGATGTCGGCGATGACGAAGCTGGAGGTGTCGTCCATGCGCACCACACCCAGGTTCGGGTGCAGGGTGGTGAACGGGTAGTCGGCCACTTTCGGCTTGGCGGCGGAGACCGCGCGGATGAAGGTGGATTTGCCGGCGTTGGGCATGCCCAGCAGGCCGACGTCGGCCAGTACCTTCAGCTCCAGGCGCAGGTTGTAAATCTCGCCTTCTTCGCCGCGGGTGAACTGGCGCGGCGCGCGGTTGAGCGAGCTCTTGAAGTGGATGTTGCCGAGGCCGCCCTTGCCGCCCTTGGCCAGCACCAGTTCCTGACCGTGGAAGGTGAGGTCGGCCAGCAGGTTGCCGCTGTCGGTGTCGAAGATCTGGGTGCCGACCGGCATGCGCAGGTAGATGTCGTCGCCGCCCTTGCCGTAGCAGTCGGCGCCGCGGCCATTCTCGCCGTTGACGGCAAGGTATTTCTTCACGAAGCGGTATTCGACCAGGGTGTTGATGTTTTCATCCGCCACCGCGATCACGTCGCCGCCACGGCCGCCGTCGCCGCCGTCCGGGCCGCCACGCGGTACAAATTTTTCACGGCGGAAGCTGCAGCAACCATTGCCGCCCTTGCCGGAGCGCACTTCAATGCGGGCTTCGTCGATAAATTTCATGAAACTCTCCTAAATGCTTGCGAGGAGTCAGGCGCAAACGGCCGCCGGCTGCCCAAGGTTGGCCGCAGCCCCTTGCGCCTCACACCTCGTGTGGCCAATACGATAATCGGACAAACAAAAAAGCCCTATCGTGCGATAGGGCTTTTTCCGGTGGCTACAGAATTACTCTGCGTCAACACCAGTGTACGGAACAACGCTAACGGTCTTGCGCTGGGCAGCGCCTTTAACCGCGAAGTTCACGTAGCCGTCAACCTTGGCGAACAGGGTGTGATCCTTGCCCATGCCAACGTTTTCACCAGCGTGGAAACGGGTGCCACGCTGACGGATGATGATGGAACCAGCCGGGATCAGCTCGCCGCCGTAGGCTTTGGTGCCCAGACGTTTGGCTTCGGAATCACGACCGTTGCGGGAACTACCGCCTGCTTTTTTGTGTGCCATGTCTATTTATCCCTTACTTGGAAATCGCATCGATGCGGATTTCGGTGTAGTTCTGACGATGACCCTGATGCTTCTGGTAGTGCTTACGACGACGCATCTTGAAGATGCGGATCTTGTCGCCACGACCATGAGCAACCACGGTTGCCTGGACAGTTGCGCCAGCTACCAGAGGCGCGCCTACGGAAACTTGCTCACCGTCAGCAATCATCAGCACTTCTTCAAGTACGATCTGGCTGTCGACGTCTGCAGGTATCTGTTCTACTTTAAGTTTTTCGCCAACGGAAACTTTGTACTGTTTACCGCCAGTTTTTACGACCGCATACATTCGTATAGCTCCTAATATTCTTTCTTGCGCGCAGTGTGCGCGAAGAACGCGAAAATATACGCAAGTGCCTGATAGATGTCAATATTTTTGTCGACACTGCGTGGCAAACGTGTTTGCCATGGCAACACAGCGGCCTTGTCTGCTAATATCGCGCGGTTTTCCCGACCATTTGAACCGGTAGCAATGTCCTCCACTCCGCTGTTTCGCACGCTGACCGCCGACGATATGCAAGCTGTCGACCAGGTCATCCGCACGCGCCTGCATTCCGACGTCGTCCTGATCCGCCAGGTAGCGGAATACATCATTTCTGCCGGTGGCAAGCGTCTGCGCCCGGTGCTGACGCTGCTGGCCGGCCGTGCCATGGGTTACGGCGAGCCGTATCTGCACGAGCTGGCGGCGATGGTGGAGTTCATCCACACCGCGACCCTGCTGCACGACGACGTGGTCGACGAATCCGACATGCGCCGCGGCCGCCAGACCGCCAACGCGATGTTCGGCAATGCCGCCAGCGTGCTGGTCGGTGATTTCCTGTACACCCGCGCCTTCCAGATGATGGTCGCCAGCAACAATATGCGCATCCTGGAAGTGATGGCCGGCGCCACCAACATCATCGCCGAGGGCGAGGTGCTGCAACTGCTGAACATCGGCGACACCAGCCTCACCGAAGAACAGTATCTGTTGGTGATCCAGTACAAGACCGCCAAGCTGTTCGAGGCCGCCACCCGCGTCGGCGCCATCATGGCCGGCGCCAGCGCCGAGCAGGAACAGGCACTGGCCGACTACGGCATGCACCTGGGTACCGCGTTCCAGATCATCGACGACGTGCTGGACTACAGCGGCGACGCCGGCACCATCGGCAAGAGCGTCGGCGACGACCTGGCCGAGGGCAAGGTCACCCTGCCATTGATCTACACCATGCGCCAGGGCAGCGAACAGGCCGCCACCACCGTGCGCGAGGCACTGGAAGCCGCCAGCCGCGAGCGTTTCAGCGAAGTGATGGCTGCGGTACAATCCTGCGGCGCGCTGGACTATGCGCGCGGCGAGGCGGAAAAAGCCGCCGAACGCGCCATCGCGGTGCTGGCCCCGCTGCCGGACAGCGACTACAAGACCGCGCTGGCCGAGCTGGCGCGACTGTCGGTACGCCGCGACGCCTGACCCCCGTTTCATTGGCTGTCTCCGTAGTTAAATGGATATAACAGCCCCCTCCTAAGGGGCAGTTACAGGTTCGATTCCTGTCGGGGATACCATCATCACCACCAACGCTACCGCCACCGGTAGCGTTTTGCTTATTACGGAAGCTTTCCCATGAACCTGCTGCAACGCCTTGGCCTGCTGATCATCCTCGGCATCATCCTGGCCACCGCCATCAACCACTTCACCCGCCCGCAGGCGCCAAGCGACGCCGGCCACAGCGCCAGCCAGCCGCAGTAAGCCGGCGATGCAGGCCCGCACCACCCTCGCCCATCTGCCGACCACGTTCGGCCCCTGGCCCGGGCATCCGCTGTACGACAGCATCGCGCGCTGGCGCGACGCCGCCGCGTGCCAGGCTTGGCCGCAACAGGCCGACTTCGACCGCCTGATCGAACACGCGCGCGCCTGCGGCCAACCTTTGCCGCCGCGGCAGCGCTTCCTGCGCGACGCCGACCCCGAGCTGTACTACGAGATGCACATCGGCAGCACCGGCGAGGTGCCGACGCGCGGCGACAACTGGCACGACTGGTTCAATGCGCTGTGCTGGCTGAGCTGGCCGCGCAGCAAGCTGGCGATGAATGCAAGACAGGTGGCGGCCATCAACGGCGACGAGTTCCGCCGAGGCCCGCGCCGCGATGCCGGCACGCTACTGGACGAAAGCGGCGTCATCGTGCCGTATTGCGATGCCGCGCTGGCGCAGGCGCTGCACGACATGCAGTGGCGCACGCTGTTTGTCGAACAGCGCGCGGCGTGGGGCACGCGCATCGGCGCCCACGTCATCGGCCACGCGCTGCTGGAACAGGGGCTGGCGATGCACATCGGCTGGTGCGGCAAGGCGCTGCTGCTGCCGGTGGAGGAAGGATTTTTCCGGCTGGATGGCGCGGAACAGGTGGACACGCTGGATAAAATGCTGGCGGCACGGCTGGCGGGCGACGACGACTTTGCCGCCAGCCCGCGCGAACTGCTGCCGCTGCCGCTGCTGGGCATCCCCGGCTGGTGGGACGCCAACCACGACGCGGCGTTCTACGACAATACGGCTTATTTCCGCCCGACGCGGCGCGCGAAATCGGCCACCGAGATCGCTTCCAGCTCGCCCATCATCGGCTGAAACACCTCGGCCAGCGCGGCGGCGATGTCGTCGTCGCACTCGCGCAGTTCCGGACGGTAGACAAACAGGCGGAAGAGGTCGGCCAGCGCGATCGCCTCCGCGCGCCGGGTCAGCACCCAGGTCTCGCGCTGGCCGCACTGCACGTAGCCGGCGGCGGCGAGGCGGTCCAGCACGTGGCCCAGCTCGTCGTAGCCGACCAGCACCTGCTGCCGCAGCGCTTCCGGCCGCAGTGCGCGGCCTTCGCCCTGCGCCTGGTCCAGCAGCACCAGCAGCTCCACCGCATCGAGGAAACGGCGCCGCGACTCGTTGCGCCGTTGCCAGGCGCGCCCCTCCCAGTACGACAGCGACGCGGTCAGCACCGCGCCGGTCAGCACCACCAGCCACAGGCAGAACAGCCACAACAGCAGCACCGGCAGGCTGGCGAAGGCGCCGTACACCAGCTGGTAGCTGGCGATCTCGCCGATGTAGAAGCCGAAGATCAGCTTGGTCACCTCCAGCATCAGCGCGGTGCACAGCGCGCCGAGCAGCGCGTGGCGACGCGGCACGTAGCGGTAGGGCACGATGCGGAACAGCAGCGCCAGCATCAGCGTCGCCAGCAGCAGGCCGCCGCCGAACTGCAGCGCCTCGTCCAGCAGCGTGGAGTAGCGCTCGATATGGGTGTACTTGAACAGCACGCGCCAGCCGAGCAGGCCGCCGCCCAGCGCCAGCGGCCCCAGCGTCAGCACCGTCCAGTACACCATGCTCTGCTGCAGCCACGGCCGCGCGCGGCGCACCCCCCAGATGCTGTTGAAGGTGCGCTCCACCGTCGCCATCAGCATCAGCGAGGTGGCGCCCAGCATCACGATGCCGGCGGCGGTGAGCTTTTCGGCGTTGTCGGCGAACTGGCGCATGTAGACGGTAATCACCTTGCCGGCGAATTCCGGCACCAGCGTCGACAGCAGCATCACCTTGAAGCGGGTGCTGTAATCGCCGAATACCGGGAATGCCGACATCACCGTCAGCGCGATGGTCAGCAGCGGCACCAGCGCCAGCAGGGTGGTAAAGGTCAGGCTGCCGGCCACTTGCAGCACGCGCTGCTGCGCCAGCCGCGCGGCGACAAAACGGGCAAAACCGGTCAGGGGCAGGGAGGTAAACGACACGATCATCCGATCAAACACGCTAGAATCCAGCAATTCGCCAATGTTAACCCATAGGAATCTTCATGCACGACATTCTGGTCTTGTACTACAGCCAGCACGGCGCCACCCGCGAGCTGGCCCGCATGATCGCCCGCGGCATCGACAGCGTCGACGGCTGCCGCGCGCGGCTGCGCACCGTGCCCAAGGTCTCCACCGTGTGCGAGGCCACCGCGCCGGCGGTGCCGGACAGCGGCGCGCCCTATGTCGAGAAACAGGACCTGCAGGACTGCGCCGGCCTGGCGCTGGGCAGCCCGACCCGCTTCGGCAACATGGCGGCGGCGATGAAGTACTTCCTCGACGGCACCGCGCCGGAGTGGATGCAGGGCACGCTCGCCGGCAAGCCGGCCTGCGTGTTCACCAGCAGCAGCACCCAGCACGGCGGCCAGGAGTCGACGCTGCTGTCGATGATGATCCCGCTGCTGCACCACGGCATGCTGCTGCTGGGCCTGCCGTTCACCGAGCCGGCGCTGAGCCACACCCGCACCGGCGGCACGCCCTACGGCGCCAGCCATGTCGCCGGCCACGACAACAACGTGACACTGAGCGAGGACGAGAAGCAGCTCGCCATCGCCCAGGGCCGCCGCCTGGCCGAGGCCGCGCGCAAGCTGGCCGCCTGATCGCGGCGCAAGGTTGGCCGCAAGCGTTGCGGCCAACCTTGCGCTGCCCGCCGCATTGCTCCACGCCTTATTTCTCCGCGCCTCACCTCGCCAGCCGCCCCCCTCCACCCCATATTTCCCGCCAAGCCGCGCCGGCAACGGAACCGCGCCCCCGGCCGCCGGTCAAATCGACGCGCAACGGCTGGACAAGCCCACCGTCCGCGCCCACAACAAATGGCCGCGCCCCGCCCGCCGCATGGCGTTCGGGGTCAACGCGTGCCTTATATTTTCTACACACAAGGAGTCATCAACACCATGGAACAGGCCCTCCCCTCGATCGGATCGCCTTTCTTTTACGCTGTCTTTTTCGTGGCCGTACTGCTCATGATCGCCGTCGACATGCTGGCACTGAAGCAGAGCGGCTCCCACAAGGTGTCGATCAAGGAAGCCGGCATCTGGTCGGCGATCTGGGTCGGCGTCGCCTGCAGCTTCGGCGGCTGGCTGTGGTGGTATCTGGCCAATGATCCGGCCTACGGCCCCGCCGTCGCCAACCAGAAAACACTGGAATACTTCACCGGCTACGTGATCGAAAAATCGCTGGCCGTCGACAACATCTTCGTGTTCCTGCTGATCTTCGGCTTCTTCAAGGTGCCGGTGGAGTACCAGCGCCGCGTGCTGCTGTACGGCGTGTTCGGCGCCATCGTACTGCGCACGGTGATGGTGTTCCTGGGCGCGGCGCTGGTAAAGGAATTCAGCTGGATCCTGTACGTGTTCGGCGCCTTCCTGCTGTTTACCGGCCTGAAAATGATGCTGCCGGAAAAAGAGGAAAAGGAAGACCTGACCAATAACGCGCTGCTGCGCTTCCTGCGCCGCCACATGCGCATTACCGACGACTACCACGGCGAAGCCTTCTTCGTGATGAAGAACGGCCTGCGCTACGCCACGCCGATGTTCCTGGTGCTGATGATGGTGGAGCTGTCCGACGTGGTGTTCGCGGTGGACAGCATCCCGGCCATCTTCGCGGTGACCATGGATCCGTTCATCGTGCTGACGTCCAACATCTTCGCCATCCTCGGCCTGCGCGCGATGTTCTTCCTGCTGGCGGATGTGGCGGACCGCTTCCACCTGCTGCGTTACGGTCTCGCCATCGTGCTCAGCTTCATCGGCGTCAAGCTGCTGATGCTGGAGTTCCTGCACATCCCGGTGGCGGTGTCGCTGGGCGTGGTGTTCGTGGTCATCATCGGCTCGGTGATCGCCTCGCTGCTGTTCCCGAAAAAAGCCGCCTGACCCGGCTGTGCCTGCGGCCAACCTTGGCGTCACAAGGTTGGCCGCAGGCTTTTTCACCCTTCCCCGCCGCCACGACCGCCACTCCCCACTCGCGGCAGGCCGGCTCTCGCGTATGATTTGGCGTGGCACAGCGAACATTTTTCGCAAAAATGATGCCGACATCCTACAAAGGATGTGAACACCGCCCGAACCCGTGACCCCTTGCCCGCGCCAGAGCCAGACATGCACAAGCCCCGATTGCCCGCCAACGAGCACGACCGCCTGGCCGCCCTGCAGCGCCTGGGCGTGCTGGATACGCCGCCCGCCGCCGAGCTGGACCGCCTCACCCGGCTGGCGCAGCGCGTGTTCAAGGTCAAGACCGTGCTGGTGACGCTGGTCGACGCCAAGCGGCAGTGGTTCAAGTCGCGCGTCGGGCTGGACGTCAGCGAGACGGCGCGCGACATCTCCTTCTGCGGCCACGCCATCCTGCAGCCACAGGCGCTGCTGGTCGCCGATGCGCGGCAGGATCCGCGCTTTGCCGACAACCCGCTGGTAACGGCGGCACCGCACATCGTGTTCTACGCCGGGCAGCCGATCTTCTCCCACGCGGGCCACGCGCTGGGCACGCTGTGCCTGATCGACGACCAGCCACGGCAGCTCGACGACGGTGAACTGCAGACGCTGCAGGACCTGGCGCGCATGGTGGAGCAGTATTTGTGGGGGCTGGAAGCGGCGCACGACTTGCAGCAGCTGCAGGCCGAACTGGAGCAGCGCGTGCAGCAGCGCACACAGGAGCTGGAGACCACGCTGGCGCGGCTGCACCAGGAAATCGCGCAGCGCAACGCCTACGAAAGCGCGCTGCTGGCGGAGAAGGAACACTTCCACGCCACGCTGGAAAACACCACCGACGCCTTCATCGAGATCGACGAGCAGGGGCTGGTGGTCGGCTGGAACCGCGCCGCGGAAACCACCTTCGGCTGGACGCGGGAGGAGGCCGGCGGCCAGCTGCTGGCCGAGCTGATCATCCCGCCGCCGCTGCGTGCCGCCCACCACGCCGGCCTGTGCCGCTTCGTGCGCACCGGCCAGCCGCGGATGCTGGGACAGCGCGTCGAGGTCAGCGCCTGCCGCAAGGACGGCAGCACCTTCCCGATCGAGCTGACGCTGAGCGCGATCCACAGCCAGGGGCGGATGCTGATCAACGCCTTCCTGCACGACATCTCGCAGCGCAAGGCCGACGAGGCCGAGATCCTCGACAGCCGCGCCCGCATCAAGATGATCACCGACAATGTGCCGGCCATCATCGCCTATATCGATACCGGGCTGCACTACCGCTTCGTCAACCTCGGCTACGAGAAATGGTTCGGCTGGAAGGCGGAAACCATCACCGGCAGCAAGGTTGCCGACGTGCTCGACGCCGCGGTGTACGCGGTGGCCTGCCCGCATTTCGACAAGGTGCTGCGCGGCGAGCAGAGCGAATACGAAGTGCTGATGCCCAGCCTGCACGGCAAGATCTGGGTCCAGATCACCCTGATCCCGCACTACAACCCGCAGCGGCAGCAGCAGGGGTTCTACGTGCTGGGCGTGGACATCACCGAACGCAAGCAGCTGCAGGACCAGCTGCAATTCGAGGCCTACCACGACTCGCTGACCGGATTGCCCAACCGCCGCGCGCTGATGCAAAGCCTGCGCGAGGCGATGGCCCGCAGCCGCCGCAGCGGCAACAGCATGGCGCTGCTGTTTCTCGACCTCGACGGCTTCAAGGCGCTCAACGACAGCCACGGCCACGACTTCGGCGACATGGCGCTGCAACGCTTCGCCCGCGAACTGCGCGGCGCGGTGCGCGAAACCGATAGCGCCGCCCGCCTGGCCGGCGACGAATTTACCGTGATCCTGGAAAACCTGGTGCAGCCGCAGCAGGACAGCGCGCTGGTGGCCGGCAAGCTGTTGCAGCAGATCGCCGCCATCCACAGCATCGCCGGCGTGGCGGTCACCCTGTCCAGCAGCATCGGCATCGCCCTCTACGACGGCCGCCACGACAGCAGCGCCAATACCCTGCTCAATGCCGCCGACAAGGCGATGTACCAGGCCAAGCGCGCCGGCAAGAACGGCTTTGCCTTTTACGGCGACACCACGCCATGACGCGGCGGGGCCAGTGGCGGTCGCCGGCGCTTCTGGCATAATCGCTGGCACCACCGCCTTGATCCGGCGTTGCCGCCACCGCAACCGGCAGCCCACCGCTGCCACCGGATCCAGCACCGCCGGAGCCGTTGTCATGCTGCACTACCTGCCAGATTCACTCTACGTTCGCAATCGCCTGACCCAGAGCAGCGATCTCGAAATCTGGCTCAGCGCCGGAGAAAAGCAGCGCCGCCAGGCGCGCGCGCGCAGCCATTTCCACGACCCGCAGCCGGTGTGCCCGCCACAGCACGAACAGGACCCGTTCCTGGCGCTGCCGTGGGCCTATGCCCAGCTACAGTGGCTGACCACCCGCCTGCTCGACCACGACGACAGCGAACAGCAGCTGCGCGCGCTGGCCGGCAGCCTGCGCCGGCTGGCCAATCACGCCCCGGAGGCCACGCTGGCCGCCGGCCTGCTGCTGCCCTACGCCCACTACGCGCACGCCCATGCCGTACATGTCGCGCTGCTGGTGGCGCGGCTGACGCAGCGGCTGGCACAGCCGGAGGCCGAGTGCGAATCCCTGGTCTGCGCCGCGCTGACCATGAATATCGCGATGGTCAACCTGCAGCAGCAGCTCAGCCACCAGGCCGAGGCGCTGTCCTCGCTGCAGGCCAAGCAGCTGCACCTGCACCCGCTGGCCAGCTCCGCCATGCTGCGCGAGGTCGGCATCGATGACGAGATCTGGCATCTGGCGATTCTGGAACATCATGAACAGTGGAACGGCAAGGGCTATCCGTTCGGCCTCGGCCGCAGCAAGATCAGCCCCGGCGCCCACCTGCTGCATGTCGCCGATGTCGCCATGGCGCGGCTGCACCCCCGCCACTACCGCCGCCCGCAGCTGCCCAAGAGCGCGATGGTGCAGCTGTTCCAGCAACGCGACACGCTGGCCGACGCCAAGCTGGCCGATTGCCTGATCAAGGAGGTCGGTCTGTATCCGCCGGGCAGCTTCGTCAAGCTGGAGCAGGGCGACACCGCCATCGTGGTGCAGCATGGCGACGACATCACCACGCCGCTGACCGTCCGCTTCGGCCGTGACACCAATATCGTGCCGACGGCAAGCCGTATTGCCAGCCCGGCACAAATGACGGTCGAAGCGCGCCACCTGCCGGCACTGGCCAGGCTCTGGCAGTGCCGGGTCGATAGCCCGGCGGGCTAGACGGCGACAGACAGGAAAAGAGGAGTAGTACGGAGGACAGCCGGGGCATGTTACTGAGCAAGCGCGCCACCGCAGGACGCGCAGAAAAACAAAAAGCCCAGTCTGATGACTGGGCTTGATGTCTGTATTCTTGGTGGGTCGTGCGGGATTCGAACCTGCGACAAACGGATTAAAAGTCCGCTGCTCTACCAACTGAGCTAACGACCCCCGAGAGAACGAAACTATACCGAAGCCGATTTTTCGCGTCAAGATTTTCTTGGCCGATAATTTGAAATTTGTGCTATCCGCCAATATTCCGTAGCAAAACACACGCAAAAACAATTTTTGCGTCAAGGGCTTGAAAGAACTTCCGCGGCCACCCATGTCAAATAAGCCGGCAAGCCGGCCGCCAGCGGCAGCACGACGATCTCCGGCACCTCGTAGGGATGCAGCTGCAACAAGCGCGCCTGCAGTGCCGGATAGGCCGCCGCGGTGGTCTTGATCTGCAACGGCACCTCGCTGGCGTTTTCCAGCTTGCCCTGCCAGCGATACACTGAGCGGCACGGCGCCATGATATTGACGCAGGCGGCGAGTTGCTCGCCGACCAGCGCCTCCGCAATTTGTTGTGCCAGTGCCGCATCCGGCACATTGCACAGCACCATGATCACTTCCATCTGGATACCTGTTTTATGCGTGCGTTTCTGATCGTATTGTTGCTGTACCCGTTTGCCGAGATCTTCTCGCTGATCACGCTGGCCGACGCCATCGGCGGCGGCTGGACCATCGCCTGGCTGCTGTTCACCGTGCTGCTCGGCGTGGCGATGATGCGTAACAGCAAGCTGGCCAGCCTGCTGACCATCGGCTCGGTGCTCAAGCAGGGCCAGGTGTCGCTGCTCGCCCTGCTGTGGCCGCTGCGCGTGATGCTGGCCGGCCTGCTGTTTGCCATTCCCGGCCTGATCAGCGACGTGCTGGCCCTGCTGCTGATGTTGCCGTGGCGCGGCCCGTCGCTGGCGAACATGGCACCGCCGTCGCCACCGCCCACCGCGGATGGCAGCGCCGGCGGCGACATCATCGAAGGCGAGTACCAGCGCGTCGACAAGACCGTCGATCCCAATTCACGGCTGCATTAAGGCCTGTAGACGGGCCAGTGCCGTGGCGGCATCGATGCCGCGGATGGCGACGATCTTGTGGCGGTTGCGCTCGCCGCTGAGCAGTGTCACCGACGACTTGGACACCGCCAGCGCCTGCGCCAGCCACAGCAGCAGCGCGGCATTGGCCTTGCCCTCCACCGGCGGTGCGGCCAACCTGATCTTCAGCGCGTCGCCGTATTCGCCGGCCAGTACCGTCTTGCGCGCGCCGGGCTGCAGATGCAAGGTCAGCCGGATACCGTCCGGCTGCGAAGTTAACCAGGGGTTCATGGCCTGCCCCACGTCAAAAAAGGCTATTGTAAATCGGGCGTATACTGCAACGACACCCATAAAAGACAGGAGATCACCATGGATATTGGAATCAGCGAACAGGATCGTACCCGCATTGCAGAAGGCCTGTCGAAACTGCTGGCCGACACCTACACCCTGTATCTGAAGACCCACTATTTCCACTGGAACGTCACCGGCCCGATGTTCCAGACGCTGCACCTGATGTTCGAACAGCAGTACAACGAACTGGCGCTGGCCGTCGACCAGATCGCCGAGCGCATCCGCGCGCTGGGCCACGTCGCCCCCGGCAGCTACGGCGACTACGCGCGCCTGACCTCGATCGCCGAAAGCCAGGGCGTGCCCAAGGCGCAGGACATGATCCGCGAGCTGGTGCAGGCGCACGAGACGGTCTGCCGCACCGCGCGCTCGCTGTTCCCGGTGACCGAGCCGGCCCACGACGAACCGACCGCCGACCTGCTGACCCAGCGCCTGCAAGTGCATGAAAAGACGGCATGGATGCTGCGCAGCCTGCTGGAAAGCTGAGGCCGCGGCGCGCGTGATACACTGCCGCAAAGTGTAACCGCACGCTCACCATGACACGTTTCACACCTACGCCAGCGCCACCGGACAAATCGCTGTTTCATGCCGCGATCCTGGTGTCGCTGGCGCTGCATTTACTGCTGCTGCTTGCCGTCGGCCGGCATGGCCTGCCACGCATTCCCTCATGGCAGCCGGCGGCGCTGCAAGTCACGCTGCTGGCGACGCCGCCGGCCAGCACCCCGCCGCCGCTGGCCACGCAACTGGCGCAGCACGACAGCCAGGCCGGCAGCGCCGCTCCGGCCGCCAAGCCAGCGCCGGCGGCAGTCGCCACTACCACCGCTGCCACCAGTGTCAGGGCCACGCAGGCACCGGCCGCTCCCAAGGCCGAGTCCACCGCAGTGCTCAGCCGTGCACAGTCCGGCTACACCACACCACCGCCCGCCCCGGAAGCGGCGCCGCGCAGCGCCCAGGACTGGCTGAGCCAGGCGCGGCAGCTGGGCAGCAACGCCAATGCCGCTGGCGGCGAAGCGCAGGACAAGGCCAAGGCGGTGTTCGGCGTCAGCGCCACCGGGGTCAGCTGGGCGCGCTACGTCGAGGACTGGCGCCTGAAAATCGAACGCATCGGCAAACGCAACTACCCGGCAGAAGCGCGGGCGCAAAACCTGTACGGCAGCCTGGAGCTGGCGGTGGTGATCCGCGCCGACGGCGCGCTGCAGGAAGTGCGCCTGCTGCGCAGCTCCGGCCACGCGGTGCTGGACCAGGCCGCGCAGAACATCGTGCGCATGGCCGCCCCCTACGCCCCGTTCCCGCCAACGTTGGCCGCAGAATTCCGCAGCCTGGAGGTGGTACGCAAATGGAGCTTCACCACCGCCAACCAGCTCTCCGCCAATTGATACAGGATCCACCATGTTTGAAGTCAATCGCAGCGTCGTCATTCTGAAACCGCGTCAGCCGTTCGCCGACTGGCTGGGCAGCCTGCCCGGCGCCCCGGCCGTGGCGCTGGACGAGCTGCGCCGCAACGGCAATGCACTGCTGATCCCGCACGTCGACGACGTCGACCCCGCCGATTTCCTCGCCGAGCACTACCACACACTGTTCAGCGCCGAGCTGGCCGACTGGTGCGAGGACGACACGCTGTGGCCGCCGACGCTCAGCGCGGCGCTGTTCATGGACTGGTTCGACATCGACATCCACCCGGTACTGACCGATCTGGTCAGCAGCCCGCTGGCACGCGAGGCGTTCCAGCCGTTTGATCTGGATAGTCAGTAAGCGCCGGCGCCGGCTGCTCACCGCCGGCACGGCAACAAAAACTGACACCACCTTGCCGGCAACGGCACTCCCACACGAAGGGGCAATCATGATTCACAGTACCAGCATCAAGGTCCGCGGCTATCACCTCGACCTGTACAGCCACGTCAACAATGCGCGCTACCTCGAGTTCCTGGAAGAAGCGCGCTGGACCTTCTTCGAGGAATGCGCCGACCTGCCGGCCTTTCTCAGCTCCGGCATCGCGCTGATCGTGGTCAATATCAACATCGACTACCGCTACCCGGCGACCATGAACGACCAGCTGGCGATCGAGACCGCGGTCAAGTCGGTCGGCAACCGCAGCGCGGTGATCCACCAGTGTGTGAAGCTGGCCGGCAGCGACACCGTGGTGGCCGAGGCCGACGTCACCTTCGTCGCGTTTGACGGCAAGCAGAACAAGGCGGTGGCGATCGAGGGTAAACTGCGGGAACTTCTGACCGGGCTGCAACACCAAGCCTGATCCTCACCGCCTTCGCAACAGGACAGACTCAGTCATGAAAAAATGGATACTGGCACTGGTCGGCATCGCCGTACTCGCCATCGTCGCCTACCTCGCGCTGTTCAACAAGCCGCAGGCGCCGCAAGTCCACTACACCAACCTGTCGGGCCAGACCGCCAGCACCGACAGCCTGAAAGGCAAGGTGGTGCTGGTCAACTTCTGGGCCACCAGCTGCAGCGGCTGCATGGCCGAAATGCCGAAACTGCGCGCCACCCACGAGAAGTACGCGCCGCAAGGCTACGAAACCGTGGCGGTGGCGATGAGCTACGACCCGCCCAACTACGTGCAGACCTACGTCAAGGACACCGCGCTGCCCTTCTTCGTGACGCTGGACAGCAGTGGCAGCATCGCCAAGGCCTTCGGCGAGGTGCAGCTGACCCCGACCTCGGTGCTGATAGACAAGCAGGGCAATATCATCAAGCGCTATGTCGGCGAGCCGGACTTCACCGAACTGCACCAGCTGATCGAGCAGAACCTGAAGGCCTGATCGCGCAGGCCGCAAAAAAGCCGTTGCCATCTTTCGATGGCAACGGCTTTTTTCATGCCGCCGCTAGTGGCTAACGTTGGCCGCACACCGGGCAATCCGGATCGCGCGGCACCTTCAGCTGGCGGAAGCTGCCGTCCAGCGCGTCGTACAGCGTCAGCTGTCCCAACGCAGGACGACGCCCGGCCAGCAGCTTGATCGCCTCCACCGCCTGCAGGCTGCCGATGACACCGACCAGCGGTGCCAGTACCCCGAAGGTGGCGCACGGCCCGTCGCTGGCCTCACCCTCGTCCGGAAACAGGCAGTGATAGCACGGCGACGCGTCGTCGCGCACGTCGTACACCGCCAACTGCCCGCTAAAGCGCACCGCGGCACCGGACACCAGCGGCACCCTGGCCGCCACACAGGCGCGGTTGATGGCGTGGCGGGTGGCGAAGTTGTCGGAGCAGTCCAGCACCAGATCGTGCGCCGCCACTTCCGTCACCAGCCGCTCGCCGGCCAGCCGCTCGGCCAGCAGCCGCAACTGCACGTCCGGATTGATGGCGGCCAACCTTGCCGCCGCCGAATCCACCTTGCGCTGCCCCAGCGTGCCCATATCGTGGATGATCTGCCGCTGCAGGTTGGTCAGCTCAACGGTATCGTCGTCGACCAGCGTCAGCTGACCGACACCGGCACTGGCCAGATACAGCAGCGCCGGCGCGCCGAGGCCACCGGCGCCGACCACCAGCACCCTTGCGGCCAGCAGGCGCTGCTGGCCGTCGATGTCGATTTCCGGCAGCAGGATGTGCCGGCTGTAGCGCAGCAGGGCTGCGTCGTTCAGTTCTTGCGTCATGATGCAAAAATGGCCGCAAACGCGGCCATCTCCCTTGATCTTGATTCAGGTTTTATTCTTCCACACCCTTGCGGCTGAACTTGACGCCCAGCTGCTTCAGCTTGCGGTAGAGGTGGGTGCGCTCGAGGCCGACCTTTTGCGCCACCCGGCTCATATTGCCGTTTTCCAGCACGATGTGGTACTCGAAATAGCGCCGTTCCAGCTGTTCGCGCAGTTCGCGCAGCGGCAGGCTGAAGTCGAAACCGGTTTCTTCCGCCGGCTTGTCGTGGCGGAACTGCGCCAGCACCTTGTTCACTTCCGGCGCGTCCAGTTCGCCGGATTCGGCGGTCAGCGCCAGGCTCTTGATGATGCTGCGCAGCTGCTCCAGGTTGCCCGGCCAGTCGTACTGGCGCAGCGCGTTCAGCGCCGCGGTGGTCAGCTTGCGGCTGGGCACCTGCTTCGACTCCACCAGCTCGTGCAGGATCTGCTCGGCGATCGAGGTGATGTCCTCCGGGTGCTCGCGCAGCGCCGGGATCGGCACGATCACGCTGGACAGCGCGGTCAGCATGCGGTTGTCGCACTCCGGATCGACCAGCAGCTCCTGCAGCGGACGGCTGCAGGAACAGATCAGCCGCACATTGAAGCGATCGAGCTTGGACAGCAGGAACAGCAGGCCCTGCTGCGTGCGGCGGCTGTACTGGCCGATTTCCGGCAGGAACAGCACGCCGTTATTGGCCTTCTGCAGCAATTCCAGCGGCGCGTCGGCCAGTTGCTCCACCTTGGCCGGGGTCACCCACGGCGTATTGCCCTGGTGGAAAAAGCGCGCCACCAGCTCGAAGCCGGCGCCGGATTCACCGGTCAGCAGCACCGGCGACTTCAGTTTCGATACCCGCTCCAGCTGCTTCTTCAGCTCCTGCACGGTTTCGCTCTTGCCCATCTTGTCGAGATTGAGCGAGGTATTGGCCTGCATGTCGCCGTATTTCAGCGCGCGCTGCACCGTGGTCAGCAGTTTCTGCAGGGCAATCGGTTTTTCGAGGAAATCGAAGGCACCGATGCGCGTTGCCTCAACGGCGGTGTCGATGCTGGCGTGACCGGACATCATCACCACCGGCATGTTCAGTTGCCCGGATTTGGCCCACTCCTTGAGCAGGGTGACGCCGTCACAATCCGGCATCCAGATATCCAGCAGCACCAGCGCCGGTCGGGTCTGGTTGCGCAATTGACGAGCCACTTCGGCATTTTCAGCCAGCGCGACGGTATAGCCTTCGTCCTGCAAAATCTCCGAGAGAAGCTCCCGGATACCGATCTCGTCATCAACAATCAGAATATCGCTGCTTCGCATTAAGCCTCCAGCAAGGGCAGGGTGAGAAGGATGCGCGCACCGCCGCTCTGTGCATTGGCAAGGGTGATCTGTCCATGGTGTTCCTCCACTATCTTTTTCACCACGGCCAGTCCCAATCCTGTCCCCTTGGCCTTGTTGGTAACATAAGGCTCAAACGCACGGGGAAGGATGTCCGGACTGAAGCCAACACCGTTGTCCTCTACGCAGACGAGCACGTTCCTTCCTTCTAGTCGGGTGCTAATTTGAATCATCGGGATGTCAGCGTCAAGGATTGCATCTTGTGCGTTCTGCAAAAGATTGTGCAGCACCTGACGCAGCAAAGCCGCGTCCCCCATGACTGGCAAGGCTTGCAGGCTTAAATCCACCTTCAGCGCGGGGTTACTTTCGTACAGCACCAGCACCTCGCGCAGCAGCGTATTCAGCTCCAGTTTGACCAGTTTGATCTTCGGCGCCCGCGCATAATCGCGGAAAGCGTCGACCATGCCCTTGAGCGCGGTCACCTGTTTGATGATGGTATCGGTGGCGCGCTTCAGCATCTCGGCGTCCGACGGCTGCAGCTTGTCGGCCAGTTTCATCGCCAGCCGTTCCGCCGACAGCTGGATCGGCGTCAGCGGGTTGCGGATCTCGTGCGCCAGCCGTTTCGCCACCTCGCCCCACGCCGCGTCGCGCTGCGCGCGGCCCAGTTCGGTGATGTCGTCGAACACCACCACGTAGCCGGTGGCCGGCTGTTCCGGCAGGATGGCGCCGCGCGCCACCAGCTGCCGCGGCCCTTGGGCACCAAGGTAGTCGATCTGCTGCTGCCAGTCGTGCGGATTGGTGGTCGCCGCCTCGCGCAGGATGGTCTCCACCAGCGGCGACAGTTCCGGGCGCAGCACCGGCCACACCTGCAGCTCGTGGCCGGACAGCTCGCCGAAGTCGACGCCGAGAATGCGCGAGGCACTGGTGTTGGCCGCACGCAGCTGCCAGTTGTAGTCGAAGGCGATCACCCCGGTCGACAGGTTGGCGAGGATGCTCTCCAGGTAAAGCTTGCCCGATTCCAGCAGGCGCCGGCTCTCGTCGGCGGTCAGCCGCGCCTCGTCCAGCTGCTGCGTCATGCGGTTGAACATGGTGGTGAGGATGCCCAGCTCGTCCTTGCGGTACACCGGGTGGCGCTTGGAAAAGTCGCCCTGCGCCACCGCGCGGGTGCCGGCGGCCAGCTCCGACAGCGGCGCCGACAGCCGCTCGGAGATGAACAGCGCAAACGCCAGCGCCGCGGTCAGCGCCAGCAGGAACACCAGCGCCAGCGTCAGCATGTAGAAGGTTTTCAGGCCGTCGCGCGACAGCACCAGCTGCCGGTACTCGGCGCGTGCGTCCTCGATCAGCTCCGCATCGCGGGCGATGTCCACCGGCGCCGGCTGGATGATCTGGATGATCTGGGTCTGGTCGTTGACATAGCTGCGGTACGACAGCAGCACCTTCAGCTCCAGCGTGCCGTCGGGATCACTGTCGATGATCTCGTGGCTCTTGCGCTGGCGCAGGCTGCGCAGCACGTCCGGATCCGGCGCCCGCGGCAGGTAGCGCACGTCATCCGGCCCGGCAAAGCTCAGCAGCCGCCCCTGCTGGTTGTAGACCGCGATCTCCTGCACCCCCAGCTGTTCGCGCATGCGCAGCAGCTGGCTGTTGAGGCTGTGGTCGCTGTAGTCGGCGATGTCGCGTGCCACCAGCCGCGACTTGCGGCTGAGATCGGACAGCACGAAGCCGAGCGCGTTGCGCCCCAGCTCCAGGCCGCGGTCGAGCGCGTTTTCCACCTCGACGTTGAACCAGCTCTCGATACTGCGCGTCAGGAACTGCGCGGAAACGGTGAACACCAGCATGCCGGGCAGCAGCGCGATCAGGGTGAACATCACCACCAGCTTCTGCGTCAGCTTGGCGCCGAACTCGCGGCTCTTCACCCGCCGGCGCAGGCGCAGCATCTGCCGCGCCACCACCGCCAGCAGGCCAACCAGGCCGAAGGCGTTGAGGCCGAACACCCACCAGTAGTATTCCGCCAGCTTGGAGGTATTGCCGGTGGAAATTGCCAGCAGGTACAGCAGCACGAAGCCGAAGGCGGTGGCGATGACGGGATAGCGCATCAGTTGCCTCCTGACGGGGCGATGCCGTTCCAGCCGGAATCCATCGCCCAGTCATCGGCGCCCAGCGCGTTGAGCTGGAACGGGCGCGGCAGCTGGCCGAGGTCCAGCTCCAGCCGCAGCCGGCCGCGCAGCTGCTGCTGTTCCGCCGGCGACCAGTCGGCGATGTCCATCACCTTCCAGCCGGCGATGCTGCCGACCGCGGCCAGCGCCTCGTCGAGCGAGGTGTAGTTCTTGGACAGGCCGCCGATGGTGACGCGGTAGCGGCCGGTGAGGCCGTAGTGGCTCAGCTTGAAGCTGAGGCTGGCGGTCGGCTCGAACCAGCGCGACAGCTGCAGCCAGTAGGCCGAGCTGCGCGGTCGCGTCAGCTCGAAGGTCAGACGGAAGGTCAGCGGCACGCCCTGTTGCAGCGCCTGTTGCAGCATGGCGGGCAGGGTGATGCGGTAACGGCTGGCCACGCTGAGCGCGCCGTCCTGCGCCTCCAGCTGCAGCCGCTGTGCCACGATGCCGTCGGCGGCGTGGCACAGCCCGGCCTGCGCCAGCAACAGCAGGCTGGCGAGCAGTAGCAGCTGTTGCTTAAGCTTTTTCCAGCAGCGCGTAATAGAAACCGTCATGGTCTGCCGAGGGCAAGAGTTGTTCGGAGCCGGCCAGGCGTGCATCCGGATGACGCTGCAGGAAGGCGTCCAGCTGTTGCTGGTTCTCTTCCGGCATGATCGAGCAGGTGGCGTACAGCATCTTGCCGCCCTTGGCCAGCAGCGGCCACAGCGCGTCCACCATCGCCGCCTGTTGCTGGCCCAGCGCGGCGAAATCGTCCGGCCGGCGCAGCCACTTGATGTCCGGATTGCGCCGCACCACGCCACTGGCCGAGCACGGTACGTCGGCGAGGATGCGGTCGAACGGTACGCCGTCCCACCAGCTGTCCGGCTTGGCGGCATCGGCTGCGGCCAACGTGGCCGTCAGCTGCAGGCGCGCCAGGTTCTCGGCCACCCGTTCCAGCCGCGTCGCGTCGATGTCCAGCGCGGTGAGCTGAATATCGGCCAACTCCAGCAAATGACCGCTCTTGCCACCGGGGGCAGCGCAGGCATCCAGCACCCGCATGCCGTCGGCGATATCCAGCCGCAGCGCCGCCTGTTGCGCGCCGAAGTCCTGCACCGACACGCGGCCCTCGGCAAAACCCGGCAGGTCGCGCACATTGCACGGTGCATCCAGCTTCACCGCGTAGTCGCCGAGCGCCTTGGCGCCGCGACCGGACGCCTGCAGCGCCTCGACATAGCTGGCGGCGGTGCCGTGGCGGCGGTTGATGCGCAGCGTCATCGGCGGATGGCGGTTGCTCTTTTCCAGGATGTCGGTCCAGCGCGTCGGATAGGCGGCGCGCACCTTCTGCACCCACCAGCGCGGGTGGTTGTAACGCGCTTCGTTGTCGGCCTGGGCATCGGCCAGCAGCTGGTCCTTGTTGCGCAGGAAGTTGCGCAGCACGCCGTTGACCAGCCCCTTGAGGCGGCCGGCGGCCAGGTCCTGCGCCAGCGTCACCGCCTGGTCGACCACCGCATACGGTGCGGCACGGGTATGGATCAGCTGGTACAGCGCCACCAGCAGCAGGCGCTCGACATCCACCGCCGGCAGCGGCTTGGGCACCAGTGCCCGCAGGATGAAGCGCAACTGGCCGAGATTGCGCAGGCTGCCGTAGGCAATGTCCTGCAGTGCGCCACGCTCGCCGGGCGTCAGGGTCTCGCTGCGCTGGATATTGCCCAGCGCCTCGGTCAGGGTACGCCCTTCTTCTACACGCGCGATGATGCCCGCGGCCAACTCCTGGATTCGATGCATGTCAGTCTGGTTCTTTCCAATGAAACCGGCCACCGTTCGCACAGGGAACGGTGGCCGTTTTAAATAATGGTGCAATGATACCGGTCAGCGACCGTTGCGCGCTATCTGATTGAGGCGGGCAATGCGTTCTTCGGTATGCGGGTGGGTACGGAACAGGCTGCTGAGACCGCCACCGGACAACGGGTTGATGATCATCATCTGCGCCGTTTCCGGATGCGCCTCGGCCGCCGGCATGATGCGGCCCTGCGCGTAGTACTCGATCTTTTGCAGCGCGCTGGCCAGCGCCAGCGGATCGCCGCTGATTTCGGCGCCGCCGCGGTCGGCCTCGAATTCGCGCGCGCGCGAGATCGCCATCTGGATCAGGCTGGCCGCCAGTGGTGCCAACAGCGCCACCGCGATGCTGGCGATCGGGTTGGCCGGGCGCCCTTCCTCGTCACGACCGCCGAAGAACATCGCGAAGTTGGCCAGCGCCGAGATGGCACCGGCCATGGTGGCGCTGATGGTGGAGATCAGCGTGTCGCGGTGCTTGACGTGGGCCAGTTCGTGCGCCATCACCCCGCGCAGCTCCTGGTAGCTGAGCATGCGCATGATGCCGGTGGTGGCCGCCACCGCCGCGTGCTCCGGATTGCGGCCGGTGGCAAACGCGTTCGGCTGCTCCTCGTGGATCACGTACACGCGCGGCATCGGCATCTGCGCGCGCTGCGCCAGCTCGGCCACCATGTTGTACAGCTCCGGCGCGGTGCGGGCATCCACCTCCTGCGCGTTGTACATGCGCAACACCATTTTGTCGGAGTTCCAGTAGGCAAACACGTTCATCACGCCGCCGAACAGCAAGGCCAGCAGCATGCCGCTCTGGCCACCAATCATGCCGCCGATCATCCCGAACAGCGCCACGATCGCCGCCATCAGGATGGTGGTTTTCAGCCAGTTAAAGCCCATCGCGTCCTCCTTTGTAGCAGTCCATGCTCCCGATATGGGGGCATCGGCATTGGAATATCAAGCCCCGAGCAGGGTTCCCGCCAGCGCGCTGCGACCGGCGACAAACTCGCGTGCGGCCAACCTTTTGCCGCCGGCGGCCTGCAGCTGGGTCAGCACCAGCAGGCCGGCACCGGTGCCGACCACCACGCCGTCGGCGTCGGCACGCAGCACCTCGCCGGCCGGCGCCGTGCCGGCGACGGCGTGTGCCTGCCACAGCTTCAGCGCCTCGCCGCCCAGCAGCGTGTGTGCGCCCGGTGCCGGGTTGTAGGCGCGAATGGCACGGGCGATATCGGCCGCCGGCTGCGTCCAGTCGATGCGCGCCTCGTCCTTGCTCAGCTTGGCGGCGTAGGTCACGCCCTCCTCCGGCTGCGGCTGTGGCGTGCAGCCGTCCAGCTGCGCCAGGGTGCCGACGATGGCGTCGGCGCCGAGCGCGGCCAGCTTGTCGTGCAGGCTGACGGCAGAGTCGTCGGCCGCAATCGGCAGCGGGTGGATGCTCAGCATGTCACCGGTATCGAGGCCGACATCCATCTGCATGATGGTGATGCCGGTTTCCGCGTCGCCAGCGAGGATGGCGCGCTGGATCGGCGCCGCACCACGCCAGCGCGGCAGCAGCGAGGCGTGGATGTTGAGGCAGCCGCGCGCCGGCATGTCCAGCACCGCCTTGGGCAGCAGCAGGCCGTAGGCGGCCACCACCATCACCTCGGCGCCGACCTCGGCCACCAGCGCCTGAGCTTCCGGCGTCTTCAGTGTCAGCGGCTGTTCCACGCGCAGGCCGTGCTGCAGCGCCAGTTCCTTCACCGGGCTGGGCTTCAGCTTCATGCCGCGCCCGGCCGGGCGGTCCGGCTGCGTCAGCACCAGCGCGATGTCGTGGCCGGCATCAAGCAGCGCCTGCAATGCGGCGGCGGCGAATACCGGCGTGCCGGCAAAAATCAGTTTCATTCGGGCTATCCTTGCAAATGCAAAGGGACACGCGGCGCGTGTCCCGACACCAGCTTGCGGCCAACCCTGGCCGCCGTCCCTGGCTTACAGGGTGTGCTTCTCGCGCTTTTTCATCTTGGTGCGGATGCGGTTCTGCTTCAGGTCGGACAGGTATTCGACGAACACCTTGCCGTCGAGGTGATCCACCTCGTGCTGCAGGCAGATCGCCAGCAGGCCGCCGGTCTCCAGCTCGAAGAATGCTCCCTTGGCGTCCTGTGCACGCACCTTGACGTGCTCGGCGCGGGTCACCTTGTCGTAGATGCCGGGCACCGACAGGCAGCCTTCCTCGTACACCGTCTCGCCGTCCTTGTGCAGGAACTCCGGATTGATGAACACGCGCGGCTCGTTGCGATCCTCGGAGATATCGATCACGATCAGGCGCTGGTGGAAATCCACCTGCGTCGCCGCGAGGCCGATACCCTTGGCCTCGTACATGGTCTCGAACATATTGTCGATCTGCTGCTGCAGCGCGCTGTCGAAGCTGGTTACCGGCCGGGCAACCTTGTGCAAACGCGGGTCGGGGTAATGCAGAATGTTGAGCAGTGCCATAATCAAACCGTTATTCCAGTTGTAGGATGCCGTGACAGGCAACGATAATGTTGCCAGCATCCGGTTTCACTATAAATTACTGAGCCAGTGCCGGTCAGGTGGGGTCAAATCATCAATGTTTAAACCTATTATACCGCTCATCCTCGCGCTGGGCCTCTCTGCCGCCGCATTTGCCGACACCCTGGTGCTGCGGCCGGATGCGCCGCAACGCTACGTGGTCAAGCGCGGTGACACGCTGTGGGACATCTCCGGCCGCTACCTGACCGCGCCGTGGAAATGGCCGCAGCTGTGGAACATGAACCGCGACGAGGTGAAAAACCCGCACTGGATCTATCCCGGCAACGTGCTGTACCTGGAAATGGTCGACGGCAAGCCGCGGCTGCGCCTGGACAGCAGCGCGCTGCGCGTGGTCAAGCTGTCGCCGCGGGTGCGCGCCGAGCAGCTGGACAGCGCCATTCCCACCATTCCGGCCAGGATCATCGACCCCTTCCTCAAGCGCCCGCTGCTGATCGAGGACGAGGCCAGCTATCTGCAGTCGCCGAAGATCATCGCCGGCCCCGACAACCGCGTCATTCTGTCCACCACCGACCGCGCCTACAGTCAGGGGCTGGATTCCGGCGGCCTGTGGCAGGCCTACCGCCTGGGGCGCACCATAACCGACCCGGACAGCAACGAGGTGCTCGGCCATGAGGCCACCTACGGCGGCGACCTGATGGTCGACAAGCTGGACGAGGTGTCCACTCTCAGCGTGCGCAAGATCGCGGAAGAAGTGCTGGTCGGCGACCACCTGCTGAAGAGCCTGCCGGCGCCGCGGCTCAACTACACCCCGCACGAGCCGCCGCCAGAGCTGGAGGGCAGCATCGTCACCAGCTACGCCGGTGTCAACGAGATCGGCCAGCAGTTCAACGTGCTGATCAACCGCGGCGCACGCGACGGCGTCGAGGTCGGCCACGTGTTCGGCATCTACCGCGCCCCGCGCCAGATCAGCGTCGACAAGAAGCAGCAGGTGACCCTGCCCAGCGAGAAAGTCGGCCGCCTGATCGTGTTCCGAGTATTCAACAAGGCCTCCTACGCGCTGGTGCTGGACGCCACCCAACCGATCATGATCAAGGACCGCATCGCGCAACCGTGACCCAGCAAACCCTGCTCGACTGGGCCACGCTGGCGCTGACTCCCGGCATCGGCCCGCAACGCTTCCTGCAGCTGCTGCAGCGCTTCGGCGATGCCGGCCACGCCTGCCGTGCCGGCCACGGCCAGCTGCGCGACATCCTCGACAGCAAGACGCTGGCGGCACTGGACGCCGGTGACGGTGCCCGCGCCGCCGAGGCGGCGCTGCAGTGGGCAGCGGGTGCGGACTGCCACCTGCTGACGCTCAATGACGACGACTACCCGTGCCAGCTGGCCGAGGCCGGCAGCGCCCCGCCGCTGCTGTTCGCCCGCGGCCGGCGCAGCCTGCTTGCGCAGCCGATGCTGGCGGTGGTCGGCAGCCGCCACGCCACGCCGCAGGGTGCGGACAATGCCCGCGACTTTGCGCAAAGGTTGGCCGCGCACGGCTACAGCATCGTCAGCGGACTGGCCGGCGGCATCGACGCCGCCGCGCACGAGGGCGCGCTGCCCGAGGCCGCCAGCACCATCGCCGTGATCGGCACCGGCATCGACCGCGTCTATCCGGCGCGCAACCGCGAGCTGGCGCACCGCATCGCCGGCCACGGCCTGATCCTGTCCGAGTTCGCGCTCGGCACCCCGCCGCTGGCCGGTCACTTCCCGCAGCGCAACCGCATCATCGCCGGCCTCGCCCGCGGCTGTCTGGTGGTCGAGGCCGCGCCGCAGAGCGGCTCGCTGATCACCGCGCGGCTGGCGCTGGAAGCCGGCCGCGACGTGATGGCCATCCCCGGTTCCATCCACAACCCGCAGGCGCGCGGCTGCCACCGCCTGATCAAGGACGGCGCCCGGCTGGTGGAAAGCGCCGACGACGTGCTGGACGAGATCGGCCGACTGGCGACGGCCCCCGTCGTCAGCACCGCGGCAACGCCCGCTGCCAGCGACGCTGGCGCGCACCCGTTGCTGGCCGCCATCGGCTACGACCCGGTCGACAGCGACACCCTGGCGGCACGACTCAAGTTGACGGCAGGGGAGCTTTACGCGATGCTTCTTGAGCTTGAGCTGGCCGGACACATCGAAAGTCTGGACGGCGGGCGCTACCAGCGCCGATCACCGGCGCCAAGCCGTCCCACCTAACCCGATGATTAAATAAAGATGTTTGATGTTCTCGCCTATCTTCTCGAAGAATTCAACGACCCCGCAGCCTGCCCGGAACGTGACGACCTCGGTCGCCAGCTGGCGGCAGCCGGCTTTGAAAACGAGGAAATCAGCGACGCACTGGACTGGCTGGACGGCCTGAACCAGCTCAATGACGGCAGCTACGACGGTGCCGATGCCGGCAGCGGTTTCCGCTGCTTCAGCGAGCAGGAAAATGCCCGCCTCAGCGGCGAGATTCGCGGCCTGATCCTGTTCCTGGAGCACAATGGCGCGCTGTCGCCGGCACAACGCGAAATGCTGATCGACCGCCTGCTGGCGATGCCGGACGACGAGATATCCCTGCCCAGCGCCAAGCTGGCGGCACTGATGGTGCTGTGGGCACAAGGCGCGGAACTGCCGATCCTGCTCGGCGAAGACCTGCTGTGCGCGCTGCACGGCGAACCCACGATGCAATAAGAACGTGTTCACGATCTAGCGAGCTAGAGCGAGACAAGGCGAAAACGGCTGAGGAAGCGGAATTTACAAGTAGTAAATGAGCATTCCGAAGCCGTTTTCAACGCAGTATTGCCGAAGCGCAGCAGATCGCGAACAGGTTCTAAGCCCCGGCTGCGGACCTCAAAGGTTGGCCGCAGCGGAAAAACGCCCGATCAAGAGCGCAAACCTTGCGCTCTTGTTTTGTTTGATGAATACACAATATTGTCGTGCCCCCCGGCGCACTACCGAAAACAGACCGTTATGCCCTCAAACCTGCTGATTGTCGAATCGCCGTCCAAGGCGAAAACGCTGAAAAAATACCTGGGTCCGGACTTCGAAGTCCTCGCCTCCTACGGTCACGTCCGCGACCTGGTGCCGAAGAACGGCGCCGTCGATCCGGAAAAAGACTTCGCGATGAAATACCAGGTCGTGGCGCGCAACAGCAAGCACGTTGATGCCATCGTCAAGGCAGTGGCCGAGGTGGACCATGTCTATCTGGCGACTGACCCGGACCGCGAAGGCGAGGCGATTTCCTGGCACCTGGTGGAAATCCTCAACAAGAAAAAACTGCTCAAGGACAAGACCGCGCAACGGGTGGTGTTTCACGAGATCACCAAGAACGCGGTGCTGGACGCCATCGCCAACCCGCGCGCCATCGCGCAGGATCTGGTCGACGCGCAGCAGGCACGCCGCGCGCTGGATTACCTGGTCGGCTTCAACCTGTCGCCGCTGCTGTGGAAGAAAATCCGCCGCGGCCTGTCCGCCGGCCGCGTGCAAAGCCCGGCGCTGCGCCTGATCTGCGAACGCGAGAACGAGATCAAGGCCTTCGTCGAGCAGGAATACTGGTCGGTGCACCTGGACAGCCACAAGGGCCGCACCAAGTTCAGCGCCAAGCTGACCACGCTGGCCGGCACACGGCTCGACCAGTTCGCGCTGCCGAACGAGGCGGAACAGGCCGGCGTGCTGGCACGGCTGCAGGGCCACGACGCGGTGGTCACCAGCATCGAGAAGAAAAAGAAATCGCGCAGCCCCGCCGCGCCGTTCACCACCTCGACGCTGCAGCAGGAGGCGGTGCGCAAGCTGGGCATGACCACCGACCGCGCGATGCGCACCGCGCAGCAGCTGTACGAAGGCGTGGACATCGGCCAGGGCACCGTCGGCCTGATCACCTATATGCGTACCGACTCGGTGGCACTGGCCAACGAGGCGGTCGAGGAAATCCGCGGCTACATCGGCGAGCGCTTCGATACCGAGCACCTGCCGAAGAACCCGGTGGCGTACAAGAACAAGTCCAAGAACGCGCAAGAGGCGCACGAGGCGGTGCGGCCAACCTCCATCCTGCGCACGCCGGAGGCGATGAAGCCGTTCCTGACCTCCGACCAGTTCAAGCTCTACGACATGATCTGGAAGCGGACGCTGGCCTGCCAGATGGCCCCGGCCAAGTTCGACACCACCAGCGTCGACATCAGCGTCGGCGAAGGCATCTTCCGCGCCAGCGGCCAGGTACTGGTGTTCGCCGGCTTCCTGTCGGTGTACGAGGAAGACGTCGATGACGCAGAGGACGAGGAAAACGCCAAGCTGCCGCTGCTGAACGAAGGCGACGCGCTGCCGGTGGACAAGCTGTACGGCGAGCAGCACTTCACCCAGCCGCCACCGCGCTTCTCCGAAGCATCGCTGGTGAAATCGCTGGAAGAGTTCGGCATCGGCCGGCCGTCGACCTACGCCAGCATCATCTCGACGCTGAAGGATCGCGAATACGTGATCCTCGACAAGAAGCGCTTCTACCCGACCGACACCGGCGACATCGTCAACAAGTTCCTGACCGAGCACTTCGCGCAGTACGTCGACTACAACTTCACCGCCAAGCTGGAAAACCAGCTCGACGAAATTGCCAGTGGCACACGGCAGTGGGTGCCGGTGATGGACAGCTTCTGGAAGGGTTTCTCCAAGCAGCTGACCGAGAAGGAAGGCATCAGCCGCGCCGAAGTCACCACCGAAAGCCTGGACGAAGCCTGCCCGAAATGCAGCAAGCCGCTGTCGATCAAGTTCGGCAAGCGCGGCCGCTTCATCGCCTGTACCGGCTACCCGGACTGCGACTACACCCGCAACGTCGGCGAGACCGCGGAACAGGCCGCCGCCGAGGCGGAGGCACCGACCATCATCGAAGACCGCACCTGCCCGGAATGCGGTGGCGAGCTGCACATCAAGAAGGGCCGCTACGGCAAGTTCATCGGCTGCGCCAACTATCCGAAGTGCAAGCACATCGAGCCGCTGGAAAAACCGCGCGACACCGGCGTGCAGTGCCCGGAATGCAAGACCGGCAGCCTGATCGAGCGCAAGAGCCGCTACGGCAAGCTGTTCTACAGCTGCAACACCTATCCGAAGTGCAAGTACGCGACCTGGAACCCGCCGGTGGCCGAGCCGTGCCCGCAGTGTCACTGGCCGATCCTGACCATCAAGACCACCAAGCGCCGCGGCACCGAGAAGGTGTGCCCGCAGAAGGAATGCGGCTACGCCGAACAGATTGCGCCGCCGGAAGGCAAGGAAGAAGCCTGATCCCGTTCCGGCCCTACCGCCACAACGCCGCTGACCTCAGCGGCGTTTTTTTATGGCCTGTCGCGCGCCTGCGGCCAACCTTGGCCGCAAAAAAACCGCCGCGGCGGCAAGGCCGGGCGGCGGTGACGGGGTGAGCGCGGGCTCAGGTGCGGGCCACGATCTGCTGCACGCTGCCATCCAGCGCCATCAGGTAGCTCTCCACCTGCAGCTGCGGGTGCTTTTGCAGGATCGCCTTGCGCAGTGACATCAGCGTTTCGGCGTGGACGCGGGTTTCCTTGTCCGGCGCCTGGCCGAAGTCCTCGCCCAGTACCACCTTGTAGGCGCCGCAGTCGCGATGGTCGAGCAGCATCACCTTGTGGATGTGGTGCAGGCTGATGGCGACATCGAGGTGCTCCCAGAACGCGGTATTCCACGCCGGGAACTTGCCGGTCACCGCGCCGAGCGAGGCGCCGGCCAGCACGATGTGGTCGTACTTGTCCTTCATGCCCTTGCCGGCCATGAAGCGCTCGGTGTCGTCGACCAGCCGGTAATCCATGCACGACAGCAGCAGCGCCTCGGTGCCGCCGGCGGCGTATGCCGTACGCGGCAAGAAGCTGCCCAGCAGCGCCGCGGCGCCGCCCATGGCCGCGAGTTTCACGAACTGGCGCCGGCCGATCGGCCGCGCCGCGCTGCCGTGGCAGTCAACCGCCGGCCTCTGTTGTGCTTGGCACATCACATCCCCTCTCTCGTGTCTGGCCTTGACGCAGCGTCTGCGGCGCGGCGGATCAGGCTTTCTTGACGAATTCCGACTTCAGCTGCATGGCGCCGATGCCGTCGATCTTGCAGTCGATGTCGTGATCGCCGTCGACCAGGCGGATGCTCTTCACCTTGGTGCCGACCTTGACCACCAGCGACGAACCCTTGACCTTCAGGTCCTTGATCACGGTCACGCTGTCGCCGTCCTGCAGCACGTTGCCGTTGGCATCGCGTACCACGCGCTGCGGCTCGGCCTCTTCCGTTGCCGCGGCATCGGCGGACCACTCATGGGCGCACTCGGGGCAGACGAACATCGCGCCGTCCTGGTAGGTGAATTCCGAGCTGCACTGCGGGCATTGGGGCAAATTAGTCATGCTGTACCTTGTTTCTGAATGTGGCGGCCGCAGCGCCCCGGGCGCATCAACAACCCTGTAAACGGTGCGGTCTTTACGAGTGCCGTATTATCCGCCAGCCACCCCCGTTTTCGCCAGCAAAAGGCGCAGTCTTGTCATTACCGGCTGCCGCGCGCGACGGCCGCCGCGCACGTCGCACTCGCTCTCCCGCCGCGCCAGCGCATGGCGGGTTTGACAACTTACTGATCAGTAAGTATCTTCGCCAGCAAGGCTGACACACGACCAATAATCAACAACTTGCCTTGCGGCCAACCCTGGCCGCAACGCCGCAACCCACACGAGGGCAACACCATGACGGCTTATCCGCACCTGCTGGCACCACTGGATCTGGGCTTCACCACGCTGAAAAACCGCGTGCTGATGGGCTCGATGCACACCGGACTGGAAGAGGCGCCGCAAGGCTTCGAGAAGATGGCGGCGTTCTACGCCGAGCGCGCGCGCGGCGGCGTCGGCCTGATCGTCACCGGCGGCGTCGGCCCCAACGAGGAAGGCCGCGTCGCCGAGGGCGCCTCGATGCTGGCCGACGCGCACGAGGTGCCGCAGCACCGCGTCGTCACCGACGCGGTGCACGCCGCCGGTGGCAAGATCGCGCTGCAGATCCTGCACACCGGCCGCTACAGCTACCAGGAACAGCTGGTATCGGCGTCGCCGATCTGCGCGCCGATCAACTTCTACCGCCCGCGCGAGATGTCGGAAGACGACATCCAGCGCACCATCGCCGATTTCGCCCGCTGCGCCAAACTGGCGCAGGACGCCGGCTACGACGGCGTCGAGGTGATGGGCTCGGAAGGCTATTTGATCAACCAGTTCATCGTGCGCCACACCAACAAGCGCACCGACGACTGGGGCGGCAGCTTCGACAACCGCATCCGCTTCGCGCTGGAAGTGCTGCGCGCGGTGCGTGCCGCGGTCGGCGCCGAATTCATCATCATCTACCGGCTGTCGATGCTGGACCTGGTCAACGACGGCAGCAGCTGGGACGAGGTGGTGCAGCTGGCGCAGCAGATGGAACAGGCCGGCGCCACCATCATCAACACCGGCATCGGCTGGCATGAGGCGCGGGTGCCGACCATCGCCACCAGCGTACCGCGCGGCGGCTTTGCCTGGGTGACCAAGAAGCTGATGGGCAAGGTGGGCATTCCGCTGATCACCACCAACCGCATCAACACCCCCGAGGTGGCGGAAGACATCCTCGCCAGCGGCTGTGCCGACATGGTGTCGATGGCGCGGCCCTTCCTCGCCGATGCCGAGTTCGTGAACAAGGCCGCACAGGGCCGCAGCGACGAGATCAACACCTGCATCGGCTGCAACCAGGCCTGTCTCGACCACATCTTCCAGGGCAAGCTGACCAGCTGCCTGGTCAATCCGCGCGCCTGCCGCGAGACCGAACTGAACTACGTGAAAACCGCCACGCCGAAAAAACTGGCGGTGGTCGGCGCCGGCCCCGCCGGCATGGCGTTTGCCACCATCGCCGCCGGGCGCGGCCACGCGGTGACGCTGTTCGACAGCGCCAGCGAGATCGGCGGCCAGTTCAATGTCGCCAAGCAGATCCCGGGCAAGGAGGAGTTCCACGAGACGCTGCGCTACTTCGCGCGCCGCATCGAACTGACCGGCGTCACGCTGCGGCTGAACCAGCGCGTGAGCGCCGCCGAGCTGCAAGGCTTTGACGAGGTGATCCTCGCCACCGGCATCGCGCCGCGGCTACCGGCGATCCCCGGCATCAAACACCCAAAGGTGCTGAGCTACCTCGACGTGCTGAAGCACGGCAAACCGGTTGGCCGCAAAGTGGCGATCATCGGCGCCGGCGGCATCGGCTTCGATACCGCGGAATTCCTCAGCCACGAGGGCCAATCCAGCTCGCTGGATACCGCCGCCTTCATGCGCGAGTGGGGGGTGGACATGCAGCTGGCGCACGCCGGCGGCCTGGCGCCGCAGGGGCCGCAGCCGCACCCCAGCCCGCGCGAGATCTACCTGCTGCAGCGCAAGAGCAGCAAGGTCGGCGACGGGCTGGGCAAGACCACCGGCTGGATCCACCGCGCCAGCCTGCAGATGAAGAAGGTGCAGATGATTGCCGGCATCAGCTACGACAGGATCGACGATGCCGGGCTGCACGTGACCATTAAGGGCGAAGCGCAGGTATTGGCGGTGGACAACATCATCGTCTGCGCCGGGCAGGACCCGCTGCGCGAACTGCAGCAGCCGCTGCTTGCCGCCGGCAAGCCGGTGCACCTGATCGGCGGCGCCGATGTCGCCGCCGAGCTGGACGCCAAGCGCGCCATCGACCAGGGCGCGCGGCTGGCCGCCAGCATCTGAGCGCCGGATAGTGCCCGTCCGGCGCGCCGGGCGCGGCCGGTGCCATCTCCCCCGCTTGCGGCCAACCTGCGCCCAGGGTTGGCCGCAACGCCTCATGGCTCATCGCAACGGCATTGTTGTGCATTGCCGCATTTCGATAGATTTTTCACCTCGTTTGCGCCAGATCAGTTCCCGTTTTTGCACCCGCCGCGTATTTGCTTCATCATTGGCGAGGCAATCGCGCAATTAAATTCCATTGTCATTGACGATCCTGCCATCGTGTCCATGCCGCAGCGCGCCATGGCGACCCAACGATAACGAGACTGGATGGATGGCCAAGAACCTACTGACCGCCGGCCTGCTGTGGCTGTGCCTGCTGCCAAGCGCGCACGCCGCCGCCTCGCTGGTGCTGGGCGTGGTGCCCTATATGTCGGCCCGCAAGCTGGCCACGCTGTACGAGCCGCTGCGCGCCGAGCTGGAACGCACCCTGCAACAACCGGTGACGCTGGAAAGCGCCGCCGACTACAGTTTTTTCCTCGAGCGCACGCGCCAGGGGCGCTACGACATCATCGCCACCTCGCCCTACTTCGGACGCCTGGCGCAGCTGGAGCAGGACTACCAGCCGCTGGCGCGACCGCTGGCCGACCTGGAGCCGCTGCTGGTCACCCGCCGTGACGGCATCCGCGAGCTGGCGCAGCTGCGCGGCCAGACGGTGTCGACCAGCGACCGTCTGGCCAACCTGACCCTGGCGGCACAGCGCTACCTGAGCCAGGCCGGCTATCACCCCGGCCAGCACCTCGTGATCCACCCCACCGGCAGCCACGCCAATTCGCTGGCGGCGTTGCTAAGCGGCGAGTCGGCGGCCGCCATCATCTCGGTCAGCGCGCTGCACCAGTTCGGCGGCGACATCCATACCAGGATCCGCATCCTGGCCCGGCTGCCGCACACCACGCCGCAGCTGTACCTCGGCCACAAGCGCCTCGGTAGCGCGCGGCTGGCACGGCTGCAGCAACAGCTGCTGACCTTTGCCAATGACACGCCGCAGGGGCGCGCCTTCAGCCGCGACCTCAACCACGGCGGCCTGCGCCCGGTCAGCGAGCAGGACATGCGCGCGCTGGATCCGTTCGTCCGGGATCTGAAAGGGCTGCTGCGATAATGCGTCTGCCGCTGCGTCCCCGTTCGCTGAAATGGGCCATCATCCCGGTGCTGCTGCTGATCCAGCTGCTGGTGTTTGCCGGCATTGCCTGGCAGAGCGTGCGCGTGCTGCAGGACACCGCGGTGGCGCAGGCACAACTGCGCACCCGCAGCCTGCACAGCGAGCTGCAGGCTGCGCTGATCGCGCCGCTACTGGAGCGCGACTTCATCACGCTGCAGGAGATCGCCAGCGAGCTGACCCACGGCGGCGACATTGCCTACCTGATCATCCGCGACTCCAGCGGCAAGGAGCTGGCGCGCGCCGGCCTCGCCGATGGCCTGCAGCCGCAAGCGGACCGCTCGCTGCCGGACAGCGACGACGACATCTTCGACACCCGCTTCAAGATCAGCCAGGGCCAGATCCAGGCCGGCCTGCGGCAGAGCGAATCCAGCCGCATGCTCAGCGGCCTCGCGCAGCGCACCGGGCCGCTGATCGTCGCCGGCATCATCCTCGCCACCGGCTGGATGATCTGGGTCACGCTGTGGCTGAGCCGGCGGCTGCAATACCTGTCCCTCGCCGCCGAGGCGCTGGGGCAAGGCAAGCTGCTGACGCGGGCGCCGGAAAGCCGCCACGACGAGATCGGCCGCCTTGGCGCCGCCTTCAACCGCATGGCGGCGGCGGTGCAGTCCGCCGACGAGCACTGGGCCAAGAGCCAGCGCTTTGCCGACATGCTGCTGATGGCGATCCCGATCCCGATGTTCTACAAGGACGCGCAGGGGCGCTTCCTCGGCTGCAACGCCGCCTTCACCCGCGTCACCGGCTACGGCCGCATCGACATCCGCGGCAAGACCCCGGCCGAGCTGTGGCCGGCCGACATCGCCGCGGTGCACTGCCTGCACGACGCCGAACTGCTCGCCGGCCAGCCGCACCTCGACTACCAGGCCAGCATCGTCACCCAGCGCCAGCAGCGCCGCGAGGTGATCCTGTCCAAGGACGTGTTCTACAACGACCACGGCGACATCGCCGGCATCATCGGCGCCTGGAACGACATCACCGAGCAGACCCGCGCCGAAGAACGGCTGCGACTGCTGGCCGGCGTGTTCAAGCACTCCCACGACGGCATCATCATTGCCGATGCCCGCGGCCGGCTGCTGGACGTCAACCGCGCCTGCTGCAGCATCACCGGCTACGAGCGCGACGAGCTGATCGGCCATACCCCGCGCAAGCTGCAGTCAGCACGCCACGACTCGGTGTTCTACCTCGCCATGCGCGACAAGCTGCAGAGCAGCGGCCACTGGCAGGGCGAGATCTGGAACCGGCGCAAGGATGGCGAGGTGGCACCGCTGCTGCTGTCGGTGTCGGTGATCCACGACCAGTCCGGCAATGTGCGCCACTACATCGCGGTGTTCGCCGACATCACGGTGATGAAGGCGCAGGAAAACCGGCTGGCGCAGATGGCGCACCACGACCCGCTCACCCAGCTGCCCAACCGCGTGCTGCTGGCCGACCGCATGAAGGTGGCCATCGCCCAGGCGCAGCACAGCGGCCACTGGCTGGCGATCTGTTTCATGGATCTGGACGGTTTCAAGGCGGTCAACGACCGCTACGGCCACGAGGTCGGCGACCGCCTGCTGGTGCAGGTCGCCGAGCGGCTGCAGCACACGCTGCAGGGCGGCGACACCCTGGCGCGGCTGGGCGGCGACGAGTTCGTGCTGCTGCTGTCCGGCCTGCCCGACCTGCAGACCTGCCGCCACAGCCTGCAGCGGGTACTGGACACCGTCGCCCACCCGGTCTTGCTGGGCGACATCCACATCGAGATCTCGGCCAGCATCGGCGTCACGCTGTATCCGCAGGACGAGCAGGACCCGGACACCCTGCTGCGCCACGCCGACCAGGCGATGTACCAGGCCAAGGAAAAGGGTCGCAACGGCTACCAGATCTTCGACGCCGAGCACGACCGCCAGAGCCGCTTCCGCCAGGAAGGGCTGGGGCGGCTGGCGCAGGCGCTGCAGCAAGGCGAGCTGTGCCTGTTCTACCAGCCCAAGGTCAATATGCGCGACGGCAGCGTGGTCGGCGCCGAGGCACTGATGCGCTGGCAGCATCCGGACAAGGGCCTGCTGACCCCGGCCCACTTCCTTGACGACGCCGAAGGCAGCGCGCTGGACATCGCGCTGGGCGAATGGGTGCTGCGCAGCGCGCTGGCGCAGATGCGCTTCTGGCAGGCGCAGGGCATGACGCTGCCGGTCAGCGTCAACATCTCCGCCTATCACCTGCAGCAGGACAACTTCGCCGAACGGCTGGCGGCGCTGCTGGCGGAATACCCGGAGTTGCCGGCCGGAATGCTGGAAATCGAGGTACTGGAAAGCACCGCGCTGAAGGACATCACCCGCGTCGGCGCGCTGATGACCACCTGCCGCGAGCTGGGGGTGGAGTTCTCGCTCGACGATTTCGGCACCGGCTACTCCTCGCTGCTGTACCTGAAGCGGCTGCCGGCCGGCAAGCTGAAGATCGACCAGTCCTTCATCCGCGACATGCACGAGGACGGCGACGACCTCGCCATCGTGCAGGGCATCATCGGGTTGTCGGAGGCGTTCAGCCGCTCGGTGGTGGCCGAGGGCGTGGAGAGCATCGAGCACGGCAGCCTGCTGCTGCACATCGGCTGCGACCACGCGCAGGGCTTCGGCATCGCGCGGCCGATGCCGGCGGACGCGCTGCTGGGCTGGGCGCAGCAGTGGCAGGGCGCCGCCGCCTGGCAGCTGGCCAGCAAACGGCGCTGGACCGGCGACGACACCAAGCTGTTCAACCTGGAGCTGGCGCACCGCCAGGCCAGCAACCGCCTGATCGACTGGCTGCAGCAGGGATCGCGCGAGCTGCCACAGCAGGAGAACAGCAACAGCTACCGCGATTTCGACAACTGGTATCACGGTGCCGGCAGTGCCTACTTCGGCCAGCACCCGCTGTACCACCGCATCGGCCAGCTGCACCAGCAGCTGTACACCCTCAACGAGCGGGTACTGACCTGGCGCCAGTTCGAACTGCAGGACGCCGACGAGCAGACCGTGAACCAGCTGCAGCAACTGCGCGACGAACTGCAGCAACAGGTGCGCCAGCTGCTGGATGCGCCGGCGACCGCGGCGGCGGCAGCAGCGGCGAAAACCGCCGCCGAAGTGATGATCTGAGCGGCGGCGTCAGCGTGCGCGCCGCCTCAGCGCCAGACGCCCAGGGTTGGCCGCAACGCCGTCAGCGCAGCGGCAGCGCCTTCATCAGCTCCGCCTCGCTCACCAGCCCGGCGAGGCGCGCCAGCGGCCGGCCCTGTTCGTCCAGCACCACGGTAAACGGCAGCCCGCCGCTGCGGTTGCCCAGCGCGCGCATCAGCGCGATGCCCTCACCATCGCTCATCAGCACCGGATAGCTGACCGGCAGCTGCTTCAGGTAGGCCGCCACCTCGCCCGGCTGGTCCAGCGCGATGCCGACGAAGCGCACCTGGCGTGCGGCCAACCTTGGCGCCAGCGCCGACAGCAGCGGCATCTCCTTGCGGCACGGCGCACACCAGGTGGCCCAGAAATTCACCACCGTGGTCTTGCCCTGGTAGCGGGCAAAGCTGGCCGGCTTGCCGTTAAGCTCGGTCAGCACGGCGCTGTCCAGCAGGCCGCCGGCCACGGCACCCAGCGGCAGCAGCAACAGGCCGCCCAGCAGCAGGCGGCGCGAAAGCATGGTTTTTACAGACATCAGTTTATTCCGGAGTAATGCGTCAGATGGCGTTAGATCGCCACCAGTACGCCACAGTTCAGCGCGGCACGGCCGCGGCTTCGTGATAGAATGGTCGATTCCCCTTCTGTTGACGCACGGGCCATGTCCATTCTCGTTTGCGGGGCGCTAGCCTACGACACGCTGTTCAATTTCGAAGACCGCTTCGATAACCATATTCTGCCCGATCAGCTGCACAAGATCTCGACCACCTTCAAGGTGCCGACCATGCGCCGCGAGTTTGGCGGCCCGGCCGGCAACATCGCCTACAGCCTGTGCCTGCTCGGCGAGACACCGCTGGTGATGGGCGCGGTGGGCGAGGACTTCGAGCCCTACCGCCAGCACCTGAAGCGCGCCGGCGTCGACGACCGCTTCATCCGCACCATCCGCGGCCAGTACACCTCGCAGTGCTTCGGCATCGCCGACAAGGATGGCAACCAGCTGATGGCCTTCCATCCCGGCGCCATGGACCACGCCACCGTCAACCACATCGCCGACGTGCCACAGCGCATCGAGGTGGCGATTGTATCGCCTGGCGGCCACGCCGCCTTCCTGCAGCACACCCGCGAGCTGCACGAGGCCGGCATCCCGTTCATCTTCGACCCCGGCCAGGAGCTGCCGCTGTTGTCGCGCGAGGAACTGAACGAGATCGTGGAACTGGCCAGCTATGTCGCCATCAACGACTACGAGAGCGAGCTGATGCGCGAACGCGCCGGGCTGCCGGTAGAGGTGCTGGCCGGCAAGGTCGAGGCGCTGATCGTCACCCGCGGCTCCAAGGGCGCCGAGATCTACGCCGACGACACCATCCACCTGATTCCGCGGGTGCAGATGCCGATCAAGCCACTGGACCCGATGGGCTGCGGCGACGCCTTCCGTGCCGGCCTGCTGTACGGCATCAAGCAGGGGCTGGACTGGAAAACCACCGGCCGCCTCGCCAATGTCATCGGCGCGATCAAGGTCACCAGCCACGGCCCGCAGAACCACTTTTTCGACTGGGAAAAACTGCGCGCGCTGTACCAGCAGGCCTATAACGAACCGTGGCCGCTGTAAGCCGCCCGCGCTGAATCCGACTGGCGACCATCGGCGCGATGGCAGGCCGGCAACTGCCGCAGGCGACGGCATTTGCCGGCCTGTTTGCATTTTGACTTGAATAAGCCCTGTCGCGACCCCACCATCCTGCAGTTAAACTGACACTCATCGATTGACGGGCAAGAGAGGGATTCATGACTGTACCGCACCTGACCACGGCACTCACCGGACCGTTACTGGAACTGGAAAGCCGCATCCTGGCGGCACAGCCGCACATCGAGCACTGGTTCCGCAAGCAGTGGAACAACCACGCAGCCCCGTTCTACGGCTCGGTTGACCTGCGCAACAGCGGTTTCAAGCTGGCTCCGGTGGACATGAACCTCTTTCCCGGCGGCTTCAACAACCTGAATCCAGACTTCCTGCCGCTGGCGGTACAGGCAGCGCAGAGCGCGGTGGAGCGAGCCTGTCCGGAAGCGAAGAGCATCCTGCTGATCCCCGAAAACCACACCCGCAACACCTACTACCTGCAGAACGTGGCGGCGCTGGTGCACATCTTCCAGCAGGCCGGACTGAAGGTGCGCCTGGGCTCGCTAAACCCGGAAATCACCGAACCGACGCAGCTGACTGCCGCGGGCGGCGACATCATCACCGTCGAGCCGCTGGAGCGGCGCGGCAACCGCGTGGTGCTGGCCGACGGTTTCAGCCCCTGCATCGTGCTGCTCAACAACGACCTCTCCGCCGGCCTGCCGGACATCCTGAAGAACATCGAACAGAACCTGCTGCCGCCGCTGCACGCCGGCTGGGCGGTGCGGCGCAAGACCAACCACTTTGCCGCCTACGACAAGGTGGTCGCCGACTTCGCGCAGATGCTGTCGATCGACCCGTGGCTGATCAACCCCTACTTCTTCGCCGCCAAGGGCCTCGACTTCCAGTCTCGCCAGGGCGAGGACCAGCTCGCCGAGCTGGTGGAACAGATGCTGGAAAAAATCCGCATCAAGTACCGTGAATACGGCATCAGCCACGAACCGTACGTGATCGTGAAGGCCGACGCCGGCACCTACGGCATGGGCATCATGAGCGTGAAGAGTGGCGACGAGGTACGCGGCCTCAACCGCAAGGCGCGCAACAAGATGGCGGTGGTGAAGGAAGGACTGGAAGTCAACGAAGTCATCGTGCAGGAAGGGGTGTACACCTTCGAATGCGTCAACGACGGCGTCGCCGAGCCGGTGGTGTACATGATGGACCGCTACGTGATCGGCGGCTTCTACCGCGTGCACACCGGGCGCGGCATCGACGAAAACCTCAACGCCCCCGGCATGCAGTTCGTGCCGCTGTCGTTCGAAGAGCACTGCCTGCCCGACCACAAGGCGGCGCCGAACGACGCCCCCAACCGCTTCTACGCTTACGGCGTGATCGCACGGCTGGCGATGCTGGCCGCCGCGCTGGAGCTGGAAGCGACCGACCCTGACGCCGAGTGAGGCCCGAATGAAAATCCTGTTCATTGCCGACCCGCTGGCCGGCTTCAAGATCAAGAAAGACAGCACCTTCGCGATGATGGAAGCGGCGGCGGCACGCCAGCACGCGATCTACTTCTGCGAGGCGCGCGACATCGCCATCGAGGGCGGCCGCATCCAGGCCGACGTCGTCAGCGTCAGCCTCACCGGCAAGGACGGCAAGGACTGGTTCCGCGCCAGCGACGGGCAGCGCCTGCCGCTGAATTCGTTCAGCGCGGTGGTGATGCGCAAGGACCCACCGTTCGACCTGGAGTACCTGTACGCCACCCAGCTGCTGACGCTGGCCGAGGCCGAGGGCGCGCGCGTGTTCAACAAGGGCCAGGCGCTGCGCGACTTCAACGAGAAGCTGGCCATCCTCAACTTTGCCGAGTTCACCGCGCCGACGCTGGTCACCTCGCAACCGTCGCGGCTGCTGGCCTTCGTGCGCCAGCACCACGACGCCATCCTCAAGCCGCTGGACGGCATGGGCGGCAGCAGCATATTCCGCGCGCGGCCGGACGACCCGAACCTGAACGTGATCATCGAAACCCTGTCCGAACAGGGGCAGCGCACCATCATGGCGCAGCGCTACATCCCGGAAATCCGCGACGGCGACAAACGCATCCTGGTGATCGACGGCGTGCCGGTCGACTACTGCCTGGCGCGCATCCCGCAGGGCGGCGACAACCGCGGCAACCTCGCCGCCGGCGGCCGTGGCGAAGTGCGGCCACTGAGCGCGCGCGACCGCGAGATCGCCGAGGGGCTGGCGCCGGAGCTGAAACGGCGCGGCATCCTGCTGGCCGGGCTGGACGTGATCGGCAACTACCTGACCGAAGTCAACGTCACCAGCCCGACATGTTTCCGTGAAATCATGAACCACAGCGACATCGACGTCGCCGGCCTGTTCATTGATGCGCTGGAACGCGCGGTGACGGAACGGCGCTGATGCGGCCAACCTGCTTCACCACAAGGGCGGCGCTGGCCGCCCTTGTCATGTCCGGCCTCGCCGCCTGCAGCGAGCCGCCAGCGCCGTGGCAGCAGGAAAGCTACGTGTTCGGCACCCGTGTCGAGCTGAAGCTCAACGCCGCCACGCCGCAGCAGGCACAGCAGGCTGCCGCCGCGGTGCTGGCCGAGCTGGACCGCCTGCACCGGCTGCTGCACCCGTGGCAGCCGGACAGCGACGCCGGCCGCCTGAACCGCGCCCTTGCCAGCGGCCAGCCGTACCGGCCGTCGCCGGAACTGCTGGAACTGCTGCGCAGCGGACAGGCGCTGGAGGCGCGCAGCGACGGGCTGTTCTCGCCGGCGATCGGCCGGCTGGTGGCGCTGTGGGGGTTTCACCAGGACACGCCGGCCAGCACGGCCGTGGACATGACGGCGCTGCAGGCGCTGGTGGCGAGCCGGCCGCGGCTGCGCGACCTGCGCATCAGCGCCGACGGCGAGGTGCGCAGCGACAAGCGCACGGTGCAGGTCGACGTCGGCGGCATGGCCAAGGGCTGGGCGCTGGATCGCGCGCGGCGGCAATTGCAGACCGCCGGCATCCGTTCAGCGTTGCTTAATATTGGCGGCAATATCATGGCGCTGGGGCAGAAAGCCGACGGCACGCCGTGGCAGGTCGGCATCCGCCACCCGCGCCGCAACGAGGCGATGGCGACGCTGCCGCTGCACGATGGCGAGGCGATCGGCACCTCCGGCGACTACCAGCGCCATGTGCTGCGCGACGGTCGCCGCCATTGCCACCTGATCGACCCGCGCGACGGCAACAGCGACTGCCACCTGCAGTCGGCGACGGTGCTGATCGCGCCCGCCAGCGATGCCGGACTGCGCTCCGACGTCGCCAGCAAACCGCTGTATCTGGACGGGCCAGGGTTGGCCGCACGCCATGCGCGCGCGCTGGGCGTGGCCGGCTGGCTGCTGATCGACGGACAGGGCCGCGCGTGGCTGAACCCCGCGCTGGCCGCACGGCTGCACTGGCGCGTGACGCCGGACAGCATTACCGAAACAGGAAACGGATGACACCGCATCAAGAAAGCCCGTTCAAGGGCAAAACCGGCGTACGCCGCCTGCTGAACGCCTTCGGCTACTCGCTGGACGGCCTGCGCGCCGCCTTCCGCCACGAGGACGCCTTCCGCCAGTTGTCGCTGCTGGCGCTACTGCTTGTGCCGCTGGCACTGTTCGTGGTCGATGCCACGCCGCTGGCGCGCGCGCTGCTGGTGGCCAGCTCCATCGCCACGCTGATCATCGAGCTGCTCAATTCCGCGATCGAGGCGGCGGTGGACCACACCTCGCTGGAACGCCACCCGCTGGCCAAGCGCGCCAAGGACATGGGCAGCGCGGCGCAGCTGCTGGGCCTCGTCAACCTGCTGCTGGTATGGGGACTGGTGCTATTTGGCTGAACGGCAGACGCGGTTGAGCCAGGCCAGCAGATCGGCCTCGAACTCGGCGCGGTTGGTCTCGTGGTGCATCTCGTGGCGGGCGCCGGGATACACCGTCACCGTCACGTCGCGCAGCCCGGCCTTGCGGTAGCGCCGCGCCAACTGGCCGAGGCCGAACTTGCCGAGGCTGACCGGATCGCGGCTGCCGGCCTGCAGCCACACCGGGCAATCGTGCAGGCCGCGCCCGGCGGCCTCGCCCTGCTCCAGCGCGATGATGCCGCCGAACAGGTCGATCCACAGCTGCGGTGTCGGAAACTGGCCGCACAGCGGATCGGCGAGATAGGCGTCCACCTGCGCCGCATCGCGCGATAGCCAGTCCAGCGTGGTGCGCGTCGGCATGAAGCCGAGATTGAAGCTGCCGAACACCAGCGCCGTCATCAGCCGGCTGGGGCTGGCGGCGCCGCCCAGCCTTGCGGCCAACCTTGCCACGCCGCGCATCAGCCGTGCCAGCACCCGCTGGCGATAGCCGGTGGCGGACAGCACCATGCCGGACAGGCGCTGGCCGTAGCGCAGGAAAAAGGCGCGCGCCACGAAGCTGCCCATGCTGTGGCCGTACAGCACCAGCGGGGTCTGCGGATGTGCCGCCGCGGCATGATCGACCACCTCGCGCAGGTCATCGACCACCAGCGACCAGCCGTCGTGCGCGGCGAACCAGCCCGGCAGCGGCGCCTCGCGGCCGTGGCCGCGGTGGTTGTGGGCGTAGACCCAGTAACCGGCAGCGGCCAGCCGCCCGGCCAGCACATCGTAGCGCTCGGCGTGCTCGCTCATGCCGTGGGCAATCACCAGCACGCCGCGCGGCGCCTGCTGCGTCGGCCATGACACACCGTGGATTACGTGACCATCGCTGGCCGTCAGCTGAAAAGGCTTCATCGCACACCCTGCAAGCGGGGATCAGAACTTGTCGGCACGCAGCACACCGACATCGGACACGTAGAGGATCAGGCCGTAGTGCGGCAGGTAAGCCTGCTGACAATGCGCGGCAATCGCCTCCGCCACCGCCGTATCGCATACCACGTCGACGCGGATATTGCCCTCGAACGACCAGCCGCCGCCCTGCACGCCGTGGCTGCCGCCACCACGGGCATCGCTGACGGTATAGCCGTGGGCGCCGAGCTGCTGCAGCACTTTCACCAGCGGCGCTTCCAGCACCGCCTCGGTGACGATGGTCAACAGTTTCTTGGTATGAAAGGTCATCGCACGCTCCTCAGGCATACAGCCATTGTGTCAGCATCCAGTACAAAGGGATACCGAACAGCAGGTTGAACGGAAAGGTCACCCCCAGGCTGGCCGCCAGCGACAGCGCCGGATTGGCCTCGGGCACCGCGATACGCATCGCGGCCGGGGCGGCGATATAGGAAGACGAGGCGCACAGGGTCGCCAGCAGCAGCGCCCCGCCCGCCGACAGCCCCATGGCGTAGGCACTGCCAAGGCCGATGCAGGCAAAGCCGAGCGGCACCAGCAGCCCGAACAGCACCACGAAGCCGCCCTGGCGCCGCAAGCCGCCGAGCTTGGCCGCCGTCAGCAGCCCCATCTCCAGCAGGAACAGCGACAGCACCGGCTTGAACAGGTCGACATACAGCGGCGACAGGCTGACGATGCCCGCCGGCCCGGCCAGCCAGCCGATCACCAGCCCGCCGAGCAACAGCACCATGCTCTTGCCGAGGAACACCTCGTGCGCCAGCTGCCCCCAGCGCAGCTGCTGCCCGTCGCCCAGCCGCGCCAGCAGCACCCCCACCACCAGCGCCGGCATCTCCATCACTGCCAGGAACAGCGTCAGTTGCGGCTCGGCCTCGATGCCCTGCCGCGCGAGGAAGCTGGCGGCGACCGCAAAGGTCACCACGCTGACCGAGCCGTAATGGGCGGCGGTGGCCGCCGCATCGGCACGGTTCAGGCGCCAGCGCAGGATGCCGAAAGCGAGCAGCGTCAGCAGCGTGCCCAGCAGGATCACCAGCAGCACCTGCAGCAATACCTGCGGGCTGCCCGTTTTCGCCAGCGCCACGCCGCCCTTCAGGCCGATGGCCAGCAGCAGGAACACCGACAGCGTCTCGTACAGGGCCGGCGGCAGCTTCAGCTCGGAACGCGCCAGGGCCGCGAACAGCCCCAGCAGGAAAAACAGTACGACCGGATCCAGTGTCATCTCACTCCTTTCATTGGCTCGTGATCCTGCCGTCCGGCTGACGGCGGCGTCAGCTGGACAAGGCAGAGAAAGGGAAGTTTCGTGCCGGCGCTCAGGCCTGCAGCGGGGTGTGATCGTAGTTGCGGTTGATCAGCGCGGTCAGCACGTGGTCGCGCCAGGCGCCATTGAGGAACAGGTAGTCGCGGGCGTGGCCCTCGATCTGGAAGCCGAGCCGCTTCAGCAGCGCGGCGCTGCGCTCGTTCTCCGGCTGGTAGTTGGCCTGCACCCGGTGCAGCTTCAGCGTGCCGAAGGCAAAGGCGATCACCGCCTCCACCGCCTCGCGCATCAGGCCCTGGCCCTGGTGTGCGTGATCGATGTTGTAGCCCAGATGGCAGCCCTGGAACACGCCGCGGCTGATATTGGACAGGCTGACGGTGCCGATCACGCGGCCGGCTTCCTTCTCCGGCATCACCAGGAACAGCGCGCCGCGGCTTTCCTTCCAGTCCATTTCGCGCTGGCGCATGCGCATCGCCCAGAACAGCTCGGTGTAGAACATCCCGCCCGGGGTCGGGTCCCATGGCGCGAAATGCTCGCGGTTGCGCACCTGGTAATCCAGCATGGCACGCGCCCACGCACTTTCCGCCGGCAACAGGTGCAGACGCGCGGTGCTGAGCGATGGCTGGGTGGTTGGCATGTCAGTACTCCGGAAAACGCAAGGAATGGGGAACAAGGTTGGCCGCAGGCCGCCGAAAGTGCGTCAGTATGCCATTGCCGGCGCCGCCCCGCATCCGTGGCGCAGGTGGCATAGGCAAACGCCCGTACCGGGGGGTACGGGCGTTCAGCGGCAAGCGGGCAGATGCCAGCCTTAGCCGGTCAGTTTTTCCAGCGCTTCGCGGTACTTGGCGGCGGTCTTCTCGCGCACCTCCAGCGGTACCGCCGGGGCCGGCGCCTGCTTGTTCCAGCCGGAGGCTTCCAGCCAGTCGCGCACGAACTGCTTGTCGAACGACGGCGGATTGGTGCCTTCGGCATAGCTGTCGGCCGGCCAGAAACGGCTGGAATCCGGCGTCAGCGCCTCGTCCATCAGCGTCAGGGTGCCGTCTTCGTCGAGGCCGAATTCGAACTTGGTGTCGCAGATGATGATGCCACGCTTGGCCGCGAATTCGGACGCGGTCTGGTACAGCAGGATGGCGGTGTCGCGTACCTTGGCCGCCAGCTCGGCGCCGACGATGGCCTCGCACTGCGCGAAGGTGATGTTCTCGTCGTGATCGCCCACTGCCGCCTTGGTCGACGGCGTGAAGATCGGCTGCGGCAGCTTGCTGGACTCCTTCAGCCCGGCCGGCAGCGCGATGCCGCACACGGTGCCGGACTTCTGATATTCCTTCCAGCCGGAACCGGCCAGGTAGCCGCGCACCACGGCCTCGATCATCACCGGCTTCAGGCGCTTGGCCACCACGCCGCGGCCGGCCACCAGCGGCAGGTCTTCCGCCGACACCACGTCTTCCGGCTTGTCGCCGGTCAGGTGGTTGGGCACCACGTCCTTCAGCGTCTCGAACCAGAAGTTGGAGATCGCGGTCAGGATCTGGCCCTTGCCCGGAATCGGGTCGTCCAGGATCACGTCGAACGCCGACAGGCGGTCGGAGGCGATCATCAGCATGCGTTTGTCGTCGATCTCGTACAGATCGCGCACCTTGCCGGAATAGATTTTCTTCAGGCTGGTGAGAGTGGTATTGGTTGCGGTCATGGTAATTCCTTCAATCAAAAAACTGCATGTCCTGATAGGGACGTATCCTGCATGCCGCCAGACGGCTGGCGAGTGAGCCCACATGTAGCTCCAGCTGGTGGCCATCCGGGTCGAGAAAATAAAACGACTCGCCCTCGCTGCGGTTATCACGCCAGCAATGGACTCCGGCACGCTGAAGGCGCGCCACCCACAGCGAAAACTGCGCCTCGGCAACACCAAATGCATAATGCGTATAGCCAGCCTGCGGCGGCCCCTGCCAGTCATCCCGCGACAGGCACAGCCACAGTCCACCCAGCGTCAGGTAGCCGCCAGCAGCCCAACGAGCCTCCGGTTTCGCACCCAGCACGGCGGTATAGAACTGCCAGGCACGCTCCAGATCGCTTACTGCCAGAGTCAGGTGATTCAAACCTTGCAGCGTCATGCATCGACTCATGAAAAAGACGATGCCTTATCGGCACCGCCTGATTTCTTACAAGGTATCCTTCAGCGCGCGCGCCTGGTCCAGCGCGTCGTCAACGTTGGCCGCGAGCACGGTGAAGTGCCCCATCTTGCGGCCGGCACGCGCCTCTTTCTTGCCGTACAGGTGCAGGTGGGCGTTCGGTGCTTCCATCAGTACGTCCCACAGCGGCTCGCCGCCGTCCTCGCGCCACACGTCGCCCAGCAGGTTGACCATCACCACCGGCGACAGCAGCTCGGTACGGCCCGGCAACAGGCCGCACATGGCGCGCACCTGCTGCTGGTACTGGTCGGTGACGCAGGCGTCGATGGTGTAGTGGCCGGAGTTGTGCGGCCGCGGCGCGATCTCGTTCACCACCAGGCTGTCGTCGGCGAGCACGAAGAATTCCACCGCCAGCACGCCGATGTAGTCCAGCGCCTCGGCCAGCTGCACCGCGTAATCCTGCGCCTGTGCGGCCAAGGTCGGGCTGATGCGCGCCGGCACGATGGACTCGTCGAGAATGCCGTTCTTGTGGATGTTCTCCGACACCGGGAACACCGCCACCTGCGCCGCGCTTACGCGGGTGACGATGGCGGACACTTCCAGCTTCAGGTCCAGCATCTTTTCCAGCACGCAGGCCTGGCCGCCGAGGTCGGCGTAGGCGGCGCGGGCTTCGTCGGCGGTCTTGACCCGCACCTGGCCCTTGCCGTCGTAACCGAGACGCGCGGTCTTGAGGATGCCCGGCAGGTAGGGTGCCAGCTCGACCTGGATGTCGGCGACGCTCTCGATGGCCAGATACGGTGCGGTCGGCAGGCCGGCCTTGTTGATCCAGCTCTTCTCGGCGATGCGGTCCTGGGCGATGGCCACGCAGTCGCCGGACGGCGACACGCGCGTGGTTTTCGCCAGCGCGCGCATCGCGTCGGCGTTGACGTTCTCGAATTCGGTGGTTACCGCGGCGCAGCTTGCGGCCAACGTTTGCAACGCGGCGGCGTCATTGAACGGCGCACACAGGTGCACGTCGGCAAAGTCGGCGGCCGGCGCATTGGCGTCCGGGTCCAGCACGGTGACGCGATAGCCCATGCGCTTGGCGGCGGTAACGAACATGCGGCCCAGCTGGCCGCCGCCGAGTATGCCCAGCATCGCCGGGGGCAGGATGGCCGCCATGTCAGTCCACCTCCGGCAGGCTCATCGCCAGCACGGTCTGTTCCTGTTGCTTGCGGAAGGCCTTCAGCTTGTCCGCCAGTTCCGGCTGCGCATTGCCCAGCATCGCCACCGCGAACAGCGCGGCATTGGCGGCACCGGCTTCGCCGATGGCGAAGGTGGCCACCGGAATGCCCTTCGGCATCTGCACGATGGACAGCAGCGAATCTTCGCCGCGCAGGTATTTGGACGGCACCGGTACACCCAGCACCGGAACGTGGGTCTTGGCGGCCAGCATGCCCGGCAGGTGCGCGGCACCGCCGGCGCCGGCGATGATGGCCTTCAGGCCACGCGCTTCGGCTTCTTCGGCGTACTGGAACAGCAGGTCGGGAGTGCGGTGCGCGGAGACGACGCGGGTTTCGAACGCGACACCGAAGTCCTTCAGCACGCGCGCGGCGTTCTGCATGACTTCCCAGTCGCTGTTGCTACCCATCACGATGCCAACTTCGATCATGGAGGCGGGTTCCATCAAGGAGGGGAAAAACGCGATTTTACCTGATTCGGCAAGGGCTTGCCGAGCTGACTTGCAGCCGGCACCCGCGCCGGCGCCACAAAAAAAGCGGCCAATGGCCGCTTTTGACGTTTTCGGCGCGCCGGCAGGCCGCTACGTTACAGTTTTGCCAGCCGCTCGCGCGCCTTGGTCGCCGCCGCGCTGTTCGGGTACAGCTTGAGCAGCTTGCGCAGGGTGACCTTGGCCTGGTCCTTCTGCTGCAGCTCGATCTGGTTTTCCGCCATCAGCCGCAGCGCCTCCGGCGCCCGCACGTGCGCCGGATACTGCTCGGCAAAACGGCGGTGGATGTCGATGGCGGCGTCGTACTGCTTGAGGTAGGTGTGCGCCACCCCCAGCCAGTAGCTGGCTTCCTGCGCCTCGCTGTTGGCCGGGAACTTGTCCATCACCGCCTTCAGCTCCGGCACCGCGCGGGCAAACTCGCGGTTGCGCAGCGTCGCCAGCGCCTTGTTCAGCGCATCCTGCGCCGGGCTGACCAGTGGTGCCGCCGGACTGGCGCCGGCCTCCGCCTCGCCACTCGCCGCCGGGTTGCTGGCCGGCTGCTCCAGCTTGCCCAGGCGCAGGTCGAGGTCGGCGTACAGGTCGTTCTGCCGCTTCAGCACTTCGCCCTGCTGGTGCTGCAGCATCTCGTTCTGGCCGCGCAGTGCCGCCATTTCGCTGCGCAGGGTGGCCACTTCCTTGACCAGGTCCAGCAGCCGCTCGTTGGACAGCCGCGCCTCGACCTCGGTCAGCCGCGCGCTGGTCTGCTGCTTGGCGGCGTCCAGTTCGCGGCGGGTCTGTTCGATATCGCTGGTGGTGGCACAGGCGCCCAGCAGCAGGCTGAGGGCGGCGACGGGCAACAGGCGGGGCAAGCTCATGGTGGCATCCTGAAAAACAGCGCGGGACGACGTGGCGCCATCCCGCAACCGGGTCAACACATTACTGCGGGTAGACGAAGTCGGCGCGGCGGTTTTCGGCGTTGGCCGCTTCGCTGTCACCCTCGGCACGCGGTTTTTCCTTGCCGAAGCTGACCGCCTCGATCTGCACCGGCTTCACGCCCAGCACTTCCAGCGACTGCTTCACGCTTTCGGCACGGCGCTGGCCCAGCGCCAGGTTGTACTCGCGGCTGCCGCGGGCGTCGGTATTGCCCTGCACCAGCACCTTGCTGCTGAAGCGGTTGAGGAAGGCGGCATTGCCTTCCACCACGCCGCGCTGGTCGTCTTTCACCACCGACTGATCGAAGTCGAAGTACACGCTGTGACCGTTGAGCAGCGCCTGCGCGCTGCGCTGGTCCGGCGCCGCCTTCACCGCTGCCGCCAGTTGCGCGGCGCTGACCTTGCCACCCTGCAGCACCGGCTCGCTGCCGGTGACATCGACGGTGGCCACGCTCGGTGCGCTCGGCACGGTGGCGGCCGGCGGGTTGCTGACGACCGGCGCCGGGGTGCTGGCACACGCGGCCAGCAGCGCCGCCGCGATGGCGACGATAAACGGTGATTTTTTCATTCGGCTCTCCTGCATCGGATGGGATGGATTAACTGGCAACATGATGCGCGTACCGCCGGCAGCGCATCAAGGATTGAATGGCCCCCAGGCCGGATCCTGCACCTGGCCGCCGAGAGTGCCCAGCCGCACGCGGCCGGGATAGGCGGTGGCGGCGGCGTACAGCACGCTGCGGCCGCCCTCTTCGCTGGCGTACAGCACCATCTTGCCGTTGGGGGCGAAGCTTGGCGATTCGTCGAAGGCGCTGTTGCTGATCAGGCGGTTGTCGCCGCTGGCCAGATCGAGCAGCATCACCTTGAAACGGCCGCCTTCGCGGCGGACGTAGGCGATCTGGCGCCCATCGGGAGAGAACGTCGGCGACACGTTATAGTTCCCCTCGAAGGTGACTCGGCGGGCGTTGCGGCCGCCGTCCAGCGCCTGCACGTACAGCTGCGGGCTGCCGCTGCGGTCGGACACGAACACGATCTGGCGACCGTCCGGGCTGAACGCCGGCTCGGTGTCGATGGCGTCGCTATAGGAAAAACGCTGCACGCCACCGCCGTCGGCATTGATCAGGTACACCTGCGAGTTGCCGCTGGTGGTCAGCACCACCGCCAGCCGCCGCCCGTCCGGGCTCCACACCGGCGCCGAGTTGCTGCCGCGGAAATTGGCCAGCACGCGGCGCTGGCCGCTGACCAGGTCCTGCACGTAGATCACCGGCTTTTGCTGCTCGAAGGAGACATAGGCCAGCCGCGTGCCGTCCGGGCTCCACGCCGGCGACATGATAGGCAGGCGCGAGCGCAGCACCGTCTGCGCGCGGCGGCCGTCCATGTCGGCGATCTGCAGCCGGTATTCCTTGCCGCTCTGGGTGATGTAGGCGATGCGGCTGGAGAACAGGCTCTTTTCGCCCAGCAGCGCCTCGTACACCATGTCCGCCATGCGGTGCGCCATGTCGCGCAGCTGCTCCGGCGCCAGATCGAATTCCGCGCTCAGCTTCTGTTCGCGCGGGCTGATGGTGTCGGCCCAGAACGTCAGCCGCACCCGCTCGCCGCTGAGGCTGACCAGCTTGCCATACACCACCGCGCGCGCGCCGCGCTGCTGCCACGCCGCGGCGTTCAGCTGTGCCGGTGCCGCCAGCGCGTCGCCGGCGGCGGTTTCCAGCAGGCTGAAGGCGCCGGTCATCGCCAGATCGCTCTTCACCGTCGCGGTGATCGCCTCCGGCAGCAGGCTCTCGCCCTGCAGCGGTACGATCGCCACCGGGTAACGGTTGCTGCCGCCACCGATCACTTCCACGCTGAGGTCGGCGCGGGCAAGGTTGGCCGCAGCGGTCATGCTCAGCAGCAACAGGGCAAACAGGCGCGGCCAGAAGCCGGAGACGGTGGCGGACAAGGCATTACTCCTTAGGACGGAAAGACATGGTCACGCGCCGGTAATCGGCAAACGCCGCACCCTTGGGCAACGGCGGGAAGCGGCGCATCTCGCGCACGGCGGCTTGTACCGCCTCATCGTACAGGCTGTTGCCGCTGCTGCGCAGCAGGCGGATCTGGCGCACTTCCAGCGACGGCAGGATCTCGATCTGCAACACCACCTCCGGGTTGCCTTTCAGCGCGTCGGGGATGACCACGTAGGGGCGCACGCGGTTGCTCAGCGTCTGCGCGTACAGCGCCTTGGCGTCGGCCACGCCATGGCTGCTGCCGCCGGCGAAGCCGCCCTGGCCGCCATGCTGGCTCTGCTTGGCGTTGCCGGGGCCGGGGGGCAGGTCCAGCTCCGCCAGCAGATCGTTGTCCGCGCTTGGCGCCGGCTTGCTCGCGGGTTTGGCGGCCGGCTTGGCAGTGGGCACGCTGGCCTTGGCTGGCGCAGTCTCCGCTTTGACGGTCTTGGCCGGCACCTTCTCTGGCACTTTTTCCACTGGTTTCGGCTTGGGCTGCGGTTTTTCCGTGGCCACCGGGGGCGGCGGCGCTTTGTGCTGCGGCAGCGGGCGGCTGGCCTTCAGCTTGATGTCGGCATCGGCCAGTAAGGGGGTGGCGGCCTGTGCCACCGGCGCGGCCGGCGGGGCGGCACGCACTGGCGCCGCCGGTGTCGGAGCAGCCGACGCGCCACCGGCCCACAGCTCCACCGCCAGCGGTGGCGGCGTGTACACCGGCGTCGGCGCGTACAGCCACCACAATGGCAGCAGCAGCGCCAGATGCAGCAGCAGCGACATGCCCCACGCGCCGTAACCGATGGCGCCAGTCTGCGGCGACATCAGTTGCCCTGCCGTACCGTCAGCGCGACGCGGGTGATGCCGGCCTGGTGCAGGCGGTCGGCCACCTTCACCACGTCGCTGTACTTGAGATCGCGGTGCGCGGTGACCACCACCGGGCGATTGTCGCGCAGCCGCGCCTTGACCTCGGCCACCAGCGCGTCAAGGTTGGCCGCAGGCTCGCGTTTGCCGCCCTCACCCAGCAGGTAGCGGCCGTCAGCCTCGATGCTGATTTCCAGCGGCGTGCTGTCCACCTGCGCGGCGCGAGTGACGCTGGGCACCTCGATCACGCCGGGGGTGAACATCGGTGCCGTCACCATGAAGATCACCAGCAGCACCAGCATCACGTCGATATAGGGGACGACGTTCATCTGGTTCATCATTCGGCGCGGGCGTCGCTGCAGCATCGGACATTCCTGTGGCTAGAAGGGGCGGCCGGCACGGCGGGCCGCCGGAGAAACGGGTAATGACAGACCACCGCGGCACGGCATCGGTTCCGCGGCGCCGGCATCAGCGGCGGGTAAGCAGGGTCATGCCGTCGCCGATCGGCAGTACCGACATCACCACCCGCGGGTCGTGTTTCAGGCTGGCATTGAAGGCCTGCATCGCCCGCACTGCCGGCGGGTCACCCGGCTTGGGACTGACCACACGACCGTTCAGGAAAATATTGTCGACCGCGATCACGCCGCCGGGGCGCACCAGCTGCAGGCAGGCTTCATAGTACTGCGGGTAGCTGGTCTTGTCGGCATCGATGAAGGCGAGGTCGAAGCTGCCGGCCTGGCCGTCGTCCAGCAGCATCTGCAGCGTCTGCACCGCCGGCTGCACGTAGAGTGCGATGCTGTCCTCGACCCCGGCCTGGCGCCAGTAGTCGCGGGCGATGGTGGTGAATTCGACGCTCATGTCGCAGGCCACGGTACGGCCCTGCTCGCCCATGGCCAGCGCCACGGTCAGCGCGCTGTAGCCGGTGAACACGCCGATCTCCAGGTAGCGGCGCACGCCGAGCAGTTTGACCAACCAGGCGAGGAACTGCCCCTGCTCCGGGGAAATCTGCATCTTGGCCATGCGGTGGGTGGCGGTGAACTCGCGCAGCGCGGTCTGCACCGGGTGCTCGGTGACGCCGATCTGCAGCAGGTAGGCGGCAAGCTGGTCGTCAACGGCGATGGTCGTGCGGGTCATGCTTTACTCCAGAAAAGCACAACGCCCTTGCGGGCGTTGGTCGGCGATACGGCGGGCGTGATGCTCAGTCCGGCTGGTACACGTACGGCTTTTGCGGCACCTTGGACGCGTTCCAGCGACGCAGGTCCTCCAGATCCAGCTTGCGATCCCACCAGGTCAGGCGCAGCTCGCGGCGTTCGCTCTCTACCTGCGGGTTTTTCGCCAGGAAATCGTTCATGAATTGGGTGAATTCGGACTGGTACATGGTATGACCCCGGAAAATGATGCCCTGATTGTACTGCAAAACCGCGCCGCTTTCAGCTGTCGGCGAGGGAAAGGCCGCGTGCCAGCCGCCAGCGGAACCGCGCGCCGACCAGCAGCAGGCCTAGCAGCAGCAGCCACACCAGCAGCAGCGGCAGCCACAGCGAAATGCGGAAATCGCTGCCGCGCAGCGGCCGCTGCAGGCTGAGCCAGTAGCGCTGCTCGCCGACGATCACCACCTCGCGCACCTGCAGCATCGCCGGCCACGCCACCGCCGGGTGCGCATCGCCCATCAGCTGCAACGCACGGCCGATATCCGGCTCCGCCAGCGCCGGCAGCCAGCGCTGCGGCCGCAGCCACAGCGCGATGAAACGCCGGTCGCCGGCACGCGCCAGCGGGTAGATGCTCAGCAGCTGCGCCTGCTCGCCCTCGCCCTGCAGCATCTGCACCTGCGGCTGGCCCTGGCGCAGGCGGCCAAGGTTGGCCGCCACCGCCGGCTGCCGCGCCAGATCCTGCCACGGCACCACGCCGGCACCGAGGCGCAGCGGCACCACCTGCGTCACCAGCAGGCCGTCCTCGCTGTCACGCAGCAGCGCCACCCGCTCCAGCGCCGGAAAGCGCTGCAGCACCATGCCCGCCTGCCACGCCGGGATCTGCTCGCCGGGGGTGGTGGCGAACTGCTGCGCCAGCTCCAGCAGATGCTGGTGCAGCTGCAGCAGGTCGCGCGTCAGCAGCGCCGACTGCTGCTGCGCCTGCCGCTGCAGTGCCTGCTCGGCATCGGCGCGGCTGGCTTCCAGCGCCAGAAAGCCACTGCTGAGCACCAGCGCCAGCCAGCCCAGCAGCAGCAGCGCCAGCTGCAGGCTGCGGCCAACCCTGGCCAGCGGCGCGCTCAGAGCAGGAACTCCCGCTTGTCGTGCTGCTCGATCAGCAACCGCCACGCCTGCATCAGCTTCTGCAGCTTGTTGTTGGTCGGCGCTACCTGCCGCACCTTCTGCAGGTAGTCGTAGGCCTGGCGCACGTGGCTTTCATGCCAGCCCTTGAGGTGTACCTGGGCGATGACGGCGTTGACCAGGTTCAGCATCAGCTGGATGCTGTCCGGCATCTCCTGCAGCGCCTGCTGGAACATGGCGATCGCCTTGTCGTGCTCGCCGGCCTGCGCCTCGCGCACCGCCTTGTTGTTGAGGTCGACCATGCCCTGCACGTTGTGCATGATCAGGTCGGCGCCGGCGTCGGCCATGCCCAGCTGGTCGAACATGGTCGACAGCCGCTGCAGCAGCAGCTCGTTGTCGTGGTTGTTGCGGATCAGCTGGCTGGCGACGCCGTCGCCGAGCACCTTCTGCCCCTGCGCGTAACAGGTGCGCGCGAACTCCATTTTTTCCTCGGCCGACAGCTGGTCCAGCTGCGGCAGGCGCTCGGCGGCGGACTGCAGCAGCTTTTCCGCCTGCTGCTTGTTGCCGCTGTGCTGCTGGATCTGGCTGTCGAGCACGTCGGCCATCCACTCGCCTTCCGGCTTGTACTTGTAGTCGCGGCGCAGCGAGGCCAGCGTCTTCATCGCCTCGCCCTTCTCGCCGCAGGCCAGCTGCGTGCGCGCCAGTGTCGCGTACAGTACCGGGTTGCGGTGCCAGCTGGCCTTGGACAGCTCCAGCGTGGTGCCGTAGGCGTCCTTCGCCTGCGCCAGGTCACCGTTTTCCAGCGCCACCTCGGCCAGCGCCTTGTGGCGGCGTACCGTCGCCGGCGACAGCTCGGTGGCGCGCTTGAGCACCTGCTGCGCCTGCGCCAGCTCGTGGTTGCCCTGGTACAGCCGCGCCAGCCAGTCGTAGGCCTCCATCACGTGCTCGTTTTCCATCACGATGTGGTGGAACATCGCCAGCGCCGGCTCCACCTGCTTCAGCGAGGCCAGCGACTTGGCCATGCCCAGCTGCGCCCACGGCAGTTCGCGGATCTTCAGCACCTGCTCGTACAGCGCGCGCGCGGTGTCGTAGTCGCCGATCTTCAGGCTCAGGCTGCCCTTCAGCTTCATGAAATCGAGGGTGAACTCGCTGCGCTCGCCGATCTTCTTGTTGCAGGCGTCGATGGCGGCCAGGTACTCGTGGTTCATCAGCGCCTCGTCGACGAAACGGAAGGCGTCGCGGCGGCGCATCGCGCGCTCCAGCCGCTCGGCCAGCACCTCGCCGGTGAACGGCTTCAGCAGGTAGTCGTCCGGCACCAGCTCGGCGGCGGAGATCACCTTGGCCGCGCGGCGCTCACCGCTGACGATCATGAACACGCAGGACTGCTTCAGCAGGTTGCGCTCCTTCGCCTCCTCCAGCAGGTAGAGGCCGTCATTGCCGGTGCCGAGGTCGAAATCGCACAGCACCACGTCGAAGTCGTAGCGCATCAGTTTCACCAGCGCGTCGCTGGCCTTGCCGGCGTACTCCACCTTCTCGGCGCCGAACGACGCCAGCGTCATCGCCAGCGCGCGCTGCATCTCCGGCACGCTGTCGACGATCAGGAACTGCTTCTTGGCGTAAGGATTGCTGTATTCCTTGTGATGCCGGCTTTTCTGCACGCTGGTGATGGCGTTGAAGGTCGAGGAGTGGATCGGCTGCTCGCTCATGCTCTGAATTCCCCTTTGCCGCCGTGGCGGACAGCGCTTACTGCGCGCTGAGTTTGTCTTTGGCGTAACGCAAATCCAGCCACTTGATGCCGTGCTCGGCAAAATTGATCTGCAGGCGCACATCGTCGCCGGCGCCCTCGGCATTGATCACCACGCCGTCGCCGAACTTGGTGTGGTGCAGGCCCTGCCCCATCTTCCAGCCGCCAAGGTTGGCCGCCAGCGGCGCCGCCGCGATGCGACCCTGCGCGTAGCCGTCGCGCGCCGGCACCGCCGTCTTTTTCACGGTAGCAGACAAAGTCTGCAACAGCTCGGCCGGCAGCTCGTCGACAAAGCGCGAACGGATCGGGTAGCGGCTCTGGCCGTGCAGCATGCGGCTTTGCGCGCAGGACAGGTACAGGCGCTTGCGCGCGCGCGTCATCGCCACGTACATCAGCCGCCGCTCCTCCTCCAGCCCCTTGCCGTCGTTCATGCTGTTCTCGTGCGGGAACAGCCCCTCTTCCAGCCCGCCGACGAACACCGCATCGAACTCCAGCCCCTTGGCCGCGTGCACCGTCATCAGCTGCAGCGCGTCGGCGCCGGCGTCGGCCTGGTGGTCGCCGGCTTCCAGGCTGGCCTGGGTCAGGAATTCGATCACCGCCATCGCCGGCTCCTGCGGCAGGAAGCCCAGCGCGGCGTTGACCAGTTCGTCGAGGTTGGCGAGGCGCTCCTCGCCGTCCTTGCGGTCGGCCTCGTACATCGCGCGCAGGCCGGACGCGTCGATGATCAGGCTGATGGTTTCCGCCAGGCTCAGCGCCTCGCAGCGCTGGCGCAGGCTGTCGATCAGGCGCACGAACTCGGCCAGTTTGCCAGCGGTGCGGCCGCCGCCGGCGCCGCACAGCGCCTGCCACAGGCTGACGCCCTGCTCGCGGCTGGCGGTCTGCAGGTTTTCCACGCTGCGCGCACCGATGCCGCGCGCCGGCACGTTGATCACGCGCAGCAGCGCGTTGTCGTCCTCGGGATTGGCGACCAGCCGCAGATAGGCCAGCGCGTGCTTGATCTCCTGCCGCTCGAAGAAGCGCAGCCCGCCGTAGATGCGGTAGGCGACGCCACTTTGCACCAGCACGTGTTCGAGGATGCGCGACTGCGCGTTGGAGCGGTACAGCACCGCCATGTCGGCCAGGTTCCAGCCGTCGCGCGCCAGTGCCTTGACCTCGTCGACGATGAACTGCGCCTCCTCGCCATCGGAGTAGGCCTCATACAGGCGGATCTTGTCGCCGGGGCCGGCGTCGGTCCACAGGCTCTTGCCGAGACGGCCGTCGTTGCGCTCGATCAGCGCGTTGGCCGCGTCCAGAATGGTGCCGGCCGAGCGGTAGTTCTGCTCCAGCCGGATCGGGCCGGTCACGCCGTAATCGGACAGCAGCGCGCGCATGTTGCCGACCTCGGCGCCGCGGAAGGCGTAGATCGACTGGTCGTCGTCGCCGACCGCGAACAGCGCGTTGTCCGGCCCGGCCAAGAGCTTCAGCCACGCGTACTGCAGGCGGTTGGTGTCCTGGAACTCGTCGACCAGCACGAAGCGGAAGCGGTTGCGGTAGTGCTCGGACAGCGCGGCATTGCGGCTGAGCACCTCGTAGCTGCGCAGCAGCAGCTCGGCGAAATCGACCACGCCTTCACGCTGGCACTGCGCGTCGTAGGCGGCGTACAGCTCGATCAGCTTGCGGGTGTACGGGTCGTGCGCCGACAGCTCGCCGGCGCGCACGCCGGACTCCTTCTGGCCGTTGATGAACTGCTGCACCTGCTTGGGCGGGAATTTCTCGTCGGAGATGTCGAGGCTCTTCAGCAGGCGCTTGATCGCCGACGACTGGTCGCCGGAATCGAGAATCTGGAAGGTCTGCGGCAGGCCGGCGTCGCGGTAGTGCACGCGCAGGAAGCGGTTGCACAGGCCGTGGAAGGTGCCGATCCACATCGTCCTGACGTTGACCGGGATCATCGCCGCCAGCCGCGTCTGCATCTCGCGCGCCGCCTTGTTGGTAAAGGTCACCGCCAGGATGCCGGCCGGGCTGGTCTGCCCGGTCTGCAGCAGCCAGGCGATGCGCGTGGTCAGCACCCGCGTCTTGCCGCTGCCGGCGCCGGCCAGCACCAGCGCGCTCTTGGCGGGCCAGGTGACGGCGGAGAGTTGTTCGGGATTGAGACCGGCGAGCAGATCGTTATTCATGGGGCAGGCTTTGAGGTGACGCGCAAAACGCCGATTCTACACCACCACCCGCCCGCACAAGGTTGGCCGCAACGCATTGCGGCCAACCTTGTCGCCACCGGCGCGCTCAATGGGCGTGAAAAAAGCCGTGCCGGCCGGCGCTGACGCGATCCGGTGCGCCCTGCCGCCGCGCGCGGATGCCGTCCCACGCCTTCTCGTGGAAGTAGTAGGCGACGGTATTCACCAGCGGCTCGACCAGTGCCAGCAGGCTGGCGATGCCGAAGCTGCCGGTCAGCAGATAGGCCACCGTGAACGCCACGCTGAAGTGGCAAATGGCGAAAGTGATGGTCTTGAGCATGATGGCCTCCCGGCTGACTGGCGATGTGGTACAGGGGGATGATAGCCAGTCGCATTCAATAGTTAAAATTGAATGTTTTTAGCCAATCGATAGCCAAGATTCGGATCGGGATGCCGTGCCCGCAGCCAGGCAAGGCGGCGACCGCGGGGGGAGGCAATTGCGGCAGTAAACCCCGTCGCCCGTGGTCGGCCGCGCGCAGGCAACAGGATGCGGCTCAGCCGGTGCACGACAGGCAAAAAACGTGGCCGCCAGGCAGCAAGGCCGGCGGCCACATTGTTGGCTACGCGCGCCACCCAAACAGCGGGAGTGCCGGCGCTCGGCCGGCGGCCAGGGGTGGCCGCACGCCGCAGTCGTTCAGGTCTTGACGCCCAGTTCGCGCAGGCGCTCGTCGAGGTAGGCACCGGCGCTGTAGCGCGCCGACAGCACCACCTCGTCGCGCGGGTGCAGGAACAGCGGCAGCGACACCCGGCTCTTTCTCGCGCCGTCGCCGGTCGGGTTCACCACGCGGTGCTGGGTGGACGGGTAGTAGCCCTGCGACGCTTCCTGCAGCATGTCGCCGATGTTGATGATCAGCATGCCGAAGTCGCACGGCACGTCGATCCAGTTGCCGTCCATGTCCTGCACCTGCAGCCCCGGCTCGTTGGCGGCCGGCAGGATGGTCAGCAGGTTGATGTCGCCGTGCGCGGCGGCGCGCAGTGAGCCGGCCGGCTCGTCGCCGGTCAGCGGCGGATAACGCAGCACGCGCAGCAGCGTCTTGTTGCTGCCCTTTATCATGCCGGACAGCGGCTCGCTGTAGTTGGCCGCAATCGCGGGCGGCGTGTACTGCTCCACCCAGCCCAGCAGCTCGGCCGCCAGCGCGTTGGCGGTGTCGTAGTACTGCATCGCGTCGGCCTTGAGCTGCGCCGGGATGCGCCCCCACGGGTAGACATGGAAGTATTCCTTGATGTCCTTCTGCGTCGCGCCCTTGGCGGTTTCCGAGATCGCGGTGGAGAAATAGCCGTCCTGCTTCTCGACCGAGAACGCGTAGTCGTGCTTTTGCTCGCTGTCGAAGAAGGCCAGCCAGTCGCGGTAGATGCTTTCCACCAGCTGCTGCGGGATGGGGTGGTTGACCAGCACGCCGAAGCCGGTTTCGTGCAGGCTGCGGGTGAATTGGGCTGCCGCATCGGCGGCGCGGTAGTCTACAACGCGTACATTCATGGGAAGGGTTCCCTTGCTGAAAGTGACCGTCAGGCAATATCGGGACGGGACACGGCGGCGATTCTACACAGCCGCGCCCGCGCACGAAAGCACCCGATTTAATTTACCAATGTCATTTACATTGCCCGTCACGCCACATTTTGCAGCATTCATGCCATAACCATAGCACGCCGCCGGCGCGCCGCTGATGCCCGCTCACCCGCCGCGGCCCGGGCAAGGCGCCGGCGGGTAGTCTCCGCGTTGCGGCCAACCTTTGCGGCGCTGGCAGAGACGGCGGTCATGCAACGCCGCAGCAGGACAAAAAAAAAACGGCAAGCCGCCTGGCTTGCCGTCGGGAGTGACTGCGCGACGCGGCTTATACGCGCTGGTCCATGTCCAGGGCCGGGGTGCCCGGCCCCAGCTGCGCCACCACCTTGGCCGGTACGCCGGCCACCGTGGTGTGCGGCGGCACGTCGTCCAGCACCACGCTGCCGGCACCGACCTTGGCACACTCGCCGACGCGCAGGTTGCCGAGGATCGCAGCACCGGCGCCGATCATCACGCCATCGCCGATTTTCGGGTGACGGTCGCCGCGCTCCTTGCCGGAGCCGCCCAGCGTCACGCCGTGCAGGATGGACACATTGTTGCCGATCACCGCGGTTTCACCGACCACCACGCCGGTACCGTGATCCAGCATCACGCCCTCACCGATGCGCGCCGCCGGGTGAATATCGGCGCTCATTACTTCGGAGATGCGGTTTTGCAGGAAATACGCCAGTGTCTTTCTGTCCTGCTGCCACAGCCAGTGGGTGATGCGCTGGCTTTGCAGCGCATGGAAGCCCTTGAAGTACAGCAGCGGCGTGGAGTAGCGGTCGCAGGCCGGATCGCGGTCGTAGCAGGCGCTGATGTCGGCGCGCATCGCGCGGCTGATCTGCGGATCGGCGGCCAGCGCCTCGCGGAACAGCTCCAGCAGCGCGCGGGCGTCCATTACCGGGCTGGCCAGCTTGCTGGACAGGTGGAAGGCCAGCACGTCTTCCAGCGTGCTGTGCCGCAATACCGTCATGTGCAGGAAACTGGCCAGCAGCGGTTCGTCACGCACCGCCTGTTCGGTTTCCTGCAGGATGGCGAGCCACAAGGGATCGCGGTTTGCTTCGCTCATTTCTACTGCCTTTCTGTTGCTGCCACCCTGCCAACGTGGCGGCAGCCCTGCTGCTTTACAACAGCCACACTTACAGCAACACCACGTCAAACTGTTCCTGGCTGTAGGTGGCCTCCACCGACAGCGAGATCGGCTTGCCGATGAAGTCGATCAGCATCGCCAGACTCTGCGATTCCTCGTCCAGCAGCATGTCGATCACGCTCTGCGACGCCAGGATGCGGAAGCCCTTGGCCTCGAAGCGGCGCGTCTCGCGCACGATCTCGCGCTGGATCTCGTAACACACCGTCTGCGCGGTCTTGATCTCGCCGCGGCCCTGACACACCGGACACGACTCGCACAGCACGTGCGCCAGGCTCTCGCGGGTGCGCTTGCGCGTCACCTCCACCAGCCCCAAGCTGGTGAAGCCGTTCAGCGTCACGCGGGTGCGGTCGCGCGCCAGCGCCTTGGCCAGCTCCGCCAGCACCGCCTCGCGGTGTTCGGCGTTATCCATGTCGATGAAGTCGACGATGATGATGCCGCCGAGGTTACGCAGCCGCAGCTGGCGCGCCAGTGCCAGCGTCGCTTCCAGGTTGGTCTTGTAGATGGTCTCGTCGAAGTTGCGGTTGCCGACAAAACCGCCAGTGTTGACGTCGATGGTGGTCATCGCCTCGGTCTGGTCGATGATCAGGTAGCCGCCGAACTTCAGGTTGACGCGGCGCGACAGCGCCTTCTCGATCTCGGTCTCGATGCCGTGCAGCTCGAACAGCGGCCGCTCGCCGCTGTAGCGCTCGATCTTGTCCACCGCCGACTGCACGTAGGCCTCGGCAAATTCGACCATCCTGCCGTAGTTCTCGGTGGAGTCGACGATCACCTTTTCGGTATGGTCGCTGACCATGTCGCGCAGCACGCGCACCGCCAGCGGCAGATCGTCGTACAGCAGGCTCTTGGCCGGCAGATGCTGCGACTTGTAGCGGATGTCCGACCACAGCTTGGACAGGTACTCGACGTCGGCACGCAGCTCTTCGTCGGTGGCGGTCTCGGCACTGGTGCGGATGATGTAGCCGCGCGGGCTGCCGTCCGGCAGCAGCTTTTCCAGCCGCGCCTTCAGCGACAGGCGGTCGGCCTCGACCTCGATCTTCTGCGAGATGCCGATGTGTTCTTCCTGCGGCAGGTGCACCAGGAAACGGCCGGCGAGGCTGATCTGCGTCGACAGCCGTGCGCCCTTGGTGCCGATCGGATCCTTGATCACCTGCACCAGCACGGTCTGGCCCTCGAACAGCATCTTCTCGATGCGCTGCGGCTCGCTCGGGTGCTGGCGCTGTTCCAGCACGTCGGCGATGTGCAGGAAGGCGGCGCGCTCGAAGCCGATCTCGATGAAGGCGCTCTGCATGCCGGGCAGCACGCGCTTGACCTGGCCCAGATAGATGTTGCCGACGATGCCGCGGCTGGCGGCGCGCTCGATGTGCAGCTCCTGCACCACGGCGTCTTCCAGCACCGCGACCCGGGTTTCCTGCGGCGTGATGTTGACCAGGATCTGCTCTTTCGGACGCGGCAGATCGCGTGGCAGGGGAATCGGTTGTTGCAGCATGGTGGCCTTTCGCGCTCAGGGCAGGGTGATGTCAAAGGCCGCCAGCAGTTGCGCGGTTTCAAAGACGGGCAGACCGACGACGCCGGTGAAACTGCCGGAAATGTGCTGCACGAAAACCGAGGCCTTACCCTGAATACCATAGGCACCGGCCTTGTCGAATGGTTCGCCGGTATCGAGATAGCGCTCGATCTCGGCGTCAGTCAGCGGCTTGAAGGTGACATCGGTGCAGCTGGTGGCGATCTCGGTGCGCTCGCCCTCGCGAATCGCCACGCTGGTCAGCACTTGGTGGGTGCGCCCGGAAAAGGCGCGCAGCATGCGGAAGGCGTCGTCGGCGTCGGTCGGCTTGCCGAAGATCTCGCCGTCCAGCACCACGGTGGTGTCGGCCGACAGCAGCGGCCGCGACGGCAGCCCCAGTGCCTGTGCCACGCTCCAGCCGGCGGCGGCCTTGTCGCGCGCCAGACGCTGGGTGTAGCCGACGGCGTCCTCGCCCGGCTGCACCGTCTCGTCGACGTCGGCGTGCACGCGCTCCAGCTGGAAACCAAGTTGTTCGAGGATCTCGCGGCGGCGCGGGCTGCCGGAGGCCAGATAAAGACGGATCTTTCGGGAATTCATGAGCGGGCAATCTGCAAAGGGAAACGCAATGACCACAAGATTACCAGAGCGGGCCAGTGCCGGATATGTTGGCCGCGTGCGCTGGCAGGCGGCCGGCGGCACGCCGCGTTGCGGCCAACCTTGTGCGCCACCAAGCGGCCATCGCGCGCGGCTGTCATTTCATACAACATAAAAAATGTCGTTTCACTCGAAAAACATTGTGACAAATCAGAAAAGTGGCAATATCGCCTCTCTGATCTATAAGTCATGAAAAAATACAGCCCGCACGGCATCTTCCCCACTGCAATAACAAGGATGGCGACCCCATGAAACTGCTGCACGACATCAGCCTGCGCACCAAGCTGGCCTGCCTGTTCCTGCTCCTGAACATCGTCACGGTGCTGGCATTCAGCACCCACACCTACCTGCGCAGCAGCGAACAGGCGATGGCGCTGATCGATACCCGCCTCAACGCCAGCGCGCGCGCGGTGCCGGCCCTGCTCGGCGACCAGTTCCTCGCCAGCATGTTCAGCCCCGGCAGCATCAGCCAGGCGCAGATGGTCAGCAACGCCCGCAAGCTGGACGCCTATGCCAAACAGTTCAACGTGGTGTATCTGTACCTGTTGTGGCAAAAGGACGGCAAGATCGTCTATCTCGCCGACGGCGCCGGCGAGAAGGAGCTGAAGGAGAACTCCTTCGGCCACCATCTGGAAGAGTACGAGCCCAGCGAGGGCCTGAAGCGCAGCTTCCAGCAGCACAGCATCGAATTCGACGAATACACCGACAAGTACGGCACCTTCCGCTCGGTGTTCATCCCGCAGACCATCGGCGGGCAGCAGGTGGTGATCGCCGCCGACATCCTGCTTTCCGACGCGCTGGCCTCGCGCCAGCGGGTGCTGGAGGAAACCCTGTTCATCGGCGGCCTGAGCCTCTTGCTCGGCACCCTGATCGCGTGGTGGCTGTCCGGCCTGGTATCGCGCGCCATCCTGCGCATCTCTAGCCACATCGCGCTGCACGCCGAGGAATGCCAGCTGAACGCGCCGCTGCACCCGCAGGGCCGCGACGAGATCGCGCAGATCGCGCACAGCTTCAACCTGCTGTGCCAGCGTTTCCGCGACACCCTGCTCGATGTCGCCAGCCACGCCCGCGACACCTTCCACAGCGCCGAAAACGTGCGCCAGAACGCGCACGACACGCAAAGTTCCAGCAGCAGCAGCCGCGAACAGCTGAGCCAGCTGGCGCAGCGCAGCGAGCGCATCCACGGTCTGGCGGAAAACAGCCGCCACACCATCGACGAGGTGCAGCAGCACCTGGAAGCGGTACAGCAGCAGCTGCAGCAGTCGCGCAGCCAGGTCGGGGTGATGGCAGAGGACATGCAGAGCCACGTCGCCGCCAACCGCGAGCTGGCACAGCGCTTTGACGCGCTGTCCAGCGACGTGCAGCACATCACCCAGATCCTGCAGCGCATCGCCGGCATCTCGGAGCAGACCAACCTGCTGGCGCTGAACGCGGCGATCGAGGCGGCGCGGGCCGGCGAGGCCGGACGCGGCTTTGCCGTGGTTGCCGACGAGGTGCGCAAGCTGGCCGGCCAGACGCAGAACACGCTGTCGGAGACCGACAGCTTTGTCGCCAAGCTGCTGAACACCATCCACGATACCGCCGGCATCATCACCCACCAGGCCGACGAGGCCGCCACCCTGTCCGGCACCTCTACCGCGATGGAGCAGGCACTGGAACAGACGCGGCAGGTGCTGGCATCGCTGGAAAGCCGCTTCGGCCAGATCGTCAGCGAGCAGCAGTCGATCCGCAACGACCTGCAGCAGATGCACCACGGCATGCAGCAGCTGGATCAGCAAAGCACGCAACAGGGGCAGACCAGCCAGCAGCTGTCGGACGAGGCCGGCAGCCTGGAACAGACCGCGCGCCTGCTCAACCTGTCGCTGGCGCGCTTCAAGATGTAACGATCAGTTACCTGTCATTTTGCTTTTGATCTAATCTGGAGACTCCGCCCCGCCAATGACAGAACGGTACCGCATGCTGCGCTTGCTCCTGATCTGCTGTCTGTTCGCGACCGCCGCCGGTGCCGACATCGTGCGGCTGGCCGTCGGCCTCGCCAAACCGCCGTATGTCGAGGCGGGCGGCAACAGCGGGCTGGAGGTAGCGCTGGCGCTGGCCACGCTGCGGCTGGCCGGCCACCAGCCGCTGGTGGTGCAGCTGCCGCAGGCGCGCGGGCTGGCGATGCTGGACAGTGGCCGGGTCGATGCCATGCTGTCGCTGGTGCCGGGGTCGCTGGAAGGGGTGTTCTATTCGCAGCCGCTGCTGCACTACCGCAACCGCGCCATCGTGCTGCAGGGCAGCGGCATCGTGCTGACGCAGCTGTCGCAGCTGGCGCAATACCGGGTGGTGGCGTTCCAGAACGCGCGCCGACTGCTCGGCGACGACTTCCGCCGCACGGTGGAACGCGCGCCCAGCTACGCCGAGCAGGGCGACCAGGACATCCAGAACAAGATGCTGTTCAATCACCGCGTCGACGTGGTAATCGGCGACGAGCTGATCTTCCACGCCAATCCGACGCAGCGCGACCTCAACAACCGCAGCCAGGCGGTACTCAGCTACGCGCTGTTCCCCAGCTCGCCGCGCCATGTCGGCTTTCGCCGCGAGCGCCTGCGCCAGGACTTCGACAACGCGCTGCTGCAGCTGAAAGGCAGCGGCGAGTACGAGCGCATCCAGCAGTTCTACCGCGACAAGTACCAGCTGCCGCGCAATTAGAACCTGTTCAAGGTCTCGCGAGCTAGAGCGAGACAAGGCAAAAACGCCTGAGGAAGCGGAGTTGACATGGGGTCAATGAGCATTCCGAAGGCGTTTTTAACGCCGTATCGCCGAAGCGCAGCAGACATTGAACAGGTTCTTAGCGTTTGGCCGTGCGCGCCAGCTGGTTCAGCACCTGCGATGCGGCGAACAGGCCGAAGCTGGCGGTCACCACCACGCTGGCGCCAAAGCCGGCGCAGGACAGCCCCTGCGGCCCGCGCGCCTCGCCCACCTCACCCACCTCGCAGGCCGCCGCCTGCGGATACACCAGCGGCTCGGTGGAATACACGCACGGCACCCCCAGCTTCTTGCCCGGCTCGCGGCTAAAGCCGTGATGACGGCGCAGGTTGTAGCGCAGCTTGGACAGCAGCGGGTCTTCCGTCACCTGCGCAAGATCGGCCAGCGCGATGCGCGACGGGTCCATCTGGCCGCCGGCGCCACCGGAGACCACGAACTTCTGCCGCCGCCGCACACACCACGCCGCAATCGCGGTCTTGATCTTCAGGCTGTCGATGCAGTCGATGATGTAGTCGTAGCCTTGCCCCAACAGTTGCTCCAGATTGTCCTCGGTGACGAAGTCTTCCACCTCGGTCACCACACAGGCGGGGTTGATGGCGCGCACACGCTCGGCCAGCGCGGTCACCTTGGCCATGCCGTAGTACGGATCCAGCGCCGGTAGCTGGCGGTTGGTGTTGGACTCGGCGATATTGTCGAGGTCGATCAGCGTCAGGCGGCCGATGCCGCTGCGCGCCAGCGCCTCCACCGCCCACGAGCCGACGCCGCCGACGCCGATCACGCAGACGTTGGCCGCAGCAAAACGCTGCAACGCCGCGTCACCATACAAACGGGCAATACCGCCAAAGCGGCGTTCCAGATCGGCACTCATCTTCGCTCGACATTCATCAGGAAAAAACGGCCAAGCATACCGAAAACGCCCCCCTGCTGCCAAGGCGGACACTGTCGGTGCAAACAGCCCTTGCCAAGGCAAATCGTTGATCTACCATGAAAATTCTGCCCCCGCATCCTGCAGGCGGCAGCGACAACCGGGAGATTGCGCATGAAGTTGCCGCGTTTTGACATCGATCTGGACAAGCACTACAAGGCCACGGTGGTGATTGCCTGCCCGCAGTGCAGCCACCAGACCCGCCAGCACCTGGCCAGCCTGGCCCCCGACCAGCCGCTGCGCTGTAGCTGCGGCGCCGACATCAGCATGCCCGGCAGCGCGCTGGCGGCCGCCCGGCAACAGGCCGACGCCATCAAGGCCGCCTACCACGTTCGCTGACCCCGCGCGGAACACACTGATCCGAAATAGGCCTCTACAGGCTCGATGACGGCTGGCACAATCGTGTCATTGCCGATCAACCCCGACACGGCAGCCCCACGGCTGCCGTGTGTCATTGGAGCCCGCCATGTCCGTGCTTGACGTCCGCAGCGACACCGTAACCCAGCCCACCCTCGCCATGCGCCAGGCCATGTTCGACGCCGTGGTCGGCGACGACGTCTACGGCGACGACCCCACCGTGCGCGAGCTGGAAACGTTGGCCGCACGCATTCTCGGCAAGGAAGCCGCGCTGTTCGTGCCGTCCGGCAACTTCGGCAACCAGCTGGCGCTGTACACCCACTGCCAGCGCGGCGACGAAGTCATCCTCGGCGACGACTGCCACATCGTGTGGCACGAAACCGGCGGCGCGGCGGTGATCGCCGGCGTGCAGCTGCGCACCATCGCCAGCAGCGACGGCGTACTGCGCGCCGACGAGGTGAAAAAACGCATCCGTGTCGGTGACGACATCCACTGGCCGCGCACCGGGCTGATCTGCGTCGAGAACGCACACAGCAACGGCCGCGTCATCCCGCTGGCCGCGATGCAGGCGGTGTGGGACGTCGCGCAGCAGCATGGCGTGCCGGTGCATCTGGACGGCGCCCGCGTGTTCAACGCCGCGGTGCATCTGGGCTGCGAGGTGCGCGACATCACCCAGTACTGCGACACGGTGATGTGCTGCCTGTCCAAAGGCTTGGCCGCGCCGGTCGGCTCCATCCTCGCCGGCCCGGCCGCCTTCATCGCCCGCGCCCGCAAGAACCGCAAGCTGCTCGGCGGCGGCCTGCGCCAAGCTGGCGTGCTCGCCGCCCCCGGCATCCTGGCGCTGACCGAGATGGTAGAACGCCTGCCGGAAGACCACGCCAACGCCCGCTACCTGGCCGAGCAACTGGCCGCGCTGCCCGGCATCGACGTCAATCTGGACGACGTGCACATCAACATGGTGTGGTTCCGCCTGCCTGAGACGCTGGACAGCGGCAAACTGATGGCGGCGCTGCTTGATGCCGGCATCAAGGCCAACGGCCCCGAGCACGGCCTGATGCGGCTGGTGACGCACTGGCAGATCGGCCGCGCCGACATCGACCGCATCGTCGCCGTGTTCGCCAGCGTACTGGCGGCATGACGCTCACCCTCGCGCTGGCACTGTTCGCGGCGGCGTTTGCCGCCGGCGCGCTCAACGCCGTCGCCGGTGGCGGCACGCTGCTCACCTTCCCGGCGCTGGTCGCCGCCGGCCTGCCGCCCATCGTCGCCAACGCCACCAGCTCGGTATCGCAATGGCCGGGCTACGTCGCCAGCAGCCTCGCCTTCCGCCGCGAGCTCGCCGGCCAGCGCCAGTTTGCCGGCATGAGCGGCGCCAGCCTCGCCGGCGGCCTGCTCGGCGCCTGGCTGGTGACGGTGGTATCACCACGGCTGTTCGACGTGCTGATCCCGTGGCTGATCCTGCTCGCCACCGCCATGTTCGCCTTCAGCAGCACGCTGACGCGCTGGATGGGCAGGCACGCGGCCAACGTTGGCCGCAGCCGCGGCGGGCTACTGGCCGGCCAGCTGCTGGTCTCGGTGTACGGCGGCTTCTTCGGCGGCGGCATGGGCATCATGATGCTGGCGCTGTACAGCCTGTTCGCGCTGGACACGCTGACACGGATGAACGCGCTGAAAACCTGGCTGTCGGTGGTGATCTCCGGCGTGGCGGTGGTGACCTTCATCGTCGCCGGCATCGTCGACTGGCCGGCCGCCAGCGTGATGCTGGCCGGCACCATTGCCGGCGGCGTGGCCGGCGCCCGCCTCGCCCGCCGCCTGCCGGCCATCTGGCTCAAGCGCGTGGTGGTGGCACTGGGCAGCGTGCTGACGCTGGCGTTTTTCTGGAAGGTTTATGGCTGAGGCGGCGGCCAAGGTTGGCCGCAGTGGGTGGGGGCAGGCCAAAACCGTCGGTCACGCACCATCGCATGGCTGCCGTCGGCCAAGAGCAGTTAGCCCTAGAGTGTGAGGAGCAGACATTCGGATGACTGCTTGACTGAGTAACCTGCCGAACAATCTGTGCGCGCAGTTCGGCCTAAGCAGTCATTCCTTGCAGCAATGATCAACGGCTGCTTTACACAAAATTCCGGACATGCTCCGTGGAGCCTAGTCATTGTCATAGAAAAACTCTGATGAACCCATGTTTGCTTTTTCATCATCAGAGTACGGGTCATTGTCCATACACTCATTTTCGTACCGAGCCTCTTCTTCCTCCCGACGCTCCTCCTCTTTCCAGTCCTCATACACTTCGTCGTACTCATCATCTTCGTAGTCGTTTGACATTTTCATTCCTTTCTTAATCTAGGCGAACAAGTATAGAAGTCATGATCCCACCGACCATCGTGATAGCGACCCCAAAGGTCTCCCATGTTCATCGCTAGAAATTTTTGCATCAAATTTGCTTTCTTGCGGGTCAATGAGCATGCGCTACGGTAACAACCGTGCCGTCGCCTGCTATCACGGCATAGCAGTTCCAGTACTTATCAAGAGCTTTCGCAAGAGGCCCCATAAATGCCTCTGCTAGTCGCCTTCCTTTCTTGTCAAAACGAACCTTTCTGCCACCGGAGTAGGTTCGATCCTCACTGCCGAAACGCTCAAGAAGATCAACCACGATCAGAGGGATACCTCGCTGTTGCGAGCGAGACTTTGCATGTGCTGACCACTTCATTTTTGACCTCCTTGACTTGTATTAGCAGCATTGGTCACAGTATACAAACCCTAAAACGGGTAGTAAATGCAGTTTTTTATGTGAATTTAAATTTAAATTATTATTTAAGCATTGATAGTGCTTATTTTAATCCGTTATCGGTGGTATGCTGGCGTTTATCTACTTTTGCTTGGATGCGTATGACTGCGAATAGAAAAGTGGCCCAGTATGGGGCTGTCCTGATGTACCTCTTAGTTGTCGAACGCAAGAACAAAGGGGGAGATGTCAATAGGGGTGGCTTCTCCCAAGGAGAAGTTGCAGAAGCTGCAGGTCTCAGCCAATCGACATGGGCACGCATGGAGAAAGGAGAAGGTGCGGTGCAGCTAGACTACATCGCAACTGTTGCCCCAATGTTTGGACATTCCATACTGGATATGGTGAAAGCGGCAGATGTGCTTTGTTCTGTTCTAGAAGACGAAGGATTGCCGGTCCGTGGCTATGGGTACAAGGATTACCGCCACCTTAGTGCAAATATGGAAGTTGCAACCGTCGATGAAATTCAGGATGCCTACACAAGAGCAGAGTTAGGTAGAGCTTTTGTGCTCTTTTCAGCTAAGTTTGGCGGCATCGTGTCTACGTTGTTAACGTATGAGAAAAATCCGGAAGCTTTCCGTTCGCTCATGCGCCAGAACAGAGAGCAACTATCCGTGGTAACAAAAGCTGGCTTTACCGTATGAAGTAAGATCATTTCACAGTGCGCCAAGGGCCGGCTAATGGCGGCTTCCAATTGAAAGCGAATGACAGCTCAGGCCGACCTGCTGCCCAAAGGAGGCGCCAGCTTCCCCCCACAAATCCCGCGTGACCGCCGTCCCCTTCTGCCGCACAATCCCGCCATCGCTGCCCTTGCGGCCAACCTTTGCCTGCCCCGACATGACCGATCACACTTCCGATGACTTCCAGTGGCTGGAAAGCCTCGATGACGCCGCCGTGCTGGAATGGGTGGCGCGCCAGAACGACGCCACCCGTGCCCTGCTCGACAGCGACCCGCGCTTTGCCTCGCTGCAACAATCCATCCTCGCCAACCTGCGCGATACGCGGCAGATTCCGTTTTTTGCCGAGTACGACGGCTGGCTGTACAACTTCCACCAGGACGGCGAGCATCCGCGCGGCATCTACCGCCGCTGCACCCTGGACGCCTACCGCGCCAATTCGCAGGACTGGCAGACGGTGCTGGACATCGATGCGCTGGCAGAGGCGGAAGAGGTGGACTGGTATCTGGACGGCGTGGCGCACTACACCGAGCAGCCGGCGCGCGCGCTGCTGAGCCTGACACCGGGCGGCTCCGACGCCACCATCAGCCGCGAGTACGACGTCGAGGCGCAGGCCTTCGTCGCCGGCGGCTTCAGCTTCCCCTACGGCAAGAACCACATCGCGTGGCGCGATCTGGACAGCGTGTTCGTGTGCCCGGCGTGGGACGAATCGCAACTGACCCGCGCCGGTTATCCGCGCGAGGTGTGGCTGCTGCATCGTGGCCAGGGCTGGAACGAGGCGCAGTGCCTGCTGCAGCTGGACGATGAGGCGATGATGGCGGCGGCGTGGCGTTTTCTCGACGCCGACGGCACGCCCTTCGACATGATCGAGGCCTCCGACAGCTTCTACAGCAAGACCTACCACCACGTTGCGGCCAACCTTGCGCTGACCGCGCTGCCGCTGCCGCCGCGTGCCGAGATCGAGGCCTACAGCCACGGCGACCTGATCGTGAAGCTGGCCGAGGACTGGGCGGTTAATGGACAAGACTACGCCGCCGGCAGCCTGCTGGCGGTGGCCTGCGACGCGGCCAACGGCAAGGTTGGCCGCATCCAGCCGCTGTTCGTGCCCGGCGCGCGGCAGTCGGTGGAGATGGTGGAGGCGACGCTGCACCTGCTGGCCATCATCGTGATCGACAACGTGAAGAGCCGCCTCGTGACCCTGCGCCGCCAGGGCGCCGACTGGCTGCCGCACGCCAACCCGCTGCCCACCGGCGGGGTGATCGAGTTCGCCGACCAGCCGTGGCAAAGCGACCTCTTGTACTACAGCTACAGCGATTTCCTGACCCCGGCCGCGCTGTACCGGCTGGATCTGCTGGCTGGGGGCGAGCCCGAGGTGCTGCGCGCGCAGCCGCTGGCCTTCGACGCGAGCGGTTATGTGGCCGAGCAGCTGCACGCGACCGCCGCAGACGGCACCGAGATCCCCTACTTCATCGTCCATCGCGGCGGCCTCACCCGTGACGGCAGCGCGCCGACGCTGCTGTACGGCTACGGCGGCTTCGAGGTGCCGATGATGCCCTACTACATGGACAATTTCGGCCCGCAGTGGCTGGAAAAGGGCGGCGTGTTCGTGGTCGCCAACATCCGCGGCGGCGGCGAGTTCGGCCCCGCCTGGCACCAGGCGGCGCAGGGCATCCACCGCCAGGTCAGCTTCGACGATTTCATCGCGGTGGCGGAAGACCTGATCGCACGCGGCATCACCAGCGCGCGGCGCCTCGGCATCGAGGGCGGCAGCAACGGCGGCCTGCTGGTCGGCGCCTGCATGGTGCAGCGCCCGGAGCTGTTCAACGCGGTGGTGTGCGAGGTGCCGCTGCTGGACATGCTGCGCTACACCGAGCTCTTGGCCGGCGCCAGCTGGATCGACGAGTACGGCGATCCGCAGGACGAGGACGAGCGCGCGGCGCTGGCGGCGTACTCGCCCTACCACCATGTCCGCGCCGACGCACACTACCCGCTGGCGCTGTTCACCACCAGCAGCAAGGACGACCGCGTGCATCCGGCGCACGCGCGCAAGATGGTGGCGCGCATGCAGTCCTTCGGCCACCAAGTGCTGTTCCTCGAAACCAGCGGCGGCGGCCATGGTGGCAATACCGGCCAGGAGCAAACCGCCGAGGAGCTGGCGCGGGTGCTGGTCTATCTGTACCGCCAGCTGATGGATTGACCCCTTGCGGCCAACCTTGCGCTGGCCGCGAACCCACAGCCCCGTTACCATAGCCCGGCCCGTTTGCCGGGCTTTTCTTCACCTCTACACTCCGGAACGTTCATGAAGATCGTCGTCCTCGGTGCCGGCGTGGTCGGCGTCGCCAGTGCCTGGTACCTGTCCCGCGCCGGGCACGAGGTCACCGTCATCGACCGCCAGGGTGCCGCCGCGCAGGAAACCAGCTTCGCCAATGGCGGCCAGATCGCGGTGTCGCACGCCGAGCCGTGGGCCAATCCGGCCACGCCGCGCAAGATCTGGCAGTGGCTGGGGCAGGAGGACGCGCCGCTGCTGCTGCGCCTGCGTGCCGATCCGGCGCTGTGGCGCTGGAGCTGGCGCTTCCTGCTGGAGTGCCGCGCACGGCGCACCCGCGCCAACATCGGCCCGATCACCACGCTGGCGCAGTACAGCCGCAGCTGCCTGCAGGCGCTGCGCGCCGAACTGGCACCACAGGGCGGCCTGCACTACGACCAGCTGCAGCGCGGCATCCTGCACCTGTACACCGACGCGCGGGAGTTCGAGCAGGCGCTGCACGCCGCCGACATCATGCGCGACTACGGCTGCGACCGCCGCCCGCTGACGGCGGACGAGTGCGTGGCGATCGAGCCGGCGCTGGCCAGTGCCCGCGGCCAGCTGGTGGGCGGCGATTTCTCCGCCGAGGACGAATCCGGCGACGCGCAGCGCTTCACCAGCCAGCTGGCAGCATTCTGCCGCCGCGCCGGCGTCCGCTTCCGCCTCGACACCGTCATCCGCCGACTGGAGCGCGACGGCGACCGCATCGTCGCCGCGCACACCGACAGCGGCGAGCGCATCACCGCCGACGGCTTCGTGCTGGCGCTGGGCAGCTACAGCCCACAACTGTTGCGCCCGCTGGGGCTGTCCTTGCCCGTCATTCCGGCCAAGGGCTACTCCGCCACGCTGACGCTGCCGGATGACAGCGTCGCGCCGGTGACCAGCCTCACCGACGACCAGTACAAACTGGTGTTCTCGCGGCTGGGACAGCGGCTGCGCATCGCCGGCACCGCCGAATTCGCCGGCTTCGACCTCGCGCTCAACCCGGTGCGCTGCGACGCGCTGTTGCGCCGCACGCGACAGCTGTTCCCCGAGCTGCGCGACAGCGCGCCGCCGGAATTCTGGTGCGGGCTACGGCCGGTGACGCCGTCCAGCGTGCCCTTCATCGGCGCCAGCCGCTACCGCAACCTGTGGCTGAACACCGGCCACGGCACGCTGGGCTGGACCATGGCCTGCGGCTCCGGCCGGCTGCTGGCCGACCTGATCGCCGGCCGCACCCCGGACATCGCCTTCCCCGCCCCCGCGCTGTGAGCGCCTGTTCACGGTCTGCGGCGGCGGATCTCAATGGGGCGATAACGCGTTAAGAACGGCGGCGGCATGCTGCTTCTGTCCAGCTAAACGCTGCTTCCTCAGCCGTTTTCGCCTTGTCTCGCCTGAGCGTGCGAGATCGTGAACGCGCGCTAAGCGGCGGGTGCGCGCGGCGGCAAAGGTTGGCCGCAACGCGGCGGCTGCCTTACCATGCTGCCATCGCCCACCCGAGACCCGCCGCACCATGTCGCACCACCCCAACCAGTTCGACCTGTTCCGCACCCGGCGCTTCCTGCCGCTGTTCATCACCCAGTTTTTCGGCGCCTTCAACGACAACCTGCTGAAAAACGCGGTGATCGTGCTGATCAACTTCCACGGCATGAAGATGCTGGGGCTGGCGCCGGAGCTGATGATCCAGCTGGCGGCGGCGCTGTTCATCCTGCCCTTCTTCCTGTTCTCCGCCACCGCCGGCCAGCTGTGCGAGAAGTACGACAAGGCCGCCATCGCGCGGCTGGTGAAACAGGCGGAAATCGCCATCATGCTGCTGGCGGCGCTGGGCTTCTGGCGACACGACGGCGTGATCCTGATGTCCACCATCTTCCTGATGGGGGTGCACTCCACCCTGTTCGGGCCGCTGAAGTTCAGCGTGCTGCCGCAATACCTGCGCCCCGGCGAGCTGGTCGGCGGCAACGGCCTGATCGAGATGGGCACCTTCGTGTCCATCATACTCGGCCAGGTGGCCGGCACCGTGCTGGTCAATGCCGACGACAGCCGCATCAGCATCGTGCTGGCGCTGCTGGGCTGCGCGCTGGCCGGCCTGGCCGCGGCGCGGGCGATGCCGCCGGCGGCGCCGACCGCCGCCGCGCTGCCGATAGACTGGAACTTTGCGCGCCAGACCTGGGGCATCGTGCGCCACGCCAAACAGAGCCGGCCGGTATGGCTCAGCCTGCTGGGCATTTCCTGGTTCTGGTTCCTCGGCGCCATCTACCTGTCCAAGCTGCCGACCTACGCCTCCGACGTGCTCGGCGGCGACGCCACGGTGTACACGCTGCTGATGACGCTGTTTTCGCTCGGCGTCGGCACCGGCTCGATGCTGTGCGAGCGGCTGTCCGGGCGCAAGGTGGAACTGGGGCTGGTGCCGTTCGGCTCGCTGGGGCTGTGCCTGTTCGGCATCGACCTGTACTTCGCCACCCCGCCGCAGGCGGCCGCCACGCTGGACTGGCTGGCCTTCATCGCCGGCGCCGGCAACTGGCGGCTGATGGCCGATTTCGCGCTGATCGGCGTGTTCGGCGGTTTCTACATCGTGCCGCTGTACGCGCTGGTGCAGTCACGCTCGGCGCCGGAATTCCGCTCGCGTGCCATTGCCGCCAACAACATCCTCAACTCGCTGTTCATGGTGGTGTCGGCGGCGTTTGCCGCGGTGCTGGCGGCGAACGGTGTCAGCATCCCGACGGTGCTGCTGATCGCGGCGCTGCTCAACCTGGTGGTGGCCGCCTACATCTACAGCCTGCTGCCGGAATTCCTGATGCGCTTCGTGATCTGGCTGCTGACCCACACCCTGTACCGCGTGCGCCACCACGGGCTGGAGCAGATTCCGGAGCATGGCCCCTGCGTACTGGTGTGCAACCACGTCAGCTTCATGGACGCGCTGATCCTCGCCGGCGCGGTGCGCCGGCCGATCCGCTTCGTGATGGATCACCACATCTTCCGCACCCCGCTGCTCGGCTTCGTGTTCCGCACCGCGCGCGCCATCCCGATCGCACCGGCGAAGGAAGACCCGCACGCCAAGGCGCGCGCCTTCGACGAGGTGGCGGCCGCGCTGGCCGCCGGCGAGGTGGTGTGCATCTTCCCGGAGGGCAAGCTCACCCACGATGGCGAGATCAGCCTGTTCAAGCTCGGCATCGAGGAGATCGTGGCGCGCACGCCGGTGCCGGTGGTGCCGATGGCGCTGTGCGGCATGTGGGGCAGCTTTTTCTCGCGCCGCTACGGCAAGGCGATGCTGAGCTGGCCGCGCCGCTTCTGGTCGCGCATCGCGCTGAAGGCGGCGCCGGCGCTGGCGGCGAGCGAGGTCAGCGCCGCGGCGCTGCAGCAGACGGTCAGTGAATTGCGTGGCGACTGGCGCTGAGCGCCTGTTCACGATCGGCTACGCTTCGTGCAACGTTGCGCGGTGAGTACGGCTTCGGCATGCGGGCTGATCTTCAGATAAAGGCCGCTTCCCCAGTCGTTTTCGCCTTGTCTCGCGCGAGCGTGCGAAATCGTGAACACGCGCCAGGGCACCTAAAAATTTGATCACAATCAGGTGCCGTGGCTTGCCGCCGGCGGCCAGCTGTGCCAAAGTGTCAAACATAATCAACATGTTGTAGAAAATAACACCACAGAGGAGCGTTCAATGTCCAACGCCAACGATATCGTCCTGTTCCATCAGCAGGACATCACCCCGGACTCGTTCTCCGCGCCGCTGGAGCGCCGCCTGGCCGGTGAGTGCCAGCAAACCGTCGAGATGCACTACAGCGATCCGACCGGCCAGTTCCACGCCGGCCTGTGGTCCGGCGGCGTCGGCGCGTGGCGGGTGAAGTACACCGAGTGCGAGTTCTGCACCCTGCTGGAAGGCCGCGTGCGCATGCACGACGACCACGGCGGCATGGTCGAGATCGTCGCCGGCCAGCACTTCGTGATTCCGGAAGGCTTCGAGGGCATCTGGGAAGTGGTGGAGCCGGCGAAGAAGACCTTCGCCGTGTTCGAGGAAGACCGCCTGGCGCGCAAGGACTGAGCCAGATCGCGCACAAGGTTGGCCGCAGCGGCGATGCGGCCAACCTTGAGTGTTTTGAGCGCGGCGCCGGCGCGAATTACCGCGAAACGCCCAACAAAAACCCCTGCCTCAGGCAGGGGTTTTTGCTTGCCGGCACCGCGTGACGCGGCACCGTGTCAGAATTTCTCGTTCTCGGTCAGGTAGCGCCACTGCCCCTGCTGCAGCTCGCCCAGCCGCACGCGGCCGATGCGGATGCGGCGCACCGCCTTCACCTGCAGCCCGGCCGCGGCGCACATGCGCTGGATGTGGCGGCGCTGCACTTCGCGCAGCACGAAGCACAGCTGGCTGTCGCTCTGGCGGCTGACGCGCAGCGCGGTCAGCCTGTCGCCGTCGCTGTTGACGCCGGCCTTCAGCGCGGCGAGGCCGGCGTCGTCCAGCGGTCGGTCGATCCACACCAGGAATTCCTGCTCGCAGTCGCCGGACAGCAGCTTGCGCGACACGCGGCCATCCTGGGTCAGCACCAGCAGGCCGGAGGCATCGACATCCAGCCGCCCGGCGGCGGCGAGGTGCAGCTGGTGCTTGCGCAAGAAGGTGTAGCCGGAGCGGTCGGATGGCGACAGGGTGTCGGCCTTGATCAACTGCCACGCCGGGCGCTCGCCGGACATCTCCGCCGCGCCGCTGACATAGCCGACCGGCTTGTGCAGCAGCAGGGTGACGCGCTCGGCCTGCTCGTTCAGCGCGCGCGCCTCCAGCTCGATGCGCTGCTCCGGACGCACGCGGCTGCCGAGCACGTCGACCACCACGCCATCGACCTTGACCAGCCCCTGCTCGATGAATTCGTCGGCCTCGCGGCGGGAGCACAGGCCGAGTTCGGTCATGCGTTTGGAAAGGCGGATGGTGTCGTCGGACATGGCGGCAATCTGAGTGAGGGAATCGGGCAACGATTATCCGCTGTTTTGCCGCCGCTGTGCGGCCAACGTTGGCCGCACCCGGCAGAAAACCAGCCGTGCCAGACGGCAAAAAGCCGCGACGGCAGCCGGTGTGGCCATCCGTCGCGGCTCGCCGCTCTGCCGGCTCAGGCCTGGGCTATGCTCTGCCGGATCTGCTCGATACCGGCCGGATCGTCGAGCGTGGTCAGGTCGCCCGGATCACGGCCTTCGGCCAGTGCCTGGATCGAGCGGCGCAGCACCTTGCCGGAGCGGGTCTTGGGCAGCTGGTTGACGAAGTACACCCGCGCCGGGTTGGCGATCGCGCCCAGCTGCGCCGCCACCTGCGCGATCACTTCCTTCTCCAGCTTGGCACGGCTGGCCGGATCGTCCAGCAGCGCCGGGTTTTTCACCACCGCAAACGCCTTCGGCACCTGGCCCTTGAGGCTGTCTTCCACGCCCACCACCGCCACTTCGGCAATGGCGCTGTGGCCGGCAACGGCTTCCTCGATCTCGCGGGTGCCGAGACGGTGGCCGGCGACGTTGATCACGTCGTCGGTGCGGCCGAGGATGGTGAAGTAGCCGTCAGCATCCTTGATGCCCCAGTCGAAGCTGGAGTACACCAGCTGGTCCGGGAACAGGCTGAAGTAGGTGTCGACGAAGCGCTGGTCCTGCTGCCAGATGGTGCTCATGCAGCCCGGCGGCAGCGGTGGGATCACCCCGATCACGCCCTTCTCGCCGGGGCCGACCTCCTCGCCGGTGGCCTCGTTGAACAGCTTGACGTTGAAGCCGTACACCGGCAGGCCGGGGCTACCGAACTTGACCGCCTTGGGCTCCACGCCGTTGCACAGCGTCAGCATTGGCCAGCCGGTTTCGGTCTGCCAGTAGTTGTCCAGCACCGGCACCTGCAATTCGGCGGCGATCCAGCTGGCGGTCGGCTCGTCCAGCGGCTCGCCGGCGAGGAACAGCGCGCGCAGGCTGGAGAGATCGTATTTATGCAGCCACGCCGGGTCCTGCTTTTTCAGCACGCGGATGGCGGTCGGCGCCGAGAACATCACCGTGACCTTGTACTTTTCCACCAGCTGCCACCAGATGCCGGCGTCGGGGCGGATCGGCAGCCCTTCGTACACCAGCGTGGTCATGCCGTTCAGCAGCGGGCCGTACACGATGTAGGAGTGGCCGACCACCCAGCCGATGTCGGAGGTGGAGAAGTAGCACTCGCCCGGCTGGCCGCCGTAGATGTAGTCCATGCTCGCCGCCAGCGCCACCGCGTAGCCGCCGGTGTCGCGCTGCACGCCTTTCGGTTTGCCGGTGGTGCCGGAGGTGTACAGGATGTAGCTGGGGTGATTGGACTCCACCCACGTCACCTCGGCGCGCTCGTGCAGGTGCTGTTCGCGCAGCGCGGCGTAGTCGAGGTCGCGCCCCGGCTTCATCATCGGCGCCTCGGCCAGGCCACGATTGACCACGATCACCTTGCCCGGCGCGCTGCTGCCGGCCAGCGTCAACGCCTCGTCCACCAGCGGCTTGTAGGCGATCACCTTGCCGCCGCGCAGGCCGGCGTCGGCGGTGACCATCACCTTGGGCGTGGCATCCTCGATGCGGGTGGCGAGGCTGGCGGAGGCGAAGCCGCCGAACACCACCGAGTGGATGGCGCCCAGGCGCACCGTGGCCAGCATCGCGAAGATCGCCTCCGGGATCATCGGCATGTAGATCAGCACCCGGTCCCCCTTGCCCACGCCCTGCGCCTGCAGGATGGCGGCGAAACGCGCCACTTCCTCGTGCAGCTGCGCGTAGCTGTACTGCAGCTCGGCGCCGGTCTCGCTGGACACGTACACCAGCGCCGCCTGCTCGCCGCGCGCGGCCAGGTGGCGGTCGACGGCGTTGTAGCAGAGGTTGGTCTCGCCGCCGGCGAACCAGTCGCGGAACGGCGGCTGGTCGTACTGCAGCGCCTTGTCGAACGGCTTGTGCCAGTGGATGCGTTGCGCCTGCTCTGCCCAGAAGCCGGCCGGGTCGTCGATGGAGCGGCGATGGAAGTCGTGGTACGAGGTCATGTCGGGGTCTCTCTTGTGTCTGCCGCGTCTGGCGCGCGGTCTGGCGTCAAACAACCAAGCGGTTGCTTGTCAGACAAATTAAGCCCTTTGACGGGCAAGGTCAATGCGCACGCCCCCTGCCGGCGACCCGCGCGAAATTGGACGTTGCGGAAATGCCGAGCCGGCGCCGCATTCCGCCCGCCATTCGCCGGCGATGCCGCCGACTGGCCTTGCACAACACTGGTCGAAAGCGGGGCAGATGCGGTACGCTGTAACGCTAGGAAAACGCCCGCAGGACAGGACAAAGCCATGGACATCAAACATTACATGAACGTCGTCGGCCAGGCCGCGCGCAAGGCCAGCCGCGCCATCGCCCGTGCCGACACCAACCAGAAGAACAAGGCGCTGCTGGCCATCGCCGACGCCATCGAGCGCGATCTGGAACGGCTGGTTGCGGCCAACATGGTGGATCTGGAAAACGCGCGCCAGAACGGACTGGAAGAAGCGCTGATCGACCGCCTGACGCTGTCGGAAAAAACCGTGCGCGGCATGGCCGAGGGCCTGCGCCAGATCGCGGCACTGCCGGATCCGGTCGGCGAAATGGACGACTTCACCTACCGTCCGTCCGGCATCCAGCTGGGCAAGATGCGCGTGCCGCTGGGCGTGGTCGGCATCATCTACGAGGCGCGCCCGAACGTGACCGCCGACGCCGCCGGCCTGTGCCTGAAATCCGGCAACGCGGTGATCCTGCGCGGCGGCTCGGAGGCGTTCAACAGCAACCAGGCCATCGCCGCCTGCGTGCACGAGGGCCTGCGCGTGGCCGACCTGCCGCTGCACGCGGTGCAGGTGCTGGAAACCACCGACCGCGCCGCGGTGGGCGAGCTGATCACCATGAGCGAATTCGTCGACGTGATCGTGCCGCGCGGCGGCAAGGGCCTGATCGAGCGCATCAGCCGCGAGGCGCGGGTGCCGGTGATCAAGCATCTGGACGGCAACTGCCACGTCTACATCGACGACACCGCCAATCCGGACAAGGCGTTCAACATCGCGCTGAACGCCAAGACCCACCGCTATGGCACCTGCAACACCATGGAAACCCTGCTGGTGCACACCGCGTTTGCCGAGTTCATCCTGCCAAGGTTGGCCGCGGCGTACTGGGAAAAAGGCGTCGAGCTGCGCGGCTGCGAGCGCACCCAGGGCATCCTCGGCGACAAGGTGGTCGCCGCCACCGAGGCCGACTGGGAAACCGAATACCTGGCGCCGGTGCTGGCGATCAAGGTGGTCGGCGGCATCGACGACGCCATCGAGCACATCAACCACTACGGCAGCCACCACACCGACGCCATCGTCACCGATGACTACGGCCGCGCGCGCCGCTTCCTGCGCGAGGTGGATTCCGCCAGCGTGATGGTGAACGCCAGCACCCGCTTTGCCGATGGCTTCGAGTACGGCCTCGGCGCCGAGATCGGCATCTCCACCGACAAGATCCACGCCCGCGGCCCGGTCGGCCTGCACGGCCTCACCAGCCAGAAGTGGATCGTGCTCGGCGACGGCCAGATCCGCCAGTAAGTCAGCATCAGCCTCCCCCCCGATGCGCCGCCGGCAGCCCTGCCCGCGGCGCATTGTCTTGCCCGCCAGCCGTTGCCGCGTCTGCCGCTGCCAGGTGCGCCACTGCTCCACAGCCGGCTGTGGATAAGCTGTGCACAATACTGGCCACAGCGCGCAATGCTGTGGCCGCTGGCGATGAGCACGCGCAAAAACCGGCCGTCACGCGCCAATAACCGCTTTGCCGACAAGCACTTGCCGACAGCGGCAGGCCGGCACAGGCGAGCGTGGCCCCTCCCCGTCACAGTGCTACAGTGAAAACAGGGGGCTGTGGACAAGCCGACAGGACAAACCCCGTTTTTGGCAGCAATGCGCAGTTTATTTCCATTTTTTGAAACAATGTCCCGCCATGCGGAACAAAATACTTGCCCTGCATTACCGCACAGGCATAATCGTCTGGCCCGTTGGCACCGCGCTTGCGCCCCGCCATCCCGTTCAGGAGTCGTGCATGTACCCAGTCGTACCCAATACCGAACAGAGCCAGTGGCTGCGCGAGCGCGGCTGTCGTGACGTGGAGCTGTGCTTTGCCGATGTCAGCGGCTTTGCCCGCGGCAAGACGCTGCCGCGCGAGGCCTTCATCAGTGGCCAGACGCTGCGTATCGCGCGCGCGGTGGCGATCCAGAGCTGCGTCGGCGAATTCCCCGACTACCGCTTCTACGGCGAGAACGACCCCGACGCCACGCTGCGCCCGGACATGGCCACGCTGCGCCCGGTGCCGTGGGCCAGCACGCCGCGTGCGCTGGTGCTGTGCGACTGTGTCGATCTGGACGGCGCGCTGACCCCGTTCGCGCCGCGCTCGGCGCTGAAGCGGGTGCTGGCCGGCTACGCCGCGCGCGGGCTGCAGCCGGTGGTGGCACCGGAGCTGGAGTTCTACATCTTTGCGGCCAACCCTGATCCGGCGCAGCCGTTCCAGGCACCGCCGCTGCGCAGCGGCCGGCGCGAGGTTGGCTTCGACTCGTTCAGCTTCACCACCCTCAACGATCTGGAAGCGTTCTTCGATGACGTCTACCGCGGCTGCGAGCTGCTCGGCATCGCCACCGATACCTGGGTACACGAGATGGGCCCCAGCCAGTTCGAGATCAACCTCAAGCACGGCGACGCGCTGGCGCTGGCTGACCAGACCTTTTTGTTCAAGACCCTGCTCAAGGAAACCGGCAACCGCCACGGCCTGAACGTGGTGTGCATGGCCAAGCCGCTGGCCGGCCAGCCGGGCAGCTCGATGCACCTGCACCAGAGCCTGGTCGACCGCGACGGCAGCAACGTGTTCAGCGACCGCCACGGCAATGAGAGCGCGCTGTTCCACCACTTCATCGCCGGCCTGCAGGCCCATCTGCCCAAGCTGATGCCGCTGTTCTGCCCGAGTCCCAATTCCTACCGCCGCTTCGTCAAGGGGCTGGCGGCACCGGTCAACGTGTCGTGGGGACTGGACAACCGCTCGGTCGGGCTGCGCATCCCGCAGGGCGGTCCGGAGGCACGGCGGGTGGAAAACCGCCTGCCCGGCTGCGACGCCAACCCCTACCTGTCGCTGGCGGCCAGCCTCGGCGCCGGCCTGCTCGGCATCGAGGACGGCCTGCAGCCGAGCGCACCGGCGCAGGGCAACGTGTTCAAGCAGGCGGACAGCGAGCTGCTGCCCAACACGCTGGACGCGGCGCTGGCGGCAATGCAGGGCGCCGACAGCGTCAGCCGCCTGTTCGGCGAGGCATTCAGCCTGGCCTATGCCGCGGTGAAGGAAGTGGAGTTGCAGCATTTTCACGGCGAGATCACGCCGTGGGAGCGCCGCTACCTGTCGCTACTGGCCTGACGGCAGCGGAAAACGACACAGGCCACGGCAATGCCGTGGCCTGTGCTGATCAAGACGGGATGGCGCTTACGCCGTAGCGGCCATTGGCGCCGCGGTGCGCTCGGCCAGCAGCGCGATGGCGTCGCTGCGCGTATGGCCCGGCATCTGCCGCTGCACTTCGATGATCCAGAATTCGACCTTCTGCCGGTCGCCACGCGCCAGGCGCAGCAGGGCACCGTAGGCCGGCCCGGTGAGGTGGACATCGTGTTGCAGCGACTGCGTCTGCGCGTGCATCGCATAGCGCGCCGTACCGGCACGGGCGGCGGCCTTGGACCTGGCCCGCTGCTGCGCCGGCTTGACAAAGAACAACCAGTACAGGGCAGCAAACACCAATAATGCAGAGAGAGCGAACCAAGCGAACACGGCATATCCTCCTGTAATAATGACAAGATTCTAATCTGCAATCGCTGGCGAACCTATCCGTGAAAACACCTATAAATGGCATGAGGGCCGGCCTTGCCAGCACCGCCCAGTCGCCGCGCCAGCCATTCCAATGACATGACCGGCGCGTTACACTGCCGCCTGGATCCGAACTCCCTCACCCGCAAAGGAGAAGTGCATGTACCAGCATCTGACGGTTGCCCTCGACGGCAGCCATAACGCCCGCCCGGCCCTGATCGAGGCGGTTCGTCTTGCCGCCGCCAGCAAGGCCCGCCTGTCCCTGGTGCATGTGGTGTCGCTGCACGATTTCGCCATCGAAAGCGTCGGCCTGCTCGACAGCGGCGCGCTGCAGGCGGAGGCTCGCGGTCGCGGCCAGGCCATCCTCGACGAGGCCGCCGACTACGCGCAGAAGATGGGGGTGACCCAGCCGGACTGCTTCCTGCTGGAGGCGCCGGAAGGCGGCAGCAGCATGACGCAGGCGCTGGTCGACTGCGCCACCCAGGTCGCCAGCGACCTGCTGGTGATCGGCACCCACGGCCACCGTGGCTGGCGTCACCTGCTGATGGGCAGCTTTGCCGAGGAAATCATGCGCAAGACCACGCTGCCACTGCTGGTGGTGCGCAACCCGGAAGACGACGACAACCCGCTGCCGAGCATAGGCTGAGGGTTCAGTACCGGTTCACCATTGTCTGCGACGGGTCGCAACGGGGCGATCCGGCATTGAAAACGGCGGTGGCATGCGGCTTGACCGCAAGGTAAACGCCGCTTGCTCGGCCGTTTTCGGCTTGTCTCGCGTGAGTTCGCGAGAGCGTGGGCACGCGCTCAGGCAGAGGCGTGGCGCTGCGCGAAGATGAAGAACTCGCGGTTGCCGTCGCCGCCCTTGATCGGGCTGTCGAACCAGTCCAGCCGCTGGAAGCCCAGTTCGGCCACCAGCGCACTGATCCTCTGCTCCACCCCGGCGTACAGCTGCGCGTCGCGCACGATGCCGCCGTGGCCCAGCCCTTCGCGGCCAACCTCGAACTGCGGCTTGACCAGGCTCAGCAGGTAGCCGCCCGGCCGGATCAGCGGCAGCGCCGACGGGTACACCAGCGCCAGCGAGATGAACGACACGTCGCACACCATCAGGTCGAACGGCGCGCCGTCATTGGCGGCCAGCAGCGCCGCGTGGTCCAGCGCGCGGGCGTTGACACCCTCGAAGGCGACGATGCGCGGATCGGCGGCCAACCTTGGCGCCAGCTGGTCATGGCCGACATCGACCCCTACCACCCGCCGCGCGCCGGCCTGCAGCAGGCAATCGGAAAAGCCGCCGGTAGACTGGCCGACATCCAGTGCCGTCCAGCCGTCGATCCGCAAACCGGCCTGCGCCAGCGCCCCGGCCATCTTCAGCCCGCCGCGCGACACGTAGCGGTCGGCCTCGTCCGGCACGATCACGAAACGGCTGTCGGCCGGCAGCTTCTGGCTGGCCTTGCCGATGTCGCGCAACTGGCCGCCGTCGTCGACACTGACCCGCCCGGCGGCAATCAGCGCCTGCGCCGCGGTGCGCGATGGCGCCAGACCCAGCTCGACCAGTAACAAATCAACACGTTGCATCAGGCGCACTCCACAAACAGGCAATCGGGCGGCAAGGGTGCGCAATGCACCGCGGGCTGTCAAGACTGCCGCAGTGCCACCATAAGATGCGATGATGGCCGCAGCCATGGCCACAAGGAGAACAAAATGGACACCCTGACACTGGAACCGCACGCGGTACGCGTCCTCGGCGCGCTGATCGAGAAACAGGCGCTGACCCCGGACAGCTATCCGCTGACCCTCAACGCGCTGCTGGCCGCCTGCAACCAGCTGACCAGCCGCGAGCCGGTGCTGCAGCTGAGCGAGGCCGATCTCAGCGCCACGCTGGACAGCCTGCTCGCTGCCAAGCTGGTCAACGAGCGCCTGCCGGCCGGTAGCCGTGTCGCCAAGTACGAACACCGCCTCAACTACGCGTGGAACATCGACGGCGCCAGGTTGGCCGCACTGGCGCTGCTGATGCTGCGTGGCGCGCAGACCGCGGCCGAGCTGCGCACCCGTGCCGGACGCCTGTACAGCTTCGGCAGCGTCGAGGAGGTCGATACCGCGCTGAATGCGCTGGCCGACAAGTACCCGCCGCTGGTGCTGAAGCTGCCACGCCAGCCGGGCGAACGCGAGGCGCGCTGGGTGCACACCCTGCATCCGGTGGCCGTGGCCGCCGCCCCTGCGACGGCGAACGCCAGCGACGACAGTCTCGCCGAACGGGTCAGCGCGCTGGAACAGACCGTCGCCAGCCTGCTGCAACGCGTCGCCGAGCTGGAAGCCGGCGCCGGACAGGCGTAACATCGCCCCCCTTTTTCCGGAGAACATCATGCTGAAACCTGTCCTGCTGGCGCTGGCCGCCTGCCTGCCGCTGTCCGCCGTTGCCGGCGACACCACCCTCGCCCGCGGCAGTGACTACGACTTCCTCACCCGCATGCCGACCGGCCTCGGCCCCGGCATCAGCATCGACCACATCGTGGCGCGCAAGGCCACACCGCAGGGCGACAAGCCGCAGGCCAGCGCCGTCGGCGTGCTGTTCGGCCTGCCGGTACCGGCGCTGTTGCGCCTGGACCTGGGCGGCAAGCTGGCCTATCTGGAGTCGGATGGTTACGCCAGCGCCGCCATGGTCGGCGGCCGCCTGACCATCGACCTGCCGGCCAGCACCGAGCTGTTCGCGCAGGGCTTCTACGCGCCGTCGTCGGCCGCCAGCGGCAGTGTGAAGTCGGTCAGCGACAGCATGGTCGGCCTGCGCTGGAGCCCGCTGAAGCTGGTCGGCGTCGAGGCCGGCTACCGCGTGTTCGAAGTGAAGCGCAACGACAGCCAGCGTGACCGCAGCATCGCCGACGGCGCCTACGCCGGGGTCAGCGTCGCGTTCTGATCACGCAGCGCCCGATAACAAACCGGCCCGACAGCATGCTGTCGGGCCGGTTTGCATTGCGGCCAACCTTGGCACTCAAAACGAGTTCACGATCCGGCGCGTTCACGCGGGAACAGGCGCCAACGACTGGGCAAGCGGTGTTTACCTGGTGGAAACCGCCATGCCGCAGCCATTTCTAATGCCGTCGCCCCTTCTCCGATCCGTGGCAGCAGAGATGCTCAGTGCAGCACGGTACGCTTCAGCCGTCGCATGCCCCACCACACCGCCAGCGCCACCAGCGGCACCGACAGCCCGGTGGCCAGCTCGGCATTGATCGGCGCGCCCAGCGCCTTGCCGGCCTTGAACAGATAGGACAGCAGGCCGATCGCGTAGTAGGTCAGCACCCCGACCGACAGCCCTTCCACCGTCTCCTGCAGCCGCAGCTGCAGTGCGGCACGCTTGTTCATGCTCGCCAAGAGCGCACGGTTCTGCGCCTCGTGCATCACCTCCACCCGCGTGCGCAGCAAGGCGGTGCTGCGCTGCAGCCGCGCCATCAGACGCTCCTGGCGCTTGGCCGCGGTGTCGCAGGTCTCCATCGCCGGCACCAGCCGCCGCTCCATGAATTCGCGGAACGGCTGCAGCCCCGGCAGCCGGCTTTCGCGCAGTTCGGTGATGCGCCGCTCCACCAGCTTGTAGTAGGCGCGCGCGGCGGCGAAGCGGTACTGGCTCTCGGCGATCAGCTGTTCGCCCTGCGCCGCCAGATCGGTCAGCTCGTCCAACAGCAAGGCGTCGGTATCGCTCTGCTCCGCCATACGCTGGGTGACGCTGCGCAGCTGGGTACCGAGGCGGCTCAATTCCGGTGCCTGCCGCTTCGCCTCCGGCAGCGCCAGCAGCGCCAGCAGGCGGTAGGTCTCGATCTCGAACAGGCGCTGCAGCATGCGGCCGGACTGCGACGGCCCCATGTCGCGGTCGATCACCACGTAGCGGCTGAAGCCTTCGGTCAGCCGTGCGTCCGGGTGCAGGCGCAGGTCGGTGTAGGCGACGCCGTTGTTGTCGCCGATCTCGGCGCCGATCAGGTCGTGGCCGCCGAACCAGCGCTGCGAGATCTCGCTGGCCGGCGCCTCCTGCGACGCCGGCAGCAGCACGGCGTGGATCGCCACCATCAGCTCGCCGGGCAGGCTGGCCAGCCAGTCCTTCGGCAGCCGGTCCAGCGCGGTGCGTTCGAACGGGTCGACGCAGTCGCCGGACAAGACAAAGGTGTAGCGCACGAATTCGGTATGCAGCGCCCAGCGCACGGTGAGGTCGCCGGCGATGCCGGTATGGTGCGCGCCGCGCGGATCCGGCAGCGGCAGGCCGAGGCGGCGGAACAGCTCGATGAAGGCGGCGCGTTGCGCGGTGTCGTCGTCGTCGAACAGCAGGGTCAGCGTGGAGAGCCGCGCCGGCGACGGAATGGCGATCGGGGGACGAGCATGGGCTTCGTCATTGAGCACCCGTCGTAACGGGTGGCTGGTGAGGGTTGTCATGATCTAGGCAGTGTCCAGTTGACGATGCTCTGTCGGCATCTGCACCGCAGCATAAACGGCGGCACCGGCCACCGCCAGCCCGCCAGCCGTGGCGGCACGGCAATCGCTCAGGAATACCACACCCGCTGGTACATTCTGCGCCCGGCACGCCGTCAGAACCTGTTCACGATCTGCTGCGACTTCATCTCAAATGGGGCGATGCCGCGTTAAAAACGCCTTCGGAAGGCTTGTTCATCTCTGGATAAACGCCGCTTCCCAGCCGTTTTCGCCTCGTCCCGCGTGAGCGCGCGAGATCGTGGACAGGTTCTCAGCGCGGCTTGTGGTGGGCCAGCAGTGCCAGCATCGCCTCGCGCACCACCGGGTTGCGGATCTGGCGCGCGGCGTCGTCGAAGGCGCTGACGCCGGCCTCGGACAGGGCAAAGGATTTCGGCTTGCGCAGCTTGGGCGGTGTCGGCAGCACCTTGACGCGCAGGCTGCGCAGCGGGTGGCCCTGCCGCTGCAGCGGCGCCAGCAGGCTGTTGCCGAGCAGCTTCAGCCGCGCGGCGACGGTGCTGTTGTGGGCGTAGACCACCAGTTCGCCGTCGCGCACGCAGGCCACCTGGCAGAACTGACCAAGTTGCCCCGGCAGCAGGCGCTTGAACGCGCGGTCCAGCGCCAGAATGGCGTGGGCGGCGGCGGTCAGGTCGGCCAGCTGCTTGTCGCGGCGGCTGAAGGCGGTGAGGTGCAGGCTGCTCATGATGAAGTCGGGCAAAGGGATAGCCGCAGTTTAGCGCTAAACCGCCCTGCCTGCCGTGCCATCCACGCCGCCACGCGGCGTGTACAAGGTTGGCCGCAACGGCGGCCGGGCGGCCGGCAATTCATCGCCATGCATCTTGATTCCGCGCAGAATCGGCCCCATCTATGCCGCTTATTCGTGTGCTACACTTTAAGCCATTTTTTTCGGCCCGCTGGCCGCTGGATGTTCAGACAATGATTTCGACGCTCCTTAAGAAAGTATTCGGCAGCCGCAACGAACGCCTGCTGAAGGAATACCGACAGGTTGTGGCGCGCATCAACGCCATGGAAAGCACCATGACCGCGCTGTCCGACGCAGCGCTGGCGGCCAAGACCACCGAGTTCCGGGAGCGTCATGCCAAGGGCGAAACGCTGGACGCGCTGCTGCCGGAGGCGTTCGCCGTCTGCCGCGAAGCCTCCCGCCGCGTGCTGAACATGCGCCACTTCGACGTGCAGCTGATCGGCGGCATGGTGCTGCACCAGGGCAAGATCGCCGAGATGCGTACCGGCGAGGGCAAGACCCTGGTCGGCACCCTGCCGGTGTACCTGAATGCGCTGTCCGGCAACGGCGTGCACGTGATCACCGTCAACGACTACCTGGCCAGCCGCGACGCCGGCATCATGGCCAAGCTGTACAACTTCCTCGGCCTGTCGGTCGGCGTCAATCTCAGCCAGATGGCGCACGACGCCAAGAAGGCCGCCTACGGCAGCGACATCACCTACGGCACCAACAACGAATTCGGCTTCGACTACCTGCGCGACAACATGGTGTTCTCGCTGGGCGAGAAGGTGCAGCGCAAGCTGAACTTCGCCGTGGTCGACGAAGTGGACTCCATCCTGATCGACGAGGCGCGCACGCCGCTGATCATCTCCGGTCCGGCCGACGACAACGTCGCCATGTACCAGCTGATCAACCAGGTACCACCGCGCCTGCAGAAGCAGGAAACCGAAGACGGCGAAGGCGACTACTGGGTCGACGAAAAAGCACACAGCGTGCTGCTGTCCGAAGCCGGCCACGAGCGCGCGGAACAGATCATGGCCGAAATGGGCCTGCTGCAGGACGGCGACAGCCTGTACTCGGCGGCCAACATCTCGCTGATGCATCACCTCGGCGCCGCGCTGAAGGCGCACGCGCTGTTCATGCGCGACCAGCACTACGTGGTGCAGGACGGCGAGGTGATCATCGTCGACGAATTCACCGGCCGCCTGATGTCCGGCCGCCGCTGGTCCGACGGCCTGCACCAGGCGGTGGAAGCCAAGGAAGGCGTGCAGATCAACCGCGAGAACCAGACGCTGGCGTCGATCACCTTCCAGAACTACTTCCGCCTGTACGGCAAGCTGTCCGGCATGACCGGCACCGCCGACACCGAAGCCTTCGAATTCCAGAGCATCTACGGCCTGGAAACGGTGGTGATCCCGACCAACCGTCCGATGGTGCGTATCGACAGCCAGGACAAGATCTACCGTTCCGCACGCGAAAAATACGCGGCCATCCTCGCCGACATCGGCGACTGCCAGCAGCGCGGCCAGCCGGTGCTGGTCGGCACCACCAGCATCGAAAACTCGGAAATCGTCGCCAAGCTGCTCGGCGATGCCGGCCTCACGCACAACGTGCTCAACGCCAAGGAACACGCGCGTGAAGCCGACATCATCGTGCAGGCCGGTCGTCCCGGCGTGATCACCGTCGCCACCAACATGGCCGGCCGCGGTACCGACATCGTACTCGGCGGCAACCCGGAGCCGGAAATCAAGGCGGTGGAAGCCGACGACAGCCTGTCCGACGCCGACAAGGCGGCGCGCATCGACGCCATCCGCAGCGACTGGAAACTGCGCCACGAACAGGTGCTGGCCGCCGGCGGCCTGCACATCATCGGTACCGAACGCCACGAATCGCGCCGTATCGACAACCAGCTGCGCGGCCGTGCCGGCCGCCAGGGCGACCCCGGCTCCAGCCGCTTCTACCTGTCGCTGGAAGACCCGCTGCTGCGCATCTTCGCCGGTGACCGCGTCGCGATGATCATGGACAAGCTGAAGATGCCGGACGGCGAGGCGATCGAGCACGCCTGGGTGACCCGCTCCATCGAGAACGCGCAGCGCAAGGTGGAAGGCCGCAACTTCGACATCCGCAAGCAGCTGCTGGAGTACGACGACGTCGCCAACGACCAGCGCAAGGTGATCTACCAGCAGCGCAACGAGATCCTGGAAGACCAGGACGTGTCCGCCATCGTCAGCAATATGCGCGACGACGTGCTGTCCGACCTCATCGACCAGCACATCCCGCCGGAATCGCTGGAAGAACAGTGGGACCTGCCGGGCCTGGAAAAGGCGCTGGACAGCGAGTTCCAGCTCGCCGCGCCGGTGGCGCAGTGGATCCAGGAACAGCCGACGCTGGACATTCCCGACATCAAGCAGCGCATTCTGGAGCTGGCCGCGGCCGCCTACCAGGACAAGATCAGCCAGGCCGGCGAAGCGGCGATGCGCCAGTTCGAGCATGGCCTAGTGTTGCAGATGCTGGACAACAACTGGCGCGAACACCTCGCCGCCATGGACCACCTGCGCCAGGGCATCCACCTGCGCGGCTACGCGCAGAAGAACCCGAAGCAGGAATACAAGCGCGAGGCGTTCGAACTGTTCGCCGGCATGCTGGACCGCATCAAGCGCAGCGTGGTCGGCGTGCTGATGACGGTACAGGTACGCAGCGAAGCCGACATGGAAGCGGTGGCCCCGCACCAGGTGGCCGGCATGGAACTGCACCACGACGAGCTGCCGTCGGCGGTCTCCGGCGAGGACAATCCGTTCTCTGCCGCCGCGCTGGCGGCACAGGGCCTGCGCATCGGTCGCAACGACGCCTGCCCGTGCGGCAGCGGCAAGCGCTACAAGCAGTGCCATGGCCAGCTGAGCTGAGCCGTAGCCAGCCCCACCACGCCGCCGTGACTCCGGTCACGGCGGCGTTTTTCATGGTGCCGCGCTGGTGCTGACGGTCAGCGCACACGGCCGAAGGTTGGCCGCAGCGCGCCCGATCTGTACGTCACCGCCCTGAGTGTGACCGCCCGGTCACGAGCAAGCCGAACGGCGGCAACGCCACCGCTGCCGGCGGTCATCGCCAGCGGCAGCGGCAGCGGCAGCGGCAGCGGCAGCAAGCTTGCGGCCAACCCTGGCCTGCTGCAGACCGCCTGCGGCGCACGACCATCTCGCACGCCCTACCCCACCGTAACGGGCTTGCCGTCCGCACTGCACTGCACTGCACTGCACGACACGACACGACACGACACGGCAATGGCACCAAGCTTTGCACCGCAGCGCACGCCACCGTGCGACACAAGCGTGATCACGCCCCCACAACAGCAGCCCCGCCCGAAAACGCCGCCGTCAACGCTGGCCAGCCGTCGCATCCCCCATGAAAAAACCCTGCCACCGCGGATGCGGCGACAGGGTGATGTTAAGGTTGGCCGCAGGCTTGCGGCCAAGCTTGTGTCAGGCCAGCAGGCAGGACGACTGGGTGTCGGCGCTCAGCCGGCGCAACTCCGGGCGTTCGCCGGCGCACTGCGCCTCCGCCAGCGGGCAGCGGGTGCGGAACACACAGCCGGACGGCGGGTTGATCGGGCTGGGCAGGTCGCCCTGCAGGATCTGGATCACCTTGTTGCGCTCCAGTTTCGGGTCCGGGATCGGGATCGCCGACAGCAGCGCGCGGGTATACGGGTGCGACGGTTTGTCGTACAGCGCATGCTTCTCCGCCAGCTCCATCTCGCGCCCCAGATACATCACCAGGATGCGGTCGGAAATGTGCTTCACCACCGCCAGGTCGTGGGCGATGAAGATCAGTGCCAGCCCCATCTCGCGCTGCAGTTCCTTCAGCAGGTTGATGATCTGCGCCTGGATCGACACGTCCAGCGCCGACACCGGCTCGTCGCAGATGATCAGCTTCGGCTCCAGGATCAGCGCGCGGGCGATGCCGATACGCTGGCACTGGCCGCCGGAGAACTCGTGCGGATAGCGGTTGATCATCTGCTCGCGCAGGCCGACCTTGACCATCATCGCGCGCACGCGCTTCATCACTTCCTCGGACGACAGCTCCGGGCGGTGCACGCGCAGCGGCTCGCCGATGATCTGGGCGATGGTCATGCGCGGGTTGAGCGAGGCCAGCGGGTCCTGGAAGATCATCTGGATGTCGCGGCGCACCGCCAGCCAGTCTTTTTCGCTGCCCTGGCGCAGGTCCTTGCCCATCCACACGATCTCGCCGGCGGTGGCCGGGATCAGGTTGAGGATGGAACGCGCCAGAGTCGACTTGCCGCAACCGGACTCGCCGACCACGCCCAGCGTCTCGCCTTCGTACAGGTCGAAGCTGACGCCGTCGACCGCCTTCAGCGTTTTCTTCGGCGTCCACGGCCAGTCGTTGCCGCCCTTGACCTTGAAGTGCACCTTGACGTCGCGCACCGAGAGAATCAGTTTCTTGTCAGACATGGGCCACTACCTCGACGGACGGTTTCAGCTCCTGCGGTGCCTTGTGACAAGCGCGCAGCACGGCAGGGTTGGCCGCAGAGGCAGCCAGTGGCGGCAGCGTGCTGATGCACAGCTCGCTGACATGGGTGCAGCGTTCAGAGAACGGACAGCCCTTCGGCATGTTGGCCATGTTCGGCGGATTGCCGGGGATGCTGACCAGTTCGCTGCCGTCGTGGTCCAGCCGCGGCAGCGCGCCGAGCAAACCAATGGTGTACGGGTGCGACGGCTGGTAGAAGATGTCGTTGGCGCTACCGTATTCCATCACCCGGCCGCCATACATCACCATCACTTTTTCGCACAAGCCGGCCACCACGCCCAGATCGTGGGTGATCATCACGATGGCGGTGCCGAAGTCGCGCTGCAGGTCCTTCAGCAGGCTGAGGATCTGTGCCTGCACCGTCACGTCCAGCGCGGTGGTCGGCTCGTCGGCGATCAGGATTTCCGGCTCGCACAGTAGTGCCATCGCGATCATCACGCGCTGGCGCATGCCGCCGGAGAACTCGTGCGGGTACATGTCGACGCGGCGGGCCGCCTCGGGAATGCGCACCGCTTCCAGCAGGCTGATGGCGCGCTTTTTCGCCTCGCGCCGGGTCATGCCCTTGTGCAGCTCCAGCACCTCGGTCATCTGCCGCTCCACCGTCAGGTAGGGGTTCAGCGAGGTCATCGGGTCCTGGAAGATCATCGACACGCGGTCGCCGCGGATCGCGTTCAGCTGGCGCGGGCTCATCGTCAGCAGGTTCTGGCCGTTGTACAGCGCTTCGCCACTGGCTTTGCCGTTCTTGGCCAACAGACCCATCATCGCCAGCACGCTCTGGCTCTTGCCGGAGCCGGATTCGCCGACGATGCCCAGCGTCTGGCCGGCCTGCAGGTCGAAGCTGACGCCGTTGACGGCGCTGACCAGACCGTCGGGGGTCTGGAACTGCACGCCGAGATTGTTTACTTGTAACAGGCTCATGCTGTTCTCCTCTTATCGGTCTTTCGGGTCCAGTGCGTCACGCATGCCGTCGCCGATATAGTTGGCGCAGTACAGGGTGAGCGACAGCATGGCCGCAGGGAACAGCAGCATCCACGGTGTGGTTTCCATCACCCCGGTGCCGTCTTCGATCAGTACGCCCCAGCTGGTCATCGGCTCCTGCACGCCGAGGCCCAGGAAGGACAGCACCGATTCGGTGAGGATCACGCCCGGCACCGTCACCGTGGTGTAGATCACCACGATGCCCAGCAGGTTGGGCACCACGTGGCGGAAGATGATGCTGCCGGTGGACACGCCGATGGCACGCGCCGCTTCGACGAACTCCTTCGACTTCACCGACAGCGTCTGGCCGCGCACCACGCGCGCCATGTCCATCCACGAGAACACGGTGATGGTCAGCACCACCAGGTAGAACTCGCGACCGAGCAGGGTCACCATCAGGATGGCGATCAGCAGGTAGGGCACCGCGTACATCATGTCGACGATGCGCATCATCACGGTATCGACTTTGCCGCCGAGGAAGCCGGCGGTGGCGCCCCACACGATGCCGATGGTGACCGAGGCGATGGTGGCCATCAGGCCGACCATCAGCGAGATGCGGCCGCCGATCAGGGTGCGTACCAGCAGGTCGCGGCCGAGGTCGTCGGTGCCGAACAGGTGCAGGTTGTGCCAGGTCGGCGCCATCGCCATCGCATCCCAGTCGGTGTCCTCGTAGCTGTGCGGCAGCAGCATCGGCCCGAAGACACAGGCCAGCACCACCAGCGACAGCAGGATCAGGCTGACCACGGCCGCCTTGTTACGCAGGAAACGTTCGCGGGCATCGGCCCACGGGCTGCGGCCTTCGACCGCGGCCATGCTCAGGTTGGCCGCCATGGCCTCGGCCACCGCCTTTTGTTTACTTCTGAACAACATGTGCAAGCCCTCGCTCAGTAGCGGATTTTCGGGTCGAGATACGCGTAGGCGAGGTCAACCAGCAGATTGAGAATCACCGCGAACACGGTCACCAGTACCACCAGCCCCAGCACCAGCGTGTAGTCGCGGTTGGAGGCGCCGTTGATGATCAGCTTGCCCAGCCCCGGCAGCGAGAACACCGACTCGGTGACCACCGCCGAGGTGATCGACGAGATCGCCAGCGGGCCGAGCACCGACACCACCGGCATCAGCGCCGGCTTCAGCGCGTGGCGGAACACGATGGTCCGCAGCGGCAGGCCCTTGGCGCGCGCGGTGCGGATGAAGTTGCTGTTCAGCACCTCGATCAGGCTGCCGCGCATCACGCGGCCGATGGTGGACACGTTGATGAAGGTCAGCAGCGCGATCGGCAGCACCATGTAGCGCGGGTCGAAGTCGTTCCAGCCGCCGGCCGGCAGCACGCTCAGCCAGATGGCGAACAGCAGGATCAGCACCGGGCCGATCACGAAGGAGGGGAAGGCGCTGCCGAGGTTGCCGACCAGCATCACGAAGTAGTCGATCAGGCTGTTCTGGCGCAGCGCGGCGATGATGCCCAGCGCCACACCGATGACCACCGACAGCAGCAGTGCACCGCCGCCGATGGCCAGCGATACCGGCAGCGCATTGCCCACCAGCTCGTTGACGCTCCAGTCGGCGTAACGGAAAGAAGCCCCCAGATCGCCTTGCAGCAGGCTCTTGAGGTAGAGGAGGTATTGTTGCCACAGCGGCAGGTCCAGATGGTACTTGGCCTGCAGGTTGGCCATCACCGCAGCGGAAACCTTGCGTTCGGTGTCAAACGGGCCACCGGGGGTGGCGTGCAGCATCAGGTAACAGACGGTGATGACGAGCAACAACGTGGGAATCGTCATCAGCACGCGTCGTAAAGCGTAAGACCACATGGGAGTACTCCAGGACGGATAGCGCTTTGCATTGCAGCAATGCAGGCAGGCAAGCGGCAGCAGCACCGCAGGTCGCGGCAGTGCAGCAATCGCCATCACTTCAAACCAGACCGGGTGGCCCCGTCACGGAGCACACCCGGTCTGCGCACATCAGGGGCAAGCCCCGTCAGACTGCCATCAACTCAGCTTAGTGCTTGATGATGTACAGGTCCTTGCTGCGATAGCGGTCCATCGGATTCTTGGTGGTGTAGCCGCCGACGTAGGATTTCACCAGCCGCGGTACGGTGTACTGCAGCAGCGGGATCATCGGGTAGTCATCCATGATCAGCTTGGTGGCCTGGGTCAGCAGCTGCTTGCGCTGGGCCGGATTCTGCGCCAGGTTGCCCTGCTTGATCAGTGCTTCGGCCTTCGGATTGCAGTTGAAGTTGTCGTTCTGCTCGGAACCGCACTGCACCAGGGTCAGGAAGGTGGTGGCGTCGTTGTAGTCGGCCACCCAGCCGTTGCGGCCGATCTGGTAGTCGCCGTCATGGCGCTTCTTCAGCAGCACCTTGAATTCCATGTTTTCCAGCTCGGTGTTGAGGCCGAGCTTGGTCTTCCATTCCGAAGCGGCGAAGATCGCCATCTTCTTGTGGTATTCACTGGTGTTGTAGCTGAACTTGACCTTGCTGCCCGGCTTCACGCCGGCGGCGGCCAGCAGCTTCTTGGCTTCGGCCACGCGCTGCGCCATCGGCCACTTGGCCCAGTCGTAGCTGGTCACATCGGCGCCGTTGGTGCCGCGCACGATGGCGCTGTAGGCCGGTACCTGGCCGTCGGCGGTGATCTTGGTGGCGAGGATGTCACGGTCGATGACCATGTTCAGCGCCTTGCGCACGCGCACGTCCTTCATCACCGGGTCCTTGTGGTTCAGACCGTAGTAACGCAGGCCCAGCATCGGCGCGTTGCGGATGTCTTTCGGCAGCTCGGCCTTGTACTTCTCGTAGGTGCCTGGTGGCAGCTGGTACACCCAGTCGTTTTCACCGGACAGGAACATCTTCACGTCGGCAAAACCGTCTTCGATCGGCAGGTAGGTGACGCGGGTCAGCTGCACGTTCTTGTTGTCCCAGTACTGCGGGTTCTTGGCCAGCACCACCTTGCTGTTGACCTGCCACTCCTTCAGCACGAAGGCGCCGTTGCTGACCATATTGCCCGGCTTGACCCAGTCCTTGCCGAACTTGTCGATGGCCGCTTTCGGTACCGGGCCCAGCTGGCCGTTGGATACCACTTCCGGCAGGAAGGCCACCGGGTACGGGGTCTTGATTTCGAGGGTGAACTTGTCGAGCGCCTTGACGCCGACATCGCTTACCGGCTTCTTGCCTTCGGCGGCTTCAACACCGTTGAGCAGGAAGGTGCCGTAGGTGGTGGCGTAGGTGGAGGCGGTCTTCGGATCGAGGAAACGACGAATACCATAGACAAAATCATCAGCGGTCACGCTGGAGCCATCCGACCATTTCGCGTTCTTGCGCAGGGTGAATACCCAGGTGGTCGGGTCTTTCTGCTTCCAGGACTCGGCCACACCCGGCACGACCTTGCCTTCGTTGTCGGTGGCGGTCAGGCCTTCGAACAGGTCACGGACGAGGTTGTTGGCACCCACCGACTCGGCGATGGCCGGATCCAGCGATTCCGCTTCGGAACCGTTGTTGCGCACGATTTCCTGCTTGGCGGCCAGCGGGGTACCGGCCGGTACCTTGGCGGCAAACGCGGCGCCGGACACGCCCAGGCCCAGGGCAACGGATGCTGCCAACACACTGATTGTCATGGTTTTTTTCATATTCTCCTGCTCTCCTTGAAACGACGAGGGCCAACCCCAGGCTGGCCCTCAGCACGATATGGATACAATACGCAAAGGCGAGGCAATTATGCCCAGCCATAAAGTGCGCCACAAGCACTAAAACATGAACTAGCCACCACGACAAGCAAAAAGCGTGGCATTTCTTTCACAGAATCCGAGTAGAAACACCACATTTATGCCAAGGCATGAGCCCTACTCATGCCAGGCATTTCCAAAACACATGCTCGCCGGCGCGCAGCGGCACCAGCGTGTCGTTGCCGTAGGTGATTTCCGCCGGCACCTGCCAGCTTTCCTTCACCAGGGTGATGGTGTCGCTGTTGCGCGGCAGGCCGTAGAACGCCGGGCCGTTGAAGCTGGCGAACGCCTCCAGCTTGTCCAGCGCACCGGCGGCCTCGAACGCCTCGGCGTACAGCTCGATGGCGGCATTGGCGGTGTACATGCCGGCGCAGCCGCAGGCGTTTTCCTTGGTGTGGCGCGCGTGCGGCGCGCTGTCGGTGCCGAGGAAGAACTTGTCGCTGCCGCTGGTCGCCGCCTTCAGCAGCGCTTCGCGGTGCCGCTCGCGCTTGAGCACCGGCAGGCAGTAGTGGTGCGGACGGATGCCGCCGGTGAACAGCGCATTGCGGTTCATCAGCAGGTGGTGGGCGGTGATGGTGGCGGCAACGTTGGCCGCAGCGCCGGCGACATACTCCGCCGCCTGTTGTGTGGTGATGTGCTCGAACACCACGCGCAGTTGCGGCAGGCGCGTCATCAGCGGCTCGAACACGGTGTCGATGAACACCGCCTCGCGGTCGAACACGTCCACGGCAGGGTCGGTCACTTCGCCGTGCACCAAGAGCGGCATGCCGACTTCGGCCATCGCTTCCAGCGCCGCCATCGCGTTGTTCACGTCGCGCACGCCAGCGTCGGAATTGGTGGTGGCGCCGGCCGGGTACAGCTTGATGCCGTGCACGAAGCCGCTTTCCTTGGCCTTGCATACCTCGTCGGCGCTGGTGGTTTCGGTCAGGTACAGCGTCATCAGCGGCTCGAAATTGCTGCCGGCCGGACGCGCGGCCAGGATGCGCTCGCGGTAGGCGGCGGCGGCCTCGACGGTGGTCACCGGCGGTTTCAGGTTGGGCATGATGATGGCGCGGCCCATCTGGCGACAGGTATCGGGCAGCACCGCCGCCAGCGCCTCGCCATCACGGATGTGCAGGTGCCAGTCGTCGGGGCGGGTAATGGTCAGTTGCATGGCAAAACCTTTCTTGAATAAAAAGCGGGCGCCGCCGTGGCAACGCCGGTGGTGTCTTATTTGCGGCGGATCACCAGCAGGAAGCGGCCGTCGTCGGTGGTGGACGACTCCAGCAGCGCATTGCCGGTCTGGCGGCAAAAGGCCTCGAAATCCTTCGGCGCACCGGGGTCGGTGGCGATGGCGGACAGCACCTGGCCGCTGGTCAGGCCGGCCAGCGCCTTTTTCGCGCGCAGTATCGGCAGCGGACAATTGAGACCGGACAGGTCGAGGTGAAGATCTGGCTGCATGAAAACTATCCCCTGCCATTACACGTTACAATGAAGCGATCTATTTTAAGGTGCGCCGGCAGATTGCCCAAGTGCGCAATACCATTATATGTGTGTGATTGCCCTCGCCTACCAGACCGCAGCCTGCGGGCCGCTGCTGGTGGCGGCCAACCGTGACGAGTATTACGCCCGCCCCACCGCGGCGCTGGATTTCTGGCGCCCGGAACATCCGGACGTGCTCGGCGGCCGCGATTTGCAGGCCGGCGGCAGCTGGTTGGCGATGGACGTACGCGGCCGCTTTGCCGCCGTCACCCACATCCGCGAAGGCCATGCCCGCAGCGCGGCGCGCTCGCGCGGCGAGCTGGTCAAGCGCTTTGTCAGCGGCGATGAATCGGCGCTGGAATTCGCCGCCTGGCTCAAGGCCGAGCACCGCCAGTTCGCCCCGTTCAACCTGCTGTTCGGCGAGATCCGCAACCTGTTGCACTTCAACAGCCGCAGCGGCATGCTCAACCGCGTGCCGCCGGGCATCCACGTGCTGTCCAATGCCGACATGAACAGCCGCTGGTTCAAGTGCGAACAGCTGCGCGCCAAGCTGCAGCAGCAGACACGGCCGCCGGCGGAAAACGACATCCTGCGCTGGCTGAGCGACCCGACCCCGGCACCGGTGGAACAATTACCCAATACCGGCGTCGGTCTGGCATTGGAAAAGATGCTGTCGCCGGTGTTCATCAACGGCCGCGACTACGGCACCCGCGCCTCGTCGGTACTGATGCTGAACGCGCGCAGCGAATTAAGCTTTACCGAAGTCAGCTGGGGACTGGGTGGCCGTGAAAGCGGTCGCCGTCGCCAGACCATGCGCCTCACTCCCAACAGGAACTCATGATCGTGAAATACCTTGCCCCTGCCCTTGTCATCGCCGTTGCGGCCAACCTTGCCGTGGCCAGCTCCCTGGGTAAAGACCGCCCGGTCCACAGCAAGCAGAACTGGTACGAGGAAGAAGCCCCGTGGCAGGAAGCCAGCGTGCCGCTGGCCGACTATCCGGCCAGCTTCGACTGGCGCGAGATCGAGATGCCGGGCGAGGTCAAACAACGCGTGTTCATCGATGCCGGCTCGATCCAGGTCGGCAGCGATGGCGTCACCCGTTTCAGCCTGCGCCAGCTGAGCAGCAAGGGCGCGGAGAACATCAGCCGTGAAGGCGTGCACTGCAACGAGCGCAGCCTGCGCAGCTACGGCTTTGCCGACCCCGAGGGCAAGCGCTGGATCGAGTCGACCAAGGCCAAATGGCAGAAGGCCAGCTTTGGCGATCCTTTCCGCCAGACCATGCTGAAGAACCTGTGCCCGGACGGCCTGGCGCCACGCAACGCCGAAGCGCTGCTTACCAACCTGAACAAGCCGGACGCCAGACCGCGCAAAAAGTAAACGGATGCTGCCATGACCGCCTCAGCCACCACCCTGTCGCCCGGCCACAGCCTGCTCGGCCCCGCCCAGATCCTGCTCTCCGCGGTGGCCTTCGGCGCGATGGCGATCTTTGCCAAACAGGCTTACGCCGACGGCGTCAGTACCGGCAGCCTGCTGTTCCTGCGCTTCCTGGTGGCCGGGCTGCTGTTGCTGCCGTGGGTGCTGTGGCGGCGGCTGCCGTGGCCGCGCGGCCGTAGCCTGCTGACGCTGATCGCGATGGGCGCGGTCGGCTACGCCGGCATGTCGGCCTGTTATTTCAATGCGCTGCACTACGCCTCGGCCGGCACCGTGGCGCTGCTGCTGTACCTGTTTCCGGTGATCGTGATCCTGCTCTCCAGCCTGCTCGGCGAGCCGCTGACCCGGCGCCGCCTGCTGGCGCTGCTGCTGGCGCTGGGCGGGCTGGCGGTCACCATCGGGCTGGAGTGGTCGACCTCACTGCGCGGCCTGCTGCTGGGGCTGGGCGCGGCGCTGATCTACGCGCTATACATCCTGGCCGGCAGCCGCCTGCGCGAGCGCGGCCACCCGCTCGCTGCCGCCTGCGTGGTGACGCTGTCGGCAGCACTGTGCAATGGCATCGTGGTCAGCCTGCAGGGGCTGCAGCCGCCGGCGAGCGGCAGCGGCGTGCTGGCCATTGCGCTGATCGCGCTGATTTCCACCGTGATTGCCATCACGCTGTTCCTGGCCGGACTGGAAAAAACCGACGCCACCCAGGCCTCGCTGCTATCGACGGTGGAGCCGGTAGTCACCGTGCTGCTGGCGGCGGTGTTCCTGCACGAAGCCGTCACCCTGTCGCAGCTGGCCGGCGGCGCGCTGATCCTGGCGGCGGTGGTGGTGATCAGCCGCGAACGCAAGCCGGCGGAGCTGACACTCACCGAGTGACAGGCGGCCAGTCGACACGGTTTTTCCCGACAGAGACAGCGGCACCGGTATAATCTGCCGCTGTTTTTCGAATTAGGGTGTCATCGTGTCCGATCGTCTTGCCGTATTGCCGCAATACCTGCTGCCCAAGCAGGCGCTGACCGCCTTTGCCGGCCGGGTTGCCAATGCCCGTGGCGGCGAGCGCACCACGCGGCTGATCCGCTGGTTCGTGCGCCGTTACCAGGTCAACATGGCGGAAGCCGCCAATCCGGACATCGCCAGCTACGACACCTTCAATGCCTTCTTCACCCGCGCGCTGCGCGACGGCGTGCGGCCGCAGGCGGACGCGGCGCTGACCTGCCCGGTGGACGGCGCCATCAGCCAGTTCGGCCACATCGCGCAGGACCAGATCTTCCAGGCCAAGGGCCACCACTACTCCACCACCGCGCTGCTCGGCGGCGACGCCAGCCTGGCGGCACAGTTCGCCGACGGCCAGTTCGCCACCATCTACCTCAGCCCGCGCGACTACCACCGCATCCACATGCCGTGCGACGGCACGCTGCGGCGCATGATCTACGTGCCTGGCGCGCTGTTCTCGGTCAACCCGACCACCGCGCGCGGCGTGCCCGGCCTGTTCGCGCGCAACGAGCGCGTGGTGTGCGTGTTCGACACCGCGTTCGGCACTATGGTGCTGACCCTGGTCGGTGCCACCGTGGTCGGCAGCATGGCCACCAGCTGGCACGGCGTGGTCAATCCGCCGCGCCGCAGCGAGGTCACCGAGTGGTCCTATACCGGCCAGCACATCACCCTCAAGCAGGGTGAGGAAATGGGCCGCTTCCTGCTCGGCTCCACCGTGGTGCTGCTGTTCCCGCAGCACAGCATGGCGTTCAACCCGGCCTGGCTGCCGACCAAGCCGGTGCGCCTGGGCGAAGCGATGAGCACACCGCGCTAAGAAGGCCCCGTCCCAATGCAAAACCGCGCGGCGATCACTCGCAGCGCGGTTTTTTCATGCGGCCAACCTTCAGACCACGTCGGGCAGGCGGTGGAAGCTGGACGGCACGTCATGCTCGTCGCTGAAGCTGACGAACTCCCACGCCTCCGGCGTATCCAGCAGTACGCGCAGCAGCTTGTTGTTGAGCGCATGGCCGGACTTGTGGCCGCTGAAGGCGGCGATCAGCGGATGGCCGACGATGTACAGGTCGCCGATGGCATCGAGGATCTTGTGGCGCACGAACTCGTCCGGAAAACGCAGCCCTTCCGGATTGAGCACGTACTCGTCGTCGATCACGATGGCGTTGTTGAGGTTACCGCCGCGGCCGAGACCGTGGCTACGCATGTACTCGACCTCGTGCATGAAGCCGAAGGTGCGCGCGCGGCTGATCTCGTCGATGTAGGAACGGTGGGCGAAATCGATGTGCACCGTCTGCGGCGCACGGTTGAACGCCGGATGGTTGAACTCGATCGACAGCTCGACACTGAAGCCGTCGTGCGGCGCCAGCCGTACCCACTTGTCGCCTTCCACCACCTCGACCACCTGCTTGACGCGGATGAAGCGCTTCGGCTTGTCCTGGTCGACGATGCCGGCGCTTTGCAGCAGGAAGATGAACGGCGCGGCGGAGCCATCCATGATGGGCATCTCCGCCGCGGTGACGTCGATCAGCAGGTTATCAATGCCCAGCCCTGCAAAAGCGGACATCAGGTGTTCGATGGTGCCGATACGCACGCCGGTCTCGGAGACCAGCGTCGAGGAGAGGCGCGTATCGTTCACCAGCGAAGGATGCACTTTGACACTGACCGGCTCGGGCAGGTCAGTACGGCGAAACACGATGCCGGTATCGGGCGCCGCCGGGTTCAGGGTCAGTTTCACCCTTTCTCCCGAATGCAGGCCTACGCCGGTCGCGCTGATCGCTTTTTTCAAGGTGCGCTGCAAAATCATCACATGCTTTCAAGCCGTTACAGTGACACCGATTCTAGCACAGCTCGCGCTAGTGCTTTATTGATTGACCGGATACCGACTATAGATCTGCGCTATCAGTCCGCCTGCTTGCGCAGGAAGGCCGGAATGTCGAACGACTCGCTGACCGATGGATCGGAGAAGTCGGCGGCACCGGTGGCACGGCGGTTGCGGCTACGCATCACGGCCGGGGTGTTGCCCAGCTCGTTGTAGTCCACTTCCATCGCGATATTGTCGGTACCGGTCTTCACGATCTTGATGTATTCCGGACGCTCGTCACGGCTGGTCTGCGGCTTCTGGCCAAGGCCGGTCGCGATCAGCGTCACGCGGATGGTGTCTTCCGGCATGTCTTCCACTTCGGCAGTACCGAACTTCACCTGCGCATCATCGTCGGCGTACTGGCGGATGATGGACATGATTTCGCGGTATTCGCTCATCTTCAGGCAACCCGGCGCGGTGGAAATGTTCACCAGTACGCCACGGGCACCTTCCAGCGTGATGTTGTCCAGCAGCGGGCTGGCCACGGCCTGTTCGGCGGCGACGCGGGCACGGTCGATGCCGGAGGCAAACGCCGACCCCATCATCGCCAGGCCCATCTCGCCCATCACCGCACGCACGTCGGCAAAGTCGACGTTGATCAGGCCCGGGCAGGTAATCACTTCCGAGATACCGGCGACGGCGCCCTTGAGCACGTCGTCGGCGGCGCGGAAGGCGTCGCGCATCGATACGTCGTCACCCAGCACGTCCATCAGCTTCTCGTTCGGGATCACGATCAGCGAATCGACATGCTTCTTCAGCAGCTCGATGCCGTCGTTGGCGACACGCATACGCTTGCCTTCGTGATCGAACGGACGCGTCACCACGCCGACGGTGAGGATGCCCATTTCCTTGGCTACTTCCGCCACCACCGGCGCGGCGCCGGTCCCGGTACCGCCGCCCATGCCGGCGGTCACGAACACCATGTTGGCGCCGCGCAGCATCTCGGCGATGCGTTCGCGGTCTTCCAGCGCGGCGCTGCGGCCAACTTCCGGATTGGCACCGGCACCCAGACCGCGGGTCAGGTTGTTACCCAGCTGCAGCTTCTGCGCGGCCTTGTTGCGCTTCAGCGCCTGGGCATCGGTGTTGGCGCAGATGAATTCCACGCCGTTCACCAGATTGTCGATCATGTTGTCGATGGCGTTGCAGCCGCCACCACCAACACCGATCACCTTGATCACCGCCTCGGAGGCGGTTTCCTGCATTACTTCGAATACCATGCTCATTTTTTCTCTCCTGTTAAAAGATGAGCGAACCCGAGACCCTGGTCATGCTCAGAAATTTCCGGCAAACCAGGCTTTCATTTTTTGAAACATTTGTCCTACGCCGCCATCGTCCACCTTGTGGTGGGCGCTCGGATTCATCTGGTCCTTGCCGTACTGCAACAGGCCGACGCCAGTCGAGAAGCGCGGATTCTTCACCACCTCCGACAAACCGCCGACATACTTCGGCACGCCGATACGCACCGGCATGTGGAACACTTCCTCGGCCAGCTCGACCATGCCCGGCATCAGGCTGGCGCCGCCGGTAATCACCATGCCGGACGACAACACTTCCTCGAAACCGCTGCGGCGCAGCTCCTGCTGCACCAGCTGGAACAGTTCTTCCACCCGCGGCTCGATCACTTCGGCCAGCGTGGCGCGCGACATCTGGCGCGGACCGCGCTCGCCGACGCCCGGCACCTCGATCATCTGCGAGGCATCGGCCAGCGACACCAGCGCCACGCCGTGCTGGATCTTGATGTCTTCCGCTTCCTTGGTCGGGGTACGCAGCGCCATGGCGATGTCGTTGGTGATCTGGTCACCGGCAATCGGGATCACCGCGGTGTGGCGGATCGCGCCGTTGGTGTACACCGCGATGTCGGTGGTGCCACCACCGATGTCGATCAGGCAGACACCGAGTTCCTTCTCGTCCTCGGACAGCACCGCCATCGCCGACGCCATCGGCTGCAGCACCAGGTCGGACACTTCCAGCCCGCAGCGGCGCACGCACTTGGCCACGTTCTGTGCGGCAGAGACCGCGCCGGTGACGATGTGCACCTTGGCCTCCAGCCGCACGCCGCTCATGCCCAACGGCTCGCGCACGCCTTCCTGGCCGTCGATGCTGTATTCCTGGGTCAGGATGTGCAGCACCTGGTGATCCGGCGGAATGGTCACCGCGCGCGCGGTTTCGATCACGCGCTCGATGTCCATCGGCGTCACCTCGCGGTCCTTGATCGCCACCATGCCGTGCGAATTGACGCTCTTGATGTGGCTACCGGCGATGCCGGTAAACACCTGGTGGATCTTGCAGTCGGCCATCAGCTCGGCCTCTTCCAGCGCGCGCTGGATCGCCTGCACCGTGGACTCGATGTTGACCACCATGCCGCGCTTCAAGCCGCGCGACGGCACCTGGCCCATGCCGATGATGTTGATCTGGCCCTCTTCCAGCACCTCGGCAACGATCGCGACGATCTTCGAGGTCCCGATATCCAGACCGACCAGCATGTTCTTGCTTTCTTTAGGTTTGCTCACCTGTCGCTCCAACACTCAAAGCTTGTTTGCTGTTGCCGTGCTTGCCTGGTATTCCGGCATCTTCACGGCAAATCCATTGGGGTAACGCAGGTCGATGTACTCGATGCGATACGGCATGGTGGCCAGGCTGCGCGGCCAGTACTCGACAAACCGCGCCAACCGCTCCTTCACCGGACCACGTCCCAGCTCCAGCATTACCCCGTTATCCAGTTCCATCTTCCAGGCGCGGCGTTCGCTCAACCACAATTGCCGCACTTTCAGCCTGGCCTGAGCCAGTACCGGCCCGAACGTGTGCAGGGCCTGTACCATTTCCTTTTCACTGCCCGCCGGCCCGAACAGCACCGGCAGCGGCTGGTCACTGGCCGCATCGAACCAGCGGCCCTCCTTGCTGATCAGCCCGCTTTCGCCCCAGCGCGCCACCGCGACGTGTTCCGCGATGGTGATCTGCAGGCGGTCCGGCCACGTCCGCCTCACCTGCGCCTCGCGCACCCACGGCAGCTTCTCGAACGCACCGCGCGTCTTGTTGATGTCCAGCGTGAAGAAGGTGCCGGACAGCTCGTGCTGCGCGATGTACTTCAACTGCACCGGTGTCACCTTCACGAACTGGCCACCAATCGCGATCCGCTTGACCGGGAACAGCGGCGAGTGCGTCAACCACACCCCGGCGCTGTACAGCAACATCAGCAGCGCGGTCAGCAACAGCATGTTCGCCAGCGCGCGCAGTACCGCATGGTTATCCCACATGAGCTGCCGCCAGCACCTGTACGCACAGATCTTCGTAGGACAGCCCCTCGACCCGCGCCGCCATCGGCACCAGGCTATGACTGGTCATGCCCGGATTGGTGTTGGCCTCCAGCAGGTAGATGCCGCCGGCTTCGTCCATCAGGAAGTCGATACGCGCCCAGCCACGGCAACCCAGCACGCGGAAAGCCTGCAGCGCCAGCTCGCGCGCGCGCTGCTCCACCTCCGGCGCGAGGCCGGACGGGCAGCGGTAGACGGTGTCGTCACGGAAATACTTGGCCTGGTAGTCGTAGTACTCGGTGGCCGGCTCGATCTTGATGGTCGGATAGGCCTTGCCGTCGATGATGGCGCAGGTGTACTCGCCACCGCCGATGAACTGCTCGGCGATCACGATCTCGTCGTACTGGCGCGCCTCGGCGTACGCCGCCTTCAGGCCACCGTGTTCCTTCACCTTGGTGACGCCGATGCTGGAGCCTTCTGTGGACGGTTTCACGAAGATCGGCAGACCGAGGCGGGCCTCGATGGCGTCAAAATCGCTGTCGTCGCTCAGCAGCTCGAAATCCGGGATCGGCAGGCTGGCGCCCTTCCACAGCAGCTTGGTGCGCCACTTGTCCATGCAGATCGCCGACGCCATCACGCCGCAGCCGGTATAGGGAATGGCCATGCTCTCCAGCGCACCCTGCAGCGTGCCGTCCTCGCCGAACGGGCCGTGCAGGATGTTGAACACGCGGGCAAAGCCCTCTTCCTGCAGCGCTGTCAGCGGTTTTTCCGACGGGTCGAACTTGTGCGCATCGACGCCCTTGCTCTGCAGCGCGGCCAGCACGCCGTTGCCGCTCATCAGCGACACTTCGCGCTCGGCGGAGCTGCCACCCATGATCACTGCCACCTTGCCAAATTGCTTCATCATGTTTCCTTGCTGCCGCGTGAGCTGCACGCGGCCAACCTTGTCCTGGGTTATGCCTTGCTCGCCGCGACCAGCTTGGCCGGGATGCCGCCAATGGAACCGGCGCCCATGGTGATCACCACGTCACCGTCACGCACCATGTCGCTGATCACCTGCGGCATGTCGGCGATCTGCTCGACGAACACCGGCTCCACCTTGCCGCCGACCCGTACCGCCCGCGTCAGCGCGCGGCCGTCGGCGGCCACGATCGGTGCCTCACCGGCGGCGTACACTTCCGCCAGCAACAGGCAGTCGACACCGTTCAATACCTTGACGAAGTCCTCGAACAGGTCGCGGGTGCGGCTGTAGCGGTGTGGCTGGAACGCCAGCACCAGCCGCTTCTGCGGGAAGGCGCCGCGCACCGCGGCCAGCGTCGCCGCCATTTCCACCGGATGGTGGCCGTAGTCGTCGATCAGGGTGTAGCTGCCGCCATCCTTGGCCGGCAGTTCGCCGTAGCGCTGGAAGCGGCGGCCGACACCGGCGAACTCGGCAAGACCACGCTGGATCGCCTCTACCTCGGCGCCGCACTCCAGGCCGATGGCGGTGGCCGCCAGCGCGTTGAGCACGTTGTGGCGGCCCGGCATGTTCAGCGTCACCGGGAAGCGCAGGCCGTCGGCCTTCACCACCACGTCGAAGTGCATCTGGCCGGCGTCGGCGACCACGTTTTCGGCGTAGACATCGGCGCTGTCGTCCAGACCGTAGGTGGTGACCGGTTTTTTCAGCTGCGGCACGATGCTGCGCACGTGCTCGTCGTCGACGCACAGCACGGCCCGGCCGTAGAACGGCAGGTGGTGGATGAAGTCGACGAAGGCCTGCTTCAGCTTGTCGAAGCTGTGGTCGTAGGTGTCCATGTGGTCGGCGTCGATATTGGTCACCACCGACATCACCGGCTGCAGGTAGAGGAAGGAGGCGTCCGACTCGTCGGCCTCGGCCACCAGGTAGTCGCCACTGCCCAAGCGGGCATTGGTGCCGGCCGCGGTCAGCTTGCCGCCGATCACGAAGGTCGGATCAAGGTTGGCCGCACCCAGCACCGACGCGGTCAGACTGGTGGTGGTGGTCTTGCCGTGGGTACCGGCGATGGCAATGCCCTGCTTGAAGCGCATCAGCTCGGCCAGCATCATCGCGCGCGGGATTACCGGCACGTGATTGGCCTGCGCTTCCTGCACTTCCGGGTTGTCGGCCTTCACCGCGGTGGAGGTCACCACCACGTCGGCGCCCTTGATATAGGTGGCGTCATGGCCAAAGAAGATGCGCGCGCCCTGCTCGGTCAGGCGCTTGGTGGCGGCGTTGTCGGCCATGTCGGAACCGGACACGGTGTAGCCCAGGTTCAGCAGCACCTCGGCGATGCCGCACATGCCGACGCCGCCGATGCCGACAAAGTGTATGTGTTTGACGCGATGTTTCATGGTGTCTTCTCTTGCTCGGGCCCGCTCCGGGCCCAGTCCTATTCGGTATCCGCCAGCGCCTGGCACAGGTCGGCCACTTTGGCTGCCGCGGCCGGCTTGGCCAGCGTTCGCGCCTGTTCGGCCATCTGCAGCAGCTGCGGGCGGGTCAGCCCTGCCAGCAGCGCCGCCAGTTGCTGCGGATTCATGTCTTGTTGCGGTAGATGGATGGCCGCGCCATGAGCCGCCATCCACGCCGCGTTGTCGCGCTGGTGCGAGGTGGTGGACACCACCAGCGGCACCAGGATGCTGGGCACGCCGGCGGCGCACAGTTCGCTGATGGTGATCGCGCCGGCACGGCACAGGATCACGTCGCAGTCGGCCAGCAGCGCCGCCATATTGTCGATGAAGGGCAGCAAGGTCACGTCGCGGCCAACCTTCAATCCTGCGGCGGCGTACGCCGCCTGCACCGCGTCGAAATTCTTGTCGCCGGTCTGGTGCGTCAGCAGCGGCCGCGCCTCGGCCGGCAGTAGCGCCAGCGCCTGCGGCAGGGTGTCGTTCAGCACCTTGGCACCGAGGCTGCCACCGACCACCAGCACCCGCAGCGGACCAGTACGGCCGGCAAAGCGCTCGGCCGGCGGCGTCATCTGCTCGATCTCGGCGCGCACCGGGTTACCGGTGACCACCGCCTTGTTCAGCCTGGCGGCCTCGCCGTCAAAGCCGCAGGCCAGATGGTCGGCAAACGGCAGCAGCGCCTTGTTGCTCAGCAGCAGACCGGCGTCGGCATTGACCATCACCAGCGGCTTCCACAGCAGCGCGCCGGCGAGGCCGGTCGGCAGGCACACGTAGCCGCCCATGCCCAGAATCACGTCCGGGCGGTGTTCGAACATCAGCTTCAGGCTGCGCACAAAGGCGGCCCCCAGCTGCAGCACGCCTTTTACCGAACCCAGCAGTCCCTTGCCGCGCACACCGTGGAACGCTAGCCGGATCAGCGGGATACCGGTCGGCGGCACCAGCTTGTTTTCCATGCCACGCTCGGTGCCGACCCACAGCACTTGCCAGCCGCGCTGTTGCAGCTCGCGGGCAACAGCGATGCCGGGGACGATGTGTCCACCCGTGCCTGCCGCCATTACCATCACCGTGCGTTTAGTCATCTTTTCTTTCTCAACTCCGGGCCGCAGCCCCTGATTCCGTTCACCGGCGGCCAACGTTGGCCGCCGCGTAATGCTTCAAACCCTGAAGCCTCACTGCCTGTTTTTCCTTCGCCGCTACGCGGCTTTTAAACCTTGAAGCCGCGCATCAGGCGGCGGTTTTCATAATCCACCCGCAACAGCACCGCCAGCGACGCCAGGTTGCACAGCATGGCCGAGCCGCCGAACGACATCAGCGGCAGGGTCAGGCCCTTGGTCGGCAGCAAGCCCATGTTGACGCCGACATTGAAGAAGGTCTGGATCCCCAGCCAGATGCCGATGCCCTGCGCCACCAGCGACGGGTAGTAGCGTTCCAGCTTCTTCGCCTCGGTGCCGATGTGGAAGGCACGCCGCACGATCCACGCATACAGCCCTAGCACCACGCAGATGCCGATGAAACCGAATTCCTCCGAGATCACCGCCATGATGAAGTCGGTGTGTGCCTCCGGCAGGTAGAACAGCTTCTCGATACTGCCGCCGAGGCCGACGCCCAGCCACTCGCCACGGCCGATGGCGATCAGCGAGTGCGACAGCTGGTAGCCCTTGCCGTACGGGTCTTCCCACGGATCAAGGAAACCCAGCACCCGCTTCACCCGGTACGGCGAGGTCACGATCAGCAAGCCGATCGCCGCCACCGCCATCAGCGCCAGCCCGGCAAAGATGCGCAGGTTGATGCCGCCGAGGAACACGATGCCCATGGTGATGCTCATCACCACCATCAGCGCGCCGAAGTCCGGCTCCGCCAGCAACAGGAAGGCCACCACCACGATCGCCATCAGGATCGGCAGGAAACCCTGGCTGAAGCTGTGCAGCTTGGCCGCCTTGCGCACGGTGTAGTCGGCGGCGTAGATCACCGCCGCCAGCTTCATCACTTCCGACGGCTGGAAATTCAGCACGATCAGGTTGATCCAGCGCCGCGAACCGTTCACCACCCGGCCGATGCCGGGAATCAGCACCAGCACCAGCAGGAAGCCGGCGAACAGGAAAAACTTGCCCGCGTACTGCTGCCACCACGCCATCGGGATCATGAAGGTCAGCGCCGCCGCCGACAGCCCGATCACCATGAACACCATGTGGCGCATCAGGTAGAAGTACGGGCTGTTGGTCGCCGGATCGGCCTCGGCGTTGGCAATCGACGCCGAGAACACCATCACCAGGCTGACCGACAGCAACAGCGCAATCGCCCACATCAGCGCCTCGTCCATCACGGTGATGGCGGTGCTGTGGTGGTAGCGGCTGCGCGCGGCGTGCATCACGATAGACGCTCCGCTTGCAGCTGCGCGACGGTGTCGACAAACACCTGGGCGCGATGCGCGTAATTCTTGAACATGTCGAGGCTGGCGCAGGCCGGCGACAGCAGCACCACGTCACCGGGCTGTGCCAGGCTGGCCGCCTCGCGGGTGGCATCCTCCAGCGTCTGGCACACCACCAGCGGCACACCGCTGTCGGCCAGCGCGGCGCCGATCTGCGGGCCGTCGCGGCCGATCAGCACCACCGCGCGGGCGATACGGGCACAGGCCGGCGCCAGCGGCGCAAAATCCTGGCCCTTGCCGTCGCCGCCGGCGATCAGCACCACCTTGCGGGTCATGCCATTCAGCGCCGCCTCGGTAGCGCCAACGTTGGTGCCCTTGGAGTCGTCGATGTACATCACGTCGTCGAACTCGGCGACGAACTCGACGCGGTGCGCGAGGCCACGGAAGGTTTTCAGTGCCGGCAGCAGCTGTTCGCGCGCGAGGCCGATCGCCTCGCACAGCGCCAGTGCCGCCAAGGCGTTGGCCGCGTTGTGCAGGCCCTGCAGCGGCATGTCGGTACAGTCGAACACCGCCTGTCCGGCGATGGCCAGCTGGTAACGGCTATCCGTCTGTTGCAATGCGTAATCGGTGTCCTCGCGCAGCGAGAACCACGCCACCCGTCGTCCGGCGCGCACCATCGCACGGCAGAACACGTCGTCGCGGTTCAGCACCTGCACGCCGTCACCGTTGAAGATGGCGGTCTTGCTGTGCGCGTAATCGAGCAGGTCGTGGTAGCGATCCAGATGATCTTCGGAGATGTTCAGCACCGTGGCCGCGTCCGCCTGCAGGCTGCGCGTGGTTTCCAGCTGGAAGCTGGACAGCTCCACCACCCACACCTCCGGCGCCCGCCCGGCGGCTTCGCGCGCGGCCAGTGCATCCAGCACCGGCAGGCCGATATTGCCGCACACCACGGTATCCAGCCCGGCGGCCTCGCACAGGTGGCCGACCAGGCTGGTGACGGTGCTCTTGCCGTTGGAGCCGGTGATGGCGATCACCCGCGCGCCGCTGCCGGCAATGGCACGTGCCCACAATTCCACGTCGCCGACCACCTCGCCGCCGGCGGCGGCAAAGGCGGCGATGGCCGGGCTGCGGACACTGACGCCGGGGCTGACCATCAGCATGTCGGCATCGGCAAAGGTAGCGTCGCTGAACGCGCCCAGGCGCAGCGGCACCGAGCCAAGGTTGGCCGCAACGGCTGCCGCATTCGGCGGATTGTCGCGGCTGTCCGCCATCGTCACGCGCGCACCGTGCGCCAGCAGCCAGCGGGCGGCGGACACGCCGGTGTCGCCGAGGCCGATAACGATGATGTGACGGTTAGCCAGATCCATGGTCAGCTTTCCTTAGCGCAGTTTCAGCGTGGCAAGACCTGCCAGCACCAGCATCATGGTGATGATCCAGAAGCGGACCACCACCTGGGTCTCTTTCCAGCCTTTGAGTTCGTAGTGGTGATGCAGCGGCGCCATGCGGAACACGCGCTTGCCGGTGAGCTTGAACGACGCCACCTGGATCATCACCGACAGCGCCTCGACCACGAACAGGCCGCCCATGATCAGCAGCACGATTTCCTGGCGCACGATCACCGCCACGGTGCCCAGCGCGGCGCCCAGCGCCAGCGCGCCGACATCGCCCATGAACACCTGTGCCGGGTAGGCGTTGAACCACAAGAAGCCGAGGCAGGCGCCGCAGATGGCGGCGCAGAACACCACCACCTCGTGCGCACCGGGCACGAAGGGCATGCCCAGGTATTTGGAGAACAGCGCGTGACCGGCGACGTAGGCGAAGATCGCCAGACCGGCGGCCACCATCACCACCGGCAGCGCGGCGAGGCCGTCGAGGCCGTCGGTGAGGTTCACCGAGTTGGAGGTGCCGACGATGACGAAGTAGGTCAGCACGCAGAAGCCGATGCCGCCCAGCGGATAGATCACGTTCTTGAAGAACGGGATGATGAATTCGGTGGATGCCGGCAACTTGGCGGTGGTGATCAGGAACACGCCGGCGGCAATGGCGATGGTCGATTGCCACGCCATTTTGAAACGGGCGGAGACCCCGTTCGGGTCCTTGTACACCACCTTGCGCCAGTCATCGTAGAAACCCAGCGCGCCGGTGCCCAGCGTTACCGCCAGCAGCAGCCACACGTACTGGTTGGACAGGTCGGCCCATAGCAGGGTGGTGACACTCATCGCTAGCAGGATCAGCGTGCCGCCCATGGTCGGGGTGCCGGTCTTCACCAGATGCGTCTGCGGGCCGTCGCTGCGTACCGCCTGGCCGACCTTGAGTTCGGTCAGCTTGGCGATCACCCACGGCCCCAGCCACAGCGAGATCACCAGCGACGTCAGCGCCGCCATCACCGCGCGCAGCGTGACGTAGTTGAGGACGTTGAAAGCCCGGATGTGGTCCTTTAGCAGTTCAGCCAGTAACAGCAGCACGTTTAGCCCTTCCCGTTTTCTTGTTGTTGTGGGGTTACCAGATGGGCAACGACCCGTTCCATGCGCATGAAGCGCGAACCCTTGACCAGCACCGTGCTGGCCGGGGTGACCACGGCATCCAGCCGCGCCAGCAGCGCGTCGATGTCGTCGAAATACTCGGCGCCGACACCGTAGGCGGCGGCAGCATGCTGCGCCAGCTCGCCCAGGCACAGCAGCGTTTCGATGCCGCGCGCGCGGGCGTGGGTGCCGACTTCGGCGTGCAGTTGCGGCGCGGTGTCGCCCAGCTCGCCGATCTGGCCCATCACGAAGATGCGCGGCGCCGGATAGGCGGCCAGCACGTCGATACCGGCCTTCATCGAATCCGGGTTGGCGTTGTAGCTGTCGTCGATCACGGTGGCACCGCAGGCGGCCGGCTTCAGCTGCAGGCGGCCCTTGACGCCGGCAAAGGCGGCCAGACCGGCGGCGATGGCGGCCAGCGGCACGTCCAGTGCCAGCGCCACCGCGGCGGCAGCCAGCGCGTTGCGCACATTGTGTTCGCCGGCGGCCGGCAGTTCGATCGCCTGCTCGCCTTGCGGGCAAACCAGAGTGAAACAGTTGCCGGTGGCGCTGGCGACGATGTCGCGGGCGCTGACGTTGGCCGCAGCGGACAAACCAAAGCGCAGTTGGCGATGCTGGCCGGCGGCGGCGGTGAAGATCGCCTGCTGCGCGTCGTCGGCATTGATGATGGCGACACCGTCGGCGCTGAGACCTTCGAAGATCTCGCTCTTGGCGCGGGCGATGTCGGCGGTGCTGTCGAAGCCGCCGCCCAGATGCGCGCGCATGGCGTTGTTGACCAGCGCCACCTGCGGCCGCGCGAGACTGGTGAGGTAGCGGATCTCGCCAAAGTGGTTCATGCCCATCTCGATCACCGCGTAGCGGTGCGCCGGGCGCAGCGCCAGCAGCGTCAGCGGCAGGCCGATGTCGTTGTTGAAGTTGCCTACGGTGGCGTGCACGGCATCGTCGCCGGCGTGGGCGCGCAGGATGGCGGCCACCATCTCCTTGACCGTGGTCTTGCCGTTGGAGCCGGTGATGCCGATGCGCTTCACCTGCAACCGTGCGCACCAGGCGGCGGCCAAGGTGCCCAGCGCCAGCCGGGTGTCGGCGACGCGGATCACGCTGCCGCTCGCCGGCTCGAAGTCATGGCGCACCAGCGCAAACGCGCCCTTGGCCAGTACCTCGGCCACGAAGTCGTGCGCGTCGAAGTTGTCGCCCTTCAGCGCCACGAACAGGTCGCCGGCCTGCACCGCGCGGCTGTCGGTGACCACGCGCTGGAACACGGCATCGCTGCCGGCCAGTTCGCCGGACAACAGGCGGGCGGCGTCAGACAGCGGCAGCATCGTTGGCCCCCCAGGCGGTGAGCGCGTCTTCGGCAACACGGAAATCGGAGAACGGCTGCTTCACGCCGGCGATGTCCTGGTATTCCTCGTGGCCCTTGCCGGCGATCAGGATCACGTCGCCAACGCGGGCATTGGCCACCGCCCAGTGGATGGCGGCGGCGCGGTCGATTTCGACATGGCCCGGTGCCCGCATGCCGGCGACGATGTCGGCGACGATGGCCGCCGGCGCTTCGCTGCGCGGGTTGTCGCTGGTGACCACCGCCACGTCGGCGATGCGCTCGGCGATCTCGCCCATGATCGGGCGCTTGCCCTTGTCGCGATCGCCGCCGCAGCCGAACACGCAGAACAGCTTGCCGCCGGCGGGGCGGATCTCGGCCAAGGTGGCCAGCGCCTTTTCCAGCGCGTCCGGCGTGTGTGCGTAGTCGACCACCACCAGCGGCTCCAGGCTGCTGCCGATGCGCTGCATGCGGCCGCGTGCCGGCTGGATCTTGCCCAGCACGCGCACCGCGTCGTCGAGGGTCACGCCGTTGGCGCACAGCACCGCCAGGCAGGCCAGCATGTTGGCCGCATTGAAGCGGCCCAGCAGCGGGCTCTTGATCTCGGCATCGCCCCACGGCGTGGTGACGGAGAGCTGCAGGCCATCAAGGTTGGCCGCAAGGCTCAGCGGGCGCACGTCGCCCTGCTCCAGGCCGTAGCTGATGACACGGGTGCGGCTTTGGTCAATTTCGCTCGCCAGCTGGCGACCGAAGGCGTCGTCGACATTGATCACCGCGTGCTGCAGCCCCTGCCAGTGGAACAGCTTGGCCTTGGACGCGCCGTACTCGGCCATGGTGCCGTGGTAATCGAGGTGATCGCGGGTCAGGTTGGTGAACACTGCGCTGCGGAAGCTGACGCCGTTGACGCGGAACTGGTCGAGGCCGTGGCTGGACACCTCCATCGACACCATGTGCGCGCCTTGGCGGCGGTATTCCGCCAGCTTCTGCTGCACGGTGATCGGGTCAGGAGTGGTGTGGGTGGTTTCGGTCAGCGCGCCGTAAAAGCCGTTGCCGACGGTGCCGATCAGCGCCGCCTTCTCGCCCAGCAGCGCGTAGGCCTGCGCCAGCCAGTGCGAGATCGAGGTCTTGCCGTTGGTGCCGGTAATGCCGATCACCGCCATGTCGCGGCTGGGGTAGCCGTAGACGTGGGCGGCGACGATGCCGGCGCGCTCGCGCAGCTGCGGTACCGCCAGATTGGGTACCTGCCATGCCGGGTTCCAGACAAAGCCGTCGGCGTCATCCCACAGCACCGCGGCGGCGCCCTTTTCCAGCGCGGCGGCGATGAAGTCGCGGCCGTCGCTGTACTCGCCACGGCAGGCGAGGAACACGTCACCGGGGAACACGCGGCGGCTGTCCGCCTCGACGCGGGAAATGGCGACGCCCAAACCCTGCAACACGGCAGGGTCCCAGTCAGGCAAGTCGATCAAGCTTGTTTTCATGTTTCTTCCCGCACTTCCGAAATCTGGTGTTCCGGAATCAATGTATTGTTGGAGGGAGCATCCGGCTCGACCCCCAGAATTCGCAAACTGCCGGCCATGATGTTGGAAAACGCCGGCCCGGCCACCGCACCACCGTAGTAGGCACCGGCACCCGGTTCATCAATCATCATCGCCACGATCAGCCGTGGCGTGGTCGCCGGCGCAAAGCCGACAAACAGGCCGATGTGCTTGTTGGCCGCATAGGCGCCACCGACCAGCTTGCGCGCGGTACCGGACTTGCCGCCAACGTGGTAGCCCAGCACCTGGGCGCGCACCGCGGTACCGCCTTCTTCCGTCACCGTCACCATCATGTCGCGCATCTTTTTCGCGGTGTCCGGCTTGATCAGGCTCTTGCCCGGCAACGGTGCGCCGAGACGGGTAAACGACACCGGCAGCAGCGCACCGCGGTTGGTAAACACCGTGTACGAACGCGCCAGCTGCAACAGGCTGACCGAGACGCCATAACCGAATGACATAGTGGCCTGCTCGATCGGGCGCCAGTTCTGCCAGTCGCGCAGGCGGCCGGCACTTTCACCCGGAAAACCGGTTTGCGGGCTTTGCCCGAAGCCGGCCTGCCGGTAAAACGTCCACATATCCTCCGGCGAGAACATCGCCGCCATCTTCGACGAACCGACGTTCGACGACTTCTGGATGATCTGCGTCACCGTCATCGCCGGCTTCGGATGCGTATCGCGCACCGTGGCCGGACCGATGCGGTAGGTCTGGGTGTCGAACACCGTGTCCGGCGTCACCTTGCCGGCATCCAGCGCCATCGCGATCGGGAACGGCTTCATGGTCGAGCCGGGCTCGAACATGTCCACCACCGCGCGGTTGCGCCGCATTTCCGGCTCCAGCACCGCACGGTTGTTCGGGTTGTACGACGGGGTGTTGGCCAGCGCCAGCACCTCGCCGGTGCGGGCATCCAGTACCACCACCCCGCCGGCTTTCGCCTTGTTCACTTCCATCGCCGCCTTCAGCTCACGGTAGGCGAGGTACTGAATGCGCTTGTCGATCGACAGCTGCAGCGTCTGGCCGTCACGCGGCGGCTCGATCACCGCCAGGTCTTCCACGATGTGGCCGCGACGGTCCTTCAGCACCGTGCGGCTGCCGTGCTTGCCGGCGAGCATTTTTTCGCGCGTCAGCTCGAAACCTTCCTGCCCCTTGCCGTCCACGCCGGTAAAGCCGACCACGTGGGCCAGCATCTCGCCGGCCGGATAGTAGCGGCGGAACTCCTGCTGCTTCGCCACCCCCGGAATCTCCAGCGCCATCACCTGCTGCGCCAGCGCCGGACTGATCTGGCGCTTGAGGTAGACGAACTCGCGCTTGTTGTCCGACAGCTTGCGCTTCACTTCGTCCAGCGGCATTTCCAGCAGCCGCGCCAGCTGCTGCAGCTTGGCGGCCGGCACCGTGCCCAGCTCCATGTCGACCGGGCTGGCCCAGATCGACTGCACCGGGGTGCTGATCGCCAGCGGCTCGCCGTTGCGGTCGGTAATCTCGCCGCGGTTGGCCTCCAGCAGCAGCGTGCGGCGGAAGCGCGCATCGCCCTGGTTCTGCAGGAAGTCCTGCTGCACCACCTGCAGGTAGATCGCCCGTGCCAGCAAGGCCAGCAGCAGCGCACCCAGCAGCAGCAGCACCACGGTGACCCGTCCCGGCGCCAGCCGCATCGCCGGCTTCAGGTTCTGCTGGTAGCGTGGCGTGTACACCCGGCTCATCGCACGCCCTCAGGCGTGATCACGTGCACCTGGCGCTGGCTCGGCGTCAGCATTTGCAGGCGCGCGGCGGCGGTCTTCTCGATTAGCGCATGGGCGCCCCAGGTGCTCTGTTCCAGCGTCAACTGCCCGTACTCCACATCCAGCTGGCGTGCCAGCTTTTGTTCTTTTTCCAGCTCGTAGTACAGCTTGCGTGCCACGTGGGTGGAACTCACTACCGACATCGCACACAGGATCAACAGCAGCAGCAGTACCGCATTCAGCTTGTTAAGGCTCACTCTGTGCCCTGCCACTGCCCGCCGATACGTTGCGCCACGCGCATGATCGCGCTACGCGAACGCGGGTTGGCGGCCACTTCCGCCTCGCTGCAGCGGATCGCCTTGCCCACCGGCTTGATCGCCGCCTCGGGAATGTCGCAGGCACGCACCGGCACCCACGACGGCAGCTTGTCGGTGGTGCTGGCATCGCGAATGAAGTTCTTCACGATGCGGTCTTCCAGCGAGTGAAAGCTGATCACCGCCAGGCGACCGCCTGCGGCCAACCTTGCCACCGTTTGCGGCAGGATTTCCTTCAGCTCGTCCAGCTCGCGGTTGATGTAGATCCGGATCGCCTGGAAGGTTCGCGTCGCGGGGTCCTGACCTTGTTCGCGAGTACGGACGTTTTTCCCAACGAGCACAGCGAGCTCACGCGTCGTTTCGAGGGGACGTTCAGCCCTGTGCGCAACAATGGCTGCTGCGATCTTGCGAGCAAACCGCTCTTCACCATAAGTCTTGATAACCTCTGCAATATCCGCCTCGTCAGCCGTGGCCAGCCACTGCGCGGCCGTCTGGCCGCGGGTGGTGTCCATGCGCATGTCCAGCGGCGCGTCAAAACGGAAGCTGAAACCGCGGCGTCCGTCGTCAATTTGCGGGGACGAAATCCCCAGATCCATCAGCACGCCGTCGACCTGGGCCACGCCCAGCGCGTCCAGCTCGGCGGCAAAGGCGGCAAAGCCGTTGTGCACGATGGTAAAGCGGGCATCGCTGGCCGCCAGTGCGGTGGCGACCGCAATCGCCTCCGGGTCCTTGTCGAAGGCGATCAGCCGGCCCGTCGGGCCCAGCTGCGACAAAATCAAGCGACTGTGGCCGCCGCGCCCGAAGGTGCAATCAACGTAAACGCCATCCTTGCGGATGGCGAGCGCCTCTACGGCTTCGTCGAGCAGCACCGTGCGGTGAACAAAAACTGCGTCGGTCAAAGTGTAAAATCTCCAAGGTGCTGCGCCAGGTCGGCCGGATCCAGCGCCAGGGCAGCATTGGTCTGCGCATCCCACTCGACGGCATCCCACAATTCAAATCGGTTACCCATGCCCACCAGCGCCACTTCCTTGTCCAGCTTGACCAGCTCACGCAGCCGCGCCGGCAGCAGGATGCGGCCGGCGGCATCCATCTCCAGCAGGTCGGCGTGGCCGAGCATCAGACGCTGGTATCGCTTCAGGGCCGGGTTGGCGGCCGGCAGCTTCAGCAAGCGCTCTTCCACCGGTTTCCAGTTGGCTTCGGGGTACAACAGCAGGTGCTCGGACGATTCCAGCGTGATTACCAGGCGATGACCGAACGCGGACAACAGTGTCTCCCGGTGCTTGGCCGGAATGGCCAGACGCCCCTTGCTGTCGAGAGAGACAAGACTTACGCCGCCGATCATTTTGTTGTCACATCACCTGAAATTAATGCGCTGACACTCCACAATTACCCACATTGCCCCACTTTTCGCCACTATAGGGAAACGACATCAGCCGGTCAATATTGATTTGTGGCATTTCGCCTTTCGCGACAAAGACTTAGGGCAGGTCAAAGCGGAGGGAAAACAAGAGAAATCAGCGGCTTACAGCATCCTCTGCAGGCAGAGTGTCAAGTCATGCCATTGACAAGCAGCACCACAAAACAAAAAACAGCGGCCGCCCTGCCAAATACAGGGCGGCCGCTGTTTTTGCAGGCTTACGCCAGCTTCTGCTTCAGGATTTCCTGCACCTGCGCCGGGTTGGCCTTGCCTTTGGACGCCTTCATCACCTGTCCGGCCAGCGCGTTGAGCGCCTTTTCCTTGCCAGCGCGGAATTCTTCCACCGCTTTCGGGTTGGCGGCCAGCACCTCTTCCACCATCTTCTCGATGGCGCCGACATCGGACACCTGCTTCAGGCCGTCGCGCTCGATGATGACATCGGCAGACAGCCCGCTGTCCCACATCGCATCAAACACCTGCTTGGCCAGCTTGTTGGACAAGGTACCGTCGGCAATGCGCACCAGCAGACCGGACAAGCGTTCGGCATCGATCGGCAGCTCGGCGATGTCCTTGCCTTCGCGGTTGAGGCGCGCGGCAACATCGCCACCCAGCCAGTTGGCGGCCAGCTTGCCCTGGCCGGAGGCCGTCGCCACCGCCTCGAAATAAGTGGCCAGCGCGCGACTGCCGGTCAGTACCGCCGCGTCGTACGGGGTAACACCGAAGGCGTCGACAAAGCGCGCCTTCATCTGCGCCGGCAGTTCCGGCATCTCGCTGCGGACGCGCGCGATCTGCTCGTCGCTGATGCGCACCGGCAGCAGGTCCGGGTCCGGGAAGTAGCGGTAGTCGTGCGCGTCTTCCTTGCTGCGCATCATGCGCGTTTCGCCGGAATCCGGATCGAACAGCACCGTTGCCTGCTGTACCTTGCCGCCGTCCTCGATGGTTTCGATCTGCCACTGCGTCTCGTACTTGATCGCCTGCTCTAGGAAACGGAACGAGTTCAGGTTCTTCACCTCGCGGCGGGTGCCGAATTCGGCCTGGCCGAACGGGCGCACCGACACGTTGGCGTCGACGCGGAAGCTGCCTTCCTGCATGTTGCCGTCGCAGATGCCCAGCCAGGTCACCAGCGTGTGCAGCGCCTTGGCGTAGGCGACCGCCTCTTCCGCCGAGCGCATGTCCGGCTCGGACACCACTTCCAGCAGCGGCGTGCCGGCGCGGTTGAGGTCGATACCGGTCATGCCGTGGAAGTCTTCATGCAGCGACTTGCCGGCATCTTCTTCCATGTGCGCGCGGGTGACGCGGATGGATTTCTCCTCGTCGCCGACCAGGATGTTCAGCTTGCCGTGTTCGACGATAGGCAGCTCCATCTGGCTGATCTGGTAGCCCTTGGGCAGGTCGGGGTAGAAGTAGTTTTTGCGGGCAAACACGTTCTTCTGGTTGATGGTGGCGTCCAGCGCCAGACCGAGGCGGATCGCCTTCTCCACCACCGCCTTGTTCAGCACCGGCAGCACGCCCGGCAGCGCCAGCTCCACCAGCGAGGCCTGGGTGTTCGGTTCGGCGCCGAAAGCGGTGCTGGCGCCGGAGAAAATCTTGGAAACGGTGTTGAGCTGCACGTGCACCTCAAGACCGATAACGACTTCCCATTTCATGTTTGGAAAATCCTTCTTGTTTTAAAGGTTGGCCGCAGGCTGCGGCCAAGCTTTGTTGATCGCGTAATTACAGGGCCGGGGCCTTGCTGTGCCAGTCGGTGACCTGCTGGAACTGGTGCGCCACGTTCAGCATCTTCGCTTCGCTGAAGTAGTTGCCGATGATCTGCAGCCCGACCGGACGGCCGTTGTCGCTGAAGCCGGCCGGCACGCTCATCGCCGGCAGGCCGGCGAGGTTGACCGACAGCGTGTAGATGTCGGACAGGTACATCTGCACCGGATCGCCGGACTTCTCACCCAGATTGAAGGCGGCGGTCGGCGCCACCGGGCCGAGGATCACGTCGCAGCCGGCAAAAGCGGCCTTGAAATCGTCGGCGATCAGGCGGCGGATCTTCTGTGCCTTGATGTAGTAGGCATCGTAGTAGCCGTGGGAGAGCACATAGGTGCCGACCATGATGCGGCGCTTCACCTCGCTGCCGAAGCCTTCGGCGCGCGACTTCTCGTACATGTCGACCAGGTCCTTGTACTCGCTGGCGCGGTGACCGTAGCGCACACCGTCGAAGCGCGACAGGTTGGCGGAGGCTTCCGCCGGCGCGATCACGTAGTAGGCCGGGATCGACAGCTGGGTGTTGGGCAGGCTGATGTCCACCACCTCGGCGCCCAGCTTTTTCAGTTCGCTCACCGCGTTGTCGATGATGCGGCCAACGTCGGCGGCGAGGCCATCGGCGAAGTACTCGCGCGGCAGGCCGACGCGCAGGCCGGCCAGCGGCTGGCTCAGCTCACGGCTGTAGTCTTCCTTGGCACGCTCCAGGCTGGTGGAATCGCGCTCGTCGAAGCCGGCGATCACGTTGAGCATCAGCGCGCAGTCTTCCGCGGTCTGTGCCATCACCCCGCCCTGATCCAGCGAACTGGCGTAGGCGACCATGCCGAAACGCGATACCACGCCGTAGGTCGGCTTGATGCCGGTCACGCCGCAGTGGCTGGCCGGCTGGCGGATGGAGCCGCCGGTATCGGTGGCGGTGGCCACCGGCGCCAGGCGCGCGGCGACCGCGGCGGCGGAACCACCGGAGGAGCCGCCGGGAATGGCCGCCAGATCCCACGGGTTCTTCACCGCGCCGTAGTAGCTGTTCTCGTTGGACGAGCCCATCGCGAATTCGTCCATATTGGCGCGGCCCAGCGTCACCAGACCGGCGGCCTGGCACTGCTCGATTACATGCGCGTCGTAGGGCGAGATGAAGTTGTCCAGCATCTTCGAGCCGCAGCTGGTCTTCCAGCCCTGCTGGCAGAAGATGTCCTTGTGCGCGATCGGTGCCCCGGTCAAGAGCCCGGCGCTGCCCGCGGCGCGGCGCGCATCGGCGGCGGCGGCCTCGAGCAGGGTCTTGTCGCGGTCAACGGTGATGAAGGCATTGAGCTGCGGGTTGAGCGCGTCGATGCGCTGCAGGTATTCGGTGGCCAGCTCGACGGCAGAAACCTGCTTGTCGGCCAGCTGTTGCGACAATTGTTTTAGCGTAGCGTGAATCATCGTGTAGAGAGCTTCCGTAGAGAAGGCCCGCCTCGGCGGCAGGGCAGATACGGCAAAGGTTGGCCGCAGCGGCTTATTCGATGACTTTCGGCACCAGGAACAGGCCTTTTTCCACCTGTGGCGCCACCGCCTGGCAGGCCTCGCGCCGGTTCGGCTCGGTGACAACGTCTTCGCGCAGGCGCAGCGATACATCCTGCGGGTGCGCCATCGGCTCGATACCGTCGGTATTGACCGCCTGCATCTGCTCGATCAGGCCGAGAATACTGTTCAACTGGCGGTTTACCGCGTCGATTTCGGCGTCTGTTACCGCGATGCGGGACAGGCGCGCAATACGTGCAACATCCTGATGGCTCAACGACATGGCGTCCTCGTCAAAATCTTTAATATTTCAAGCGTTGTAGGGTATCATAATTGGTTACATTAGCCCAAGAACCAAGGGGCCAGACCTGCTTGGCAAACGGGACCGCTGCGGACAGTGAATCTTTACCTGTCCGCCCTGTCCCAAACACGATTTAATTACGCGTGCCGTCGTTTTCGATAAGGCAACGTTCAAAAAACATTTCAGGACCGACCCCCATGCTCCGCTCGCTCACCGGATACTTCTCCAATGACTTGGCTATCGACCTCGGTACTGCCAACACCCTGATCTACATGCGCAACAAGGGCATCGTGCTGGACGAACCGTCGGTGGTTGCCATTCACAACGATATCCCCAGCAACAAGAAATCGATCCTGGCCGTCGGCCTCGAAGCCAAGAAAATGCTGGGACGTACCCCGGGCAGCATCCAGGCCATCCGTCCGATGAAGGACGGCGTGATCGCCGACTTCACCGTCACCGAGCAGATGCTGAAGCAGTTCATCAAGAAGGTCACCCCCAACCGCTTCTTCGCCGCCAGTCCGCGCATCGTGATCTGCGTGCCGTGCGGCTCGACCCAGGTCGAGCGTCGTGCGATCAAGGACTCGGCGCTGGCCGCCGGCGCCCGCCGTGTCGAGCTGATCGAGGAAACCATGGCCGCCGCCATCGGCGCCGGCCTGCCGGTGGAAGAGCCGACCGGCTCGATGGTGGTCGACATCGGCGGCGGCACCACCGAAGTCGGCGTGATCTCGCTGGGCGGTGTGGTGTACTCCAATTCCGTACGCGTGGGCGGCGACAAGTTTGATGAAGCCATCATCAACTACATCCGCCGCAACTACGGCATGCTGATCGGCGAAGCCACCGCCGAAGAAATCAAGAAAACCATCGGTTCCGCCTTCCCCGGCGCCGAAGTGAAGGAAATGGAAGTCAAGGGCCGCAACCTGGCCGAGGGCATTCCGCGCGCCTTTACCGTGTCCAGCAACGAGATCCTGGAAGCGCTGACCGAGCCGCTGAACCAGATCGTGTCGGCGGTGAAGATCACGCTGGAACAGACCCCGCCGGAACTGGGCGCCGACATTGCCGACAAGGGCATGGTGCTGACCGGTGGCGGCGCGCTGCTGAAGGACATCGACCGCCTGCTGGCCGAGGAAACCGGCCTGCCGGTGTTCATCGCCGAAGAGCCACTGACCTGCGTGGTACGCGGCTCCGGCAAGTCGCTGGAAAAAATGGACAAGGTCGGCACCATTTTCACCAGCGTTCCCTGATTTCCTGACCAGACGTCACCTCGCAAGAGGTGACGTTGTGCTGCATGAACTTTGCCAACACTCCCAGCTTTGCCAATCAGGGCCTGCAGCCCGGCGGCCGCCTGTTCCTGTGCGTGCTCACCTCGCTGGCGCTGCTGATCGGCGACAGCCAGTACGGCCTGATGGAAAAGGCGCGCGACGCCATTTCCGTAGTGCTGTACCCGTTGCAGCGTGCGGCCAACGTGCCGCTCAACCTCACCATGCAGGTCGGCGACTTCTTTACTGCGCAGGCGGCACTGAAGCGCGAGAACGACGCGCTGCGCGAACGCGACCTGATCCAGTCCTCGCACCTGATGCGCATGTCGTCGCTGGAGAAGGAGCTGCAACAGCTGCGCCAGCTCAATGCGCTGGCGGCGCAGCCGTCGCATGCCGGCGTGGTAGCCGAGGTGCTGTACACCGGGCGCGATCCGTTTTCCTATCGCCTGATCATCGACAAGGGCAGCAGCAGCGGCATCGCCAGCGGCCAGGCGGTGATCGACGAGAACGGCCTCATCGGCCAGGTGACCCGCGTGCAGCCGCTGAGCGCCGAGGTCACCCAGGTGATCAACCGCCACTACATCGTGCCGGTGATGATCGAGCGTACCGGCCATCGCGCGCTGCTGTACGGCTTTGGCGGCGGCGTGGAAGTGCGCTACCTGCCGATCAGCACCGACATCCGCGACAATGACCTGCTGGTCACCTCTGGCGTCGACGGCGTCTACCTGCAGGGCATTCCGGTGGCGCGGGTGAAACAGATCGACCGCCTTGGCGGCGCCGCCTTTGCCCGCGTGCGCAGCGAGGTGATCGCCGGCGTGCAGTCCAGCCGCTTCGTGGTGATCATGCCCAACCGCCGCCTGCCGGCCGCGCCGCCGGTGCCGGTATCGCCGCCCGCCGACGCGGCCAACACCGACAAGAAATCGCCATGATGCGTGATGCCCTCCACCCCGGCAGCGGCCGTGCCCAGCTGCGCCATTGCCGTCAGTCCCGACCGTCATGAACTACGATCGCCCGCAAGAACTGCTCAAGCCGGTCAAGCGCCGCTTCATCACGCTGACCTTTGTCGTCGCGCTGGCGCTGGAGCTGCTGCCCTTGCCGCAAGGCTCCAACCGCTGGCTGCCCGACTTCGTCGCGCTGCTGATCCTGTACTGGAGCGTGAACCAGCCGCGGCGCATCGGCATCGGCATGGCCTTCGGCATCGGCCTCTTGGCCGACGTGGTGTCGACCAGCATGTTCGGCCAGCATGCGCTGGCCTACTCCGTCGGCGCCTACCTGATCCTGCTGCGCCAGCAGCAGCTGGTGATGTTCAACCTCGGCCAGCAGACGCTGGTGATCCTGGTGCTGATGATGCTGATCCAGCTGCTGATGGCGGTCGCGCGCTGGAGCGTCGGCGCCTCGCTGCCCGGCCTCGGCTACTTCCTGCCGGCCCTGATCGGTGCGCTGCTGTGGCCGCTGCTGACCAAGCTGATGCTGCTGCCCTACCGTAGCGAACGGCACTAAGCGCCATGAAGCAAGCCGCACGCCTGAAAGACCCGCACACCGAAGAACGCCAGCTGTACTGGCGGCTGCTGGTCGCCTACCTGTTCATGGTGCTGATGCTGTTGCTGCTGGTGGCGCGTTTCGTCTGGCTGCAGGTGTTCCAGTACGAACACTTCGCCACCCTCGCCCAGAACAACAGCATCTCGCTGGTGCCGGTGCAGCCCAACCGCGGTCTGATCGTCGACCGCAACGGCATCGAGCTGGCGCGCAACTACGCCTCCTACACCCTGGAGCTGACCCCGGACAAGATCGACAACCTCGACGCCACCATCAAGGCGCTGGGCCAGGTGGTGCCGATCACGCCGCGCGACCTGAAGCGCTTCCAGAAATTCCTGTCGGAATCGAAGGACTTCGAGCCGGTCCCGTTGCGGCTGAAGATGGACGACGTCGAGGCGGCGCGGCTGGCGGCCAACCTGTGGCGCTTCCCCGGCGTCGAGGTCAAGGCGCGGCTGTACCGCGACTACCCGTACAAAGAGCTGACCAGCCACGTGCTCGGCTACATCGGCCGCATCGGGCCGCGCGAGAAGGACCGCCTCGCCGCGGACGAGAAGACCGCCAACTACCGCGGCGCCACCCACATCGGCAAGCTGGGGCTGGAAGCGGTGTACGAGGACGACCTGCACGGCCAGAACGGCTTCGAGGAAATCGAGACCGACTCTGCCGGCCGCGCGGTGCGCTCGCTGCGCCGTACCGCACCGGTACACGGCAACACGCTGCAACTGGCGCTGGACATCCACCTGCAGGATGTCGCCGACAAGCTGTTCGGCGCCCGCCGTGGCGCGCTGGTCGCCATCGACCCGGGCAGCGGCGGCGTGCTGGCGCTGCTGTCCAAGCCCAGTTTTGACCCCAACCTGTTCATCGACGGCATCGACAGCCAGAGCTGGCAGAGCCTGAACAGCGACTGGCAGCGGCCGCTGATCAACCGCGCCATCCGCGGCATGTATCCGCCCGGCTCCACCTTCAAGCCGTTCATGGGCATGGCGGCGCTGGAAGCCGGTGCCATCACCCCGAACGAGATCCGCCCGGCGCCCGGCTACTTCACCCTGCCCGGCTCCAGCCACCAGTTCCGCGACTCCAACCCGCGCGGCAACGGCTCCGCCAACCTGGCCAAGGCCATCGCGGTATCCAGCGACACCTTCTTCTACAAGCTGGCGTGGGACATGGGCATCGACCGCATCCACCCGCTGCTGGCGCAGTTCGGCCTCGGCAGCCGCACCGGCATCGACCTCGACGGCGAGGCGGTCGGCGTACTGCCGTCCAAGGAGTGGAAGGCGCGCCGCTTTGCCGGCACGCGCTACCGCGACGAGCACCGCCGCTGGCTGCCGGCCGACGTGGTCAGCATCGGCATCGGCCAGGGCTTCAACACCTACACCCCGCTGCAGATGGCCAATGCCACTGCCATGCTGGCCAACGACGGCAAGGCCTTCCACCCGCACCTGGTGCAGAAGGTCACCGACGCCCGCAACGGCAAGACGCGCCTGATCGAGGCGGCGCCGTACAAGCAGCTGCCGTTCAAGCAGCAGCACTACGACTACATCAAGCAGGGCATGCGCGCGGTGATGCTGCCGGGCGGCACCGGCTGGCGTCTCGGCCAGGGCCTGCAGTACTCGATGGCCGGCAAGACCGGCACCGCGCAGGTGGTGCAGATCAAGCAGGGCGCCAAGTACAACGCCGGCGCGCTGGCCGAGCAGCACCGCGACCACTCCTGGTTCATCGCCTTCGCCCCGGTGGAGCAGCCGAAGATCGCGGTGGCGGTGATCGTGGAAAACGCCGGCTTCGGCGCCACCGCCGCGGCGCCGATCGCGCGCGCGCTGTTCGACTACTACCTGACCGGCAAGCTGCCCGACGACATCCGCGGCCAGCTGGAAACCTTCCCGCCCTCGGCAACAGGAAAGCAAGATGCAAGTGTCGCTCGCTAAGCGCCTCACCCGCGCCATCATGGACCCGCTGGACGGCTGGCTGCTGGCGCTGCTCGCCGGCGTGTTCGTGCTGAGCATGATCGCGCTGTTTTCCGCCTCCAACCAGAGCTGGGCCAAGATCGACAACAAGCTGGTCTACACCGCGCTGTCGCTGCTCATCATGTGGCTGCTGGCACGGCTGAGTCCGCAGACGGTGATGCACCTGGCGCTGCCGCTGTATGTTGCCGGCGTGCTGCTGCTGGTCGGCGTCGAGCTGTTCGGCATCACCGTCAACGGTTCCACCCGCTGGCTGAACGTCGGCATCGCCCGCATCCAGCCGTCCGAAATCATGAAGATCGCGCTGCCGATGATGCTGGCGTGGTACTTCCAGAAATACGAAACCACCCTCAACTGGCGTCACTACGTGGTGGCGGCGGTGCTGATCGTGATTCCCGGCCTGCTGATCCTGAAGCAGCCCGACCTCGGCACCGCCACGCTGGTGATGGGAGCCGGCTTTTTTGCGCTGTTCTTTGCCGGGCTGTCGTGGAAGATCATCATCGGCGGCGGCGTCGCCTTCCTCGCCAGCCTGCCGGTGGTGTGGAACCTGATGCACGACTACCAGCGCAAGCGGGTACTGACCCTGATCGACCCGATGGAAGATCCGCTCGGCGCCGGCTACCACATCATCCAGTCGATGATCGCCATCGGCTCCGGCGGAGTGTGGGGCAAGGGCTGGCTGGCCGGCAGCCAGACCCACCTCGACTACATTCCGGAGCGCACCACCGACTTCATCTTCGCGGTGTACTCCGAGGAGTTCGGTCTCGCCGGCAACCTGCTGCTGCTGGCGTTGTACCTCGGCATCATCAGCCGCTGCCTGCTGATCACCGCGCGCGCGCCGACGCTGTACGGCCGGCTGCTGGCCGGCGCCATCACGCTGTCGTTCTTCGTCTACGTGTTCGTCAACATGGGCATGGTCGCCGGCATCCTGCCGGTGGTCGGTGTGCCGCTGCCGTTCATGTCCTACGGCGGTACCGCCACCGTGTCGCTGGCCATCGGCCTCGGCATGCTGATGGGCATCGGCAAGCTGCAACGCCGCTAGCGCGCGGCGCAAGGTTGGCCGCAAGCCGGCCATCCGGCCTAGACCATGCGGCCGATGGCGCGCCCACGGCCGGCGCGCTAGGCTGGACGCCATGAAACCCGATCCCTCGCTGCCCCTGGTCTACGCCTGCTCCGGCTGCTCCAGCGCCGCGCAACTGGCCAACCACTTCGCGCTGCGCCTCACCCGCGCCGGCCACGCCGAGATGTCCTGCATCGCCGGCGTCGGCGGCCAGGTGCCCGCCTTGTTGCGTACCGCACGCAGCGGCCGCCGCATCCTGGCGCTGGACGGCTGTCCGCTGCGCTGCGTGCAGGGCTGCCTGCAGCAGGCCGGACTACACGCCGATCTGAGCATCGAGCTGTCCGACCACGGCGTAATCAAGCGCAAGCACGCCGATTTCGACCACGCCGACGCCGAGCGGCTGTGGCCGCAGCTGGTGGCGGCGGCGCAGGCGCTGCAGCCGCCGCGCTAGGGCGCTCGCCACTGCCCGCATGCGATGCCAGCAGGCGCGGCCATCCTGCGCCGCGACCGGTCGTCGCGGCGCAGCCCAAAACAGGATCACATCGGATAGAAGATAAAAAGACGCTCGTTCGCAGCGGCCAGCGCCGCCGCGCAGGCGGCTTACCTCACAGCAGCCAGCGCCACAGGCCGTACACCACGAAACCGCTGACGATCGCCGCCAGCGTGTGACGGCTGAAGAACGCCACCGCCGCCGCGGCGAGGGTGCCAGGCAGGTAGGCATTGCCCGGCGACAGGTCGATGGCGCCCTGCGGCGCCAGCGCCATCGGCACGATCAGCGCGGTCAGCACCGCCGCCGGCACGTAGTGCAAGGCGCGTGACAGCCAGGCCGGGAAGCTCAGCTTGTGGCCGAATACCAGAAAACTCAGCCGGATGCCGTAGGTGACCACGATCATGCCGGCAATGGTCAGTAGCAGTTGCAGGCTCATGTCGTCTCCTTCATCTCTGGTTTACCGATCGCCGCCAGCCTTTCGGCCAGCACGCCGCCGGCCACCCCGGCCAGCGCCGCCAGCATCAGTCCCAGCTTGAACGGCAGCTCGCGCGCCAGCAGCGCCACCACCCCGGCCAGCAGCGCCGCCACCAGCACCGGCCGCTTTTTCAGCTGCGGCGCGACGATGGCGGCAAAGGTGGCCACCATCGCGAAATCCAGCCCCAGATCGGCGAGGCCGGGCACGCTCTGCCCCAGCAACACGCCGATGATGGTCCACAGCTGCCAGTTGCCGTACATCGCCAGCGACGAGCCCAGCCAGTACCAGGCGCCGTCGAACTCGTTGTCCTGCTGCCGCAGCTGGTGCTCGACCACGGCGAAGGTCTCGTCGGTGAGCCAGAACGCCAGCGACCAGCGCCAGCGCGCCGGCAGGTGGCGGGCGTAGGGCAGCAAGGTGGCGCTGTACAGTGCGTGGCGCAGGTTGACGACAAAGGTGGTCAGCCAGATCACCGGCAGCGCGGTGCCGCTGCCGATCAGGCTGACGGCGATGAACTGCGACGAGCCGGCAAACACCAGCGCCGACAGCGCCAGCGTCGCCCACGCCGGAATGCCGCTGGCGATCGCCAGCGTGCCGAAGATGACGCCGAACGGGGCGGCGCCGACCAGCATCGGCAGCGAATCGCGGGCACCGGCCAGCAGCGGGGGAAATCGTTGCGACATGCTTGCTCCACAGCAAAAGGTTGGCCGCATTGTAGGCCGCCGCCAGCGGCGCCGTCTTGAACGATCTTGCGCCGGCTAGCTGCGCACCGCGCGCTGGTACGCCGCAGGCGTCACCCCCAGCGCGGCACGAAAGGCGCGCGTCAGGTGCGGCTGGTCGGCAAAGCCCAGCTGCGCCGCCACCTGCCCGGGCGCCACGCCCTGCGCCAGCAGCTGGCGCGCACGCGCCACGCGCAGCTGGTTGCGCCACGCCACCGGCGGCAGGCCGAATTCGGCGCGGAAGCTGCGGTTGAGGTGCCACGGCGACAGGCCGGCGCTGTCGGCCAGCTGCTGCAGCGACAGGTTGTCGGCGAGGCGGTCGGCCAGCAGCGCACGCACCTGCTGCAGCCGCGGCTGGTCGCGTGCCAGCACCCGCTCGCGCACGCCCATGTGCCGCTGCAGCACGTCGGCAAACACCGCGTACAGCGCGCTCTCGCGCTGCAGCCGGTCGTGACACTGCGCCAGCAACGGCTGCAGCAGCGCCAGCCGCCGCGCCAGATCGAGATCGTAGATCACCGTCTGGCGGAAGAACGGCTCCACCGGGCGCCCGGCCAGCTGGCTGGCGAGGCCGCGGATCAGCGTCGCCGACGGGTAGAAACCGCGATAGCCCCAGCCGGCGGCATCGGCCGATTCGCCGGTATGCACCTCGCCGGGATTGATCAGCACCAGCGCGCCGACGCCGGCGACGTGCGAACTGCCGTGGTAGCGGTAGGACTGCGCGCCCAGCGTCAGCGCGTTGACCACGTACTCCTCGTGAAAGTGCGGGGTGAACACCTGCCGGGTGTAGAACGCGTCCAGACACTCCAGTGGCGCGATGTCGTCGGCGCGGAAGTAGCGGGCGTATTCGGCAGGAACGGCGGACATGGTGACGGCTCGGCAGGGGATGGCAGCATTCTGGCACAGCCGCCGCGGCGGGGGCTTGAACGATCTTGCGGCCACCCCTGCCGCCGGCCGCTTAGGAACCGGCCATGAAGGTGCGGATGCCGGAGCCGATGAACTGCACCCCGACGCAGATCAGCAAAAAGCCCATCAGCCGGCCCAGCACCTCGGTGCCGGCGCGGCCCATGCGCGCCGCGATCAGCGTCGACGAGCGCAGCACCAGCCAGGTCACCAGCGCGGTGCTGACGATGGCGAGCATGGTCATGCCGAAGGCGAGCAGCTTCTCGGTGCGGCTGTGCAGTTCGGCAATCTCGGTGGCGATGCCGATCACCACCGCGATGGTACCGGGGCCGCTGATGCCCGGCATCGCCAGCGGGAAGAAGGAATAGTCCTCGCGGCGGTTGGTCTTCGGCGCCATGCCCGGATCCTGCGACAGGAACAGCATGCGGTAGCCCAGCACCGCCACCACGAAGCCGCCGGCGATACGCAGCGCGCCGAAGGAAATGCCGAACGCGGCCAGGATCAGGTTGCCGGCCAGCAGGCACACCAGCATGATCGCCGCAGCGTAGACGCAGGCCATGCGCGCCTGCTGCGCACGGCGCAGCTCGCTCATGCCCTGCGTCAGCGACACGAACAGCGGGATCTTGGACAGCGGATTGGTGATCACCAGCAGGCTCACCAGCCCGCCAAACAGGAACTGCAGATACAGGGTCTTGAACATCGTTCTTCTTGATCTGGAAGTAAGGATCCGGAAATAAGGCCAGCGGCCGCCGCAAGCAGCGGCAGCGCGGGCAGGCATTGTAGCCAGCCGTCGTCGTGGGCGAAACCGGCGGCACGGTAATCGTGACCATGGGGCCAGCTGCGACATTATGCCGCAGCTGGCGGCGGAGGCTGCGTGCTATGCTCTTCGCCACTGCAACCTGCCCTCGCACACCATGAAAAAACTCGCCCTTGCCGCACTCGCCGGCCTGCTGTCGCTGCCCGCCCTTGCCCATGACTACAGCGCCGGCGCGCTGAAGATCGACCACCCGTGGAGCCGCGCGATGCCGGCCAGCAGCCCGACCGCGGCGGTGTTCATGACCATCAGCAACAGCGGCGGCGCCGACCGGCTGCTGGCCGCCAGCACGCCACAGGCGGCGCGCGCCGAGCTGCACCAGCACCTCAACGACAACGGCGTGATGCGCATGCGCGAAGTCAGCGGCGGCATCGTGCTGCCGGCCGCCGGCCAGGTAAAGCTGGCTCCCGGCGGCCTGCACCTGATGCTGCTGCAGATACCGAAACAGGCGGTCAGCGGCGACCGCTTCCCGCTACAGCTGCAATTTGAAAAAGCCGGCAAGGTCACCGTAGAGGTCAGCGTGGAAAGCGGCATGGCACCCGTCCACCCCGCCGGCCACTAAGCCTGCCCATCCCCGCCCGGCACCACGCCGGGCGGCGCCTGCCATCGCGCTGTTGCGGCCAACGTTGGCCGCAAACCCCGCCCCACCCGTAACTATTCACCAATCGCCGCCTCACCAACAACATAATCGTTTTTCATATTATTTCTCCGCTACACTCGAGCAACGACTCTAGCCTGCGGAACAACACCATGAAAATATCGCAACGATTGGGCCTGTTGATTGCACTGGCCATCAGCGGCCTGCTGATCCTCGCCGTCACCAGCTTCCTGCAGCTCAACCGCGTCTACAACGAGCTGGAACACATCAGCGACAACGTGATGCCGAGCATGCAGACCCTGGCCGCCTTCGACAGCGCGATGCTGGAGCAGCGCAACTCGCTGCTGGCACACATTCTCAGCAGCGACGACAGCAAGATGGGCGAGATCGCGCAGTCCTTCGCCGAGCACAGCCAGCATGCGGCCGCCGCGCTGGACCAGTACGCACCGATGATCGTCAACGAGCAGGACCGCGACTACCACAGCAAGCTGAAGGAGGGTCTCGCCGAGCTGAACCGCGTCTACGCGCCGATCCTGGACGCCTCGCGCAGCAACCGCAAGGAAGAGGCACAGGTGATGGCCAACAGTGCGCGGGTGATCTTCCAGCGCATCAACGGCATCTCCAAGCAGCACACCCAGTTCAACCAGCAGCTGGCCGACAGCGCCAAGCAACACGCCATCGACGTCAACCTGCAGGCGAAGTTGATTGCCGCCACGGTGGCCGCGGGCGCCATCCTGCTGCTCTGTTTCAGCGGCTGGCGCACCTACCGCCAGGTGGTGGGCAGCGTCAGCCGTGCGCAGCAGAGCATCCGCCAGCTGGCCGAGACGCTGGACTTCACCACCCGCTGCGAGGTGCAGGGCAAGGATGAGATCGCCCTGATGCTGGGCGCCTTCAACCAGCTGATCGCCAAGATGCAGGACAGCCTGCGCACCATGATCACCGCCGCGCGCGACGTGTCGCAGTCCGCCACCGAGCTGGCCGGCTCCGCCAGGCAGGTCGCCGCCGGCTCCTCCGCGCAGAGCGAATCCGCCGCCACCATGGCAGCGGCGCTGGAACAGATCACCGTCAGCATCAACCATGTCGCCGACCGCGCCCTCGAGGCCAACCACCTGGCGCAGGACACCGGCGCGCGCGCGCAGCAGGGCGAGCAGGTGATCGGCGACACCACGCAGTCGATCGAAAGCATCGCCGGCGCCGTCGGCAGTGCCTCCAGCGAGATGGCACAGCTGGTAGACCGCACCCGCGACATCGCCACCGTGGTCAGCGTGATCAAGGATGTCGCCGAGCAGACCAACCTGCTGGCGCTGAACGCGGCAATCGAGGCCGCCCGTGCCGGCGAGACCGGGCGCGGCTTTGCCGTGGTCGCCGACGAGGTGCGCAAGCTGGCCGAGCGCACCGCGCTGTCGACACAGGAGATCGCGCAGATCATCAACGCGATCCAGAGCGTGTCCGGCTCCGCCGCCGAGCGGATGCAGGGCGCGGTCCACAACGTGGAAAACGGCGTCGGCGAGGCGGCCAAGGCGCGCAGCACCATGCAGTCGATTTCCGATGTCGCCGGCCAGAGCCGGCATCTGGTCGGCGAGATCAGCAGCGCCATCCGCGAGCAGGGCAGCGCCGCCAACAGCATCGCGCAGCAGGTGGAAACCGTGGCGCAGATGGCGGAGGAGAATTCCGCCGCCGCCGGCCACGTCACCGAGCTGGCCAACCGCCTGCAGGGCCTGTCGCAGGGCATGGAACAGGAAGTGTCGGTATACCGCGTCTGAGGCGCTCACACCCACGCAAAAGGGCCGCCCGGTGGGCGGCCCTTGTCATTGCCGGCTGCGGGCTTACTGGCCTTGCTGCATCAGGCGGCGGGTGGCCAGCGCGGTGTCGGTGTAGTCGGTGAACACACCGTCGACACCGGCGGCAAAGAACAGGCGGTACTCTTCCGCCGGCCGCTCCATGAAGTTGGCCGCCAGGTGCTTGGCCTCGTTGCGGAAGGTGTAGGGGTGCACCACCAGCCCCAGCTTGTGCGCGTCGCGGATCACGCTGTTCGGCTCCAGCAGCGTCATGTCGCGCTGGTCGACCACCTTGTCGCCGTTGACGTCCATCGCCTTGCCGGCCTTGTCGGTCATCGCCTGCCAGCTGATCAGGTACGGTTTCCACGGGCCGATGCCGTCGGCGAAGCGGCGGATCTCCTTCAGCCCGGCCGGGGTCAGCATGTCGGCGTAGGTGCGCGCGTCGCCGGCCACCACGTGGTCATAAGGGCGTAGGGTGTCGATGCTGCCGTCCGGGCGCACGTCGTTGGCGTCGAGCAGGTACACCAGCTTGTTCGGGGTCAGCTTGCGCAGCGTCTTGAGGTTGGCCGCCTCGAACGACTGGATGAACACCGGCGCCGCCTTGCGGTTCAGCCGGTACTTGGTAAGCGCCGCCACCAGCGGCTGCTCCAGCGCCAGGCCCAGCTGCTGGTGCCAGGTCGGGTGCTTGGTTTCCGGATAGATGCCGATGTCGCGGCCCAGCGCCTGCGATTGCTGCGCGCGCAGCGCCAGCACCTCGTCGAAGGTCGGGATCAGGAACTGGCCGTCGTAGGCCTTGCTGCGGTCACCACGCGGCTGCACCGCGCGCAGGGTCTTGATCTCGGCGAGGGTGAAGTCGCTGGCAAACCAGCCCTCTTCCTCGACGCCGTCCACCTTCAGCGTGCGCTTGCGGGCGGCGAATTCCGGGTGCCGGGCGACGTCGGTGGTGTCCTTCAGGTTCGGCTCGTGGCGCGCGATCAGCACGCCGTCCTTGGTGCTGACCAGATCCGGCTCGATATAATCCGCGCCCAGCTCGATCGCCTTCGCGTATCCTTCCAGGGTATGGTCCGGCAGGTAGCCGGACGCGCCGCGGTGCGCCACCACCAGCGGCGGCTTGCCGTCCAGCGTCGGAAACGGGGATGGGCCGGCGGCCAGCACTGGCCCCGACAGCAGGATGGCCAGCAACGGCAGGCGCAAAGGCATGGTTTTCATTGGGTACACTCCCTGAACAGCGTCAATGTGAAATCGCTGCCGCAGCGTGACAGAACAACATGACATTTTATTGACCGCAACATGTAACGGCGATGACAGCGCCCCGCCCTGTCCGCGCCGCACCCCGAATACTGCCGAGACATGCGTCCATTTTCGATGACATTCCGCCTGCGCCCGGGCCTGCTGCTGGCGGTGATCCTGCTGGTCGGCCTGGCCGGGCTGTGGCAGCTGGCCAACAACGCCGCCGACAAGGTCGACGAGGAAGTTGCCGCCCTCACCCGCAAGACCCTGCAACAGGAGCTGCTGCGCCAGCGCAAGACGCTGGGCCAGTCGCTCAACGACTACGCGGTGTGGGACGAGATGTACCGCCAGAGCCAGTCGCCGCAGATGGACAAGGCCTGGCTTGCGGCCAACCTGACCGGCTCGGTGTACCAGAATCTGGATGTCGACATCGCACTGCTGCTCGATCCCGCCGCCGGCGTGCTGTACGCGCTGGACCGCGGCGTGGTCAGCCCGCAGCCGCAACGACTGCTGCAGCTGGAGCCGCGGCAGTGGCAGAACCTGCTGCGCCAGGCCGACCGCTACGACCCGCAGCAGGCCAGTGCCGGCCCCAGCCTGCTGCTGCGCCAGCAGCACGGCAACAGCCTGACCGGCCAGCCGCAGACCGCCATCTATCTGGTGGCGATCCAGCGCATCGCGCTGGAATCCGGCGCCTCGCCCGATGGCCGCGCGCGCTACCTGCTGTTCGCGCGCGCGCTGGACCAGCGCCTGCTGCAGGAGATGGCGGCCAGCAACTCGCTGCGCCGGCTGTCGCTGAACTTCTCAGCCACGCCGCAGCACAGCGCGGCGCTGGCGCTGGAAAACAGCCAGGGTCAGATCCTGGGGCTGCTGGAATGGGACAACGAGCGCCCCGGCGACGCGGTACTGCAGCGGCTGCTGCCGCAGAGCCTGCTGCTGCTGGCCTTCATGCTGCTTCTGTCCGGGCTGATCGTGCGCGCCGGCTACCTGCAGCAACAGGCCAATGTGCGCCGCTCGCAGCGGCTGGAACAGCAGGGCCGCGCGCTGCAGCAGCTGGTGGCGGCGCGCCATAGCGAAACGCAGGTGCTGCAGGAGTACATCGACGAGATCCTGCCGCTGCTGGCACAGACCCTCGGCGTCAGCCGCGTCAGCGTGTGGCAGTTCAGCGCCGACCAGCAGAGCCTGCACTGTCTCGCCGGCGTCGATACCGGCGACAGCCTGCGCTTCAGCGGCGACGTGCTGCTGCTGGAGCAGCACCCCGACTACTTCGACGCGCTGCGAGAACAGCGCTACCTCAGCAGCGTGCAGCCGCTGCAAGACGAACGGCTGCTGTCGCTGCGCGCCCATCTGGCGGAGCGCGACATCAAGGCGATGCTCGACGCCAGCATCATGGTCGGCGGCCTGCAGCACGGCATCATCTGCGCCGAAAGCCGCACCCTGCGCCGCGCCTGGCGCCAGGAAGACGTCAACTTCATCTGCTCCGCCGCCGACATCATCGCGCTGGTGATGGAGTCCTCCGCCCGGCTGCAGGCCGAGGGCGAACTGTACCGCCAGTTCTACTACGACCGCTTCACCGGCCTGCCCAACCGCTCGCGGCTGCAGATGCAGCTGGGCGAACTGATCCAGCAGCGCGAAAACAGCCAGGCGCGCGACAAGCGCCCGATCGGCTGCATGATGCTGTCGCTGGAAGGCCTCGCCAACATCAACGAGCTGTACGGCCGCGACAGCGGCGACCAGCTGATACGCCTGCTCGGCGAACGGCTGGAAAAGCTGGCGCGCAACGGCGAGATGGTGGCGCGCCACGCCGACAACCGCTTTGCCATGCTGCTGCTGGACGAGGACGAGCTGAGCATCAGCCAGCGCACCGACGCCCTGTGCGACCAGCTGCGGCAACCGCTGTTCCTGCAGGAGCAGCAGCTGTTCCTGCGCCTGAGCACCGGCCTCAGCATCTACCCGCACGACACCATCCACGCCGACGGCCTGCTGGAACACGCCGAGCTGGCGCTGCAGATCTCGCGCAACGACCCGGCCGGCAACTGGGTGCGCTTCCGCCCGGAGATGAACGACAACTGGCGCCGCCGCCACCACATCCAGAACGACCTGCGCCAGGCGGTGGCGCGCGGCGAGCTGAGCCTGCACTACCAGCCCTACGTGTCGCTGAAGAACGGCCGTGTCGCCGGCGCCGAGGCGCTGGTGCGCTGGGAACACCCCAACCTTGGCCGCATCCCGCCGACCGACTTCATCCCGCTGGCGGAGGAAACCGGGCTGATCAAGGACATCGGCGAGTGGGTGCTGGGCGAAGCCATCCGCCAGGCGGTGCAGTGGCGCGCGCGCTATCTCAGCCAGTTCGTGATTTCGGTCAACGTGTCGCTGGTGCAGCTGGAGGACGCGCGCTTTGCCGAGGTGGTCGCCAGCCAGCTGGCCACCCACCACCTACCCGGTGACGCGCTGGAGCTGGAAGTGACCGAGGGGCTGGCGCTGCGCAACACGCCGACCATCGACAGCAACCTGCACAAGCTGCGCGCTCAGGGCATCGGCATCGCCATCGACGACTTCGGCACCGGCTACGCCTCGTTCAGCTACCTGCGCCGCTTCCCCACTGAGAAGCTGAAGATCGACAAGCAGTTCCTCGACCAGGTGCCGGACAGCGTCGGCGGCAGCAACCTGGTGCGCATGATCGTGGCGATGGGGCACACCCTCGGTGCCTCGGTCACCGGCGAGGGCATCGAGAACATCCGCCAGGCGCGCTTTCTGGCCGAGCATGGCGGCGATTACGCGCAGGGCTACCTGATCAGCCGGCCGCTGCCAGCCGGCGACATGGAGCGCTTCCTGATCGACAATCCGACGCTGGCACTGTAGCCGCAGGCGGCACTATCGATAAATGTAAGCAAACGTTGCAAAGATGTAACATGGTGCAAAGCAACATTGTCGGACAATCGCGCAGCGTGCTTCCCCAATGCACCGGCTTGATGCACACTGGCCCTGCGTTTGCACCGCTGCCTCCACGCACAGCGCCAAGTTTACACAGATAGCCGGGTGATGGAGGAGAAAATACAGCTCTTCAAAGAGCCACGACACAACAACACAGAGATATTGCGAAGCAAGGTAGCGGTGCAGCGTCCCTTCGGGTTTCCCCCTCTCGTATTCGGCATTACCATGGCCTTTTTGCTTGCGGCCAACCTTCATGAGCTCTGACACTTCCCCGCTGTTGCCCGTTGTCGCCATCCGCTATTGCACCGGCTGTCGCTGGCTATTGCGTGCCGCCTGGATGGCACAGGAACTGCTGACCACCTTTGAAAAGGAACTCGGCGAAGTCGCGCTGCAACCCGGCAGTGGCGGCGTGTTCCAGGTACGCGTCGACGGCGAACTGCTGTGGGACCGCGCACGCGACGGCGGCTTTCCCGACATCAAGCAGCTGAAACAGCTGCTGCGCGACCGCATCGCGCCGGACAAGGATCTCGGCCACAGCGAGCGCGGCGGCTGACACCGGGTTGGCGGCAAGGTGAGCATCCAGCGCAAGATCATCCACATCGATTGCGACTGCTTTTTCGCCGCGGTGGAGATGCGCGACAACCCGGCGTGGCGCGACATCCCGCTCGCCGTCGGCGGCCAGCCGGGGCAGCGCGGCGTGATCGCCACCTGCAACTACGAGGCGCGCCGCTACGGCGTGCACTCGGCGATGCCGTCGTCGCTGGCGCTGCGCCGCTGCCCGGCGCTCTTGATCGTGCCGCCGGACTTTGCCCGCTACAAGCAGGCCAGCCTCGCGGTGCAGGCGATCTACCACCGCTACAGCGAGCTGATCGAGCCGCTATCGCTGGACGAGGCCTACCTCGATGTCAGCGGCCAGCCGCACTGCCACGGCAGCGCCAGCCTGATGGCGGAAGAGATCCGCGCCGCCATCCGCGACGAGGTCGGCATCACCGCCTCCGCCGGCATCGCCCCCAACAAGTTTCTCGCCAAGATCGCCAGCGACTGGAACAAGCCGGACGGGCAATGGCTCATCCGGCCGCAGGATGTCGCCACCTTTGTCGAGACCCTGCCGGTGGAAAAGATCTGGGGCGTCGGCGCCGTCACCGCCGCCAGGCTGAAGGCACAGGGGCTGCACAGCTGCGGCGACCTGCAGCGGCTACCGCTGCTGGACATGCTGCAGCGCTTCGGCAAGTTCGGCAAAACCCTGTACGACCTGTCGCGCGGCATCGACCACCGCGCGGTGGAGCCCTCGCGCGAGCGCAAATCGGTGAGCGTGGAGGAAACCTACAGTCGCGACCTGCCCGATCTCGCCAGCTGCGAGGCCGAGCTGGCGCCGCTGCTGACGCGGCTGGCACAGCGGCTGCAACGCATCGGCACGCCGGCGTTTCGCGGCCTCAACGTCAAGATCAAGTTTGCCGACTTCAGCCAGACCACGGTCGAGCTGGCCGGGCAAACGTTGGCCGCAGACGTATTCCAGCAGCTGCTGTACACCGGCTTCGCCCGCGGCAACAAGCCGGTGCGCCTGCTCGGCGTCGGCGTGCGCCTGCGCGAGGACAGCCCGGCGGCGCAGCAGCTGCCGCTGTTCGAGGAAGGACTGCCGTAGACGGCAAAACAGCCATCCGCCGCGAGGCTGGATGGCTGTCGGGTGACGCCGCGCTCGCTCAGTGCGGCAGGAACTTGCGCAGCGCCTGCTCGCGGTCGTGCCACATGCGTGCCACGCTGGCGCGCTGTGCCAGCCGCTCGTGGTACTGCGGTGGCAACGGCAGGCTGGCCAGCGGGTCGTGACCCAGCAGCGTGCTGCCGAGATAGCCCAGATGCGGCAGCGCCACCGCCAGCGCGATGTCGGCGACGGTGAAATCATTACCGCACAACCAGCTGCCCTCCGGCACCATGCGCCGCGCCAGCGCGGCGGCACCTCGTTCGAGGTTGGCCGCCACCTCGGCCTTGTCCTGCTCCGACAGCGGCGCGCCGAACAGCGCGTGGCGCACCAGCGGTGCGCTGGCGGCGATCAGGTAGTGCTCGATCAGCAGCGCCAGTTCACGGGCGCGGGCACGGCCGTTGGTCGACGGCGGCAGCAGCGACAGCGTCGGGTAGGCATCCTCCAGCCACTCCACGATGGCGCCGGATTCGGCCAGCTTGAAGCCGTTGATGTCGACGTAGGGAATCTTGCCCATCGGGCTGGCCGCCAGCACCGCCTCGTCCTGCGACGGGCGCTGCAGCCGCTCCTCGAAGTTGACGCCCTTTTCGAGCAGGGCCACTTTGGCCTTGTTGTACCAGGGCGACAGCGCGGAACCGTACAGGATGATCATGCGGAAACTCCAATAATTGCTGGTGGAGGCATTATGGCATCACTTGGCCGCGCTGCGCGCCGTCGCCCAGCGCTCGATGGCCTGGCGGATCACCGGCAGCCCTTCGCGCGCCACCTTCTCGCCTTCCAGCATCGCCGCGCCGCGCTCGTCAAAATCGGCGGAGCCGATGTGCAATACCCGCGGCCGCAGCGTGACGTTGGCCTGTTTCAGCTCCTGCGTCAGCGCCGCCTGGCTCATGATGTTGAGGCTCTGGTCGAGCAGGCTGAGGAAGCCGAGCGCGCTCTTGCCGGTGGGCTTGGCCGAGATGTCGACCGCGATCACGATGTCGGCGCCCATCTCGCGGGCGGCGATCACCGGCACCGGGCTGGTCAGCCCGCCGTCGACATAGCGGCGACCGTTGATGGTTACCGGCTGGAACACGTTGGGAATCGCCGCCGAGGCGCGCACCGCGGTGCCGGTGTCGCCGCTCTTCAGCACCACCCGCGCGCCGCTGTCCAGATCGGTGACCACCGCGCCGAAGCGGCGCGTCAGCTGCTCGATCTTCTTGCCGTCCACCTGCTGGTTGACCATCGCCGCCAGCTTCTCGCCCTTCAGGAAGCCGGAGGTGGAGAAGGTGAAGTCGCGCAGGTCGCTCTCGTTGATGCGCAGCGCACGGTAGCGCAGCGCCTCGCCGTCGACGCCGGAAGCATAGATGGCGCCGACGATGCTGCCGGCACTGGTGCCGGTGATGATGTCGGGCACGATGCCGTTCTGCTCCAGCACGCGGATCACGCCGACATGGGCGAAGCCCTTGGCCGCGCCGCCGCCCAGCGCCAGTGCGACTTTCGGTTTCAGTACCGGTTTCGGGACCACTACCACCGGTGGGGTCGGCGTGGTGCACGCCGCCAATAAAAAAATTGCAGCACTGGCTGCAATTCTGGACACAGACCACATGGGCAAGGCTCTCACTGCTTGGGTGGGGAACGACTGAATTCGATCACCTGGCTGCCGTCAGCCAGAATGGTCGGCTTTTTCTTCGGCTGCGCCTTCCAGGCGTGGCCGTACAGCACTTCGTAGGTTGCCGGCAACTGGCCGTCGCGGCGCCGCGTTTCGTAGGCGTCGCAGATCCGCTGCCAGGTATGCTTGCCCATCAGACCACGATTGCGACCGGCAGTTGCATTGTGGGCGCCGATCGCCTTCAGATCGTGCATCACCTCGCGCACGCTGTCGTAGGTCATCACGATCTTTTCCATGTCCATCACCGGCTCGGAGAAGCCGCAGTGCATCAGCGCATCGCCCAGATCGTGCATGTCGATGAACTGGTTGACGTGGGTGGCGCCGTCCACCGCGCCGAAGGCGGCGCGCAGCTCGGTCAGCGTGTCCGGCCCCAGCGTCGAGAACATCACCATGCCCTCCGGCTTCAGCACGCGCTGGAATTCGGCGAACACGCTGTCCGGCACGTTGACCCACTGGATCGCCAGATTGGACCAGATCATGTCGACACTGTTGTCGGCCAGCGGCAGGCGCTCGACGTCGGCGCACAGCTGCCACGGCGCCGGGCGGCGGAACAGGCGGCCGAGCATGCCCTGGCTGTCACGCTGCTTCTCGCGCGACGCGCACAACATGCCGTGCGCGAGGTCCAGCTCCAGCACCCGCGCCTGCGGATAGCGCTGGCGCAGCATCGCCGCGCCGTAGCCGGTACCACTGCCGGCGTCGAGGATCACCGCCGGTTGCAGCTTGATGTAGTCGAGACGCTCGGCCATGCGGTCGGACACCTCGCGCTGCAGTACCGCGGCGGAGTCGTAACTGGTGGCCGCCCGCTCGAACGAGGCGCGAACGCGGTCTTTGTCGGTGTAAAACGCTTCGCTCATGCGTGCTGTTCCAGATGTAGTCGCAGGGCTTCGACAAAGTCCGTTTCATGCGACAGAAACGGTGCGTGCGAAGCCTGGGGAAAGTCGTAAAAAGTGGCGTCGGCCAGCTGCTGGGCCAGCCAGCGCCCGGCCCCGATCGGGGTGATCGCGTCGCGCGCGCCGTAGAACAGGCCGACCGGACAGGCGATGGCCGGTGCCAGCGCGCGCGCGTCGGCGTGCAGCAGGCAGTGCAGCGCCGGCAGCAGGCCCTGCGGCCGGCCATGGGCAAACAGCTGCGCCTTCAGCGCCTTCAGCGTGTCGCGTGCCGCCGGCGCGCCCATCATCTGCAGCGCGAGAAAGCGCTCCAGCGTCAGCTCGAAAGCGGTGTCGAGATTGGCACCGACGCCCTCGATCGCTTCACGGGCCTGCGCATGCGGCCAGGCTTCGTCGCGCACGAAGCGCGGGCTGGTGGCGACCAGCGCCAGGCTGCGCACCTGCTGCGGATGCTGCGCCGCCCAGTGCTGCGCGATCAGGCCGCCGAGCGACCAGCCGAGCAGATGCACCGGCAGCGGGAAGTGGCCGGCGAGCGCGTCGGCAATCGCCGCTGCGTCAAAGTGCGCGGCCGCGGCGCTGGCGCCGTGGCCGGGCAGATCCACCAGGTGCAGACAGAAATCGGCTTCAAGGTTGGCCGCAACGCGCTCGAACACGCCGCCGTGCAGCCCCCAGCCGTGCAGCAGCACCAGATCCGGGCCACGGCCGCGGGATTCTATAAACAGGGTCATCGACTAGTGCAAATGGGGCAAAACCCGATTTTCGCAATAGCGCGCCGAGAAAGAAAGCCCGTTGCACTCATGCCAGCGACGGCAGCAAACCGTCGCCGGCGTGAGCCAGCTCCTGCTGCATGCCGGCCAGCCGCGACCAGTCCAGCTCCGCCGCCGGTGCCGGCCGGGCAAAGTAGTAGCCCTGCAGCCGCGGGCAGCCGAGCTGGCGCAAGGTCTGCACCTGCAGCATGGTTTCCACCCCTTCCGCCACCACGTCCAGCCCCAGCGCCGCCGCCAGCGCCAGGATGGCGCGCACGATGGCGGAGGATTCCTCGTGGCAGTGGATGTCGCGCACGAAGGCCTGGTCGATCTTGAGCACGTCGAAGTGGTAGCGGTGCAGGTAGGACAGCGCCGAGTAGCCGGTGCCGAAGTCGTCCAGCGCGAGGCAGATGCCGCGCTCCTTCAGCTGCCGCATCACCTCGATCGCAACGTCCGGCACGTCGATCAGCGCGCTTTCGGTGATTTCCAGGTGCAGCGTGCCCACCGGCAGCGCGTGCCGCTGCATCAGCTCCTGCAGCCAGCCGACCAGCCCCGGATCGTGGAAGTGCGCCGAGGACAGGTTGATGTGCAGGCACACCGCGTGGTCGATACGGCCGCTGCCATACCACTGCGCCAGCTGCGCGCAGGCGTGCTCGATCATGTAGCGGTCCAGCTTCAGGATCAGGCCGCTTTCCTCCGCCATCGGCAGGAACACCCCCGGCGCGATCAGGCCGCGCTGCGGGTGGTGCCAGCGCACCAGCGTCTCGAAGCCGGCCAGTTTGCCGCTGTGGCTGTCCACGATCGCCTGGTAGTAGGGCACCAGTTCGTGGCGGTTTTCCAGCGCGTGGCGCAGCTCGGCCTCCAGTGCCAGCTGGTCGGCCTGGTTGCGGCGAAGCTCGTGATTGAACAGGGTGTAGCCGTGGCGGCCGCGCTGCTTGGTGCGGTACATCGCGTGGTCGGCGTCGCGCAGCAGGTCTTCCGCGCGCGAGTAGTGTTCCTTGTCGGCCAGCACCAGGCCGACACTGACGGTGGTGAACAGCTCGCGCCCGGACAGCATGATCGGACGCTCGAACTCGCCGACCAGGCTCTGCGCCAGCCGCTCGCACTCTTCCAGCGAGTCGACGCCGGACAGCAGCACCGCGAACTCGTCGCCGCCGAGACGGGCCAGGAAATCGGCATAGCCGAGGCAGCTGCGGATGCGTTGCCCGGCCTCGGTGAGCAGGTGGTCGCCCGCAAGATGACCGAGGGTGTCGTTGACCAGCTTGAAGCGGTCAAGGTCGATGAACACCACCGCGAAACGCTGCGTCGGATCGAGCTGGAACTGGTCCCAGTTGCGCTTCAGCACGCGCGAGAAATAGCTGCGGTTGGGCAGCTTGGTCAGCGGATCGTGCAGGCTGTCGTGCTGCAGCTGGGCGTTGACGGCATCCAGCTCGTTGGTGCGCTCCAGTACGCGCTGTTCCAGGTCGGCATAGGCGCGCTGCAGGTCGTCCAGCGCCTGCACCCGCGCCAGCGCGCTGCCGATGTGGTTGGCGACGAACTCCAGCAGTTCCTGGTCGCGGTAGGAGTAGCGCACGCTCGGCTCGTAGCTCTGCACCGCCAGCACACCGCGCAGTTCGTTGCCGCTGTACAGCGGCACCCCCAGCCAGCTGACCGGCACCGCGATGTCGTGATCGTCGCTGGCCAGCAGCACATGGCCGCTGGCTTCGGCCAGCAGCAGCGGGCGGCCGCTGTGCAGCACCTGTTCCAGCAGGCCGCGCCCGGGGCGCTGTGGCAGCGGATCGGTCAGGTACAGGTCGGAACAATAGGGAAAGCTCAGCTCGTTGCGCTCGCTGTCGTGCAGGCACACCATGCAGTTGCTGGCGTCGATGAACTCGGACAGCAACCTGTGCAGGCCGACGAAGAAGGCCTCCATCGACAGGCTGGTATTGGAGATGTCGCCGATGCGGAACAGCACGCTCTGCAGCTGCTCGGTGCGCTTGCGCTCGGCCACCTCGGCGTGCAGGCGGATGTTGATGCCTTCCAGCTCGGCGGTGCGCAGCCATACCTTGCGCTCCAGCTCGGCGCGGTGCGCCAGCCGGTCCAGCGCGCTGGCGATATGGTGGGCGATGAACAGGAAGGCGCTCTGCGCCGCGTCATCGAAGCGCTGGTGCACGTCGTAGCTCTGCACCACCACCGCGCCGACCACCTTGCTGGCGGCATCAAGCAGCGGCACCCCCATCCACCACGACGGCATCAGCCCGGACATCACCACGCCGTGTTGCCGGCACAGCTTGTCGATCTCGGCGCCCGACAACAACATGAAGGAGTGCTGGCGGCACAGCCAGGCGGTCAGCGACGGCGTCTGTCCGCCGCAGGGAAACACCTCGTCCGGCCGCGGCGGCCGCGGCTCCATCACGTCGGCGAAATAGGGAAAGCGCAGCACGCTGCCGCCCTCGTCCAGCAACGCGATATAGAAGTTGTCGGCCGGCATCAGCCGGCTCACCGCGCGGTGCAGCCGGCGCAGGAAGTGCTCGACATTCTGCGACTCGTTGGCGAGGCGGTTGATGTCGAGCAGGGTATGGTGGGTGACGCGCGCCGCGCTCAGGTCATTGCTGAGGCTGGCGCTGGTCAGGTGTCCGGTCAGCAGCAGCGCCAGCTGCGCGGTGCGCTCGCTGGCGGCGCAGCCATGCCAGAACAGGAAGCCGAGCGGCTGCGCGTGGCTGCCCAGTACCTGGCAGCAGACGGCAGCATCCAGCGGCGGGTGCGGGACACCCGCCTGCGGCGTCGGCAGGGCGGACACATCCCCCCGCTGCGCTAGGCAGCGCCACCCCTCACCCAGCTTTCCCCAAACGCTCGCCCCGAGCGGCAGCTGCCAGCAGAACAGGAAATCCAGGGCAGCTTCGGCGGCTTCTTCGGGCGAAAACAGAATATCAGCCGTGCTATTCATACGATTTTGGTTGAGCCCACTACGCGGCCACGCATCGCAACCGCGATTTTATTGTTATAGGGCACACCGGACAGGGCAACGGCAGTGGCCGGGTCAGCGCAACAGCCTGACCAGCGCCTGTGCCAGTTGTGAAACGTCCTGCCCGGAATGCGCCGCCGACAGCGACACGCGCAAGCGCGCGGTTCCTGCCGGCACCGTGGGAGGCCTGATGGCGGGAACCCAGATCCCCGAATCCTGTAAATCCCCTGCCATCTGCACGGCAGCCTCGTTGCCGCCAATAATAATCGCTTGAATTGGCATACGGGAAGAGCATAACCGGAAAGAAGTTTCCATCAGCGCAGCACGCAATGCCGAAATATGCTCTTGTAATAGCAGGCGACGCCACGATTCCTGCTCGATCAGCTGCAAACTGGCCAGCACCGCTGCCGCCTGCGCCGGCGGGTGCGCGGTGGTGAAGATATAGGTGCGCGCACGGTTGACCAGCCAGTCGATCAGCTGGCGGCTGCCGGCGACAAAGGCGCCGGCCACCCCGGCAGCCTTGCCCAGCGTGGCCATGTACACCACGCGCGGGTGCTGCAACGCGTGCTCGACCAGCGCGCCGCGACCGTTGCCGAGGATGCCGAAGCCGTGCGCGTCGTCGAGATACAACCATGCGTCATAGCGTTCCGCCAGCTGCAGCAGCTCTGCCAGCGGCGCTTCGTCGCCTTCCATGCTGTACACCGCATCCACCACGATCAGCCGCGACGCCGCTGGCGTGTTTTGCAACAACTGCGCCAGGTGCGCCAGATCGTTGTGGCGAAAGCGCTTGAATTCGGCGCGCGACAGCTGGCAGGCGTCGTTGAGCGAGGCGTGGTTGAGCTTGTCGGCGAAGATGGCATCGCCGCGGCCGACCAGGCTGCTGACCACGCCAAGGTTGGCCGCATAGCCGGAGCCGAACAGCAGCGCCGCCTCGCAGCCGACGAATTCGGCCAGTGCCTCCTCCGCCTGCTGCTGGATGGCGAAGTGCCCCGCCACCAGCGCCGAGGCGCCGCTGCCGACGCCCCACGCCTCGATCGCCTCGCGCATCGCCGCCTTCAGCGCCGGATGATTGGCGAGGCCCAGATAGTCGTTGCTGGCGAAGGCCAGATAGTCGCGGCCGCCGATGCTGACGCGCGGCCCCTGCGGGCTGTCCAGTACCGCGCGCTGGCGCAGGCGGTGTTCGGCCTGCAGTTGCGACAGCGCGCCGGCGAGTTGATCGGGACGCATGCGGCCAACCTTTCCTTGTTCGATTGGTGAAAAAAAAGCACCCGCCGGCGGCAAGGTGCTTTTCGATGATGCCATGAGGCAGTTTACAGCGGCTGCAGGCCCAGCTTGTCCATCAGCGCGCGGTCGGCGTCGACGTCCGGGTTGCCGGTGGTCAGCAGCTTGTCGCCGTAGAAGATGGAGTTGGCGCCGGCGAGGAAGCACAGCGCCTGCATCGCTTCCGGCATCTCGCGGCGGCCGGCGGACAGGCGGATATAGCTCTTCGGCAGCGTCAGCCGCGCCACGGCGATGGTACGCACGAACTCGGTCCAGTCCAGCGACTCGGCACCGTCCAGCGGTGTGCCGGTCACCTGCACCAGGTTGTTGACCGGCACCGATTCCGGCTGCGGGTCGAGGTTGGCCAGCTGCAGGATCAGCCCGGCGCGCTGCTCGCGGGTCTCGTTGAGGCCGACGATACCGCCACAGCATACCGACAGCCCGGCGCCACGCACCTTGCCCAGCGTGGCCAGGCGGTCTTCGTAGTCACGGGTCTGGATGATGTCGGCGTACTTGTCCGGCGCGGTGTCCAGATTGTGGTTGTAGTAGTCGAGGCCGGCGTCCTTCAGCTTCTCGGCCTGGCCGTCCTTCAGCAGGCCGAAGGTGGCACAGGTCTGCAGGCCCAGCGCCTTCACCCGCTGCACCATGTCCAGCGTCTTTTCCAGGTCGGCATCCTTCGGACCGCGCCAGGCGGCGCCCATGCAGAAGCGGCCGGCACCGTTGGCCTTGGCGTGACGGGCGGCGTCCACCACCTCGTCCACCGTCATCATCGGCTGGTTTTCCACCGCCGTTTCATGGTGTACCGACTGCGGGCAGTAGCCGCAGTCCTCCGGACAGCCGCCGGTCTTGATCGACACCAGCGTCGACAGCTGCACGCGGCTGGGGTCGAAGTGCTGGCGATGGACTTCCGCGGCACGGAACACCAGCTCCATGAACGGCAGGTCGTACAGCGCCTCGATTTCCTGCTGGCTCCACAGCGCGGATTCGGGGTGCAGGGTGGCGGGACGCTGGAATTGGATGGTGGCCTGGGTCATGGTGGGCTATCGTCACTGTCTGAGAGTCAAAACTGGGCGAATCTTGCGCGAGGGCCGACCATGCTGTCAAACGTGATTGCGGCATTGCTTAACAACTGCCTTGTTTTTGAGCAGCACTGCCAGCTGTGCGGCCAACGTCCGTGTGCCAGCGGCGTCTGCGCTGCCTGTGTCGCGGCGCTGGCACCACCCGCCGCGACGCGCTGCCCGGTATGCGCCGCGGCGGCGGCCAGTAGCCTGGTGCCCTGCGGCCATTGCCTGCGCGCCGCGCCGGCATTTGCGCACCTGCACGCCGCCTACGGCTACGACTACCCGCTGGACGGCCTGATCGGCGCCTGCAAATACGGCCGCCAGCCGGCGCTGCAGGGCGCGCTCGCCAGCCTGTTGCGGCAGCAGCTGCAAAGCACCCCGCAGCGGCCGGAAATCGACCTGGTGGTCGCGGTGCCGCTGGCGCCGGCACGGCTGGCGGAACGCGGTTTTAACCTGCCGGATGCCCTGGCGCAGGCAGTCGCTGCTACAATCGGCGGCCGCATCGCCTACGACTTGTGTGTGCGCAAACGCAACACTGCGCCGCAGGCCGCGCTCGACCGCCGCCAGCGGCTACGCAATGTGCGCGATGCTTTTTGCGTAAAGCGCCGCTGTGACGGGCTTTCCATCGCCATCGTCGATGACGTCGCCACCACCGGCGCCACCCTCGATGCGCTGGCCAAAGCGCTGCAAAAAGCGGGCGCAAAACGGGTCGAAGCCTGGGTGCTTGCCAGGGCCTCCGACCACAAAATTTGACCAACCTGTTGATTTACCGGATTATTCACCCCGCAACGATGTTTACTGTTGTTCTCTACCAGCCGGAAATACCGCCCAATACGGGCAATATTATTCGACTCTGTGCCAACACCGGCTGTGAACTGCACTTGGTCAAACCGCTGGGTTTTCCGCTCGAAGACGCCAAACTGAAACGCGCCGGACTCGACTATCACGAGTACGCCCGCATGGTGGTTCACGAGAACTGGGAAGCCTGTCTGGCCCACCTTGGCCCGCGCCGCATCTTCGCGGCCACCACCAAGGGCGCCACGCGGCACGACCGCATCGCCTTCCAACCCGGCGATGTTTTGCTGTTCGGACCTGAATCACGCGGCTTGCCCCAGGAAGTACTGGACAGTCTCCCGACTGACCAGCGGGTGCGGTTGCCGATGCGGGCCGAATCACGCAGTCTCAATCTCTCTAACGCTGTCGCTGTCCTCGTGTTCGAGGCCTGGCGTCAACACGGTTTTGCCGGAGGGATCTGAGCCAGTTCACTGAGTTGGCGCAACAGCATAGGAGAGGTTCATGCGACCTTTTTACCGATGGCTGTGGCTTGCGTTCATCAGTGCTGTACTGGTGGCCTGTACCACCGTCAGACCGGCAACTGCCACCCAGACAGCCAAGGTCACGACCAAAAAATCGCCTGCCAACACAGGCGCCTACTTTCAGAATGACGGCCCGGGCAGCAACATCCCGGTTAACCTGGACCTGGTTCCGGACGCCGTTCCCCAGGCAGAACCGCTGATCGCTGCGGCCAACCTGCCCTACACTGCCCTGGGCATGAGCTTCCGCCCGGACAAGAGCGCCAAGCCTTACCGCAAGACCGGCCGCGCCTCCTGGTACGGCAAACAGTTCCACGGTCGCAAGACCAGCTCTGGCGAACGCTACGACATGTTCGCGATGACCGCGGCGCATCCGACGCTGCCGATCCCGAGCTATGCCCGCGTCACCAATGTCAGCAATGGCGAATCGGTGATCGTGCGCATAAATGACCGCGGCCCGTTCCACAAGAGCCGGCTGATGGACCTCAGCTACGCCGCCGCCCACCGCCTGGGCTACGTGAACCGCGGCTCGGCCGAGGTGCTGATCGAGCGCGTGTTCCCGGTCAAGGGTAGCGAGCGCATCGCCACCAAGCCGCCTGCGATGCAGGCTGCCGCCAGCGATCCGCTGTACCTGCAGCTGGGCAACTTCTCGCGGCTGGCCCGTGCCGAGGCCGAGCTGAAAAAGCTGCTGGCCGACGACAGCCTGCACGACGACAAGCTGGCCATCGTCAATCACGAGGGCATCTACAGCATCCGCATGGGCCCGTTCCAGGGCGACCACGAAGCGCTGGCCGTCGCCAATGCGCTCAGCGTGGCACCGGTGATCACCCGCTAAGCCCGCTGTACCTGCCCCAGCACCGCCTGCCTACCTCCGCGTAGCCAGGCGGTTTTTTCATGGTGCCGGTGCCAGGCCGATGCCGGCCGCCTTGATCACCGCGGCCAGGGTGGCGAAGTGGCCGGCGATATCCTGCTCGTGCACGTGGGCATAGCCCAGCAGCAGGCCCTGCTGCGCCGGCGCCACGCCGCGGTAATAGGCACTCAGCGGCCGGGTGAGGATGCCCTGCTTCAACGCGGCCTCGGCAATGGCGTGATCGTCGCAGCCATCGGGCAGGCCCAGCACCAGATGCAGGCCGGCGGCGCCGTCATGGATCGGCAGCCGCGCGCCAAAATGCGCGGCGATCGCCGCCAGCAGCGTCTCGCGCCGTAGTGCATAGAGATGGCGCATGCGGCGGATGTGCGACACGAAGTGGCCCTCGGCGATGAAATCCGCCAGCACCGCCTGCGTCAGGTACTGCCCGCCGCGGAACATCTCCGACAGCCCGGTCTGGAAGCTGGCGACCAGCGCCTCCGGCACCACCATGTAGGCCAGCCGCAGCCCCGGATAGATCACCTTGGAAAAGGTGGCCAGATAGATGACGCGGCCGTGGCGGTCCAGGCCCTGCAGCGATGGCAGCGGCGAGCGGCCATAGCGGAATTCGCTGTCGTAGTCGTCCTCCACGATCCAGCAGTGATTGCGCCGCGCATAGGCCAGCAAGCGCCGCCGCCGTGCCAGGCTCATCACCGCGCCCAGCGGATACTGGTGTGACGGCGACACGTAGATCAGCTTCGGCGCCCCCAGCCGCGCGCCCTCCTCCACCTGCAGGCCGTCACCGTCGACCGCCACCGGCTGCGTGTCGAGCCCGCTGCTGCGCCACACGCTGTGCACGCCCCAGTAACCCGGATTTTCCACCCACGCGCTATCGCCGACATCGCCCAGCAGCAGCGCGATCAGCTGCAGCGCCGCGTGCGAGCCGTTGGTGACGATGATCTGTTCCGGGGTGCAGATCACGCCGCGCGAGCTGCGCAGGTAGTCGGCCAGCGCGCTGCGCAGCGCCGGCAGGCCGGGGCCGACGGAGTAGGTCAGCAGGTCCGGCTGCGGCTTGCGCCACTGGCGGTTGTGCAGCCGCATCCAGGTGCGCGACGGAAAGGTGCGCACCTCCGGCACCCCCGGCATGAAGGCGCCCCACTGCTTCTCGCCGGCACCGGCCTGCGCCACCAGCTGCGTGCCGCGCCGCGAAATCTCGGCCAGGCTGTCGGCGCCGCCCCTGGCCGCCACCGGCTCGCGCCCGGGCAGGCGCTCCGGTCCGGTATCCAGCACGAAGGTGCCGCGGCCAACCCCGGCCGCCAGATAGCCCTCCACCACCAGCCGTTCGTAGACGTGGATCACGGTGTTGCGCGCGATGCCCAGCTCCTGCGCCAGTTGCCGCGACGACGGCAGCCGTAGCCCCGGCGGCAGCACCTCCTGCAGGATGCCGTCGCGCAGCAGGCGGTACAGCTGCAGGGTGTTGGATTCGGCGCTGTCGCGGCGGAAGTGCTGCAGCAGCAGGTCGGCCAGCATTTGCTGCAGCGCGATCTGGGAGGGGGAGGACGGGGACGCCATGGCAGGAAACCGCGCAGATTGGTTCTATTAAAAAAACAGGATTGGGTCTAATTTTATCACCAATCAGCGCTTACACTGCCGCCGGCTTTTGCTTGCAACAACAATCGCGGCTGCCCTGCACTCCCCAGCAACCCAATAACGGTATCGGCGCGTCCGCGCACGGTCACCAGGCAGCCGCCAACGGAGAATCTGATCCAATGAGTGCTTCATCCCCAGGACTGAGCCACGGGCTCAAGGAACGTCACGTCACCATGTTGTCCATCGCCGGCGTGATCGGCGCCGGCCTGTTTGTCGGCTCCGGCCACGCCATTGCCGAAGCCGGCCCGGCGGTGCTGATCGCCTACGCCATCGCCGGCCTGCTGGTGATCCTGGTCATGCGCATGCTCGGTGAAATGGCGGTCGCCTCGCCGGACACCGGCTCGTTTTCCACCTACGCCGACCGCGCCATCGGCCACTGGGCCGGTTACCTGATCGGCTGGCTGTACTGGTGGTTCTGGGTACTGGTCATTCCACTGGAAGCCACCGCCGCCGCCACCATCCTGCACACCTGGTTTGCCGGCGTGCCGCTGTGGGCGTTTGCGCTGGGCATCACCGTGCTGCTGACCATCACCAACCTGTTCAGCGTCAAGAACTACGGCGAGTTCGAATTCTGGTTCGCGCTGGTCAAGGTGGTCGCCATCATCGCCTTCCTGGCCATTGCCGCCGCCGCCATCATGGGCCTGATTCCGGGCAGCCAGACCAGTGGCGTGTCCAACCTGTTCGCCCACGGCGGCTTCATGCCCAACGGCTTCGGCGCGGTGCTGGGTGCGATGCTGACCACCATGTTCACCTTCCTCGGCACCGAGATCGTCACCATCGCCGCCGCCGAATCCGACAACCCGCAGCAGCAGATCACCAAGGCCACCAACTCGGTGGTATGGCGTATCAGCCTGTTCTACCTCGGTTCGATCTTCGTGGTGACCTCGCTGGTGGCGTGGAACGACCCGCAGTTGGCCGCACTGGGCTCCTACCAGCGCACGCTGGAGCTGATCGGCATTCCCAACGCCAAGGCCATCGTTGACGTGGTGGTGCTGATCTCGGTGGCCAGCTGCCTGAACTCGGCGCTGTATACCGCCTCGCGCATGCTGTACTCGCTGTCCACCCGTCGCGACGCGATGCAGGTGTTCAATAAGACCGCCAGCAACGGCACGCCGCAAAACGCGGTGCTGGGTTCGATGGTGGTGGGCTTCATGATGGTGATCGCCAACTATCTGGTACCGGAAGCGGTGTTCAACGTGCTGCTGGCCACCTCCGGCGCCATCGCCCTGCTGGTTTACATGGCGATCGCCATCTCCCAGCTGCGCATGCGTCAGCGCATGATTGCCCGCGGCGAAACCCCGGCCTTCAAGATGTGGCTGTTCCCGTGGCTGACCTGGGCGGTGATCCTGTTCATCGCCGCGGTACTGGTGCTCATGGCCTTCCGCCACGATCACCAGATCGAAGTGCTGAGCACCGCCGTACTGACCGTGCTGCTGCTGCTCGTCGGCTGGGTCCGCTCGCGCCTGCTGGGTACCGACTGGCGCCACAGCAGCACCGCGCTGGCTGCGGCCAACGCTGGCTGAGCCCGCATCACACCCGAATACCCTGGCTGTCTGCTTGCCCGCCTCTGGCGGGCTTTTTTTCGTGCTGCGGCCACCGCGCGGGCAAGAAAAAACCCCGGCACAGGCCGGGGTCAATACCTTTGCAGGCTCCTGCTCAGGGAGGTGAAGCAGGAAGGTGTGAACACCTGCTTACTTTGACGGCTTACTCGGGCAAAGTTCCGGCGGCACCGTGATTTTCTTCGCCACCGAAGTCGTCCTCCGCCACCGCGGCGAACCAGTCCTGCACCTGCTGCTCGACTTCGGCGGTACCGGTCTTCTTCGAGCTGGAGAACAGCTGGATGCTGATTTGCGGGTAGTCATGCAGTTCTTTTTTGACCGAGGCCAAGACTTTCTGCTGCTCCTGACGCGATAATTTGTCGGCTTTGGACAACAGGATGTGCACCGGACGGTTGGTCTCGCTGAAAAACTCGATCATCTTCCAGTCCAGATCGCGCAGCGGCCGGCGCGAATCCATGATCAGCAACAGGCCGATCAGGCTGGTACGCGACTGCAGGTACTGCCCCAGCAGCGCCACCCAGTGGGCGCGCACCGCCTCCGGCACTTCGGCGTAGCCGTAGCCGGGCAGGTCGACCAGGTAGCGTTCCTGGCCCAGGTCGAAGAAATTGATATGCTGCGTCCGCCCCGGCGTCTTGGACACGAAGGCCAGGCGGGTGCGGTTGCACAGGGTATTGATGGCGCTGGACTTGCCGGCATTGGAGCGCCCGACAAAGGCGATCTCGGCACGGGTCGGCGGCAAATCCTTAAGATGATTTACGGTGGTAAAGAAGCGGGCGTTCTGAAAGATCGTCATAGTAGTAAGTGTAAAGTCAGTTGGTATAGAATAGCAGGTTTGAAATTGCCACCTTTACAGATATTTACGCAATCTCTCTCGAGGAGTGACCATGAAACGTAAGATGCTGTTGGCGATCGCTGCCGCTACCCTCGCCGGTAGCGCACTGGCCGCCACCCCAGCTGTGACCCGTGGCGATGTCGCCAAAGGCAAAGTAATTGCCGAGCAAGTGTGTGCCGCCTGTCACGGTGCGGACGGCAACAGCGTGGCCTCCGCCAACCCGTCGCTGGCTGGCCAGCACGCCAAATACCTGGAAAGCCAGCTCAAGGCCTTCAAGAGTGGCGAACGCAAGAACCCGATCATGCTGGGCATGGCTTCCAGCCTGTCCGACGCCGACATGAAAAACGTGGCCGAGTACTTCAGCGAACAGAAGCTGAAAGCACGCCAGGCCAACGACAAGGCACTGCTGCCAGCCGGCCAGAAGCTGTACAAGGCCGGTAACCCGGTGACCCGCGTTCCGGCCTGTATGGCCTGCCACGGTGCCGCCGGCAAGGGCTTCCCGGCGCAGTACCCGGCGCTGGGCAGCCAGCACGCCGCCTACATCGTCAAACAGCTGAATGATTTCAAGGCTGGCACGGATCGCAAGAACTCGATCATGGCCGATGTGGCCATGCGCATGTCTGATGCCGACATGAAAGCGGTAGCAGAATACATTTCCGGCCTGCGTTAAGCGCAACTTTTTGCTGCTGTCACGTTCCAAAGGGGGGCCTTCACGCCCCCCTTTGTCGTGCTTTGAAAACACATGAAACCCAATAAGCCTTCAGCATCGAATCTTCACCACGCGTACGAGCTGTTCAGTTCGATGCGCTTCGCCATCGGCTTGCTGACCATTCTGGCCATCGCCTCGATCATCGGCACCGTGCTCAAGCAGAACGAGCCCTATCCCAACTACGCCTTCGAGTTCGGCCAGTTCTGGTTTGTCGCCTTCGAGAAGCTGGGCCTGTACGACGTGTACCACTCGTCGTGGTTCCTGCTGATCCTCGCCTTCCTGGTGCTGTCCACCACGCTGTGCATCATCCGCAACGGGCCGACCTTCCTGCGCGAAATGAAGAGCTTCCGCGAGCGCGCCACCGACAACTCGCTGCGCGCGATGCGCCACAGCCAGCAGCTGGACCTGACGCTGGACGAGGCACGGGCGATGCGCCTGCTGCAGGGCCACGGCCTGCGCGTGAAGCGCGTGCCGCGCGACGACGGCAGCGTGCTGCTGGCGGCGAAGAAGGGCAGTGTCAACAAGCTGGGCTACTTCTTTGCCCACATCGCGATGGTGGTCATCTGCATCGGCGGCCTGATGGACGGCAACCTGCCGCTCAAGCTCGGCGAGCTGACCGGCAGCATCAAGCCGGAAACGCGCGAACTGCCGCAGGCACAGATTCCGGAACAGAGCCGTCTTGGCGCCGGCAACCTGTCGTTCCGCGGCAGCGTGACGGTGCCGGAAGGCAAGAGCGCCGACGTGATCTTCATGAACAGCGGCAATGGCTACCTGGTGCAGGAGCTGCCGTTCATCGTCACGCTGAAGAAATTCCACGTCGACTACTACAGCAACGGCATGCCCAAGCTGTTCGCCAGCGACCTGATCATCACCGACAAGGGCAGCGGCAAGACCTCCGAACACACCATCAAGGTCAACCACCCGCTGGTGGTCGACGGCGTGGCCATCTACCAGGCCAGCTTCGGCGACGGCGGCTCGCCGCTGCAACTGAAGGCGTGGAACCTGCAGGCACCGCAGGCGGCACCGACCGACATCAAGGGCAACTCGCTGGGCGCACAACCGCTGAAGGTCAACGGCCGCGACTACCAGCTGGAATTCGGCGAGCTGCGCGTGTTCAACGTGGAAAACACCGACGCGCCGGGCAGCGACGACAAGTCTCTTGAACAACGCCTCAACGACGCACGCTCGGTACGGCAGGACACCAAGGCGCTGAAGAACATCGGCCCGTCGATCAGCTTCAAGCTGCGCGACCAGCACGGCCAGGCGCGTGAATACCAGCACTATATGGCGCCGATGCAGCAGGACGGCGAGTGGTACCAGGTGGCCGGGGTGCGCAGCGACGTGGCTCAGCCGTTCCAGTACCTGCGCATTCCGCTCGACAAGGACATGAGCATCGCCAGCTTCATGCGCCTGTACGCGGCGCTGAAGAACCCGGCGCTGTACGACGAGATCCGTGAACGCACCACCGCCAAGGCGATGCAGGGTCAGGCGATCAGCCCGGCGATGCAGCAGCAGTTCTCCGACAGCGTGCGCTGGGTGCTGTCCCGCTTTGCCCAGGGCGGCTTCGGCGCGCTGGAACAGTTCCTTGACGACAAGGTGCCGGCCGACAAGCGCCAGGCGATTGCGCAGACCTATATCAAGATCCTGCAGGGTGCGGTGGTCGACGTGATGGACGTGGCGCAGGCCAAGGCCGGTCTGGCGCCATGGCCGCAGGACGCCAAGCACTACCGCTTCCTGCTCGACAGCCTGGTCAGCGTCAGCGCGCTGCAGGACTACGCGGCGCCGGTATACCTGGAAATGAGCGGCTTTGAGCAGGTGCAGTCCTCCGGCCTGCAAATGACGCGCTCGCCGGGCAAGAACGTGGTGTATCTTGGCTCGCTGCTGCTGGTGATCGGCATCATCCTGATGTTCTACGTGCGCGAAGTGCGCGTCTGGCTGCTGCTGCAGCGCGACGGCACCCGACTGGCGATGACCTCCAACCGCCACAACCGCGATCTGGACCAGGACTTCGAGCGCATGGTCGACTATCTGAACAAACAGGCTGGAGAAGCATGATGGAGATGGTGTTGCAACAACCGCTGTACAAGCGTCTGGCCGCCGGTGACTGGCTGTACGCGCTGCTGATCGTCGTCGCCGCCGGCTACAGCTTCAGCCTGTACGGCAGCGCGCTGGACTACTACGAACAGCTGATCCTGGCCGGCAGCAGTATCGCGCTGGTGGCGCTGGGCTGGTTCTGGCCGAGCTGGCGCTGGTTCTTCCCGCTGGCCGGGGCGGTGTCGCTGCTGGCGATCCAGCTGTACGACCACAACCTGGCGCGCGCGGCGGAAAGCTTCGGCCTGAAGTACCTGCTGTCCAGCCAGTCGTCGTTCATGTGGATGTGCACGCTGTTCTTCCTTGCCACCGTGCTGTACTGGGCCGGCACCCTCTCCCGCGCCGGCCTGCTGATGCGCATGGGCAGCGGCCTGACCTGGGCGGCGGCGGTGTTCGCGCTGGCCGGCCTGTTCACCCGCTGGTACGAAAGCTACCTGATCGCGCCGGACGTTGGCCGCATCCCGGTCTCCAACCTGTATGAAGTGTTCATCCTGTTCTGCCTGATCACCGCGCTGATGTATTTGTACTACGAGGCCAAGTTCGCGGTGCGCCAGGTCGGCGCCTTCGTGCTGCTGGTGATCAGCGCCGCAGTCGGCTTCATCCTGTGGTACACCTTCGACCGCCAGGCGCACGAGATCCAGCCGCTGATCCCGGCGCTGCAATCGTGGTGGATGAAGATCCACGTGCCCGCCAACTTCGTCGGCTACGGCGCGTTCGCGATGTCGGCGATGATCGGCGTGGCGCAGCTGCTGATCCGCCGCGGCATCCTCGCCAGCCGCCTACCCTCGGCCGAGGTGCTGGACGAGGTGATGTACAAGGCGATCGCCGTCGGCTTCCTGTTCTTCACCATCGCCACCATCCTCGGTGCGATGTGGGCGGCGGATGCCTGGGGCGGCTACTGGAGCTGGGACCCGAAAGAAACCTGGGCACTGATCGTGTGGCTGAACTACGCCGCCTGGCTGCACATGCGCCTGGTCAAGGGCTGGCGCGGCGAGCCGCTGGCGTGGTGGGCGGTGGTCGGCCTGCTGGTCACCTCGTTCGCCTTCATCGGCGTCAACATGTTCCTGTCCGGCCTGCACTCCTACGGCGCGCTGTAACACAAGGTTGGCCGCATGCGGCCAACCCTGTCACCTCACGACCCGGCCCTGCGCCGGGTCGTGGCGTTTCCCGCTCAGGCGTACACCGACAGCTCCAGCAGGTTGCCGTCCGGATCGCGCAAATACAGGGAGCGAATCGACCCCAGCGCACCGGTGCGCGCCACCGGACCCAGCTCCACCGCCACGCCCCTGGCAGCCAGCTCCGCCGCCACCTCATCCAGCCCGCCACTCACGATCAGGCAGAGATCGGCACTGCCTGCCTGCGGCACCCGCGCGTGCGGCAGCAAGGGCGCGGCCGCCGGGTGCAGGTTGATCTTGTGCCGGCCGAATTCCAGTGCCACCCGGCCCTCGCCAAATGTCACCGGCACCATGCCCAGCACATCACGATAAAACGCCACCGTGCGCGGAATATCCGCCACCGTCAGCACCAGATGATCCAGCCGTTCGATTTGCATCCTGACTCCTTGCCGGGCACACCCTGCCGCACCATGCCGCAGTAGCCCCATCGTCATACTTTACCGCGCCCGGCGATCGCGGCACACTGCCGCCATTGCCGCGCCCCTGCCGGCGCGGGGCAGCCCGTACGCTGCCAGACCACTAGCCGGAGCCGTCATGAGCACACTTCCCCTGCACCCCGCCACCCTCGCCGTTCGCGCCGGCGAAGACGACTACCGCCCGCACGCCGCGCTGGCGGTGCCCATCGAGTTCGGCATCGCCCACGGCTACCCGGATGTGGACAGCTGGGAACAGGTGGCGCGCGGCGATGTCCCCGGCCCGCTGTATGCCCGCAACAGCGCCCACCCCACCAGCCTGGCGCTGGAAGCCAAGCTGGCCGCGCTGGAAGGCGCGGTGGCAGCGGTGAGCTTCGGTAGCGGCATGGCGGCGATCAGCAGCACGCTGATGGCGCTGCTCAAACCCGGCGCGCGGGTGGTGGCCGGCAAGGACACCTACGGCGGCAGCCACTACCTGTTGCAGCACACCCTGCCGCAGTGGGGGGTGCAGGTGACGCTGTGCGACACCACCGATGCCGCCGCCTTCGACGCCGCGCTGGCCGGCGGCTGCGAGCTACTGTACCTGGAATCGCCGACCAACCCGCTGCTGAAGGTGCAGGACATCCGCCGCCTGGCCGCCGCCGGCCATGCCGCCGGCGCGCTGGTGGTGATCGACAACACCTTCGCCACCCCGGTGAACCAGAACCCGCTGGCGCTGGGCGCCGACCTGGTACTGCACAGCGCCACCAAGTTCCTGGGCGGCCACGCCGACGCCATGGGCGGCATCGTCTGTGGCAGCCAGGCGCTGACCGACCGCATCCGCCACTACCGCGAGATCCACGGCGCCTGCCTCGACCCGATGAGCGCCTTCCTGATCCTGCGCGGCATCAAGACGCTGGCGCTGCGCATGCGCCAGCACAACGACAACGCGCTGGCGCTGGCGCAGTGGCTGCAGCAGCAGCCGGCGGTGGCGCAGGTGAACTACCCCGGCCTGCCGCAGCACCCGCAACACGCCATCGCCCGCGAGCAGATGCAGGGCTTCGGCGGCGTGCTCAGCTTCGAGCTGGCCGGCGGTTTTGCCGCCGTGCGCCGGCTGCTGCCGCGCTGCCAGCTGTTGATCCGCGCCGCCACGCTGGGCACGGTGGACACCCTGCTGGGCGTGCCGAGCACCACCAGCCACGTGGAATGCACCGAACAGGAACGCATCGCGCTGGGCATTCCCGGCGGGCTGGTGCGCTGCTCGGTGGGCATCGAGGACATCCGCGACATCATCGCCGACCTGCAGCAGGCGCTGGCCGAGTGAACGCCACACTGCAACAGGTTGGCCGCAGGCCTTGCGGCCAACCCTGGCGGCCATGAGCTGGTACCTGTACCTGCTGGAATGCCGCGGCGGCAGCCTGTACACCGGCATCAGCAATAACGTGGAAAAGCGCTACGCCGCCCATGTCGCCGGCAAGGGCGCGCGCTACACCCGCAGCTTTCCGCCCGAGCGTATCGCGCTGGTGCTGGAATTTGCCGACAAGGGCGAAGCACTGCGTGCCGAGCTGGCGGTCAAGGCGATGAGTGCGGCGCAGAAGCGGGCGTGGCTGGCGGCGCAAGCCATTAGCCCAGCTAATCAGATCGTGCAGTAATGCTGGCTTGTCGCCGCCAGCGGCCACGCGCACACTGCCAGCCATGCTCTGACAGGAAAACGCCATGTTCCCTCTCGATACCCTCCCTACCGCCCTCCACCACGGCCAGCCACTGCTGTGGCACAACCCCGGCCTGCGTCCCGCCGCCGCGGCACTGACCGCCAGCGGCCACGGCCGCGCCGAGATCGAGGCCGCCATCGCCCGCTGGCAACGCTTCGCGCCGCTGCTGGCGCGGCTGTTTCCGGACAGCGTCGCCGCCGACGGCCACATCGACTCGCCACTGCTGAGCCAGAGCGACGAGCACGGCAAGCCGCTGTGGGTGAAAGCCGACCACGCACTGCCGATCACCGCCTGCATCAAGGCGCGCGGCGGCGTGTACGAGGTGCTGTGCCACGCCGAAGAGCTGGCGCTGGCCGCCGGCCTGCTGCAAGCCGGCGACAGCTACGCCGTGCTGGCCGACGCGCCGGCGCACGCGTTGTTCGCACAGCACCGCATCCTGGTCGGCAGCACCGGCAACCTCGGCTACAGCGTCGGGGTGATGGCGCGCGCGCTGGGGCTGGGAGTGGAAGTGCACATGTCGCACGACGCCAAGGAGTGGAAAAAGCAGCGCCTGCGCGCGCTGGGTGCCACGGTGGTGGAGCATGCCGGCGACTACGCGCTGGCGGTGGCCGCCGCGCGCAACAACGCGGCCGCTGATGCGCGCGCCTATTTCATCGACGACGAAAGCTCACTGCTGCTGTTCTTCGGCTACGCCGCCGCGGCGTGGGATCTGGCGCCGCAACTGGCCGCCGCCGGCCTGCGACCAACGCCGGAGCAGCCGCTGCGGGTGTACCTGCCCTGCGGCGTCGGCGGCGCACCCGGTGGCGTCGCCTTCGGCCTGAAGTGCCTGTTCGGCGACGCGGTGCAGTGCGTGCTGGTGGAGCCGGTGGCCTCGCCCTGCTTCCTGCTGCGCCTCGCCACTGGTGACGACGCGCTGTCGGTATACGACATCGGCCTCGACAACCGCACCGTGGCCGACGGCCTGGCGGTGCCGCGCGCCTCCGCCACCGTGGCCGGCATCGTGCAGCAGCTGATCGACGCGGTGGTCACCGTCAGCGACGCCAGCCTGCTGGCGGCCGTGCGCCAGCAGTGGCAGCAACACGGCCTGCGGCTGGAGCCGTCCGCCGCCGCCGGCTTCGTCGCCCATCAGCTGGCCAGCGAACAATGGCCGGGGAATGTGATCCCGGTGGTATGGACCACCGGCGGCAACGGCCTGCCGGACGAGGTGTTTTTGCCGCTGCTGGCGGAGTGATTTAAAGGCCGCTCAACAGCAAAAAGGTTGGCCGCAAACCGGTAACGGCTTGCGGCCAACCTTTTGTATTCCATCCCGGGATATGCGGGCTTCAACACGTAGGTCAGGTTAGCGCAGCGTAACCCGACACGGCTTGCAGCCTACGTTGTGGCGGTAATCGGTCTTGATTTTTGCCACGGAAGCGCGCGGGAAAACACGGATAAAGACAAAATGACCTTGGCCACGAAACCCGCGAAAGAACACGAAAATATAAGCGAAAATAGAACAGGCCTGACCGCAAAGCTTGTCGGGTTACGCTACGCTAACCCGACCTACGAGCGACCCGAACACTACGCCTCACAACCGCCAAAACCGAACCGGCGCGACCATTCCCGTTGGCGCAAGCCGTGCAAACTGCCTCCAGCCCGGAAACAAGCCGCCCTCTTTTGAGCGCAGCGGATGGGCGGCGCCGGGCTGGCGGCAGTTGGCGCGGGAATTCTTGCGCCTTCGGGTCGCCTTTTCTTTGCTTACTTTCTTTTTGGCGAAGCAAAAGAAAGTAAGCCGCCGCCGCGCGGAAAGCGGCAGATAACAACATCCGCGCAGCGGATACCCCAGACCAAAACAAGGTTGGCCGCAAACCGGTAACGGCTTGCGGCCAACCTTTGTCATTTCAACGCGGTAAACACCTGGCTTCGCAAGCTCAGCACCAGCCTACAAACCCGACTTACCGCGTTGTGCCAATACCCTGACCATGCTTTTTACATTGTCGCGATTCTTGCCCCAATCAATCAGTGTTAACCGTAACCACGGCCGGCTGCAAAGATATACCCGGGTTGCCACCACGCCCGCTTCCGCAAGATCGACACTGAGATACTCGCCCCAGCTCTTAAAAGAACAGGCGGTGCGTACCTCGAAATGGCTGTCGCCTTGTACGCGCACACGGCGACCATAACGCGCTTGCAACTCCGCCAATACCATGTCGCGCGCTACGGGCAACGCCAAGGGCAGCGTCAGTGTTTGCTGCACCCGCACGGCAGCGTTTCGATCGAATGTGACTGCAAAAAAGCACTGCATGGCAATGGCGTAGATCAGACTGGCCAGTGCCATACCCGCCAGCCCATGCCAGCTGAAATCTGACCACAGCCACGCTATCTGCTGAAACAACAGGCAACCGAGCAAAAGCCAGACAAAGAGCCACCGCTTGCGGCGACTATCGAACAGGATCCTGATCATGCGCCTTCCCCCAAATGGCAAAAAGCCATGCTAAAAACATAACGACAAAATAAAAAGCCCGACATGGCGAGTTGGCCGCAGAGCATGGCCAGCCATGCGTCCAATTCCTCGCCTTCTCGGCAAAGCGCCCCGTGACGGCCACGCATCGCGTTACCCGCACCATGACAAAAGGGCAAGCCTTCCGGCTTGCCCTTGCTTATCTCATTGCAGCCAACCTTGGCCACACACTCACATCCTCATTGCGCAGCTGCCTGGCACACCACCGTCACTACCGCTGCATCTCGGCCACCAGCCACGCCACCAGCGTCTGCGCCGCCGCACTGCCGCTTACCGGGTACAGCGCGTAATAGCCCAGTAGCAGCGGAGGATGCTCGTCCAGCCGGCGCAGGCTGCCGTCCTGCAGGTAGCGCGCCACCAACAGCTGGCGGCCCAGCGCCACGCCGTCGCCGACCTGCGCACTGCGGTAGGCCAGCTGCGCCTGATTGAAGTGGCGCTCACCAGCGTCGCAGCCGGGCGGGCGGCCGTGGGCGGCCAGCCACAGCGCCCACTCGCTGCCGGCCGGCGCTGGCGTGCTCCACGGCGCGTCGTCGTGCAGCAGGCGGCCGCTGTGGCCGGCGGTATCAAAAGTAGGGGCGGCCACCGGAAAGCCGTACTCCGGCAGCACGAAGGCGGCGTCCTGCGGCGCTTGCGGCAGGTAGCGCAGCGCCAGGTCGATGCCGGCCTGGCGTAGCGCCGCCGGGCTGTAGGGTTGATTGTCGGCCAGCAGATCGACGCTGATGTCCGGCTGCAGGCGGGCGAAGCGCCCCAGTCGCGGCAGCAGCCACTCCATCGCCAGCGACGGCGGCGCCGACAGCCGCACGCTGGCCGACGCGGCCCCGCGCTGCAGTGCGGCCAAGGTGGTGGCCACGGTATCGAAGCCACTGTCACAGGCGGCAAACAGCTGCTGTCCGGCGGGGGTGAGTTGCAGGCTGCGACCGCTGCGTTGCAGCAGGGTCAGCTGCAGCCGCGCTTCCAGCCGCTGCACGCGCTGGCTGACCGCGCCCTGCGTCACCGCCAGTTGCTCGGCGGCGCGGCGAAAGCCACCGCACGCCGCCACCGCGTGGAAGAACCACAGGTCGGCCAGCAGGGTGGCGTCGAGACGGCGGGTCATCGGGCGGGGCTTAGTAGGCGAAGCGCTGGCGCAGCTCTTCCAGGTTCAGCTCGCGCAGGATGCTTTCCTGGCGTTCGCGGGCGCTCTTTTTCGCGCCGCCGACCTTCTTGGCGATGATCAGCTCGTTCTTCATCGAGTGCTCCCAGCCCACCAGCTCGGTGACGGTGACCTGGTAGCCGCGCGCCTCCAGCTGCAGGCAACGCAGCACGTTGGTCAGCTGGCTGCCGAATTCGCGGGTGTGGATCGGGTGGCGCCACAGCTCGGACAGCGCGGTCTTGCCGAAGGTCTCGTTCTTCTTCTGCCGCAGCACGGCGGCGACCTCGGCCTGGCAGCACGGCACCAGCACGATGTACTTGGCGTCCTTGGCCAGCGCGAAGCGGATGGCGTCGTCGGTGGCGGTGTTGCAGGCGTGCAGCGCGGTGATGATGTCCACCTGCGCCGGCAGCGCGTCGGAGGTGATCGACTGCTCGACGGTGAGGTTGAGGAAGCTCATGCCCTCGAAACCCAGTCGCTGCGCGAGATCCACCGACTTGTCCACCAGCTCCTGCCGTGTTTCCACGCCGTAGACGTGCGCCGCCGCCTTGTCCTTCAGGAACAGGTCATACAGGATGAAGCCGAGGTAGGACTTGCCGGCGCCGTGGTCGGCCAGCGTCAGGCCGCCCTTTTCCGCCAGCACGTCGGCCATCAGCGGCTCGATGAACTGGTACAGGTGATAGACCTGCTTCAGCTTGCGGCGGGTGTCCTGGTTGATCTTGCCGTCGCGGGTCAGGATGTGCAGTTCTTTCAGCAGTTCAATCGACTGCTGCGGTTTGATTTCGGGGATCAGGCTCATCGCGGTGTCCGTATAAAAAAGGTTGGCCGCAAGCACGGGCTTGCGGCCGGAAGCATGGCGCCGGAGTGGCACCGGGCGCGACAAGCGCGGCCGGCTCAGTGGCCGGCGGTTTGCTGCAGGCTGGCCGGCGGTGTCCACTGCCAGTGGCTGCGCCAGGCGCCGACCACCAGATTGGGGTATTCGGCGCGGCCGAGGCTGCCGTTGTAGCGCCCCAGCGCGCGGAACAGGTTGCCGCGCTCGATATCGAGATAATGGCGCAGGATGGTGCAGCCGTAGCGCAGGTTCAGCGTCAGCTCGAACAGGTTGTGCTCGCTGGCGCCGATGCTGCGCACCCAGAACGGCATCACCTGCATCAGGCCGCGCGCGCCGACCGGCGAGATCGCGTACTTGTTGAAGCCGCTCTCCACCTGAATCAGCCCCAGCACCAGCTGCGGATCGAGTCCGGCTCGGGTGGCCTCGTACTGCACCGCGGTCAGCAGCCGCTCGCGCAGCCACTGGTCCGGGAGGCGACGGCTGAGGCGGCGCGACATCTCCGCCAGCCACGCCGCACCCTCGTGCGGGTTGTCAAACACCAGCCGTGGCGCGTTGATGTCGGCAATGCTGCGCGACATCGCCGACGCCACGTTGGCCGCCAGCGCCTCTTCGCGCTGCGCCCCCGCCCATGCCGGCACGGTGGCCAGCGTGAACAGCAGCAGCGCAAACCGCCAGCGGCGCATGGCTTAGCGCGCCAGCTGTGCCAGCACGTGTGCCAGCACCGCGTCCGGCGCCACAGGTGTGGATTCGGCATCGCGACGGTGCTGGTACTCGACCTTGCCTTCCTTCAGGCCGCGGTCGCCGATGGTAACGCGGTGCGGCGCGCCGATCAGCTCCCAGTCGGCGAACATCGCGCCCGGACGCTCGCCGCGGTCGTCGATGATCACGTCCACGCCCTTGTCTTGCAAATCAGCGTACAGCTGATCGGCGGCGGCTTTCACGCCTTCGGAGCGGTCGTAGCCGACCGGGCAGATCACCACGCTGAACGGTGCGATCGCGTCCGGCCAGATCATGCCCTTGTCGTCGTAGTTCTGCTCGATGGCGGCGCCGAGGATGCGGGACACGCCGATGCCGTAGCAGCCCATCTCGAAGTGCTTCGGCTTGCCGTCTTCGTCGAGAAAGGTGGCGTTCATCGCCTTGGAATACTTGGTGCCAAGGTAGAACACGTGGCCAACCTCGATACCGCGCTGGATGTCGAGCACGCCGTTGCCGCACGGCGACACGTCGCCGACCACCACGTTGCGCAGGTCGGCGACTTCCGGCTCGGCGCAGTCGCGGCCGAAGTTGGCGCCGGTGTAGTGCTGGTCGTCCTCGTTGGCGCCGATGACGAAATCGGCCATCTTGGCCACGGTACGGTCGGCGATCACGCGGCCGTTAAAGCCGACCGGACCCAGCGAGCCGGGATTGGCGCCGAAGGCGTCCTTGATCGCGGCCGGCGCGGCGAAGGTCAGCGGCTTCTTGATGCCGGCGATCTTCTCCGCCTTCACTTCGTTCAGCTCGTGGTCGCCGCGCAGCAGCATCAGCACCGCCTCGCCCTTTTCGCCTTCCACCACGATCGCCTTCACGGTCGCGGTGATGTCGACCTTCAGGAAATCCACCAGCTCGGCGATGGTCTTCACCTTCGGGGTGTGCACCTTAACAAGGTTGGCCGCAGCAGCCGGGCGCTCGCCGGCCGGGGCCACCGCTTCCGCCAGCTCGATGTTGGCGGCGTAGTCGGAGGTCGGGCAGTAAACGATGGCGTCTTCGCCGGTTTCGGCGATCACCTGGAATTCGTGCGAGCGGTCACCGCCGATGGCGCCGGTATCGGCCGCCACCGCGCGGTAGGTCAGGCCCAGGCGGTCGAAGATGCGGCAGTAGGCGGCAAACATGTTGTCGTAGCTCTTGCCGGCGTCTTCGGCGCTGCGGTCGAAGGAGTACGCGTCCTTCATGGTGAACTCGCGGCCGCGCATCACGCCGAAGCGCGGACGGCGCTCGTCGCGGAATTTGGTCTGGATCTGGTAGAAGTTCTTCGGCAGCGCGCGGTAGCTGCGCAGCTCGGCGCGGGCGATGTCGGTGACCACTTCTTCCGAGGTCGGCTGGATCACGAAATCACGGTCGTGGCGGTCCTTGAAGCGCAACAGCTCGGCACCCATGGTGTCGAAGCGGTCGGTTTCCTGCCACAGGCCGGCCGGCTGGACGACTGGCATCACCATCTCGATGGCGCCGGCGCGGTTCATTTCCTCGCGCACGATGTTCTCGACCTTCTTCAGCGAACGCAGGCCCATCGGCATCCACGAGTAGACACCGGCGGCGACCTTGCGGATGAAGCCGGCACGCAGCATCAGCTTCTGGCTCACGATATCCGCGTCGGCGGGGGCTTCTTTCTGGGTGGAGATGAAAAACTGCGAGGCGCGCATGGTGTTGGTTATCCTTGAGATTTCTGCGAAATAGCGCTGATTGTAGCCGTTTAGGGCAGACGGCGGAAAGGTTGGCCGCAGCGGCGGCCAACCTTGCAATCACGCTACCGGCGATGCGCCGGATGGCTACACCCAGCCCAGCAGCCCGGCCACGGCACCGGCGCCCAGCAGCCACAGCGGGTGCAGGCTGGTGCGCCAGGCGATCAGTGCGCTGATGGCACACAGCAGCCACGCGCTCCAGCCGGTGTTGGCGATGCCGGCCAGCAGCCAGGCGCCGCCCAGCACCAGCCCGATCGACAGCGGTGCGAAGCCGCGCTGGATGGCGTGGCACAGCCGGTAATCGCGGAAGCGCTGCCACAGTTTGGCGACGTAGAAGCTGAGGATCGAGGACGGGCCGCAGATGCCGATCAGGCTGATGGCGGCGCCGGGCAGGCTGGCCATCTGCCAGCCGACCAGGCTGGCGATCAGTACGTTCGGCCCCGGTGCCGACTGCGCGATGGCGAACAGCGCGGTGAATTCCGCCGCCGTCATCCAGCCGTGCTCGTTGACCACCATGCGCAGCATTTCCGGCACCACCGCGTTGGCACCGCCGACCGCCATCAGCGACAGCTGGCCGAACACCAGGAACAGGGCAAGCAGCATCGCGCTCATGTCGGCTCCTTCTGCAGGTGCCAGGCCAGCGTCACCGCCAGCGGCACCATCACCAGCAAGAGCGGCAGCAGCGGCCAGTGCAGCAGGCCGATGGCGACAAAGGTGGCCACCGCCAGCGCGATGCACCAGCTGCTGCGCTCCAGCCTGGCGGCCAGCCGCAGCCCCATGCCAAAGATCAGGCCGGTGGCCGCCGGTGCCAGCCCGGCCAGCACCTGCTGCAGCGCCGGCAGGCCGCGGTACTGCTGGTACAGCGACACCAGCAGCATGGCGATGCAGAACGGCGCCAGCAGCAGGCCGCTGAATGCCAGCAGCGCGCCGCTGGCACCGTGAAAGCGGCCGCCGACGGCGACGCTGAGATTGACCACGTTGGGGCCGGGCAGGATCTGGCCGAGGCCGAGCAGCTCGGTGAATTCGGCGTCGGTCAGCCAGCCTTTGCGCAGCACCAGCATGTGGTGCACCAGCGGCAGCACGCCGCCGAAGCCGATGATGCCGATGCCGAAAAAGCCGGTGAACAGCTCGCGGCGGGTGGGGATGTTGTGTGTTTCCATGACCGGTAGCGTAGTGCGGAAGCGGAGGTGGCGACAAACGAGTTTTTCCGACTTCGCTTGTGCGCTATGCTCACAAACATGAACCGGCGACTCCCCCCTCTCAATGCCCTGCGCGCCTTTGAAGCCGCGGCACGCTGCGGCAGTTTCAGTGCCGCGGCGGAACAGCTGCATGTGACCCACGGCGCCATCAGCCGCCAGATCAAGCAGCTGGAAGAATGGCTGGGGCTGGCGCTGTTCGACCGCGTCGGCAAGCGCGTGCTGCTCACCGACAACGGTCGCCAGTACCTGCCGGTGCTGCAGACCGCGTTCGACAGCATCGCCACCGCCACCGAGCGGCTGACCCAGGGCCGCACGCGGCAGCTGCGCATCAACGCCACGCCGACGCTGGCGATGCACTGGCTGCTGCCGCGGCTGACACGCTTCCAGCTGCGCCATCCCGGCGTCGAGCTGCGGCTGGCGACCTCGGACACCATCATCCACGACCAGCATGCCGATTTCGACATCGCCCTGCGCCGCGGCCATGACCACTGGCACGGTTTCGTGTCGCACCTGTTCCTGACCGAGCACGAACAGCCGCTGCTCAGCCCGGCGCTGCTGGCGAGCAAGCCGCTGGCGACGGTGGCCGATCTGGCGCAGCACACGCTGCTGCACTCGGAAACGCGGCCGGTATCGTGGGAGCGCTGGCTGGCGGCGGCCGGCAGCCCGGCGCTGCAGGCGGCGGCGCACCAGCACTTCGACCACTACTATCTGGCGCTGCAGGCGGCGGTCGACGGCCTGGGGGTGGCGCTCAGCGCGCAGCCGGTGACCGACGCGCTGATCGCCAGCGGCAAGCTGGTGGCGCCGCTGGACGGGCCGCGGGTGAAGGCGCGCGGTTATTCCTGGGTGCTGCCGCTGACGCTGGCGGAAGACCCGCTGTGCGCCGATTTCTGCGCCTGGCTGGAGGAAGAAGGCGGCAATTAGCCGCGCCGCCGTGCCACCTGTCGCATCGGCTCTACACTGCGGCCACAATTGCGCTACAAAAGCGGGCGCCGCATGGCACATTGTGGGGCACAAGAGTAAGCTTCGCGCTCACCCGAGATTCGCAATACTGCGCTGCAACATCCGTGGCGGCGCCACCCACCAAAAAATACATAAATCATGCAGGCTCAAAACAAACAGGCGCTCGCCGGTATCACGCTGGCGGCGCTGGGGGTCGTGTACGGGGACATCGGCACCAGCCCCCTCTACACCCTGAAAGAATGCTTCAGCCCCCACCTCGGCCTGGCGGTGACGCCGGCCAACGTGCTGGGCATCTTGTCGCTGATCGTCTGGGGCCTGATCCTGGTCGTGTCGCTGAAGTACCTCAGCTTCGTGCTGCGCGCCGACAACCGCGGCGAGGGCGGCATCCTGACGCTGATGGCGCTGGCGCGGCGTTGCGTCGGCCCGCGCGGCTGGATGCTGGCCGCCATCGGCCTGATGGGCGGCGGCTTCTTCTACGGCGAGGTGGTGATCACCCCGGCGATCTCGGTGCTGTCGGCGGTGGAAGGGCTGGAGGTGATCACCCCCGCGTTCAAGCCCTACGTGCTGCCGCTGGCGCTGGCGGTGCTGACCGGCCTGTTCCTGATCCAGAAGCACGGCACCGCCAGTGTCGGCAAGCTGTTCGGCCCGGTGATGATGCTGTGGTTCGCGGCGCTGGCCGCGCTCGGTGTGCACGGCATTGCCGGCAACCCGGCGGTGCTGGCGGCGCTGAATCCGCTGTGGGGCATCGAATTCCTGTTCAGCCACGGCGCCATCGGCTTCCTGGCGCTCGGTTCGGTGGTGCTGGCGCTGACCGGCGCCGAGGCGCTGTACGCCGACATGGGCCACTTCGGCGCCAGGCCAATCCGCCTGGCGTGGTTCTTCTACGTGCTGCCGGCGTTGCTGCTGAACTACTTCGGCCAGGGCGCCGAGATCCTCGCCAGCCCGGAGGCGCGCGCCAACCCGTTCTTCCACCTGGCACCGCAGTGGGCGCTGCTGCCGCTGGTGATCCTGTCCACCTGCGCCACGGTGATCGCGTCGCAGGCGGTGATCTCCGGCGTGTTCTCGCTGACGCGCCAGGCGGTGCAGCTGGGCTACCTGCCGCGCATGGAAATCACCCACACCTCCGACAACGAGATCGGCCAGATCTACATCCCGCTGATCAACTGGGGCCTGCTGGCGGCGGTGATCATGGTGGTGATCATGTTCCAGAATTCCAGCGCGCTGGCCGGCGCCTACGGCATCGCCGTCACCGGCACCATGGTGATCACCTCCATCCTGGTGTGCACCGTCGCCTGGCGCGGCTGGCACTGGCCGCTGGCCGTGGTGGCACCGCTGCTGGTCGCGCTGCTGGTGATCGACCTGCCGCTGTTCCTCGCCAACGTGGTGAAGATCTTCGCCGGCGGCTGGCTGCCGCTGCTGATCGGCATCGGCGCTTTCATCCTGATGACCACCTGGAAACAGGGCCGTCACCTGCTGATGCAGCGTCTGAACGAAATGGCGATCCCGCTGGACGGCTTTGTCGAGAACATGGAAGCCTACCCGCCGGAGCGGGTACAGGGCACCGCGGTGTTTCTCACCAACTCCACCCACGGCGTGCCGCACGCGCTGCTGCACAACCTGAAGCACAACAAGGTGCTGCACGAGCGCGTGGTGCTGATGACCATCCGCGCCGAGGAGGTGCCGTATATCGAGGAAGACGAGCGGGTGGAAGTCCTGCAGCTGTCCGGCAGTTTCTGGCGGGTGATGGCCTACTACGGCTTCAAGGAGACCCCGGACGTGCAGCAAATCCTCGACCTGTGCGCGGCACAGGGCATGACTTTCGAGCTGATGGACACCTCGTTCTTCCTGTCGCGCGAGACGCTGATCCAGACCGAACGCGAGGGCATGTCGCCGTGGCGCGAGACGCTGTTCGTGTGGATGAGCCGCAACGCGCTGCGCGCCACCGACTTCTTCCAGATCCCGACCAACCGCGTGGTGGAGATGGGCGCGCAAGTCGAGCTGTAAACCGCGCAGCGGCCAAGGTTGGCCGCAAGCGTCACGACAAGGGCAAGCCGGACGGCTTGCCCTTTTGTATTGGTAATATTGCCACTTTATTGTCATTTATATACGATGGCTGGCTATGCCGTTTGCACGACAGCTGTCTGCAAACACCCGCCATCCTGACGCGCCGCCTGCCGCAGCGCCCCTCCCGCCGTCGCCATCATGCCCAGCCGCACCTGCACCGCCCGCACCACTTGCTCGCCCGCCACCCGCCAGCCCCGGCAACAGGGCGTGGTGACGCTGGCGATGACCTTGCTGGTGCTGTTCCTCAGCAGCCTGATGGTGTTCCAGAGCAGTGCCGGCCTGCTGTTCGAGATCCGCACCGGCAACAACATGCTGCGCCAGAAACAGGCACAGGAAGCCGCGCGCGGTGGACTGGATGCCGCTTTGGCCTGGCTTGTTACCAACGGCAGCGCCAGCAACCTCACCAATACGGCCAACTGGACAGATGATGCGACCGGGCCAGCCGGCAATAACCAGAAAGCAAACAGCAGCATTTTCCCGCTGGCCATCAGCAGCCAGACTATCGGCGACTACCCCATCAGCGTGAGCATGTGGCGTAACGCGACCGCCGCCAACGTGCTGGAAATCCGCGCATCAAGCAGCGGGGATGGCGTCGCCACCGTCAGTGAACGTCTCCTGCTTGGCACGACCACTACCAGTACATCGACTGCGGTCACCCTGAATTTGAATACCGTGGCACCAATCGTGATCAAAGGGGGCATGAGCGGCGTCACCGGCAACCCGTCGGTGGCGGCGGGCACAACAGGTACCGCCATCATCAGCTCCGAAAGCTCGACAACCATCAATACAGGAGGGCACGGGCAGAGTGGGCTAACCGTGACCGGCAATATCAAAGGCAACGCCTTCACCGGCACGGCGTGGGATCTGGTGTTCCCGAACACCAGCAAAGCGGAGATGAAGGCAGCGGCGGACTACAGCACCATTTACTTTTATGATGATGAAATTCCTCCGCCCAATAACTGGCACACCAATGTTGGTACCGCCAGCAAGCCCGGCATCCTGATTTTCGATACCGGTGCCGGTTGTCCCAAGCTGAACGGGGGTGTCGTCATTTACGGCATCGTTTACTACGCCGACAACTGTGGCAACCAGGGCTGGGGGGGTGCAAAAATCTATGGCAGCATGGTTTCAGAACGCAGCATCACCAAATTGACAGCCAACAGCCAATTCATAGGCTGGTCATCGACACTCGGTACCGGCACCGTCAACCTACCCCCGGTTACCAGCACCACGACAAACAACACCCTCGCCATCAAGACCGCCTCCTGGCGCGACTTCTGACCCCATCGCCCCTCACGCCAAAGACTCAGTTCTCCGGCAGCGCTCGCCCCACTGCTGCGGCCAACCTTGGCCAGTCGAAGTACGGCCCCGGATCGGTCTTGCGCCCCGGCGCGATGTGCTGGTGGCCGGTAATGGCCTCAATGCCGCACTCGCGCTGCAACAGCCGCGCCAGCGCCGCCAGCGTGCGGTACTGCGCGTGGCAGAACGGCTCGAAATCGCAGCCTTCCAGCTCGATGCCGAGCGCGAAGTCATTGCAGCGCTCGCGCCCGCGCCACTGCGACACCCCGGCGTGCCAGGCGCGCTGGCGGGTGGACACGAACTGCAGCAGGCGGCCGTCGCGGCGGATGAAGAAGTGCGCCGACACCCGCAGGTGGGCGATGGTGGCGTAGTAGGGATCGGCCGCCGGATCGAGGCGATTGCCGAACAGTTGCGCCACGCCGTCGCCGCCGTAGCGGTACGGCGGCAGGCTGATATTGTGGATAACCAGCAGCGGCACCGCCGGCTGTGGATAATTGTCGCAGTTGGGCGACGACAGCTGTTGCGCCTCCTTGACCCAGCCGTCGGCGTCCAGCGTCAGCAGCAGCTCACTGTCATCGCGCTGCCAGCGCAGCGTGGTCAGCGCCAGCCCGTCCGCGGCGGCGAAGTCGCGCACGCGCACGAAACCGGCCTTGTGATAGCAGCGCAGCGCCGCGCGGTTGGCCTGCGCGCTACTGACCGTGGCGATGGTTTCACCGGCCAGTGCGGCGGTGAGCAGGCGCCCGGCCCAGCCCTCGCCCAGTCGCGTCGGCGCTACCAGTGTACGCACGATGTCGAGGCTGCCGTCGTCGCCACGGCCGCAGGCCAGCAGCGCGCACAGCTGCATCGCCTCGTCGTAGCCGGCAAGGATGTACAGTGGGCTGGCGGCGATGTCGGCGGCGCTGTGCCACAACCGCGGTAGCGGGTAGCCATCCAGCCACGCCACTTCCAGCGCATGGGCGGCGTCGTGCAGCGCCAGCGCCGCGGCCAGGTTGGCCGCATCGTCGCGGCACAGTTCACGGATCAGGAACGGGACAGTCATCACTCGCCTGCAACAGAAAATATCAGCCGAGACTGTAATGCAAATCCCCGCCCGCCGCTTGAGACGGATCATGGGCAGCGACGCCGCCATGCACCATACTGAAACCATCCCACCGTTTTTTGGAGCATGCCATGCTGAGCCTGGACGCCCTCACCCGCGCGATCCCCGCGCCTTCCTTCGACGAACCGCTGGACATGCTGTACGCCTGTCACGACAAGGTGCGCCATTTTTGCGAGCAGCTGGACGCGCTGCCCGGCTACATCGCCAGCCACGGCCACAGCCACGCCGTGCTGAACACCATCGCCGGCATCGTGCGCTACTTCGAGCTCGCCGGCCCGGCGCACCATCAGGACGAGGAGCAGGAGCTGTTCCCGCTGATCGTGGCACGACAGCCGGACGCTGCCGCCAAGATCAAGCAGCTGCTGGCCGAGCACGGCTACCTGAACGCGCGCTGGTGCGCCATCCACGACCAGCTGCAGGCCTTCGGCCGCGGCGAGCTGGCGGAACTGGACGCCGCCGCCATCGCCGACTTCACCCGCCTGTACCGCGAACACGCGCAGCGCGAGGAGGACTGGCTGTTCCCGGTCGCCGGCCAGCTGATCAGCGAGGACGAGCTGCGCGACGCCGGCAAACGCATGGCGGCACGGCGCACCACGCCACGCTAAGAACCGGTACACGATCTGCTGCGACTGATCTCTAAATGGGGCGATACCGCGTTGAAAACGGCTTCGGCATGCTGGTTTATCTCCAGCTCAACGCCGCTGCCTCAGCCGTTTTCACCTTGTCTCGCGTGAGCGCGCGAGATCGTGAACACGCTCCAGGCGCGCAATCGAACGCTTGAAACCAGCCCGCCCTCGCCCTGATGGCGGGCTTTCCTTATAATCGTTGGCCAGACACGCCCTCCACGTACAAACCCGGGACATCATCACCATGCAAGACACGCACGCCTGGTCTGGCCGCTTCTCCGAGCCGGTCTCCGAGCTGGTCAAGAAATACACCGCTTCGGTCACCTTTGATAACCGTCTGGCCGAATTCGACATCGAAGGCTCGCTGGCCCACGCCGCGATGCTCAACAAGTGCGGTGTGCTGTCCGACGCCGACCTCGCCGCGATCCGCGACGGCATGGCCGCCATCATCGCCGACATCCGCGCCGGCAACTTCGAGTGGAGCGTGGACCTGGAAGACGTGCACATGAACGTCGAGCGCCGCCTCACCGACAAGATCGGCGACGCCGGCAAGCGCCTGCACACCGGCCGCTCGCGTAACGACCAGGTCGCCACCGACATCCGCCTGTGGCTGCGCGCGCAGATCGACACCATCGTCGGTTTCATCGCCGAGCTGCAGACCAGCCTGCTGGATCTGGCCGAGGCCAACGCCGACACCGTGATGCCGGGCTTCACCCACCTGCAAGTCGCCCAGCCGGTCACCTTCGGCCACCACATGCTGGCCTACGTCGAGATGCTGGGCCGCGACGCCGAGCGCATGACCGACTGCCGCAAGCGCGTGAACCGTCTGCCGCTGGGCGCCGCCGCGCTGGCCGGCACCACCTTCCCCATCGACCGCCACTACACCGCGCAGCTGCTGGGCTTCGACGACGTGTGCCACAACTCGCTGGACGCGGTATCCGACCGTGACTTCGCCATCGAATTCACCGCCGCCGCCAGCCTGGTGATGGTGCATTTGAGCCGCCTGTCGGAAGAGCTGATCCTGTGGATGAGCCCGCGCGTCGGCTTCATCGACATCGCCGACCGCTTCTGCACCGGCAGCTCCATCATGCCGCAGAAGAAAAACCCGGACGTGCCGGAGCTGGTGCGCGGCAAGAGCGGCCGCGTGGTCGGCCACCTGATCGCGCTGGTGACCCTGATGAAGGCGCAGCCGCTGGCCTACAACAAGGACAACCAGGAAGACAAGGAACCGCTGTTCGACACCGCCGACACCCTGATCGATACCCTGCGCATCTACGCCGACATGATGCGCGGCATCACGGTGAAGAAAGAGGCGATGCGCGCCGCGGTGCTGCAGGGCTTCGCCACCGCCACCGACCTCGCCGACTATCTGGTGAAGAAGGGCATGCCGTTCCGCGACAGCCACGAAGTGGTGGCGCTGACCGTACGCCACGCCGAGCTGCAGGGCGTGGACATTGCCGACCTCAGCCTGGAAAAACTGCGCGAGTTCAGCACGCTGATCGAAGCCGACGTGTTCACCGTGCTGACGCCGGAAGGCTCGCTGGCACAGCGCGACCACGTGGGCGGCACCGCGCCGAACCAGGTGCGCGCGCAGATCGCCCGTCACCGCGCCCGTCTGGCCGGCTAAGCGGCTTGCGGCCAACCTTGCGCCGCCCGCATGAACAACAAGGCCGGAATCATCCCGGCCTTGTTGTTTTCCAGCGCCAGCGCCAACCCCGCTTGCCAAGTCAAGGCCGCCGGGAAGAAACCGGCCGCCACGGCCAGGAACCGCCTTGCCGGCCAATGCGTGAGGGATGCCTACCCAGGCTGAGCCAGTGCCACCTCACCGGGCCGACCAAAGACCGGCGCCGCAAAACACGACAACAGATGCGGCCACCCTGTAGCGGTTCTGTTGTTTTTGTGCCGGAGCAAGCTATGCTGTTCGTGTTCAATGTCCAACAGAAGTGACGCAACGATGGCGCAAACACGCCCGGCCCCACCGCAAGCATCCCGCTTCTGGCGTGATGACGCCCTGCCCTTCATCGAATCCCGCGACGTCGCGGACGGCCGCCAGGTCTGCTATGAAAAACACTCGCACGAGACGTTCTCGCTGGGCGTGATTGATGGCGGCCACAGCCACTACCTGAACGGCAACAAGCGGCACGAGATCGCCGCCGGCAGTGTACTGATGATGAATCCGGGCGAGGTGCACGCCTGCGCGCCCGTTCGCGGCGCCGGCTGGGCGTATCGCATGCTGTATGTGGACCAGGACTGGCTGGGGGCACGGCAGGCCGAGCTGGGGCTGTCGCCGCATGGCGACTTCCAGCCGCTGGCTTGCCAGCTCAGTACCGACCCTCGCCTGTATGCCGCGTTTACCCGTTTTCACGCCGTGCTAACCGCCGCCGATAGCGAACAGCTACTGAAGGAAAGCGTCGCCGTACAGTTCTTCAGCGAGGCCTTGGCCGCCTTGGCCCATGGCAAGCTGCCAAGGCCTGGCGCACCGGACAAACTGGCGCGGGCCGCCGACTTCATCCACAGCCACGCGACCGAGTCCTTGACGCTGCAGCAGATCTGCGCGGCAGCCTCGCTGTCACCGTCCTACCTGATCCGTGCCTTCAGCCAGCACTATCACATGACACCGCACGCCTATCTGCTCAACTGCCGTATCCAGCATGCAAGACGTCTGCTGCGTGACCGGCAGCCGCTGGCGGAAGTCGCGCACGCCAGCGGCTTTGCCGACCAGGCGCATTTCCAGCGTGTGTTCAAACGCCTCACCGCCGTCACGCCAGGCCATTACCGGCGCTGATCAGAACAGCAAGACCGTGCTCAGCAACAGCAAGACCGCCAGCAAACGGTTCAGCAGCCGGATACGGGCGGCAGAGTGCAGATATTGCCCCAGCGCCGCGCCGGCATAAGCCCAGCAGGCCAGCGAGAGATAGCAGATCGCCCAGTACAGCGCGCTGAATTGCCAGACCAGCAGGCTGTCACCACCGGCAAAGGCCCCCATGCCGGCCACCGCTGCCAGCCAGGCCTTCGGGTTCAGCCATTGCATCAGGGCACCCTGCCAGTACGACGGCGCCTGCCCGGCACGCTGGTCTCCCAGTGCGCCATCCGCGCGGAACAGCTTCCAGGCCATATACAGCAGAAAAGCAGCACCGGCCCACTTGATGGCGGTGGTCACCAGCGGCCAACGGGTCAGCACCTCGTGCAGACCGAGGCCGATCAACAGCAGTAACAGGGTAAATCCCATGGTGGCGCCGGTGACATGCCGCAGGCTGGCACGAAAACCGTACTGCACACCGTGGGCCAGGCCCAGCAGATTCACCGGGCCCGGAGAAATGGAGGCCGCCAGCGCAAACAAGGACATCGACAGATACAGGCTCATGGGTTGCTTCCCGTGGATGAAAGAGCCTGCAGCGTAAGAAATCCGGTTTGACCGGTATTGAACGAAATGACCCTGTTGACCGCCATGCCTCGCCAACAGCCCTACCGGTGATCGCGGCAAAGGCGTGCAGCGTGCCGGAACCGAAGCCGTGCAACAGGCAGACGCCCGGTCTGCAGCCCCCCCCTGCGCAGGAAGCTCAGGGCAAGCGAACGGCACGGCAAGCCACCCGCCACCGCGCCCGCTTGGCCGGGTCAATCCGATCGCCCGACTCCACTTATCACGACAAAAAGCCGACGCCCGCGCGTCGGCTTTTTTGCGGCCAACCCTGGCCGAGTCAGTGATTGAGGTAGATCGCCATACGCCGCTGCAGCAGCGCGTCGCGCTGGCGCGCCACCTGCTGCCACATGCACTGCACCAGCTGCGGCTGGCGCGCGGCGAACTGGCGGCTGAACGGCATGAAGTAGTCCTTGCTCACCAGCGGCTGCGGCAGCGCGCGCACCGCGAGCTTCGGATGCGTCGCCAGATAGCCGGCGGCCAGCAGGTCCTGGATCGCGTAGGCGTCGATGCGCCCGGCCTGCAGCTTGTTGAAGTTGCTGCCGACATTGAGCGCGGTTTCCACCTTGATCTGCAGGCGTTCCAGATCCTTGATCACCGACCAGCCGATATTGCTGCCCACCACCGCCTGCGACGGGGTCAGCCGCTCGCCGTCCCACGCCAGCAGGCTGTCATTGCGCACGAACAGCACGTAGCGCAGCGTGCTCATGCGCTGGCGGCCGTCGGGCTGGCCGTCGCGCAGCGGGTAGACCGCGAACTGCGCGCGTTCCTCGTTGTAGGACAGCAGCAGCGCCGCGTTGGCGCTGCCGCTTTTCAGGCTCTGCAGCATGCGCAGCCCCGGCTGGCGCAGCAATTGCAGCTCGACACCGCAGGCTTTCGCCGCGCGCTGCGCCAGCTCCACGGCAAGGCCGGGCTGCGGCGCGAAACTGTCGCCCTCGCCGATGACGTAGGGCGGCGACGCCTGGTCCATGGCAACGATGGTCAGCGGCACGCGCGTGCCGGCCGCCACCGCCGCCAGCGGCAGGCCGCACAGCAGCCCCAGCCAGCCGCCCAGCCATCTCCAGTTCATTCCGTGTCGCATCCCGTGTCCGTCCTCGCCATGGCCGCTCATGATGGCATCGCCGGGTGACAATGCCATGACCAGCATAGCGCAACTACCGGTATTTCATTTTTGACCGGCAACAACCATAGTGTAGCCAGGCTCCGCAACGGCGCCCAGCCCAAACCTTCCCCTCCCGAAAGGACACACCATGCGCCACCTTCTGCTGCTGCTCACCCTTGCGCTGTTCTCCGGCCCGCTGCTGGCCGCCAATCCGGCCTGCGAAAAAATGGCCACCGAGAAAAAACTCGCCGGCGCCGCCAAAAACAGTTTCATGAAGAAGTGCGAACGCGAACAGCCGGGCAACGCGCAAGCCATGTGCGACGGCAAGGCTGCCGAGAAGAAGCTGGCCGGTGCCGCCAAGAACAGCTTCGTGAAGAAGTGCCTGCGCGATAGCAGCGCCTCCTGAGTAGCGCGGCCGGTGACCGCTAACGGTCACCGGCCGGCCATGCCTACACGCGGAAGCGCGACACCGCCTGCTGCAGGTCTGCGGCCAACGTTTGCAGCCGCGCCGAGGCGCTGGTGGTGAAGCGTACCGAGGACTGCGTTTCCTCCACCACGTGCACCACCTGCTCCACGCTGCCGGCGATGCTGACTCCGGCCTGGCTCTGCTCGCTCATCGCCAGCGCCACGTTGCGGAAGCGCTCCAGCGTGTCGCCGACCTTGTCGTCGATCTGGCCCAGCGCGCCGGCCAGCTGCGTCACCTGCTGCACGCCGTCCTCCACCAGCGGCGCGATCTGTTCCATCGCGCCGGACACCCCGGCGGTCTCCTGCACCACGCTGTGGATAATGCTGGAAATCTCGCTGGTGGCCTGCGCGGTGCGTTCCGCCAGCTTGCGTACCTCGTCCGCCACCACCGCGAAACCGCGCCCCAGCTCGCCGGCCCGCGCCGCCTCGATCGCCGCGTTCAGCGCCAGCAGATTGGTCTGGTCGGCGATGTCGCGGATGGTGTCGGCGATGCCGCTGATGCTGCGCGTGCGCTCGCTCAGCGACAGCACGCGGCCGGAAGCATCGCTGACCTCGCCGGCAATGCCGCGGATGCTGGACACCACGCCTTGCGCCACGCCCAGCCCCTGCTGCGCCAGTTGTGCCACGCCGCGCGAATCGACCTCGGTCTGCCGCGCACTGTCGGACACGTGGTCGATGCTCACCGACAGCTGCTCGATCGCCGCCGCCGCCGCGGTGGTGGAATCGTTGGCGGTGCTGGACACCGTGTCCAGCCGCTGCATCTGCTCGCCCAGCGCGGCGGCGGTGTCGCCCAGCTGCGCGGCGGAGTCGCTGATCTGCGCGATCATCTCGCGCAGCTTCTGCTGCATCGCCGCCATCACGAACAGCAGGCTGTGCGGCTTGCCGTTGTGGCGGATGGTCTGGTTGAGGTCGCCGGCGGCGATCGCCTCCACCACCGCCACCGCGTAGGCCGGCTCACCGCCGAGCGAGCCGATGATGCGGCGCGACATGGTCAGCGCCAGCGCCGCCAGCACCACCAGTACCACGGCCGCCAGCGCCAGCAGCAGCGAGGCATTGCGCCAGAAGGTGGCCGCGATGTCGTCGACGAAGATGCCGGTGCCCACCATCCAGCCCCACGGCTCGAAGCGCACCACGCCGTTGAGCTTGGGCACCTGCTGGTCCGAGCCCTTGCGCGTGGTGTAGATCTCGGTGATGCCGTACTTGGCCGTGCGCAATGCCTCGTTGTAGGCGTCCACCGTGGTGCGTCCGTCCGGCAGCTTGGAGCCGAGGTCGACCTTGCCGATGCGGTCGGCCTTCACGTGCACCTGCATCACGTTGTCCTTGTCGCGGGCGAAGTAGTACACGTCGTCCACCGTCAGCATCGCCAGCGCCTGCCGCGCCTGCTGCTGCGCGTCGGCCTGGCTCAGCCGCCCCTGCTGCGCCGCGGCGGCGTAGTGGCCGAGCACCCCTTCCGCCATGCGCAGCTGGTTGACGATGAAGGCCTGTTTTTCCTCGTACAGCGACTGGCGGATGCTGTGCAGCGACAGCCCGGCCAGCAGCAGCAATCCGATAAAGCTGGCCAGGATGATGACGGCCAGCCGGGTAGAAACGCGCATGATGATTTCCTTGCAAACAAAGACGGAGGGGCGGGCCGGCAGGCGGCCCGCGCAGACAACTCGCGGCCCAGACTAGCAGCGCCGCCTTACAAAGCGCTGACAACGGCTTGGTAATATTGCGGCTTGCCAGCCGCCGCGCGTCGCCCTTTGCGGCCAACGTCATAACCTTGGCTCAGCATAGCCGGCCGTTGTCATGAAGCAAGGCTGGCATGGCGGCCGCGACGGCAAGAGCATGCTAGTGCCGCCCTTGGCCGCCCCACCATTGGGGAGTTCCGCATTGCGGCTTTCCCTCGTCCACGTCCGCGGCGGCCATAAAAAAACCGGAGCGCGAGGCTCCGGTTGGTGTGGCTGCCGCCGGCTGACGGCGGGCGCTTTACTGCGCGTTGGCGCGGCGGTAGCGCTCGATCAGCGCCTTGGTCGAGCTGTCGTGCGGTGCCGATTTCAGCTTGCCGGCCAGCTCGGCGTGGATGGTCTTCGCCAGCTGCTTGCCCAGCTCCACCCCCCACTGGTCGAAGCTGTTGATGTGCCAGATCACGCCCTGCACGAAGATCTTGTGCTCGTAGGCGGCGATCAGCGAGCCGAGGTTGCGCGGATCGAGGCGGTCCATCAGCAGGGTGTTGGTCGGGCGGTTGCCGGCGAACACCTTGTGCGGCACCAGCGCCTCCAGCGCCGCGCCCTTCAGCCCCTGCGCCTCCAGCTCGGCGCGCGCCTCGTCCGCGGTCTTGCCGCGCATGAACGCCTCCGCCTGCGCGAACACGTTGGCGAGCAGGATCTCGTGGTGGCCGGGCAGGCTGGAGCTGTTCTGCAGCGAGCAGATCAGGTCGATCGGCGAAATGTGGGTGCCCTGGTGCAGCAGCTGGAAGAACGCGTGCTGGCCGTTGATGCCGGTCTCGCCCCAGATGATCGGCGCGGTCTCGAAGTCCACCGGATTGCCGTCGAGCATGGTCTGCTTGCCGTTGGACTCCATGTCCAGCTGCTGGATGAAGGCCGGCAAGCGGTGCAGGTATTGATCATATGGCGCGATCACGTGGCTGCCGCCGCCGTAGTAGTTGATGTACCAGATGCCGATCATCGCCAAGAGCACCGGCATGTTCTGCTCGAACGGCGCGTTGGCGAAGTGCTGATCCATGATGTGGGCGCCGTTGAGCAGCTCGGTGAAGTTCTCTTCGCCCAGATACAGCATGATCGGCAGCCCGATCGCCGACCACAGGCTGTAGCGACCGCCGACCCAATCCCAGAACTCGAACATATTGGCCGGGTCGATGCCGAAGTCGGCGACGGCTTTCTTGTTGGTGGACACCGCCACGAAGTGCTTGGCCACCGCTTTTTCGTCGCGCGCGCGCGCCACGAACCAGTCGCGCGCGGTCAGCGCGTTGGTCAGCGTTTCCTGGGTGGTGAAGGTCTTGGATTCCACCACGAACAGCGTGGTCTCCGGGTGCACCTTCTTCAGCGTTTCCTTCAGCTGCGCGCCGTCGACGTTGGACACGAAGTGCATGTTCATGCGCGGGTGGCCGAACGGCTTCAGCGCACTACAGACCATCAGCGAGCCGAGATCCGAGCCGCCGATGCCGATGTTGACGATGTCGGTGATCGGCTGGTGGGTGTAGCCCAGCCACTCACCGGAACGCACCGCGTGCGCGAACTTGCCCATCCGCGCCAGCACCGAGTTCACCTTCGGCATCACGTCCTCGCCGTCGACCAGGATCGGCGAGTTGGTGCGGTTGCGCAGCGCCACATGCAGCGCGGCGCGGTTCTCGGTGCGGTTGATCTTCTCGCCCTTGAACATCGCCTTGATGCGCGCCGGCAGCCCGGCTTCGCGCGCCAGCGCCATCAGCCCCTGCAGCGAGGTGTCGGTGATGCGGTTTTTGGAGTAGTCCAGGAACAGGCCGCCCACTTCCAGTGAGTAGCGTTCGGCACGCTGCGGATCGCTGTCGAACAGCTCGCGCATGTGCAGGTTTTTGGCGTCGTTGAAGTGGTCCCACAGGGCGTGCCAGGCGGGAAGCTGGGTCAGCGTGCTCATGTTGTCTCCGGGTGTGTCTGGGGCTTCAGCCCCGGTTGCGGCCAACCTTGGGGCGGCTCATTCGTCGTCGTGTTCACTGCGCAGCCGTTTTTGCCGCAGGCTGCGTTTGGCTTTTTCCAGTTGCGTCACCAGGCCGGGGCCGCGCTTGAGCGCGACGCCGACCGTCAGAATGTCAATGATCACCAGGTGCAGGATGCGCGACAGCATCGGGCTGTAGGTTTCGCTGTCTTCCGGCGCATCCACCGCCAGCGTCACCGTGGCGCGTTCGGCCAGCGGCGTGTCCGGCACGGTGATGGCGATGACCTTGGCGCCACCCTCCAGCGCCACGTCCACCGCGTCCATCAGCTCGCGAGAGCGGCCGGAGCTGGAGATGGTGACCAGCACGTCGTCCGGGGTCAGTACCGAGGCGGCCATGATCTGGATGTGGCTGTCGGCGTAGGCGACGGTGGGGATGCCGAAGCGGAAGAACTTGTGCTGCGCGTCGGCGGCGATGATGCCGGAGTTGCCGAGGCCATAGAACTCGATGCGGCGGGCGTGGGCCAGCAGCTCCACCGCCTCGTCCACCGCCTGCGGGTTGACCTCGTTGCGGCACTTCAACAGCGCGGTGACGGTGTTGTCGAACACCTTGGCGGTAATCTCCGACACCGGGTCTTCCGGGCGCACGCTGGAGTGGACAAAGGGCACGCCGCCGACCAGGGTGCCGGCCAGCTTCAGCTTGAAGTCGGACAGGCCGGAGAAGCCCATGCTGCGGCAGAAGCGGATCACCGTCGGCTGGCTGACGCCGGCGCTGGCGGCGATGTCCGACACCGCCGACTGCATCACGGTATACGGCTGCGCCAGCACCTGTTCGGCGACGCGACGTTCGGCACCGGACAGGGTATCCAGCTCGGCACGGATTTTCTCAAGCATCACGTTCTCCCAGATGTTCGCGCAGCGCGGCCTGCACCCCGGTCAGCGCCGGGTAGGCGCTGTGGATCACGTACACCGGCAACGCGCGGGTGTAGTCGCGGAAGCGGCCCTTGGCCTCGAAGCGGGCGCGGAACGGCGACTGTGCGAACAGCTCGCCAAAGCGCGGCACGATGCCGCCGCCGATGTAGACGCCGCCGACCGCACCCAGCGTCACCGCCAGGTTGGCCGCAGCGTTGCCGAGCATGCCGCAGAACAGCGCCAGCGTCTGCGCGCAGCGCGGGCAGGTGCCGGACAGGCCGCGCTCGCTGATCGCCGCCGCCGGCAGCTGGCCGGCGGCTTCGCCAGCGGCCTCCGCCAGCGCGTCATGGATCAGCTCCAACCCGGGGCCGGACAGGAAGCGCTCGGCGGACACGTGCTCGCCGAAACGGCGCTGCGCGTAGCGCCACAGCGCCACTTCTTCCTCGTTGCCGGGGGCGAAGGCGACGTGGCCGCCCTCGCCGGCGATCGCCACCCAGCCACCGCCGTGCGGCAGCAGGCCGGAGACGCCGAGGCCGGTACCGGCGCCGATCAGCGCCTTGGCGCCGTGGCGCGGCTCGCCGCCGCCGACCTGCACCAGCTCGTGCGGCGGCAGGAAAGGCAGCGACATCGCCAGCGCGGTGAAATCGTTGAGCAGCAGCAGCGTGGCAAAGCCCAGCTCGCGGCGGGTGGCCTCGATCGAGAACGCCCAGTGGTGGTTGGTCATCTGCACGTAGTCGCCGGTGACCGGATTGGCGATACCGATGGCGGCGTGGTGCACGGCGCGGGTGGCGGCGCGTTCCAGATAGCTGCGGATGGCGTCGACCAGCGTCGGGTAGTCCTTGCACGGCAACACGTCGATGTCTTCCAGCACCCCGGGTGCGGTTTCCAGCGCGAAGCGGGCATTGGTGCCGCCGATGTCGGCCAGGAGACGCGGGAAAGGATTAGGCTGCCCAGTAGACATGAAGCGGGTTCTCCGTTTGTTGCAGTAGATGGCTGACCGGCTGCGCCGCGCTCAGCGTGCGGCTGGCCTGTTCCAGCACCCGCCGCTTGTTGTCACCGGCAATCGCCAGATACAGCTTGCCGCTGCGCAGGATCTCGGCCAGCGTCATGCTGATGCGGGTGTGCGGCGCCACCGGTGGCACCACCGCCAGCAGCGCGGCCGGATTGGCCGGATCGAGGCCGGCGGCGAGGTTGGCGGCGTCGGGAAACAGCGACGCGGTATGGCCGTCGTCGCCCATGCCCAGCACCACCACGTCCGGGGTCTGCCACTGTGCCGCGGCCTGCGCCAGCTCGGCGTCAACGTTGGCCGCCGTGCTCACCAGCGGCAGGAACGTCGCGTCGGCGGCGCCGCCCTGCAGCAGGTGATCGCGCACCAGTGCGGCGTTGCTGTCGGCGTGACCGGGCGCGACCACGCGCTCGTCAACCAGGGTAACGCTAACGCGCGACCAGTCCAGTACCTCGGCGGACAGCGCCTGCAGGAACGGCACCGGCGAACGGCCGCCGGACACCGCCAGCACCGCGTGACCGCGGCGGCCGATGACGGCGGCGAGGTCGGCGGCGACGCGGCGGGCGAGCACCTCGGCCGCCGCCGCTTGCGATTCGAAAGCGTGGAACATCATCTCTGTGTCTCCGTTGCCTGCGCGCGGCTGTGTTGCCGCGCGTCTTGTTATCTATGAAAGCGGATGCCGGCACGGCTGACACGTCAGCCGCGCTGGCCCGGCCGCCGGCTGAAACGCTGCCGCGACCGGTGCTGGCGGCCAAGCCTGCGGCCGGCCGCTAGCCTGGCTTCAACACTCTTCGTGCCAGCTGATGCTGTCGCGGCTCAGCAGCGCGCTGGAGGCGGCCGGGCCCCAGCTGCCGGCGGTGTACTGCTTGGGCGGCGTGGTGCTGCGCGCCCAGTTGTCCATGATCGGTTCCACCCAGCGCCACGCTTCCACCAGCTCGTCGCGGCGCATGAACAGCGCCAGCTTGCCGCGGATCACGTCCAGCAGCAGGCGCTCGTAGGCGTCGGCGCGGCGCACCTTGAACGACTCGTGGAAATCGAGGTTGAGGTGTACCGGCTGCAGGCGCTGGGTATCGCCCGGCTCCTTGGCCAGGAAATACAGGCGGATGCTTTCTTCCGGCTGCAGGCGAATCACCAGCCGGTTGGCGGTGTTCAGCCCCAGCGGGCTGGGGAACAGCTGGTGCGGCACGTCGCGGAAATTGATCACGATCTCGGCCACCCGTTCCTGCATCCGCTTGCCAGTACGCAGGAAGAACGGCACGCCGGCCCAGCGCCAGTTGTCGATCTCGGCCTTGATGGCGACGAAGGTCTCGGTGTGGCTGGCGGCGGGGATGCCCTGCTCCTGCAGGTAGCCGACCACCGGCTGGCCACCGACGGCGCCGGCCTTGTACTGCGCGCGCACCGTCTTGTTGGCGACGTCCTGTTCGCTGAACGGACGCAGCGCCTTCAGCACCTTCAGCTTCTCGTCGCGCACCGCGTCGGCGCCGAGATTGGCCGGCGGCTCCATCGCCACGATGCACAACAGCTGCAGCAGGTGGTTCTGCACCATGTCGCGCAGCGCGCCGGTGTTGTCGTAGAAGTCGCCGCGGGTGCCGACGCCGAGGTCTTCGGCGATGGTGATCTGCACGTCGTGGATCCACTCGCGGCGCCACAGCGGCTCGAACAGCGCGTTGGCGAAGCGGATCGACAGCAGGTTCTGTACCGATTCCTTGCCCAGGTAGTGGTCGATACGGTACAGCTGCTCTTCCCTGAAGTGGCGCGCCACCGCTTCGTTGATCTCGTGCGACGACTCCAGGTCGTGGCCGAGCGGCTTCTCCAGCACCACGCGCACGCGGTCGTGGTTGAGGCCGACGGCGGCGAGGTTGTCGCAGATGCCCTCGAACAGGTCCGGCGCGGTGGCGAGGTAGCACACCGTCACCCGCTCGCCACCCTGCTGCAGCGCCGCGGCCAGACGCGGATAGTGCTCCGGCGTGGCGGCGTCGACCGTCAGGTAGTCCACCCGTGCGAGAAAGCCGCGCCAGGCGGCATCGGAGAAGCCCTCCTTGATGTGGACGCGTGCGCTCTTTTCCACCATCGCCAGATAGTCGTCGCGGCTCATGTCGCGGCGGCCCAGCGCCAGCAGGCGGCCCTCATCGTGCAGCAGGCCGGCGGCGTGCGCCTGGTATAGCGACGGCAGCAGTTTGCGCATCACCAGATCGCCGGTACCCCCGAACAGCACCATGTCGAATGCCGGGGTGTGCAGGTTTGTGTTCTCCATCCTGATTGTTCTCTCGCACAGTGAGTTGTGATGTAGTTATATTACCAAACGGTGGCGGCTTGTCTACGTGAAAACGCAGCCTGCCAAATCGACACACCCCACTGTTGCCGATCACCAACAACCCATCAAATACCTGATTTATATAAATATAAAGACATCAAAGCCGCCGGATTCCGCTTTTTTATCACGTAATGCCTTGCCAACACACTGTAGTAAAACTACCATTCAGACACACCAATCAGGGCCTACACCAATGAGTCTGCATCCCGTTCTTGCTGCCGTTACCCAGCGCATCATCGAGCGTAGCCGCGCCACCCGCGCCACTTATCTGGCCCAGGCCCACGCCGCCGTGCGCCAGGGCAAGGTCGAGCGCGCCCACCTGTCCTGTACCAACCAGGCGCACGCCTTTGCCGCGATGCCGGACGGGATCAAGATTCACCTGAAAGAGTCGGTGCGCCCCAACCTGGCCATCGTTACCTCCTATAACGACATGCTGTCGGCACACCAGCCGCTGGAAACCTTCCCGGCGCTGCTGAAAGACGAAGCGCTGAAGGCCGGCGCCACCGCGCAGGTGGCCGGCGGCGTGCCGGCAATGTGCGACGGCGTGACGCAGGGCTTCGAGGGCATGGAGCTGTCGCTGTTCTCGCGCGACGTGATCGCGATGAGCACCGCCATCGCGCTGTCGCACCAGATGTTCGACGCCGCGCTGTACCTCGGCGTCTGCGACAAGATCGTGCCCGGCCTGTTGATCGGCGCGCTGTCCTTCGGCCACCTGCCGGCGCTGTTCGTGCCGGCCGGGCCGATGACCACCGGCATCTCCAACGACGACAAGGCCAAGGTGCGCCAGCTGTTTGCCGAGGGCAAGGTTGGCCGCGACGCGCTGCTGGAGTCGGAGTCGGCGTCCTATCACGGTCCCGGCACCTGCACCTTCTACGGCACCGCCAACTCCAACCAGATGCTGATGGAGATCATGGGCCTGCACCTGCCCGGCGCCGCCTTCGTCAACCCGAATACCCCGCTGCGCGAGGCGCTGACCCGCCACGCCGCCCGTGTCGCCGCCGAGATCAGCGCGCAGGGCTCGCGCTTCACCCCGATTTGCGACGTGATCGACGAGAAAGCCATCGTCAACGGCATCGTAGGCCTGCTCGCCACCGGCGGCTCCACCAACCACACCCTGCACATCAATGCCATCGCCCGTGCCGCCGGCATCGATATCAACTGGGACGATTTCGACGAGCTGTCCGCGGTGGTGCCGCTGATCGTGCGCGCCTACCCCAACGGCAAGGCCGACGTGAACCACTTCCACGCCGCCGGCGGCATGGGCTTCGTGATCCGCGAGCTGCTGGATGCCGGCCTGCTGCACGACGACGTGACCACCGTGATGGGCAAGGGGCTGCGCGCGCACACCAGCGAAGCGTGGCTGGACGACGGCAAGCTGACCTGGCGCGCGGCGCCGGCAGCCAGCGGCGACGACGGCGTGCTGCGCACCGCGGCCAAGCCGTTCTCGCACGACGGCGGGCTGAAGGTGCTGACCGGCAACATCGGCCGCGCGGTGATCAAGGTCTCCGCGGTAAAAGCGGAACACCGCGTGGTGGAAGCGCCGGCGGTGGTGTTCCACGACCAGAACGAACTCTTGGCCGCCTTCAAGCGCGGCGAGCTGGAAAAGGACTTTGTCGCGGTGATCCGCTTCCAGGGCCCGCGCGCCAACGGCATGCCGGAGCTGCACAAGCTGACGCCGCCGCTGGGCGTGCTGCAGGAACGCGGCTTCAAGGTGGCGCTGGTCACCGACGGCCGCATGTCCGGCGCCTCCGGCAAGGTACCGGCCGCCATCCACGTGTCGCCGGAAGCGCTGCTGGGCGGCGACATCGGCAAGGTACGGAACGGTGACCTGGTGCGGCTGGATGCCAACAGTGGCGAGCTGAGCATCCTGGTGGATGCCGCCGAGTGGGCGGCACGCGAACGCGCTGCGGCCAACCTTGAACAACACCAGCACGGCGTCGGCCGCGACCTGTTCGCCGGCATGCGCCAGCAGGCCACCACCGCCGAGGAAGGCGCGATGACCTTCGCCCATCCGCTGTGGAGCAAGCCGTAAACGTATTTTTCACCACGGAAAACACGGAAGCCGCGCCCGGACAACACCGGCAGCAGCGGGCAGCGCGCCAGCGGCGCCGATACTTTCTGTGTAGTTCTGTGGTTTCTGTGGCAATCGAAAAGGATAGATAGATGGACGCACTGACTCTGCTACGCCAAGGCCCGGTTATGCCGGTGATCGTGGTCAACGACGCCGCGGTCGCGGTCGACCTCGCCCGCGCACTGGTCGCCGGCGGCATCCGCACCCTGGAAATCACGCTGCGCACCAAGGCGGCACTGGCGGCGATGCGCCGCATCCGCGACGAAGTGCCGGACGCCATCGTCGGCGCCGGCACCGTGCGCACCCGCGCCCACCTGGAAGCCGCGCTCGACGCCGGCGCCCAGTTCGGCATCAGCCCCGGCCTGACGCCGGAGCTGGCCGCCGCCGCGCGCGCGTCCGGCGTGCCGTTCATCCCCGGCGTGGCCACCCCGTCCGAGGCGATGCACGCGCAGGACGAAGGCTTCAACATCCTCAAGCTGTTCCCGGCCGAGGCGGTCGGCGGCATCAAGCTGCTGAAGGCGCTGGCCGGCCCGCTGCCGGAACTGCGCTTCTGCCCCACCGGCGGCATCGACATCAACAGCGCGCCGAACTACCTGGCGCTGCCCAACGTGCTGTGCGTCGGCGGCAGCTGGCTGACCCCGGACGACGCCATCGCCGCCCAGGACTGGGCGCGCATCACCGCGCTGGCGCAACAGGCCAGCGCGCTGGCGGTGCGTTAAGAGCCTGTTCAATGCCTGCTGCGCGTCGTGGAACGTTACACGGTGAGTACGCCTTCGGAATGCTCATTGACCCCATGTCAACTCCGCTTCCTCAGTCGTTTTCGCCTTGTCTCGCTCTAGCTCGCGAGACCTTGAACAGGTTCTAAGCCGCAGACCGACTCTCCCGTTTTTCACAAGGGCTTGCCGACTCTCCCCGGCAAGCCCTTTTTTTATGCAGCCGGCCGCTGCCACCAGAAGCACATCCGGGATCAACCAGAGCGGCTGATCCGGAGAATGGGGGTTCGCCGGATGCACTGCGCGTCTCCGGGTGATTAATGACCACACCACTCAAACCTTGCGGCCAACCTTTCCCCTCGCCAAAGCCGGCGCGAGCTTCTAACATCATGGCTTGTCTCAGCCCGCAGCCGGACCCCACCATGAAACTGTTCCTAGCCGAAGACGACGCCGTCCTCGCCGATGCCCTGCTCACCCGCCTGGGCCAGCTCGGCTTCAGCGTCAGCCACGCCGCCGACGGCCTCGCCGCGCAGCAGCAATTGCTGGCCGAGCCGTTCGACGCGGTGATCCTCGATATCGGCCTGCCCGGCCTCGACGGCCTGCAGGTGCTGCGCAACGTGCGCGTGCACCGCCCGGCGCTGCCCATCCTGCTGCTGACCGCGCTGGACAGCATGGAAGACCGCGTCGCCGGGCTGGACGCCGGTGCCGACGACTACTTGGTCAAACCCTTCGAATTCCCGGAGCTGGAGGCGCGCATCCGTGCGCTGCTGCGCCGCCACCGCGTCGCCGACAACGTGCGCGACGAGCTGCACTTCGGCCGCCTGCGGCTGGACCGCGGCGGGCAGCGCGCGTGGGCCGACCAGCAGGCGCTGGAATTGTCGGCGCGCGAGCTGCAGCTGCTCGACATCCTGATGGCCCATGCCGACCGCGTGGTGACCAAGGAGCAGATCGCCGGCGAGCTGTCCGGCGACGGCGAGGAAGTCGGCGCCAACGCGGTGGAGGTGTACGTGCACCGCCTGCGCAAGAAGCTGGACGGCAGCGGCGTCGGCATCCGCGCGGTGCGCGGGCTGGGCTACCTGCTGGCTCGGCTCGAGCCCGGCGCCTAAAGGTTGGCCGCATGAGCGCCGCCCGCCCCCGCCAGCTGTCGCTGCGCCGCCAGCTGCTGCTGTGGCTGCTGCTGCCGCAACTGGTGCTGTGGCTGGGCGCCGCTTTCCTCGCGCACAGCATGGCGATGAGCTACGCCGGCGAAGTGATCGACCGCTCGCTGGCCAAGTCCTCGCGCGCGCTGGCGCGACAGGTGAAACCGTTCGGCAACGGCTTCTACATCGACTTCCCGCAGGCGGCGCGCGAGATCCTGGAGCAGGATCCGGACGACCGCATCTACTACATGGTCAGCTCGCCGCCGGAGGCCTTCCTGCTCGGCGAGCCGGCGATGCCGCGACCGCCGGCCAGCCTGCAGCGCAAGCCGGGGGAAACCTTCTTCTACGATGGCCGCATCAAGCGGCTGGCGGTGCGCGTCGCCGCGCTGTACCTGCCGGCCGGCACCCCGGAGCGGCCGGAGCTGATGCTGGTGCAGGTGGCGAAAAGCCGGGCACTGAACGCCGAGCTGGCGCGCAAGATCCTGCGCGACATGGGCCTGCCGCTGCTGGCGGTGATGCTGCTGACCAGCGTGCTGGTGTGGGCCGGCATCAGCCGCGGCCTGTCGCCACTGCGCCACCTGCGCCGCAGCGTGGAAAACCGCTCGCCGCGTGACCTGGCGCCGATCGAGATCGACAACGCGCCGTCCGAGGTGCGCGCGCTGGCGCGCGCCATCAACGAGCTGCTGCACGAGGTCGACGGCCAGGTGGCGCAGCAGCGCCGCTTCATCGCCGATGCCGCCCACCAGCTGCGCACGCCGCTGGCGGGGCTGAAATCGCAGAGCGAGCTGGTGCGCGCCGAGCTGGCCGCCACACCCCCGGATGTCACCAGCGCCAGCCGCCAGCTGCAGCAGGTGGAAACCAGCGTCGCGCGCTCCATCCGCCTGATCAACCAGCTCTTGGCGCTGGCGCGCGCGGAGCCGGAGGCCGGGCTGCAGCTGGCGGCGCTGGACCTGCGCCAGCTGGCGCGCGAGGTCACCAGCGAGGCGGTGCCGCTGGCGCTGGCGCGCGATATCGACCTCGGCCTGGAGGCCGCCGACGATGCGCTGCCGGTCGCCGGCCACGGCGGCCTGCTGCGCGAACTGCTGGCCAACCTGATCGACAACGCCATCCAGTACACGCCGCCCGGCGGCGAGGTCACTGTCAAGCTGCTGCACGGTGCCGGCACGGTGACGCTGCAGGTGTGCGACAACGGCCCCGGCATTGCCGAGAGCGAACGCGAGCAGGTGTTCGCCCGCTTCTACCGCGGCCGCGCCGAAGGCCAGGGCAAGGGCTGCGGCCTCGGCCTTGCCATCGTGCAGGAAATCGCGCGCCGCCATCACACCCGCATCGTGCTGTCCGACAATCTGCCGCACGGCCTGGTCGCCAGCGTCGATTTCGCGTTGTTGCCGCACTAAAACGGCGCCGCCAATTTGCCGCGTGTGTAGTTGACACACTACAACGCTGCTTTTTGGTGCAACGCAGCAAACACGCCTACCAGCAAAGGCAAGCCTTTCGCCAATGTCATGACGCGGTGCACGATCCGCGCCCCGTTTCCTTACGCCATTCCCTCTCAATCCTTACACAAAACTTACGGTTGCCCGCTATAGTGCAGTCAATCCTGTGCGGCCGCCCCGGTGTGGGCGCCCTGCTGCCGGGACACCGTTATCCGCATCACAAAAAAATCCGTGCGGAGATCACAACACAGAAGGAGAGAGTTATGAAACTGAAACGTCTGAGTGCGGCCGTGCTGGCAGCCAGCCTGTTCCCTGTTGCCGCCCAGGCCGCCGACGTGGAAGTCCTGCACTGGTGGACCTCCGGTGGCGAAGCCAAATCCGTCGCCGAACTGAAAAAGATGATGAGCGCCCAGGGCGTGACGTGGAAGGATTTTGCCGTCGCCGGTGGCGGCGGTGACAACGCGATGACCGCGCTGAAGACGCGCGTGGTGTCCGGCAACCCGCCGACCGCCGCCCAGATCAAGGGCCCGGCGATCCAGGAGTGGGGCGCCGAAGGCGTGCTGGCCGACATCGATGCCGTAGCCCGCGCAGGCAACTGGGACAAGCAGCTGCCGCCGGTGGTCAGCCGCGTGATGAAGTACAAGGGCAAGTACGTGGCCGCACCGGTCAACGTACACCGCGTGAACTGGCTGTGGGCCAACCCGGAAGCGTTCAAGAAGGCCGGCGCCACGGTGCCGAAGACCTGGCCGGAATTCTTTGCCGCCGCCGACAAGCTGAAAAAGGCCGGCATCCAGCCTATCGCCCACGGCGGCCAGCCGTGGCAGGACGCCACCCTGTTCGAATCGGTGGCACTGGGCGTCGGCGGTGCCGACTACTACCAGAAGGCGTTCGTGAAGCTGGACAAGGCCACCCTCGCCGGCCCGACCACCGTCAAGGTGTTCGAAACCCTGGGCAAGGTGAAGACCTACATCGACAAGGGCGCCGCCGGCCGCGACTGGAACCTGGCCACCGCCATGGTGATCAACGGCAAGGCCGGCATGCAGTTCATGGGCGACTGGGCGAAGGGTGAATTCACCGCCGCCGGCAAGGTACCGGGCAAGGACTTCATCTGCACCGACGCACCGGGCACCCAGAATGCGTTCACCTTCAACATCGACAGCCTGGCGATGTTCCAGCAGAAAAACCCGGCTGCGGTACAGGCCCAGGCCAAGCTGGCCGCCACCGTGATGAGCCCGGCGTTCCAGGAAGTGTTCAACCTCAACAAGGGCTCGATCCCGGCCCGTCTCGACACGCCGATGGCCAAGTTTGACGACTGCGCCAAGAAGTCCAGCTTCGACATGAGCGCCGCATCCAAGGGCAGCAAGCTGGTGCCGAGCTTCGCCCACAAGATGGCGATGCCGTCCGCCACCGAAGGCGCGATGGTGGACGTGATCTCGCAGTTCATGAACTCCAGCATGACCGCGCAACAGGCCACCGAACGTCTGGCCCGTGCCGGCGCCGTGCGCTAAGAGCGTATTCACGATCTAGCGAGCTCGCGCGAGACAAGGCGAAAACGGTTGGGGAAGCGGAGTTTACAAGCAGTAAATGCGCAGACCTGAATCGTACTTAACGCCGTATCGCCCCAGTTGAAATCAAATCGCAGCAGATCGTGAACAGGCTCTAAGCAGCGTGTGATCCGCGGCACCGGTGGCCCCCCGCCGCCGGTCTGACCGGTCCGCCCCAGGCGGGCGGACCGGCTGCCGTGTTTTTGTACCGAGACAGCAAGGAATCATCATGTCCGGATCTTCATCCCAAGGCAGCCTGCACGCGCTGGCCGACCGCTGGCTGCCCAAGCTGGTGCTGTCGCCGACGCTGGCTGCCAGCCTGATCTTCGTCTACGGCTTCATCGCCTGGACCGGCTGGCTCTCGTTTACCGAGTCCCGCCTGATGCCGCGCTACGAGTGGGCCGGCTTCGTGCAATACCAGGCACTGTTCGAAAACGAGCGCTGGTGGACCGCTGCGGCCAACCTTGGCCTCTTCGGCGGCCTGTTCATCCTGTTCTGCCTGCTGGTCGGCCTGCTGATGGCCGTGCTGCTGGACCAGAAAATCCGCGCCGAAGGCATGCTGCGCACCATCTACCTGTACCCGATGGCACTGTCCTTCGTGGTCACCGGCACCGCCTGGAAGTGGATGCTGAACCCCGACATGGGCCTGCAAAAGGTGGTAGTCGACCTCGGCTTCACCGACTTCACCTTCGACTGGCTGGTCAACCCGGACATGGCGATCTACACCGTGGTCATCGCCGGGGTGTGGCAGAGCTCCGGCTTCGTGATGGCGCTGTTCCTCGCCGGCCTGCGCGGCATCGACGACTCCATCATCAAGGCGGCGCAGGTGGACGGCGCATCGCTGCCCACCATCTACCGCCGCATCCTGATCCCGTCGCTGCGCCCGGTGTTCTTCAGCGTGCTGCTGATCCTGTCGCACATCGCCATCAAGAGCTTCGACCTGGTGATGGCGCTGACCGGCGGCGGCCCCGGCAACTCGTCCGACGTGCCGGCGATCTTCATGTACCAGTTCGCCTTTACCCGTGGCCAGCTGGGGGTGGGTGCCGCCTCCGCGATGATGATGCTGTTCACCATCGTCGCCGTGCTGGTGCCGCTGATGTATATGGAAACAAGGAGTGCCAAACGTGTTTAAGAACCTCACCGTTGGCCGCGCGCTGGTGTACGCCGCGCTGCTCCTGATGGCCATCTACTACCTGTTGCCGCTGTACGTGATGCTGACCACCTCGTTCAAGTCGCTGGACGACATCCGCGAGGGCAATATGCTGGCGCTGCCGCAAGCGTGGCAGGGCGGCGCCTGGGCCAAAGCCTGGGCGGAAGCCTGCACCGGCGTCGAGTGCAACGGCATGCAGGGCTTCTTCTGGAACTCGATCAAGATGACGCTGCCGGCGGTGGCGATCTCCACCCTGCTCGGCGCCGTCAACGGCTACGTGGTGTCGATGTGGCGCTTCCGCGGCTCCGACGCGCTGTTCACCATGCTGCTGGTCGGTTGCTTCATTCCGTTCCAGGTGGTGCTGCTACCGATGGCACAGCTCTTGGGCCTGCTCGGGCTGGCCAACACCACCGCCGGGCTGGTACTGGTGCACGTGGTGTACGGCACCGCGTTCACCACCCTGTTCTTCCGCAACTTCTACATCACGGTGCCGGACGAGCTGGTGAAGGCGGCGCGCATTGACGGCGCCGGCTTCTGGACCATCTTCTTCCGCATCCTGCTGCCGATCTCCGGCCCGATCTTCGTGGTCTGCATCATCTGGCAGTTCACCCAGATCTGGAACGACTTCCTGTTCGGCGTGGTGTTCGCCTCCGGCGAATCGCAGCCGATCACGGTGGCGCTGAACAATCTGGTCAACACCTCCACCGGGGTGAAGGAATACAACGTGGACATGGCCGCGGCGATCATCGCCGCGCTGCCTACCCTGTTCGTTTACATGGTTGCCGGCCGCTACTTCGTGCGTGGCCTGACAGCCGGTGCCGTGAAAGGTTAAGAAATGGCAGCGCTTTCCATCAATAACGTGTGCAAGACCTACGCCAACGGCACCGACGTGCTCAAGGGCATCAACATCGCGATCGAGGACGGCGAGTTCCTGATCCTGGTCGGCCCGTCCGGCTGCGGCAAATCCACGCTGCTGAACATGATCGCGGGGCTGGACGACATCTCCAGCGGCGACATCGCCATCGGCGGCAAGCGCGTGAACGAGCTGTCGCCCAAGGACCGCGACATCGCGATGGTGTTCCAGAGCTACGCGCTGTACCCGTCGATGACCGTGCGCGAGAACATCAGCTTCGGCCTGGAAATCCGCAAGACGCCCCGGGCCGAGATCGACGCCACCGTCAAGCGCGTGGCCGAGATGCTGCAGATCACCCACCTGCTGGAACGCAAGCCGGGGCAGATGTCCGGCGGCCAGCGCCAGCGGGTGGCGATGGGCCGCGCGCTGGCGCGCAACCCGGCGATCTTCCTGTTCGACGAGCCGCTGTCCAACCTCGACGCCAAGCTGCGCGTGGAGATGCGCACCGAGATCAAGCTGATGCACCAGCGCCTGAAATCGACCATCGTCTACGTGACCCATGATCAAATTGAAGCGATGACGCTGGGCGACAAGATCGCGGTGATGAAGGACGGCATCGTGCAGCAGTTCGGCAGCCCGCAGGACATCTACGACAACCCGGCCAACCTGTTCGTCGCCGGCTTCATCGGCTCGCCGTCGATGAACTTCATCCCGGCCACCGTGGTGCAGTCCGGCAGCGACATCGGCGTGAAAGTGTGCGACGACAAGGGCTGCGTGGTGCTGCCGCTGCCGCACGACAAGGCGAAGCTGGCCGGCTGGGTGGGCAAGGAAGTGATCTTCGGCATCCGTCCGGAACAGATCACCGACGCGCGCACCGCCTACCGCGACGGCCTGCCGGTGATGGCCTGCCACATCGACGTGATCGAGCCGACCGGCCCGGACACGCTGGTGTTCGTGTCGCTGAACAACACCAAGGTCTGCTGCCGCACCCACCCGACCGAGGCCAAGTACCCGGGCGAGAGCATGGAACTGGTGTTCGACGTGTCCAAGGCGGTGCTGTTCGACCCGAAAACCGAGGCGAGGATCGTGTAATGAGCCGGCTGACCTTGCAAGGGTTGGCCGCAGACGGGCCGCTGCTGTCACCGGTGGCGGCCGGCGTGTGGCGCCTGGACGAGTGGGGCTTCGACGATGCGGCGCTGGCGGCGTGGGTGGAACACGCCATCGCGCTGGGCATCACCACCTTCGACCATGCCGACCTGTACGGCGGCTTTCGCTGCGAGGCGCTGTTCGGGCGCTGGCTGAAGGCCAATCCGTCGCGGCGCGACGCCATCCAGCTGGTCAGCAAGTGCGGCATCAAGCCGCCGGATGCGGCGCGCGGCTGGCGGGTGAAGCACTACGACACCAGCGCCGCGCACATCACCGCCAGCGTGCACGCCTCGCTGCAGCACCTGGGCAGCGACCACCTGGACCTGCTGCTGATCCACCGCCCGGACCCACTGCTGGACACCGACGAGGTGGCAGAAACCTTCGAGCGCCTGCGCGAGGCGGGCAAGGTACTGCACTTCGGCGTGTCCAACTTCAGCCCGGCGCAATACGCGCTGCTGGCCTCGCGCACCCGGCTGGTCACCAACCAGGTCGAAGCCTCGCTGCTGCACCTGGATCCGCTCATCGACGGCACCTTCGACCAGTGCCAGCAACTGGGCGTGCGCCCGATGCTGTGGTCGCCGCTGGCCGGCGGCCGCCTGTTCGACGCTGCGGCCAAGCCGGCGCTGGCGGCCGAACTGGCACGGCTGGCCACGCACTACGCGGTCACACAGGCCACCGTCGCGCTGGCCTGGCTCATCCGCCACCCGAGCCGGCCGCTGCCCATCATCGGCTCGCGCAAGTTGGCCGCACTGGACGAGGCGGCCGCCGCCTGCCGGCTGACGCTGGCGCGCGAGGACTGGTTCGCGCTGCTGCAGGCGGCGCGCGGCACGGAAGTGGCCTGAGCCGGCGGCAGTTGCAACGGCCACCGCGCCCGACCATTCCCTTTGCCTCACCACGGCGGCCTGCGGGCCGCTGTTTTCATGCGGCCAACCCTGGCCACAAGCACCTAAAACAGCGACCAAGCGGTGGCCGATGTCATCACGGCCGCGGCCGCCATCCTGCATACAACGTTGGCCGCAAACCGTGCGGCCGGTCAGCGGCGCACCTCTTCCGTTACCCGCCAACCTGCCCCCCCCAAAAAAAACAAGCTTGGCCGCCAGCGATCACCGGCGGCCAAGCTTGTCTCCCCGCGTGGCGGAGGGCGCCCGTGCGCCTAGTCGCGGCTGGCCTGCCCCGCCAGCAACACCTTCCTGGCAACGGCGTAGCAGTCGTCCACGTGTGCGTTGCCGACCAGCTTCATCGCGCCAAAGCTGAGCGACGCCGCCAGCGCCTGCCCCAGCAGCGGCACGAAGCGGGCCGCCGACTTGGTCGCCAGCCGCAACCCGATGCGCTGCAGCACCTTCAGCAGCAAGGGCCGGGTCACCAGCTTGCCGATCAGCTCGCTGCCGATGCTGGTGATGGCCACCAGCATGATTTTCTTCAGCTGCGGATCCAGCGCCTCGATCTGCTCCGGGCTGAGGCCGAACTTGCGGTTGATGGCCGGGATCATTTCCAGCAGCAGGCTGACATCGGCGCCGATGTCCAGCCCCGGGATCGGCAGCACCGCGGCGCCGGCGGAGAGGCCGGCGCGTTTGGTTACCATCGCCTTGCATTCGTCGCGCAGGGCGTCCAGTTCGGCCAGCGTGCGTGGCGGCATGATTATTCCTTTCTGTCTCTGTTCCTGTTGCTCTGCTCGGGCAGCTTGCGGCCAACGTTGGCCGCAGGCCGCGTCACACCTTGTGTGTGGACAGCAGCAGGCTGGTCTCGGTGGCGGCGATGCCGGGGATCAGCCGGATGCGGCCCAGCACGCGGTCGAACTGTTCCAGCGTGTCGGCGCGCAGCTCGGTGACGATGTCCCAGCGGCCGTTGGTGGAGTGCAGCGCGTACACGTGCGGCTCGCCGCGCAGCGCCTGCAGTACCGCCGGCGTCCGGTTGCCCTCCACCGCGATATTCATCCACGCGCGGATGCGGTGCGCCTCTGCCTCCGGCTTCAGCCGCACGGTGTAGCCGATGATCACCCCGCTCTGCTCCAGCTTGTCGATGCGGTTCTGCACCGTGGCGCGCGACACCCGCAGCCGCTGCGCCAGCTCGGTCACCGACATGCGCGCATTGTCGCGCAGCAGCGCGATCAGCTGGCGATCTGTATCACTCATTGACATAACGCTACCCAAAAAGATCAATCTGCCAGTTTTTCGCCGGAAAAGTGACAGATTGTCAACTTCAGTATGGCAGCAAGCGACCGGAAAATAAGCACCATCCAAACCAGACCGCTACCCGCCGCCATGACCCAGACCACCCGCAACATCGTGATGATCCGCCCCGCCAATTTCTTTTCCAATCCGGAAACCCGCGCCTCCAACCGCTTCCAGAAGCCGGGCCAGGACGACGCGGCGGCGCAGGACAGCGCGCGGGCGGAGTTTGACGGCTATGTGGCGGCATTGCGCGCCGCTGGCGTCAACGTGCTGGTGATCGACGACGAGCCGGAGGGCAATACCCCGGACGCCATCTTCCCCAACAACTGGATCAGCATGCACCCGGACGGCCGCGTGTTCCTGTATCCGATGGAAGCGCCCAACCGCCGCCGCGAACGCCGCGACAGCGTGATCGCGCGCATCCGCGCAGAGTTTGCCATCGGCGAGCTGGCCGACCTCAGCGCCTTTGAGGACGAGGGCAAGTTCCTGGAGGGCACCGGGTCGATGGTGTTCGACCACGACCATCGCCTCGCCTATGTCTGCCGGTCCTCGCGCAGCCACCCCGAGGTGCTGACCGCGCTGCTGATGCAGCTGGACTACCAGGCGCTGCTGTTCGACGCCGTCGACCGCGGCGGTGCCGCCATCTACCACACCAACGTGATGATGGCGGTCGGCCGCACGCTGGCGGTGGTGTGCCTGGAGGCCATCCAGCCGGCCAGCGCCCGCCAGCAGGTGCGCGAGCAGCTGCAGCGCCACGGCAAGCAGATCATCGACATCGACTACACGCAGATGGAAAACTTCTGCGGCAACGTGATCGAGCTGGCCGACGCCGCCGGCAAAGCGGTGTTCGCGATGTCGTCGCGCGCCTGGCAGGCATTCACCCCGCAGCAACAGGCCACGTTGGCCGCAAACGGCACGGTGGCGCATGCGCCGCTGGACACCATCGAGAACCTCGGCGGCGGCGGCGCGCGCTGCATGGTGGCCGAGAACTTCCTGCCCCGGCACCGTTGAGCCGCCGCTGAGCCGTCGCGTCTGGCCTGCGGCCAACCTTGGCCACCACGTTCGGCGCGACACTGGACAAGCGCCATGCCGGCCGCTTACGATGGCCCTTCCCCTGTGTCGGGGGAGCGTCGCTCGGACGGTTCCGGGCGCTTACGTTGAAGGATTCCCCATGTCGTCTACCGGCAAGCGCCGCTTTGCGCGCATCGATCGTCTCCCGCCCTACGTTTTCAACATCACCGCCGAACGCAAGATGGCCGCCCGCCGCCGTGGCGACGACATCGTCGACATGAGCATGGGCAACCCCGACGGCGCCACGCCGCCACACATCGTCGCCAAGCTCACCGAAGCCGCCCAGCGCCCGGATACCCACGGCTACTCGGCGTCCAAGGGCATCCCGCGCCTGCGCCGCGCCATCAGCCGCTGGTACCAGGAGCGCTACCAGGTGGACATCGACCCCGACAGCGAGGCCATCGTCACCATCGGCTCCAAGGAAGGGCTGGCGCACCTGATGCTGGCGACGCTGGACCGCGGCGACACCGTGCTGGTGCCGGACCCGAGCTACCCGATCCACATCTACGGCGCGGTGATCGCCGGCGCGCAGATCCGCAGCGTGCCGCTGGCGCCGGGCATCGACTTCTTTGCCGAGCTGGAAAACGCCATTCGCGGCAGCTACCCCAAGCCGAAGATGATCGTCATCGGCTTCCCGTCCAACCCCACCGCGCAGTGCGTGGAGCTGGACTTCTTCGAGCGCGTGATCGCGCTGGCGAAGAAGCACGACATCTTCGTGGTGCACGACCTCGCCTACGCCGACATCGTGTTCGACGGCTGGAAGGCGCCGTCCATCATGCAGGTGCCAGGCGCCAAGGACATCGCGGTGGAGTTCTTCACCCTGTCCAAGAGCTACAACATGGCCGGCTGGCGCATCGGCTTCATGGTCGGCAACCCCGATCTGGTCGCCGCGCTGGCGCGCATCAAGAGCTATCACGACTACGGCACCTTCACCCCACTGCAGATTGCGGCCATCGCCGCGCTGGAGGGCGACCAGCAGTGCGTGAAGGACATCGCCGCCACCTACCAGAAGCGCCGCGACGTGCTGTACAAGGGGCTGATGGAGGCCGGCTGGCAGGTGGAGCTGCCGAAGGCGTCGATGTACATCTGGGCGCGCATTCCCGAGCACTACCGCAGCCTGGGCTCGCTGGCGTTTGCCAACCTGCTGCTGGACCAGGCCCGCGTGTCGGTGTCGCCCGGCGTCGGCTTTGGCGACTACGGCGACGAGTACGTGCGCTTCGCGCTGATCGAGAACGAGAGCCGCATCCGCCAGGCCATCCGCGGCATCAAGACCATGTTCCGCGCCGACGGCATCCTGCCGCCGGGCTGAGCCTGACTTTCCCGGATGCGTCGGTGACTTCCCGGATGCGCCGACACACTGACGCTCCCCGGATGCGGCGTCGCCTTATCCGGGCGACCAGACTTACCCGGACGACCAAACCGAGCCAACCATGCAACACGCCGCCCATACCGGGCGGCGTTTTCTTTTGCGGCCAACGTTGGCCGCAAGGCACTGGCGGGTCGGGCGTCAGAACAGCTGCGGCTGGGTGTCGCCGAAGCGGCTGCGCTGCTCGTGCTGCAGCAGCCAGGCCTTGCGCTGCAGGCCGCCGCCGTAGCCGGTGAGGCTGCCGTCCTTACCGATCACGCGGTGACAGGGCACGATGATGGCGACGCGGTTGGCACCGTTGGCGCCGGCCACCGCACGGATAGCGGCGGGGTTGCCCAGCCGCTCGGCCTGCTGCTGGTAGCTGGCGGTGTCGCCATAGGGAATCTGCTGCAGCGCCGCCCACACCTGCTGCTGGAAGGCGGTGCCGGGCAGGTGCAGCGCCACCTCGAACTGCTGGCGCGTGCCGGCAAAGTACTCGCCGATCTCGACCTCGGCCTGGCGGGTATGGGCGTTTTCGCCGGCGATGATGCGCGTTTGCAGCAGGCGCTGCAGGTCTTCGAATTCGCGCTCGTTGCGCTGGCTGACGGCAAACTCCAGCAGGCACACGCCCTGTTCGCTGGCGCACACGAACATCGGCCCCAGCGGGCTGTGAAAACGGTGAAGCAGGATGGGGGCGGGTTGTGTGCTGTGCATGGTGTTGCTGCCGGTGGGTTGCGTGAAATGGTGCCCCGGGCGCCGCCAACAGAATATCGCGACCGACGCAGGCCGTCCTAATGGTACGGCAAGGCGCGCAACGCAGGAGCGGGTTTTGTTAGTGGCGCCGGGCCGCGCTGACGGTCATGAGCGGACAAAAAAAGGCCCCGCCGTGGCGGGGCCGGGTCTTGCCGCTTGCGGCCAACCCTGGCCGCAACGCTCAGGCCGGTTGCTCGCTAGCCGCCGCGGCCGGCTGCTGCTTGCGCTCGATGACCTCGATGAAGCGGAACTCGATCTCCTGCATCAGCTCGTCGATGCGGATGATCTGCAGCTTGATGCGGTCGCCGGCGGCCAGCTCCGGCAGGCCGGGGATGCGCTGGCGCATCGGCACGCCGTCGATGCGCACCAGGTCTTCCTTGATGTAGCTGGCGGTCGGCTCGCTGATGCCTTGCTGGCTGAACCAGCGCAGGCACCAGAAGTGCTCCATCTTGTCCTGGAAGCCGAGGTAGGCACTGTAGGCGGCGTCGAAATCGCGCAGCAGCGCGAACAGCATCGCGTCGCCCTGCGGGTATTGCGGTGTCTCGCCGCGGATCATCGCCACCAGCTGGCGCTGGTTGACGAAGTCCGACGCGCGGCGCAGCGGCGAGGTGCTCCACGCGTACTGCTGCACGCCCAGGCCGATGTGCGGCTCCGGACGGGTGGTCATGCGTACCTTGCCCATGCTCTGCGCGCGGTACATCGCCGGGATGTCGGCCTCGGCCAGCATGCGGCCCCACTCGCTGTTGGCGAGGATCATCAGCTCGGACACCAGCTTGTCCATCGGCGAGCCGCGCTTGCGCACGCTGATGATCACCTTGCCGTCGACCACGTTGAAGTTGTAGTCCACCTGCGGCGGGCGGTTCGGGTCCGGTGTCTTGCCGCGGAACGCCTCGCGCGCGTTGGCGAACTGCCACAGCCAGACCAATTCCTTCTTGAACGCGTAGTCCGGGCCGAAGCCGTCTGCGGCCAAGGTGTCCTCGTTGAACACCTGCTCCAGCTGGTCGTGGCGCAGGTTGGCCGCGATGTTGACGCGCTCGATGCGGTTGTCGAAGCCGACCAGCGAGAAGTCCGGCGCCACCTCAACGTACAGGCTCAGCGCCGGGCAGGCCTGGCCTTCCTGCAGCGTGAACTGCTGCACCACGTCGTCCGGCAGCATGGTGATCTTGTCGCCGGGGAAGTAGACGGTGGACAGCCGGTTGTGCACCAGCTTTTCGATGTCGGAGCCGACCGCCACGCCCAGCGTCGGCGCGGCGATGTGGATGCCGACGCGGATGTTGCCGTTATCCAGCCACGCAACCGACAGCGCGTCGTCGATCTCCGTGGTGGCGGCGTCGTCGATGGAGAAGGCCTGCACCTCGGACAGCGGCAGGTCGGCCGGCATGGTGGCCGGCGCGTAGCTGCCAAAGCCCAGCCCTTTCGGGAAGTGCTCCAGCTGGAAGCCGGCCATCAGGTATTCCGGCACCGACGGGATGCCGCCGACGTGGTGCGCCAGGCGCAGCGGCGGCAGGCCGCTGGCACGGCTGGCCTGGTCGAAGGCCTTGAATTCGAGGGTGTTCTTGTCCGGGCGGTACAGCAGCGGCATCAGGTGGCTGCGGATCGCGTCCGGCAGCGTGCCGGCGGCCAGCTCGGCGGCCCAGGCGTCGACCTGTTCCTGCTCGCGCTTCTTGCGCTCGATACCGGCCAGCGCCGCCTTCAGCGTCTCTTCCGGTGCCGACTTGAAGCGGCCCTTGGCCTTCTTGTAGAAGTACATCGGCGCCGCGTACAGCTTGATCAGGATGGCGGCCGATTCGAACGCGTTCGGCGCGTGGCCGAAGTAGTCGGCGGCCAGGGTGTCGAAGCCGAACTCGTCGTCGCCGCAGCATTCCCACAGAAAGTCGACGTCGATGTCGGCCGCAATCGCCTCGGCCGCGGGCAGGAAGTCCTGCAGCGCGCTGGAAAACTCCAGGAACACGTTGGCGGCCTTGAGTTTGGCGCGCTTGCCGTGCTGGGTGTCGACTTGCAGGCTGGCATCATTGCGGGAGACGATGCTGCCCACCTTGAAGCTGCCGCTTTCTTCGTAAAAGACGTTCATGCTGGCTCTGCGGGACAGGCTCGCCCCGGATCGTAGGTGAAACCGGAAAGTATACCAGCAGCGCCGCTGATCCCGCCGTGCCATCGCACCGCGGTGTGGGTTTTGTCACGACACGCCGCCGCGCGTCGTCTTGTCCGCCAGCGGCAGCACGCCGAGCTGGTTCTTGATGGTCTGCATCACGATGTAGGAACAGATGTCGCGCATGCCCGGCAGCTTGTTCAGCTTGTCGACGACAAAGGCGGAAAACGCCGCCAGATTGGCGCAGCGCACGTGCAGCATGTAGTTGCACGGCCCGGCGACGATGTAGGCGGCGGCGACCTCGTCGAAGGCCTGCACCTGCTGCAGAAAGGTGTCGTGCCAGTCGTCGCGGCTGCGGTCGAGGCTGACCTGCACCATCGCCTCCAGCTCGAAGCCCAGCCGCGCCGCGTCCAGCTCGGCACGGTAGCCGCGGATCAGGCCAGACTCCTCCAGCATGCGCACCCGGCGCAGGCAGGCCGACGGCGACAGCGCCACCTGGTCGGCGAGGTCCTGGTTACTGAGCCGGCCGTTGTGCTGCAGCGCGGCCAGAATGCGCCAGTCGATTGCGTCCAGTTGCATTTGCAAGACTCCACGAAATAAATACCGTAAAAGTGAATATTCTGTGAAATCAGCCACTTTCACAATCCGAACTTGCAATTTTTCTGGCGCGCGACGCTGCTAAGCTATGTTCATGGCTGCACCGTTGCGGCCAACCTTAGCCCACAAGGAGCCCTACCATGCTTAGCCGTCTCGACTGCCTGCAGGCCGACCAGCAAGACCCGCTTGCCCGCTTCCGCCAGCAGTTCGCACTGCCCGCCGACACCATCTACCTCGACGGCAATTCGCTGGGCGTGCTGCCGCACAGCGCGCTGGCGCGCAGCCAGCAGGTGATCGCCGAACAGTGGGGGCAAGGCCTGATCCGCAGCTGGAACGACGCCGGCTGGTTCGAGCTGCCCGCGCGGCTGGGCAACAAGCTGGCGGCGCTGCTGGGTGCCGACGCCGACGAGGTGGTGGTCACCGACACCACCTCGCTCAACCTGTTCAAGGCACTGGCCGCCGCGCTGCGCATCCAGCAGCAGGCACATCCGGCACGGCGGGTGATCGTGTCCGAGCGCGACAACTTCCCCACCGACCTGTACATGATTCAGGGCCTGATCGACCTGCTGCAGCAGGGCTACGAGCTGCGCCTGATCGACGAGGCGCTGCCGCTGGCGACGGCGCTGGACAACGACGTCGCCGTGCTGCTGCTGTCGCACGTCAACTACCGCACCGGCTACCAGTACGACATGGCGGCGACCAACGAACTCGCCCACCGCCACGGCGCGCTGACGATCTGGGATCTGGCGCACGCCGCCGGCGCGGTGCCGCTGGCACTGAATGCCGCCGATGCCGACTTTGCCGTCGGCTGCACCTACAAGTACCTGAACGGCGGCCCCGGCGCGCCGGCCTTCATCTGGGTGGCGCCGCGGCACCAGGACCGCTTCTGGCAGCCGCTGTCCGGCTGGTGGGGCCACGCGCGGCCGTTCGAGATGGGCAGCGACTACCAGCCGGCCGGCGGCATCCGCCGCTTCCTGTGCGGCACGCAGCCCATCGTGTCGCTGGCGCTGCTGGAGTGCGGGCTGGACATCGCGCTGCAGGCGGACATGGACGTGGTACGGCGCAAGTCGCTGGCGCTAACCGACCTGTTCATCGAGTTGGTGGAGCAGCGCTGCGGCGAGCATCCGCTGACGCTGATCACCCCGCGCGATCATGCGCAGCGCGGCAGCCACGTCAGCTACCGTCACCCGCACGGCTTTGCCGTGATGCAGGCGCTGATTGCCGCCGGCGTGATCGGCGACTACCGCGAACCGGAAGTGCTGCGCTTCGGCATCACCCCGCTCTATCTGGGCTACACCGACATCTGGGACGCGGTCGACACCCTGAAACGGATCCTCGACAGCGGCAGCTGGGATGCGCCGCAATTCCACCGCCGCGGCGCGGTGACCTGAGCCTTGCGGTCAACCTTGCACAAACAAACAGGGCACCCGCGGGTGCCCTGTTTTGTGCTGCGTGACCTGTCAGACCGGATCGGCCAGATACATCCTCACGCTGTGTTCCTCCAGCAGCTTTTTCAGGCTCTCCGGCGGCATCGCGTCGGTGTAGATGGCGTTGAATTCGCTGATGTGGCCCATGCGCACCAGCGCATTGCGGCCGAACTTGCTGTGGTCGGCGGCGAGGAAGCGGTGACGGGCGTTGGCCATCATCGCCTGCGCCACGCGCACTTCGCGGTAGTCGAAATCAAGCAGCGAGCCGTCAGCCTCTATTCCCGACACCCCGATCACCGCGTAGTCGACCTTGAACTGGTTGATGAAGTCCAGCGTCGCCACCCCGGTGATGCCGCCGTCTGAGGCCCGCACCACGCCGGAGGTGATCATCACCGTGAAATCGGGGTTGGTGGACATGATCGAGGCGACGTGGATGTTGTTGGTGATCACGCGCAGCCCCTTGTGGGTGCTGGTCAGCGCCTGCGCCACCGCCTCGATGGTGGTGCCGATGCTCATGAACAGCGAGGCATGGTCGGGGATGTTTTCCGCGATCATGTCGGCGATGTGCGCCTTTTCGCTCTGCAGCTTGCCCTTGCGCGCGAAGTAATCCTCGTTCTCCACGCTGCTGCCGAGGGCGGCGCCACCGTGATAGCGGCGCAGCAGGTTGGCCTCGCACAGCTGGTTGATGTCGCGGCGGATGGTCTGCGGGGTAACGTCCAGCAAGCGGGCGAGCTCTTCAATCGGCATAAAGCCGTTTTCGCGCACCAGCTGCAAAATCTTGTCGTGTCTGGGTGATCGGCTCATGGCAGCAAGTTCGTAAACGAAAATTACAGCTTAGTCTTTAACATAGTTGCTACATAAACCGCAACTTTTCGGCGCCACAAACGAACCATTCGCCATAAAAAACGCCAGCGCGGTCAGCGCTGGCGGGGCGGGGTACTGGCCGCGCGCCGCCGTGCCATCTGCCGCGCGCACTCAGCGCAGGAAATACGCCGGCGGCCAGCCATAACGGAACAGGTCGACGCGGCCCTTGCCGTCCAGCTCGATGCCGTCCTGCAGCAGCAGCAGGCGCTGGTAGTCGGCGCCCTCGCTGCCCGGCCGCGCGATGCGGCCGCCGCTGCCGACCACGCGGAACCACGGCAGCGCCAGCTCCGCCGGCAGCCGCCCCAGCAGCGCGCCGACATGGCGCGCGTGGCGCGGATAGCCGGCCAGCGCCGCCAGCGTGCCGTAGGTGCTGACCATCCCCGGCGGAATGTCGCGCAGCGCGCGCAGCACCGCGTGCTCGAACTCCGGCGCCATCAGCCGTAGCGGCGGTCGGCAACGAAGGGGTTGCTGCGCCGCTCCTCTCCTATAGTGGTAAAGGGGCCATGCCCCGGCACCACCACCATGTCGTCCGGCAGCGCGAACAGCTTGCCGCGGATGGCGTCGATCAGTTGCTGGTGGTTGCCCATCGGGAAGTCGGTACGCCCGATGCTGCCCTGGAACAGCACGTCGCCGACGATGCAAAGGTTGGCCGCATGACTGACAAACACCACATGACCCGGGGTGTGGCCGGGACAGTGCAGCACCGCCAGCACTTCCTCACCCACCGTCACCGTGTCGCCCTCTTCCAGCCAGCGCTCCGGCGTCAGCGGCTCGCTGCGCGGAAAGCCGAACATGGTGCCTTGGCTGGGCAGCTGGTCGAGCCAGAAGCTTTCGGCCCGCTGCGGGCCTTCGATCGCCACCCCCAGCGCATCGGCCAGCGCGCGTGCGCCGCCGGCGTGGTCGATGTGGCCGTGGGTGAGCAGCAACTTTTCCACCGTCAGGTCGTGCTCGCGCACGAAGGCGAGGATGCGGTCGATGTCGCCGCCGGCGTCGACCACGGCGGCACGGCGGGTGACATCGCACCAGATCACGGAACAGTTTTGCTGGAATGGCGTCACCGGGACGACTTGCAGTTGCAGGGACATGGCAGGCATCACTTGAAGGGAGTCAGTCTTGGGATTGTGGCACGGGCGGGCGGTGCGGCCAACCTTGCCGCCGCCGGCAAGCCGCAGAGACCGGCGCCGGTCACAATCAGGCCCTGACGCGGCGAAATTGAGTAAAGAAGTGTTAACAGGCGCCGTTGTTGGTAATCCACCCCTTACAGTGGTGTAGTCGGTTGAGTACATCGGCCATTGCGGCAACGATGTCATGCATCGGGACGCGACCGTGCGTCCGGCCAAACACAAGAAAGAGGAGTCATCATGGCACTGAAACTGGCAATTAACGGCTATGGCCGTATCGGTCGCATGGTACTGCGTGCCTGGCAGGAACGCTTCGCCGACAAGGATATTGAAATCGTTGCCATCAACGATCTGGGCAATCCGGAACTGCACGCCCACCTGACCAAGTACGATTCCATCCACGGCCCGTTCCCCGGCACCGTGGCACTGGACGGCGACAAGCTGGTGGTCAACGGCAAGCCGATCCAGCTGCTGTCGGTACGCAACCCGGCCGAACTGCCGTGGGGCGAGATGGGCATCGACATCGTGCTGGAATGCACCGGCATCTTCACCAAGCGCGACAAGGCCGGCCTGCACCTGCAAGCCGGTGCCAAGAAGGTGCTGATCTCCGCGCCGGCCGACGATGCCGACGCCACCATCGTGTTCGGCGTCAACGACAACACCCTGCGCAGCGAGATGAGCATCGTGTCCAACGCCAGCTGCACCACCAACTGCCTGGCACCGCTGGTCAAGCCGCTGAACGACACCATCGGCGTCGCCCACGGCCTGATGACCACCGTGCACTCCTACACCAACGACCAGGTGTTGCTGGATACCGAACACAGCGACCTGCGCCGCGCCCGTTCCGCCGCGCTGTCGATGATCCCGACCAAGACCGGCGCCGCCGCCGCCGTCGGCCTGGTGCTGCCGGAGCTGAAAGGCAAGCTGGACGGCTTCGCCGTGCGCGTGCCGACCGCCAACGTGTCGCTGGTGGACCTGACCTTCACCGCCCGCCGCGATACCACCGTCGCCGAGGTGAACGAGATCGTCACTGCCGCCGCCAATGGTCCGCTCAAGGGCGTGCTGGCGGTGAACACCCTGCCGCTGGTGTCCATCGACTTCATGCACAACCCGGCGTCCAGTGTGTTCGACGCCTCGCTGACCCGCGTCATTGAGGGCCGCCAGGTGAAGGTACTGTCGTGGTACGACAACGAGTGGGGCTTCTCCAACCGCATGCTGGACACCGCACGCGCCTGGGCTGCCGCCAAGTAATTCCCTGGCGTCCGTGTGGAGACGGACGCCTTGCTCTTTGGTTCTGTTGCTTCTTCGTGCATAAACCGTTTGCCTGCCCGCCACCGGGCAGGCTTTTTTACGTCTATGCTCAAGCATGCCGTTGCGGAACCTTTTGCCGTCGGCACAGCCCATCCAGCACCGGCCATGACAATGCACTGAACTGCCCGCCTGCGTGCGCACCCCGACGCGGGTGGCCGCGACAGGGCCAGGGCCGGTACCCGGGTTGACGTTTTTCCACGTTGTGATGTTCGTCCAAGGAGGTAGTCATGCCAGATCAATTCCTTAACGCCGAGAAAGAAAAACTGCTGGCCGATGTGCGCAGCGTGCTCAACCATACCGAGGAGCTGCTGGCCAGTGCCGGCGAGGAAGGCGGCGCCAAGGCGCTGGAACTGCGCAACAAGCTCAGCGCCAACCTGAAGCTGGCCAAGGAACGGCTGCTGGACGCGGAAAAGGCGACGGTGGCAAAAGCCCGGGCCGCGGCCAAGGTCACCGACAACTACGTGCATGAACACCCGTGGAAAGCGATCGGCATCGCCGCCGCCATCGCCTTCCTGCTCGGGCTGCTGGTGTCGCGCCGCTGATGGCTGATACCCCGCGCCTGGGTAGCCTCGCCTCGCTGCTGCACGGGCTGGGCGCGCTGCTGTTCAACCGCGCCGAGCTGGCGCGGCTGGAGTGGCAGGAGCAACAGGAACGGCTGCTGCTGCAGACCATGCTGGCGGGGCTGGCGGTATTGCTGCTGCTGGCGGCGCTGATCGCGCTGCTGCTGTTCGTGGCGCTGGTGACGCCGGCGGCGTGGCGCGCCACGGTGATGGGCGCGCTGGCACTGCTGCTGGCTGGCAGCGGCATCGGCCTGCTGCTGGCGCTGCGGCGCCGTGCGGAACGCGCCCCGGCGGCATTCGCCAGCACGCTGCAGGAGCTGCGCAAGGACTGGCAGGCCCTGTCCGGCAAGGAGCTGCCATGACGCGAGCGCAACGCGAAGAACGCAAGCAGTTGCTGCTGCTGAAGGGGGAATTGCTGCGCATGCAGCTGGTGCTGGAAGCCGAACGCTGGCGCCAGCCGGCGCACCTGCTGCGCCAGGGCGTCAGCCTGTTCGGCGCCTCCGCCGGCAGCGGCCTGCTGTTGCTGCTGCGTCAGGGCCGGCTGCGGCGCTGGCTGCGGTGGCTGCTGGCCATCCTCGGCCTGTGGCGGATGCTGCGGCGCTGACGGCAATACCGACCGGCGGCCCATGGACGCCGGCTTCCCGACTCGCCCGCCGTGGCGCTGGCGCTTACTCGTCGTCGCGCCAGCCCGGCATCCGCGCACCGACCGGCACGTCGATCACGATCGAGGTCTTGGTGTCGCCGTACTGCATCAGCCGCGCGATCACCTGCTGCAGGGTGGCCATATTGTCGACCGCCACCTTGATCATCAGCCCGCTGCTGCCGGTGATCGAGTAGCACTCGGTGATCTCCGGCATCGTCTTCAGCGTCTCCAGCACACCGTAGTATTCCAGGTTTTTCACCGTCAGCTCGATCAGGCACTGGATCGGGTAGCCCAGCTTTTCCGGGTTGATTATTGCCCGATATCCGGTAATGACACCGGAACGCTCCAGTTTTTCCACTCTTTCGGCAACAGCCGGTGCCGACAGGCTGACGCGGCGCGCCAGTTCGGCGTAGCTGAGACGGGCGTTTTCATGCAGTGCAGCAATGATTTTGCGATCAAACTTGTCCATGCTTTGGATTCGAAAGTAAATTTGCCAAAAATAAATTGTATACAAAGAACATCGACAATAAAACCTTTGATTACCTGTTATCGGGGGGCAACAAGCCACGTACAATTCGCCCCGTGTTGGCAGTAGCGGGTCCGCGCCCGAGGCTGTCGACTTCTGGATACGTATGAGGGTGTCGGTGTCCCTGGCATCTTTGAACTGTTCTGGTGATCTCTTTGTCCCTGGTCTTTGTGTTTGTGGCCCGAGTGGCCGCAAACCGACCCTTAGTCGCCTGTCCCTCACCGGACAGGCGTTTTTTTTTGCGCCGCGCGCGCGTACCTGCGTCACCCTGCCCCCGCCACCGCGTGCGATCGCCATCCTTCCCCTCAGCACACCGCCTTATCTCGCCAGCCCTTAATCCAGATCAATCCGCTGCCGCTGCCTGCTGACGACAATACGAAGCATTCTTCTTTGTAGTCATGCCGCCGCAGCCTGCCCCTCACGCGCGCGCCGCCACGGCTGACGTTGCGGCTTGCGGCTTGCGGCTTGCGGCTTGCGGCCAACCTTGCCTGCCGCTGTGGCTTGCCGGCAACAGTAAAGGTTCGCATTTAAGTTTTTATTAAGATTCGCGCTGCTCTAATGGCGCCCCCTCCGCAAAGGAACCCGTGATGAAAAAAAGCATGATCCCGGCGCTGGCCCTGCCCGTGCTGCTTGGCCTCAGCCTGTCGGCCCAGGCGCTGGAATACCCGATCGGCAAGCCGCAGCTGAAAGGCGGCATGGAGATCGCCGCCGTCTACCTGCAGCCGGTGAAAATGGAACCGGACGGCATGATGCGCAAGGCGGAACAGTCCGACATCCACCTCGAAGCCGACATCCACGCCACCGCCAGCAACAAGAACGGCCTGGCCGAGGGCGACTGGGTGCCGTACCTGCTGATCAAGTACGAAATCAGCAAGGTCGGCGGCAAGGACGTGGTCAAGGGCGACTTCATGCCGATGGTGGCCTCCGACGGCCCGCACTACGGCGACAACATCAAGCTGCAAGGCCCGGGCAAGTACAAGCTGAAGTACACCATCCTGCCGCCGAGCATGAACCCGCACGCCCACTTCGGCCGTCATGTCGACAAGGAAACCGGCGTCGCGCCGTGGTTCCAGCCGATCGAGCTGAACTACGAATTCACCTACGCCGGCATCGGCAAGAAGGGCGGCTACTAAGCCGCACCCGCTGCGGCCGCACCCCGGCCGCAGCCCACCCCCCCACAGGAGCACTCCATGCGTGCACGCCATATCCTGCCACTGCTGGCCCTGCTGCTGGCCGGCACCGCCCACGCCGAGGAATTGCCGGTGTTCCGGCTGGAACTGAACGACGGCCAGCTGAAGCCGGCACGGCTGCTGGTGCCGGCCGGCAAGCGCTTCAAGATCGAGATCTTCAATCGCGGCAAGACGCCGGTGGAGTTCGAAAGCCTGCAGCTGCGCAAGGAAAAGGTACTGGCCCCCGGCGCGCAGAGTTTCGTGGTGTTCAACCCGCTCAGCGCCGGCGAGTACAAGTTTTTCGACGAATTCCACATGGCGACGGCACAGGGCGTGCTGGTCGTGAAGTAAGGAGCGGGCGCGATGGAACAGGTGTTGTTTATCGTCTGGCGCGAGAGCGTGGAAGCGATGCTGGTGATCGGCATCCTGCACGCGTGGCTGTCGCAAAACCCGGCCGCCGGCGGCAAGCGCTGGCTGTGGGGCGGGGTACTGGCCGGGCTGCTGCTGGCGGCGCTGCTGGCACTGGGCCTGTTTGCCGCCAGCGAGGTGTTCGGCAGCTACCAAGAGCTGTTCCAGGCGGCGATGGTGTTCAGCGCCGCGGCGCTGATCGTGCACATGGTGTTGTGGATGCGCGAGCACGGCCGCAGCCTGAAACGCGAGCTGGAGGCCGGCCTTGCCGCCAGCCGCGCGCGCAATAACGGCTGGGGCATCCTGCTGCTGGTGGCGCTGGCGGTCGGCCGCGAAGGCAGCGAGACCGTGGTCTTCCTGTACGGCACGTTGTCCGGTAGCGAGGGCACCGCGCTGTGGCCGCTGCTGCTGGCCGGGGTCGCCGGCTTCCTGTTGGCGCTGCTGTCGTTCTGGCTGCTGCAGCTGGGTGGGCGCTACCTGTCGTGGCGACTGTTCTTTCGCGCCACCGAAATCATGCTGCTGTTGCTGGCGGCGGCACTGTTCACCAGCGGCATCGACAAGCTGATCTCGCTGGACATCCTGCCGGCACTGGTCGATCCGCTGTGGGACAGCTCGGCGCTGCTGGACGACATGAGCGCCAGCGGCGGCGTGGTGTCGGCGCTGACCGGCTACCGCGCGCACCCGGCGCTGATGACGCTGCTGGCCTACGCCGGCTACTGGCTGGCGGTGCTGGCGCTGATGCGCTGGCGCAGCCACCGCGTGGCGACAAGGTTGGCCGCATGAAACTGCACGATTGCAGCACGGCAGCCGCCACGCGACCGTGGCTGGCGCGGGTCGGCGATGGCCTGCAGCGGCACGCGCCGCTGATCCGCCGCCTGCAGTGGCTGGTGGTGGCGGTGTACCTGTTATTGATCGTGCTGCCGGTGCTGACGCCGCTGCCGGACGAAACCGCACACCTGTGGAACCACATCACCCTGATCGCACAGTTTGCGTTCTGGGGCATCTGGTGGCCATTCGTGCTGCTGTCGATGGTGCTGTTCGGCCGGCTGTGGTGCGGCGTGCTGTGTCCGGAGGGTGCGCTGTCGGAATGGGCGGCACGGCACGGCAAGGCACGGCCGATTCCGCGCTGGCTGCGCTGGCCGGGCTGGCCGTTCACCGCCTTCGTGCTGACCACGGTGTACGGGCAGATGGTCAGCGTCTACCAGTATCCGCAGGCGGTGCTGCTGGTGCTGGGCGGCTCCACCGTCGCCGCGGTGTGGGTCGGCTACTACTACACCCGCGGCAAGCGCGCCTGGTGCCGCTACCTGTGCCCGGTCAACGGCGTGTTCGCGCTGCTGGCCAAGCTGGCGCCGCTGCATTTCCGCGTCAACGAAGAGGCGTGGCAGGCGTCGCTGGCGCACAAGCGCGTGCTGCCGATCAAGGCGGTGGACTGTGCACCACTGCTGCCGGTCCGGCAGATGGAAGGCGCCAGCGGCTGTCACATGTGCGGCCGCTGCAGCGGCCACCGCGACGCGGTGACGCTCAGCGCCCGTTCGCCGGCCGACGAGGTGGTGCGCCTCGGCGCGCGCGACGCGGACGGCTGGCAGAGCGCGCTGATCCTGTTCGGCCTGCTCGGCGTCGCCATCGGCGCCTTCCACTGGAGCGCCAGCCCGTGGTTCGTCACCCTGCGCACCGCGCTGGCGGAGTGGCTGATCGAGCGCGACCTGCTGTGGCCGCTGGACGCCGACGCGCCGTGGTGGCTGCTGACCAACTACCCGCTGCGCAACGACGTGTTCAGCTGGCTGGACGGCGGCCTGCTGCTGGCCTACATCGCCGTCACCGCCCTCGCGCTGGGCGGGCTGTGCAGCCTGCTGCTGGCGGCGGCGGTCGCCTGCCACGGCTGGCAGCGGCAGCGCTTTCACCACCTGGTGCAGGCGCTGATCCCGCTGGCCGGTTGCGGCGTGTTCCTCGGCCTCACCACCGTCACCCTCAGCCTGCTGCGCAGCGAGCACATCGTGTGGCCATGGGTCAACGACGCGCGGCTGCTGCTGTTGCTGGGCGCCAATGGCTGGTCGCTGTGGCTGGCGGCGCGCATCGGCGCCAGCTGGCATCGCAGCCGGCTGCGGCAGGCGCTGGCGCTGCTGCCGTTCTGCGCCGCGCTGCTGTGGATCGACAGCGCCTGGGGCTGGCTGTTCTGGTGGTGGTAAACCACTGAATCGCCGATCAGTTGCCACTCAATAAAAGGTTGGCCGCAAGCATGCTTGCGGCCAACCTTTTTGCTGCCTCAGCCGTGCGCCGGTGCCGCACTGAGCAGACGCGCCTGCTCGTCATGCAGTAACACCAGATAACGCTGGTACTGCTTCAGCACGTCGGCAATGACCTCCTGCTGCTGCAGGTATTCGATGCTGTAGCCCTCGCGACCATCCACAAAAAATGTCATCGGTTGATAGCTGTACAAACGCTGTCCGGCTGGCAGCGCCACATCGCGCAGGACAAAGGCCGGTGTCGCCTGCTCCACACAGCGCACGCCGTAGACGAAGTCGCGGAGTGACGGCTGCGGGATACTCAGCTGCACGGTCCCGCTGACGGCATCGCGCGTGACCTCTGCCGTCACGCCGCGGGTGGCCATTTCCGCCGCCACCGCCTGCAGTGCCGGCTGCACCGTGTCATCGATAAACTGCTGCACCTCGGCCGCCTGCGGCTGGTTCAGCATCACCGCCAGGCGCTGTCGCCAGTGGTGGCCACTCCAGAACGACGTTGCCGGTGCCAGTGCTTGTGTGGCGTGATGACGGTCGGCACGCAAACCGCGCAGCAGCCCGTAGCACAGCAACAGCATGATGGCGGCAAACGGCAGTGCACTGATCAGCGTCATCGCCTGCAAGGCCTTCAGCCCGCCAGCGGCAAGCAGTACCGCCGCCGTTAGCCCCAGCAGCGCCGCCCAGAAACAGCGCTGCCACAGCGGCGACTGCGCCGCACCACGGCTGGCGATGGCATTGAGTACCAGCGCCCCGGAATCGGCTGAAGTTACAAAGAACACCGCCACCAGCAGCACCGCCACGCCGGACGTCAGCTGCGGGTACGGCAGGTAATCAAAGAAACGGAACAGTAATGCGTCGACATTGCCGGCGCTGGCGCCCAGCACACCGGCAGCGACATGGCTGTCCAGCCAGATCGCGCTGTTGCCGAACACCGTCATCCACAACAGGTTGAACAGCGACGGCACCAGCAGTACGCCGATGATGAATTCGCGGATGGTGCGCCCGCGCGAAATACGGGCAATGAACATGCCGACAAACGGCGACCACGAAATCCACCATGCCCAGTACAGCAGCGTCCAGCCGCCAAACCAGCCTTGCATGTCGCTGTCGCTGTAGCTGAAGGTGCGGAAGGTCAACGACACTACGCTGGACAGGTACTGGCCGATGTTTTCGCTGAAGGCGTTAAGCAGGTACAGCGTCGGCCCGGTCACCAGCACGAACAGCAATAGCAGTCCGGCCAGCGTCAGGTTCAGTTCGCTCAGACGGCGCACCCCCTTGTCCAGCCCGGAAGCCACCGATAGCCCGGCCAACAGCATCACCACCGCGATCAGACCCAACTGGAATGTCAGCGCCGAGGTGTCCTGTCCGGTCAGCGTGGCAAGCCCGGCGCTGATTTGCAGCACGCCATAGCCCAGGGTGGTGGCGATACCGAAGACGGTGCCGACCAGCGCAAAGACGTCCACCGCATGGCCGAGCGGGCCGTTGATGCGCTCACCCAGCAGCGGATACAGGCCGGAACGCACTGTCAGAGGCAGCTGGTAACGGAAACCAAAATAGGCCAGCACCAGACCGACTACGCCGTAAATCGCCCACGCGTGCAACCCCCAGTGCTGGAAGGTGGTCAGCATCGCCACCTGCCCTGCCACCGCAGGTGTCACCGCGGCGGTGGGCGGATTGAGGAAGTGCAGCATCGGCTCGCCGACCCCAAAGTACATCAGGCCGATACCCATGCCGGCTGCGAACAGCATCGCCAGCCACGAGGTAAACGAGAATTCCGGCCGCGATTCATCCGGCCCCAGCCGGATATCGCCGTAGCGACTGACCGCAATGGCCAGCAACAGCAACAGGAAGATCGCCACCGCCAGGATATAGAACCAGCCGAAGTGACGGATCACCCACTGCTGCGCCAATAAAAAGGTGTGCTCGGCACTGCTCGGCAGCAGTACCGCCCAAGCCAGCAGACTGCCGATCAGCAGCAGGCTGGGAATGAATACTGGCCAAGCCAGCGTGGTGGAACGGGAGGAGATAACGTTGTCCATGCTTTCCCTTCAAAAGTTGGGTGGCAGGATGTCGCGGGAGCGTCCAGATCGCTGGAGAAGACTGCAAAATAGCGGATAAAGCAAGAATATCTGTCGGTGACAGACAATTGGACTGGGCGCATCACGGCACGCCGCGAGAGGCGGCATTCTACGTGACAATTAATTTTTGTACAAAACTTAATTACAAACAAATTAAAGCACTACCGGTGCCGCGGTCGATTCGTGACATAATCGCGCGGCTTCTCCGGCCAGCAGCGGCATATCCTGCCATTTCGTTGGCATGAAGCGGACGGAAGCATGAAGCGTCATATTTCTGTAACGCCCTGTTTCTATCCTTGCCATAATTTCCAATGGGAGGATGCCCACATGGCTGCCAATATCCTGCTTGTCGAAGACGAGCCCGCGATCCAGGAACTGATTGCCTTCAACCTGACCCAGGCCGGCCATCACGTGCTGCGCGCCAGTACCGCCGAAGCGGCGCTGATGCTGGTGAAGAACGCCCTACCCGACCTGATCCTGCTGGACTGGATGCTGCCGGGTGCCTCCGGCGTCGAGATCGCGCGCAAGCTGCGCGGCGATGAGCGCACGCGCCAGATCCCGATCATCATGCTCACCGCCCGCTCCGAAGAGCAGGACAAGGTGCAGGGGCTGGAAGCCGGCGCCGACGACTACATCACCAAGCCGTTCTCGCCGCGTGAGATGCTGGCGCGCATCAAGGCGGTGCTGCGCCGCCGCGCGCCGCAGATGACCGACGACGCGGTCGAAGTGAAAGGGCTGCGCCTGGATCCGGCCACCCACCGCGTGCAGGGCAACGGCGACACCATCGACCTCGGCCCCACCGAATTCCGCCTGCTGCACTTCTTCATGACCCACGCCGAACGCGTGCACTCGCGCACCCAGCTCTTGGACCAGGTGTGGGGCGACCACATCTTCGTCGAGGAGCGCACCGTCGACGTGCACATCCGCCGCCTGCGCAGCGCGCTGGAGGCCACCGGCCATGACGCGCTGATCCAGACCGTGCGCGGCACCGGCTACCGTTTCTCGGCACAGGGGTAGACCATTGACTGACTTTGCGCGGCGTTCGCTGGGCTGGCTGTTCGCCATCAGCAGCATCGCTTTCGGCTTTTCGCTGATCTACGGCCCGGAGATCGGGCTGCTGGTGCTGTGCGGCCAGCTGCTGCTGTGGCTGGGTTTCCACCTGCACCATATCGGGCTGCTGCTGCGCTGGCTGGAGCGGCCGGCCCCCGGGCGCATTCCGGAAGGCTACGGCATCTGGCACAACGCGTTCATGGCGCTGTACCGCCAGGCGCGCAAGCAGAAGCAGAGCAAGCGCAAGCTGGCCAGCATCCTCGACCGCTTCATCAACGCCGGCGAGGCGATGCCGGACGGCGTGGTGGTGCTCGACGAGTACGACCGCATCGAGTGGGTCAACCCGGTCGGCGTCGAACACTTCGGGCTGGACCCGAAGGCCGATGTCGGCAACCAGATCCTCAACCTGGTGCGCCAGCCCTCGTTCCACACCTATATGGCGGCGCAGAGCTACAGCCAGCCGCTGATCCTGCACAGCCCGACCCCGGACGAGCGCGTGCTGTCCATCCAGCTGGTGCCGTTCGACATCACCCGCAAGCTGCTGCTGTCGCGCGACATCACCCAGCTGGAGCGGGTGCAGACCGTGCACCGCGACTTCGTCGCCAACGTGTCGCACGAGCTGCGTACGCCGCTGACCGTGGTCGGCGGTTTCCTGGAGACGCTGTCCGACATGCCGGAGGTCGACGACGCCACCCTGCGCCAGTTCCTGGCGCTGATGCTGGAACAGTCGCGACGGATGCAGAGCCTGGTCGAGGACCTGCTGACGCTGTCGCGCATCGAGAACAGCCCGCGCAGCATGCAGCAGGAAACGGTGAACATGGACCAGCTGCTGGACACGCTGATGGTGGAAGCCGAAGGCCTGTCGCAGGGCCGCCACCAGATCACGCTGGACAACCGCTGCCGCCGCTGGCTGCGCGGCAACGTGCAGGAGCTGCACTCGGCGTTCGGCAACCTGGTGTCCAACGCGGTGCGCTACACCCCGGAAGGCGGCAGCATCACCCTCGCCTGGCAGGAACAGGACGAGGGCCGCGCCGTGTTCAGCGTCAGCGATACCGGCATCGGCATCCCGCGCGAACACCTGCCGCGGCTGACCGAGCGCTTCTACCGCGTCGACCGCGGCCGCTCGCGCGGCAACGGCGGCACCGGCCTCGGCCTCGCCATCGTCAAGCACGTGCTGGCGCGCCACCAGGCGCGGCTGGAAGTGCACAGCGAGCCGGACAAGGGCAGCTGCTTCAGCGTGATCTTCAACGCCGAACAGCTGGCCGCCCGCGAATGAGCCACCGGCAGCGGCCGTGCCATCCGGTCGCCGCGCGGCACGTAGTCGCCGATGTACTGGCGGCGAGCTGAAGCCGCCGCGCTGTAGTCTCTTTGCTTCAGCGCGGGCGCACGCTACGATGGGGTGCCAAAAATGAAACCAATACCGGGACCCGCACCATGAATCGTCTACAAGCCATCCGCCCCTTCGGCCAGCGTCTCTGGCTGGACAACCTGTCGCGCGAACTGATCGCCAGCGGCGAACTGGCCCGCTTGCTGGCCGACGACGGCATCGCCGGCGTCACCTCCAACCCGGCCATCTTCCACAAGGCGATCAGCACCGACCCGCGCTACCGCGACGAGCTGGCGCAGCTGAAAAGCGACGCCACGCTGAGCGCCGAACAGCGCTACGAAACCCTGGTCATCGCCGACATCCGGGCCGCCTGCGACCTCACCCTGCCGCAATACCAGACCACCGCCGGCGACGACGGCTACGTGTCGCTGGAAGTGTCGCCGGCGCTGGCGCACGACGAAGCCGGCACCCTCGCCGCCGCACGCCGGCTGTGGGTCGCGATCGACCGCCCGAACGCGATGATCAAGATCCCGGCCACGCCGCCAGGCATCGCCGCCTTCCGCCAGCTGACCGCCGAGGGCATCAACGTCAACATCACGCTGCTGTTCTCGCTGAAACAGGTCGAGGCGGTGTGGGACGCCTATATCGCCGGCCTCAGCGCCCGCCACGCTGCCGGCCAGCCACTGCGCCACGTCAAGGCGGTGGCCAGCTTCTTCCTGTCGCGCGTCGACAGCCTGCTGGATGCGCAACTGCCGGCGCCGCTGCAGGGCAAGGCCGCGATCGCGCTGGCCAAGGCCGCCTACCGGCGCTACCTGCAGCGTTTCCACGGTGCCGAATTCGCCGCGCTGCACGCCGCCGGCGCGCGGCCGCAGTTCCTGCTGTGGGCGTCCACCGGCACCAAGAACGCGGCCTACTCCGACGTGCTGTACGTGGAGAGCCTGATCGGCGCCGACACCGTCAACACCGTGCCGGACGCCACGCTGGCGCTGTTCCGCGACCACGGCCATGCCGCCGCCACGCTGGCCGCCGACGGCGATGCGGCGCTGGCCACGCTGGCCGCGGCAAAGGCGGCCGGCATCGACTTCGACGCCGTCGGCGAGCAGCTGCAGCAGGACGGCCTCGCGCTGTTCGAAAAGGCGTTTGCCGAGCTGCTGCAGCTCACCGCCTGAGTTCGTGGCCTAGCGCATGCAAAAACGGCGACCGCATGGTCGCCGTTTTTTTTGCGGCCAACCTTGGCCGCCGCCGCAACGCCAGTTGGCGTCCGGCTGATGCGGATCAAATTTAGCCCTTGGTCGGCGCAGGGTTATCGGCTGATAATTGTTGCAACAGCAGGCGGCAGCGACCGCCTGCCGCAACCAGCCGCCATCCCTGCCCGGGCCTGCCATGACCACCACTCCCCGCTACCACCACGCGCTGTTACTGGTCCCGCTCTACGTGAGCCTGGCCTGGCTGGGCATGTGGCTGGCGGCGAAACCGCCGTCCTCGCTCACCGTGGTATGGCTGCCGTCCGGCATCGGCCTGATCATGCTGCTGCTGGCCGGCCGGCGCGGCCTGCCACTGGTGCTGCTGTCCAGCGCCATCGCCAATGCCGGTGGCTGGCTGTACTTCGGCGGCAGCTGGGGCACCGCGCTGCTGGCCGGGCTGCTGCTGGCGCCGTTCGACAGCCTGCAAAGCTGGCTGGCGTGGCGCGGCTGCGGCGCGCCGCGGCGCCTGCTGCACGATGTCGGCGGCCTGCAACGCTTCTTCTGGCGCGTGTGCCTGCTGCCGCCGCTGCTGACCACCTGGGCGATGTACCTGATCAACCACGCCCTCGGCGCGCCGGCTACCGCGCAGGGCCATCTGGCCGGACTGGCGATGATGACCTCCGGCGACTGCCTCGGCCTGTTCGTGGTCACCCCGCTGTACCTGGTACTGCGCGAGGTGCCGTGGCCACGGCTGGCCGGCCTGACGCTGAAAATCGCGGCGCTGGTGGCGCTGCCGCTGCTGCTGGCGCAGGGCATGCACCCGTGGCTGATCTGGCTGCTGGGGCTGACGCTGATCTATGTCGCCATCCGCTACCGCATCGTCGGCTCCAGCATCGCGGTGGCGCTGCTCACCCTCGCCAGCCTGTTGCTGTTGCTGAGCGAACTGGGGCCGCAGCTGGCCTACGAACACAGCCTGAGCTACGTCGCGCTGTCGCTGATGATCCTGTCGGTGGGGCTGGCGCCGCACTGCATCGGACTGGTGATCCAGCAGCTGGACGACGTCAACCACACGCTGGAACAGCGCGTCGCCGAGCGCACCCGCGCGCTGCGCGAGGTGCAGAAGCAGCTGGAAACCATGGCCTACAGCGACAGCCTGACCGGCCTTGGCAACCGCCACGCCTTCTACATCCGGCTGCAGGAAGAACAGGAGCGCGCCACCCGCCGCGGCCGCCGCTTTGCACTGGCGCTGCTGGACATCGACCACTTCAAGCGCATCAACGACAGCTACGGCCACCAGACCGGCGACGAGGTGCTGCGCGCCGTCGCCGTGCTGATGCAGGACAGCGTGCGCGTCATCGACCGCGTCTACCGCTGGGGCGGCGAGGAATTCATGATCATCTTTCCGGACGCCGGCGCCGACGACGCGATGGTGCCGCTGCAGCGCATCTGCCAGCTGATCGGCATGCAGCCGGTGACCACCGCCAAGGGCGAGCTGTACACCTCGGTCAGCATCGGCGTCACCGAGTTCGCCGGGCGCCATGATGCCATCGACGCGCTGCTCGGCCGCGTCGACGCGCTGCTGTACCAGGCCAAGCGCGACGGCCGCAACCGCATCGCACGCTGACGCCTCCCGGTCCGGCAACCGGCCGCCCCCGCGTTGGCCGCCGCGCCGGCCTCGGGTAAACTGCGCGGTTGCGCCAATTCCGGCGCGCCCCGGTCCGCCCTTTACGCGGGCGACCACCTGGAGACCACCGATGCACACCCACCACCCCATCGTCGTCGCCGCGCTGTACCAGTTTGTCACCCTGACCGACTACGTCGCGCTGCGTGAACCGCTACACCAGGCCATGCTGGCCAATGACGTCAAAGGCACGCTGCTGCTGGCGGAAGAAGGCATCAACGGCACCGTCGCCGGCAGCCGCGAAGGCATCGACGCGCTGCTGGCCTGGCTGAAAAGCGACCCGCGCATGGCGGCGCTGGAGCACAAGGAATCGTACTGCGACGCGCAGCCGTTCTACCGCACCAAGGTCAAGCTGAAGAAGGAAATCGTCACCCTGGGCGTGCCCGGCGTCGACCCCAACAAGACGGTCGGCACCTATGTCCAGCCGCAGGACTGGAACGCCCTCATCAGCGATCCGGAAGTGCTGGTCATCGACACCCGCAACGACTACGAGGTCGCCATCGGCAGCTTCCAGCGCGCGATCGACCCGAAAACCGCCAGCTTCCGCGAATTCCCCGAGTACGTGAAACAGCACTTCGACCCGGCGGTGCACAAGAAAGTGGCGATGTTCTGCACCGGCGGCATCCGCTGCGAGAAGGCCTCCAGCTACATGCTGAACGAGGGTTTCGAAGAGGTGTACCACCTGCAGGGCGGCATCCTGAAATACCTGGAACAGGTGCCGGCGGAACAGAGCTTGTGGCAGGGCGACTGCTTCGTGTTCGACAACCGCGTCACCGTGCGCCACGACCTGACCGAAGGCGAATACGAGCTGTGCCACGCCTGCCGCCAGCCGGTTTCGGCCGCCGAGCGCGCCTCCGAGCACTACAGCCCCGGCATCAGCTGCCCGCACTGCTGGGACAGCCTGAGCGAAAAAACCCGCGCCAAGGCGCGCGAGCGGCAGAAGCAGATCGAGCTGGCACGCCAGCGCAACCAGCCCAACCCGCTGGGCCGCAGCATGGTGCACGGCGAAGACTGAGCACCGGTTCACGATCTGAACCAGCGCACCGCCACACAAGGTTGGCCGCAGCACTGCGGCCAACCTTTTTCATGCCGGCCACCGGCGTTGGCTGGACCACCGTGCCCCTTCCCCGCCCCGCAGCGGACGCGCTATGCTGGCGGCTTATCCTGACGCCACGGCCACCCGCATGAGCCACCTGCACCTGACCCCGGATCACGCCCGCGCGCTGCACCTGCACGCGCAGGGCCTGCTGACCCCGCCGCGACGCAAGGCCAGCAAGGCCGACGTACTGGCCGCCATCCGCCGCATGGCGCTGCTGCAGATCGACACCATCAGCGTGGTGGCGCGCAGCCCCTACCTGGTGCTGTTCAGCCGCCTCGGCCACTACGACCCGGCGTGGCTGGACGCGCTGCTGGCCGAGGGCGCGCTGTTCGAATACTGGGCGCACGAGGCCTGCTTCGTGCCCAGCGAGGACTACCGCCTGCTGCGCCACCGCATGCTGGACCCGGCGGCGATGGGCTGGAAATTCTCGGTGGAATGGATGAACAAGCACCACGCCGAAATCGACGCGCTGGTCGAACACATCCGCGCCCACGGCCCGGTACGCTCGCGCGATTTCGAGCGCCAGGGCGGCAAGGGCAACGGCTGGTGGGACTGGAAGCCGGAAAAGCGCCATCTGGAGGTGCTGTTCTGCAGCGGCCGGCTGATGGTGCGCGAACGGCACAACTTCCAGCGCGTCTATGATCTGGCCGAACGGGTGCTGCCCGGCTGGGACGACGCGCGTGACCTGCCGACGCCGGAGGCGGCGCAGCGCGACATGGTGCGCGCCAGCTGCCGCGCGCTGGGCCTCGTCAAGAGCGGCTGGGTCGCCGACTACTACCGCCTCAGGCGCGGCAAGTACGATGCGCTGCTGCACCAGCTGGCCGACGAGGGCGAACTGCTGCCGGCGCGCATCGAAGGTTGGCCGCACCAGGTGTTCGTGCACCACAGCCTGCGCGAGGCGGCGCTGGACGACAGCCTGCGCGCCACCGCCACCACGCTGCTGTCGCCGTTCGACCCGGTGGTGTGGGACCGCAAGCGCGCGAGCGAACTGTTCGGCTTCGACTACCGCATCGAGTGCTACACCCCGGCCGCCAAGCGCCAGTTCGGCTACTTCGTCTTGCCCGTGCTCAGCCGCGGCCGGCTGGTCGGGAGGCTGGACGCCAAGGCGCACCGCGCGCAAGGGGTGTTCGAGGTCAAGGCGCTGTATCTGGAGGCCGGCGTGCGCCAGACGCAGCGCCTGCGCGACGACCTGCTGCGCGCGCTGCAACGCGCCGCCGACTGGCACGGCACGCCGACGCTGGCCTTTACCCGCCACAGCGAGCGCTGGCTGCAGCCGTCATCGCCGGAAACTTGATCTGCCCGTTTTGCCTGCCGCCCGCCGCCGCGTAAGATGCGGACTCCGCTACCCGAGCGCCACCCGAGGGGAAATCCGCATGTTCTTCCGCCACACCCGCGCTGCCCTGCAGCAAGCCCAAAGCGACAACACCGCACTGCAACAGGAAAACCGGCAGCTGCAGGCCCGCCTCGCCGCGCTGGAGGGCGAGCACGCCAGCCAGCGCACGCAGCTGGACACGCTGACGCGCGAACGCGCAATGCTGCAGGGGGTGTTCGCCAACATCGGCAGCTTCGGCAACTCGCTGGGCGGGGTGCAGCACTCGTTCCAGGGGCTGGCCGGCAGCCTCGGCCAGGAAAAGGACGCCGCCCACGCGATGGCGACGCAGGCCGACGGCAACCGCAATGATTTCCAGCTGATCGCCGGCAACCTGAAAACCATGTTCCAGCGCATCGAGCAGGCGTCCACCAACGTCGCCACCCTGCACCAGCAGGCGGAGCAGATCGGCGGCATCGTGCGCCTGATCAAGGACATCGCCGACCAGACCAACCTGCTGGCGCTAAACGCGGCGATCGAGGCCGCCCGTGCCGGCGAATCCGGGCGCGGCTTTGCCGTGGTCGCCGACGAGGTACGCAAGCTGGCCGAGCGCACCGCCAAGGCCACCACCGAGATCGCCGGCCTGGTCGGCCAGATCCAAGCCGAGACCGAGAGCGCCAAGCACACCATGCAGCAGGGCGCCGACGATGCCAGCCGCTTCTCCGGCGACAGCGAACAGGCGATGCACAGCATGCAGCGGCTGTACGACCAGGCGCAGCACATGGAAGCCACCATCGCCGCCGCCGCGCAGCTGTCCGGCGTCGAGCTGGCCAACCTGGAAGAGCTGGCGATGAAGCTGGAGGTGTACAAGGTGTTCATGGGCATCTCGACGCTGCGCCCGGAACAGCTGCCGGACGAGACGCAATGCCGCCTCGGCCAGTGGTACTACGCCGGCGACGGCAAGGAACGCTTCTCGCGCCTGCCCGGCTACGGCGCGCTGGAAAGCCCGCACCGCGAGGTACACCAGCACGCACGCCGCGCGCTGGAGCTGTTCTACGCCGGCAACCCCGACGCCGCACTGCACGAGCTGGCGGCGATGGAACAGGCCAACGCCAGCGTGATGGGCGGGCTGGAACGCATGCTCAGCGAGCTGAAAACGGTGGCCTGAGCCGGCGACACCAAGGTTGGCCGCAGAGGACGCGCGGCCGGTTCCCGCCATGAAAAACGGCAGCCCGCGGGCTGCCGTTTTGCTGTCGGAGAAGCGACTCAGTAGTCGCCGCGCTGCGGCACCAGCACCGTGCGGTTGCCGTTGCTTTCCATCGCCGACACGATGCCGGCGGCTTCCATGTCCTCGATCAGGCGCGCAGCGCGGTTATAGCCGATGCGCAGCTGGCGCTGCACCGAGGAGATCGACGCCTTGCGCGTGCGCAGCACGATTTCCACCGCCTCGTCGTACAGCGGGTCGCTCTCGCTGGCGGCCGCCGCACGGCCCTTGGCGTCGGCCTGTTCGTCGTCGGCCACCGATTCGCCGGTGAGCAGGCCTTCCACGTAGTCCGGCTCGCCCCACTGCTTCAGGTCCTCGACGATGGCGTGGACTTCCTCGTCGGTGACGAAGGCGCCGTGCACGCGCTGCGGATAACCGGTGCCCGGCGGCAGGTACAGCATGTCGCCCTGGCCCAGCAGGCTCTCGGCGCCCATCTGGTCGAGGATGGTGCGGCTGTCGATCTTGCTGGAGACCTGGAAGGCGATGCGGGTCGGGATGTTGGCCTTGATCAGGCCGGTAATCACGTCCACCGACGGCCGCTGCGTGGCCAGAATCAGGTGGATGCCGGCGGCGCGCGCCTTTTGCGCCAGGCGCGCGATCAGCTCCTCGATCTTCTTGCCGGCCACCATCATCAGGTCGGCAAACTCGTCCACTACCACCACGATGAAGGGCAGCGTGGCCAGCGGCTCCGGCGTTTCCGGGGTCAGGCTGAACGGGTTGCTCAAACGTTGGCCGCGAGCCTCGGCGGCGCGCACCTTGTCGTTGTAACCGGCCAGATTGCGCACGCCGAGGTGGCTCATCAGCCGGTAGCGTTTTTCCATCTCGCCCACACACCAGTTCAGCGCGTTGGCGGCCAGCTTCATGTCAGTGACCACCGGCGCCAGCAGGTGCGGGATGTCGTTGTACACCGACAGCTCCAGCATCTTGGGGTCGATCATGATGAAGCGCACTTCGTCCGGCGTGGCCTTGTACAGCATGGACAGGATCATCGCGTTGACGCCGACCGACTTGCCGGAGCCGGTGGTGCCGGCCACCAGCAGGTGCGGCGCCTTGGCCAGATCCATCACCACCGGCGCGCCGCTGATGTCCTGCCCCAGCGCCAGCGTCAGCTTGGACGCGGAGTGCTGGAACACCTCGGCGCTGAAGATTTCCGACAGGCGGATCATCTGCCGTTTCGGGTTCGGCAGCTCCAGCCCCATGCAGGTCTTGCCGGGAATGGTTTCCACCACGCGGATGGAGGCCACGCCCAAGGCGCGCGACAGGTCCTTGGCCAGGTTCACCACCTGGCTGCCGCGCACGCCGACCGCCGGCTCCACCTCGTAGCGGGTGATCACCGGGCCGGCGTAGGCGTCGACCACCGCCACCTTGACCTTGAACTCGGCGCACTTTTCCTCGATCAGGATGCCGCGCTCGATCAGGTAGTCCTCGCTCTGCACCGCCTTGTCGCTTTCCGGCGGCCGCAGCAGGTCCAGCGACGGCAGGCAGGCGTCGCCGTACACCACCGGCACGCTGTGCGGCTTGGGTACTGAGGGGACGGTGGCGGGCGCTGCGGCCAACGTTGTGGCGGTGTCGGGCAGCGGCGCGGCGGCAAGGTTGGCCGCAGGCGCCGGTTCGTCGATCAGCTGCCACACCAGGCCGGCGGGGGCGGTGTCCTCGGCGATCGCCTCGGTCGCCAGCTCGTCGTCGGCCAGCAGATGCCAGACGATATCGGCGCTGGCCGCGCTGGCCGTAGTCTCCACTACCTCTGCATCTTCCACCTCTTGCGCATCCTCCGCGTCGGCGGTGTCCGCCACGGCGGCAGCGTGCACCGTGTCCGCGCAGGTGCACGAGCCAGCAACAACGGTCGCCGCATCCGTATCTGTATCCGTGTCAGCTTCTGCGTCCGTGTCTGCTGCCAGGCTGAGCGCAGCGAAGGCCTGTTCGTCCATGTGCTCCGGTGCCGTGCTGGCGCCGGTCGGGGTCGGCATCCACGCGGCCGTGCGGCTGACCGGCGCGCCAGTTTCTGCCGCCGACGGTACCTGCGGCGCGGCGCCGGTATCGTGCGCGGCCGATGACAGCGCCGACTCGATGGCCACAGCCGGCTGCGGCCAGTCCGACTCGTGGCGGTCAGCAACCGCCACGTCGCCGTGATCGGCGGAAAGCAAGGCGGTGGCCGCTGCAGGCCAGGCGGTGAGCGGCGGCAACGGCGCGCTGTCACTGTCGTTGTCGCCCGTCAGGGTGTCCTCAGCCGGCGCAGCGGCAAACGCTGGCGCGACGGCAGCAACCGGCTCCGCCAGCGGTGCAACGGCCGGCTCCGGTACCGCCGTGAGCGATGCCGGAACGGCGACCACATGGTCAACGGCGGCTGGCGGCGCCACCTCCGCCAGCGCGCTGTGGTGCGCTGTAGCGTCGGTGATCGTGTCGTCGCTGGCTAGTGGCGCCGTGGTGGCGGCTGGCGCTGACGCGACGGCGGGAGGCATCACGGGATGGTTCAGCGTCGGGCTGGCGACCGGGCCGGGTGCCGCGGCCGGCGGACTGGCGACACGGCCAGCCGGCGTGATGCCTGGCGCGGGCGATGGCGTGGCCGGGGCGGTGCCGGTGCCGGCAAAGCGCGAGCCGGCGCCGAACAGTGCCTCGGCATTGCGCTGCCGCGTCTGTTCGTCCGGGCGGCTGGCCAGCGAGGGCTTGCGCATCACCGGCGTCGGCTGCAGTACCACCACCGGTTTCGGCGGTTGCGGGGCCGCGTCGCGCTTGCCGTGCAGCTGCTGCAGGCTGGCGCGCACCTCGTCCGGGTCGATCAGCGGCAGCGCGCTGTCCTCATCCTGCCGCTGCAGGCGGCGCTGGCGACGTTCGCTGGCGGCCAGCTTTTGCCGCCGCTGCACGTCGCTCTGCAGGTTGCGCTGCACTTCGGCCAGGCCGATCACCGGCAGCTTGTCGTGCTGTGCGGCAGTCGCTGGCGCCGGCTTGCGGATGTAGCGCGGCACCGCCAGCGGCAGCTCGACCAGTGGCGGCGCGGCAGGCGCGCTGGCCGGACTGTCGGCGACGGGCTGGCCGACGGCCGACGGGCTGGCGTCGTCTTCCGTTTGCAGCCCGCTGCGCCGTGGCGGGCGCGGGGTGGCACGCGGCGTCCACGGCAGCTCGTCCGGCGGCATGTCGGCGGCCGGCAGCTCGCCCGGCGGCGGCATCTGCACGGCGGCATCATCGTCCGCCGCGTCGGCAAACAGTTCATCCCAGCGCGCCTGCAACGGCGTGTTTTTCAGCTTGCCGCTGCCAAGCGCCCACAGCAGCAGCACCGCAAACAACAGGGGTAAGGTCAGCAACCACAACATGGAGAGATCCGCTTCTGTAACTGGTTTAGGCGCGCCGGCGGCGCGCAGGGGCAGAATTGTACACCTTGCGGCAGCGCTGCCGCGTCTGCCGGCTCAGCGCCTGTTCACGATTTGCCGCAGCAGATCGGAACGGCGCGAGACGGCGTTGCAAACGGCCTCGGCAGGCGGGTTGATCCCGGCGTAAACGCCGCTTGTTCAGCCGTTGTCGCCTGGTCTCGCGTGAGCGATCGTGAACACGCGCTCAGTGCGCCGGGCCGGGCGACTGTTTGCGCTGCTGGCGCAGGGTGTGCGCACCGGTGAGCAACACCGCCAGCCAGATCGGGCCGTAGGTCAGCAGCCGGTCGGCGGACAGCGGCTCGCCGAGGAAGGTGATCGCCAGCAGGAACAACAGCGCCGGCTCGACATAGCCCAGCAGCCCCCACAGCCCCATCGGCAGCAGGTGGCTGGCGGTGATGTTGAGCAGCAGCGCCACCGAGCTGATCAGGCCGAGGCCAGCCAGCAGCGGCCAGAACAGCGGCTGTGCCAGCACGCCCCAGCCGGCCTCGCCCTGCAGGTAGAGCAGCCCCAGCGCCACCGGGAAGATCAGCATCATCTCCAGCGCGAAACCGGACACCGGCTCCATCTTGCTGATGCGGCGCAGCACGAAATACGGCGGGTAGCCAAGCACCACCAGCAGCGTCGGCCAGGCGATGGCACGCGTCAGCCACAGTTCGTGCAGCACGCCCAGCAGCGCCAGCGCCACCGCGATGCACTGCAGCCGGTACATGCGCTCGCCGTACAGCACGCGGCCAACCAGCACCATCACCAGCGGCGTCAGGAAGTAACCCATCGACACCGCCACCGTCTGGCCGTTCAGCGGCGCCCACAGGAACACCCACAGCTGCACCGCGTTCAGTGCCGCCATCAGCGGCACCAGCGCCCACAGCGCCGGTTCGCGCACGAAGCGGCGCAGCAGCTCGGCCAGCGCCTGGCGCTTGCGGGTCAGGTGCACGATCAGCAGCACGCCGGGCAGCGTCCAGATCATGCGCCAGGCGAAGATGGCCAGCCCGTCCAGCGGCCGCAGCAGGGTGGTATAGCCGGACAGCACGGCAAACAGCAGCGAGGCGGCGAGCGAGAACGCGATTCCGCGTCCGGACGGGGCAACAGGGTGCGACATGACAAAACCGTTCGATGGATGGGGGTAGCCCGCTATCCTGCCCGTGCCGCAGCGCAGCAGCAAGCGCCGGCTGCGCCCGGCACCGCCAGCGCGGCCTTCATGCGCTCAGAATACGGCCTGCCGTCGCCCTGCCCGCCGCGGTCGGCGCGACGGAATCAGCCGGCCGTCAGCGGTGCCGCCGGCTGCAGCAGCGCCCGCAGCCGTGGCAGCACGAAATCGAGGAATACCTGGTATTTGCGCGGCAGCGGCTGGCGGTAGGGAAAGATCAGGAACACCGGCCAGTGGTCGCAGTGCCACTGCGGCAGCACCCGCTGCAGGCGGCCGGCGGCGACGTCCTCGGCCACCAGGAAATCCGGCAGCGCGGTGATGCCCAGCCCCGCGCACGCCAGCTGGTGGTTGACGAGGTAGGTCTCGCTGTACAGCAGCGGCGGCGGCATCGCCACCGTCACCATCTCGCTGCCGCGGTACAGCCGCTGCTGTGCCTGCTGCTCGTCGCCCAGCAGGCGGTGGCCGGCCAGCTCGTCCGGGTGCTGCGGCCAACCTTGTGCCGCCAGATACGCCGGCGCCGCGTACAGCGCTTCCTCCACCCAGCCCACAGACCGCGCCACCAGCGACTCGTCGTACACCTTGCGCGAACGCAGGCAGAAATCCAGTACGTCGGCCAGCGGGTCCTGCACCCGGTTGTTGACCTCCAGCCGCAGCTGCAGGCCGGGGTGCTGCTGCGCCAGCGCCACCAGCAGCGGCGCCAGCAAGGTCGACATCGACGAGGTGGTGCTGATGCTGATCGGCCCCTCCACCTCGCAACTGGCCGTGTCCACCGCCGGCTGCATCTGCAGCAGGCTGTGGCGCAGCGCCTGCGCGTGCGGCAGCAGCCGCTGGCCGGCCTCGGTCAGCGCCAGCCGCCGCGTGGTGCGCAACACCAGCACCGCGCCGAGCTGCTTCTCCAGCGCCTTCAGCCGCAGGCTGACCATGCTCTTGGTGGAGCCCAGCGCCGTCGCGGCGGCGGTCAGACTGCCGCAGCGGGCAACCGCTTCAAAGGCCAGCACATCGTCTGGCGGTGGCATTGTTTTCATTTTCTCGACAAACCATCAAGTAATTGGCCATTTTTCTGTCGGCCGGTGTCTTCTATGCTGCAAACACGATCAACCACTCAACAGTGAGGATGCCATGAACACGCTGCGTCGCCTACTTGCCTACTGGAGCAACTACTGGTCACTGATGCCGGAATGCAACCTGAATTGCCACCATACCCAGCTGGAAGACCTGCGTCACGAAGCCGAGCGCTATAGCCGTGGTCGCTGGTTGTAACAAGCGGCTGCGGCCGCCACGAAAAAAGCCTCCCTGACGGGAGGCTTTGTCCTTGCCGGTCGCGGCGTGCTCAGCCGCTGTTGCGCAGGCCGGCGGAGATGCCGTTGATGGTGAGGTGGATCGCGTACAGCGCCTCGGCATCGTCCGGTGCCTCGCGCAGGCGGCGCAGCAGCTCGACCTGCAGCAGGTTGAGTGCGTCGAGGTACGGCAGCCGCGTGGCCAGCGAGCGCGCCAGCGTCGGGTTGGTTTCCAGCAGTTTCTGCTGCCCGGTGATGGCGAAGAACGCCGCCAGCGTCTTGTCGTGCTCCGCCTGCAGGCGGCCGAACAGGCGGTCGGTCAGCGCGGCATCGCCGACCAGCGCCGCGTAACGGCGCGCAATCTCCAGGTCGGCCTTGGCCAGCACCTGCTCCATATTCGACAGCATCACCTGGAAGAACGGCGACGCCTGGTGCAGCGTGCGCAACTGGGTGAGACCAGCGTCCTCGCCGTGGGCGTCGAGGAAGGCGTGCACCGCGGAGCCGAAGCCGTACCAGCCCGGCAGCATCACCCGCGACTGCGACCACGAGAACACCCACGGGATGGCGCGCAGGTCCTTGATGCTGGTGAGGCTCTTGCGCGACGCCGGGCGGCTGCCGATGTTGAGCTTGGCGATGGCGCCGATCGGCGTCGCCTCCATGAAGTACTGCATGAAGCCGTCGGACTCCACCAGCGCGCGGTAGGTCTTGAAGGCGTGGCCGGACAGCTCCGCCAGCACGCTCTCGTCGGTGGCACCGCTGTCGCTGTGTGCCAGTGTCGATTCCAGCGCCGCCGCCACCAGTGCCTCCAGGTTGCGGGTGGCGTTGTCGGGATCGGCGAACTTGGAGGTGATGATCTCGCCCTGCTCGGTGATGCGGATGCGGCCAACCACGGTGCCGGCCGGCTGCGCCATGATCGCCTCGTAGGACGGGCCGCCGCCTCGACCGACCGAGCCGCCGCGGCCGTGGAACAGGCGCATCTTGATGCCGGCGGCGTCGAACACGCGCACCAGGCGCTGCTCGGCCTGGTACAGCTCCCACTGGCTGGTGACGTAGCCGCCGTCCTTGTTGCTGTCGGAGTAGCCGAGCATCACTTCCTGCACCCCGCCGCGGCTCTTCAAGAGCTGCTGGTACCACGGCAGCGCGAACAGTTGCTGCATGATGCCGGCCGCCGCGTCCAGATCGGCGATGGTTTCGAACAGCGGCACCAGGTTGAGGCTGCTGCTCGGCGCGCCGCCGTGCAGGCGCAGCAGGCCGCTTTCCTTGCACAACAGCGCCAGCGCCAGGATGTCGGACACCGTGGCGCAGTTGGAGATGATGCACTGGCTGATGGCATCGACGCCGAACTGCTGCTGGATCAGCGCCGCCTCGCGGAAGATGGCCAGCTCTTTCTCGCTGTCGGCGCTGTAGCTGAGGAAGGGCGAGTACAACAGCCGCGGCGTGGCCAGCTCGCGCAGCAGCACGCGCACGCGCGCCGCCTCGTCCAGCGCCTCGTAGTGTTCCAGGTTGGCGTGGGCGAACAGCTCGCTGACCACGGCAGCGTGTTTCTCGGCGTGCTGGCGCAGGTCCAGCGGCATCAGGAAGAAGCCGAACACGTCCACCGCGCGCTTCAGCTTGCCCAGCCGCCCGTCAAGCAGCAGCGCGCTGCCGTGGGCGACCAGTGAATCGCTGAGCGTCTGCAGGTCGGCCAGCAGCCCGGCGGTGTCGGCATACGGCTCGCCGGCGGTCCAGCGGCCGCGCAACGGCAGGCCCAGCCTGGCCGCCAGTGCCGACAGCCGGCCCTCGATGGTGGCCAGCGCCAGCCGGTACGGTTCTTCGCGACGGCTGATGGCGGTATCCGGCGACACCGAGGCCAAGGCGTGCACCGCGGCCGACACCTGCACGTGGCGCGACGACAGCGACAGCTCGCGATACAGCCCCGCCAGCTCGTAGAAGTAGTGCTTGAACGCCACCTCCGCCTGCCGCGTCACCGCGTGGCGCAGCACCGCGGCGTCGACGTTGGGGTTGCCGTCGCGATCGCCGCCGATCCAGCTGCCGACGCGCAGGAAGGACGGCACCTTGGCGTCCTCGCCCCACAGCTCGCGCACCTGCTTGCCGAGGCGCTCGTACAGCGCCGGAATGGCCTGGAAGAACGACAGCGGATGGTAGGCGACGCCGTTCTCGATCTCGTCGGCGACGGTCATCTTGAAGGAGCGGATCTCGGTGGTCTGCCACAGCGAGTGGATCACGCGCTGCAGCTTGGCTTCCAGCTCCTGCTCTTCTTCCGGGGTGATCTCCGGCGACGATAGCTGCGCCAGGAACTTGCGTACCGCGCGGTGGCCGTCGAGCACGCTCTGGCGCTGCACCTCGGTCGGGTGCGCGGTCAGCACCGCGCTGACGCTGGCTTCCTGCAGCGCGCGGTTGAGCTTGCCGAAATCGACGCCGGCGTCATGGATGTGGCTCAGCGCCCGCGCCAGGCTGCCCTGCTGCGGCGCGCTGCCGGCACGCTGGTGCGCGCGGCGGCGGCGGGCGTGGTGCAGGTCTTCCGCGATGTTGAACAGCTGCGAATACAGGCCGCAGGCGCGCACCAGCGCGGTGGTCGCCGCCGGGCTCAGCCGGCCGACCAGCGCGTCAGCGCTGCGGTCGTGCTGTTGTGCGCCGCTGGGGATGGCGCGGATTTCCGTCACCACCTCCTCGCCGGCCTGCTCGCGCAGCAGGCTTTCCAGCAAACGGTCGAGCCGCGCCAGGTCTTCGCGCAGCGGTAAGTCCTTGTCCAGTTCCGTCATACTCTGCTTTCCCTAATTGTTATGGTGATGCGAATGCTGCGAAGATAGCGCGATGAACCCGGCGCTGATCCTGTTACCCGATTTCCTGCTCATCCTGTCCGGCTTTGCGCTGCGCCGCAGCGGCATGCTGTCGCCGGCATTCTGGGCCGAGGCGGAAAAATTCGTCTACTTCATCCTGTTCCCGGCACTGCTGTTCCGCGCGCTGGCGCGGGCCGAGCTGGACTTTGCCGCCAGCCTGCCGATGCTGGCCAGCGGCCTGCTGTTCACCGGCGCCGGCTTCCTGCTCGGCAATGCCGCCAAACCGCTGTTCCGCCTGCCGCAGGCCTCGTTCGCCGCCGGCAACCAGGGCGCCTACCGTTTCAACACCTACGTCGCCTTCGCGGTGATGGGCAGCCTCGCCGGCACCCCCGGCATCGCGGTGATCGCGCTGCTGTGCGGCGCGATGGTGCCGGTGGTCAACCTGATGGCGGTGTGGCAGCTGTCGCAAACCAGCCAGCAGGGCATGCTCTACGAACTGGCGCGCAACCCGATCATCTGGGGCATCGGCAGTGGCCTTGCGGCCAACGTGTCCGGCCTGCCGGTACCGCAGCCGCTGTTCGCCGCCATCGACCACCTCGCCGCCGCCGCGCTGCCGCTGGGGCTGATCACCGTCGGCGCCGGGCTGCGCTTTACCGCGCTGGCCAGCCACTACGCGCCGCTGCTGTACTGGAACGGCATCAAGCTGTTGCTGCTGCCGCTGATCGCCGTCGCCACGGTGCAGCTGTTCGGACTCTCCGGCGTCTACCGCCAGGCGACGCTGGTGATGAGCATGCTGCCGACCGCCACCTCTGCCTACATCCTCGCGGTGCGCATGAAGGGCGACGGCGAGCTGGCCGCCGCGGTGGTGACCACCTCGACGCTGGCGGCGATGCTGAGCCTGCCGCTGATGCTGAGCTTGCTGCGCTAGTCAATCCTGCCGCAAAACGCCGCCGCCGTGTAGTTAAACTACAAGTACTGTTGCAGCTACACACACTGCCTTGCATCAAGGTTGGCCGCAACGCTCGTGCTAAAATGCGCGCCATCTTCCCATTTGCCCGTGCAGGATCGCCGTCCATGAACAAACTCGTCATCGCCAGCCGCGAAAGCAAACTTGCCATGTGGCAGGCCGAACACATCAAAGCCCGCCTCGAGGCGCTGTATCCGGCGCTGACGGTGGAGATCCTCGGCATGACCACCCAGGGCGACCAGATCCTCGACAAGACCCTGTCCAAGATCGGCGGCAAGGGCCTGTTCGTGAAGGAACTGGAGCTGGCGCTGCAGGAAGGCCGCGCCGACATCGCCGTGCACTCCATCAAGGACGTGCCGATGAACCTGCCGGAAGGCTTCGCGCTGGCCGCGATCTGCGAACGCGAAGACCCGCGCGACGCCTTCGTGTCCAACCGCTACAGCAGCCTGCACGAGCTGCCGGCCGGTGCCGTGGTCGGCACCTCCAGCCTGCGCCGCGAATCGCAGATCCGCGCCCGCTTCCCGCATCTGGTCATCAAGCCGCTGCGCGGCAACGTGCAGACCCGGCTGCGCAAGCTGGACGACGGCGAATTTGACGCCATCATCCTCGCCGCCGCCGGCCTGAAGCGCCTGGAGCTCGCCGAACGCATCCGCGCCGAACTGGCGCCGTCGGAAAGCCTGCCGGCCGTCGGCCAGGGCGCGCTGGGCATCGAGATCCGCGCCGACCGCGCCGACCTGATCGAACTGCTGGCGCCGCTGAACCACGCCGACACCCACGCCTGCGTCAGTGCCGAACGTTCGCTGTCGCGGGTGCTGGGCGGCAGCTGCCAGATTCCGATCGGCGGCTTTGCCACCATCACCGACGACGTGATCACCCTCGGCGGTTTCGTCGCCCATCCCGACGGCTCGGTGATGCTCACCGCCAGCGCCAGCGCACCACGCGACTACGCCGACGCGCTTGGCCGCGCGGTGGCCAAGAAGCTGCTGGAGCAGGATGCCGGCCCGCTGATCGCCGCAGTCATCGCCGAACAGGCCGCCAAGTAATATGCCGGCCACGCTGCGGCCAACCTTGCTACTGGTGCGGCCGCAGGCGCAGGCGGCACAACAGGCACAGCGGCTGGCTGCCGCCGGCATCGCGGCGCTGCCGTTCTGCGTCGAGGACACCGTCGCCAATGAGCGCGCGCTGGTGGCATTGCCACAGCAGGCCGCGGCCGCCGACTGGCTGGTCTTCGTCAGCCCGTCCTGCATCGAACTGGCGTGGCCGCACCTTGCCGGCCTGCCGCTTGCGGCCAAGCTTGCCTGCGTCGGCCGCGCCAGTGCCAACAAGCTGGCCGCGCTCAGTGGCCGCGCGGTGCTGCATCCGCCGCACGGCAACGACAGCGACGCGCTGCTGGCGCTGCCGCCACTGCAACAGCTGGCCGGACAGACGGTACTGATTGTGCGCGGCGACGGCGGCCGGCCACAACTTGGGGAAACCCTCGCCCGCCGCGGCGCGCAGGTGCACTACGCGGCGGTGTATCGCCGCGTGCCGGTACAGGCCGACTGGGCGCTGTTCGACCGCCTCGTTGCCGCCGGCCCGTCGCCGGCGCTGCTGATCACCTCCAGCCACAGCGCAGAGCTGCTGTTCCAGCAGGCCGGCGCCACGCGCCAGCGTGCGCTGCTGGCCTGCCGTTTCATCGCGCTGCACCCGCGCATTGCCGTCACCCTGCAGCAGCTGGGCGTGGCACAGCCGCTGCACGCCGCCGACGAGCAGGCGCTGTGCGCGCTGTTCTCCACTCCTCACTAGCCGCCGGGCCGCGCCGCTGGCAGCACCGGGGCGGCGCGGTTACAATGCCACGGTTCTGTTAAGATTTGTTTCGCTGCCGCCGCGCCGCGAGACAGCACGGCAGGGCGCAATAATTCCGGCGCAGATGCCGCCATATTCGAGCAAACACGGCCACGCCTTTTGGCTGGGCCACACTCCGGTTCTCCGTCATCCATGAGCGAAGCCACTCCAGTTGAAAACGGCAGCAGCAAGCCGAACAAACCACCCGTCAACCTTGCGCTGATCGTTGCTGTCGTCGCGCTGGGCCTCACCGGCTGGCAGTATCTGGATACCCGCCAGCAATTGAACAAGGCGCAGCAGGCGCTGGCCGAACGGCTGGCCGACGCCGGAGGCAGCACCAAGGCACTGCAGAACCAGGCCGAACTGACCCAGGCCAGTACCCGCGAACTGCAGGCCAAGCTGGCGCTGGTCGAGGCCCGCGTCAACGAGTCCGCCGGACAGTACGCCACCCTCAGCGGCATGTACCAGGAGCTGACCAAGGACCGCAGCGACTGGCTGCTGTCCGAAGTGGAACACACCCTCGGCGTCGCCAGCCAGCAGCTGCAACTGGCCGGCAATATCAGCGGCGCGGTGTCGGCACTGGAAGTGGTGCAGACCCGGCTGTCGCACTTCGACAATCCCGGCCTGATCGGCGTCAAGCGCGCGGTGGCCAAGGATCTGGAAACGCTGAAGGCGCTGCCCTACCTCGACACCGTCGGCCTGACCGTCAAGCTGGACACCCTGATGCTGGGCGCCGAGACGCTGCCGCTGGTGATCGACCATCACCGCCTCGGCGGCAAGCCGGTGGCACAGCTCAACGTGGCCGCCGATGCGCCGTGGTGGTCGCGCCTGGCCGGCGAGCTGACGCAGAGCCTGGGCGACCTGGTGCGCATCCGCCGCATGGACAAGCCGGAGGCGCTGCTGCTGTCGCCGGAGCAGGCATTCTTCCTGCGTGAAAACCTGAAAATGCGCCTGCTGGACGCGCGTCTGGCGCTGATCCAGCGCGACGGCGCCACCTATCAGGCCGATCTCGCCGCCGCCGGCCAGTACGCCGCGCGCTACTTCGACCGCGATGCGCCGACCACCCGCCAGTGGCAGGCGGTGCTGTCCGAGCTGGCCGCGGTACGCCTGAGCGTGACGCTGCCGGACCTGTCTGCCAGCCTGAAAGCCGTGCGCGAAGCGCAGGGCAACAAAGAGGAATAAAGCGTGAGATTCGTATTCTGGGTCGTCGGGCTGTTTGCCCTCGCGGTGCTGATTGGCCTTGCCTCCACCATCAACACCGGCTACGCCATCCTGTTCGTGCCGCCGTATCGCATGGAGGTGTCGTTCAACTTCCTGATCCTCGCCATCGTGCTGCTGATCCTGGTTGCCTACGGCGTGCTGCGTCTGCTCGGCATTGCGGCCAACCTGCCGCACGAGGTGCGCACCTACCAGCGCCAGCGCAAGCTGAAGGCGTCGCGCCACGCGCTGCGCGAGGCGGCGATCGCGATGTTCGAAGGCCGCTTCCAGCGCGCCGAACGCGAGGCGCTGAAGTCGATCGACGACGAGTATTCCGATGAGAACCGTGGGCTGGCACTGATGATCGCCGCGCGCAGCGCCGCCAGCGTGCAGGATCTGGAACGCCGCGACGGCTATCTGGCACGGCTGGAAGACATGCCGGAACGCATCCAGCTGGCGCGCCACATGCTCGAAGCGCAGATCCGCCTCGACGGCAAGCAGCCGCTGGAGGCGCTGGCCGCCGTCGAGCGCGCGCGCGCCATCTCCAGCAACCTGACCTCGGCGCTGCGGCTGGAGCTGAAGATCCGCCTGATGCTGAAGCAGCCGGAGCACGTGCTGACGCTGACCGAGAAACTGCTGAAGGCCGACGCGCTGGAAGCGGAACAGGCGCGCCGCTACCGCCTGGCCGCCTACCGCCAGCAGCTGGCCAGCTTCAGCAGCGAGCGCGAGATCCGCGACTGGCTGAAACGCATTCCCGGGGTCGAGCGGCAGAACCCGGCGCTGGTCGCCGACATCGCCAACCAGCTGATCAAGCTCGACGCCTACGACATGGCGGCGGAGCTGATCGCCGGCGCGCTGTCCGACGACGAACAGGCGACGCCGGAGCTGGCGCGCGAGCTGGGCCTGCTGGCCGGCCACATCGACAGCCCGCGCCGGCTGACGCTGCTGCGCGATGCGGAAAACTGGCTGAAATCACGGCCGCGCGACCACCTGCTGCTGCTGTCGCTGGGTCGCCTCGCACACGCCGAACAGCTGTGGGGCAAGGCGCAGAACTATCTGGAAGCCAGCCTGTCTATTCAGCCTACCCTGTGTGCGCACGCCGAACTGGCCAAGCTGCTGCTGGCGATCGACAAGCCGGAAAAGGCCGAACGCCACTATCAGGACGCACTGAAAATCGCGCTGGAGAACGGCTGCTGATGAAACTCCTGGTCCGTAGCGTGCTTGCCCTCGCCTGCAGTCTGTGGCTGGGCAGTGCGCTGGCTGACGCCCTGCTGATCGATGTGCGCAGCCCGGAAGAATACGCGCAGCGTCACCTGCCAGGTGCCACGCTGCTGCCGCTCGACCGCATCGGCAGCGAGATCCAGCAATTGGTGCCGGACAAGGACACCCCGATCCAGTTGTACTGCCGCACTGGCAATCGCTCCGCGATGGCGCTGCAGCAGCTGCAACAGCTCGGCTACCGCCAGGTGCGCAACCTGGGCGGCATTGACGCCGCTGCCGCCACCCTGCAGCTGACGCCCCAGCCCTGAAGCCCGGATCCCGAGTGATCGGTTCCGGACGGCAATCAACACTGCGGCCAACCTTGCTCAAGGTTGGCCGCAGTGCTTTGTGGGTCGTGCCTATTTGGCCACGAACCGGAGCCGGGCCAGGCGGCGCTAAGCCGGTGCCGGATAGCCGAGCAGCGCCAGCTCCGCCGCATCCAGCAGCCGCCACTGCCCTTCCGCCAGCTCGCCGAGTGACAGCGCCCCCATCGCGATGCGGTGCAGCTGCTCGACACGGTTGCCGGCGGCGGCGACCATGCGCTTCACCTGATGGTACTTGCCCTGGGTGATGCTCATGTTGAAACGGTGCTCGTCCAGCTGCTCAACCAGCGTGGCGGCCAGCGGCGCGCTCTCGTCGTGCAGCAGCACGCCGTCGCGCAGCTGCTGCAACAGTTGCGGCGTGATGACGTGGCGGGTGGTGACCTGGTAGCACTTGGGGATAACTTTACGCGGCGAGCTCAGGCTGTGGACAAACTGGCCGTCGGTGGAAAACAGCAGGAGGCCGGTGGTGTCGACATCCAGCCGGCCGACGGCGGCGATGCCGAGATTGGCGAACTGCCACGGCAGCAGGCGAAACACGCTGAGGTGGTGCTGCGGCTGGTGCGAGGTCTCGTAGCCGGCTGGCTTGTGCAGCATCAGATAGCACGGCAGCGCCAGTACCGGCCACATCTCGCCATCGACACGCAGCGTGCGGATCGTCGCCGGCGTCACCGCCATGCGCCAATCGGACGCGACCACGCCGTCCAGCTCGACCAGGCCGTAGTCCACCAGCTCGCGGCAGGCCTTGCGCCCGCCGAAGCCCTGTTGTTGCAAGAATCGATACAGTTCCATGGCGCGCATTCTAGCATGTCGCCCCGTGCCAGCCGGCGCGCCCGCCTGCGGCGCCGTCATGACGGATAAGTCCATCTTTCTGAACGGATAATTCTTTAAAATCAACGCGGCAGCTTACAGATACTGATTAAAACCGTGGTACAATTACCGATTGCTTTTTTAAAAAATAACCGATCAGGATATTGGCCGCATGGCACCGCTGGACACCCCGACCCTCCTCACCGCCATTGCCCTGGTCTACGGCATTGGCGGGGTGATGGTGTACGCGGGGCGTGACCGGCTCACCGGCCGCGGCATCGAGGCGTTCTGGCTCGGCGGCTCGCTGCTGATGGCGGCGCTGATGCTGTACTTCGCCTTTCCGCCCGCGCTGCTGCCGGCCGGTGGCATCAGCGCCTGGCTGCTACCCAGCGCGCTGCTCACCGGCCTGAAGAACGAGCTGCTCGGCCAGGCGGTGGCGCGGCTGACCGAGAGCCGCCGCCCGTGGTGGCACGGCGCCGTGGCCTCGGCGGCACAGACCGGGCTGCTGCTCGGCGGCTTTTTCCTGCTGCCGCAGGCCACGCCGTGCCAGACACTGTTCCTGCTGGTCAGCAGCTGGTTCTTCGCCGGCATCGCCCACCAGCTGCTGCACAAGCGCCGCAAGCGCGGCCCGGCGGCGCTGGTACTGGGCAGCGCCAGCGCGCTGTTCTGCCTCTACCTGCTGGCCTATGCCGCCAGCGCCGGCCAGCCGGACACACTGCCGCTGTTCAACCGCCCCGCACTGCTGTTGCTGACCCTGCTCAGCGCGGTGATGCTGCAGCTCGGCTTCATCCAGGTGCAGCGCGAGCTGCAATACCGCCAGCTGAGCAAGCTGGCCGCGCTCGACCCGCTGACCGGCATCTTCAACCGCCGCACCTTCTTCGATCTGGCACTGCGCCAGTACGCACTGCACGGCCGCCAGCAGCGCTCGCTGGCGCTGCTGATGATAGACCTCGACCACTTCAAGAACATCAACGACACCTACGGCCATCGCAAGGGCGACCAGGCGCTGCGCGCGGTGGCCGACCACATCGCCGACGAGGTGCGCCAGGGCGACATCTTCGCCCGCATCGGCGGCGAGGAATTCTGCCTGCTGTTGCCGGACACCGACGCCGCCGGTGCGCGCCAAGTTGCCGACAAGCTGTGCCGCGCGCTGAACGATATCCTGCTCAACCCCGCCGACCCGGCGACACAACTGACCGCCAGCATCGGTGTCGCCAGCTGCACGCCGCAGCCCGGCGCCAGCTGGAACCAGCTGTTCGACAGCGCCGATCGCCGCCTGTACCTGGCCAAGTCCGGCGGCCGCAACCGCGTGGTCGACAGCGACAGCCCTAATCACACCCCTGGCTGATGAGCAGCAACAGCGCTCATGCGGCCTGCCGTATCCTGAACGCCGCTGGAGCTGACAGCCGGCGGTGTTCAGCACGGCCCGGCTGACGGCATGAGCACCCCGTACATCACCCCACGACCAAAGAACAGCAACCGCCGTCAGCACCAACAGGACCGGTAACAGCGCTCGCCCTGCGCGGCAGCACCACCCGTTACCGCCGCGGCACCCAACTGCGCTCACGCCGCACCGGCGGCAATCTGCCCTCCGACGCGGTGCACAAGATGTCGTAGCCGGCTGCGGCCAACCTTGCCACGGCTTAGGCGTCAGCGTGCATTCGCGCAGCGCCAGCCAACTGCCTGCACCCCGCGCCACCGGTGCTCGGTCTCGTTGGCAGCCGCGTCGTCGCAACCACCCGGCCAACATCCCGCCGACGGCCGCAAGCCTAGCCTTGCGGCACAGCTCGCCACCTTGCCGCCTCGGCACCTCACTGCCTGACCGTCCCCACCTCGCCACAGCCCCATGCACTGCGGTGACGCGACGCGGCGACAACCCGCCCCCGCACCTCGGCCAAGCCCATACGGCAACACCACCGCCCATCACCGCACAGACGCGACTTATAACGTATATAAATCATGTATTTCATTACATTTATTACAAAATTGGACCAGCAGCGTTTACCACCCGACAGAAGCCATCCTGAAATGGCATCGCAAAACAGTCTGTTCTGCAGCCGGATTGCACATTCACAAAGCCGCCGCCATCCAGCACAATGTTTCGATCGGAACAAGGAGACACCATGAGTCACGTGCAGCTGGACATTGCCACCCTCGACGACTTGCCGCAGATCGTCGCCATCTACAACAGCACCATCGCCGGGCGCATGGTGACCGCCGATCTGGAACCGGTCAGCGTCGACAGCCGGCTGCCGTGGTTCCATGCCCACAACGCCGAACGCCGCCCGCTGTGGGTGGTGCGCGAACAGGGTGCCGTCATCGCCTGGATCAGCCTGTCCGATTTCTACGGCCGTCCTGCCTACAACGGCACCGCCGAGGTCAGCATCTATCTGGCGGAAAGCTGTCGCGGGCGCGGCATGGGCAGCCGCTTGCTGCAGCAGGTACTGGACATCGCGCCGCAGTACGGCGTGGAGAACCTGCTCGGCTTCGTGTTCGGTCACAACCTGCCCAGCCTCGCGCTGTTCCAGCGCCACGGCTTTGCGCAGTGGGCGCACTTCCCGCGCGTGGCAGTGCTGGACGGCGTGCACCGCGACCTGATCATCTTCGGCAAGGCGCTGGCCTGAGAACGAGTTCGCGATCTCGCACGCTCACGCGAGGCTAGGCGAAAACGGCTGAGGAAGCGGCGTTTATCCGGATAAGCATGCCGCAGCCGTTTTCAACGCCGTATCGCCCCGAGAGATCAAGCCGCAGCAGATCGTGAACCGGTGCCGAGCCACTCACGCCGTGCCCGAAAGCCTCTGATAATGCAGTCTTTATAGCAGGAGCCAATGATGCTGACCCCCGACCAGATTGTCGCTTTTCTCGCCGCCGCCATGCTGATCACACTGTCGCCGGGGCCGGACAACCTGATGGTGCTGAGCCTCGGCATCGCGCGCGGGCGGCGTCACGGCATGGTGTTCGGGCTGGGCTGCGCGCTGGGCTGTCTCAGCCACACCCTGCTGGCCGCGGCCGGCATCAGCGCGCTGCTGGCGGCGTCGGCCACCGCTTTCCTGGCGCTGAAGCTCGCCGGCGGGCTGTATCTGGTATGGCTGGGGGTGCAGGCGCTGCGCAGCCACGGCCGGCAGTGGCAGGGCGGCGGCCAGGGCCAACAGGACGGGCTGGCGGCGCTGTTCGGCAAGGGGCTGCTGGCCAATGCCATCAACCCCAAGGTGGTGCTGTTCTTTCTCGCCTTCCTGCCGCAGTTCATCGTCGCCGACGGCGGTGACATCGCCTGGCAGACGCTGCAGCTGGGGGTGCTGTTCACGCTGCAGGCGGCGCTGCTGTTCGGCCTGCTCGGCTATTTTTCCGGCTACGCCGGCCAATGGCTGATGACCACGCCGCGCCGCAGCATGTGGCTGGACCGCATCGCCGGCACCGTGTTCGTCGCCCTCGGCCTGCGCCTGATCTTCAGCCGCTGAGCACAAAAGCAATGCGGCCAACCTTGTTGCAAGGTTGGCCGCATTGCTTTTGCCGTGCCGTCACGGTGCGCCATGGCGGCTACTCACCGCCTGCGAAGATCAAGAAAAACACCGACACAAGCCGGTGTTGGCGCAAAAAGACGCCTGTTGACGACATCTTCCACGCCGATGCGTCGCAACGCGGCGGGCCGCGCCGGCTAGTCGTGATCGGAAGGCACCGCGTCGACGGCGTGGCGCTGGCTACGGAACCACTGCGCGGCGCTGCCCGTCCACGCCAGGTACAACGCCAGCGCGTCCAGCAGCAACACCAGCGCGTCGGCGCCGTGCTGCCACCACGGCAGCGCCGTCGCCAGCTGGCTCAGCCACGCGAACAGCGACAGCAGCAGCCAGCCGCTGAGTGCCAGCCGCGCCCACGGCCGGCCGCGCGCCAGCTCCCACACCACCCACGCCGACAGGCCGTAGGCCAGCACCACGAAGGCCAGCAGCCGCGCCAGCTCCACCAGCGGCAAAGCACTACCCAGCCACAGCCGCTCGCCCAGCTGCGTCACCGCACCCAGCAGCAGCGACAGCCACAATAACTGCGCGCTGCGGCGCAAACGCAGCGGTATTTCGGCAAACCCGAACCGGTATTCCATGACATAGACTCACTCAGACCCGAAGCGCGCATTACAACGCGTTGCGCCCGCCGCTGCAAATCGTCATGCGGCGGCGCAAAACTTCATGCGAGAATCCCTTATCGCGACTTCGTCACCGAACGTATGCCCACTGTCCCGCGCTTTTCCCTGTCCAGCCTCACCGCCAAGACGCTACTGCTCAGTGCCGCGCTGTGCCTGCTGCTGCTCGGCCTCGGCGCGCTGGAGCTGGCCTCTTCCTACCGCAGCGCGCTGAAGCAGGGCTTCAACCAGGCCCGCGTCACCAACCTGCTGCTGACGGAATGGATCCAGCGCGAATTCCGCGAAATCGACCTGATCCAGAGCGCGCTGGCCAAGCAGCTCGGCGCCGCCGACTTTGCCGCCACCAGCGACAGCCCGGCGCGCAGCGCGCTGGAGACGCGGCTGGTGCGCGCGATGCACGGAATGCCGCAAGCCTACGACCTGATCCTGGTCGACCGCGACTGCAAGCTGGTGCTGTCGTTCAAGGTATCGCCCGGCTTTGACGCCAGCGAGCGCAGCTACTGCAAGGCGATGCTGGCCAACAACCGCGACGACCGCTTCGTCAGCGAACGCTTCCACACCATCGCCGGCGACGACGTGGTGCTGGCCACGCAGCGGGTGCGCGGCGACGACGGCAAGGTGATCGGCCTGATCGGCAGCGCGGTGCGCGTCGAGCACTTCCAGACCCAGATCAACCGCGCGATGATCGGCAACCGCTACGACGTGCTGGTCTTTGCCGACAAGCGGCGCCAGCTGCTGGCGCGCCAGCCGATGCTGCCGAAACTGCCGACGCAGCCGGTGCCGGACCCGGAAGCCGAGGCGATGATCCGCAACCAGCTGAGCGAGGCGCAGTACGAGGCGACCTCGCCCTTCGACGGCCGCCGCCGCCTGCACGCCACGCGCCAGATCGAGCACCTGCCGGTGATCGTGTCGGTCGGCATCGACAAGGAAACCCTGCTCGAGCCGTGGTGGAGCAAGCTGGTGCTGTTCCTTAGCAGCTGGCTGGTGATGGTGCTGCTGATCGTGTACGCCACCCGCCGCTACCTGCACAACGTGGCGCTGAGCGAGGCGCTGTCGATCCGCAGCGCGGCGATCGACTACGCCGCCGAGGCCATCGCCATCGCCGACGGCAACGGCGTGGTGCAGTACATCAACCCGGCGTTCAGCAGCCTGACCGGCTACCGCCTCGACGAGGTGCGCGGCCAGCGCCAGCTGGCGCAGTTGCTGCTGGAACAGCAGCCGGAGCTGCACGAGCAGCTGGCGCAGGCGATCCACGACGGCAAGAACTGGCGCGGCGAGCTGACCAGCACCCACCGCGACGGCCACACCTATGTCGAGACGGTGTCGGTGGCACCGGTGCGCGACCAGTACAACGAGCTGATCCACATCGTCGCCATCAAGTACGACATCAGCGCCGCCAAGAAGCTGCAGGCCGACCTGGAACGCCTCGCCAACACCGACGAGCTGACCGGGCTGTACAACCGCCGCCAGTTCCTGCAACGGGCGCAGGAGGAAATCGCGCGCGGCCAGCGCTGGCAACGGCCGCTGTCGCTGGCGATGCTGGACCTCGACTTCTTCAAGCGCCTCAACGACCGCTTCGGTCACGGCTTCGGCGACGAGGTGCTGCGCCGCTTCGCCTCCTGCATCCAGTTCAACGTGCGGCTGGAGGATGTCTGCGGCCGCCTGGGCGGCGAGGAGTTCGCCATCCTGCTGCCGGATACCGACCGCTACAACGCCAGCCTGATCATGCAGCGGGTGCGCGAGGCGGTGGAGCAGATCAGCCTCGACAACCCGCTGGGCGGCGAAGCGGTGCGCTTCACCGTCAGCATCGGCATCAGCGAGCTGTACCCCGGCGAGGAAACGCCGACGCCGCTGATCGCGCGCGCCGACGCCGCGCTGTACCTCGCCAAGCAGGAAGGCCGCAACTGCGTGCGTACCGGCTGAGCACCGGTTCGCGATCTGCTGCGACCGATATCACCGGGGGCAATACGGCGTTAAAAACGGCTTCGGCATGCTTGTTCATATCCGGATCAACGCCGCTTCCTCAGCCGTTTTCGCCTTGTCCCGCGTGAGCGCGCGAGATCGTGAACCCGTTCCGGGACCTGCGGCCAACGTTGGCCGCAGCGTTCCGTCTGATCCACGTCAAACCTGCTTGCCGCCGGCACGGCTGTGTCCTGCCGATCGCGCCGCTCTGTGCCTGTTGCCACCGAGGCACGCCGCCTAAGCTCGGGCATCGTTTCTCTTTGGGTCCGCATCATGGCAACGCCCCTGCACTTCGTCTCCAGCAAAGTCTACCCGCGCCTCACCGGCGGCCGTTTCAACACCCTGCGCGTCGCCTTCGTCGTCATCACCCAGCTGCTCTACTTCGGCCTGCCGTGGCTGAACTGGGACGGACAGCAGGCGACGCGCTTCGATTTCGACAGCATGCGCCTGTACCTGTTCGGCCTCACCCTGCTGCCGCAGGACTTCATCTACCTGGCGGCGGCGCTGATCGTGGCGGCGCTGGGGCTGTTCCTGTGGACGATGCTGGCCGGGCGGCTGTGGTGCGGCTTTTCCTGTCCGCAGACGGTGTACACCGAGATCATGATCTGGATCGAGCGCTGGGTGGAAGGCCCGCCCAACCAGCGCCGCAAGCGCGACGCCGCACCGTGGGGCGCGGAAAAAGTGCTGCGCAAGGGCAGCACGCAGCTGCTGATGGCCGCGTTTTCGCTGTGGACCGGCCTGACCCTGGTCGGCTATTTCACGCCGATGCGCGAGCTGGCGGCCAACCTCGGCGCCGGCCACATCGGGGTGTGGGAGGCGCTGTTCGCGCTCAGCTACGGCGGCTTTACCTGGCTGCTGGCCGGCGTGCTGCGCGAGCAGGTCTGCAAGCACATGTGCCCGTACGCCCGCTTCCAGGGTGCGATGTTCGACCGCGACACGCTGCTGGTGGCCTACGACGACAAGCGCGGCGAACCGCGCGGCGCGCGACGCAAGCAGCACGCCATCATCCCGATTGCGGCCAACGTTGGCCGCGATGACAAGCCGCAGGGCGCCTGCGTCGATTGCGGGCTGTGCGTGCAGGTGTGCCCGACCGGCATCGACATCCGCGAAGGCTTGCAGTACGAGTGCATCGGCTGTGCCGCCTGCATCGACGTCTGCGACGAGGTGATGGACAAGACCGGCCAGGCGCGCGGCCTGATCCGCTTCAGCACCCAGCACGCGATGGAACAACAGCAGCCGCTGCCGTCGCTGCGGCAGCGGCCGCGCGCGCTGGTCTACAGCGGCCTGCTGCTGGCCATCGTCGCGCTGTCGGCCACCGGCCTCGCGCTGCGGGTGCCGTTCAAGGTCGACATCCTGCGCGACCGCGCGGTGATGCAGCGCGAGAGCAACGACGGCTACATCGAGAACGTCTACAACGTGCGCATCATGAACACCGAGCGCGACAGCCGCCGCTACCAGCTGCAGGTGGAAAGCGCCGGGCTGGTGCGGGTGGAGGCACCGCCGCTGCAGGTGGCCGGCGACAGCGTCACCAGCTTCAACGTCGCGCTGGTCGCCGATCCGGCGCTGCTGCCCAGCGGCAGCCACACCGTCAGCGTGCGCATCGTCAACCTCGACGACCCGAGCCAGGTGCTGCACGAGGAAGCTCGGCTGCTGATGCCGTAAACGGCGACAAGGTTGGCCGCAGCGCTCAGCCCTGCCGCAGCGCGCGCGCCAGCCAGTCCAGCGCCGCCTGCTGCCGCAGCGGATCGAAATAGCTGGCGTTCAGCCGCAGCGCGCGACGGCCGGCCTCGCCCGGCAGACACAGGGTGCCGGGCGCCAGCACGATGCCCTCACGCTCGGCGTCGGCCGCCAGCTGCACGCTGTCGCACGGCAGCTGTTCCAGCCACACGAAATAGCCGCCCTCCGCCGCGCGCAGCACCACGCCGTCCGGCAGCCGTGGCTGCAACGCCGCCTCCAGTGCGCGCACCTTTTGCGCCAGCTGGCCGCGCAGGCGCGCCAGCAGCGGCAGGTGGCGGCCGCCGGCCAGCAGCTCCGCCAACGCCAGCTGGTTGGGCAGCGGTGACGCCAGCGTGTGCGCCAGTTTCAGCCGGCGCACGATGTCGGCGTAGCGCCCCGGCGCCAGCCAGCCGACGCGGTAGCCCGGCGCCAGCGACTTGGAAAAGGTGCTGCACAACAGCACGCGGCCGTCGTGGTCCAGCGCTTTCAGCGGCTGCGGCACCGCGTCGGCAAAACCGAGATGGCGATAGGCGTCGTCCTCGATCAGCGGCACGTCGTACTGCTGCGCCAGCGCCAGCAGCGCCTGCTGGCTGGCTGCCGGCAGCGAGCGGCCGTGCGGGTGGCAGAACGCGCTCATCAGCGCGATAGCGTGCACCTCGCCGGCGGCCAGCGCCTGCGCCAGCGCCGCCAGCGGCAGGCGGTCGTCGGCATCCGCCACCAGCGGCAGCACGCGCACGCCGTGCTCGCCCAGCCAGCCGAGCAGGCCGGGAAACGCCGGCAGCAACACCGCGACGCAGGGGTCGGCGATACCGTGGGTGACCGCGGCGATCGCCAGCGACAGCGCCTCCATGCCACCGCAGGTCACCAGCACGTCGTCGGCCTGCAGCCGCCAGCCCTCGGCGTGCGCCTGCTGTGCGATCTGGCGCCGCAGCGCGGGCAGCCCGGCCAGCGCCGGCTCGGCCAGCGCCTGGTCGTAGCGGCGCATGGCGCCGATGAAGGCGTGCGTCAGCGGCCGGGTGTCGTACAGCGCGGTGTCGATGAACGGCGCGCCCAGCGGTGCGGCCAACCTGTCGGCGCCGTGCAGCGCGCCGGCGGCGACCACGTAGCCGCTGCGGGCGTGCGCCTCGACATAGCCCAGCCGCTCCAGCTCGTAGTAGGCGCGACGCGCGGTATTGAGGCTGACCGCGTGCTGCGCCACCAGCTGGCGCAGCGAGGGCAGCGCATCGCCGGCCTGGTAGCTGCCGTGTTCGATGCTGTCGATGACGTGCTGGACGATGGTGCCGTATTTGCTCAAGAGGTGTGCTCGCTTGCCGGGGCGGAGCCGCCATTATGACGCTTTGCCGCCGTCGCGGGCAGCGCCGGCACCACGCCGCCACGCTGGCGGAACACGCGCGGGGTGACGCCGGTGAGGCGGCGGAAGAAGCGGATGAAGTAGGCCGGCTCGGCAAAACCCAGCACATCGGCGATCTGGCTCACCGTCAGCACGGTGTAGATCAGGTTGCGCTTCGCCTCCAGCAGCTGGCGCTGGTGCACGATCTGCAGCGCGCTGTGCCCGGTCAGGCGGCGGCAGACGCTGTTGAGATAGGCGCTGGTGACGCCCAGCTGCCGCGCGTAGCGGCTGACCGGCCAGTGCGCGGCGTAGTGCTGTTCCACCAGCGCCGAGAATTTCACCAGCTGCGGCTGGCCGCGGTCGGGGCGGTCTTCGCTGGCGGCCACCTGCGGCAGCTGCCGGCTGAGCAGCACCACCAGCGCGCACATCAGCGAGCGCAGCAGCACGTCGCGGCCGGCGGCGGGGGTCGCGTATTCGCGGGCGATGGCGAGGAACAGCGCGTCCAGCTCGGCATCGGCGGCGTAGCAGCCCGGCTGCTGCAGCAGCGGCGGGCAGTTGGCCAGGCACTCCTGCAGCCACGCCACCAGCGGCGCAGCGAGGGTGATGATGTAGCCGTCGATGCTGTCGTGAAACTGGAAACCGTGCACGCACATCGCCGGCACCACCTGGATCACCGGCACCGCCACCGGCGTGCAGTGCTCCTCGATGAACAGCGTCGCCGGGCCGCGGCGCACGTACAGCAGCTGGTACAGGTCGGCGTGGCGGTGCTGGTCGATCTCCCAGCCGTGGCGCTGGCTGCGGCTGGAGATGCTTTCACAGTGCAGCAGGTCCGGCGTCGGCCACGCCGCGCCCTCGCCATACAGCTTGAATACCGGAATGTCCCTGCTGGGCTGCAACATCATATTTCCCATGCGCTTCTGCGAAAAGTCCTGTTTTTTTACCTGAAATTGCCTGTTATGTCGCCCGCTGCTGACCAAAAATACCGTCACACCAGCCAGAGCGCTGGGCTATACACAGCAAAAAGCAACACAAGAGGAACGCGATCATGAAAACACAAGTCGCCATCATCGGCGCCGGCCCGTCCGGCCTGCTGCTGGGCCAATTGCTGCACAAGGCCGGCATCGACAACATCATTCTGGAACGCCAGACCCCGGATTACGTGCTGGGCCGCATCCGCGCCGGCGTGCTGGAGCAGGGCATGGTCAACATGATGCGCGAGGCCGGCGTCGCCGAGCGCATGGACCGCGAAGGCTTGGTGCACGACGGCATCGAGCTGATCTACAACGGCCGCCGCGACCGCATCGACCTGAAGGAACTCACCGGCGGCGACACCGTGGTGGTGTACGGCCAGACCGAAGTCACCCGCGACCTGATGGAAGCGCGCACCGCCAGCGGCGCCACCACCATCTACCAGGCCGAGAATGTGCAGCCGCACGAGCTCAAGGGCGAAAAGCCCTACATCACCTTCGAGAAAAACGGCGAAACCGTGCGCCTGGACTGCGACTACATCGCCGGCTGCGACGGCTTCCACGGCGTGTCGCGCAAGAGCATTCCGGCCGAGGTGCTCAGCCACTACGAACGCGTGTACCCGTTCGGCTGGCTGGGCCTGCTGTCTGACACCCCGCCGGTGAACGACGAGCTGATCTACGCGCAGCACGAGCGCGGTTTCGTGCTGTGCAGCCAGCGCTCGGCAACCCGCAGCCGCTACTACCTGCAGGTGCCGCTGACCGACAAGGTGGAAGACTGGTCCGACGAACGCTTCTGGGACGAACTGAAAACCCGGCTGCCGCAGGACGTGGCCGACAAGCTGGTGACCGGCCCGTCGCTGGAGAAAAGCATCGCCCCGCTGCGCAGCTACGTGGTGGAGCCGATGCAGTACGGCAAGCTGTTCCTGGTCGGCGACGCCGCCCACATCGTGCCGCCGACCGGCGCCAAGGGCCTGAACCTGGCCGCCTCCGACGTGTGCTACCTGTACCGCATCCTGGTGAAGGTGTACCAGGAAGGCCGTACCGACCTGCTGGAGAAATACTCCGAGCTGGCCCTGCGCCGTATCTGGAAGGCCGAGCGCTTCTCCTGGTTCATGACCACCCTGCTGCACGACTTCCCGGACGCCGACGCCTTCGACAAGCGCATGCAGCGCACCGACTACGACTACTACACCAGCTCGCCGGCCGGGCTGAAGACCATCGCCGAAAACTACGTCGGCCTGCCGTTCGACGAAGTGGACTGAGCCGCCGCTTATTCCCCTCTGATGATGATTGCCAGCCCCGGCCTTGCCGGTGCTGGCTTTTTTTACGCCGCGTTCCCTGATCCGGCGTGGCGCCGCCCTGGCGGGCCTGTTGTCCCGGCTGCGGCGACGCGCCTTGGTGCAGGTACGCGGCGAGGCCTTGTCCGCCGCACTGGACTGGCTCCTTGGCAGCGGCAGAAAGTGGCACTGGGCAAGGAGCCAGCCGGGCAGCAACATCAGGGCCAATCCCAAGCCCGGAGCCAGCCATGCCCTTGTACCAGCCCCCGTCCTTTGCCGCCGCGGCCAACGTTGGCCGCAATCTCGCCGCCGAGTTTCCGTTTGCCACGCTGCTGACCCAGCAGCAGGACACGCCGTGGCTCAGCCACCTGGTGTTGCTGCCCGATCCGCACCACCCCGACTGCCTGCTCGGCCACCTCGCCGCCGCCAACGGCCACAGCGCCGCGCTGCTGAGCGCACCCAGCGTCGCCATCTTCCACGGCGAGCATGGCTACGTGTCGCCGCGCTGGTACGTCACCCCCGGCATGGTGCCGACCTGGAACTACCGCGTGGCGCACGCCCACGGCCAGGCCGAGGCGGTCAGCGGCGACGAGCTGGCCACGCTGCTCACGCAACTGGCCGCCCGTTTCGAAGGCGCCGACGGCTGGACGCCGGCGGCGATACCGGTCGCGGCGCTGGCGGCGATGCAGCGCGCCATCGTCGGTTTCCGGCTGCGCGTCACGCGCTGGGAGGTGAAGGAAAAACTGAGCCAGAACCGCAAACCGGAAGACGTGGCCGCGGTGATCGCCGCGCTGCAGGCCGGCGACGGCGAACAGCGGCAGCTGGCGGCGCGCATGGCACAGCGGCAATAAGCGCCGCCAACAAGACCTCGCAGCGCACCCGAGCCAGGGCGCGCCGACGCAGACAGTACCCGTCGTACGGCAAGGAGGCGCAACGCAGGATCAGGGGTTTAGCTAGCGGCGCCAAGTCAGCCGACGCCGAGACGGGCGTACACCTGCTGCCGCGTCTGCGCGACCAGCCGCGCCAGCTCGCCGCTGTCGCGCATCTTGCGCAGCTCGCGGTTGAAGCGGGCGATCAGCTCCGCCGCCTGCGGATGCTTGCGCGACACCACCACGCACAGCGGCGTGGTCCAGTACTCGCGTGCCTGCGGCACCAGCTGCCGCGCCTGCGACTGCCGCAGCGTGCTGCGTGCCAGCAGCTGCCCGGCCTCCCACTCCATCGGGAACAGATCGATGCGGCCGGCCAGCAGCTTGCGCAGGTTGCTGCCGTCGTCGCTGGCGATGTCGACCTTGAGCACGCCCTGCTGCTGCAGGCTGCTGAAGGCATCGGAATAGAAATTGCCGGCGGTGATGCCGAAACGGTAGGGCGCGAGATCGGCCAGCGTCTGCCACGGATAGCTTTCGCCGGCGCGCTGGAACAGCACCATGCGGAACGGCATCACCGGCTCGGAAAACAGCAGGTCGCGCAGCCGCTCCTCGTTCGGCGTCCAGCCGAGGCTGCCGTCAACATCGCCATTGCGCGCCAGCTGGATGGCACGATGGTTGGGATACCAGTCGTAGCGGACGCTGACATTGCCGCGGCGGAACACCTCGCTCACCACCGCCGACAGGATGCCGCCGCGCGGCAGCTGCTCGCCCATGAACGGCGGGTAGGCCTGGTTGGAAAAGCGCACCCGCAGTGGCGCGTCGCCGGCCAGCGCCGGCAGCGACCATGCCAGCAGCAGCAAGAGCATGAAATTGCGGAACAACGTCATATTTACCCCTGGCGGCGCCATTTTGCGTTGCATAGCAGCCTATCGTAAGCAGATGCTGTCGCCAAGCGGCAATAATACCCGCCGCCACGGGCGCTGGCGGGGCAAAAGCGGTACACTGCCGGCCTTGACCGAAACCTTCCCCAGCGAAAGCCCGCCATGGCACTGAAAGCCACCATCTACAAAGCCGATCTCACCATTTCCGACATGGATCGCGGCTATTACGACAGCCATAGCCTGACCATCGCGCAGCACCCGTCGGAAACCATCGAACGCATGATGCTGCGCATCGCGGTGTTCGCGCTGCACGCCGGCGAATACATGGCCTTCACCCGCGGCATCAGCGACGACGACGAGCCGGACCTGTGGCACAAGAATTTCAGCGACGAGATCGAACAGTGGATCGAGCTGGGCGAGCCGGACGAGAAGCGGCTGCGCAAGGCCTGCGGCCGCGCCGCCAGGGTGTGGCTGTACACCTACGGCGGCCGCGCCGCCGACATCTGGTGGCAGGGCATGGAAGGCAAGGTTGGCCGCTTCGACCACCTCAACATCTTCAGCATCGCGCCGGAAACGCTGGCCGAGCTGGCTGCGCTGTGCGAGCGCAGCATGCAGCTGAATGCCACGGTGCAGGACGGCACGCTGTGGCTGTCGTCGGAAAAAGGCAGCGTCGCGGTAACGCCGCAGCGGCTGTACGGCAGCAGCGAACGCTGACCCTCAGCCGGCAGCGTGCGTCGCCATCAGCCGCGCAAAACCGCGCCGCGCCAGCGCCACGCCGTCGGCGCTGTCCAGCAACTGCTGGTCGTGGTGCGCGCTCTGCACCAGCCCGAACAGCATGAAGGCCAGTAGCGCCACATCGCAATCTTCCGCCAGCTCGCCGGCGTCGCAGGCCTGCTGCAGCAACCGCTGCAGCGTCTCGCGCTGCCAGCGCTGGCCGGCGACCAGCGCCTCGCGCACCGCGCCGGGCTGGTCGTCGAATTCATAGGCCGCCGCCAGCAGCGGACAGCCGCCGGGATAGCGGCCCTGTTCCATGCGACCCAGCCAGCCGTCGAACAGCGCCGTCAGCCGCGCCATGCCGCGCGGCAACGCCAGCGCCGGCTGCACCGTCTCGGCGACGAACTGCGCCTGCGCCGCCTGCACCACCGCCAGCTGCAACGCCTCCTTGCTGCCGAAATGAGCAAACAGCCCGCTTTTCGACAGGCCGCTGGCCGCCGCCAGGCTGCCGATGGTCAGCCCGCTGACGCCGACCTGACTGGCCAGCGCCAGTGCCTGTTGCAGAATTGCCTCTCTCGTTGCCGCCTTTTTCGTCATCACCGCTTGCCTTGCTGCTGTCTTCGTGCAAAATAGCACGATCGTTCTATTTTAGGAATCACACTCATGACCGCATTCAGCAAAGTCGTCGAGGTACGCTGGGCCGATATCGACGCCAACCAGCACATGCGCCACAGCGCCTACGCCGACCTGTGCACCCACACCCGGCTGGAGTGGCTGCAGGCGGCCGGCTTCGGCGCCGACGAATTCAAACGCCAGGGCTTCGGCCCGGTGCTGTTCCGCGAAAGCACCGATTATCGCCGCGAGGTGAACCTGGGGGAACGGCTGGATATCAATGTGCTGATCGCCGCCGCCAGTCCGGACAACAGCCGCTGGCACCTTCGTCAGGAGATGCGCAAGGCGGACGGCACCCTGGCCGCGGTGTACGAGGTGGCCGGCGCCTGGCTGGACCTGCGCAGCCGCAAGCTGATCGCACCGCCGCCGGCACTGGCCACCATCCTCGCCGCCTTGCCGCGCAGCGCCGATTTTGCCGCGCTGCCGTTGCCGCAAAGCGCCGCCTGAACGGAGCCGTCATGACGCTCGCCGCCAGTATTGCCATCGCCGTGGTCGCGCTGCTCCATGTCTGGATCATGGTGCTGGAAATGTTCTTGTGGACGCGCCCGGCCGGGCGCCGCGCCTTCGGCCTGACGCCGGAATTCGCCGCCGCCAGCCGCGTGCTGGCCGCCAACCAGGGACTGTACAACGGCTTTCTCGCCGCCGGCCTCCTCTGGAGCCTGCTGCCGGGCAGTCCGGCCGCCATCGCGCCGTTCTTCCTCGGCTGCGTGATCGTCGCCGGCGTGTTCGGCGCCGCCACCGCCAGCCGCAAGATCCTGCTGGTGCAGGCCATGCCGGCGGCCGTGGCGCTGGCGCTGTGGTGGCTGGCCTGAGAACCTGTTCACGATCTGCTGCGCTTCGGCGATACCGCGTTAAAAACGGCTTCGGAATGCTCATTTACGACTTGTAAACTCCGCTTCCTCAGCCGTTTTCGCCTTGTCTCGCTCTAGCTTGCGAGATCGTGAACACATTCCTACCAAGGTTGGCCGCAATATGTGGCGGCGGGTTGCGGCGACGCCACACCGGCTGCGACAGCGGTGGTGGTATCAGCGTACAATTCCGCCATTCTCGGCCGGGGCAAGATGACCACCGGCCGCACTTTTTTCAGGAATTGCGAGAAGCCATGTCCACACTGCTGCCCCTGCTGCAAGCCGCCGATGCCCAGCGCACCGCGCTGCTGGCGCAACTGCACGACGAAAACACCAATGCCTACCGCCTGTTTCACGGCAGCGTCGAAGGCCGCGACGGCCTCACCATCGACCGTTACGGCGATGTGCTGCTGATCCAGACCTTCCACACCCCGCTCAGCGACGAAGAGCACCAGACCATCCTCGACCACTACGCGCCGCTGGGCCTGCACGCGGTGTACAACGACCGCAGCGGCAGCAATTCGCGCATCGGCAACCCGCTGCCGGAAGCCGAACTGGCCGAGGCGCAACAGCCGCGCGTGATCAGCGAGCTGGGCGTGAACTACCACTTCGAGGCGCGTCACGACGGCCAGGACCCGTGGCTGTTCCTCGACCTGCGCGCCGGCCGCCGCCGCGTGATGCAGCTGGCCGAAGGCAAGAGTGTGCTCAACCTGTTCGCCTACACCGGCGGTGTCGGCGTGGCCGCTGCCAAGGCCGGTGCCAGCTTCGTGATGAACGTGGACTTCGCCGAATCCAGCCTGCGTGTGGCGCGCGGCAACGCCAAGCTCAACACCCTGGCCACCCGTCCGCGTTGCGTGCAGAGCGACTTCTTCCCGGCCATCCGCCAGCTGTCCGGCCTCGGCCAGGCCAAGATGGTACGCGGCAAGAAAATGCCTCCGTTCCAGCCGCTGGAAGCGCGCCAGTTCGATCTGGTGTTCCTTGATCCGCCGCGTTACGCCAAGAGCCCGTTCGGCGTCGTCGACCTGATCAACGACTACGCGGCGTTGTTCAAGCCGTCGCTGCTGGCCACCGCCGAAGGCGGCATCATCATCTGCTGCAACAACGTGGCGCAGGTGGACGCCGATGCCTGGCTGGACCAGCTCAAGCGCAGCGCGGAAAAAGCCGGCCGCACCGTACGCGACGTGGAGTGGATCTCTCCGGAAGCCGACTTCCCGTCCTTTGACGGCAAGCCGCCACTGAAAATGGTGCTGCTGCACGTTTAAGCACGCCTTCGCCGCTATCCGACAGCGCCCGCCGGGCGCTGTCCCTGTTTCCACCGTCCGTGACCGAACGCTACCCTCATGAGCCAGCCGCTAAGTTATCTGCAAGCCTATCCCGCCGAACTGCTGGACAAGGTGCGCGCGCTGCTGGACCAGGGCCAGCTCGGCCAGTGGATTACCCGCCGCTATCCCGAGCGCCACGACGCCACCACCGACCGCGCGCTGTACGACTACGTGATGGCGCTGAAACAGCGCTACCTGAAGAACGCGCCGCCGCTGGCCAAGGTGCAGTACGACAACAACATGCACCCGGTCAACGGCACGCTGGGCACCAACGCCTTCGTGTCGCGGGTGCAGGGCGGCAAGTTGAAGTCGAAGAACGAGATCCGCATCGCCACCCTGTTCCGCGAGGCGCCGGAGCCGTTCCTGCAGATGATCGTGGTGCACGAGCTCGCGCACCTGAAAGAAAAGAACCACGACAAGGCGTTCTACCAGCTGTGCTGCCACATGCTGCCCGATTACCACCAGCTGGAATTCGACACCCGGCTGTGGCTGACCGCGCGCGAGCTGGAACGCTGACGCACAGGGTTGGCCGCAAGGCCTGCGGCCAAGCTTGCGGCTGACACCCGCGCGCCGCTCGCCTACAATACGCACCCTGTTGATTTGACAACGATTTGCGGCACTACCCGCCGCCCATGAAAGCCCGATTATGTTGCGACTCGCCGAAATCAAGCTGCCGCTTGACCACCATGACTCCGCGCTGCGCGAAGCGGTCTGTGACCGCCTCGGCGTGCCCGACAGCGCCATCCGCGCGCTCACCGTTTTCAAGCGCAGCTACGACGCGCGCCGCTCCTCGCAGCAGCTGATCTACATCGTCGATCTGGACATCGCCAGCGAAGACGCGCTGCTGAAGAAGTTCAAGGGCGACCCGCACGTCGGCGCCACACCGGACATGAACTACTACTACGTCGGCCAGGCGCCGGCGACGCTGCCGTGCCGGCCGCTGGTGGTCGGTTTCGGCCCCTGCGGCATCTTCGCCGCGCTGATCCTGGCGCAGATGGGCTTCAGGCCCATCGTGCTGGAGCGCGGCAAGGAAGTGCGCCAGCGCACCAAGGACACCTGGGGCCTGTGGCGCAAGAACGTGCTGAACCCGGAATCCAACGTGCAGTACGGCGAGGGCGGCGCCGGCACCTTCTCCGACGGCAAGCTGTACAGCCAGATCAAGGACCCGCGCTACCTCGGCCGCAAGGTCATAGCCGAGTTCGTCAAGGCCGGCGCGCCGGAAGAGATCGTCTACGTCGCCAAGCCGCACATCGGCACCTTCAAGCTGGTGACGATGGTGGAGAAGATGCGCGCCACCATCATCGAGCTGGGCGGCGAGATTCGCTTCGAGCACAAGGTCACCGACGTCCTGCTGGAGGGCGACGGCGAGCAGCGCCAGCTGCGCGGCGTGGTGCTGGAAAACGGCGAACAGCTGCTGTCCGACCACGTGGTGATGGCGCTGGGTCACAGCGCGCGCGACACCTTCGAGATGCTGCACGCGCGCGGCGTGTACATGGAGGCCAAGCCGTTCTCCATCGGCTGCCGCATCGAGCACCCGCAGTCGCTGATCGACAAGGCCCGCCACGGCAAGCACGCCGGCCACCCTATCCTCGGCGCCGCCGACTACAAGCTGGTGCACCACGCCAAGAACGGCCGCGCGGTGTACAGCTTCTGCATGTGCCCGGGCGGCACCGTGGTCGCCGCCGCGTCCGAGCCGGGGCGCCTGGTCACCAACGGCATGAGCCAGTATTCGCGTAACGAGCGCAACGCCAACTCGGCGCTGGTGGTCAGCATCACGCCGGAAGACTATCCGGGCGACGGCCCGCTGGCCGGCATCGCGCTGCAGCGCCAGCTGGAAGAGCTGGCATTCAAGCTCGGCGGCGAGAACTACGAGGCGCCGGCGCAGCTGGTCGGCGACTTCCTCGCCGGCAAGCCGTCGACGCAACTGGGTGAAGTGGAGCCATCGTACAAACCGGGGGTGAAGATGAGCGATCTCGCCAGCATCCTGCCGCCGTACGCGGTGGAGGCGATGCGCGAGGCGCTGCCGGCCTTCGACCGCCAGATCCGCGGCTACGCGATGCACGACGCGGTACTGACCGGGCTGGAGACGCGCACCAGCTCGCCGCTGCGCATCACCCGTGGCGACGACCTGCAAAGCCTGAACGTACGCGGCCTGTATCCGGCCGGCGAAGGCGCCGGTTACGCCGGCGGCATCCTGTCGGCCGGCGTCGACGGCATCCGCATCGCCGAAGCGGTGGCGAAAAGCATGCTCGGCCTGCACTGAAGCAGCGCAAGCCATTGCCATCGAAACGCGGCGCGCCCGGCTGGCGCGCCGCATTTTTTGCTGCGACCGCCTGGCGGCCGTGGTAAAACGCCCGTATGCACACGAGTCACGTCGCGGCAATTTTTAGTCGCACGTGCTAAAACCAAGGTTGGCCGCAGAGCCACACACCGGTCCTTGCCACCAACCGGGTCATAACCAGCGCCCGGCACGTATCGGGCGCCCACCTGTTGAAACCCTTGCTTGCAAAGGAACTACCGTGAAGCTTTCCATCAAATCGCTGGCCATCGCCAGCCTCGCCGTCGCCGTTACCGGTTGTGCAGTCAATCCGCAAACCGGCCAGAATGAAATGAGCAAGACCGCCACCTACGGCCTCGGCGCCGCCGCTGCCTGCGGTATCGTCGGCGCGCTGACCCATGGCGGCAAAGGCGCACGCAACTCGGCACTGGCCTGCGGCGCACTGGGTGCCGGTGTCGGCGCCTACATGGACTACCAGGAAAAACTGCTGCGCGAAAAACTGGCCAACAGCCAGGTGCAGGTGCAGCGCGTCGGCGACCAGATCAAGCTGGTGATGCCGGAAAACATCACCTTTGCCACCGGCAGCGCCACGCTGGGCAGCGGCGCGGTGAAGACGCTGGGTGACGTAGCCGGCGTGCTGGCACAGTACGCCGACACCACCATGGTAGTGGCCGGCCATACCGATAGCACCGGCAGCCAGGCGCTGAACCAGAGCTTGTCCGAGCGCCGTGCCGCCGCCGTGGCCAGCGTGCTGCAGCAGCGTGGCGTCGCCGCCGCGCGCATCCGCAGCGTCGGCTACGCCGCAAGCCAGCCGGTAGCCGATAACGGTACTGCCGAAGGCCGCGCCAGGAACCGCCGCGTCGAAATCGCCATCGACCCGATCAAGCAGTAAGCCGTCAGCGCTACCACCACCGCCCCTGCCGCCCTGCGCCAGGGGCGGTTTTTTTGCGCTCAGCGTGGCGGAATGGAGTAGGTGCCGCTGACGTGCGCCACCGGCTCGGCGGCGCCGTCGGAGTACAGTAGCACCTCGCCCACCGCCAGCCGCTGCCCCAGCTTGAGGATGCGGCCTTCGGCGATGATGTCCGCCGGCGGCGGCTTGCGCAGGAAATTGATGTTGAGGCTGGTGGTCACCGCCAGCTCCACCGGGCCGATCATGCCCAGCACCACCGCGTACAGCGTGGCGTCGGCAATCGCCATCAGCGCCGGCCCGGCGACGGTGCCGCCGGGGCGGATCTGCGCCGGATTGAACTGCATGCGCAGCCGGGCCCGGCCGTAGCCGATGTGCTCGCAGCGGATGCCGAACAGCGCGCACAGCGGCAGCGCCTCGTCGATCAGTGCCTGAAAGGCCTGCGGGGTCATGCGTGCTGCCGTGTCGCCATGCATCATCTGCCATCCCTGACTACAGTGAAGTAAGCAGCTTAACAGCCGGCCACGTTGGCCGCAGGCTTTGCGGTATCATCGCCGTCCCTTTCCCTTATCCAGCGAGCCGAACATGAGCGACCTCACGCCCGTTACCCCCAAGCCCTGCCACAAATGCGGCGCCCCCGCCGAGGTGGTCAAAGCCGGCTCGCGCCGTTTCTGGGTGCAGTGCTCGCGTTACGCCGGCCAGGGCACCTGCTCGGCGATCGGCTCGCAGGCCGACAATCGCAAGGAAGCGATCGCCAACTGGAACAAGATCCGCTGACGCGGGCATTGTGCCGGCCATGGTCTAGCATGAAATCAGGATACGGTCGGAGGTGCCTGTGCGCTTATTCCTGTTCTGCCTGCTGCTGAGTGCGGCACTGCCGGCACTGGCCGGCGGCTGGCGCGTGGTCGGCGACGAGCAGTTCGCGCCGTACAGTTTCCAGTACGGCGAAGACCCGCAGCCGCGCGGGCTGGACGTGGAAGTGGTGCAGGCGGTGCTGCGCGAAGCCGGCATCGAATACCAGCTGCGGCTGTATCCGTGGGCGCGGGTGAAGCAGATGCTGGCGCTGGGCGATGCCGAGATGGCGTTCCAGTTCGCCGGCACGCCGGAGCGCAAGGCGCAGTACGAGCTGGTCGGCCCGCTGCGCAGCGGCGCCACCGTGTTCATGACCACGCGCAAGCTGCCGCTGGCCGACTGGCGCCGGCTGGACGACCTGAGGCCGTATGTCGTCGGCCAGGTCAGCGGCTATGCCTACGAGGCCGCCTTTGACAGTTTCGAGCTGGTGCGCGACAGCAGCGCGCAGAATCCGCGCCAGCTGGTCGCCATGCTGCTGGCCGGCCGCATCGACATCATCGTCGGCGACCGCCTGCAGCTGATGCACTTCGTGCGCGAACAGCGGGCAGAGCAGCAGGTACGCATCCTGCCGCGTCCGCTGGTGGAAATGCCGCGCTATGTCGCCTTCGCCAAGGGCGACAGCGCGCGGGCACAACGCTTTGCCAGTGCGCTGCAGCGCCTGCAGCGCGCCGGCAAGCTGGACGCCATTTACCGGCGCTGGGGGCTGTAACAGCGTGTTCACGAGCTGGCGAGCGACGGCGCGACAGGCCGACAAGGACTGAGCAAGCGGCGTTTGCCTGCTGGCAGACACGGCTGTCGCCACTGTTTGAACGCCGTGTCGCCCGCTGCGATCCGGTCGCAGCAGAATCGTGCGCCGCTGCCAAACGCACCCGTGCCCGGACAGGAAGGGGGACACCATGCGACATCTGTCTTTGCTGCTGTGCCTGATACTGGGCTCGACGCCAGCGTTGGCCGCAGAGCCGCCGGCGGTGCCCGGCTGGCAGGACTACCGCGACGGCAAGCTGGCCAGCGCGCGCCAGCACTTCGAGGAAGCGGCCGGTGCCGGTGACCGGGTCGCCGCCTTCAATCTGGCGATGCTGTACTGGCGCGGCGAGGCCGTCGCCACCAGCAAGCCCAAGGCGCTGTACTGGCTGCGCAAGGCAGCCGAGCAGCAGCTGCCGCAGGCCGAGCACGCGCTGGGCATCCTCTACGAAAACGGCGACGCGGTACCCAAATCGCTGACGCGCGCCACCTACTGGTTCGACCGCGCCGCCAACCACGGCCTGATCGTGGCGCAGATCGACCTCGGCACCCAGTTTTTCCTCGGCCGCGGCGCACCGCAGGACTACGCCCGCGCCGCCTACTGGTATGAGAAGGCCGCGGAACAGGGCGACGCCGGCGCGCAATACCTGATCGCCAGCATGTACGAGTACGGCCACGGCGTGCGCCGCGACCTGGAAAGCGCGATCCGCTGGTACGCCAAGGCCGGGGTGCAGGGGGATGTCGCCGCCACGCTGAAGGCCATCGAGCTGGCGAAACAGATCAGCGGCCAGGCGCTGTAGCGCACAGCATGCAAAACGGCGGGGAAACCCCGCCGTTCTGGTCTGCGCCGCGCTCAACCCAAGCTCAACCCAGGCTGAGCGCCGTCTCGTCGTCCTCCGCCTCCTCGCCGAGGAAGCCGCCGCTCTGGTGCGCCCACAGCCGCGCGTACAGGCCGCCGCGCGCCAGCAGGCTGGCATGGTCGCCTTCCTCCACGATGCGGCCCTTGTCCAGCACGATCAGGCGGTCCATCGCCGCGATGGTCGACAGCCGGTGCGCGATCGCCACCACCGTCTTGCCCTCCATCAGCCGGTACAGGCTGCGCTGGATCGCCGCTTCCACCTCCGAATCCAGCGCGCTGGTGGCCTCGTCCAGCAGCAGGATCGGCGCGTCCTTCAGCATCACCCGCGCGATGGCCACCCGCTGCCGCTGGCCACCGGACAGCTTCACGCCGCGCTCGCCGACGTGGGCGTCGTAGCCGCTGCGCCCTTTCGGATCGGTCAGCGTCTGGATGAATTCGTGCGCCTCGGCGCGCTCGGCGGCGGCGATCATCTGCGCGTCGCTGGCGTCATTGCGGCCGTACAGCAGGTTGTCGCGCACCGAACGGTGCAGCAGCGAGGTGTCCTGCGTCACCATGCCCACCTGCGCGCGCAGGCTGTCCTGCGTCACCTGCGCGACGTCCTGGCCGTCGATCAGGATGCGGCCGTGTTCCACGTCGTAGAAGCGCAGCAGCAGGTTGACGATGGTGGACTTGCCGGCGCCGCTGCGACCGACGAGGCCGATCTTCTCGCCGGGGCGGATGGTCAGCGACAGCTCGTCGATCACCGTGCGCGTGCCGCCGTAGCTGAAGCTGACCTGCTCGAAGCGCACCTCGCCACGGCCAACCTTGAGCGGCTGCGCCTGCGGCGCGTCCTTGATCGCCACCGCACGCGACAGGGTGTTGATGCCGTCCTGCACCGTGCCGATGTGCTCGAACAGGCTGGACATCTCCCACATGATCCAGTGCGAGATGCCGTTCAGGCGCAGCGCCATCGCGGTGGCCGCCGCCACCGCGCCGACGCCGACCGCGCCGCGCGTCCACAGCCACAGCGTGGCGCCGGCGGTGCTGGCGATCAGCAGCATGCTCAGCAGGTGGTTGACGATCTCGAAGCCGCTGACCAGCCGCATCTGGCGGTAGGCTGTGTGCAGGAATTCCTGCATCGCGCCGCGGGCAAAGCCGGCCTCGCGCTGGCCGTGCGAGAACAGCTTGACGGTGGCGATATTGGTGTAGGCGTCGGTGATGCGCCCGGTCATCAGGCTGCGCGCGTCGGCCTGCGCGCTGGCGGCCTTGCCCAGCCGCGGCACGAAGTAGGCCAGCGTCGCCACGTACAGCAGCAGCCAGCCGATGAACGGCCACAGCAACGCGGTATCGAAGCTGCCGACCACCGCGATCATGGTGACGAAGTAGATCACCACGAACACCAGAATGTCGGTGACGATCATCACCGTGTCGCGTACCGCCAGCGCGGTCTGCATCACCTTGGCCGACACGCGGCCGGCGAATTCGTCCTGGTAGAAGCTCATGCTCTGGCCGAGCAGGTGGCGGTGATAGATCCAGCGCAGGCGCATCGGGAAGTTGCCGGCCAGGCCCTGGTATTTGCACATCGCCTGCAAGGCGATCAGCAGCGGGCTGGCCAGCAGGATGCCGGCCAGCAGCAGCAGGTTGTGCTTCTGCTCCTGCCACAGCAGCGCCGGCGGCACCTTGCCCAGCCAGTCCACCACCGAGCCGAGCATGGAGAACAGCAGCGCCTCGAAGGCGCCGATGCAGGCGGTGAGCGTGGTCATCGCCAGGATCAGCGGCCGCGTGCCGGCGGTGGCCGCCCAGATGAAGGGGAAGAAGCCTTGCGGCGGTTGCGCGGGCGGGGTTTCCGGATACGGATTCACCCGGCTTTCGAACCATGACAGCATAAAGAACACTCCTTTTCCCGACATAACAGCAAGGTTATGCCAGTACAGGTTATAAAACGGGCTAATGACAATAGCGTTAAGCGTATTAATGCGCAACATCTTTATCGCACTGTAGCGCAGCCGGCCAAGGTTGGCCGCAAACAAAAACGGCTGCCCGCGGGCAGCCGTTTTGCGCAGTAAGGCCGTGCGTCAGGCGATCAGCGCCGCGCTGAGGCGGGTACGCTGCGCCGCCAGTGCCGGCGGCAGGCGGTCGGCCAACTTGGCGAACCATTCGTCGTGCGCCGCCAGCTCGTGCTGCCAGGTGGCGTGGTCCAGCGCCATCAGCGCGGCAAAGCGCTCGGCAGTGACTTCGTCCAGCCCTTCCCAGTTCAGGTCGCCGTGTTCCGGCACCCAGCCCAGCGGGCCGGACACCGCCGCGGCGCGGCCCTGCACGCGGCCGACGATCCACTCCAGCACGCGCATGTTGTCGCCGAAGCCCGGCCACAGGAATTTGCCGTCCTTGTCGGTACGGAACCAGTTGACGCAGAAGATGCCCGGTGCCTGGCTGACGCGCTGGCCGATGTCCAGCCAGTGCTGGAAATAGTCGCCCATGTGGTAGCCACAGAACGGCAGCATCGCGAACGGGTCGCGGCGGGTGACACCCTGCGCGCCAAAGGCGGCGGCGGTGGTTTCCGAACCCATGGTCGCCGCCATGTACACGCCCTCGGCCCAGCCGGCGGCCTGGAACACCAGCGGCACGGTGGAAGAGCGGCGGCCGCCGAAGATGAAGGCCGAGATCGGCACCCCGGCCGGGTCGTTCCACGCCGCGTCCAGCGACGGGCACTGGGTGGCGGCCACGGTGAAGCGCGCGTTCGGGTGTGCCGCCTTGCGCCCGGTCTGCTTGCCGATTTCCGGCGTCCAGTCCTGGCCCTGCCAGTCGGTGAGGTGTGCCGGTGCTTCCTTGCTCATGCCTTCCCACCACACGTCGCCGTCATCGGTCAGCGCCACGTTGGTGAAGATCACGTTCTCGTGCAGCATCGCCATCGCGTTGGGGTTGGATTTCACCGAGGTGCCCGGCGCCACGCCGAAGTAGCCGTTTTCCGGGTTGATCGCGTACAGCTTGCCGTCGGCACCCGGCTTGATCCAGGCGATGTCGTCGCCGACGGTGCTGACCTTCCAGCCGTTGTAGCTCTTGGGCGGGATCAGCATCGCGAAGTTGGTCTTGCCGCAGGCGCTGGGGAAGGCCGCCGCGACGTAGGACTTCTCGCCTTGCGGGCTTTCCACGCCGAGGATCAGCATGTGTTCGGCCAGCCAGCCCTGGTCGCGGCCCATGGTGGAGGCGATGCGCAGCGCGAAGCACTTCTTGCCCAGCAGCGCGTTGCCGCCGTAGCCGGAGCCGTAGGACCAGATCTCGCGCGATTCCGGGAAGTGCACGATGTACTTGGTGTCCGGGTTGCACGGCCACGGCTTGTCGGCCGCTCCGGCGGCCAGCGGCGCGCCCACCGAGTGCACGCACGGCACGAAGGCGCCATCCTTGCCCAGCACCTCGTACACCGCACGGCCCATGCGCGTCATGATGCGCATCGACGCCACCACGTACGGCGAATCGGTGATCTCGATGCCGATGTGCGCGATCGGACTACCGAGCGGGCCCATGCTGAACGGAATCACGTACATGGTGCGACCGGCCATGCAGCCGTCGAACAGGCCGTTCAGCGTGCCGCGCATCTCGTCCGGCGCCATCCAGTTGTTGTTGGGGCCGGCGTCGGCCTTGTGCGCGCTGCAGACATAGGTGCGGTCTTCCACCCGCGCCACGTCGGACGGATCGGAGAAGGCGGCGTAGGAATTGGCGCGCTTGGCCGGGTTGAGGCGGGTCAGGGTACCGGCCTTGACCATTTGCGCCAGCAACTGCTCGTTTTCTTCTGCCGAACCATCCACCCAGTGAATGGCGGCCGGTTTGGTCAGGGCAGCCACTTGGGCAACCCAGGCGATGAGTTCGGAATGCTGAATATAGGACGGTGCTTGCAGCGACATGACAAACCTCGACAACAGGGATGGACAGAGGGGGACAGCTGAGTCCGCCATTGTCGCCGATTTGTAGTCGGCGAGGTTCATCCCGGCCTGCCAAAACGCAAACAACACCAAGTTTTTGCGCGACAAACAGGGATTTGTTGCACGAAAAACAAAAAAATCCGGTAACACTGGTGACGTAAGCCTTAAGTTACGTAAGCGTAAAACTACATCAGCCTGCGCCGCACAAGCCTGGCCGCAACCGCCTGCGCAGTCCGTGTCGCGGCCGCCGGCTGCGACAACGCTTGCCGGCGGCGACCATCGCGTGTTCAATGCAATGACAATGACAAGCCACCAAGGAGCAGACATGGCCTTTGACGAAGCAGTGCACCCCGATCACTTCAGCACCCTGCGCCGCACCCCGTTTCCGCACACACTGATCGAACAGCAGCTGATGCAGATGGGCGGCGGCGGCGTCGCCGGCAGTACCTTCCGTAAGCAGGTGCTGCTGGCCGCCGGCTGGCCGCACGACGGCCTGGTGCCGTTTGCCAAGCACCCGCAGCTGGCCAGTACCACCTTCAACCGCATCCGCCTGCTGCTGGACGGCCACAGCCAGCCGGACACGCTGCTGGCGGCACTGGCTGCTTAAGTCGCCGGCCAGCCATAAAAAAAACCGCCTGTGCATCAGGCGGTTTTTTCATGGTCGGCAGCGATCAGCCGGCGCTGACCGAGGCACTCTTCAGGATCACGTACAGCTCGTCCTTCAGCTGCAGCTTTTCCTTTTTCAGGGTCTCGATCTCCAGCGGCGTGGCCGGGGTGATGTGCGCTTCCATGTTCTTGATCTGCTGATCAAGCTCGTTGTGCTTGTCGAACAGACGGCTGAAGCGGCTGTCTTCGGTTTTCAGCTGGGAAATCAGGTCGCGGAATTCTGGAAACATGGGCAGGCTCCTTGTGGGTGGGTCGTTGCCTGAAACAGGCGGTCGATTTCATGCTACGCCGGCCAACGCCCCCCGATTTGATCCAGCGCAAGCAAGGTCAATGCCCAATGCATGGTGGTGCCGGCAGGCCGGCGCCCGCCATCTCAGAGCCAGTCCACGATCTCGCGCGCTCACGCGAGACAAGGCGAAAACGGCTGAGGAAGCGGCGTTTATCCAGATATAAACCAGCATGCCGAAGCCGTACTCACCGCGCAACGTTTCACGAAGCGCAGCAGATCGTGAACAGGCGCTCAGGCGCCCTTGAGCAGCGCCAGCAACGCGTCGGCATCCAGCCGCGCGCTGACGTCGCCGCCTTCCAGCAGGCTGTCGGCGAGGTCGCGCTTGGCCGCGTGCAGCGCCACGATCTGCTCCTCGATGGTGTGCTCCGCCACCAGCCGGTAGATGGTCACCGGCCGCTGCTGCCCCATGCGGTAGGCGCGATCGGAGGCCTGGTCTTCCACCGCCGGGTTCCACCACGGGTCGAGGTGGATCACGTAGTCGGCGGCGGTCAGGTTGAGGCCGGTACCGCCGGCCTTCAGGCTGATCAGGAAGATGTCGCCCTCGCCGCGCTGGAAGGCGTCGACGCGCTCCTTGCGCGCCTTGGCCGGGGTGGTGCCGTCCAGATACTGGTAGGCGACACCGCGCGCGTCCAGATGCTGGCGCACCAGCGACAGGTGGTCGACAAACTGGCTGAACACCAGCGCCTTGTGGCCGTTTTCCAGCAGTTCGTCGGCGATGTCGGCAAACGCCGCCAGCTTGCTGCCGGCGATGGTGCTGTCCTTCAGCACCAGCTGCGGATGGCAGCAGAATCGGCGCAGCTTGGTGATCTCGGCCAGCACCTGCATCTGCTTGCCGTCGGCCCCCTTCAGCTCGTCCAGCTTGGCCACCGCCTGCTGCCGCATCGCCTCGTACAGGTGCAGCTCGTCGGCCGACAGCGGCACCTTGCGTGTGATCTCGGTGCGCGGCGGCAGCTCGTCCAGCACCTGGGTCTTGGTGCGGCGCAGGATGAAGGGCTGGATCAGCGCCTTGAGCGCCTTTTTCGCGCCCTTGTCGCCGCGCTCGATCGGGTTGCCGAAGCGCTGCGCGAAGCGTTCCTGGCTGCCGAGCAGGCCGGGGTTGAGGAAGCGGAACAGGCTCCACAGCTCGCCGAGGTGGTTTTCTACCGGCGTGCCGCTGGCCGCCAGGCGGAAGCCGGCCTGCAGGTCCATCACCGCCTGCGCGCGCTTGGTGCCGGCGTTCTTGATCGCCTGCGCCTCGTCCAGCACCACGCTTTGCCATTCGATGGCGGCAAAGGCGGCGGCGTCCTGCTGCAGCAGGCCGTAGCTGACCACCACCAGATCCAGCGGCCCGAGGTCGACCAGCGAGCGGAACTGGTGATACGGGCGCACCTTCAGCGTCGGCGCGAAACGCGCCGCTTCCGACAACCAGTTCAGCGCCACCGAGGTCGGTGCCACCACCAGCTGCGGCCCGCCCGGCGCGCGCGCCAGCAGCAGCGCCAGCGTCTGCACCGTCTTGCCCAGACCCATGTCGTCGGCGAGACAGGCGCCGACGCCCCAGTGCGCCAGCCGCGCCATCCAGTCGTAGCCGTCGCGCTGGTAGTCGCGCAGCTCGGCCTGCAGCGTGGACGGCAGCTGCGGCTGGAATGCCTGCAGCGACTGCAGGCGCTCGGCCTGCGCCTGCCACGCGTCGTCGGCGTCGAAATCGCCGACCTCGCCGGCCAGCTCCGCCAGCTGCGCGGCGGCCAGCGCCGACACGCGCAGGCCGTCGCGGCCAACGTGGTCGGCCAGCAGCGCCAGTTCTTCCAGCCGCTTCTTCATCGCCTCGGTCAGCGCCAGCCAGTCGTCGTCGCCAAGCTTGAGGAAGCGCCCCGGCGTGTCGCGCATCAGCTCCAGCAGGTCACGCAGTTGCAGCACGCGGCCGTCGTCCAGCTTTAGCGCGCCATTCAGCACGAACCAGTCGCCCTGCTGCTTGATGCCCAGGCTCAGCTGCGTCAGGCCGCGGCGCGACTTGATGCGCAGGCGCTCGCCTTCCGGCCACACGCACTCCAGCAGCGCGCTGTCCAGCGCCTGCAGTTCGGATAGCACTTCCAGCGCCGCCTGCGGCTCGGCCAGCAGCCACTCCTGGCCGTCGTTGTCGCTGGCGGCCAGCAGCGGACAGGCGGCCAGCACGCTCTTCAGCGCCTTCTGTTCCTTTTTCAGGTTGCGACGAGTCTGGATCGCCTTGCCGTCGCTGTCGCCGACGATGTTCTCCAACCCGGCGCCGGGCTTGCACCAGTTGCCACCCGGCAGCGGCCGCACCAGCAGTTGCAGGCGCAGCCCCTCGCTCAGCGGCAGCAGGTGGGCGTAGATGCGGCCGTCGGCCGGCACGCTGTCGATGTGCGCCGCCAGCTCCGGCATGTCGGTGTGCACCGGCACCAGCGGCGCGATGTCGCGCACCGCCTCCAGCAATTGCGCCTTGGCCGCACGCGGCACGGTCAGCTCCTTGCCGAGGATGGTGGCGATCTGGCGCACTTCCTTGCTGATGCTGTACACCGCCAACCGCGTCGGCGTCGCCTTGTCCCACACGATCTCGCTGTCCGGCGCGATCTTGCCCGGCACCAGCTTGATGCGGATCAGCTCGCCGCTTTCCTGCAGTTGCAGCGCCACGCTGCCGGCGACGATGTCGATGCCGACATCCGGCGCGTCGCTCCAGTACACCGCCGGATGGCCGATCAGCTGCGGCAGCGCCTTTTCGGCGTCGATCTCGTAGATGCTGCTGGCGTGGTAGTGGTGCTCGTGCTGCGCGCGCAGCACCTTGATGATCTGCTGGTCCTGCGGCAGCAGGTAGTCGAGGCTGTCGTCGCCGTCGAACAGGCGGCGCCACGACACGGTGCGGCCGCGGCTCCACTGGTTCTTGGCCGAGCGCTTCTGCTCGCGCGCTTCCAGCATCACGCCGTGAGCGCCGGCGCTGAGCAGCCACGCCAGCCGCGTCTGGCCCTGCACCGCCGTGCTGCGGCTCTCGCTCTTGTTGGGGCCGAGCTGGCGCAGCGCGTGCAGCGCCTGCTGCCACGCTTCCTGGCGCTGGAACGCTTCCAGCAGCGGCTTCAGCCGGTGCTGGCGGTGCCACTCCGGCTGCAGCCGCGGCTGGCCGAACTGCGCCGCCAGCAGGGCGTCCAGCTCGGCGGCCACCCACAGGTAGCCCTCGTCCTGCATCTGTTCGCGGAAGTTCTGCAGCGCCGCCTGCCACTGCGGCGTGCGCGCCTGTTTCACGTCCAGCCAGTACATCGCCAGCGCCAGCAGCAGGCCGTCGACGCCGGTCAGCGTCGAGGCGTCCGGCAAGGTCAGGTTGTTGCTGATGGCGCCGCCCTCGTGCTGCAGCACCAGATGCTGCAACACGTAGTAGCTGTGGCCGAAGTGCTGGCGGATGCCGCTGCTGATCGCCTGCTTCAGCGCGCTGCTGCGCTGCGGGCTGTCCGGGCTGCCCAGCAGCGCGATGCAGTGGAAGGCGTTGAGGTCGGCCGGCAGCTCGATCTTGCGTTTCTGCGTCTGCTCCTTCAGCTCGTCCAGCCACTGCTGCAGCGTGGCCAGGGCCTCGCCGTAACGGCCGGACACGGTGTGCAAAAAGAACAGGCTGCTGATGGCAAAGCCCTCGCCAGCGGCGGCCTCCTGCAGCAGGCGCTGGATGTCGCCGCGCCACAGGAACTGCAGCATCAGCAGGCTGGTGAGCTGGTCCCAGTCGCGGTAGCCGTCGTCCAGCCGCGACAGCGCGTAGCGGTAACCCTCGCGGAAGGTATCGAAGCGGTAGTTGGCCTCCGGCAGGTAGTCCAGCAGCAGCAGCACCTGGATGTCGTCGACCAGCTGGTCGAACAGCTGGCGTCCGGCGGCATTGGCGAACAGGCGCTTGAACGGCGCCTGCGGCAGGCTGCCGCTGTGCAGTGCCGCCGCCTGCTGGTAGCGCTGCAGCCAGTCCTGCGCCGCGCCGACCTGGCCGTGCAGGATCGCCAGCCACAGCCGCAGCTGGATCTGCGCGAGGTCCGGCTTGCCGCGCGCCGCCGGCGACATCGACAGGTGCTCGGTCAGCAGCTCGTCCCAGGCGGTGCGCTCCTGGCGGTCGTGCAGCAGCTGCAGCAGCACGGTATTGCGCGCGCCCGCCGCGATGCGGTACGGCAGGCCGGCGGTGCGCACGACCCAGCCCTGGTGCTCCAGATCGCCGAGGATCTCGCCGAGCTTGTCATTGTTCACCGCCTTGCCCTGCTCGTCGCGGATCAGGTTCAGCTGCAGCAGCGTCAGCAGGTTGGGCCTGGATTCGCCAGCCGGCAGCAAGGCCAGCGCGTGCAGCACGGCCAGATGCGCCGGTGCGAGTTGATCAATGGTGTGGGCGGCAAACAAATCGGTCATTGGCGGCGATCGGGAAATACAAAAACAAAAAAGCCGCACACCCGGTCAAGGGCATGCGGCCAACCTTGGGCAGGGCAAGATTATACGCGGCTCAGCGCACGGCGTGCGGCGGAGATGGTCTGCTCGACCAGCTCGTCGGTGTGGGCGATGGAGATGAAACCGGCCTCGTACGCCGACGGCGCCAGGTACACGCCCTCGTCCAGCATCGCGTGGAAGAAGGCCTTGAAGCGGGTGATGTCGCAGCGCGTCGCCTCGGCGTAGCTGGCCGGCACCGTGTCGCTGAAGTAGAAGCCGAACATGCCGCCGACGCTGTCGGTGCACATGGCGATACCGGCGTCGCGCGCGGCGTCGGCGAGACCGGCGGCCAGGCGGGCGCTGCGGCGGCCGAGGGTGTCGTGGAAGCCCGGCTGCTGGATCAGGCGCAAGGTCGCGAGGCCGGCGGCCACCGACAGCGGGTTACCGGACAGCGTGCCGGCCTGGTACACATTCCCCAGCGGCGCGATCTTGCCCATGATGTCGGCGCGACCGCCGAAGGCCGCCAGCGGCATGCCGCCGCCGACCACCTTGCCCAGCGTGGTCAGGTCCGGGGTGATGCCGTGCAGACCCTGCGCGCAACCCAGCGCCACGCGGAAGCCGGTCATCACTTCGTCGTAGATCAGCACCGCGCCGTGTTGCTCGGTGAGGCTGCGCAGTGCCTGCACGAACTCGGCCGACGGCTTGATCAGGTTCATGTTGCCGGCGATCGGCTCCAGGATCACGCCGGCGATCTTGTCGCCCAGCTCCTTGAAGGTGTCGCTCAGCTGCTGCACGTCGTTGTACTGCAGCACCAGCGTGTGCTTGGTGCAGTCGGCCGGCACGCCGCCGGAGGACGGGTTGCCGAAGGTCAGCAGGCCGGAGCCGGCCTTGACCAGCAGGCTGTCGGAGTGGCCGTGGTAGCAGCCTTCGAATTTCACGATCAGGTCGCGGCCGGTAAAGCCGCGCGCCAGACGGATCGCCGTCATCGTCGCCTCGGTGCCGGAGCTCACCAGCCGCACCTGCTCCACCGACGGCAACAGCTTGCAGATTTCCTCGGCGATCTCGACCTCGCCTTCGGTCGGCGCGCCGAAGGACAGGCCGCCGACGGCGGCATCCTGCACCGCCTTCACCACCTCGGGATGGGCGTGGCCGAGAATGGCCGGGCCCCAGCTGCCGACATAATCCAGGTACTGCTTGTCGTCGGCATCCCAGAAATAGGAGCCCTCGGCACGCTTGACGAAGCGCGGCGTACCGCCGACCTGACCAAAGGCACGCACCGGCGAATTGACGCCGCCGGGAATCACTTGCTTGCCACGTTCAAACAGTTCGAGATTGCGGGACATCGTTTTCCTTTCTGGCGGCATCACACACCGCGCTGGCTAAATGGGCAACGGGCCGCCCGTGGCAGCCCGGCAAAATCCTGTCGGTCACGATACGGCAGCGCGCGCGTCGCGGCGTTGACCTGTATCCAGAAGCGTGCGCCCTGCGCGGGCGTCTGTTATCGAGGCAGGATTGTCCGGCAAATCGCCGCGCAAGGCCACCACCGGGCAGAAACGCAGCGTTCGGCCGGCGCGATGGCGGCCAGCCTTGTCGCGGTAGGCGGTGTTGATTTTTGGCCACGGAAGCACACGAAAGCAAAAGGTGTAGGTCGGGTTAGCGCAGCGTAACCCGACAAGGCTTGCGGCCAACCTTGTCGCGGTCAACGGTTTTGGTTTTTGCCACGGAAGCACACGGAAGACACGGACAAAGGCCAAGGCTTCCTTGGCCACGAAACCCGCGAAAAGACACGAAAATGAAAACGAAAAGCTTGGCCGCAAGCCATGTCGATCGCCAGCCCGTCACGGCAGGGTGCATCACAGGTAGGGTGCGTCACCCGCAGGGCGACGCACCGCAAACCGGTCCGCCGGCAGAAACCAGCGACAAGACCGCCGCGTCACAGCGCCAGCAGCGGCGCCACCTCGTCCACCGTCAGCGGCCGCACCACGCGGTTGAGCTCCACCCCGTCTCGCAGCAGGATCAGCGTCGGCCACAGCTTGACGCGGAAGCTGCGCCCCAGCCGCCGCCCGGCGCCGTCCTCCACCTTGATGTGCGTCAGCGCCGGCTGCGCCGCCAGCGCCTGTTCGATCGCCGGCTGCGCCGCCTGGCAGTGCGGGCACCAGTCGACGCCGAACTCCAGCAGCAGCGTGCCGGGGGTGGCATCTAGCGCCGCGCGCTCCGGCGCGGCGGCGGAATAGGTGGCAACGTAGGGCATCGCGGGCTTCCTTCTGCTATCGGTCAGGCAGTCATGATAGCCGGAAACACGTCCGTCTGAACGCAGCCTGGCCGCAAAGCCGAAACGGCTTGCGGCCAACGTTGGCAACTTAAGCGGTGCGCGACGCGGCTCAGTCATGCGGCCGATGACCGCGCTCCTCCGCCCAGATCACGTGGGTATACACGCGCCAGCCGTGGCCGAAATCCTGCACATAGGTTTCCACCATGCCGCCACGCTGGCTGCGCAACAGCCGCCCCCACTGACCGGGAGTCGCCAGCTCCAGATTGGCCATCGCCGCCGGCATCGCCGCCAGCGTGGTGCTGTCGTCGTCGTGGCTGTAAATGGTCTCCAGCTGCGCGTAGTCGTGAGCATTGGGGTGCTGGTTGCTGTCCGGGCTGCGGGTGTAGTCCATGCAGGAGCCGAGGTTTTCGTTATTGAAGTTCTCGTCCTGATGCCCCAGCCCGAAATTGTGGCCCACCTCCTGGCACATCACCAGCTGGCGCCAGGCCGGCGTGTTGTAGCTGGCGGTCTTGAAGTAGCTGTCGTTGAGCTTGGTGGTGCCCTGCACGATATGGCTGCCGCTGGCCCAAATCTGCGCCAGCCCCAGCCAGCCGTTATTGCCATACGCCGAATTGCAGACCTCGACCCGGCCGCTCGTCGGCCGGCAACGCTTGGCGGTGGTGCCACCGGCCACCATCTGTGTGTCCAGCACCGCAGAGCTGGTCCAGTCCGCCGCCGCCGTTTTGAAGAATTCCAGCCAGTTGCTGTCGACGTTATTGCCCAGCGGCACGGTAAACGGGTTGCCGGTGCGGGCCCAGTGGTAATTGCCCCAGGCATGGCTGGCCTGCGCCAGCGGTGCCGCCAGCAAGGAAGCCAGCAGCGTGCCGGCCAGAAGCGTAGTGCGTGACATGATGCAAGCCCCCGTGAAGTGTCCCCTTCACAGTAATGACCAGCCGCAGCACAAATACAAATGCCATGCAGGCAAAAATCTGCCTTTCATCATGCAATAAAAGTAGAGCGCCATGATGCACCGCCGGCCGGCAGCGCCAAGCGGGAAGCGCCAGACAAACATCATCCGCACAGCGGATAGCAAACCCAAACAAGGTTGGCCGCAAACCAGTGACTGCTTGCGGCCAACCTTGGTCATTCATTCGCGGTAAACGCGGGCGTCGCCAGCTCAGCACCAGCCTACAAGCCCGACTTGCCGCGTTGCGGTTACACCAACGTCTGGTGCGTCGCCCCTTCGGGGTGACGGCACCCTACACCCCGCCTCGTCCAATCGTCCGCCAGCATAGAACCGATGCGCCCGCTCCCGTTGGCGCAGGCCGTAAAAACGGCCGCCAGCCCGGAAACAAGCCGCCCCCTTTTGAGCGCAGCGGATGGGCGGCGCCGGGCTGGTGGCCGTTTTTACGGGAATTCCTGCGCCGTCGGGTCGCCTTTTCTTTGGTTACTTTCTTTTGGCGAAGCAAAAGAAAGTAACCCGCCGCCGCGCAGAAAGCGGCAGATAAAAACATCCGCGTAGCGGATACCAAGCCCAAAACAAGGTTGGCCGCAAACCCGAAACGGCTTGCGGCCAACCTTGATCATTCCATCGCGGTAAACGCTGGGCTTCGCAGGCTCAGCACCAGCCTACATGCCAGACTTACCGCGTTTAATAACCCTCACTATAGGAACTCGCGCCACCTGCACCGTCGTGAGAAATAGAGCCCAAGCTACGGTGCTACAGCAGTGGCTAGTTATTCCAGAAAATATTTCTGCCTCCTCAAAGCCAATAACCATACGGATTTGGGCGTTCCCGCCGCCTGTCAAGACTTGTTCGACCACATCTAAACCACTAGCATTTGTGTATCGAAAGCAATACAAAACTACATAGTGTGCCGCCCTACCGATTAATAACCATATTAAAGCGTAGATTCAGTCACAGTCTTTTAACCCGGCGGAGCAATCCGCCAACCCGCAACCACCCGATAGGAGATCGTATGAAAGTTGTCATCAACAGAAAAAGAATTCAACCCGTAGGCGGATCACCGCCGCGCATCACCCCATTTTTCAACACCTCTCAAGGAGGGGCCAATGGCAACACCACAATCGTCGACCATCAAGGTGGTCAAACTGCTGATCTTGGCAGTTATCCTGATCGCGCTGCTGCAAGTAGGTTTTGCTGTGACGGGAGCTGGAAACGAAAACGTCCACTACACACTTTCGTGCGCAATGGACGCTCTTCGTAATGCAAGCTATCTATTCCCGGCCTTAGGAAAAGTTAAGTAAGCTTGTGTTATCAAACCCCTAATCGTTGGCGCGGTTAGGGGGTTTTCTTTTCAGTCTGAAATGTAAACTTCCGTCCCCATCAGGTCAACCCAGCAAAACCAGAAGACAGTTTTTGCATCATTACTTCAGCGCCATAACCTATGGCCGTACTGGGGAAACCCAACGCTTACCACCACGCCCAATACCCGGCCCTGCCCGCCAACAAGCCAACACAACCGCAGACACCCTATCAAGAGCGCATAAAAAAGGACAAGCCAGCCGGCTTGCCCTTGTTCACATCACCATGCGGCCAACCCTGGCCGCCACCTCACCCGCTCACCACGACCCAAACGGATGCTTCGACAGATAAGCATTGGTAAAGCGCCCGTCGAAGGTCACTTCCTCCCCGATCCAGTCCGGCTTGTCGAAGGCGGTGTCTTCCGACGGCAGCTCGATCTCGGCCAGCACCAGCCCGGCGTTGGCGCCGAAGAACTCGTCCACTTCCCACACGAAGCCGCCGAAGCTGATGCGGTAGCGCAGCTTATCGACCACCATCGGACACATCGCGTCCATGATGGTCTGCGCCTCCGCCACCGGGATCAGGTATTCGAACTCGTGGCGGCTGATGTCGCTGATCTGGCCCTTCAGCGTCAGCCACGCTTGGTCGCCGACCACGCGCACGCGCACGGTGCGTTCCTTTTCCACCGACAAATAGCCCTGGCGGTAACGCACGCCCTCGGCCAGACCGCGCCAGGCGTCACCGTTTACCTTGAAGCGACGTTCAATTTCCACTGCCATTGTGTTTTTCCATTTCCTTGACGAGACGGGCCGGCGCTTTCAGGCGCCAGTCTGCGGGGCGATAGGGGTGCACGTCGTCCGGCCAGCGCGCGTCGGTCTGCCATACCGACCAGGCGCCGGGGACGGCGATGCGGCCGGCGCGGGCGCTGTCGACATAGTCGCTGCGCGCGGCGGTGACGTTGCAGTAGGCCTTGCGGCCGGCGTAGGAGCCGTCAGACGACAGCTGGCCGCGCGGGAAGCCGGCCGGCAGCTGGGCCGGGCTCATCTTGCCGGGCACGCTGGCGCCGGCGGCCAGGCCCTGGGCCAGTACGTAGACGTGGCCGTCGCAGTCTTGCTGGCAGCCGGTGAGCAGCGCGGCCAGCGCGAGGGGGAGCAGGAGCTTGATCAAAACGGTTTCACCACCACCAGGATCAGCACTGCCAGCAGCAGCAGTACCGGTAATTCGTTGAAAAAACGGAACCAGACATGGCTCCGGCGATTGCGCTGCTGCACGAAATCCTGCAGCAGCTTGTAGCAGTAGCCGTGGTAGCCGACCAGCACCGTCACCAGCGCCAGCTTGGCGTGCAGCCAGCCACCACCGACGCCGTAGCCCAGCCACAGCAGCAGGCCGAGCGCCAGCGCCAGTACCGCCAGCGGCGTCATGAAGCGGAACAGCTTGAACGCCATCAGCAGCAGGCGGTCGTATTCCTTGCCCGGCTCGGCCAGCGCCAGGTTGACGTACAGCCGGGGCAGGTAGAACAGGCCGGCAAACCAGGACACCACGAAGAACAGGTGGAAGGCCTTGATGTAGAGGTAAGTCATTCAGAGTCCGTATTGCGCGCGTAGGGCTTTTGACAGCCGGGAAAGCACGATGAGTCGTGCTGCGGCCAACCTGGCCTCGATCTGCGCCACGCTGAAGCTCTGCAGCGTGTGCAGCCTGATCCAGCGCGCCCGCGCCAGGTACGGTGCCGGGCTGACGCCGGGCAGGTCGCACAGCGCGAGGAAGTCGTCGGCGTCGACCTTGAACGCGACGCCGCCATCGTGGAAAGTGGCGAACATCTTGCCCTCGATCTGCAGCACGCGCACGCCGCCCCACTTGATGTCGAGCACCACGCCGGGCAGCGCCAGCGCGTGCTGCTCCAGCTGTTGCAGCAGCGCGGCATCAAGTGACGGCGACATCGCTCAGCGCGCCTTGCGGGCGGCGTTGTACAGCGGCAGCACGCGCGGGATCTGGCGTTGCAGTTCCTCGATGCGCGCCGGGCCGGACGGGTGGGTGGACAGGAAGCTCGGGCCGGTGCCGGCACCGGCCTGCATCATCTTCTGCCACAGCGTCACCGATGCGTTCGGGTTGTAGCCGGCGCGCGCCATCAGCTCCAGGCCGATGATGTCGGCCTCGGACTCCATGGTGCGGCTGTTGGGCTTGGTCAGCGCCACGTCGGTGGCGATGGCGGCCAGTTCCATCGAGCCTTGCGACAGGCCGGCGAGCTGGCCGACGATGCCGAGGCCCATCTGCTGCGCGTAGGCCTGGCTCATGGTCTCGCGCGAGTGTTCGCGCAGCGCGTGCGAGATCTCGTGGCCGATGATGGCCGCCATCTCGTCATCGCTGAGCTTGAGACGGTTGACGATGCCGCTGTAGACCATGATCTTGCCGCCGGCCATGGCGTAGGCGTTCAGGTCGTCGGACTGGGTGACGTTCACTTCCCACTTCCAGCTGCGCGCGTCGGCGCGGAACACCGGCACCTGCGCGATCAGGCGTTGCGACACCGCGCGCACGCGGGCGGTCAGCGCGGCGTCGGTATTGAGCTTGCCGGCGCTGCGCGCCTTGCCCACTTCCTGCACATAGGACTGCGCGGAGGCCTGCTCCACTTCCTGCGGCGACAGCAGCATCAGCTGCTTGCGGCTGGCACCTACGGCGCCGGTGGCGGTGGTGTTGACACAGCCGGCAACGGCCGCGGAAAGCATCAGGACACATCCGGTCCGGGTCAGCCAGTTAGCCATTTTCATGTTCCTCTTGCAGCGGCGTCACTCAGAACGCCATCATCTCGAAATCGTCTTTACGCGCGTCGCAATCCGGGCAGGTCCAGTTCATCGGCACGTCTTCCCACTTGGTGCCGGGCGGGATGCCGTCTTCCGGGCGACCCGCCGCTTCGTCGTAGATAAAGCCGCAGATCAGACACATCCAGGTTTGCATAGTGTTAAGCCTTCGCTCGGTTAAAATCCGTATTGTAAATCCTGTGAGACCAGAGAGGTTAAGCCTTGAGCCAAGACATCATTCTCCCGCCTATCGTGCTGACGCTGGCGGGAGCCGATCCCACCAGCGGCGCCGGCATCCAGGCCGACATCCTGACCCTGGCCAGCATGGGCTGCCATCCGCTGTCGGTGATCACCGCCATCACGGTGCAGGACACCCGCGGCGTGCAGGACTTCATGGTCATCGACGACGAATGGGTGCTCGACCAGGCGCGCGCGGTGCTGGAAGACATGCCGGTGGCCGCGTTCAAGGTCGGCATGATCGGCAGCATCGATAACGTGGTCGCCATCGCCGAGCTGATCGCCGACTACCCCGACATCCCGCTGATCTACGACCCGGTGCTGGCCAGCGGCGCCGGTGACGAGCTGGCGCGCGAGGACATGATCCACGTGCTGCGCGACGTGCTGCTGCCGCAGGTGACGGTGCTGACCCCCAACAGCATCGAGGCGCGGCGGCTGGCGGCCAACGACGCCGACGACGAGGAAGAGTTGTCGGTGGCGGACTGCGCCAAACGCCTGACCCGGCTGGGCTGCGACTACGTGTTCATCACCGGCACCCACGAGCCGACACGCGACGTGGAAAACCGTCTCTACGACCTGGGCGGCGAAATCCGCGTCGACACCTGGCCTAGACTCAACGGCAGCTTCCATGGTTCCGGCTGCACCCTCGCCGCCGCCATCGCCGGACTGGTGGCGCGCGGGCTGGCGGTGCCGGAGGCGGTGAAAGAGGCGCAGGACTACACCTGGCAGGCGCTGCGCTACGGCTTCCGCCCCGGCATGGGCCAGTTCATTCCCGACCGCCTGTTCTGGGCCAATGACGACGCCGGCGACGACGATGCCGACAAGGAGCAAGATGCAAACGTTTAACGGCCTGTACGCGATCACCCCCGACACCGACGACAGCGAGCGCCTGATCGAGCAGGTCGGCGCCGTGCTCGACGGCGGCGCGCGCATCCTGCAGTACCGCAACAAGGGCAACGACGCGGTGCGCCGGCTGTGGCAGGCCAGCATCCTGGCCAGCCTGGCGCGCAGCCGCAATGCGCTGTTCATCGTCAACGACGACGTCGAGCTGGCGCGCGCGGTCGGCGCCGACGGCGTACACGTTGGCCGCGACGACGCCGGCATCGCGGCCGCCCGCGCCGCGCTCGGCCCCGGCGCCATCATCGGCGCCAGCTGCTACGACAGCCTGGCGCTGGCACGCGCGGCGGTGGCCGCCGGTGCCAGCTACGTCGCCTTCGGCGCGGTGTACCCGTCCGCCACCAAGCCCGGCGCGGTGGCGGCACCGCTGTCGCTGTTCGCCGCCAGCGCCGATCTGGGCGTGCCGCGGGTCGCCATCGGTGGCATCACCACCGCCAATGCCGGCGCGGTGGTCGCCGCCGGCGCCGACGCCATCGCGGTGATCGGCGGCCTGTTCGAACAGGCCGATCCCGGCGCCGTGGCGCACACGCTGGCGGCGCTGTACCGCTGAGCGGCGCGACGGCATGGCAAACGGCTGCGGCAGCGGCGTTTATCCAAAGATAAACCCGCCTGCCGCAGCCGTTTTCGCCTGTGCTCGCGTGAGCGCGATGGTGAACCGGCGTCAGGCCACCGCGTCGATGATGCCGCCGACGAGCTGCAGACCGCTGGCCAGCGCCTCGCCGGTGGCGGAGAAGCCGCCATACAGCGCGTCGCCGCTTTCCTCGATGCCGCTGACCACGCCGGTGGCCACCTGCAACGCGCCGGCGCTGATGTCGCCGACGCCGGAGGCGATCTTCACCACCCCGCTACCCATGCTGCCCAGGCCGTAGGCCACGGTGGACCCAGCTGCCGCGATGCCGGAGAGACTCATATTGCTGTCCTTTGCTGTGCTGTTGCCGCCCCTGCGGCATCACGATTTGTAGCCTAGCGTCAGCGCAACTTATCCATGCTGCGGTTTTGCATCCGCCCTGTTACAAGACGGCAACATGGCGCGGCCAACGTTGGCCGCAAAAAAACCGCCACGCGGCGGCGTGGCGGTCTGGACCCGAAAAGCGCGGCTCAGCCCAGCTTGTTGTCGGCGATGTGGTAGTGCGGGTCCTCGAAGCGGTTGACCTCCACCATGCCCTTGGCCTTGTCCAGCAGCTCCAGGCAATCCGGGCTCAGGTGGCGCAGGTGCAGCGTCTTGCCGGCCTGCTGGTAGCGCGCGGCCAGCGCGTCGATGGCCTCGACGGCGGAGTGGTCGACCACCCGCGCGCGGCGGAACTCGATCACCACGTGCTCGGGGTCGCTCTTCGGTGCGAACAGCTCGCTGAAGTTGGCCGCAGAGGCGAAGAACAGACTGCCTTCCAGCTCGTACACCTTCCAGCCCTGCGCGTCGGTGCGGGTCGTGACGCGGATGGTCTTGGCGTGCTGCCAGGCGAACACCAGCGCGGCAAACACCACGCCGCACAGCACCGCCACCGCCAGATCGGTGAGCACGGTGATCAGCGTCACGCCGACCACGATGATCGCGTCCTGGCGCGGGATCCTGCGCAGCGCCTGCAGGCTGCCCCAGGCGAAGGTCTTCTGCGACACCACCAGCATCAGCCCGACCAGCGCCGCCAGCGGAATCTGCTCGATCCACGGTGCCAGGAACAGGATGAAGCCGAGCAGGAACAGCGCGGCGACGATGCCGGACAGGCGGTGGCGGGCGCCGTTGTTGATGTTGATCATGCTCTGCCCGATCAGCACGCAGCCGCCCATGGTGGCGAACAGGCCGGCCACCACGTTGCCGCCGCCCTGCGCCAGCGCCTCGCGGTTGGGCTGGCCGCGGCTGTCGGTGATGTCGTCGATCAGGTTCAGCGTCAGCAGCGACTCCAGCAGGCCGATGGCGGCCAGCACCAGCGAGTACGGCAGGATGATGTACAGCGTGTCCAGCGTCAGCGGCACCTGCGGCAGGTGGAACTGCGGCAGGCCGCCGGCGATGGAGCCCATGTCGCCGACGGTCTTGGTGTCGATGCCGAAGCCGGCCACCACGCCGGCCACGATCAGGATCGCCGCCAGCGCCGCCGGGATGGCGCGGCTGAGGCGCGGCAGCAGGTAGATGATGGCCATGGTCAGCCCCGTCAGCGCCGCCATCACCGCCAGCTGCGGTGCGGCCAGCCACTGGCCGTCGTGCTTGAAATGGCCGGCCTGCGCCACCGTCATCACCAGCGCCAGGCCGTTGACGAAGCCCAGCATCACCGAGTGCGGCACCATGCGGATGAACTTGCCGAGCTTGAACACGCCGAACAGCAGCTGCAGCACGCCCATCAGCACCACGCTGGCGTACAGGTATTCCACGCCGTACCGGGTGACGATGGACACCATCACCACCGCCAGCGCGCCGGTGGCGCCGGAGATCATGCCCGGACGGCCGCCGAAGCTAGCGCTGATCAGGCACAGGAAAAAGGCGGCATACAGCCCGGTCAGCGGGCTGACGTGAGCGACCAGCGCGAAGGCGATCGCCTCCGGTACCAGCGCCAGCGCCACGGTGATGCCGCTGAAAAAGTCGGTCTTGATCGCCGACGGGGTCATTTTGGTCAACACGCTACTCCGCAACAGGGCGCGCGCCGGCAGGCGGCGGCAAACGATAACAGGCAAGGAAAAGGCAGAACGGCTGGCACGCGGCACGGCACGGCAGGCGAAAAAAGGGAGCGATTATGCTACAAAAACAGGCACTTGTCGCCGCGGGCGGCGCTCAGCCGGCGGCCAGGGTTGGCCGCAAGGCACCGCTGCCCGGCGGCTGCGGGCGGAACAGCGGCTGGCTCTGCCCCGGCAGGCGGTAGCGCTGCGCCAGCGTCTGGTACAGCCCGGCCTGCGCCTGCTGCTGCAGCGCCTTGTTGAAGCGGTCGCGCACACGCGGGTCGCGGAAGGACAACGCGTACTGCGTCGGCGGAAACAGCGCGTGGGTACACAGCGCCTGGCGGTTGTTGAGCGGTACGTCCGGCTGCTGCGCGAAGTGCAGGAAGATGAACAGGTCGGAGATGACGACATCGGTGCGGCCGGTGAACAGCAGGTTGTTCAGGATGGGCTGTGGCGACGATTCGACATAGTCGACGTTGGCCTTGGCCATCGCCGCGAATTCGGCACCGAGGAAGCGCTGCGCGTTGTGGAACGCCGCTACCCGGTACTGGCCCAGCTCGGCGATGTGCTTGGGCTGCAGGTGACGATGGCACAGCGTGATCGCCATGTTGCGGTAGGCGATGTAGGGCTCGGACACGAACGGGCCGTTGTTGGAGATGGCGGCATCGATGCGGCCGTCGGCCAGCGCCAGTTGTGCGCGCTGGTTGGGCAGCAGCAGTATTTTGGGCTGATAGCCGGCGGCGCGCAGCACGCTGCTGACCAGCTCGTACTCGATGCCGCGCGCCTCGTCGGCGATCACGTACGGCGGCTTGTTTTCGCCCAGCGCCACCTGCAGCACCGGCAGCGGCGACTCCACCGCCGGCGCCGGCAGCGCCAGACACAGCAGCGCCGCCGTCAGCAGCCGGCGCGGCCAACCTTGGGCCGGGTAGCGCGCCATGCTCAGGTGTTGTAGCCGAGGTTGGGCGCCAGGTCGCGCTCGGCCTGTGCCACGCTGACACCGCGGCGCAGCGCGTAGCTTTCCACCTGGTCGCGGCTGATCTTGCCGACGCCGAAGTAGCGCGAGTCCGGATGGCTGAAGTAGAAGCCGGACACCGCCGCCGTTGGCAGCATGGCGTAGCCTTCGGTCAGCGTCATGCCGATGGCCGGCGCGTCCAGCAGCTGGAACAGCTCCTTCTTCACGGTATGGTCCGGACAGGCCGGGTAGCCCGGTGCCGGGCGGATGCCGACGTACTTCTCGTCGATCAGCGCCTCGTTGTCCAGCGCCTCGTCCGCGGCGTAGCCCCAGAACTCGGTGCGCACGCGGCGGTGCATCAGCTCGGCGAAGGCCTCGGCGAAGCGGTCGGCCAGCGCCTTCAGCAGAATCGCCGAGTAGTCGTCGTTGGCGGCCTCGAAACGCGCCACGTGCGGATCGATGCCCAGGCCGCCGGTGACGGCGAAGGCGCCGATGTAGTCGGCCACACCGCTGTCACGCGGCGCAATGAAGTCGGCCAGACACCAGTCCGGATTCCGGTTGCCGTCCTTGTCGGTCTTCACCAGCTGCTGGCGCAGGCCGACCCAGGTCAGCAGCGGCGCCCGCGTTTCCGGATCGAGAATCTCGATGTCGTCATGATTGACGCTCACCGCCGGGAACAGGCCGATCACCGCGTTGGCGCTCAGCCATTTCTCGTCGATGATCTGCTTCAGCATCGCCTGCGCGTCGGCCCACAGTGCGGTGGCGGATTCGCCGACCACCTCGTCGCTGAGAATGGCGGGATAACGGCCGGCCAGCTCCCAGCTCTGGAAGAACGGCGTCCAGTCGATCACCTCGGCAATCTCGGCGAGGTCGTAATTGACGTAGCGGCGCACGCCCAGCCACGCCGGCACCGGCGGGGTGTAGTTGGCCCAGTCGATGCGGTGGCGCTGCTCGCGCGCGGCGGCAATCGGCAGCAGCTTGGCGTCGCCGCGGCTCTCAAAGATGGCGCGGGCGCGGGCGTAGTCGTCGGACACCTCTTTGACGAAGGCATCGCGCAGGGTGTCGGACAGCAGGTTGGAGCAGACGCCGACCGCGCGGCTGGCGTCCGGCACGTAGATCACCGGGCCGCTGTAGTTGGGCGCGATCTTGACCGCGGTGTGCACGCGGCTGGTGGTGGCGCCGCCGATCAGCAGCGGGATGTCGAAGCCCTGGCGCTGCATTTCCTTGGCCACGTGCGCCATTTCTTCCAGCGACGGGGTAATCAGGCCGGACAGGCCGATGATGTCGGCGTTGTGCTCGCGCGCGGCGTCCAGAATGGTCTGGCACGGCACCATCACGCCCAGGTCGATCACCTTGTAGTTGTTACAGCGCAGCACCACGCCGACGATGTTCTTGCCGATGTCGTGCACGTCGCCCTTCACCGTGGCCATGATGATCACGCCCTTGGCCGGCGCGTCCTGCAGGCCCATGCGGATCTTTTCTTCCTCGATGAACGGCTCCAGGTGGGCGACGGCGGCTTTCATCACGCGCGCCGATTTCACCACCTGCGGCAGGAACATCTTGCCGGCACCGAACAGGTCGCCGACCACGTTCATGCCGTCCATCAGCGGGCCTTCGATCACGTGGATCGGGCGCTCGCACTTCAGGCGCACCTCTTCGGTGTCTTCCACGATATGGCTGGTAATGCCCTTGATCAGCGCGTGCTCCAGCCGTTTTTCCACCGGCTGGTTGCGCCAGGCGAGGTCTTCGCCCTTGGCCTCCTTGGCGTCGCCGCGGAAGCTTTCCGCCAGCGTGATCAGCGCCTCGGTCACCGCCATGATGTCGTCGCCGCGCATCAGCACCACGTCCTCGATGCGCTCGCGCAGCACCGCGTCGACCTCGTCGTACACCTCCAGCGCGCCGGCGTTGACGATGCCCATGGTCATGCCGTTCTTGATGGCGTGGTACAGGAACACGGCGTGGATCGCCTCGCGCACCTTGTTGTTGCCGCGGAACGAGAACGACACGTTGGACACGCCGCCGGAAATCTTGGCGTGCGGCAGGTTCTGCTTGATCCAGCCGGTGGCCTCGATGAAGTCCAGACCGTAACGGGCGTGTTCCTCGATGCCGGTAGCCACCGCAAAGATGTTGGGGTCGAAGATGATGTCTTCCGGCGGGAAGCCGACTTCATCGACCAGGATGCGGTAGCTCTTCTCGCAGATTTCCACCTTGCGCGCGTAGGTGTCGGCCTGGCCGACCTCGTCGAAGGCCATCACGATCACCGCCGCGCCGTAGCGGCGCAGCAGGCGCGCCTGCTCGATGAACTTGTCGACGCCCTCCTTCATCGAGATGGAGTTGACGATGCCCTTGCCCTGGATGCACTTCAGGCCGGCCTCGATCACGTCCCATTTCGAGCTGTCGATCATGATCGGCACGCGGCTAATGTCCGGCTCGGCGGCGATCAGGTTGAGGAAGCGCACCATCGCGGCGTGGGCGTCCAGCATGCCCTCGTCCATATTGATGTCGATGATCTGGGCGCCGTTTTCCACCTGCTGCCGTGCCACGTCCAGCGCGGTCGCGTAGTCGCCGTTGAGAATCAGCTTGGCGAAGGCCTTGGAGCCGGTGACGTTGGTGCGCTCGCCGACGTTGACGAACAAATCCTTGTCGCCGATGTTGAACGGCTCCAGCCCGGACAGCCGGCACTTCGGTTCGATCTGCGGCAGCGGCCGCGGCGGCAGGTCTTTGACTGCTTCGTAAATGGCCTTGATGTGCTCCGGCGTGGTGCCGCAACAGCCGCCGATGATGTTCACCAGCCCGGCTTCCGCCCACTCGCGCACCTGCGGTGCCATGTCTTCCGGCGTCAGATCGTAGCCGGTGGGCGCCAGCGGGTTGGGCAGGCCGGCGTTGGCGTGCACCGACACGAAGGTGGCCGAGATGCGCGACATTTCTTCCACGTACGGGCGCAGCAGGTCGGGGCCCAGCGCACAGTTCAGGCCGAAGCTCAGCGCGTTGGCGTGCGACAGGCTGTTGTAGAACGCCTCGGTGGTCTGGCCGGTGAGGGTGCGGCCGGACTGGTCGGTGATGGTGCCGGACACCATGATCGGCAGCCGGGTTGTCTCCGGATGCTCGTCGAAGTACTTGTGGATCGCGAACACCGCCGCCTTGGCGTTCAGGGTGTCGAAAATGGTTTCCACCAGCAGGAAGTCGGCGCCGCCCTTGACCAGGCCGTCGATGGCCTCGGTGTAGGTTTCCACCAGCTCGTCGAAGGTCACGTTGCGGTAGCCGGGGTCGTTCACGTCCGGGCTGATGCTGCAGGTGCGGCTGGTGGGGCCGAGCACGCCGGCACAGAAGCGCGGCTTGTCAGGGTTGGCCGCCGTCATCGCCACGCACAGGTCTTTTACCAGCTTGGCGGCGGCGTAGTTCAGCTCCCACACCAGCGCTTCCATGCCATAGTCGGCCATCGCGATGGCGGTGGCGTTGAAGCTGTTGGTCTCGATGATGTCGGCACCGGCGTCGAGATAGGCCTGGTGGATGCCGGCAATGATCTGTGGCTGGGTCAGCACCAGCAGGTCGTTGTTGCCCTTCACGTCGCGCGGCCAGTCGGCAAAGCGCTCGCCACGGTAGTCCGCCTCTTCCAGCCGGTGGCGCTGGATCATGGTGCCCATGCCGCCGTCCAGAATCAGGATACGGCGGGCGAGCAAGTCGTAGGCGGAGTGATGGGCAATTTTTGACATGGCAAAGGCGACTTTTTTAAGTAAAACTATGTAGATGCGGGGCCGGTTATCTTAACATTGCGCACGCGGCTGCGAGATCGAATCCTTAGATCGAGCATTTATAACCATCTGGCTGGTGCTTCATATGAAAACCCCACTTCTGGTGCTAACCATTGTCGCTGCCGGCCTGCTGGCCAGCACGGCCCAGGCCGCGCCGGCGCTGCGCATCGGCGTCGCCGATTCCGACTCCGCCCCGATCGTGGTACTGGCCGGCAGCCAGCTGGTCGGCGGGCTGTCGAAGGAGCTGGGCGAAGAGCTAGGGCGCACGCTGAAGGCACCGGTGGAGTTCATCGTGGTGTCGCGCAAGCGGGTGGAGATGTCGATCGACAACGGCAGCATCGACATCGTGTGCAACACCAATCCGGCGTGGTATGTCGGCGCCTCGCGCGTCGGCTGGACGCGCGAGTTCTACCCGCAGATCGAACGGGTGATGTCGCTGAAGCCGCACCCGCGCACCATCGACAGCGTCGACGAGCTGGCCGGCCAGCGCATCGGCGTCATCGGCGGCTACCACTACACCACGGTGGAGCCGCTGTGGCAGGGCCAGCGCGCCACCCGCGTCAACCAGCCACGGCTGCCGCTGCTGATGCGCGCGCTGCAGACCGGCATGGTCGACGTGGTGATCAATTCCGAGCTGGAGATGAGCGCCTGGGCGCGCGCCAACCCGGCGCAGGCGGCCAATCTGCGGCTACACCCGCTGGTGGTGTCGGTGATGCCGACGCGCTGCGCGGTGTCGCCGGGCAGCCGCTACAGCGAGAGCCGGCTCGACCAGGCCATCGGCGAGATGGAACAAAACGGCAGCATCCGGCGTATCCTTGACCGCTATGAATGGAAAAACCGCTAAACGTTGGCCGCAACGGCTGGCCGGCGCACTGTGCCTGCTGGCCGTGACCCTGCCTGCCGCCGCCGACGACCACACCCTCACCGTCGGCGTCACCGAGAACGACGCCGCGCCGTCGATGATCTTTTCCTACAGCCCGCAGCCGCAGCTGGACGGCGGGCTGTGGAAGGACCTGCTGGACAGCATCGCCCACCAGCTCGGCCAGCGCGTGCAGTACCTGCCGCTGGCGCGCAAGCGCATGGACAGCTACCTGCAGGGCGGCCAGATCGACATGGTATGCAACACCAACCCGGCGTGGTGGGAGGCGCCGGAACGCTTCCACTGGTCGCTGCCGCTGTCCGAGCAGGTGGAACGCTTCGTGTCGCCGCTGACGCTGCACGAACGCATCACCTCGCTGAGCCAGCTCAACGGCCGCCGCATCGGCACCGTGATCGGCTACCACTACCCGGCGCTGGCGCACGCCTTTGCCCACGGCGCGCAGCGCATCGACCAGCAGCAGGGCAACCTGCAACTGCGCGCCGCCGCCAGCGGCGTGGTCGATGTCGCGGTGGTCGACGAGCTGAGCTTTGCCTGGTGGCTGAAAAACAACCTGCGCGAGGCGCACCAGGTACAGCTGCAGCCGCTGGTGCTGTCGCGCATGCCTCTCAGCTGCGCGCTGTCGCGCCGCTCGCACCTGGCGCCGGCCAGCCTCAACCACGCGATCCGCACCCTGCAGCAGCAGGGCGTGCTGGCCGCCCGCCTCAAGCCCTACCAGGTGCCATGAGCCAGCGCTACCTGTACCTGCACGGCTTCCAGTCCGGCCCGCAATCGCTGAAGGCGCGCGAGACCGCCGCCTGGCTGCAGCAGCACCCGGCCGCCGGCCAGCTGCTGTGTCCGCAGCTGTCGCCGTATCCGGCGCAGGCGATGCAGCAGCTGCAGTTGCTGATCGCGCAGCAGCAGCCGACGGCGCTGATCGGCAGCTCGCTGGGCGGCTTTTACGCCACCGCGCTCGCCGAGCAACACCGGCTGCCGGCGGTACTGATCAACCCGGCGATCTGGCCGGAGCGCGAGTTGCAGCACTTCCTCGGCCCGCTGCACAACCCGTACACCGGCGAGCACTACCGCCTCGGCCGCGAGCACATGCAGCAGCTGGTGGCGATGCGGCCAGCGCGGCTGACCCCGGCGCGCTACTACCTGCTGCTGGGCACGGCCGACGCGGTGCTGGACTGGCGCGAGGCGGTGCGCCACTACGCCGGCGCCCGCCAGCTGGTACGCAACGGCGACGACCACCGCCTGCAGGCGTGGCCGCAGCTGCTGCCCGGCGTGGCGCGCTTTGTCGACGACTACTACCGCCGCCAGGCGTCGGCCGCCGGCTAAGCGCGTGTTCCCGATCTCGCGCGCACACGCGAGGCAAGGCGAAAACCGGGGGCGCAGCGTTTAGAACCGCTAACAAAACCCCTGATCCTGCGTTGCGCCTCCTTGCCGTACGACTTGTACTGTCTGCGTCGGCGCGCCTTGGCTCAGGTGCTCTGCGAGGTTTTGTTAGCGGCTCTTAGCTGGAGATAAACCCGCAGCCGAAGCCGTTTTCAACGCGGTATCGCCCCATCGGGATCCCCCATCAGGATTAAGTGCAGCAGATCGTGCACAGGCTCTGGCGAACACTGTGTTCCCCCGCGCCATGCGCGCTTTGCGGCACACTGCCGCTGTTACCGACCCCACGCTCCGGAGGCCCCATGAACCTGACCATCCGCCTGTCGCACTGCGGCGGCCCCGATGTCCTGCGCGCCGAACAGGCCGCCATCCCCGCACCGGCCGCCGGTGAAGTGCTGCTGCGCCACACCGCCATCGGCGTCAACTTCATCGACACCTACTACCGCAGCGGGCTGTATCCGCTGCCGCTGCCGTCCGGGCTTGGCTCCGAGGCCGCCGGCGTGGTGGCGGCGGTCGGCGACGGCGTCAGCCACCTGCAGGTCGGCGACCGCGTCGCCTACGCCGGTGGCGCACAGGGCGCCTACAGCCAGTACCGCACGCTGCCGGCGGCGCTGCTGGTGAAGCTGCCGGACGACATCGCCGACGACACCGCCGCCTGCGTGATGCTGCAGGGCATGACCGTGGAGTACCTGATCCGCCGCACCTACGCGGTGGAAGCCGGCCAGACCGTGCTGTGGCACGCCGCCGCCGGCGGCGTCGGCCAGATCGCGGTGCAGTGGCTCAGCTCGCTGGGCGTCAACGTGATCGGCACCGTCGGCAGCGCCGACAAGGCCGCCATCGCGCTGCGGCTGGGCTGCAAGCAGGTGATCAACTACCGCGAGGAAGACGTGGTGGCGCGGGTGCGCGAGCTGACCGGCGGCCGCGGCGTGCCGGTGGTGTACGACTCGGTGGGCAAGGACACCTTCGAGATGTCGCTGGACAGCCTCGCGCCGCGCGGCATGCTGGTCAGCTTCGGCAACGCCTCCGGCGCGGTGCCGCCGTTCGCGCCGCTGCTGCTGTCGCAGAAGGGCTCGCTGTTCTTCACCCGCCCCAAGCTGGGCGACTACGTGGCTACCCGCGCCGAGCTGGAAACCAGCGCCGAGGCACTGTTCGAACGCATCCGCGCCGGCGCGGTGAAGGTGCAGCCGTCGGCGCGCTACGCGCTGGCCGATGCGGCGCAGGCACACGCCGACCTGGAAGCGCGGCGCACGACCGGCTCTCTCATCCTGCTGCCCTGAGAACCTGTTCACGATCTGCTGCGCTTCGTGAAACGTTACACGGTGAGTACGGCTTCGGCATGCTGGTTTATCTCCAGCTAAACGCCGCGCCCCTCGGTTTTCGCCTTGTCTCGCGTGAGCTCGCGAGATCGTGAACACGTCCTGAGCGCGACGCTTGCGGACGACAAAAAGGTTGGCCGCATCGCTGCGGCCAACCTTTTCCTTGTGTCACTGTCCCAGCCTAGTCGCGCTCGGCGTCCTGCTGCTGACGCCAGCGCTGGTGGCGCGACGGTTTGTCGCGTCGCTCCGGGCGCGGGCCGCGCTCGGCGCCGTCGCCATCCGGCGGCAGGTAGTGCCAGCGGCGCAGCCGTTTCAGCGCCCGCGCCTCTTCCCGCGTCAGCTCGCCGCGCTCCACCGCCTCGCGCAGGCGCAGGTCGCGCAGGCGATGCGGTGGCGCCGCCTCGGCCTGCCACGCGGGCGGGCCGTTGTCGGCGCGCCAGGGCGGGGCCGCCAGCGCGCTGTTGCCGGCCAGCAGCGCCAGCAGGAGCAGGAAAAGGGCTTTCATGGGTGCATTTTATCCTGCACACCGCGCGGCGGCCATGCCGGCAGCGGCGGTGTGCTCAAAGGTCCCCGGATCAGTTGCCTTTGGCGGCAGGCGGGGTCGCCTGCACACCGCAATGCGCGTCACCGCGATGATGGCGCATCTTGTGGCCACCGTACTGCTTGCCGGCCACCGCTTCCGGCCACGCCTCGCGCTTGGCGGTGCGCTCGTTGTTGGCGATCAAGGCCTTGGTCTTGGCCTGCAGCTGCTCGTGCAGCTTCTGCATCTGCGCGTGCGCGGCGTCGCGTTCCTTCTTCAGCTGGCCCAGCTCGGCGTCGGTCAGCGCGCCGGACATCACCGCCTCGTGGTAGGCGCGCATGTTCTGGCGCATTTCCTCGCGCTGCGGCTTGCCGTCGCCACCAAAGGCGAAAGCAGTCAGCGATACGCCAGCCAGCAGGCTGGCGAGCAGGGTCACGGCAACGGTACGTTTGGCATTCATGGTCAGACTCCTCGGTTACGACATCAAAGGGGATGAGCTGACTGTACGTGGCAGGTTTTGCGCGGGTATTGCCGCCGCGGCGGCAAGTGTTAATAGGTGTTAACCACCGCCGCCGCGTTAACGGCTGTTCATATCCGGGCTGACTTGGCGCGGCAGGCGCGTTACGCTTGGCAGATAAAGACTCGGGATGTGACGGATGGAAAACCACAAGATACTGGTCGTCGACGACGATGTGCGCCTGCGCGAGCTGCTGCAGCGCTACCTCGCGCAGCAGGGCTTCAGCGTCGATACGCTGCCGGACGCGCGCGACCTGGACCGCAAGCTGGCGCGCAACCGCCCGGACCTGCTGGTGCTGGACGTGATGATGCCCGGCGACGACGGGCTGGCGGTGGTGCGTCGCCTGCGCGCGCAGGGCGAGCAGATCCCGGTGATCATGCTCACCGCGCGCGGCGAGGACATCGACCGCATCCTCGGCCTGGAAATGGGCGCCGACGACTACCTGGCCAAGCCGTTCAACCCGCGCGAGCTGGCGGCGCGCATCCACGCGGTGCTGCGCCGCCACGCGCAGACGCCGGTGGTGATGGCGCAGCACGACGACGCCGACGAGGTGCTCGGCTTCGGCCGCTGCGAGCTGCACCCGGCGCGGCGCGAGCTGCTGCGCGACGGCCAGCCGGTGGCGCTGACCACCGCCGAGTACGCGGTGCTGCTGGCGCTGGCCAGCCACCCGCGGCGGCCGCTGACGCGCGAACAGCTGATGGAGCTGGCGCTGGGCAAGGGCGGCGGCGAATCGCAGGATCGCAGCATCGACGTGCACATCTCGCGGCTGCGCAAGCTGATTGAGGACGGCGACGGCGCGCCGCGCTACCTGCAGACGGTGTGGGGCTACGGCTACGTGTTCGTGCCGGACGGCAAGGCAAGGGAAGCGACATGAGCCTGGCGCGCTTCGGCGGCACGCTGTTCCTGCGCCTGGCGGCGCTGGTGGTGCTGGCGGTGCTGGCCAGCCAGGTGTTCACGCTGTGGCTGACCGAACAACAGAAAAGCGCGCTGCTGGCGCGGCAGCTGTACGCGCAGGTGCTGGACACGCTGGCCGACTACGAGGAAGCGCTCGACCGGCTGCCGGCGGCGGAGCGCGACGCCTTCCTGCTGCGCAACAACCTGCCCGGCCTGCCGCGGCTGCTGCCGCTGGCACAGGCGCCGGCGCAGACCTTTCCCGCGCCCGCCGTCGCCAACCCGCTGCAAGAATGGCTGAGCAGTGCCGTCGGCGAGCCGGTCAGCGTGCGCATGAGCCGCGCCGAACGCCGCGAGCTGTGGATCAAGGTGCCGGTGCTGGACAGCCACTACTGGCTGGTGATGCCGCTGCGCCGCTACCTGCCGCCGGCGCTGCAGCCGACGCTGCAAGCCGCCGGGCTGGTGGCGCTGCTGTCGGTGCTGGCCGCCTTTGCGCTGGCGTGGCGCACCACGCGGCCGCTGAGCCGGCTGGCCAATGCCGCGCGCCATCTCGAAGCCGGGCGCATGCCGCAGGCGGTGCCGGTCAGCGGCCCGCGCGAGGTGCGCGACGTGATCGAGCGCTTCAACACCATGGCGCTGGCACTGGACAAGGCCGCCAGCGAACGGCGGCTGATGCTGGCCGGGCTGTCGCACGACCTGCGCACGCCGCTGACGCGGCTGAAGCTGGCAGTGGAGCTGCAGGACGACCTCGGCGACAAGCCGGGCATGCTCAACGACATCGACGAGCTGTCGCGCATCGTCGGCCAGTTCATCGACTTCGCGCGCAGCGAGGAAACGCGGCCGCTGACGCCGCTGGCGCTGGGCGAGCTGATCGACAACGTGCTGACCAAGTTCCGCCGCGACGACATGGACGTCGCCTGGCAGCGCCGCGACGCCACCATCAACGGCGACGCGCTGGCGCTGCAGCGGCTGCTGTCCAACCTGCTGGAAAACGCGCGCCGCTACGGCCGCGCGCCGTTTAGCGTCAGCCTGCAGCCCGGCGATCGCCACTGCGAGCTGCGCGTGCACGACCACGGCGCCGGCATCGCGCCAGAGTTGCAGCAGGCGGCGCTGACGCCGTTTGAAAGGTTGGCCGCACACCGCGGCAGCGACGGCGGCAGCGGCCTCGGCCTCGCCATCGTCAGCCGCGTGGTGGCGCAGCACGGCGGCAGCCTGCACTTCGACTACCCGCCGGACGGCGGCTTCGCGGTGGTGATCACGCTGCCGACCCTGGCCGACGCCGGCTGAGGCCGCGCGCTGTGCGCAAACAAAAACCGGCCGAAGTGGCCGGTTTTTTCATGGTGCTAACGGAGCGCTTACGACTTGTGCTTGCAGGTATTGATGCCCAGCATCGCGTACGGCGGACACCAGCCGAACACGCCGGTGGCGACCGGCACCAGCCCCAGCAGCGCCCACGGCGACGCCGGGCCAATGAAGGCGAGGCTGGTGATCGCCAGTCCCACCACGATGCGGATCACGCGTTCGGTATTGCCGATATTCTGTTTCATCGCCCTGCTCCTTGTTGTCGATAATTCATTATATTCATATATAAATTATTTTCCAATATACAAATTGCAAGTCAGTTGCCATCGCGGCGGCGGCCGCGGCCAAGCAGCCACGGCGCCAGCAGCAGCACCAGCATGCCCAGCCCGAGATAACCGCCGGCGCGCGGATCGTAATCCGCCAGCAGCCGCTCAGGCGGGTAACCCAGCAGCGTGCCGAGGCCGAACTCGAACAGCAGCATCAGCAGCAACCACAGCGCACCGGCCTGCAGCTGTTGCGCCGGCGTGCGCAGCCGCAACCAGCGCCGCGTGGCCCAGGTAAGCAGCAGGATCAGCAGTGCGCCGCTGACCACCCCCAGCTGCCGCGCCGGCAGCTCGCCCAGCCACGGCACCAGCCACAACTGGCGCAGCACGCCCTGCAGCGTCTCCACGGCCACGATCAGCCCCCACACCGCCAGCACCCGCCGCCAGCGCACGCCGTTTCCTTTTGCCATTCAGCTACGGCGCTGCCAGCCCAGCAGCAACACCCCGGCCAGGATCAGCACGCCGCCGGCCAGCATCGCCGCACTCACCACCTCGCCCAGCCACAGCGAGCCCCACAGCACGCCGAACACCGGCACCAGATAGGTAACGCTGCTGGCGCGGGTGGCGCCCAGCTTCTCGATCAGGCGGTAAAAGATCACGTAGGCAAACGCGGTGCAGGCCAGCGCCAGCAGCAATACCGCGCCCCACACCGTGGCCGTCGGCATCTGCGACGGCCAGCTCCACAACGCCAGCGGCAACAGCAGGATGGCGCCGGACGCCAGGCTGCCGGTTGCCGTCACCAGCGGCGGCAGCCCCGGCAGCCAGCGCTTGGCCATGTGCCCGGACCAGCCGTAGCAGGCGGTGGCCGCCAGCATCGCCAGCACCGGCAGCGCGCTGTCCAGCCCGAACGCCGCGCCGCGGCCGAGCGTCAGCACCAGCACCCCGGCCAGCCCCAGCGCCAGCCCGGCGGCACGCTGCCGCGTCATCGCCTCGCCGGCCAGCGGCATCGCCCACAGCGCGGTCATCAACGGCGTGGTGGCGTTCAGCACCGACGCCACCCCGGCCGGCAACGTCAGCGTCGCCCACGCGATCAGGCAGAACGGCAGCGCCGACAGGAACACACCGACCACCGCGATCGCCCGCCCGTGCTGCCGCCACAGCGCGAAACCGCCGGGCAGCCACCCCAACAGCGGCAACAAGGCCAGCGTCGCCACGCCTAGGCGCAACGCGATCAGCGGAAACGGCCCCAGCACCGGCACCGCCACGCGCATGAACAGGAAGGACGCCCCCCACATCGCCGCCAGCAGCAGCAACCACAACCAGTCGCGCGGCGTCGTCATCGCCCCGCTCCCGTCACCAAGCCGTTCGTCACCGTCATCACCACGCCCTCGCGAAAATCACAGTGTAGGCAAACGCGAACGCCATGACGATCCGATTCTTGCTTTGCAGTCAGGGTTTCCGGGCAGCACGGTAGGGTTCATCACCCAGGGCGACGCACCACGATAGCGGCTTGCGGCCAACCTTGTCGCGGTAAGCGGTTCTGATTTTTGCCACGGAAGCACACGAACAAGGGCAAAGGCGCTTTGGCCACGACACCCGCGATAAGACACGAAAATAAAAACAAGGTTGGCCGCAAGCAATGTCGGGTTACGCTGCGCTAACCCGACCTACACACTGCGGCCAACCCTAGTCATTCAATCGCGGTAAACGTTGGGCTTCGCAAGCTCAACCCAACCTACCGTGCTAACCCGACCTACACACTGCGGCCAACCCTGGTCATTCAATCGCGGTAAACGTTGGCCACAGCAACGCCACCAATCTGAACCGGTAGCCAGCATCGAACCGGCGCACCCGTTCCCGTTGGCGCAAGCCGTGGCAACTGTCGCCAGCCCGGAAACAAGCCGCCCTCTTTTGAGCGCAGCGTATGGGCGGCGCCGGGATGGCGGCAGTTGTCACGGGAATTCTTGTGCCTCCGGGAAGAGCGGTCTGCGTGCGAATCTCTGATTCGCTCAGCGATGTGAAAAGGGGGATGCGGTATCCCCCTTTTCCCGTCCGCCGCGCGGAAGCGGCAAGACAAATCGGCATCCGCGCAGCGGATACAGCAGATCCGAACAAGGTTCGGCCGCAAGCAATGTCGGGTTACGCTCCGCTAACCCGACCTACGCACGACTCACCATGACAAAAGGGCAAGCCACCGGCTTGCCCTTGTTCATTACCTTGCGGCCAACGTTGGCCGCACGCGTCAACTCCCCTCCGACAACTGCGCCAGCAGTTCCGCCTGACGCTCCGCCACCAGCGCGTCGGTCAGCTCGTACAGGTCGCCGTCCATCGCCTGATCCAGCTTGTACAAGGTGAGATTGATGCGGTGGTCGGTGATGCGGCCCTGCGGGTAGTTGTAGGTACGGATGCGCTCGGAGCGGTCGCCGGAGCCGATCAGGCTCTTGCGCTCGGCCGCTTCCTTCTGGTTCTTCTCGCGCAGCTGGATGTCGTAGATGCGCGCCGCCAGTACCTGCATCGCGCTGGCCTTGTTGGCGTGCTGCGAGCGGCCGTCCTGGCATTCGGCGACGATGCCGGTGGGCAGGTGGGTGATGCGCACCGCGGAATCGGTCTTGTTGATGTGCTGGCCGCCGGCGCCGCTGGCACGGTAGGTGTCGATGCGCAGGTCGGCGGGGTTGAGCACCACTTCGGCGATCTCGTCGGCCTCAGCCATCACCGCCACGGTGCAGGCGGAGGTGTGGATGCGGCCCTGGGTTTCGGTGGCCGGCACGCGCTGCACGCGGTGGCCGCCGGATTCGAATTTCAGCTTCGAATAGGCGCCCTGGCCGACCAGGCGCACGATGACTTCCTTGTAGCCGCCGAGGTCGGATTCGCTGGCGGAGACGATCTCGGCCTGCCAGCGGTTGCGTTCGGCAAAGCGGGTGTACATGCGCAACAGGTCGGCGGCGAACAGCGCCGCTTCGTCGCCACCGGTGCCGGCGCGGATTTCAAGAAAGATGTTCTTGTCGTCGTTGGGGTCTTTCGGCAGCAGCAGTTTCTGCAGCTCGACATCCAGCGCGGCGAGCCGGTTTTTGGCGTCGCCGATTTCTTCCTGCGCGAATTCCTTCATGTCCGGGTCGTCCAGCAGTTCGCTGGCGGTGGCGATGTCGGCTTCGCACTGGCGGTAGGCGTTGAACGCCTCGACCACCGGGGTCAGTTCGGCGTGTTCGCGGGTGAGCTTGCGGAAGGTGTCCATGTTGGCGGTGGCCTGTTCGGACATCAGCAGTTGCGTGACTTCTTCCAGCCGGTCATCGAGCTGGGCCAGTTTCGCGGCAATCGAGGGTTTCATTACGACTCCGGGTGCAAACGATACAGGCTGGCGATCAGCGCCACCTGTGCGTCGTGCGCCGCGCCGCTGCCGGAAGACAGCGCCTGCGTCGGCGGATGCATCAGTTTGTTGGTCAGTTGTACCGACAGGACTTCCAGCACTTTTTCCGGCGGTGCGCCTTTGGCCAGCTGTTTCATGGCGGCCTCCAGCGCGTTGCGGCGGGTGCGTTCGGCTTCGTCGCGCAGCGCTCGGATCAGCGGCACGCTTTCGCGGCGCTTGAGCCAGTCGGTGAATTCGCCGACGCGGTGGGCGATGATGGTTTCGGCTTCTTCCGCCGCCTGGCTGCGCGCCTGCTGGCCGACTTCGACGATGCCGGCGATGTCGTCGACGGTGTAGAGGTAGACGTCGGACAGCTCGCCGACTTCGGCCTCGATGTCGCGCGGCACCGCCAGGTCGAGCATGAAGATCGGGCGGTGGCGACGCGCCTTGATGGCGCGCTCGACCATACCCTTGCCGATGATGGGCAGCTGGCTGGCGGTGGAGCTGACCACCACGTCGTAGTGGTGCAGGTGGTCCGGCAGCTCGGCGAGGGTGATGGCGTTGCCGCCGAATTGCGCCGCCAGTGCCTGGCCACGCTCCAGCGTGCGGTTGGCGACGGTGATACAGGCCGGGTTGCGCGCGGCGTAGTGGGTGGCGACCAGTTCGATCATCTCGCCGGCGCCGATGAACAGCACCTTCAGCTCGCCGACCGAGGCGAAGATCTGCTCGGTGAGGCGTACGCCGGCGGCGGCCATCGACACCGAGCTGGCGCCGACCGCGGTCTGGCTGCGCACGTCCTTGGCCACGGCAAAGGTTTTCTGGAACAGGCCGTTGAGCAGGCTGCCCAGCGTGCCGGCGCGTTCGGCGGTGCGCACCGCGTCCTTGATCTGGCCCAGGATCTGCGTTTCGCCCAGCACCATGGAATCCAGCCCGGAGGCGACGCGGAAGGCGTGGCGTGCCGCTTCGGCGGCGTCGAGCTGGTACAGGTAGGGCCGCACTTCGTCCAGGCTCAGGCCGTGGTAGTTGGCCAGCCACGCCAGTGCCGCGTCCGGCTGCTGCGTGGCGCAGTACAGCTCGGTGCGGTTACAGGTGGAGACGATGGTCGCCTCGCGCGCGGCCTGCGAATCCACCAGCTGCGCCAGGGCGCCCGGCAGGGTTTCTGCAGGGAAGGCCAGCCGTTCGCGTATCGCCAGCGGGGCGGTGTGGTGGTTCAGTCCAAAGGCAACCAGGTGCATGAGTGCAAGGAAAAGCCGCAGTGGGAAACGGGCTATTCTAGCCCAAAACCTGCCGCCCGAGGGGCTGGCCGCGTGGCGGCCAGCCCGGCTGCAGGAATGCGCTTGACCTGCATCAGGCGAACAGGTGGCCGGCGTGGAAGCGCAGTTGCGCCTCGATGAAGCTGGCGATGAAGTAGTAGCTGTGGTCGTAGCCGTCGTGGCGGTGCAGCTGCAGCGGGTAGCCGCTGGCGGCGGCGGCACGTTCCAGCGCTTCCGGCTGTAGCTGTTCGGCGAGGAAACCGTCGGCGAGGCCGATGTCGACCCGTGCCGGCAACTGCGCGTCGGCGGTGGCAGCGGCCATCAGCACGCTGGCGTCCCATTCCTGCCACGCGGCGCGGTTATCGCCGAGGTAGGCGCTGAACGCCTTCTGCCCCCACGGCGCGTTGACCGGGTTGGCGATCGGGCTGAACGCCGACACCGACACGTAGTCCTGCGGCCGCTTCAGTGCGCAGATCAAGGCGCCGTGGCCGCCCATGGAATGGCCGGCGATGGCGCGATGGCCGCTGACCGGGAAGTGCGCGGCGATCAGCGCCGGCAGCTCCTGGCTCACGTAGTCGTACATGCGGTAGTGGCGCATCCACGGCGCCTCAGTGGCGTTGAGGTAGAAGCCGGCGCCCTGGCCGAGGTCGTAGCCGGCGTCGTCGGCGACGTCGTCACCGCGCGGGCTGGTATCCGGCGCCACGATGGCGATGCCCAGCTCGGCGGCGACGCGCAGCGCGCCGGCCTTCTGCATGAAGTTCTCGTCGGTGCAGGTCAGCCCCGACAGCCAGTACAGCACCGGCACCGGCTGGCCGCTGGCGGCCTGCGGCGGCAGGTAGACGGCAAAGCGCATGCGGCAGCCCAGCACCGCCGAATCGTGGCGGTACTGCTTGTGCCAGCCGCCGAAGCTCTTGCTGCTGCTGATCATTTCCAGGTTCATCTGTCGTGTCTCTCCCGGTGGCGGCTGCGGCCAACGTTGGCCGCAGCCGACTATGGTTTACTGGCCGTAGTGGATCACCGAGCGGATGCTCTTGCCTTCGTGCATCAGATCGAAGGCGGTGTTGATGTCCTGCAGCGGCATGGTGTGGGTGATGAAGTCGTCGAGGCGGAATTCGCCGTTCAGGTAACGCTCGACGTAGTCCGGCAGCTCTGAGCGGCCACGCACGCCGCCGAAGGCCGAGCCGCGCCACACGCGGCCGGTGACCAGCTGGAACGGGCGGGTGCTGATTTCCTGGCCGGCACCGGCGACGCCGATGATCACCGACTCGCCCCAGCCCTTGTGGCAGCACTCCAGCGCCGAACGCATCACGTTGACATTGCCGATGCACTCGAAGGAAAAATCCACGCCGCCATCGGTCATTTCCACGATCACGTCCTGGATCGGCTTGTCGAAGCTTTTCGGGTTGATCACGTCGGTGGCGCCCAGTTTCTTCGCCAGCTCGAACTTGCTCTCGTTGATGTCGATGCCGATGATGCGGCCGGCGCCGGCCATGCGCGCGCCGATGATCGCCGACAGGCCGATACCGCCGAGGCCGAAGATGGCGACACTGTCACCGGCCTTGACCTTGGCGGTATTGACCACCGCGCCCATGCCGGTGGTGACGCCGCAGCCGAGCAGGCACACTTCTTCCAGCGGCGCCGCCGGGTTCACCTTGGCCAGCGAGATCTCCGGCAGCACGGTGTACTCGGAGAAGGTGGAGGTGCCCATGTAGTGGTAGATCGGCTGGCCGTCCTTGGAAAAACGGGTCGTGCCGTCCGGCATCAGACCTTTGCCCTGGGTGGCGCGGATCTTCTGGCACAGGTTGGTCTTGCCCGACTTGCAGAACTTGCACTCGCCGCATTCCGGCGTGTACAGCGGGATCACGTGGTCGCCGACGGCGACGCTGGTGACGCCTTCACCGACCGATTCCACGATGCCGCCACCCTCGTGACCGAGGATGCAGGGGAAGATGCCTTCCGGATCTTCACCGGACAGGGTGAAGGCGTCGGTATGGCACACGCCGCTGGCGACGATGCGCACGCGCACCTCGCCGGCTTGCGGCGGCATCACTTCGATGTCTTCGATGGACAGTGGCTGGCCGGCGGCCCAGGCCACCGCGGCCTTGCATTTGATGATCTCGCTCACGACGTGCTCCTTGAGTGCGACAGGTTAAAGCGGCATTGTATTACCGCCTTTTTCGCCGATAATCGCCACTATCGGTAAATGATTTTTTACAAGGAGCAACAATGCTGGCATGGGAAGGGGTGTGCGAATTCGTTAGCGTGGCCGAGCAGGGCAGCTTTACCCGCGCCGCGCTGGCGCTGTCGCTGTCGGTGGCGCAGGTCAGCCGCCAGGTGACGCGGCTGGAGACGCGGCTGGGCGCGCAGCTGTTGTACCGCACCACCCGCCACGTGACGCTGACCGAGACCGGCCAGCTGTACCTGCAGCACTGCCGCCAGCTGCTGGATTCGCTGGCCGACGCCGAACGCGCGGTGTCGCAGCATCTGGCGGTGCCGCAGGGCACGCTGAAGCTGACCGCGCCGCTGGCCTACGGCGAGAGCCACATCGCGCCGCTGATCACCGCCTTCGGCCAGCAGTACCCGGCGCTGGAGATCAACCTCAACCTCAGCAACCAGCTGCTGGACCTGGTGCACGACGGCTACGACCTGGCGATCCGCATCGGCCACCTCGCCGACTCCTCGCTGATGGCGCGGCGGCTGGCGTCGCGGCGGCAGTTCATCTGCGCCGCGCCCGGCTACCTGGCGCGCCACGGCATCCCCAACAGCCTGTCGGAGCTGGAGCAGCACAACTGCCTGCTCGGCAGCAACGAGGTGTGGCACGTGCAGGAGCAGGGGCGCCGCCGCCTGCTGCGCGTGCGCGGCAGCCTGCGCTGCAACAGCGGCCACGCGCTGGTGCACGCCGCGCTGCAGCAGGTCGGCATCGTGCAGCTGCCGGACTACTACGTGGCGCGCCATCTGCAAAGCGGCGCGCTGGTGGCGCTGCTGGGCGCCTACCAGGAGCCGGACGAGGGCATCTGGGCGCTGTACCCGCACAACCGCCAGCTGTCGCCCAAGGTGCGCATGCTGGTCGATTTCCTCGCTTGCGAGCTGCCGCAGCGGCAGCTGCCGTAAGAACGTGTTCACGAGCTCGCGCGCTCACGCGAGACAAGGCGAAAACGGCGGGGGAAGCGGCGTTTAGCTGGATATAAGCCAGCATGCCGAAGCCGTACTCACCGTGTAACGTTTCACGAAGCGCAGCAGATCGTGAGCAGCTTCCAAGCGGCGCCGCCCATCGCGGCAACGGCCTGCGGTATCATGGCGGCCAACCTTGCCGCCTTGCGGCCACTGCCGTCATTCATTCAGGAGCCAGCCATGGCGCTCAATCTCGCCGATATCCGTCTGGAATACAGCCAGCATGAACTCTCGCCCGACGACTGCCTGCCGGACGCCGTTGCCCAGTTCGAACAGTGGCTGCACGAGGCGATCGCCGCCGAAGTCAACGAGCCGACCGCGATGCACGTCGCCAGTGTCGACGAACACGGCCGGCCGTCGGCGCGCATCGTGCTGCTGAAAGGGGTGGAACACGGGCAACTGGTGTTCTATACCAACTACCTCAGCCGCAAGGGCCGCCAGCTGGACGCCAATCCCTACCTCGCGCTCACCTTCTTCTGGCCGGAGCTGGAGCGGCAGGTGCGCATCGAGGGCCGCGTGGCGCGGGTGGCGGACGAGGTGTCCGACGCCTACTTCGCCAGCCGGCCGTACACCAGCCGCATCGGCGCCTGGGCCAGCGAGCAGAGCAGCGTGATCGACAGCAAGACGGTGCTGGTCAGCCGCGCCGCCGGCTTCGGCCTCAAGCACCCGCTGTCGGTGCCGCGCCCGCCGCACTGGGGCGGTTACGCGGTGGTGCCGGACCGCGTCGAATTCTGGCAGGGCCGCCCCAGCCGCCTGCACGACCGCGTGCTGTACACCCTGCAAGCCGACAGCAGCTGGCTGCGCCAGCGCCTTGCCCCCTAACCCGACGTTGGCCGCCTGCGGCCAACCCTGAAGACATCCCATGATCAATAACGACATCCTGCGCAGCGTGCGCTTCATCATCGATTGCCCCGACAACCGCATGCTGGCGATCCTGCGCCACGTCGAGCCGCTGGCCGACGACGACTTCGCGCCGCTGCTGAAGAAGGACGATGACCCGGCCTTCCGCCAGTGCAGCGACGAGCTGCTCGGCGCCTTTCTCGACGGCCTGATCATCGAACGTCGCGGCCGCCGCGACGGCGCGCCGGCACCGGCGCCGCTCTTGCGCCTCAACAACAACGAGATCCTGAAGAAGCTGCGCATCGCCTTCGACCTGAAGCAGGAAGACATCGAGGCGCTGATGGCGCGCAGCGACTTCAAGGTGTCCAGCAGCGAGATCAGCGCGCTGTTCCGCAAGGCCGACCACAAGCACTTCCGCCCCTGCGGCGACCAGTTCCTGCGCTACCTGCTGAAGGGGCTGGCGCTGCGCGAACGGCCGGATGACGCGGCCAGCGGCAAGGCGTAAGCCGCCCATCGCCAGACGACCCGCAACAAAAAACTGCGGCCAACCTTGGGCAAGGTTGGCCGCAGTGTCATTTCGCCAGTCGCGCCGGCGTTCAGCTGCCGCGCGCGCGGCGCACGGTGACGCTCTCGCCGCCTATGCCCCAGTTGTCGGTATCGACCTCGTCGATCACCACCACGGTGGTGGCCGGGTTCTTGCCCAGCACGTCACGCAGCAGGTCGGTGACGCCGGCGATCAGTTCCGCCTTCTGCTCCGGCGTCGCGCCTTCGCGGGTAATCTTGATATTCACGTACGGCATGGTTTTTCCTCGGTAAGGGTTGGCCGCAAGCCGCGACCACGTTCCACAGATGCCGGACGCGCCACCCACCACGCCCCCAGCGACACACTCAACAACGCCCCGGCCAGCGCCGGCGTCAGCGGCTCGTGCAAGAGCGGCACCGCCGCCACCCCGGCCACCACCGGGATCAGCGCCATCAAGGCCGCCACCCGCGACGGCCCCAGCAGCGCCACCGCGCGCAGGTAGCACAGCATGGCGACGATGGCCGGGCTGATGCCGTGAAACAGCGCCTGGCCGGCGATCACCGGCCACGTCGTCTGCGCCAGCCCCTTCGGCAGCCACAGCAGGTACACCGGCAAGTACAACAGCGCCGACGCCAGCGTGACAAAACTGGTCATCTGCCACGCATCATACGGCCGCCGCTTGGCCAGCAGCGCGTACAGCGCCCACAGCACGCCGGCCAAGAGCAGCATGCCGTCGCCCAGCCACTGCCCCGGTGCCGCCTGCCCGGCGAACAGCGGCCACGCCAGCAACAGCAAGCCCAGCGCCATCAGCGCGTAGCCCGGCCACGTCGCCCGTTGCGGCCAACCTTGCCGCCACAACAGCAGCAGCAGGGCGAGCAAAAACGGCTGCAGGCCGGCCACCAGCAAGGCCAGGTGCGCCGCCGGCACCCAGCGCACCGCACCGTAGCACAGCAGGCAGAAGGCGACGCAGCCGATCAGCGCCAGCCCCCACATCGACGCGTCGCGCCACGCGGCGGCCGGCGGCTTCGGTAGCCAGCACAGCACCGCGCTGGCGGTGGCCAGCCGCAGCGCCAGCACGTCAAACGGCGTCAGCGGCGTCTTGCCGCCGAGGCGGGCGATCAGCATGAAGCTGCTCCACAGCAGCACGCAGGCCAGGATGTAGAGGTAACCGCGACGCGGGACGGCAGGGGGCATGGCAGGCTTTCGGCAACGACAATCAGGCACCCACTATGCCGCAGCGTGCCCATCCTGAAAAATGAATTAACATGATCAAAATCATCTCATGGAGAGAACGATCATGGATCTCGGTGACCTCGCCATTTTCCAGGCGGTGCTGCAGGAAGGCGGCATCACCGCCGCCGCGCGCCGCCTCAACCGCGTGCAGTCCAACATCACCACCCGCATCCGCCAGCTGGAAGACGACCTCGGCGTGCCCCTGTTCCAGCGCGAGGGCCGTCGGCTGCAGCCGACGCCGGCGGCACGCATCCTGCAGGATTACGCCGGCCAGCTGCTGGGGCTGGCGCAGGAGGCGCGCGACGCGGTGATCAGCAACGCGCCGCAAGGCCAGCTGCGGCTGGGGGCGATGGAAAACACCGCCGCGGTGCGGCTGCCGCCGCTGCTGGCCGACTTCCACCAGCGCTACCCGGCGGTGCAGCTGGAGCTGCGCACCGGCGCCACCGCGCGGCTGATCGCCGAGGTACTGGCCGGCACGCTCGATTGCGCTCTGGTGTGCGGCCCGGTGGAAGACGCGCGGCTGGAAAGCCAGCCGTTCTGCCGCGAGACGCTGCTGCTGATCGGCGCGCGCGGTCGGCCGCCGCTGCTGGAAGACCGGCCGCACACGCTGCTGGCCTTCGACAGCGGCTGCGCCTACCGCCAGCGGCTGGAGCTGTGGCTGCGCCATAGCGGCTGCGCGGTGGACCGCATCGTGGAGCTGGATTCCTACCACGCGATGATCAGCTGCGCCGCCAGCGGCATGGGGCTGGCGCTGGTGCCGCAGGCGTTGCTGGCCTGCATGCCGGCCGGCGACAGCGTGACCTGCCACGCGCTGCCGGACGATATCGCCATCGCCGACACCGTGCTGATCCGCCGCCGCCAGCAGCGCCACGCCGCGGTGGACGCCTTTGCCGCCTTGTTGGCAGCTTGTGCCACCATCGTCGGCGAAAGCGCAGCCTGATGCGCAGTGCGGCGCGCGTTTGAGAAAAATCTTTCCAATCAAAAGGATAAGCAGTCGCAGTTGACAAAAATCAACATGTCATCGTCACGCCACGGCTAGCATCCGGCCCATTGTTGCCATAACAAGGCTTTTTTATGACAACAACCACCCACCACCACCGGATGTCGCCATGCCCCGTCTGCAACTCGCCGGATTGTCTCTGGCCCAAAAGCTCAGCCTGTTGCTGAGCATCGCCCTTTTCGTGGTTCTCGGCATCGCCGGGATCGTCATCAGCAGCTGGCTGGGCGAGCGCATGGAGCAGCGCTCGGTCGCCGCCATGAGCCAGACCAACCAGCAGGTGGTGGACACCATCGACGCCTACGCCAGCGTGCTGGAAAACAATGCCCGCAACAGCGCGGCGCAGCTGGCGGCCAACCTGCCGCAGCCGCTGCGCAACGACAGCAGCGCCCCGGTCAGCGTCAGCGGCGTCAGCACCCCGGCGCTGTACGGCGGCGAGCAGCTGCTCAACGGCAACGAGGCCATCGTCGACCGCTTCAGCGTCGCCACCCGCGGCGTGGCCACGCTGTTCGTGCGCGAGGGCGACGACTTCGTGCGCATCGCCTCGTCGCTGAAAAAGGAGGACGGCACCCGCGCCGTCGCCACCCGCCTCGACCACGACCACCCCGCCTACCCGCTGCTGCGTAGCGGCCAGCCGTATACCGGCACCGCCAACCTGTTCGGCCGCGACTACATGACCCACTACCTGCCGCTGAAGGATGGCAGCGGCGCGGTGGTCGGCGCCATGTTCGCCGGCATCGACTACAGCGACGGGCTGCAGGCGCTGAAGCAGAAGATCCTGTCGCTGAAGATCGGCGACAGCGGCTACGTGTACGTGGTGGATGCCCGACAGCGCCCCGGCGAGCTGCTGATCCACCCGTCGGCGGCCGGCAAGAACCTGCTGGACAAGACCGACGCCGACGGCAAGCCCTTCATCAAGACCATGCTGGCGCAGAAAAACGGGCAGAGCAGCTACCTGTGGCTGGACCCGGGCGCCAGCGAGCCGCGCCGCAAGCTGGCCACCTTCCTCACCTATGAGCGCTGGGGCTGGCTGGTGGCCACCGGCGCCTACCAGGACGAGCTGGTGCGCGAGCCGCACGAGATGCAGCTGAAGATGCTGCTCGGCACGCTGCTGGTGACGCTGCTGCTGGTGGTCCTGGTGTACTTTTCCATGCGCTACTGGGTCAGCCGCCCACTGGCGCAGCTGGTGGACATCTCGCGCCGCGTCGCCTCCGGCGACCTGACGGTGCGCATCGACAGCAGCCGCCGCGACGAGATCGGCGAGGTGCTGGCCGCCAGCAACCACATGTGCCAGGCGCTGCGCCAGCTGATCAGCGAGGTGAACCAGAGCGTGGACAGCCTGGCGCACAACGCGCAGAACCTGGCGGCGCTGTCCGACGACGTGTCCGGCAGCTCGCGCGAGCAGAGCGCGGCGGTGTCGGCGATGGCCGCCTGCGTCGAGGAAATGACGCAGAGCATCCAGCAGGTCAACCAGCACGCCGGCAGCGCACGCGAGCTGGCGGTGCAGTCGGACGAGGTATCGCGCAGCGGCGAGGCCACCGTCAGCCGCACGGTGCAGACCATGCGCGAGATCGCGGCGGCGTCGGGCAGCACCGCCGCCACCGTCACCCAGCTGGGCGAGCGTTCGGAGCAGATCAGCCGCGTGGTGACGGTGATCCGCGACATCGCCGAGCAGACCAACCTGCTGGCGCTGAACGCGGCGATCGAGGCGGCGCGCGCCGGCGAGATGGGCCGCGGTTTTGCCGTGGTCGCCGACGAGGTGCGCAAGCTGGCGGAGCGCACCACGCAGTCGACGCTGGAAATCAGCGACACCGTTGGTCGCATCCAGAGCGAGGCGCGCGAAGCGGTGGACAGCATGAGCAGCGGCGTGCTGCAGGTGGAGGCGGGGGTGAAATCGGCCGGCGAGGCCGGCGCCAGCCTGCAGAGCATCCGCGACGGCGCCAAGCAGGTGGAGCTGGCGGTGGCCGGCATCTCCGACGCGCTGCGCGAGCAGAGCACCGCCAGCTTCGACATCGCCCACAACGTGGAGCGGGTGGCGCAGCAGGCCGACCAGAACCACCAGAAGGCGCACGATGCCTCGCTGGCCGCCTGCGAGATGACGGCGATGGCGCAGCAGTTGCGACAGTCGGTGGCACGCTTCCACGTGTAAGCCGCCGCGCACGACAGCAACAAGGCAGCAAAAAGGCGTTACCGCAGCGGTAACGCCTTTTTTCTTGCGGCCAACGTTGGCCGCAACGCTGCGGCGCCGGCGCTTACTTCATGCCCAGCCGCTCCAGCCGGTAGCGCAGCGAGCGGAAGCTGACGCCGAGCAGCCGCGCCGCCTGGGTGCGGTTGCCGTCGCTGGCCTGCAGCGCCTTGTCGATGGCGGCGCGCTCGACGCGGTCGAGGTAGTCCTGCAGCGTCTCGCCGCCGTCCTGCGGCTGCGCGCCGGGCAGCGCCGCCTCCGCGCCGCTGGCGCCCAGCTGCAGGTCGCCGGCGCAAATGCAGCCGTCGCTGGCCAGCGCCACCGCCCGCTCCAGGATGTTCTCCAGCTCGCGGAAGTTGCCGGGATAGTGGTAGGCCAGCAGCGCCTGCAGCGCGGCATCATCCAGCTGCGGCAGGGCGCTGCCGGCGCTGAAACGCTGCAGCAGGCGGGTGACGAACTGCGGCAGGTCGTCGCGCAGCTCGCGCAGCGGCGGCATCGCCAGCCCGATCACGTTGAGGCGGTAATACAGGTCCTGGCGGAAGCGCCCCTGTTCCACCAGCTGCACCAGGTCGTGGTGGGTGGCGCTGAGCAGGCGCACGTCGACCGCCTCTTCCTGCGCCGCGCCCAGCCGGCGCACCTTTTTTTCCTGGATTGCGCGCAAGAGCTTGACCTGCATCGCCAGCGGCAGGTCGGCGACCTCGTCGAGGAACAGCGTGCCGCCGTGGGCGAGCTGGAAGAAGCCGTCGCGGTCGGCATCGGCGCCGGTGAAGGCGCCCTTGCGGTAGCCGAAGAACTCGCTTTCCATCAGCGCTTCCGGGATCGCGCCGCAGTTCACCGCAACGAAAGGTTGGCCGCAACGCGCGCTCTGCTCGTGGATCTGCCGCGCCGCCTGCTCCTTGCCGGTGCCGGACTCGCCGCTGATGTGGACCGCCGCCTGTGTCCGCGCCAGCTTGTCTATCATCGCGCGCACGTCACAGATCGCCGCCGCGCCGCCCAGCAGGCGCGGCTCGCTACCGCCGGCGGCCGTGGCGGCCGGCTCGCGCACCGCCAGCGCCGACTTCACCAGCGCGCGCAGCGCGGCCAGGCTCAGCGGCTTGGCCAGGTAGTCGAAGGCGCCGGCCTTCATCGCCGCCACCGCGTTCTCGGTGCTGCCGTAGGCGGTGATCACCGCCACCGGGATGTCCAGCTGCTGTTGCTGGATGTACTGCACCACCTGCAGCCCTTCGCCGTCCGGCAGCCGCATGTCGGTGAGCACCAGGTCGCAGCGCTCGCGCGCCAGCAGGCGACAGGCGTCGGCGACGTTGGCCGCCGCCAGCACCTGCAGCCCCATCTTGAGCAGGGTCAGCTGCAGCAGCTCGCGCAAGTCCGGCTCGTCGTCAACGATCAGTACGCAGGAAGTGGTCGGGGTCATGGCTTTCCGGGAAGGTCAGTTGAAAGCAGCCGCCGGGCGGCTGGTAGGACAGCTGCGCGCCGTTGGCCTGGGCCAGCTCGCGCGCGATGTACAGGCCGAGGCCGGTGCCGCTGCTTTCGGTGGTGAAGAAGGGTTCGAACAGGCGGCCCTGCGCCGCCTCGGACAGGCCGGGGCCGTCGTCCAGCACCGTCAGCCGCTGCGCGGTGGCCACCAGCTGCACCGCGCCCGGCTGCGCGCTGCCGTGGCGGCAGGCATTGGCCAGCAGATTGGTGAGGATGCGCTGCAGGTGGCTGCGGTCGAAGCGCACCGCCACCGTGGCCTCCACCTGCCAGCCGAGGCGACCGTGGTATTCCGGGTGCGCCAGCAGGAAGCTGGCGATCAGTTCGTCGACAAACGGGCGCAGCAGGAACACCTCGCCGTGCACGCGGTCGCGGCGGCCCAGCTGCAGCACCTCGGCCACCAGATGCTCGATGCGCGCGCAGTTGTCGCGCACCATGCCGCTCAGCCGCTGCGTCACCGGCGCCACCGCCTCCTCGCCCAGCAGCTCGGCGGCGTGGCTGATCGCCGCCAGCGGGTTGCGGATCTCGTGCGCGATATTGGCGGTCAGCCGTCCCAGCGCCGCCAGCTTCAGCTGCTGCGCCTCGGCGGCCAGCTGCTCCGCCGGCTGCAGGAACACCACCAGCAGCAGGCTGTCGTCCTCCGCCAGCGGCACCATGCGCCCGATCAGCTGCTGGCCGCGCAGCACCAGGTCGATTTCCTGTTCCTGCAGCGGCATGCCCTGCAGGTGCCAGCGCCGGATCAGCGGTTGCAGCACCGGCTGCAGCCGGTCGCGCTGCAGTTCGCCGAGCAGGCGGCTGGCGGTGGCGTTGAACTGGCGCAGCACGCCCTGCGCGTCCAGCACCAGCACCGCCTCGCGCAGCGCCTGCAGCGCCAGCGCGTTGACGCGGTTGAGGCTGGCCAGCTGGCTGCCGCGCAGCGCCGCCAGCAGCTCCGACTGCCGCGCCTTGCGCGACAGCAGCCAGGTGGTGGCGCTGGTGACGAAGCCGGCGATCGCCAGCAGCGCCGCCTGCAGCAGCTGGTTGCTGTCCAGCCCGTCGTGCCAGGCGTTCAGCGCCACGCTGGCGAACAGGCTGAAGGTGGCCAGCGCGGCGTAGAACAGCGCCAGCCGGCCGCTGACCAGCATGCCGGCCACCGCCAGGAAGGGTAGCAGCAGCATGCCGAAGCCGCTTTTCACGCCGCCGTAGAGATGGGTAAAACTGCTGATCAGCACGATGTCGGCGGCCAGCGTCGCCGTCAGCAGCCATGACAGCGGCAACGCCAGGCGGCCGACCACCGCCCCGGCCACTACCAGCGCGGCGTAGGCCAGCGCCCACAGCCACAGCGCAGCGTGATCCAGCGCCTGCGCCGGCAGCACCCACTGCGTCATCAGCAGCAGCACCGCCACCAGCGCGATGCGGAACAGGTTGAAAAAGCGCAGCGCCTTGCGGGTCGACAACAGCGCGGCGGGCGGCGGCGTCATCGCGTTCAGTCCGGCTGGCGGATGGCGCCGACCGTCCATTTCTTCGGCAGCAGCTTGCCCTTGGCGCCGCGCTTGCCGTCGAACTCGGCCAGCGCCAGCTTCTCGTCCGCGCTCTTGCCGCGCACCGACACCGTGGACAGCAGCGCCTTGTCACCGGCCACCAGCCCGATGGCGGTCAGCGCCTCGCCCGCGGCCAGCGACATCAGCATCAGGCCGCGGCCCTTGGCCAGCTCCTTCAGCTCGCCGGCCGGGAACGCCAGCGCACGGCCGCCGTCGCTGGCGGCCACCAGGCGCAGGCCGTCAAGGTTGGCCGCAATGCGCACCGGCGCGAGCACCGTCTCGCCGGCGTCCAGCGTCAGGAAGGCCTTGCCGGCCTTGACGCGACCGCTCATGTCGCCGAGCTTGGCGATGAAGCCGTAGCCGCCGCTGCCGGCCACCACGTAGCGGGTGGCGTCCGGCGCGGACAACAGCTGCGCCGGCTTGGCGCCGTCCTGCAGCTCGACCAGGGACGCCACCGGCACGCCGTCGCCGCGCCCGGTCGGCACGTCGGCGGGGTCGATGGTGTAGGCGCGGCCGCGGCTGTCGAGCACGATCAGCGACCACACCGTGCGCGTCTCCACCACGGTGTGCAGGCCGTCGCCGTCCTTGAAGGTCAGCGCCGACAGGTCGACGTTGTGGCCGACGCGGGCGCGGATCCAGCCCTTCTGCGACAGGATCACCGTCACCGGCTCGTCGGCGGTGGTCTGCGTCAGCACCGCGCGCTCGGCGACCTTGATCTCGCTGCGGCGCGCGTCGCCGTATTTCACCGCATCGCTGCGGATTTCCTCGGCCATCAGCCCGCGCAGCGCCGCCTCGCTGGACAGCAGGTGGCGCAGGTTGTCGCGCTCCTTGCGCAAGTCGGCCAGCTCCTTCTCCAGCTTGAAGCCTTCCAGCCGCGCCAGCTGGCGCAGGCGGATCTCGAGGATGTCTTCGGCCTGTGCCTCGGACAGGCCGAAGGCCTTGATCAGGTCCGGCTTCGGCTCGTCCGATTCGCGGATCACGCGGATCACTTCATCGATGTGGATGAAGGCGATCATGCGCCCTTCGAGAATGTGGATGCGCTTGTCGACCTGGCCGAGACGATAGTTGAGGCGGCGGGTGATGGTGTGCTGGCGGAAGGACAGCCACTCGGCGAGGATGGCTTTCAGCCCCTTCTGCGCCGGACGGCCGTCCAGGCCGATCATCACCAGGTTCATCGAGGCGTTGCCTTCCAGGCTGGTCTGCGCCAACAGGATGTTGATGAACTCGTCCGGGTCCTGGCGGCTGGATTTCGGCTCGAACACCAGCCGCACCGGCTGCTCGCTGTCGGACTCGTCGCGCACGCGGTCGAGCAGCGACAGCATCAGGCTCTTCAGGTTCTGCTGTTCCTGGGTCAGCGCCTTCTTGCCGGATTTCAGCTTCGGGTTGGTGGCTTCCTCGATCTCGGCCAGCACCTTCTGCGCGCTGGAGCCGGGCGGCAGCTGGCTGACGATGATGCGCCACTGGCCGCGCGCCAGCTTTTCCACTTCCCACTTGGCGCGCACGCGCACGCTGCCGCGGCCAACCTCATAGGCGGCGAGGATGTCGTCGTGGGCGGTGATGATCTGGCCGCCGCCGGGGAAATCCGGCCCCGGCACGTGCTGCATCAGCTCGGCGGTGCTCATGTCCGGATCGGCCAGTAGCGCCAGCGCGGCGGAAGCGACTTCCTTCAGGTTGTGCGGCGGGATCTCGGTGGCCATGCCCACCGCGATGCCGGAGGCGCCGTTGAGCAGCATCATCGGCAGGCGCGCCGGCAGCAACGCCGGCTCCTCGAAGGCGCCGTCGTAGTTGGGCACGAAGTCCACGGTGCCCATGTCGATCTCGCCCAGCAGCAGCTCGGCGATCGGGGTCAGCCGCGCCTCGGTGTAACGCATCGCCGCGGCGCCGTCGCCGTCGCGCGAGCCGAAGTTGCCCTGGCCGTCGATCAGCGGGTAGCGCAGGGTGAAGTCCTGCGCCATGCGCACCAGCGCCTCGTAGGCCGAGCTGTCGCCGTGCGGATGGTATTTACCGAGGATTTCGCCGACCACGCGCGCCGATTTCACCGGCTTGGCGCCGTGCACCAGGCCCATGTCGCGCATCGCGTACAGGATGCGGCGCTGCACCGGCTTCTGGCCGTCGGCCACCTCCGGCAGCGCGCGGCCCTTGACCACGCTCATCGCGTATTCGAGATAGGCGCGCTCGGCGTACAGGTCGAGCGCCAGTTGGCCGTCGTCGTCGACCAGATCGGCCGCCGGCGGCACGGGCGGGGCAGGGGGCACGCTGGCGTCGGGCAGCGTGCCGGCAAACAGATCGTCGTGATTCATAAGGGTCCGTACGGCGTGCAGTCAGCACATCGTGCTATGGTGTGGGTCACAAAACTGGCAATGGGGCAAATTGTACTATGGCAAGTCAAGTGAAGTGGCACTGCCACGGTTTTGGCGATTTCAGCGTGCCGCAGCTGTACGAGGTACTGCAGCTGCGCGATCAGGTGTTCGTGGTGGAGCAGCAGTCGATCTACGGCGATCTGGACGGTCTCGACCAGCGCTGCTGGCATCTCAGCGGCCGCGACGGCAGCGAGCGGCTGGTGGCCTACGCCCGGCTGCTGGCGCCGGGCGTCAAGTATCCGGACGCGGTGGCCATCGGCCGGGTGGTGATCGCGCCCTACCGCCGTGGCGGCGGGCTGGGGCGGCAGCTGGTGCAGCAGGCGATCCACCACTGCGAGCAGCTGTACCCGGGGCGCGCCATCATGCTGTCGGCGCAGGCCTCGCTGCAGAGCTTTTACGAGGGTCTCGGCTTCGTGGTGCTGTCCGAGCCCTACGACGACGGCGGCATCCTGCACCTGGACATGCGCCGCCACAACGCCTGTGCCTGACAGGGTGCGGCGCGGCACGGCCGCCGGCGCCAGGTTGGCCGCGACCGCCTAGCGATGGCGCGGCATGCCCTCGCCGCAGACATCGTGCCAGGCCATGAACACGGTAACGAACATCACCGGCAGCCACAGCAGCAGGCCAAGGCCGAACGGCAGCAGCGCCAGCCCGAACAGCACCGCCAGGATCAGGCCGCAGTACAGCATCGCGCCCCAGTTCGCCATGCCGGCGCGCGCGCTGTAGCGCATCGCCGGCAGCGGCTCGCCGTCGCGCAGCACGATTTCCGCCGGCGCGAACCAGTAGCTCAGCGACGCGACGAACAGGCTGCCGCCCATCAGCACGGTCATCAGCAGCATCAGCACCGGCGAGCGCTCGAACGCCTGCCCGGTCTGCAGCGTGTCGCCGAACAGCAGCAACAGCAGCACCGCCATCATCATCAGCAACAGCACCAGCAGGCCGAAGTAGGCGATGCCCAGCATCACCAGCCGCTGCCAGTGCGGCTTCAGCATCAGGAACAGGTCCAGCGGACGCAGCTGCTCGCCGCGCATCGCCTTGGCCGCCGCCAGCACGAAGCCGCCGGCGAACACCGGCACCAGCACCATGCTCAGGAACTGGCCAACCACCGGCAGCGCCGCCACGGTGAGCTGGATCATGCCGTACATCGCGGCAAACAGCAGCCAGGTCAGCGGCTGTTCGCGCACCAGGAAAAACGCATGCTGGATCCAGGTGGCACCCTGGCGAAACGGCACCTTGTGCGGCACCGGAATGGATACGGACTCCACGGCTGACAACTCCCCTGTTGTTGATGTGATGGCCATCCGCCTGTGCACAGTGGCGGCATAAGCCCCGGCAAATGACTCACCATTGGCATGGTTATACCTGCTGGCACCACCTTTCTGCCGAAAATCACGCCCTTTGCCGTGCCGCAGCCTGCGGCCAACCTTGCCTGAAAAGGCCGAATTCAGCGATAATTCCATGATTTCGCAACGGTTACCCCGTCGGCAAAAGCGATGGCGTCACTGTTGTTCCGGTTCCCTACAAATTGAGGTTCTTCCCGAATGGTCTCCCGAACCGAGCTTGCCAATGCCGTGCGCTTCCTGTCGATGGACGCGGTGGAAAAGGCCAAATCCGGTCACCCCGGCGCCCCGATGGGCATGGCGGATATCGCCGAAGTACTGTGGCGCGATCACCTGAAGCATAGCCCCGTCAATCCAGACTGGTCCAACCGCGACCGCTTCGTGCTCTCCAACGGGCACGGCTCCATGCTCCTCTACAGCCTGCTGCATCTCTCGGGCTACGACCTTTCGATCGACGATCTCAAGAATTTCCGCCAGCTGCACAGCAAGACCCCGGGGCACCCGGAGTACGGCTACGCACCGGGCGTGGAAACCACCACCGGCCCGCTGGGCCAGGGCATCAGCAACGCGGTGGGCATGGCGCTGGCCGAGAAGATCCTCGCCGCCGAATTCAACCGCGACGGTTTCCCGGTTGTCGACCATCACACCTACACCTTCCTCGGTGACGGCTGCATGATGGAAGGCATCAGCCACGAAGCCTGCGCGCTGGCCGGCACCTGGGGCCTGGGCAAGCTGATCGCGTTCTACGACGACAACGGCATCTCCATCGACGGCGACGTCGAAGGCTGGTTCACCGACGATACCCCGGCCCGTTTCGAAGCCTACGGCTGGCAGGTGATCCGCCACGTCGACGGCCACGACGCCGAAGAGCTGCAGATCGCCATCGCCACCGCCAAGAAGGAAACCGCGCGGCCAACGCTGATCTGCTGCAAGACCGTGATCGGCAAGGGCGCGCCGAACAAGCAGGGCGGCCACGACGTGCACGGCGCCCCGCTGGGCAGCGCCGAAATCGCCGCCGCGCGCGCCAACCTGAAGTGGGCGTACGAGCCGTTCGTGATCCCGCAGGACATCTACGACGCGTGGAACTACCGCGCCAAGGGTAGCGAGCTGGAAGCCGGCTGGAACCAGCTGTTCGCCGACTACGCCGCCGCGCATCCGGAACTGGCCGCCGAGTACACCCGCCGCATGGCCGGCGAGCTGCCGGCCGGCTGGGACGCGCACGTCGCCGCCAAGATCGCCGCCGCCAACGACAAGGGCGAGACCATCGCCACCCGCAAGGCGTCGCAGAACGCCATCGCCGCGCTGGCCGAAGTGCTGCCGGAACTGCTGGGCGGCTCCGCCGACCTGACGCCGTCCAACCTGACCAACTGGCCGGGGTCGGTTGCCGTCACCGCCGAAGCCGGCGGCAACTACATCCACTACGGCGTGCGCGAATTCGGCATGGCCGCGATCATGAACGGTCTGGCCCTGCACGGCGGCGTGAAGCCGTTCGGCGCCACCTTCCTGATGTTCAGCGAATACGCGCGCAATGCACTGCGCATGGCGGCACTGATGAAGATCAACCCGGTATTCGTGTTCACCCACGACTCCATCGGTCTGGGCGAAGACGGCCCGACCCACCAGCCGGTGGAACAGATCGCCACCCTGCGCCTGATCCCGAACATGGCGGTATGGCGTCCGTGCGACACCGTGGAATCCATGGTGGCGTGGGCCGACGCGCTGGCCGCCAAGGACCATCCGTCGTGCCTGATCTTCAGCCGCCAGAACCTGCCCTTCGTCAGCCGTGACGCGACGCAGATCGCCGGCGTGAAGAAGGGCGGCTACGTGCTGCGCGATGCGGTGAGCCCGCAGGCGGTACTGATCGCCACCGGCTCGGAAGTGGAGCTGGCACTGAAGGCACAGGAAATCCTGGCTGCCGACGGCATCGCCGTACGCGTGGTGTCGATGCCGTGCACCAACGCCTTCGACAAGCAGGACAAGGCCTACCAGGCCAGCGTACTGCCGGCCGGCGTGCCGCGCATCGCCATCGAAGCCGGCGTTACCGACGGCTGGCGCAAGTATGTCGGCCTGGAAGGCGAAGTGATCGGTATCGACCACTTCGGCGAATCCGCGCCGGCCGGCGTGCTGTTCAAGGAATTCGGTTTTACCGTGGAAAATGTCGTCGCCACTACCAAGAACGTCATCCGCGCATAACACACCAGGCCGTCCCCGCTAAGAGGGACGGCCGTTTCACATTTTCTTGGGAGAGAAAATTATGACCATCCGCATCGCGATCAACGGCTACGGCCGTATCGGCCGCCAGGCGCTGCGTTCGATCTACGAATACAACCTGCGCAACGATTTCGAAATCGTGGCCGTCAACGCCTCCGGCGACCTGGCCACCAACGCGCACCTGACCAAGTTCGACACCGTGCACGGCCGCTTTGCCGCCGAAGTCAGCCACGACGAAAACACCCTGATCGTCAACGGCGACCGCATCCCGTTCTTCTCCACCCGCAACCCGGCCGAACTGCCGTGGGACGCACTGCAGGTGGATCTGGTACTGGAATGCACCGGTGCCTTCACCAGCAAGGAAAAGTGCCAGGCACACATCAACGCTGGCGCCAAGAAGGTGCTGATCTCGGCCCCGGGCGGCGACGACGTTGACGCCACCATCGTCTACGGCGTCAACCACGACGTGCTGACCGCCGACATGACCGTGGTGTCCAACGCGTCCTGCACCACCAACTGTCTGGCCCCGGTGGCCAAGGCGCTGAACGACGCCATCGGCATCAAGAAGGGCCTGATGACCACCATTCACGCCTTCACCAACGACCAGGTGCTGACCGACGTGCGTCACAAGGACCTGCGCCGCGCCCGTTCCGCCACCGACAACCTGATCCCGACCAAGACCGGCGCCGCCAAGGCCGTCGGCCTGGTGCTGCCGGAACTGAAAGGCCGCCTGGACGGTTTCTCGGTGCGCGTGCCGACCATCAACGTGTCGCTGGTTGACCTGACCTTCACCGCGTCCCGCGACACCACCAAGGACGAGATCAACGAGATCGTCAAGGCCGCGTCCGAAGGCAGCATGAAGGGCACGCTGGGTTACAACACCCTGCCGCTGGTTTCCAGCGACTTCAACCACAGCACCGAAGGCTCCATCTTCGACGCCAGCCTGACCAAGGTCACCGGCGGCAACATGGTGAAAGTGCTGGCCTGGTACGACAACGAGTGGGGCTTCTGCCAGCAGATGCTGAAGACCGCGCGCGCGATGTTTGCAGCAAAATAAAGCCAGACCATGCTGGCCGGCCGCAAGGTTGGCCGCATGCCTGGTAGGGTGGGCCGGACACGTCCGGCCCACACCGTTGTTTGAACGGCAATGCGACGATCTGCCTGCGGGCAGATCGTCGCATTCCGGGCGATGGTGGGCCGAACCGCCCACCCTACCTAGCTGAGGAGATGAAATTGCAATTCAAGAAACTGACCGACCTGGCGCTGGCCGGCAAGCGCGTACTGATCCGCGTCGACATGAACGTGCCGCTCAAGAACGGCGTCATCGGTGACGACACCCGCATCCGCGCCAGCCTGCCGTCGATCGAACACTGCCTGAAGGCCGGTGCCAGCGTGATCCTGATGACCCACCTCGGCCGTCCGACCGAAGGCGAGCCGCAGCCGGAAGACAGCCTGGCCCCGGTGGCCGCGCGCCTGTCCGAGTTGCTGGGCCAGGCCGTGACCGTGGCCGCCGACTGGCAAGCCGGCATCAGCCTTGCCGCCGGCGAGGTGGTGATGCTGGAAAACGTGCGCCTGAACAAGGGCGAGAAAAAGAACAACGAAGCACTGGGCCGTGCCTACGCCAGCCTGTGCGACATCTTCGTCAACGACGCCTTCGGCACCGCGCACCGCGCCGAAGCGTCCACCCACGCCGTGGCGCAGTTCGCGCCGGTCGCCTGCGCCGGCATCCTGCTGGCCGCCGAACTGGACGCGCTGGGCAAGGCGCTGCTGGCACCGGCCCGCCCGCTGGTGGCCATCGTCGCCGGCTCCAAGGTGTCGACCAAGCTGACCATCCTGGAGGCGCTGGCCGACAAGGTTGACCAGCTGATCGTCGGCGGCGGCATCGCCAACACCTTCCTGCTGGCCGAAGGCAAGACCATCGGCAAGTCGCTGGCCGAAGCCGATCTGGTCGACGACGCCCGCCGCGTGATCGCCAAGATCCGCGCCCGCGGCGGCGACGTGCCGCTGCCGAGCGACGTGGTGTGCGCCAGCGAGTTCTCCGACACCGCGACCGCGACGCTGAAGAACGTGGCCGAGGTCGGCGCCGACGACATGATCCTCGACATCGGTCCGGACTCGGCCAAGGTCCTGGCCGACATCGTCGCCAAGGCCGGCACCGTGGTGTGGAACGGCCCGGTCGGCGTGTTCGAGATCGAGCAGTTCAGCCACGGCACCCAGGCGCTGGGCCAGGCGATTGCCAAATCGGCGGCGTTCTCCATCGCCGGCGGTGGCGACACCCTGGCGGCGATCGCCAAGTACGACCTGACCGAACAGATCAGCTACATCTCCACCGGCGGCGGCGCCTTCCTCGAGTTCCTCGAAGGCAAGGAACTGCCGGCGGTCGCGATGCTGGCCGCGCGCGCCTGAAAACCGGCTAACGACCTCGCGAGCTCGCGCGAGACAAGCTGAAGACGGCTGAGGAAGCGACGTTGACATGGCGTCAATGCGCATCACCGGGTCGAATTCAACGCGGTATCGCGCGCAGCGCAGCAGGTCGTTGCTGCGGCCAACGTTGGCCGCAGCGGCCATACTGTAACTTGCCGGGTACAGGCGTTGCGCCTAGACTCGGCAACACCCCCCATTACCGATGCAAGGAGCAGCGCCCATGGCCTTCGATACCTGGCTGATCTTCGTCGTCACCGTGTTTTTCGTGTCGGCGACCCCCGGTCCCAACATGCTGCTGGCGATGAGCCACGGCATCCGCTTCGGCCTGCGCGGTGCGCTGCCGACCATGGCCGGCCTGCTGCTGGCGCTGGGCCTGATCATGGGCGGTTCCGCCGCCGGCCTCGGCGCGCTGCTGGCCACCTCGGAGCAGCTGTTCTCCTTCGTCAAGTACGCCGGCGCCGCCTATCTGGTGTGGCTGGGCTACCAGGCCTGGCGCGCGCCGGTCAGCGAGCGCATGGACAGCGACAGTGACGACGACAGCGTGGCCGCCGTCAGCAACTGGCAGCGTTTCCGCACCGGTTTCCTGGTGGCGATGAGCAACCCGAAGGCCTTCGTGTTCTTTGCCGCGCTGTTCCCGCAGTTCATGCGCGCCGATGCGCCGCAAATGCCGCAGCTGGTGGTGCTGGCCGGCACCTTCTACGTGATCGAGAGCAGCTGGCAGGTGGTGTACGCCTTCGGCGGCGCCAAGCTCAAGCACTGGATCACCAGCCCGCTGCGCCAGCGCATGATGAACCGCTTTGCCGGTGGCTCGTTCATGGCCGCCGGTGTGGCGCTGAGCACCGTCAGCCGCGCCTGACGCGGCCAACCTTTTTCCGCGCCGGCCACGGCGGGCGCGACAAGCATTCAACTACTGGAGACTCACCCATGGCACTCGTTTCGATGCGTCAGCTGCTGGACCACGCAGCAGAATTCAGCTACGGCCTGCCGGCCTTCAACGTCAACAACCTGGAACAGATGCGCGCCATCATGGAGGCCGCCGACAAGGTCGACGCGCCGGTGATCGTTCAGGCCTCGGCCGGCGCCCGCAAATACGCCGGCGCACCGTTCCTGCGTCACCTGATCCTGGCGGCGGTGGAAGAATTCCCGCATATCCCGGTGGTGATGCACCAGGACCACGGCACCAGCCCGGACGTGTGCCAGCGCTCGATCCAGCTCGGCTTCTCCTCGGTGATGATGGATGGTTCGCTGAAGTCCGACGGCAAGACCCCGGCCGACTACGACTACAACGTTGACGTGACCCGCACCGTGGTCAACTTCGCCCACGCCTGCGGCGTGTCGGTGGAGGGTGAGATCGGCTGCCTGGGCTCCTTGGAAACCGGCATGGCCGGCGAGGAAGACGGCGTCGGCGCCGAAGGCGTGCTCGACCACAGCCAGCTACTGACCGATCCGGAAGAAGCCGCACAGTTCGTGAAGGACACCGGCGTGGACGCGCTGGCCATCGCCATCGGCACCAGCCACGGCGCCTACAAATTCAGCAAGAAGCCGACCGGCGACGTGCTGCGCATCGACCGCATCAAGGAAATCCACGCCCGCATCCCGAACACCCACCTGGTGATGCACGGCTCGTCCAGCGTGCCGCAGGAATGGCTGCAGATCATCAACGAATTCGGCGGCGAGCTGGGCGAGACCTACGGCGTGCCGGTGGAAGAGATCGTAGAAGGCATCAAGCACGGCGTGCGCAAGGTGAACATCGACACCGACCTGCGCCTGGCCTCCACCGGCGCCATCCGCCGCTTCCTGGCGCAGAACCCGAAGGAATTCGACCCGCGCAAATACCTGGCCGCCAGCACCGTGGCGATGCGCGACATCGTGATCGCCCGCTACGAGGCGTTCGGCGCCGCCGGCATGGCCAGCAAGATCAAGCCGATCAGCCTCGACACCATGGCCAACCTGTACCTGAAAGGCCAGCTGGCGCAGATCGTGAAGTAAGCTGCACCCGCCATGCAAAACGCCACTCTGCGGAGTGGCGTTTTTTTTGGCTTGCGGCCAAGGTTGGCCGCATCAGTCCCCGGACAGGCGGTCGCGGAACAGCGCGGCGATCAGGTCCGACTGGCTGATCACGCCGGCCAGCGTGCCGTCGTCGGCCAGCACCGGCACATGGTGCAGGCCGCGGTCGGCAAACAGCGGCACCAGCTCCACCAGATGCAGGTCGTCGCGCACGCTGATCAGGGTGCTGCTCATGATCGCCGCCACCCGGCTGTCGCCGGCGCGGCCGCTGAGCAGGCGCGCCAGCCGTTCGCGCAGCCCCTGCGGCGAACCGTCCAGCCGCTTGAGAAAGTCCACCAGCGACACCATGCCCAGCACCTGGCCAGCGTCGGTGACCACCGGCAAGGCCCGCACCTTGTGCCGGCGCAGCAGCCGCCACGCTTCCGCCAGCGCGGTGTCCGGGCGCAGGCTGATCACGTCGCGCGACATGATGTCGCGGCAGCGGATGTCGCCCAGCCGGCGGCGGTAGGCGTGCATCTCCGCCAGCGTCATCACCTGCTCCAGATCGCTGCGGCTGATGTCGAGCAGGTGGTTGAAGCCGGCCAGCGCTGCTTCCATGTCCTCCTCGCGGATGCCCAGCCGCGCCAGCGGCGCCGGATCACGGATCAGGTGACGGTTGGGCGGCGGCAGCGCGCGCGGGTAGGGACGGCGCAGCAGGTAGTTGTTGAGCAGCCACGCCAGGGCCAGCATCAGCAGCGCGTTGCACAGCACCAGCGCGACAAAGCCGTAGCCCATCGCCTGCACCGCCGGGCCGCCGACCACCGCGTTCAGCGCGATGGCGCCACCGGGCGGGTGCAGGCAGCGCAAGGCGATCATGGCGAAGATGGCCAGCCCGACCGCGACGCCGGCCGCCAGCCACGGCCACGGCAGCCACTGCGCGCAGGCGACGCCGATGGCGGCCGACACCAGGTGGCCGCCCAGCAGCGGCCACGGCTGCGCCAGCGGGCTGCTGGGCAGCGTGTACAGCAGCACCGCGGCAGCCCCCATCGACGCCACCAGCAACGGTGCCGGCCCCAGGGTCAGCGCGGTGAACAGGCCGGTCAGCGCGATGGCAAACAGGGCGGCGGCGGCCACCGCCAGCTGTTCGCGGCGGCCGATCACCAGCGGCTCCGGCCACCAGCGTTGCAGACGCCGGCGCAGTCCGGCCGGCAACAAGGCAAGGGATGTCATCATCCCGCCATTGTATTTGAAGATGTATTTGGTTTGCCACTTTGCAGCCACCATCCGCCACTTGGCCGCCGCCGCCGCGCTGCGTACACTATGCCGATGAGCGAACTTTTCTCCCCCCTCGAATGGGTCTTCGTGGTCATCCTCGGCTTGGTGCCGCTGGCCGGCATCGTGTTCCACCTGTGGATCATGCTGCTGCGGCCGCCGAAGCAGCCGCCGGCCGACGCCGCCCCGCCAGCGCAGGATCGCGAGCCGCACTGAAGCGGCGCGGCTGCCTCATCCCGCTTTGCATTTGGCATGGCCAGCCGCTAGCATGAACGCATGCCGGCAATGGTGCCCAAGGAGAGCGAGATGGCAATGGATGTGATCGACTACCAGATCTTCGGCGACGACATGCAGTACGTCGAAGTGGAGCTGGACCCCGGCGAGGCCGCGGTCGGCGAGGCCGGCGCGCTGTACTACATGGAAGACGATGTCAGCATGGACACCATCTTCGGTGACGGCTCGGCGGCGCAGAGCGGGCTGCTGGGCAAGCTGCTCGGCGCCGGCAAACGGCTGATCACCGGCGAATCGCTGTTCACCACCGTCTACCTCAACCAGGGCCAGCGCAAACGCCGCGTCGCCTTTGCCGCCAGCTATCCCGGCAAGATCGTGCCGGTACACCTCTTGGAGCTGGGCGGTACGCTGTACGCGCAGAAGGACAGCTTCCTCGCCGCCGCCAAGGGCGTCAGCCTCAGCCTCGCGTTCCAGAAGAAGATTGGCACCGGCCTGTTCGGCGGCGAGGGCTTCATCATGCAGAAGCTGGACGGCGACGGTTACGTATTCCTGCACGCCGGCGGCACGCTGACCAGCCGCCAGCTGCAGCCGGGCGAGGTGCTGCGCGTCGATACCGGCTGCGTGGTGGCCTACCAGCCGACGGTGGATTTCGACATCGAGTACGTCGGCAAGCTGAAATCGGCGCTGTTCGGCGGCGAAGGCCTGTTCTTCGCCAAACTGACCGGCCCCGGCCACGTGTGGCTGCAGTCGCTGCCGCTATCGCGCCTGGCCGACCGCATCGTCGCCGCCAGCCCCAAGGCCGGCGGCAGTTCGACCGAACAGGGTTCGCTGCTCGGCGGTCTTGACAATATCCTGGACGGCAAGGACTGAGCCACGCCAGCCACAACCCCGGCGGGCGGCAGCATGAAAAAAGCCCGGAGCACGCTCCGGGCTTTTTTTATCGGTGGCAGGCTTACTTGCCGGATGGCACGCCCACCTTGACCCGGCGCGCCTGTACCGCGTCGGCCAGCGTCTGCAGCAGCGCTTCAGTATCGTCCCAGCTGATGCAGGCATCGGTGATGCTCTGGCCGTAGGTCAGCTCGCAGCCCGGTTTCAGGTCCTGACGGCCCTCCACCAGGTGGCTCTCCACCATCACGCCGAAGATGTGCTGGTCACCGGCCGCCAGTTGCGCGGCGACGTCGTCGCACACTTCCATCTGGCGGCGGTAGTCCTTGCGGCTGTTGGCGTGACTGAAGTCGACCATCAGCTTCTGCGGCAGGCCGACGGCGGCCAGCTCGGCGGCGGCGGCCTGAACGTAGCGTGCCTCGTAGTTCGGCTCCTTGCCGCCGCGCAGGATCACGTGGCAGTCCGGGTTACCGCCAGTCTCGACGATGGCGGAATGACCGGTCTTGGTCACCGACAGGAAGTGATGCGACACGCTGGCAGAGCGGATGGCGTCGACCGCGATCTTGAGGTTGCCGTCGGTGCCGTTCTTGAAACCGACCGGGCAGGACAGGCCGGAGGCCAGTTCGCGGTGCACCTGCGATTCGGTGGTGCGCGCGCCGATGGCACCCCAGCTGATCAGGTCGGCCAGATACTGCGGCGTGATCATGTCCAGGAATTCGGTGGCGGCCGGCATACCCATGCTGTTGAGGTTGAGCAGCAGGCGACGCGCCAGGCGCAGGCCGGTATTGATGTCGTAGGACTCGTCGAGGTGCGGATCGTTGATCAGACCTTTCCAGCCGACGGTGGTGCGCGGTTTTTCAAAGTAGACACGCATCACGATCTGCAGCTCGTTGGCGTACTTCTGGCGCAGCGGCAGCAGGCGGCGGGCGTACTCTTCCGCCGCAGCCGGATCGTGGATGGAACAGGGGCCGATCACCACCAGCAGGCGGTCGTCCTCGGCACGCAGCAGGCGGGCAATGTCACGACGGGCGTTGAAGATCAGCTCGGCGGCGGATTCGTTGATCGGCAGCTCGTACAGGTGAGCAATCGGCGGGAGCAGTTCTTTGATGTCTCGGATTCTGACGTCGTCGGTCTGGCGGTGCATTGCTGTGTCCTTGGTCTCTTTTGTTTGCATAGCAACATTACCCGCTTCACCCAGCCATGCCAAGCCCTAAACCGTATCGCCGCCGGCGATTTTTTGGCGCCGCTGCGTCACGCCGTCGTGGCATGACCTGCCAAATGGCCGACCATAAAACAGTGCGATTGGCAGGCTTTGCCAAAATAATGGCCAATAAAAAACGAAAGCACCCCGAAGGGTGCTTTCGTTGGGCAATGCGGCCAACCTGGTGTTCAGTCGGCGTACTGGCGCTTCATGCGTTCGCGACGCTCCTGCGCTTCCACCGACAGCGATGCCGTCGGGCGGGCCAGCAGGCGCTTGAGGCCGATCGGCTCGCCGGTGTCTTCGCAATAGCCGTAGCTGCCGTCTTCGATCAAACGCAGGGTGGACTGGATCTTCTGCAGCAGCTTGCGCTCGCGGTCGCGGGTGCGCAGCTCCAGCGCATACTCTTCTTCCAGTGTGGCGCGATCCGCCGGATCGGGCGTGGCTTCCTGCTCCTGCAGGTGGCTAGCCGTGGCACTGGCGTTGCTCAACAGCTCTTGTTGCATGTTCAACAAGCGCTCCTTGAAGAACTCAAGATGGTCGGCGTTCATGTAGTCATCGCCGGACCAGTTGATGATGTCTTGTTCAGTCAGCTTGGCCATAGTTTGATGCTTCCAGCTATAAAGTTGTGGCAACAGGCGTGGAAGATTACCGACGGCATAAGGAAAGTGCAACACAATCCGTACGCCATCTCCGTCACAACTGTCTTTTATCTTGTGTATATAGTGCCGAACGGGGGTGAACTCAAGAGGGCAGGCCGATTAAGGCCCGACTTAAGACATTGGCAAGAAACACGGAAAGCGGCCGCGGCGGCAAATGGCACCGCGCCAACGCAACAAAAGCGCCTCGCGGCGCTTTATGTTGCATAAAACATGATTACTTCTGGCTCAAGACCCACTTCACCAGCGTTTTCAGATCGGCATCGCTGACCTGAGGGTGAGCCGGCATCGGGATCGGGCCCCAGACGCCGGAACCGCCGGCCTTGACCTTGGCTACCAGCTTGGCTTCGGCACTCTTGTCGCCCGCGTATTTCTTGGCGACATCCTTGTAGGCCGGGCCGACAATCTTCTTGTCGACCGCGTGACAGGCGACACAGGCGTATTTCTGCGCCAGCTGCAGGTTGGCAAAAGCGGGGGTGGCCAGCACGCCCAGGGCCACAGCGGCCAATAGCATTTTTTTCATGCAAAGTTCTCCACAGGATCAAACCCCTGACCTGACTCCGTAGCCAGGCAAGGCGACGCTACTTGATAACTGAATGCTCATACTGCCATCTTGAGTTGCATCAAGAAAGACATTTCCAGCATCCGGACCGGCAGCATCAGGATCACCTGGATCACCAGCAGCAGCACCAGCGGCGACAGGTCGACGCCGCCGATCACCGCGCGCTGGAACGGCCGCAGGTAGGGTCGGGTCAGCGCTTCCAGTACCGGGCGCAGGCCGTTGTAGGGATTGACCCAGCTGAGGATCGCCAGCACGAACACCGCGCCCATCAGCAGGTACAGCGACAGGCGGAACACGTCGAGCAGCGCCAGCAGCGTCAGCGCCAGCCAGCTCTGCGGGTGCAGCAGGTCGTAGGGCAGCGGATTGAGCAGCAGGATGCTGATCAGTGCCAGCAGCGAGACCACCCAGGCCAGCACCATGGTGGCGGTGTCATAACTGCGCCACGCCGGAATCCAGCGCCGCAACGGCAACACCGCAAAATTGCTGACCGCGATCACGAACTGGGTCAGCGGATGCTTGAACGGCGCCCGCGCCACCTGCAGGTAAAAGCGCATCAGCAGCACCAGCACGAACAGCTCGCTGATGGTCTTGATCAGGAATTGCAGTGTTTCCAGCAGCATCATTCGCCGTCCTTGCTCAACAGGTCACCCAGCTCCACCGAGCGGGCGCGGCAGTCCAGCGCCCCGGCGATGATCGCCGCCTTGACACCCTCGGCCTCGAAACGGGCGATGGCACGCTCGGTGGTCCCGCCCTTGGACATCACGTTGGTGCGCAAGGTTGCCACCGGCAGCGGGCTTTGCTTGGCCAGTTCCACCGCGCCCTCGAAGGTGCCCAGCACCAGTGCCCGCGCTTCCTGCTCGCTGAAGCCGACCTGGCAGGCGCCCTCGATCATGCTCTCGATAAAGTAGAACACGTAGGCCGGGCCGCTGCCGGAGACGCTGGTGATGTCGTCGATGCCACCCTCGGTCTCCAGCCAGCTTGTGATGCCGACCGCCTGCATGATGCCTTCCGCGGTGCGGCGATCCGCTTCGCCGATATCGGCGGCGGCGTACAGCCCGGACACGCCCTTGCCGACCATGGCCGGGGTGTTGGGCATCACCCGCACGATGCGCGAGCTGCCCAGCCAGCGGCTCAGCGCCTCCAGGCGCACCCCGGCGGCGATCGACACCACCAGCGCGCCGTGCAGCCGTGGCGCCAGTTGCTGGCACACCGCCTGCAGTGCCTGCGGCTTGACCGCCAGCAGCACCACCTCGTCGGCGGCAAAGCGGTCCGGCAGAGTCGCTAGCGCGGTGACGCCGAACTCAGCCTGCAGGCTGGCGCGCTTGTCTTCGTGCAGCTCCACCACGCTGATCTGCTGGCCGGGCTGCTGGCAGAGACCGGAAATGATGGCGGAGGCCATATTGCCGCCACCGATGAACGTGATACGCATGGTTTTCCCCTGGTTCTTGTTGCTTCGCCCGCTGGCGAAGCCTGGTTGGATGGTTAGCCGTAGTGGCGCGCGCCGAAGATCGCGGTGCCGACGCGCACCATGGTGCTGCCGGCGGCGATCGCCGCCGCCATGTCGGCGGACATGCCCATCGACAGCGTGTCGGTGGCGATGCCGGCCGCCGCCAGCCGCTGCTGCAGCGTGGCCAGCACGCCGAAGCGTGCGGCCAACGTTGCCGCATCCTGCGTCGGCTCCGGAATGCACATCAGCCCGCGCAACCGCAGGCCGGGCAGGGCGGCGATGGCCTGCGCCAGCGGCAGCACCTCGTCCGGGGCGCAGCCGCTCTTGCTGTCCTCGCCGGAAACATTGACCTGGATGCAGACATTCAGCGCGGGCAGCGCCGCCGGACGCTGCGCCGACAGCCGTTCGGCGATCTTCAGCCGCTCCACCGAGTGCACCCAGTGCGCCAGTTCCGCTACCGGCCGCGTCTTGTTCGATTGCAGCGGGCCGATGAAATGCCACTCCAGCGCCAGATCCTGCAGCTCGGTGGCCTTGGCCTGCAGTTCCTGCACGTAGTTCTCGCCAAAGCGGCGCTGGCCGGCGGCGTAGGCTTCGCGCACCGCCGCCGCCGGAAAGGTCTTGCTCACCGCCAGCAAGGTCACGCTGTCGCCATCGCGGCCGGCCGCCTGTGCCGCACTGCCGATCGCCGCGCTCACCCGTTGCAGGGCGCTGCTGATATCTGTCATCGTCTGCTCGCTCTCTCTTCCGCCGGTGGCCGCGGCCTCAGTGGGCAGCGGCACCCGGCGGCGTTACAATCGTCCGCATCACTCGATGAACCCGGCATTGTTGCGGACGCGGAGAAATTATATGGAAATTTCCGAACTTCTGGCCTTTACGGTCAAAAACAAGGCATCGGACCTGCACCTGTCGTCCGGACTGCCACCGATCATACGGGTACACGGCGACATCCGCCGCATCAACCTGCCGCCGATGGCGCACCATGACGTGCACGACATGGTGTACGACATCATGAACGACCACCAGCGCAAGGCCTTCGAAGAGATCTTCGAGTGCGACTTCTCCTTCGAGCTGCCGGGCATCGCCCGCTTCCGCGTCAACGTGTTCCAGCAGAACCGCGGTATCGCCGCGGTATTCCGCGTGATTCCGTCCAAGGTGCTGTCGCTGGAAGACCTCAACGCGCCGAAGATCTTCCGCGAGATCGCCGACTTGCCGCGCGGCATCGTGCTGGTCACCGGCCCGACCGGCTCCGGCAAATCCACCACGCTGGCGGCGATGGTCGACTACGTCAACGAGAACCAGTATTCGCACATCCTGACGGTGGAAGACCCGATCGAATTCGTGCACGAAAGCAAGAAGGGCCTGATCAACCAGCGCGAACTCGGCGCCCAGACGCAAAGCTTCGCCAACGCGCTGAAGAGCGCGCTGCGCGAGGACCCGGACGTGATCCTGGTCGGCGAGATGCGTGACCTGGAAACCATCCGCCTGGCGCTGACCGCCGCCGAAACCGGCCACCTGGTGTTCGGCACCCTGCACACCAGCGGCGCCGCCAAGACCGTCGACCGTATTGTCGACGTGTTCCCGGCCGGCGAAAAGGAAATGGTACGCGCGATGCTGTCGGAAAGCCTGCGCGCGGTGATTTCTCAGACGCTGCTGAAGACCAAGGACGAAAGCGGCCGCGTCGCCGCCCATGAAATCATGATCGGCACCCCGGCGATCCGCAACCTGATCCGCGAAAACAAGATCGCGCAGATCAACTCGATGATCCAGACCGGCCAGCAGTACGGCATGCAAACCATGGACATGTGCCTGCAGGAACTGGTGCGGCGCAATGTGATTTCGATTCAGGAAGCCCGGCAAAAGGCTTCCAACAAGGACGCGTTCTAAGCGAGGAAGTAGCGCATGGAAAAGGACCAGGCATCAAAATTCATCCACGATCTGCTCAAGCACGCCGCCAGCAAGAACGCCTCCGACATCTTCATCACCTCCGACTTTCCGCCGGCGATGAAGATCGACGGCAAGATCACCCCGGTGGCGCCGCAGGCGCTGACCGCGCAGCACTGCAAGGAGCTGGTGCGCTCGGTGATGAATGACCGCCAGATGGAGGAGTTCGAATCCAGCTCCGAGGCCAACTTCGCCATCAGCCCGCCCGGCATCGGCCGCTTCCGCGTCAGCGCCTACATGCAGCAGGGCAAGGCCGGCATGGTGCTGCGCAAGATCAACACCGAGATCCCGACGCTGGACCAGCTGAAAATGCCGGCGGTGCTGAAGGACGTGGCGATGATCAAGCGCGGGCTGGTGATCTTCGTCGGCGGCACCGGCTCCGGCAAGTCCACCTCGCTGGCGGGGCTGGTGGACTGGCGCAACAGCACCGCGGCCGACCACATCATCACCCTGGAAGACCCGATCGAGTACGTGCACCAGCACAAGAAGAGCATCATCACCCAGCGCGAGATCGGCGTGGACACCGAGAGCTGGGAGGTGGCGCTGAAGAACACGCTGCGCCAGGCACCGGACGTGATCCTGATGGGAGAGATCCGCGACCGCGAATCGATGATGTACGGCCTGCAGTTCGCCGAGACCGGCCACCTGTGCCTGGCCACGCTGCACGCCAACAACGCCAACCAGGCGCTGGACCGCATCCTCAACTTCTTCCCGGAAGAGCGCCACCAGCAGGTACTGATGGACCTGTCGCTGAACATGCGCGCCATCGTGTCGCAGCGGCTGATTCCGCTGAAGCAGGTCAAGGGCCGCGTCGCGGCGGTGGAAATCCTGCTCAACAGCCCGCTGATCGCCGACCTGATCTTCAAGGGCGAGGTGTCCGGCATCAAGGAGGTGATGTCGCGCTCGCGCGAGACCGGGATGCAGACCTTCGACCAGGCGTTGTTCGAGCTGTACGAGAGCGGCCAGATCAGCTTCGAGGACGCGCTGCGCAACGCCGACTCGGTCAACGACCTGCGCCTGAAGATCAAGCTCTACGGCGAAGAGAGCAAGCACGGCGATCCGCTGGGCGGGCTCGATCACCTCGACATCGTCTAAGCACAAGGTTGGCCGCAACGGCTTGCGGCCAACCTTGTGCCCCCGGCCTCACCGCTCAGGTGAGGAAGTCGTCACTCCACATCTTGCGCACCCACTCCAGCGCTTCCAGCTGCACCTGGTTGAAGTTGTCAGCCGCCAGCGTCGGCAGCGGCGCCTGCGCCTCGCGGCACTCGGCCAGCTCGGTCTGCGCCAGCAGGTCGCCAAGCATGCCCTCGCGGTACAGCAGGGCCTGCAGCACCTTGTCGCGCAGCGACAGCGACGCCACCAGCGACTGCATGCTCATGCCCAGCAGGCTGTCGGCCAGCGACAGGATGCCGGTCATGAACGCCTCGTCGCGCTCGGCCGGCGGCGCCAGCAGCTCCATCATGCGGCCGCGTACCGCCGCCATTTCCAGCAGCGGGCTGGGGCCGCTGTCCGGGCGGCAGTCGGCGGCGAACAGGATGACCAGCGCCCAGCGCTTCAGCCGTGACGAGCCGAGCATGGTCAGCGCCTCGCGGATGGAGCGCACCGGGCGGCCGTAGTTTTCCGCGGCGTTGACCAGCTTCAGCAGGCTGACCACCATGTCCGGCGCGCCCTTGAACACCTCTTCCAGTTCCAGCAGCTCGGCGTCCTGCATCACCAGCCCCAGCAGGCGCAGCATCAGCGCGCGGTGCGGATGGGCGCGGTTCTGCTGCATGATGGTCGGCTTGGCGAAGAAGTAGCCCTGGAACAGGCGGATGCCCAGCTCGCGGCAGCGCTCGAACTGCTCGTAACTGTCCACCTTCTCCGCCAGCAGCTGGCCACGGTAGCCCTGCAGCCGCTGCAGCAGTGCCGGCAGCCGCGCCAGCGATACCTGCTGCAGATCGATCTTCAGGTAGGACACCAGCGGCAGCATCGCCTGGATTTCCGGGGTGATGTCACTGACGTCGTCCAGCGCCAGCCGGTAGCCGCGCGCCTGCAGTTCGCGGCAGCGCTCGCGCACCGAGTCGTCCAGCGGCACGCTTTCCAGGATCTCGAGGATGATGCTCTCCGGCGGCAGCAAGTCCAGCACCGGGCTTTTCAGCAGCCGTTCATTGACATTGATGAAGCCGGGACAGCCTTCCAGCACCCGCGACATGCCCAGATCGATGAAGGTGTGGCGGATCACCGAGGCGGTGGCGTTGACGTCATCCTGGAACAGCGCGCGGTTTTCCGGTCCGGAGCGGAACAGCAGTTCGTAGGCGACGCGCTGCTGCTGGACATCGACAATCGGTTGGCGGCCAAGATAGATGGTGGTGTACATGTCGGCGATATTAGCGGATGCCATCGTCAAACAAAACCGCGATCATGGGCGCTCGATGTCAGGCATGACCCAGCGCAACCATGACGGGGGAAAAAACCACACCCGCGGCCGCAGGCGTAAAAAAACGCCACCGCGAGGGTGGCGTTGTCGGTGCAAGGTTGGCAGCAACGGCGGCGGCCAGGCGCTTGCTCAGTGCGCCAGGATCTTGGACAGGAACTGACGCGCACGCTCGGAGCGGGCGTCGATATTGCCGAAGAATTCTTCCTTCTCGCAGTCCTCGACGATCGCACCGCGGTCCATGAAGATCACGCGGTTGGCCACCTTGCGCGCAAAGCCCATCTCGTGGGTCACGCACATCATGGTCATGCCTTCGTGCGCCAGCTCCACCATCACGTCCAGCACTTCGTTGACCATCTCCGGGTCCAGCGCCGACGTCGGTTCGTCGAACAGCATCGCGATCGGGTCCATCGCCAGCGCGCGGGCGATCGCCACGCGCTGCTGCTGGCCGCCGGACAGCTGGCCGGGGAACTTGTTGGCCTGTGCCTTGAGGCCGACGCGGTCGAGGTAGTGCATGCCTTTCTGCATCGCCTCGTCCTTGCTGCGGCCGAGCACGCGCTGCTGCGCGATGGTCAGGTTCTCGGTGATCGACAGGTGCGGGAACAGTTCGAAGTTCTGGAACACCATGCCGATGCGGGCGCGCAGCTTGGGCAGGTCGGTCTTCGGATCGCCCACCGAGATGCCGTCGACGATGATGTCGCCCTTCTGGAACGGCTCCAGCGCGTTGACGGTCTTGATCAGCGTGGACTTGCCGGAACCGGACGGGCCGCACACCACCACCACTTCGCCTTTCTTGACGTCGGTCGTGCAATCGGTGAGCACCTGGAAGTCACCGTACCATTTGCTGACGTTCTTGATCTCGATCATGCTCATACTGCCAACCTCTTTTGCAGACGCTTCACCAAGCTGGACGCGCCGAAACTGATAACAAAGTACACCGCACCGGCAAAAATCAGGAACTCGTGCGATTGCCCCATGATGTCGCCGCGCGCGCGCGCGGCATTGAGGAAGTCGATCAAACCGACTGCATACACCAGCGAGGTGTCCTGGAACAAGATGATGGTCTGCTGCAGCAGCAGCGGGGTCATCTTGCGGAACGCCTGCGGCAGGATGATCAGGCGCATCGCCTGGCTGTAGGTCATGCCCACGGCGTAGGCGGCGTTGATCTGCCCCTTGGAGATCGACTGGATACCGGCACGCACGATCTCACAGTAGTAGGCCGCCTCGAACATCACGAACGCCACCAGGCAGGAGGTGAAGGCGCCGACGGCGACGAACTCGCCGGTGATCCAGTTCAGGATCATCGGCACCGCCAGGTAGAACCAGGTGATCACCAGCAGCAGCGGGATGGAGCGGAAGTAGTTGACGTAGGCCTTGGCGAAACCGGACAGCAGCGCGCTGTTGGACATGCGCGCCAGTGCCAGCACGGTACCGAGGGCGATGCCGCCCGCGACCGCCAGCAACAGCAGCTGCAGCGTCAGTTTCATGCCGTCCCACAGGCTGGGCAACGACGGGATAATCTGGCTGAAATCCATTATTTGGCCCCTCCCATCATGCCGGGAATGCGCACTTTCTTCTCCACCAGGCTCATCAGCGTCATCAGGCTCATGTTGAGCACGAAGTAGATCACCGTGGCCAGGGTAAACGCTTCAAAGATGTTGGCACTGAATTCCGCGGTCTGCTTGGTCTGCGCCAGCAGCTCCATCAGGCCGATCAGCGACGCCACCGAGGAGTTCTTGAAGATGTTGAGAAACTCGCTGGTGAGCGGCGGGATAATGATGCGGAACGCCTGCGGCAGCAGCACGTGGCGATAGGTCTGCCCGATGCTGAAACCGACCGCCAGCGCGGCGGCACTCTGGCCACGGGGCAGCGCCTGGATGCCGGTACGCACCTGCTCACACACCCGCGCCGCGGTAAACAGCGCCAGGCACACCACCACCGAGATATAGGCCGAGGTCGCCGGGTTCAGGTCCTGCTTGAACCAGATCTGCAGCGGTTCCGGCAGGTAGTCCGGTACCACGAAATACCACATGAACAGCTGCACCAGCAGCGGCACGTTGCGGAACAGCTCGACATAGGCGGTGGCAATCGCCGGCAGCACCTTGCCCGGCAGGGTGCGCATCACGCCCAGCACCGACCCCAGCAGCAGGGCGATGATCCAGGCCATCAGCGCCACCGCGATGGTCCAGCCCAGACCGGAGACGAACCAGTCGAGGTAGATTTCGCTGCCGATGCCTGTGGACTTGAAGAAGATGTTCCAGTCCCAGTTGTAATTCATTGACTTCTCCAAAAGAAAAGGGGCGCCAGCAGCGCCCCTCCGGGAGCGGGTTTCCGGGCGTTGCCGCCCGGTCCCGGTCTCGTTTCACGCTTGCTTCAGAAAACCCGCTCCGTCATTACCAACAAGCTGCTTACATTTCCTCGGCAGACTTGTCTGTCGGCTTGGCTACCAGCGCCTTGAACTCGTCGGACATCGGGAAGTTCAGGTTCAGGCCTTTTGGCGGTACCGGCGCCATGAACCACTTGCTGTAGATCTTGTTCACTTCGCCGGACTTGAAGGTGGCCTTGATCGCGTCGTCGACCACTTTCTTGAATGCCGCATCTTCCTTGCGCAGCATGCAGCCGTAGATTTCGAACGACTGCGGCTTGCCAGTCACGACCCAGTTGCCCGGGTTCTTGGCCTTGGCCATTTCACCGTACAGCAGCGCATCGTCCATCATGAAGGCCACGGCACGGCCCGATTCCAGCATCAGGAACGACTCGCCGTGGTCCTTGGCGGAGATGATGTTCATGCCCATCTGCTTCTCGGCGTTCATCGCCTTCAGCAGACGCTCGGAAGTGGTACCGGCGGTGGTCACCACGTTCTTGCCCTTCAGGTCCGGGAAGTCCTTGATGCCAGAAGTCTTGGCGGTCATCAGGCGGGTACCGATTTCGAAGATGCCGACGGAGAAGGCAACCTGCTTCTGGCGCTCCAGGTTGTTGGTGGTGGAGCCGCACTCCAGGTCCACGGTGCCGTTCTGTACCAGCGGGATGCGGGTCTGCGAGGTCACCAGGTTGTAGCGCACCTGCAGGTTAGGCATCTTCAGCTGTTTCTTGACCGCCTCGACCACCTTCAGCTGCAGGTCGTGCGAGTAACCGATCGGCTTGGTCGGGTCGTTCGCCAGGTAGGAGAACGGGATCGAGGCATCACGGTGACCGAGCACGATCACGCCGGAGCTCTTGATCTTGTCCAGGGTACCTTCGGCCATGGCCGGAGCGGCAAAAGCGGAAGCGATGACAGCAGTAGTCAGCAGACGAGTCGTAAAACGCATTGGTTTCTCCATTTTCTCTTGGGTTGTGCTGCTTTTATCAAGCCGTACCGGCTAGGTATGGCCCGGAAACCTGACTCCGCCAGTGCGGCGGTGCCGGCAGGCAATCAGCTCATCGGGGTGAGCAATTGCCGTAAAAACTGTTGTGCCCGTTCGTGTTGCGGGTTCTTGAAAAACTCTTCCGGCGGCGCCTGTTCCACGATCTTGCCGTGGTCGATGAACACCACCCGGTCGGCCACTTCGCGGGCAAAGCCCATTTCGTGGGTGACCACCATCATGGTCATGCCGGATTCGGCCAGATCCTTCATCACCTTCAGTACTTCGCCGATCATCTCCGGGTCCAGCGCGGAGGTCGGTTCGTCGAACAGCATCACCCGCGGTTCCATCGCCAGGCCGCGGGCGATGGCCACGCGTTGCTGCTGGCCGCCGGACAGCTGTGCCGGGAAGGCATCCTTCTTGTGGGCGAGGCCAACCCGCTCCAGCAGCGCCACCGCCTGCTTGTCGGCGGCGGCCTTGTCCATGCCCTTGACCTTGATCGGCGACAGCGTGATGTTGTCCACCACCGACAGGTGCGGGTAGAGGTTGAAGTGCTGGAACACGAAACCGACTTCGGCGCGCAGCGCATTGAGATCGGTTTTCGGATCGGCGACGTTCTTGCCGTCGACCCAGATCTCGCCCTCGTTGATGCTTTCCAGCTGGTTCACGGTGCGGATCATGGTCGACTTGCCGGAGCCGGACGGCCCGCACACCACCACCACTTCACCCTGCGCCACCTGCAGGTCAATCCCGTTCAGTACGTGCAAGTCCTTGAACCACTTGTGGACATTGTTGAAACGAATCATCGCTTTTCCTTTAATTCCTGTGACAGCCAGCATCGTGGTGCGGCACGGTCCGCATCATTCAGAACGGATTGTGCTGCGGCCAACCTGGTACAGCAAGCCGCAGCGCAACATGGTCAGCCGCGCGTGGCGGCCAGATGGTTGGCCAGCGCCACATACTGCTGCACGCTCAACGTCTCGGCACGGGCGGCCGGGTCGATACCCAGCGACTGCAAGGCCTCGTCGCTGATCACGCCCTTGAGGTTGTTGCGCAAGGTCTTGCGCCGCTGGCCAAAGGCCTGCGCCACGATCTCTTCCAGCAGCGCCTCGTCGGTTGCCACACCACAGCGACCGGCATCAGGAATCATCCTTACCACCGCGGAATCCACTTTCGGTGGCGGGTAGAATGCACCCGGCGGTACCAGCAAGATCTGTTCCATGTCGAAACGGTACTGCAACATCACCGTCAGACGGCCGTAATCCGGGGTCGACGGCGCCGCCACCATGCGGTCGACCACCTCTTTTTGCAGCATGAAATGCATGTCGGTGACGCGGTTGCCGTAGCAGGCGAGGTGGAACAGCAGCGGGGTGGAAATGTTGTACGGCAGGTTGCCGACCAGCTTGAACGGGCCGTCGCAGACGCTGCCGAAATCGAAGGCCAGCGCGTCGCCCTCGTGGATGGTCAGCCGCTTGGGCGAGATCTCGCCGCGCAGGCGGCTGATGATGTCGCGGTCGATCTCCACCACATGCAGATGGTCTAGACGCTGCAGCAGCGGCTTGGTCAGCGCACCGAGACCGGGGCCGATCTCGATCACCACATCGCCCGGCTGGGCACCGACGGCGCTGACGATGTCCTCGATCACCTTGCTGTCCTGCAGGAAGTTCTGGCCGAAGCGCTTGCGCGGAATGTGTTTGCTCATTGCTACTTTCTGGATGAAAAACGGCGACAGGCTCGGCCGGCGATGGCGGGCAAATACTGTCGCACAAAGATAAAGTCATAACTCAAGCATAGCGGCGATCGTGCCGCGCGCCAGTACAACGCCATGGTGATGCCGCCACTGGCATGGCGTCCGGAAATCCGGACAACGGCCGGCCGGCGCGTACGCCTCACCGGATAAGACCCAGCATTCCCCACGCCAGCAAGGCGTAACGGCTGGCCTTGCCCAGCGTAATCCACAGCACGCAGGGCCAGAATGACAAGCGCAACCAGCCGGCGGCCAGCGGCAGCGCATCGCCGGCCAGCGGCACCCAGCTCAGCCACAGCGCCGCCGGGCCGAAACGGGCGAACCACGCCGCCGCCCGCGGCGGTAGCGGCCTGGGCGGCACGCAGCGCCCCAGCCACAGGCTGCTGATGCTGCCCAGCGCATTGGCGGCGGTGGCGACCAGCAGTGCCGGCCACAGCAGCTCCGGCCGCTGCAGCAGCAAGGCGCCCAGCGCCAGCTCGGAATTGCCCGGCAGCACGGTGGCGGACAGGAACGCCGACGCCGCCAGGCCGCCCAGCAGCAGCCAGCTGCTCACTCAGACGGCAAACACGAAATCGCAGCCGGCAGCGTGGCTGACCACCGCCGACAGCGTGGCGCCGAACTCCTTGCCATCGCGCGCCGCCAGCCACTGGCTGTCGCGCAGCGCGAAGTGGAAACCGCCGCTCTTGGCCGCGATCCACAGTTCCTGATTCGGCACGTGGCGGTTAACCACCACCTTCTCGCCGCTGTCGAACTCGATTTCCAGCACATTCCCCATCTTCAGGCAGTCCAGATCCAGCTCCGCCTCATCCAGTGCCGCTTCGATGCGCGTGAAAATACCGTCGGTGAGGGTCAGGAATTCGCTTTCAGTCATGGAAAAGTCCTAAAGGTTGGCCGCATGGCTTGGGGTGGGAGGCTCGCGCCTGTTAGACTGCGATTTTGCCATAGCTACCGGATTCCGTATGCGTACTGCGCTGATGTTTGTCCTTGTCGCCACCGTTGTCACCGCCTGCGGCTTCAAGGGCCCGCTGTATCTGCCCGCCCCGGCCAGCCAGCAGCAGGCCGCGCCGTGAGCGCACTGCAACTGCGTGCGGCCAACCTTGCCGACACCGGCGACTGCCTGTTGCTGGCACGGCTGACCGATGCCTACGCCCGCGATGCGATGGGTGGGGGCGAGGGGCTGACACCCGCGCGCCAGCAGCAGCTGGCGCAGGCACTGGGCGGTCATCCCGGCCTGTTCGCGCTGATCGCGGAGCAGGACGGCGAGGCGGTCGGCCACGCGCTGTGCGTGCTGGGCTTTTCCAGCTTCTACGCAGCGCCGGTGTGCAATCTGCATGATCTGTCGGTGCTGTCCGCCGCGCGCGGCCAGGGCCTCGGCCGCCGCCTGCTACAGGCCGTGGCCAGCGCCGCCGCCCTGCGCGGTTGCGCCAAGCTGACGCTGGAAGTGCGCGACGACAACGCGGTGGGCCGCACGCTGTACCACAGCGAAGGCTTTGCCGAAGCCGGCCTCGGCGGCACCCACTACCGGCTGCTGGAAAAGGTGCTGACCCCGGCCTGAGCCATAGTACGAGCCGGCCGCCCGCGCCGTGACCGCCGGCTACAGCGCCGGCGCCACCTCCAGCCGGTTGCGGCCCTTGTGTTTGGCCTGGTACAGCGCCAGGTCGGCGGCGCGCAGTACCGCCTGCCAATCCTGCGGCTGGTTCTGCCACGCCATGCCGAGACTGGTGGTGACGTGCAGCAGCGGGTGCAGCGTGCTCCAGTCGTAGTCCATCAGCGCCAGCCGCAGGCGCTCGCAGGTCGCCACCGCCGCCTCCTGCGACGTCTCCATCAGCAGCAGCACGAATTCCTCGCCGCCGTAGCGCACCACCAGATCGACCGAACGGGTGTGCAGCACCACCAGCTGCGCCACCTTGCGCAGGGTGTCGTCGCCGATGGCGTGGCCGAAGCGGTCGTTGATCGACTTGAAGTAGTCCAGATCCAGCACCACCACCGCCATGCCGTCAAAGCCGCCCTGCAGCTGCGCCAGCCGCTCCGGACCTTCGCGGTCGAGGCAGCGCCGGTTGCCGACCCCGGTCAGCGCGTCGACCAGCACCGCCTGCTCCAGCTCGCTCATGCGTGCCTCGGCCACCGATTTTTCCGCCTCCAGCCGCACCGCGCGCAGGCGCTCGTGCTCGGCCTTCAGCCGTTCGCGTTCGGTTTCCAGCCGTGCGCTGGTGATTTCCAGTTCCTTGCGGATCGCCCAGCCCTGGGTGCTGCTGCGCTTGTCGGCCAGCGACTGTTCCAGCTGGCGCAGGCGCTCCAGCTGCCGCAGCGCCGGCTCGAACTGGCCGCCGTCCTTGTACACCCGGTACAGCGCCTCGTGCGCCAGCACCCGCATCTCGTATTCGATCTGCTCGGCCGGCAGTGCCAGCACCCGCTGCAGCACCGCAATCGCCGCCGGCAGCTGCCCGGTACGGTGCAGGATGATCGCTTCCGCCAGGTCGGCACGGTGCTGCAGCGCGGTGAAATCGCCACACCGCGCCAGCTCGCGGCCCTGCGCCAGCTCGGCCAGCGCCTCGTCGTAGCGGGCGAGATCGGTGAGAATTTCCGCCAGATTGATGATGGCGGTGGCTTGCAGGTGCGGGTTGTCCGTCGTGGTCGCCAGCGTCGCCGCCTGCTGGAAGTAATCCAGCGACTGTGCCAGCAGTGCCGCGGCGCCGGCCTGGGCCAGTGACTGCGCCAGCTGGCCGGCGGTGCGGTAGCTGGAGCCGAGATTGTTGATGGCGCTGAACAGCGCAATGAGATGGCCGTGCTGCGCCGCCAGCTCGCGCGCCTGCTGCAACAGCGCCACGCTTTGCTCCAGATCGCCGACCGCGCTGAAGGTGCACAGCCCGGCGCGGTTCAGCGCCCAGCTCAGCATCAGCGGCTGCTGGCAGAGACGAGCGGCGCTCAGCGCCTCCAGCGCGTACTTCAGGCCGTCGTGCGCCAGCCCCAGCTCGTTGCAGGCCATCGCCACCGTGCACAGCACCTCGGCGCGGGCGGCGGCATCGGCAGGCCGCTCCAGCAGCGACGCCGCTTCCAGCCCCGGCGGAATGGCGTCGGCCAGCTGGCCCAAGCGGAAGCGGTGCAGCGCCAGCAGGGCCAGCGCCTCGCTGCGCAGGTGCTCGAAGCCATGCTCGCCGGCCAGTTGCAGCGCCGTTTCCGCCGCCTGCAGGCCGTGATGGTGACGGCCGCTACTGCCGGCCTCGCGCGCGCTGCGCAACAGCCGTAACAGGGCCTGGCGCTGCGACCCCGTGCTGCCGGCCGCAGCCGCCGCGGCAAGCACGGTGGCTGCCGGCTGGCGGCGGCGCGATGCGTGCACCGGGTCACGGGATTTGTCAGCGCCAATCATAAAAACCACCGGAGATTCAGATGGCTGAATTTATATACCGATTTATGGCGAGGGCGTAGCAGAAGGTTGGCCGCAATGACGGATTGGCGGCGGCAACGTGCAAAAAACAACAATCGCAGCGCAACAAGCGGCACGGCGATGACGGCCGGATTGGTGCGGCGGCGAGCGCTGCCGCCTCAGTCCGGCGCCAGGCTCTGCGCCGCCTGCAACAGCAGGTCCAGCGACAGGCTGCCACTGCTCTGGCGCAGCGCCAGCAGCTCGTCGCGGTGCGCGCGCGCCAGCTGCTGCACCAGCTCCTCGCCCTTCGGTGCCAGGCTGATCTCGACACAGCGGCGGTCTTCGCGCCCCGGCTTGCGCACGATCAGCTGCTGCGCCTCGCAACGGCTGACCAGCCCGACCACGCTGTGGTGGTGAGACTGCAGCCGCTGCGCCAGCTCCGCCACCGTCGCCCAGTCGCGCCCGGGGTAGCCGCGCAATTGCAGCAGCAGCTGGTACTGCAGCGGGGTGATGCCGTTGCTCTGCGCCAGCTCCTCGCTGAAACGCAGGAACAGGCGCAGCCGGTAGCGGAAATCGGCCAGACGCTCGAAGTCGTCCTTGGACAGCGGAGTCGGAGGGGAAGGGTTCATGGTGGCAACAGCGGGCAACAAGCCCGCCAGCGTAGCAGATTTCCGCGCCGCCGCCGTGACGGCACGTCCGGTCATTGTCGTCGCCATGCTCAGTGCGACCGGCCGGCGTAACACACCGGCGAGCTGCGCAGCGCGGCGTCGTGCCAGTAACTTTGCGCCGCCAGGCGGGCTTCGAGAAAGCGCGCCAGCGCACGCACCGGGTTGAGCAAGCCGTCCTCGCCGTCGTACAGCAGCACCACGCCACCCGCGGCGGCGGCCTGCAGCAGCGCCTGCCAGCGCGGCGGGTTGGCGCCCAGATCGGCCCAGTAGGTGTCGCAGAACAGCGCGTAGCGCAGCGGGTCACGCCGCAACCAGGCCAGCAACCCCGGCGCCGGCAGCGCGCGCGGCAACCACTGTGCCCGCGGCAGGCTGCCGCGGGGCAGCGCCGCCGGCCAGCGCACGGCGAGCAGGAACACGTTGTCGCGTTGCGCCGGGCACTGGCTGGCCGGCAGCAGCTGGATGGCAGAACTCATCTCGGGCGCCCTCATAGCAGCGGTACCGCGATCAGCGCCACCAGCACCGCCCACAACAGGGCGCCGACGGTGAACACGGTGTAGGCCAACGACTCGGTGCGCACCGAGTCCTCATGCTCGAACAGCGCGTCCAGCCCGTGATAGATCAGCAGTCCGGAAGCCAGCAGCCCGAGCAGGCCGATCGCCATATTGAAGAACGGCAGCGGCACCAGCAGCGACAGCGCCGACAGCCAGATCGGCAACGGCGCCAGCGCCGCCAGCCGGTAGCAGTCGGCGTACGGCGGCCGCGCCTCGGCGTGCACCGCCAGCCGGATGAAGCTGGCCATCAGGTGCACGCTGAACCAGTTCAGCAGCAGGAACAGCACGATCACCGCCTGCCACTGCGCCAGCGGCACCTGCGGCGCATACACCTCGCCGTTGAAATAGGCGGCATACAGCAGCATGGCGGCGGCGAACAGCGAGGCCGGCAGCACGATGCGGAAAAATGCGCGGGCGGTCGAAGCATGGTGGTTGGCGATTTCGTCCCAGCCGTGGTGCGAGGACAGCAACATGCGAAGCGGGGTAAGCGGGGTCATGGTGACACTCCTTGCTGACGTGGCGGACGGGCACGACAGGGCGCGTCCTCTCCTGAAATATATCGCATTACGATATAAATACAAGGCGCCAGAAGACGTAGTCGTGCCTTATCCCGGTGCAGGGCGTCGTCTACTGCACCGCAGCATCACATGCTGGCCAGCGGCGGCAAGGCCGGTGCCGGCCTGAGCCTGGCACGGCTTTTGCATCGCAACAGCATTGTCTTGATGGAGTCTTGCCATGCGATCCCTGTCTGCCAGCAGCAGCAAACCCCCGGTTACCAGCGACGCGGTGGTGTTCAATTACCAGCGCCCGACCCGCGCGCGGCTGATCGCACTGGGCACCGGCGGCCGGCTGTGGCTGGTGGAAGCGTTCGACCCGCTGCACAAGGTGTGGGTGTGGCAGGACGAGAGCAACAATATGGAGCAGGCGGTGGAAGGCGCGCGCCGGCTGAGCCTGTTTCCGTCCTGAGCCGGTGCCATAAATTACTGCCCCTCGCAACGGGACAACGCCTTGCGGGCGCTCGGGATCTCCTTGTACTTATTGGGGTTGCCGAGGCAGCGATCATCCTGAGTCAAGCTCAGTTTGCCATCAACCTCGGCAAATCGGATCAGAACGGTCATGTAACGCCAGCCCTGACCAATCTCTTCGGGGCGTTTTGCCGGGGTGTTGTCGGTGAGGTAATAGCTGATCGGGATCAACACGCCGTCACGGCCTTTACCGGCGCTGCCTATACCGTCCACGCCGTTGCACCAGGTGCCGTAGTTGTTTTCGGGGAGGGAGATTTTGAGCGCGGCAACCTTGTTTAAGTCTTTATCATTCACATAGAGTACGCAGGCGCCTCCGCCGGGTAATGTGCGATGTTTTCGCTTTTCAACTGTAGATTTTTCATACTCTAGTCTCTGCGCAGCAACTGTATAGTTAAAAGCTCTTAGATAATAATCCTTGCCATTAAAAATGGCATGCGCATGACCGCAGCATCCCCATGAAATTAAGGGTATGGATGCTGGTGCAATTTCGCCTCTGGCAAGCAAATCGGCTTCGATCTTTTCTTCGTGACCCTCGAAAAAATTACTCACCTGCAATGTACTACTTAACTCCTTAAGTTCTTTATCAGAACCAAGATATTTTGTATCCAGCACCAACTCTGCATGAGAAGCGTGCATCCAGGTTAGCAATGCAACACTAAACAGCGTTTTTACAATAGTATTCATAAGCCTCTTTCATTTTGACATCGTAATCGGTATCGCTCTTGTAATTTGGACCGTTGTAATTGTAGGCAATAAGGTGCCAGTTCTTTTCCTTGACGGCTTTCCAGAGCTCGGGATTCTTCTTGATAAATCCGGCCAGAAGCCCTGTTTGGCCAAGTTCGTTACGACACATCTTTTTGACGAAGGTAAAAACAGTACCCTCCCCACACGCACTATAGTTCGCACCCATCACTTGGAATTTCCCCCACGATGCGGATTTCAATGCCGCCTCACTGTTCAGGCGATAAGCATTGATCAGGCGCAGGTAGTCTTGCCGGTTGTCGCGGATGTCGGCGCGGTCGACATGGCCGTCGTGCATGGCAGCATCGCTGCTGTTCAGCTGCTTCGCCTTGCGATAGCCGGTCCGCCAGCAGATATCGGGATGGTCATCATGCGGACTTTTGCAACCCGCGACCCCTTTGCCGTGGCGTCGCTTCTTCTTGGTATTGGGCAGGGGGCCATTAGCGCAGGTCAGATTGTGAAAATAATGCCGCTCGAACATGATCTTGGGGGCATGCACCTTATGCTCTGCAGTGTCATTGATCACCCAAAAAGCCGAACGGCCACCGGATTCCACCTTGGCAATCGCTTTCAACACGTTAATTTCGCATTCAAGTTTCTCTGCTAGTTCTTTCCAATCATCCGCAGTAATCGGCTTGTCCTCGTACGCTTGCATGTACTTGAGCAATTCCGCCGGGAGGTCGATGCCGATCTCGATTACCGACTCCCCGCCTTTGCCTTTCTTGCTTTTCTTTTTTACAACCGGGTTGTTGGGTACGGGGCTGCCCTGCGGCTTGGACGGCAGGGCTGGCTTGGTGGAGGGGGGCGCAGGTGGCTTGGATTGTGATGTGGGGGTCGTAGGTGCACTGGGTGGGTGAGACTCCAGCCTGTCCTTGAACGACACATAGGGGCTTACCAGCGTGATCAGTTTTTCACCATACCCAGATACAGTCGCACCGACTTTTTGCCAGTTACCGACAACGTCCTTGATCAAAACCTCAACGGTGGACTTTGCACTGGCACTGACTTTTTCGTCAGACAGACCATTCTTGCCGGTTTTGCCATGATGTGCCTTGCCGTCAATCACAAGTTGATAGGCCAGATTTTCAATCGGATAGCGCAGGGCATCCAGAAATAATGCCTTGACCGAAAATGCCACACGCTCGCTCAGATAGATGGGCTGGCCGACCCGCAACAGGCTTGGGTTCTTCAGGTTGTTAAGCTTGATTAAACGGTGTAGTGGCACCCCGCTTGTCTTGGCAATCTGGCTGAGCGTATCGCCTTTTTCAACAATGTAGATTTCAGATGCTGTCTGGGTCATCGGTTTCGTCCTTGGTATGTTCTTCCCAGTCGGCAACGCCTTCTTCCATTTGCCAATTAGCGTTCAGCATCAGCATGTGGGTGAGTTTTTCTTCTGTTCTGCTTGTGGCGCTTGCCGTTTCGGCTTGCGAAGGGCTTGCACGAAGAGGGGCTAATTGCTGGCTTTCAAGCAAGCTGCTGGACTTGAATGCATTGGAAAAAGGCAACCATGCCAGCGGGAAGTCAGGCCAATCCAGCTTTTGGCTGTAACGCACCATGTCTTGGGGTAAGGGCATGGATATTGGTGCAGTTTTCAAGCTCGCCGGCCCGCTCAAATTATGCTCCGCCCCCTTCACGCTCACCGTGCCGGGGCAGTGCACTTCGATATTGCCGCCTGCCATGCGGATGTAGGCGCCGCCGCCGACGTTAAGCAGGATTTCCTCTTTCGCGGCGATGGTGATGCTGTCCTTGCACGAGGTCACCGTCACGTCCTTGTCTGCCGTCAGCTCCATCGCATCGCTCTGCGCCTGCAGCTGCACCTTGCCCTTCGCCGCAATCAGCTTCAGGCTCACCTTGTCCTTCACCCCGGCCACGAACAGGCTGATGTGCTGGCCGACGTTGTGCAGCCAGCGCCGGCCGCTGGTCTGGTTGAGGTCGCGCTGCGCCACCTGGTCGATGTTGCTGCCGGCGGCCAACGTTAAGGAGTTGTCGGTGGTGGCGGCCAACCCTGCCCGGGCGGACAGGATCATGAGCGGTTGCTGCCCGGCCTGGGCTGATCCCTTTCCTTGGGCGGCGCTCTTGCCTTCTTTATCGGTATTGCTGCCGGCTTCCCACGCGCGCAGGGCGGCGGCGTGATGCTGCAGGTGGCCGTCGGCTTTGTTCGCGCCCTTGCCGTTGTCAGGCTTGATTTCGGTGGGCCCGGTTTCCAGCGTGTCGGCCAGCTGCGCGGTGGCGGTGTCGGCCAGGGATTGCGCCAGCGCCAGCGCGGCGTCGAGCTGGCTCTGTGCGCCGTCGCGCGCCAGTTGTTTGCCGCCGGCAGCGGGCTGCGCTTCGGTTGTCAGCAGCAGGCCGTGGCCGGCGCGGATGGCGCCGTGGCGGTCGGTGCGCAGCTCGAAACCATCGCCGCGGGGTTCGGCTTTGCCGTCCGCGCGCGGGTGGGTGAGGTAGCCCTGGTTGAGCTGGGTCTTGCCGTGTTCGCTGCTGAGTTTTGCTCTGACTTCGTTTGGCGTGTCGTCGAACAGCAGTTCGTTGTACTGGCCGCCGTGGTGTTCCTTGCTCTTGATGCCGGACAGGGTGTGGTTGCCGGGCAGGCTGCCGGCGCCGCTGAACGCCGGCGGCGGGTGGCTGCCGTTGTACAGCGTACCCGTAATAATGGGGCGGTCGATGTCACCTTCGATGAAGTCGACCAGCACTTCCTGGCCGAGGCGCGGGATGAACTGGTGGCCCCAGCCGGCACCGGCGCTGGGCATGGCGACGCGCAGCCA
>NZ_RBID01000014.1:0-299089 GCF_003633895.1 Vogesella indigofera
CCGGATACCGCCAGCAGTGTTTGCGGCACGCTACCGCCAGCAGCGGGCCACCGAACTATCAAGCAGTACCACTACCATGCAAACCTAGGACTTCTCTCCTTATCGCTGGTATGGCTGGCGGGGGCAGATCATATCTGCAGGATGTGAAGACTATGGCTTGAGTCACAAGTAGGCTTACCGTATCTATCGAAAATCAGGATTGAACCTGTGAATCAAGTCGAAAAAACAGATTGTGTGGGAGACAGTCTATTTTGCTAGCTTGCAGAGAAAGGGGGCCTTATGTCCCCGCGTCCCTGATACAGTCTGACCGGCTGTTGCCGAGTTCATTTCCTCTGGCCACCGTTGAGTGCCACAACGATTTGCGATACCGCCGTTTCCGTGGAAAATAGCCGTGCATACAGGGCACGACAGTGCTCCTTGAATGGCGTCCCGCTATCCAGCGCCTGTAGTAATGTCATGGCAAGTTGTTGCAGGGTAGCCAGCGAATTGTTTTCGCACACAAAGCCAACCTTTTCCTGGCGAATGATATCCGCAAGGTCATTTCCGGCGTTGATATTAGCCAGCACGGGGAGCCCGCTCTGCATATAGGTCAGGAATTTTCCAGGGATATTATGCGATTTATGCCGGGGGTCCAGTGCCACGAGTCCGACGCTGCATTGCGCATAAAGACCGGGTATTTCGTCCGGATGGATTTCATCATGGAACAGTACATTATCCAGACCACGTGTCGCCGCATCCGTCGCAAGGTTTTTGGCATCGCTGCCGCGGCCGACAAACAGGAAACCTACATCCGCGCGTGCCTGCAGTTGTTCCGCCAAGTCCAGCATGATTGCCATGCCTTGTGCGATGCCCATATTGCCGGCATAGACAAAGATCTTCCGTCCGGCCAGTGTGGTATCGGCCAGCTTGATCGAACAGTGGCCGACCGGGGCATCCGCCAGCCAGTTCTGCAGCACTTCGACGCGTCGCCCTGCCCGTTGTGACCAGCGGTCAAAGTAGGACAGATTGCCGGGGGTCTGTACGCCGACAACATCGGCAATCGAGTACTGGTAGCGTGCCACTGCCGAAAAAAAACGATAGGGTAGGCCCCGACCCATCAGCCCCATGTCCACCGCCCATTCAGGGAAGATGTCGCGAATGATCAGGTAGCCCTTGCACTTGCTCGATCGCTTGAGCGAGCTGGCCAGTGGGCCGTGAAAGATGGAGGGGGCGTACCAGGCCACGCCATCCCATTGTTCCTGGGCAAGCGGGCTCTTGTGCAGATTGCGCAGCATGGAAAATGGCATCAGAAACTCGCCGATCGTGCGGCGTACATAGCCGATATCCTTTGTACGCGGCGCGCGCAGGCGCAGAACGCGCACACCGTCCAGCGTTTCCAATTGCCAGGGGCTAGCCAGCTCTGCCGAGGGCAGCAGCACGGTCAGCTGGTGGCCTTGGCGTGCGAACTCGCGCGATAGATCGCGCAGCTGTACCGCTCCGGATGTGCGCAGCGGCGGGAAGGTATCGGCGATGAGGGCTATTTTCATGGGCTGCGCCATCAGTACTGTTTCCATACCACACGGTTCACGTAGTCGGTGTAGCTATGGATTATGCGGACAACCTTGTCGGCCACATTCGGCATGCTGTAATCGGTAACCAGACGCAGGTTGCGCTCGGTGCCGCGCAACTGTGAATCAAGTATTGCCAAGCCCTGGCGCACCCGGTCGGTGGCAAGCCCGACCATCATGACTGCTGCCTCCTCCATCCCCTCTGGGCGCTCATGGGCTTCACGCAAGTTCAGGGCGGGAAAGTTCAGGATCGATGATTCTTCATTGATGGTGCCGCTGTCCGACAATACTGCCTTGGCTGACATCTGCAATCTGACGTAGTCGTGAAAGCCAAGCGGCTTGAGCAAACGCACCCGGGGGTGGAATCTGGCACCGGTTGCGTCGACGCGTTTCTGGGTGCGGGGATGGGTCGAAACGATGACCGGCAGGTCATGATCCTCGGCCACGGCATTCAGTACACCCACTATCCTGGAGAAGGCCTGTTCGGACTCGATATTTTCCTCGCGGTGGGCACTGACCACAAAGTAGGCCTGCTCCTGCAGTTGCAGGCGCTGCAGGATGTCCGAGGACTGGATCCGGGGTAGGTAGTGATGCAGCACTTCGTACATCGGGCTCCCGGTCTTGATTACCTGATCCGGGGGCAGGCCTTCCCGCAGCAGATAGTCACGGGCGATGGTGCTGTAGGTAAGGTTGATGTCTGCCGTGTGATCCACGATACGGCGGTTGGTTTCTTCCGGCACACGCTGGTCGAAGCAGCGATTGCCTGCCTCCATGTGGAAGATGGGAATCTTGCGTCGCTTGGCTGGGATCACGGACAGGCAGCTATTGGTGTCGCCCAGCACCAGCATGGCATCCGGCTGCTCGCTGGCCAGCACACGATCAACGGCAATGATCAGATTGCCGATGGTGTGGGCGGCGCCGCTACTGCCTTCCGCACTGTTCAGGAAGTGATCCGGTTTTCTGATGCCGAGATCGTCAAAGAAAACCTGATTCAATTCGTAGTCGTAGTTCTGCCCGGTATGTACCAGCACATGCTCGCAGTGCTCATCCAGGGCGGCCAGCACGCGGGATAGCCGGATAATTTCGGGTCGGGTGCCGACCACCGACATAACTTTCAGTTTTTTCATGGTTTTCTCTTACAGCGGGCTGGCGTAGGTATCCGGCTTGGCACGGTCGAAGATTTCATTGGCCCACAGCATCACCACCAACTCGTCCGTGCCGATATTGGTAATGTCATGGGTCCAGCCCGGGACAGTTTCGACGATTTCCGACTGCTCGCCGCTGGTGACGAGCTCGAATGTTTCGCCGGTGCCCATGTGGCGGAACTTGAAGCGCGCCAGCCCCTTGATCACCAGGAATTTCTCGGTCTTGCTGTGGTGATAGTGGCCGCCTCGCGTAATGCCGGGATGGGCGCTAAAGAACGAGAATTGCCCGCAATCCGGTGTCTTGAGCATTTCCACGAATACACCGCGCGCATCACCATGTCGCGGTACCTGGTAGGCAAAGCGCTCGGTTGGCAGGTAGCTTACGTAGGTGGAATACAGCGCACGCATCAGGCCGGTGCCTACGCGGGGGGTAAGCAGCGTGGCGCGGCTGTCGCGGAATGCCTGGATCTGCTGTGCCAGTTCGCCGACGGTGGTGCTATAGCGTGGAGCGAGCATCTCGAATCCATCGGCATCTACGGTGCTGTCCGCACCGTCCATGAGCTGGATAAAACGCTCGATCACATCATCCACGTAAACCAGCGTCAGCGGGGCGGCCGGATCATTGACCTGTATTGGCAGGTCACGGGCGATGTTGTGGCAGAAGGTGGCCACCGCGGAGTTGTAATTCGGCTTGCACCATTTGCCAAATACATTGGGCAGACGGAACACGTGCACGGGTATGCCGCTAGCGCGCTGTAACTCGAACAAGGCATCCTCGGCGACACGCTTGCTGACACCATACGGATTATCATGCGCCGCCTGAATGGAGGAGGTATACACCACCGGCAGGTGACGGCCGCTGGCACGTATCGCGGCACACAGCAAGCTGGTCAACCCGGCGTTGCCGGTAGCAAACTCCTGCGGGTCCTCTGGCCGGTTGATACCCGCGAGGTGAAAGACAAAATCTACCCCTTCCAGCAAGACAGGCAGTTGCGCTGCATCATGTTCGCGTGTGAAGCAGACCACATCTACGTCTTTACGTTCAGCCAGATGCAGTTGCAGGTTCTTGCCAACAAAGCCGTTCGCACCCGTAATCAACACTTTCATGCTTATTCCTCGGGCTCTACGTGTTCGCCATCAATGGTTGCCCGCATGAACCGCAGCTTCATCAACAATGCCTGCATGCCCTGCACGTCCAGGCGTGCCGTATTATGGGAGTTGTACTCGACAGCTTCCGATATCTTGATTTCGCCCTGCTCGACGAACTTGCCGTAATTCAGATCGCGCAGGTCGGGCGGAATGCGGTAATAGCCATCCAGGTCCTGGGCGGCAACCATCTCCTCGCGACTGAGCAGTACCTCGAACAGCTTCTCTCCGTGTCGCGTGCCGATGATATTGATGGGGTGCGCCGGCACGCCGAGCAGCCCGGTCAACGCTTTGGCCAGTGTCTCGATGGTGGCCGCTGGCGCTTTCTGCACGAATATCTCCCCAGGGTTGCCATGCTCGAAGGCAAACAACACCAGGTCCACCGCGTCATCCAGCGTCATCATGAAGCGGGTCATGTTTGGGTCGGTAATGCTAATTGGTTGCCCGGCGCGAATCTGCTTGGTAAACAGTGGAATGACAGAGCCGCGCGATGCCATCACGTTGCCGTAGCGGGTGGTGCAAATCACGGTGCCATTACTGGAACGGGATTTGGCGACAATTACCTTCTCCATCATCGCCTTGCTGATACCCATGGCATTGATGGGGTAAACCGCCTTGTCCGTGCTCAGGCAGACCACGCGCTTCACCCCGCAGTTGATGGCGGCTTCAAGCACGTTTTCGGTGCCCAGCACGTTGGTCTTCACCGCCTCCATGGGGTGAAACTCGCAGGACGGCACCTGCTTGAGCGCGGCCGCATGGTAAATGAAATCAACGCCGCGCACCGCATTCAATACCGACTGGTAGTCTCGTACGTCGCCAATATAAAACTTCAGCTTTGGACTGTCGTACTTCTTGCGCATGTCGTCCTGTTTCTTCTCATCACGGCTCAGGATACGAATTTCACGTAAATCAGATGCCAGAAAGCGGCGCAGGACGGCATTACCGAATGAGCCGGTACCACCGGTAATAAGCAGCGTTTTATCATTAAACATGGTGGTTCCTAATTATGCTTACCAGCAAGGGAGCGATACATAGACAGCAGCTCTCTGGAATTGTTGGTAACATCAAAATTCCGGTGTGCAAGTGCTTTTGCCGAACTACCCATTACGCTGCAGTTTTCGCGATTATTCAACAAGTATTCGATGGCAGTGGCAATTTCTTCTGCTGATTTCGGCGAAATCGCCAGCCCGGTTTCGCCGTGAATCAGCGTGTCGCTGAACGGATTCTTGACCGCCACGATGCTGGGCACGCCATAGAATGCGGCTTCGAAAATAGGGCGGCCGGGGGCATCGTAATGCGAGGGGAAGCAAAGCACGTCCACGTGCTTGTAGACCTGGCCGATATTCGACGTGAAGCCCAGCAGGTGGAAGGTTGGCCGCAGCGCGTGCTGATCCAGAAACTGCTCTACCTCCGCGCGCGAATTCTGCTGCAGGCCCAGCGCTTTTACCAGTCTGGCCTTGAGCCCCTTCGATGGTCTGGCATCGTCACCTACCACGATGAACTCCACGTCCAGCCCTTTATTCTTCAGCAGCAGTGCGGCTTGCAACAATTCCTGAATGCCTTTTACCTTCAGCAGGTTGCCGACAAAGCCCACTTTAAACGACGTCGTAGAAAGCTTGTTCAGGGCGTTGGACACCGCCGCGGTGTCCGCTTGCTCTTTAACGCGGAAAGAGTTGTGAATGATGTTGACCGGCATGTTCTGCGGCAGGGAGGCTCGCACGTTCTGGTCGATGGCCACAATGCCTGCCGCCAGCTTGCGGAACAAACGGTTCACCAGCCGTGTGCGCCAGGACGCGGGATCATCCCGGGCTACCGAGCGTACGTGCACCAGTGCCGGCGCATCAAAAATGCGCTTGGCCAGCCATAGTGTCAGCAGACCAGTGAACTCATTGACATGAATAAGATCCACGCTGCCGAACTGCGCGCGAGCCTGGCGCAGCGCCTTGATGGTATAAGGCAGGTAGGCGATTTCACGCAGTAGCACCAGCCATCTGGTGCCCCGGTAGTAGCTGTAGCGGGTATTGTCGAACTGCGTAAGCCCCTTGGCTGCGACTACAGGCCCCAGTTTGCTGAAAAACTCTGCGACAGTACCCTGCTGGGTGACAAACAGCGGGCTAACCGATTTGGCCGGCATTTCGGATAAAGCCTCGAACAGGCTGCGCGAAGCCCCGCCAAATGCGCCGGTAAAATGCAGGCACAGTACCTTGAGCGGTTTCATCCGATGTACCTGCGGGTGGTGTTGACAATCTTCTTGGCGCGCTCGAAGAGTGAGTGGCTGGTGTTGTAGCTTTCGAATGTCAAAGTCGGAGCCGACATGATGGTCTCGAACTCCGCCTCACTGATTTGTAGCTTCTTGATGACGTAGGTCCGATCCTCCTGTAGCAGGTTTTCTGGGTAGACTGGCTCCTTCATCAATTCAAGTGCCTGTTCCTTGCTCAGTTGACCGGAGCAGATAAGATTGGAGTAATGGGCTTTGCGTTTGTCAATATTGAACTTGCGCGGCAGGATGTATGCTTGGTAAAAGCGAGTGTAGATCGATTCGTAGTGCTTTCCTCCGTAATAAACCCAATCCAGTTCGTCTTGCAGCACCCGCATGGCTTCAGTTTTCTCATATTCGACATAGTTTAGAATGGAAACCATTCTTATTTTTTTGGCAAAAACATAATAGCCAAGTTTCGCTAGGGAAAAGTGTGGGTAAGTCGTCAACTTGGATTTTCCGAAGCTCTTGTGAACATCCTTTATATAGCGCCAGTCGAAGTAACCATACCCCCACTTTTCTGGCAGGATTGCTTCAGTTACCACGTTTGTGCCAGTAATGACATGCTTAAGGCCATACTTGTTGGCCATTTTATACAACAAGGCGAATATGGCATGGTCTGTCGGAACTTCGCCATCGGGTGTGGACGCTTTCAGGAAAGAAAGCTGCAGGTCTCGGAACTCCTCCCAGTCGATCACGTGGGTATACAAATCGATATTCAGTTTCTGCAAGGTCTTCTGGATGTTGGCAACGGCAAGCTCGGAGTTCCAGCCATTGTCGAGATGCACAGCCAGCGGTCGCAGGCCGAATTTCTTAACTAGCCAGGCAACGTAAGTGCTGTCGACGCCACCGCTGATGCCAATGATGCAATCATACGGTTTCCCCTTGCCGGTGGCTTTAATTTCAGCGATGAGGCTATCCAGTTTGGTGTTTCGTTCTTCTTTGGAAATTAATCTAGTAGTTTTTAATAGTTCATATCGATGGCAGTGAGAGCAGTGGCCTTGGCTATCAAAATGGATATCGGGGTCTGATTTGTCCATAATGCAATTTGAACATGTTGCATATTTCATTGTTTATTTTACCTTGAATGGATTGTTTTGTGATGGTGTTTTGGTTGGGGCCAAAAAACTAGTCGTGTATTTGTCAGTTTTGTGCGATTCTGCATAAAGATAGGAGGAATTTTTAATCTATCTTGGTGAGTTTATATTTCTAGTTGTAAGATTTTTTTGTATTTTTGTTATATTGTTTTTGGCAGTAAAATATGGCCCAGTAGATGTAAACTGGGTATAAATATCTTGGGGTAAATATTGGGGATAGTGAAAATATTGCCAAATAAATTATTGAGGCAAGAGTTGCATTGGATTCTAAGGTTGGATTTTTTTTTAAAAAAATCAATAGCAATAATCCAAGTGAGGCTGCAGAAGCTAGGGTTTGAACAACATCATTGTAAAAAACCTGATGGTCGTAAATTCCAAAAATATTAAAACTGAGGCCAAATAAAAGTTGTGCTGCTTTTAATGGGAATGCGAGAATGTAAAGTCCTGTGCCTTGTAATTCAATTAGCTTGTTCCAAATTCCTGATCCATCATGCTGATCTGCTGAAAACTCAAAGCTTTCAATTACAGGGGCAAGAATTTCGTTGGCCATGTAGTATGCCAAGGAGATGGCAAGTAGGGTCAAGAAAATAAATGTTCGCCTCTTGTTTTTGAGAGGGTTGAGTGGGGAGTGAAAACAAAAAACTAATATTGCAAAGATCGCCAATTGCCATCTTGTAAGAATTGCTAAAAACAGGGAAAACATAAAGCCTAAAAAAGATCGGCGGTGATAAAACGATACTGTGTAAGCAACAAACAAGAATGATATTATTTCTTTGTTGATGGAGATTAGACTGGAAATTGTTGTTGGGTTGATTAGTATAATTAATAATAACTTTAATGAGTCCAGCTTCAATTCTTGAGATATTTTTATCACTCCCCAAGAAAAAACAATAAAATTAAAAATCAGAACTAAATAGTAATTTTGATTGAGCAGATTTAAGATTAGTAGCGGGCCTAGAAAGTTACCACCTACAGATATGACGCTAACATCCTGTGCTAGCCAGTCATTCGAGCTGCTTGCTAATTTGTGATAAGTCCATGAGTCGGCAAAGAATTGAATATCATTGCGCTCCTCCAGTGCGTCAATTCCAATGTAATGTAAGAAAGTGACACAAAAAAAGAAAACAAATATTAGCAATACACATGATGCTTGCCAATTTTTGATTTTCTTAATCATTATCGCAATGTCCATTGCTTAGGGTGGATGGATATGTAATCAACACCGCGCGATGCGGTCCATGAAAGACAAACATGGCGCCCGCTGCCATCGCCTTGGCACCAACGTTGGCCGCAGCCTTGAAGTCGGCAATGCTGCCAGCGCCACCGGCAACGATTACCGGAATATCGACGCTATGCAGTGTTTTGCTGATCAGCTCCAAGTCGTAGCCGCTCATCGTTCCATCGCGGTCTATGCTATTCAGGAACAGCTCGCCAGCTCCTAAAGCCTGCATTTTCCTGGCAAAATCAACGGGAGTCAGACCGGTTCTGCCGCTGCCGCACTCCACTAACACTTCATAACGGCCCAGCAGTTTACGCTTGACATCAATCGAGACCACTACTGCCTGGGAGCCGAACTCGTTGACAGCTTGTCTGATCACTTCCGGACTTTTCCACGCGGCAGTATTGAAAATAACTTTCTCCACCCCGGATTTTAGTATGCGCCTAGCGTCTTCCAGGTTATGAATGCCGCCGCCGTAAGCCAATGGCATGAAGCATTCGCTGGCCACTTCTTCGATCAGCTGAAAATTGGGTTTGCGCTTTTCCCGGGTGGCACTGATGTCCAGCAGGATAAGTTCGTCGACTTCCTTATCGTTGAAGATTTTGATGGCATTGATCGGATCCCCAACATATTTAGGGTCTTTGAACTTGGTGGTCTTGACTAGGCCTTGGCCTTTCAGCAGCAGGCACGGAATAATTCGATTTTGCAACATTACTGGTTAAGCTCCGCAAAGTTCTTCAGTAGCTGCATGCCGAATTTGTGACTCTTCTCCGGATGAAACTGGAAGCCCCAAATGTTGCCGTGCCGAAACGCGCTATGAAACTCGCCGCCATAGTTGGTGGTCAGCAAGACGTCTTCCGGGTTGTGGCATTCGACATGGTAGGAGTGCACAAAGTAGAAGCGAGAGCCCGTGACCAAGTTCGTCAGCAGCGGGTCATCCTTGACCTGTCTGACCTGGTTCCAGCCCATGTGTGGTACCTTGAGCGTGCTGTCGCTCGGTCTGATTCTTTTGACCTGAGCATCAATCCAGCCCAGGCCAGGAATGCTACCTTCGTCGCTTGATGCCGTCATGAGCTGCATGCCCAAGCAGATACCCAGCACCGGTTTTTTGCGCGAAATGACATAATCATTCAGTACGGGCTTGAGACCGCGCTCAGTCAGACACTGCATGCCGGCGTCGAAAGCGCCTACCCCCGGTAGCAGCAGCTTGGGGGCATTCATGATTACATCCGGGTCGCTGGAGGTTATGGCTTGGCATCCAACTTTGCGCAGCATGTTCTGGATGGAGCCAAGATTCCCTACTCCATAATCAATGATGACTACCATTCATCTCTCCGGCTTTATTATTGATGCCTATAGTTTTTTCCACGAAGTTTCGGTAGTTTTCTTCCCAATTAGGCTGCCATAATTCATGCGCCTGTATCGCAGAAGGGGGGCTTTCCGAAACTGCGTCGCCACCCAATAATAGCATTTCCAGTTCCTGCATTGTGGAAAAGGCAGGGAATGGTAATTCTGGGTAGGCGAATCTTGATTTGTCGGTTTTCCACAAAATTACTTTGTCTACCAGACCGACAGCTTCAAACAGTCCGGTTGACAGTTCGCTTATCACTACTGTGGCCTGTTGCAACGATGCATATATATCACCATTGCTGTCGAGCGCTACTCCTGCTGGTATTGGTACCGTCTTTAATCGTTCCTTCTCCAGCGGGTGGGGGCGAAACACGATGTTGTAGCCATGCTTACCCGCTATTGTGTGTACCCGGGCAGCCAGGTCGAGATAGAGCTGTGTTTCGATGCCATCTCCCAGTACCAGAACGCGGTTGTTTCTGCAGCTTGCTGGCATGAATCGTTTCAACGACTCGGCTAGGTGAGGGTTGCCGATGGCTAGCTTGGCAACGGGCATATTGCTTTGTTGGCTCCACCAGTTGCCGTAGGTCAGTAGGTAATCCGGCAGGGTTTGGCGAAATGAAGGACTGGCAGCCAGAGTGGGAGCAACGTTATAGCCATCATGTCCTTTGGATATAGCGCCATGCTGGTGTTCGGCCGTTGTCACTCCTGCCATTCTTGCTGCATGAAGTATGGGGAGTGAGCGAGCGCCGTAGCACGCGGCCTCCAGAAACAAAAGTCTGGTGTTATGCCGAGAAAACCAGTTGGCATGGTAATTCGCTGAAATGGGAAATGCGGCCAACTGCCTGGACAGGGCGGTTTTGAGTGTGTCTTTTTGTCCTGATGCTAGCTGGTAGCCAAGACGACTGACTGTGTTGCGTGAGGCATGCTCGATGATCGCGTTGGCCAGCTTCCAATTGGTTGCCGTGACTCTCAGTCTGCCCATCAGGTGCAGATAGGTATTGAACGGGGTGGCGTGCAGTATGGTGCTGAAGTGGTGATTCTGCCACCAGGTCCAGTCGCCCTGAGCCTGATACAGCATGCTCTGCTCCGGGTAGCTGCTGGCAAAGTAGCCGGCCAGCCGTTCGTGGGTCTTTTGATCTTTACTGAAATTACCCAGCCCGGTGGTGAAGAAACAGATCTCAGCCGAGAAGGCGTGGCGGTTTATCCAGTTATGGTACTGGCTGCGTGCTAGGTAGCTGGCCATTTGCAGCAAGCTAGGCTTGCCCGGTGCGGCATTCAGGCCGCCGGATGTATAGAGCAGGTCGGACATGAGTGTCCGAATGAAGTGAGTTCGGATCAACGGCCAGGCGGGTAGAGTGGAGCCTGGACAGCTGAATTGCAGCAAGGCCTCGTCATCCTCAAGCGCCAGTAGCTGCTGGAGTGTGTAGTTTTGTTTTTCTTGAGTCATGGTTTTATGGCACTGGCTGCTGTCAGGTCAAACCAGGGCATGCGATAGCAGATTTGTGATAGCCCCCAGGCGCCAAAAAACAGTAACGCCAGGCCGATCATGAATGCCTGTGCGGCACCAGTTATGCCGTTTATCTGGATGAGTTGCCAGTTGAACAGGGTGGTTATCACGCCGACAGAAATTGTCAAAACTGATAGCAGTTCAGTGCGCCTGGCAAAGAAAATGTAATTGGTTACCATGTAGTACATGCCAGTAAAAGCATTGCCCAGCATGATGTAGCCAATTATTGGCGAGGCAGACTGGTACTTGGGGCCGACCATTATTCCCAGTAGTTGTGGTGCGCATACACTACCGGCCAGTGCTAGGAATACGATCACAATAAAGTAGAGATAGGTGTTGCGGACGATTTTCCGTTTTTTAGCTAGATCCGCGTTATGGAGGGCCTCCATTAACCATGGAGCAAAAGCTTTGTTAAACGCATCAGCCGCTATTCCCAGAATCAGCCCTATCTGTATCGCCACTAGGTAGATACCGGTGCTGGCGACATCTAGAAAGTTGGTAACCATGAATCGGTCGGCGGTAGCCAGTAGCAAGCCTCCAATGGCATGTGGTAGCAAGGGGATACCATAGCGCAACGCATCTTTGGCATAAGCCATGTTCAAATTGCGCGTCAGCCAGTGCTCACGACGCAGCCAGTAGAGGGCGATTAGTGCAGTGACTGTCCAAGCAAGGGCAATGCCAAACAGTCGACCTTGCCACGAGTACAGCATCACTACCACCAGGAGGATGGAGACCAGTCCGTCCATCAGGGCGTGGTTCAACCGCAGCGCGCCGAACTTCAACGGCTGCTTGGAGGCCTGCCACAAGGTGAGCAATGTCTGCACCAGAAACTGGAGCGCAGCAACAACGACTGCCAGCATCAGCCATTTCAAGGGCAGAGCGGTTATCAATTGTATTTTTCTTGAAAATATCCAGACAAATAAAGCCAGCAATACTGTGGTTATAATTAAAATACAGAGTGTGGTGGAGACATAGCACGGCATGCTGAATTTCTTTGGCTCGAAATATCGAACCATTACTGCACCATGTATATTGAGGCCCGCTGCAACCACAAAAAAAGAGACTACCATGGTAAACATGGCAATCAGGCCATAGTCTTCCGGGGATAGTATGCGGGTCAGGACCGGCAGCAGCAAAAAGGGAACGCCGGCAACAGCAAAATTGGAAATCGTATAGATAGCTGCATCACCGATGAGTTTGGTGCGCAGTTTCATGATGGTTTGCAGATTGGCTCTTGTTTAAGGTAGGCTGAAAGAATGGCCAAGCCCACTTTCCCACTTTTTTCCGGGTGAAATTGCAAGCCTGTGATGTTGTCTTTTTTGATGGCGGCAATAATGTCATGCCCACCGTACTGATAAGTGGCCAACGTGTGCGACTGCTTGTCTGGTGTGTAATGAAACGAGTGCACGAGGTAGATGCTCTGTTGCTGAGCGAGCGAGGCGAGCACGCTTTCATCCCAGTTGGCATGTGTCGGCTGCTGCAGCGGACTCCAGCCGATAAAGGGAATCTTGAGGGCTGTGCCATCGCGGCTAGCTGCCGGAATGGCGTGGACCTGGCCTGGTATCAGGTTCAGCCCTGCGTGATTGCCGAACTCCATGCTCGTGGTTGCGAATAACTGCATGCCCAAGCATATACCGAGTAGTGGCCGGCCACTGGCGGCAAATTCACGTATCGCTTGGTCTAGCCCGCGTTCTTGTAGGCCGCGCATGCCGTCGGCAAAGGCCCCTACTCCGGGTAGCACTACACGGTCGGCGGCCAGAATTTCTGCCGGATCGTTGCTGATGCAAATACTGGCAGTACCGCAGACCTCAAAAGCCCGCTTTACGCTGTACAGGTTGCCGATACCATAGTCGACGATGGTAACCCTCGTGGTTTTCATTCCATTCTCACCTTGACATTCATTTCTGCTGCTATGTTTCGCAACTCGGACAATTCTGTCCGGGTGTAATGCAGGGTATCGGCAAATGCAACCGCATCTGCACCGTTGGCAATTACATCTCTCAGGTGTTGCGGTTCTCCGTAGCCACCGCTCATGATTACGGGGACAGGCGACACTTCGCTGACTGCTTTCAGCAGTTCAAGGTCAAAGCCTTTTCGGGTACCTTCCTGATCTATGGAGGTTAGCAGAATTTCACCGGCACCAAGCTCAATGCCGCGCTTGGCCCATTCAATCACATCCAGGCCGCTTTTTTCTCGGCCACAATCGGTATAGATTTCCCAATGGTTATCACCATGACGCTTGGCTTCAATGGAAAGCACCATGCACTGGGAACCGAATTTCTGGGCAACCTCGCGTATCAACTCAGGGCGATGAACGGCAGCCGTGTTGATGGCGATTTTATCTGCCCCGGCGCGCAGCAGGTTGCTGACATCCTCAATCGACCTGATGCCACCACCCACGGTCAGTGGAACAAATACGTCGTGTGCGGTGCGTTGAACAATTTCCACAAGATTCGACCGGCCGTACAGGCTTGCCACAATATCCATGTAAATCAATTCATCGGCACCTTGCTCATAATAACGGCGAGCATATTCTTGCGGGTCGCCAATTACGCGGAGGCCCTCTAGGTGTACCCCTTTAATAAGGTTTTCACCCTTGACGTCCAGCCTGGCAATCAGGCGAACCGATCTGTCTTTAGCACCCATTTCTATTCCTGATGGTCTGTCTAATCAGCTGAACAGCTGCAAATCAATTTTGTTCGACTTTGCGGCGGAAATATTCAAAATCTTCGGCATTGTCAATATCGATAGACCTTTCTCTTGGCATGACGTAGGCGATGCTATCCTCGGCAAGGAAGCTTTTTGTGGTGCGCAGCCAGTCAACCCGTGCGATGTATATTGCGCCGTTGAGAACATACACGGCAGGCAGGTCCTGCCGTCGGCTTGCCGTGCTCCGCTCCGGGAGGAGGCTTTGCAGTCTGCCATTTTCCCCCAAGCGATACATCCAGTAGGGCGATTGTTCCGCCTCGCATACCGATACGCAACTCGGAGCGCCACTGGATTGCAGTAGTGCAAAGGCCGCATCGATATCGGTCCCGGTACGCAGAGGTGAGGTTGGCTGTAGCAGTGCTATAAAGCTGTGGTCGGGCAGCTGGTCTAGAGCGTGCAATACGACATCCATGGAACTGGCAGTATCGCTGGCCAGTTCACTGGGGCGGCGAAAGGGGACTTCGCAGCCCCAAGCGGTTGCCACCGACATGATCTCGTCGTCATCGGTCGACAAAACTACCCGGTCAACACACTGCGCCTCTAGCGCGGCAGTGACCGTCCAGGCGATGAGCGGTTTGCCGTTAGCGGGCAGTACGTTTTTGCGTGGCAACCCTTTCGAGCCGCCCCTGGCTGTAATCAAGGCAAGCAACTGCTTGCCTTGATTGTTTGTTTTATTGCTATTCAATTGAGATGTTGATCTACGTCGAGCCGGTTATTCGGGAGCATGCCGCAGTTTCCAATTGCCATCAACAACCTGCCAGAGGTGGGGCGAACGGAAACGATCACAAGTTTCGAAGAATTCTTCTCTCGTCATGCTGATATAGTCGAGGAATTCTTTCTCATAACGCGAAGGATATTCACCTTCATAGCGGTTCATCAGCGCGATGCCTTCATCCTTGGTGATGTGATGGTTGCGAATCTCCTGTGCTGAATCCATCATCGCTCGGCCTACGCCGAATTTGATCCAGCGAGTGTAGTAGAAGAACCCATCTACCTTGTCGTCAAGGCTGTTGTACTTCGAATAGGTGCCTTCGGTGCGAACCGGGTTGGCTTCAAAGCCGGTATGCTCGACGGCATAGTAATAAGCCTCTTGTGGTACCCATTTTTTATAGTAACCAAGGTATTTGAACTCGATACCTTTCTTGTGCAGCACTTCTGGATCCATGGGCAGATAGCTCATCAGATCAACCAGCGGCACGCCGTCATCCAGATAGCTACCAATCTGCTTGCCTCCGAGGAATACATCCCGGACATCCTTGCCACCAAGGTAGTCCAGCGAGAAGCCTTCACTTTCTGTCTGTTGGTCTTTTCCCGCATAAGAAGACGTTTTATGGGAAATCTTTTCACCGTATTCGCCAGGCATTTCGCCATAGAAAATCAACGGAATATTCAAACGTGCTGCCATCTTTGCAACAAAAGTTTTCTGGCCAAGAATGAATGGCTGGAATGGGTGTAGCAGATTGATTGTTGCATTGCGTGTCAGCAAGCGATGAATTTTTCCATTGGGCGTATACAGGTAATTATCGAAACCACCGACATGCAACCAGTTCTGGAAGTTCTTCCAGCCAATCTCAGTGTAAAGGTGAGGAGACCATGTTACGGTCAGCGGATTCATTCCATACTTGTACTTGAGGAGGTGGGATTGCATAGCGCTATCCTTGCCTCCGCTGCCACCCACTATGCAGTCATAACTGCCATCATTGCGACGGTATTGATTGCACAGCTCGATAAGCTCACGTTCGCGCTCTTCCCAATCAATTTCGCCCGTTTCTTTCAGTTCGTTAAAGTTGCAAGCATGGCAGACGCCATTCTCATCAAACGACATGGTCGTTTTCTTGGAGTCCTTGCTATGCGCATACTCATTGCTCGACATGGGTTGCTGATTGGACATGTTGCATTTCTTGCAGAACTGCACATGTCGTGGCAGTCCATACAAGACATCCAGTTCCTCCTCAGGTTTTGTGTACCGGGAGAGATCAACGGAGGGTGATGGTCCGATCTTCATATGTTTCCTTCAGGTATGCTGTAAACTTATCAATTTGTTCGTATTGGCTCTGCTGTTATTTTTGCTTTTTTCTTGCTTCAATTAAATCATCCGGCCGGCCAACATCTAACCACGGTTCATGCATTGGATAAACGATTGTACGACCGGTATTTTGTTTTATCCGCTCGAATAGTGTTGGCATGTCGCAGTGCTGGTTTGCGTTCAGGTAGTGCAAAGCCTCAGGATTTAGTGCATAAATTCCAGCGTTTATATGACTGTGATAGATTGGCTTTTCTTCAAAGCCCTCTATTTCAATTCCTTTTATTTTTACGACGCCAAACTGATTTTGAATTTCGTGCTGGCGAGTGGCCATTGTTGCTGTTGCACTGTAACGAATGTGGAAGTCTAAAATGTCCTTGTAGTGAATGTCGGTCAGTACATCACCGTTGGTTACGATAAATGGTACATCCGGGATTTTAGGCATGATGCTTAAACAGCCCGCTGTGCCAAGTGGTGATTCCTCACGCAGATATTCAATATTGACTCCCCATTTGCTGCCATCTCCAAAATGTTCTTCAATCATGCTGCCGAGGTAGTGCAGAGAAATGGAAAAATTTTGAAAACCATCTGCCATGGCACGTTCAATAATGTGCTCCAGCATCGGCTTGCCTCCGACTTCCAGCATCGGTTTGGGACAGTTCTCAGTGTGTGGGCGCAGCCTGGTACCTTTGCCTCCTGCCATGATGACCATTCGATTGCTGAGCAGGGCAGGAGTGATAATTGAGTCCAAAACGTGGAGCCCGATAATTTTGCCCTCGTTATCCACTATCGGCAACTGGTGGATTTTGTTGGCCTTCATGAGTTGCAGAACATTCTCTCGGCCAATTTCAGGTGGCACCACCAGAGGAGTGCGATGAATTATACTATCGATGGTGCTATCAAGAGTCAGCCCTTTCAGGAACGCCCGACGGATGTCTCCGTCTGTCAGGGTGCCTGCAAGCTTATTATCTTCTGTCGCAGCTAACACGATTTGCATGCCAGATGTTTCAAGACTATGAATGGCTTGCTGAATCGTTGAGCCTAGTGGTACTAGGGTTGTTTGCCAAGGATGTAATTCATAACCAGTATTCATTTTCGTGGGCGAGCTTTAGGTAAAGGTGCTAGTGTTTTGTTTATATGGCCTGTAGTGGTAGATCGTAGAATCTCTTTTTTATTAACCCTTCGAGTGGCCAATTTTTCATTACTTCAACGATTTTTTCACATGCTCCCCCATCACCATATGGATTTACCGTGAGTGGCAGTGTTGCCCTAAAGGCTGGGTGGTACAGTTGCTGCAGGGCCATCCGTATGCTTTCCAGATTGGGGGCGCAGTGGATGACACTGCTGGCAGATAGCCGGCCTTTTTGTCTATCTCCAATATTGATAGTGCCGATGTGCATGCTCGGCGCTTCGGCGAGTCCGCTTGATGAGTTGCCAACGACACCATCGATGAATTGCATGCAAGACAAGTATCTCATTTGGCCCAGCGATGAATACAGACGGGTATGCGGTCGACTGCGGGTGAAGTTCTCCAGCATTGCCGTCAGCTCATGCCCGCCAGTATCAGCATTCGGCATGGTAAAGATCAGGTGAGTGTCCTGCAGCTCTGCAAGTGCAGCCAGCATGGCTTGCATCTGGCAGGCAGAGCTTTGCTCATCCAGAGTTACCGGGTGAAAGGTTACCAGCAGATTCTTTTTACCCAGCTTGAAGTTCAATGCCTCTTCTAGTGATTTGCGATCCAACAGCTGGCTTCGTTTTATGGCATCTATTCCTAAGCCGCCAACAAGGAAGACCCGCTCCGGCTGTTCGCCCAGCTGGATTACCCGACGGGCATAGTCGGATGCGGCAACAAAATGCAGATGTGACATTTTGGTAATTGAATGCCGGATGGCTTCGTCGAAGGCACCCTCAGTGGTCTCACCTCCGTGCAAGTGAGCCACTGGTATGCCGGCAATCAGCGCCGCAGTAACCGCTGAGAGTAGTTCGAAGCGGTCGCCAAGCACAACGATGAGATCTGGCTTCAAGTTGGCATAGGCATCGGCAAAACCAATGGTGCCCAAACCGATCGATTTGGTAATGGCGCTTGCGCTATTGGCCCCCAATAGCATTTCCACTTTTTGGTCGATGACGAATCCCGCCTGCTCGATCTCGCAGTATGTCTGACCGTATTCGGGGGACAGATGCATGCCGGTGGCGACCACCTGCAGGGTGAGGTCGGGTGTATTCTTGATTTCCTGCATTAGCCATCGCAGCAGCCCGAATTCGGCGCGCGTGCCGGTGACCACACAAATTTTGCGGCTCATAGTTCGATCAGTTCATCGGTGGCAAAGTCTCGGGGTGCAGCTTTTCCGATGACGTCATCCCATTTCATGGGCGAAATACCCGTGCCAGGCCGCTTGGTCGTCAGGTTCTCCGTACTGAACAGCTCCCCTGCCTTGATATCGTGAAGTGCCACGATTGATTTGCGGGCAATTGGCTTGTTTTTAAGTTCGCTCTTGCTTGGGCGCTTGATGCCGTCACCCAATGCACGCTCGATATTGCGGATGCCGCGAACCATTTCCGCGAGCTGTTGTGGCTCCAGGCTGGCACGGTGATCGGGGCCAGGCAAATTGCAATCCAGCGTAAAGTGCTTTTCTATGATCCGTGCGCCCAAGGCCACCGCGGCAATCGGCACCTCAATGCCTGGCGTATGGTCCGAGTAGCCGATTTCAACACTGAATGCTTGCTTGATGCTGAGCATCGCGCGGAGGTTAACCTCCTCCATCGGCGTGGGGTACTCGGTAGTGCAATGCAGAACCGTAATCAGGCTGCGCGATATGCCATTGGCTTCGATGGCCTCGATCGCAGCTTCGATATCGGCCAGATTGGCCATGCCGGTGGATAGCAGGATGGGTTTGCCGAGCTTGCTCATCTGGCGCAACAGCGGCAGATTGGTTAGCTCGCCGGAAGGAATCTTGATCATTTCCAGGCAGCCCAGCTCGCTTAGTAGCTCAAGGCTTTCCGAGTCGAAGGCGGTGGAAAAGAAACCGATGCCATACTTTTTACATTCGGCGATGAGTGCTTCGTGATCCGCTCGGGAAAGTTCCAGTTTACGGATCATTTCCAGTTGGCTCTCATCTACACTCGTGGTCTTCTTTTGATAATCAGCCTTGGGTGCCGTGGCTGCAACGATTTTCTTGGCTTGAAATGTCTGGAACTTGACCAGGTCGGCCCCGGCTGCCGCGGCCGCCGCGATGAGCTGCTTGGCAAGCGCCATGTCGCCATTGTGATTAACGCCAGCTTCGGCAATGATGAGAGTCTTCATTTTATTTTCCTGCCAGGAACGCCTACATAGACAGAATCCGCATCGCAATCGGCGATGATTACTGCCCCGGAGCCGATTAAGGTATTTTTTCCGATAGTGACCTTTCTATCATTACTGCCTTGATTGACGATGGTGCCAGCACCAATCCAGGCAGCCTCCCCGATGCTGACATTGCCCAAAATGCAGGCGTTTGGAGAAACGGTGACGTAATCGGCAATGACGGAATCGTGACTGATGGTTGCATTGAGATTAAAAAGGGTGAAATCACCAACTGAAATGTTACTGGTGAATCGCACGCCGGCGCATACGATAACGCCGCTTCTGGTTTCGATGTGCTGACGTTGGCCGCAACCAAATGTGGCGCTGGGATGAATCAGATTGCCAAAACGGATAATATTGGCGTGGCGCACCGCAATTTTTGCGCGCAGAGCACCCTCTCCGACACCTATGACATAAGGCATGTCCTTGTAGCTGCCTACGTCGGATTCGAGAATCACATCTCCGCTATCGCTGAATGCCGCACGCTCGGCGGCGGAGCGGGCCACAAAAACTGCGTCATAGCCCAGTGCATGGGCTATATCCCTTGTTTCGCGGGCCATGCCGGATGTGCCGAAGATACCGATGCGTTTCATGACCGGACTTCCGTTCGCACGCTGCTTGGTAGGTTGACGACGCGTGCTTCCAGCCACTTGGCATTGTCCAGCTCGCCATGCCTGCAATGCGAATACATGGGCAGGCGATTCATCAGCGCCCAGATCGGACGGGTCATGACGCCCTGCGCATTGGTTTCCTTCAGTAAGGCATCCCGGTGTTCGTGGTCGTCGCATAGCACGGCATTGAGCCAGTAGTTCGAGCGGCAATCTGCCGGCTCGGAGACAAACCGGAGATCGCTGTTCTTCAAGGCTTCGGCATAGCGTGCGGCCAACTGACGTTTGCTGGTGACGAAACTTTCCAGTTGCTCAAGCTGGGCACAGCCTAGTGCCGCGTTCAGGTTGGGCAACCGGTAGTTGTAGCCGACCTCGTCATGCACGTATTCGTAGGGGTGGGGTTGTTTGGCCGTGGTGGTCATGTGCTTTGCCCGCCGACCGAGTTCGTCATTGGCCAGAATCATGCCACCACCGCCGGTGGTGATGATCTTGTTGCCATTGAAACTCAGGGTGCCGACCAGGCCGAATGTGCCAGTGTGCCGTCCCTTGTAGAGGCTGCCGAGTGATTCGGCGGCGTCTTCCACCAGGGCCAGATGCCAGCGTTGGCACACGGCTACCAGTCCGTCCAGGTCGGCTGGGTGCCCGAAGGTATGCATCGGCAGGCAGGCACGAATCACACGGCCGTCATCCCTAGTGCGGCAGGTACCGTCATCGTGTAGCAGTGCATTGGTTTCCAGCCAGTCTGCCAGTGCCGCGGGTGACAGTCCCATGGTGTCGCGATCTACATCGACGAACACCGACTCTGCGCCACAGTAAGCAATCGCATTGCAGGTGGCGACAAACGTGAGGGGCTGGGTAATGACTAGATCCCCCTGTTTCACGCCTGCCAGCAGCAAGGCGATATGCAGCGCCGCGGTGCCGTTAACTGTGGCGACGGCGCGCGGGCTGTCGGTATAGGCAGCCATTTCGCTCTCAAAGCGGTCCACATAGGCGCCAATACTGGAAACGAAGGTTGAGTCGATGGTTTTCACGACGTATTCCCGCTCATTACCCATGAACACCGGCGCGTGCAGCGGAATAAACTCGTTGGTTTGGTATTGTTCGCGAACAAACCGGATGAGAGAGTCGAACATAGCGGGCTCAGACGTTGTAAATATCGGCCTTGTACTTGGCCAGATTCTCGGGGTGGGTAAACCATTCCACGGTGGATTGCAGACCGTCCCGAATGCTGTATTCCGGCTCGAAGCCAGTCAGCTCGCGGATTTTCCGGTTGTCGCACCACAGGCGGAATACTTCCGACTTTTCGGGGCGGATACGCTGCTCATCGGTGATGAATTGCACATCGCTCTGCATCAGTTCACGGATGAGATTCAGGGTGTCCCCGACGGAGATTTCAAAGTTGGAACCAATGTTGACCGTCTCGCCTATCGCCTTATCGCAGCGCGCCAAGGCAAGGAAGCCGCGACAGGTGTCGGTTACATAGTTGAAGTCGCGAGTCGGGGTAATATCCCCGAGTTTGATCTGCTTCTTGCCACTGGCAATCTGGCTGATGATGGTGGGAATTACTGCCCTGGCAGACTGGCGCGGGCCATAGGTATTGAACGGCCTTGCAATCGTCAGTGGTAGGTTGAAGGTGTTGAAGAAGCTCATCGCCATGGCATCCGCGCCGATTTTGGAGGCGCTATACGGGGATTGCGGCTGAAGGGGGTGCTTTTCGTCGATCGGTACATACTGTGCAGTACCGTACACCTCGCTGGTCGAGGTGTGAATGACGCGCTGCACCCCATTCTCCAGCGCGGCCTGGCAAATGTTCAGCGTCCCTTTGATGTTGGTGTCAACATAGCTATCTGGGGCCACATAAGAATAGGGAATCGCAATCAGGGCGGCCAGATGGAAGACGAGGTCGACGTCTTTGGTAATGTGCTTGCAGTAGTGCGGGTCACGCACGTCGCCGTTAAGCACCTCGATTTCCTTGCGGCACTCGACGTCCTCCAGCCAGCCCCAGTGGTTGAAGGAGTTGTACTGGGAAAGTGCCCGGACAGCATAACCTTCTTTTACCAGCAACTCGGTCAGGTGGGAGCCGATGAAGCCATCAGCACCGGTAACCAAGACTTTCTTGAGCGTGCTCATGATTCGGTTTTCTCGCAAAATTCGGTAATAGCAGCCACCACATAATCCATTTGCGCATCCGTCAACTCCGGATAAATGGGAAGCGACAGGATGCGTGACTGGTTGGTATACGTATTTGGAAAGTCGGCAGGCTGGTGCTCGAAGCGGCGATACGCCGGCAGGAAAGGCAGGGCGACCGGGTAGTTGATGACTGTCTGAATGCCTTTGGCTGCCAGATGCTGTGCAAGCTCGTCCCGCTGCTCATGTTTGATCACATAGAGATGCCATACATGATCGCGGCCATCGGCCACATGTGGGGTTTCGATGCTGGCGACGCTGGAGAGCAAGTCGCTGTAGCGCTGGGCACGATTCTGGCGCTGCGCGGTCCAGGCGGGAAGGTGCAGTAGTTTGACCGACAGGATGGCCGCCTGGATTCCATCCAGCCGGCTATTGATGCCCTCAATCTGGTGATCTCCTTTGCGAAGGCCGCCATGCCTGGCGAACATTGCCATCTTTTCCGCCAGTGCGGAATCATTGGTGACGACAGCACCGGCATCGCCCATGGCTCCAAGGTTTTTACCCGGATAGAAGGAGAAGGAAGCCGCATCACCGAAGGTGCCAACCAACTTGCCCTTGTAGCGGGCAAGATGCGCCTGGGCACAATCTTCCAACACCCATAACTTGTGCTTGCGGGCAATTTCCATGATCGGCTCCATGTCGGCAGCTTGGCCGTATAGGTGCACGGGAATGATGCCGACGGTTTTCGCCGTAATCTTGGCCTCGATGGCGCGCGGGTCAATGGTGAAAGTGTCTGGCTCGGTGTCACAAAATACAACTTTGGCGCCGGCTTGGGTGATAGTCTCTGTGGTGGAGATCCAGGAGTGTGCGGGGGCGATGACCTCATCCCCCGGCTTGACGCCCAGCGCAATCATGGCGATGTAGAGCGAATCGGTACCGTTGGCGCAGGAGACGCAGTGTTGGCGATTCATCAACTCGGCAAACATCTGCTCGAACTTGTCTACATACGGGCCACGGACGAAAAGTGACTTTTCGATCACATCGCTGATAACCGAATCAATTTCAGTCTTGATGCCTGTATGTTGGGCATGCAAATCTACAAATGGGATATTCATGGTTTGCTAATTTCAATTCTGTTTTTTGGTGAGGCGGGCAGGGTTGCCGGCATAAATCCCTGGTATATCGATATTTTTTGTTACCACCGAGCCTGCGCCAATAACGACGTTGTCGCAGATCGACACTGGCAAAATAGTTGCATTGCTGCCGATGGAAACATTTTTACCAATTTTGGTGCCTAGCCATAAAGACTTATCACCACGCGCGGGGCCGCCGTTGCTGAATAAATCATTGATGAACATCACGCCATGGCCGATGAAACAGTCGTCGGCAATCTCCACCAGTTCACAGATAAAGCTGTGAGACTGGATTTTGGTGCGTTTGCCGATTGTTACGCCACGCTGTATCTCGACGAAGGGGCCAATGAAAGCATCATCGCCAATGGAACTGCCGTACAAATTGACTGGTTGAACGACCACGACATTCTCACCAAACGCAACATCAACAATTCCGGCTTCGCGTAGTTTGGGTGCGTTCAAAACGAGCCACCCAGTTTGCAGTGCTGGGGACGAAAGCGCAGGTGAACCTCTTTGCCGGTTTCGATGGACTCATAAATGGCATTGATCAGCTCGAGACTCTTGCGTCCTTCCAGTCCATCTACAAGGTGCCGGCGATTGTTTTTGATACAGTCAACTACGTGCTCATAGTAAGCCTGGTGGCCAAAGCCATACACATTCGGCGGGTTGACCGAATACGTTTCCATGACTGCATCGTCGCCCGGCATGGATTCAACAAAGTTCCAGACCTTCATTTTGTTGACAGCGAAGCCGGCGATTTCGACTGTGCCTCCTTCCCCCAGTACAGATATGGAACCTTCTAGATCCTTGGGGCGTACCGCGGTAGTGGCTTCGATAATGCCAAGTGCGCCATTGCGGAACTTGAGCGTTACCACCGCGGTGTCTTCCGCTTCGATTTTTGCCAGAGCGGTGGTGCTGCGGGCGAACACGCTATCCACTTCGCCTAGCATCCACTCAAGCATATCTACATGGTGGCTTGCCTGGTTGGTGAGTACGCCACCATCCATGGCCCAAGTGCCACGCCAGGGCGCTTGATCATAGTACTCCTGGGGGCGGCACCAGCGCACGCGCACCGTGCCCAGGATGAGCTTGCCAAAGCGGCCTTGCTCCAGGGCTTCGCGCAGTTTTACGACGGGAACGTTGAAGCGATTCTGCTTGACGACAAACAGCTTAACGCCGGCATTGTCGCAGGCGCGAATCATGGCATCGGCATCATCCAGTGTCAGTGCCATGGGCTTTTCAACGATGATATGCTTGCCATATTGCGCCAGATCCACCACGTTCCGTGCATGGTTGCCACTTTCAGTCAAGACAACTACGGCATCAATATCTTTTTCCTGCATCATCTGATGCATATCTGTGTAATATGGCACAGAGAAGCGATCACCGATCGACTTGGCTTTTGACGGGGAAAGATCGCAAACTGCGGCTAACTGCGCGCCTTCAATTTGCTTGAGTCCAAGAAGCTCGGCATGTCTTTTGGCAATTCTGCCGCATCCAATCAGTGCAAATTTCAACATGAGAGTGCTCGCCTTATTCAATAAGTGAGAAATTTATTGTGGGGTCTGATTGTTTTTATCAGGCCGGATTGATTTTGTTTGACGTTTCAATCTTGTGATAACGTCAGGTTAATTTTTCTATTGAAACAGGGTTTATAATTTGTGACGGTGTGGCAAGTTTTTATATCTAAACTCCTTTTGTCCACTTTATAACCATCCTGAATGGAGGGCGGCTTGAAGTTGTCCACCCCTAGTTTCATGATAAGGCGATAAAGGCATGTTCCGTCTATATTTTGCTACCTATCCAACCCATGGGTGGCTGTCGAGGGGTCTAGTTCATTGAGGTGCACCACTCGCATGGCCAAGTAAGTATTAGCGGTACGTAATCTTCCTGTGGTTTTTTTGGTGATCCGTTATGAAAACTAGAACAACCCTAGCAATTTTCATTGAATTACCCCGGCTCAAGCAGGTAATGCAGACGTACTGGACGCATCGGTTTTCATTCCGTAGGCCGCTATATTTTTGTCACTCAATGCCTCAGTTTAGCTTGTAGACGTACTAGTGGGTCTCGACAAAGTACCCGAGCACAGCCTAGTAGCAGACCTCCAGCTATGCCCAAGGCTATTACTAATATACCTTTTGGGCTGGACGGCTTGTCGGATGCGGTGGGGGACGTCACAAGCTGAAAGCCTGCAAGGTTACCTGTCTGAATTTGGGGGAGTTCCTGTATGTCTGCTAGCTGCGTGGTTACTTCGTAATAACGCGGAGGATAGTCTGGGCTTGATTGCTTCAGCGTGGCAAGTCTTGCCTGCAATAGTTTGCTGCCTAGCAGGTAGCGCATGCTAGGGGTATCCAGCCCGGTGTAGTTGCTACCTTCAAAGTGCACAAGATTTGCTCGCTTGGCACTGTCTAGCGCTTGGTGGGTTGATGCAAGCTCTTGTGCTCGCGCGGCACGTGCTTGCCTGGCGATGATCTCCAGTTCGCTACGAAGTGAACGCTGCAGCAAGGCCAATTGACTGCGTAACTCCCGTGTTTTTTGATCTGCAAGCTGGCGATTAATTTTTGTCAGGATGTGGGTTAGTTTTTGCTGGGCTGCAGTTGGGTTTGTGGCACTAGCCTGTACTTGGTAAAGTTGTTGCTTGCGGCGATCTGGACGCAAGACTGTTACTTCTGGTGTCGTATCTAATAGTAGTTGCATCGACTCGAATAATTGATCGCTTATTTCATCGCCAGTTTTTGGGGGGGTTGTGGGGGGGGATTGATCCAGCGTAATTGTAGGGAGCTTTTTAGCACTTTTGAAGAATGGTGTGCTATCCAGCTGTGTTTTGACCAAGTAGTAGTCGCCCATCTGCTCATAAGATGGTGGAGCAAGCGTGGCACTGGCTATCCATACCTGAGGTGCAGTTATGGCATAAAGGCTCGCAAGCACCAACCCTAACCCCGTTGTAGTTGCAACCGCCCATCGGCCTTGCCAGAGTTTGACCAAAAGTTCGGTCAGATTGATTTCGTCGTCTTCGTATGAGCGGTGTGTATTTGTAGTCATTTCTGTTTCAGAGCAATCTGAATACTTAATTTTGCCAGCCAAACTGCCGGAAGCTGTCGGGTATTGTGCCATACCCGGATGGTGTATGCATGCCATTGGTGCTAGTGTCTTGCGTGAAAAGTTTATCACCCCCTCTTGAAAACCACCCACCCCATCCCTACCATTAGCACTCGCAAGCGCCGAGTGCCAGTCGCTCGGTCAATCTGCTGCTTTGATAGGTATTCATCTTTCAACAGCCACTGCTATTAGGAGAGATCAATGGCAATTCGTCCTTTACACGATCGTGTTGTTATCAAGCGCCTTGAGGCTGAAGAGAAGACAGCTTCCGGTATCGTTCTGCCTGGCGCCGCTGCTGAAAAGCCGGACATGGGCCAAGTCGTTGCGGTTGGTAACGGCAAGATTCTGGAAAACGGCGAGCGTCGCGCTCTGGAACTGAAAGTCGGCGACAAGGTTATCTTCGGCAAGTACTCCGGCCAGACCGTCAAGGTTGACGGCGACGAGCTGCTGGTAATGCGCGAAGAAGACGTAATGGGCATCGTCGAGTAATCCGACCCGTTACCGTTTTATTGAACTGAATTCTGGAGATTGAAGAACATGGCTGCAAAAGACGTACGCTTTGGTGATTCCGCCCGCGCCAAGATGGTGGTGGGTGTCAATGTGCTGGCTGATGCCGTAAAAGTGACCCTCGGCCCGAAAGGCCGCAACGTGGTCTTGGATCGCTCCTTCGGCGCGCCAACCATCACCAAGGACGGTGTATCGGTTGCCAAGGAAATCGAACTGAAGGACAAGTTCGAGAACATGGGCGCGCAGATGGTGAAAGAAGTCGCTTCCAAGACTTCCGACGTGGCCGGTGACGGCACCACTACCGCCACCGTACTGGCCCAGGCCATTGTGCACGAAGGCATGAAGTTCGTGACTGCCGGCATGAACCCGATGGACCTGAAGCGCGGTATCGACAAGGCCGTGATTGCCCTGGTCGGCGAGATCGCCAAGATCGCCAAGCCATGCGCGACCACCAAGGAAATCGCCCAGGTTGGCTCCATCTCCGCCAACTCCGATAGCGATATCGGCGACATCATCGCCACCGCGATGGAAAAAGTCGGCAAGGAAGGCGTGATCACCGTTGAAGACGGCAAATCGCTGAACAACGAGCTGGACGTGGTGGAAGGCATGCAGTTCGATCGCGGCTACCTGTCCCCGTATTTCATCAACAACCAGGAAAAACAGATCGCCGCCCTGGACAATCCGTTCATCCTGCTGTTCGACAAGAAAATCTCCAACATCCGCGACCTGCTGCCGGTACTGGAGCAGGTGGCCAAGTCCGGCCGCCCGCTGCTGATCATCGCCGAGGACGTGGAAGGCGAAGCGCTGGCCACCCTGGTGGTGAACACCATCCGTGGCATCCTGAAAGTAGTTGCCGTGAAGGCGCCAGGTTTCGGCGACCGTCGCAAGGCCATGCTGCAGGACATCGCCACCCTCACCGGCGGTACCGTGATCGCTGAAGAAGTGGGCCTGACCCTGGAAAAAGTGACCCTGGAAATGCTGGGTCAAGCCAAGCGCGTTGAAGTTGGCAAGGAAAACTCCACCATCATCGACGGCGCCGGTGACGTTGCTGCCATCCAGGCACGCGTGGCCGAAGTACGCCAGCAGATCGAAGCCGCAACTTCCGACTACGACCGTGAAAAGCTGCAAGAGCGCGTGGCCAAGCTGGCCGGCGGTGTGGCCGTGATCAAGGTTGGTGCTGCCACCGAAGTGGAAATGAAAGAGAAGAAGGCTCGTGTCGAAGACGCGCTGCACGCGACCCGTGCTGCCGTTGAAGAAGGCGTGGTGCCTGGCGGTGGCGTTGCCCTGCTGCGTGCCCGCTCCACCCTGACCAGCCTGGCTACCTCCAACGCCGACCAGGCCGCCGGTGTGAAGATCGTGCTGAAGGCGATCGAAGCCCCGCTGCGCCAGATCGTGCAGAACGCTGGTGACGAGCCATCGGTGGTGGTGAACAAGGTGCTGGAAGGCAAGGGTAACTTCGGTTACAACGCGGCGTCTGGCGAATACGGCGACATGCTGGAAATGGGCGTGCTGGATCCAGCCAAGGTGACCCGCACTGCACTGCAAAATGCGGCGTCCATCGCCGGTCTGATGCTGACCACCGACTGCATGGTTGCCGAACTGCCGGAAGACAAGCCAGCGATGCCGGACATGAGCGGCATGGGTGGTATGGGCGGCATGGGCGGCATGATGTAAGCAGCCTCGCTTCCGCGACCTGGAAACCCCACGCTACGGCGTGGGGTTTTTTATTGCGGCCAACCTTGCGGCAAGGTTGGCCGCATTGTTTTCCGGCGCTGCTCTGGCACAATGGCGGCAATTCAAGGAGATGATCATGCAATTGACGGAATTGCTGGCGGTGCTCGACGCCAAACTGGAGCCGGCACGGTTCAAGGATTACGCCCCCAACGGCTTGCAGGTGGAGGGCCGCAGCGAGGTCAGGAAGATCGTGACCGGCGTTACCGCCTCGCAGGCGCTGATCGACGCCGCCATCGCGGCGCAGGCCGATGCCATCGTGGTGCATCACGGCTATTTCTGGAAAAACGAGGCGGCGCCGATCGTCGGCATCAAGCGCCAGCGCATCGCCAGCCTGCTGCAGCACGGCATCAGCCTGCTGGCCTACCACCTGCCGCTGGATGCCCACCCCGAGCTGGGCAATAACGCGCAGCTGGCGCGGCAGCTCGGCATTGCCAACCCGCAGCCGACCGCGACGGAGCCCTTGCTGTGGCAGGGCGACTGGGGGCAGGGCACCGCCGCGGACTTTGCCGCGCAGCTGGCCAGCTGCCTGGGGCGCACGCCGCTGCTGCTGGGCAACGCGCAGCGCCGTGCCCGCCACATCGCGTGGTGTACCGGCGGCGCGCAGGGCTATTTCGAGCAGGCGATCGCGCTGGGGGTGGATGTGTTCATTTCCGGCGAGGTTTCCGAGCAGAATCTGCACCTTGCCGAAGAGAGCGGTGTCGTATTTCTTGCGGCAGGTCATCATGCGACCGAGCGTTATGGTGTAAAAGCACTGGGTGAATGGCTGGCGACGGAATGTGCGCTAAATGTGCAGTTTATTGACCTGTACAACCCGGTTTAATGCGATGTCCATGACGTCAATCAGGTGATTTGTCGTCGCTGTGCTTCAAGTTCCATCCGGTAATCAGGTAGAATTACGAGGTTTTAAGTTTAGAGCTCGGTTTCCACGTTTGAGGATGACTGTAATGAGTGAACAACACGTTGACACGGGGCGCCGTCGCTTTCTGACGGTGGCCACCAGCGCGGTTGGTGGTGTGGCGGCAGCCGGGGTGGCTGTGCCGTTTTTGATGAGCTTTGCACCTTCTGAGCGTGCCAAGGCTGCTGGTGCGCCGGTCGAGGTCGATATCAGCAAGCTGGAGCCGGGCCAGAAGATCAACGTCGAATGGCGTGGCAAGCCGGTGTGGGTGCTGTCCCGCACGCCGGAGCAGCTGAAGAACCTGGCGACCATCGAAGGCGAACTGCTGGATCCGAAATCGGAATCGCCGGAACAGCCGGCATATTGCAAGAACGCGACCCGCTCCATCAAGCCGGAGATTCTGGTCGCGGTAGGTATTTGTACGCACCTGGGCTGTTCGCCAACCCATCGTCCGGATCTGGCGCCTGCCGATCTGGGTCCGAAATGGGTCGGTGGTTTCTACTGTCCTTGCCACGGCTCCAAGTTCGACTTGGCCGCCCGTGTCTACAACGGTGTGCCGGCGCCGAAGAACATGGAAGTCCCGCCGCACAAATACATGTCCGATACCCGTCTGCTGATTGGCGACGACAAATAAGCGAGGGGAGAACACATGAGCAAAGGACAACAAGTGCTTAACTGGATTGATGACCGCTTCCCGCTGTCGTCGATGCTGAAAGAGCACGTTACCGAATACTACGCGCCGAAAAACTTCAACTTCTGGTACTTCTTCGGCAGCCTGGCGATGCTGGTGCTGGTGATCCAGATCGTGACCGGCATTTTCCTGACCATGAACTACAAGCCGGACGGTACCCTGAACGGCGCCGGCATCCCGGTGGCGTTTGCTTCCGTCGAGTACATCATGCGCGACGTGGCCGGCGGCTGGGTCATCCGTTACATGCACTCCACCGGCGCATCCATGTTCTTCGTGGTGGTGTACCTGCACATGTTCCGCGGCCTGATCTACGGTTCCTATAAGCAGCCACGCGAACTGGTGTGGGTGTTCGGTACCCTGATCTTCCTGTGCCTGATGGCGGAAGCATTCATGGGCTATCTGCTGCCGTGGGGCCAGATGTCGTTCTGGGGCGCGCAGGTGATCGTCAACCTGTTTGCCTCGATCCCGGTGATTGGTCCGGACCTGTCGGTATTCATCCGTGGTGATTTCGTGGTCGGCGACGCAACGCTGAACCGCTTCTTCGCGCTGCACGTGATCGCGGTACCGCTGATCCTGCTGGCGCTGGTGGTGGCCCACCTGATCGCACTGCACGAAGTCGGCTCCAACAACCCGGACGGCGTCGAGATCAAGAAGCTGAAGGACGACAAGGGTATTCCGCTGGACGGCATTCCTTTTCATCCTTACTACACCGTGAAAGACGTGCTGGGTGTGGCCGTGTTCCTGATCGTGTTCTCCGCGATCGTGTTCTTCGCACCGGAGATGGGCGGCTACTTCCTGGAGCATCCTAACTTCGACCAGGCCGATCCGCTGAAGACCCCGGCACACATTGCGCCGGTATGGTACTTCACCCCGTTCTACGCCATTCTGCGTGCGGTACCGTCGTTTGCCGGTACCCAGGTCTGGGGCGTGCTGGCGATGGGTGCCGCCGTGGTGCTGATCGCCTTCCTGCCGTGGCTGGACAAGTCGCCGGTGAAGTCGATCCGTTATCGCGGCTCCAAGTTCAAGACCATGCTGGTGCTGTTCATCATCAGCTTCATCGGTCTTGGCATCCTTGGTGCACTGCCGTCGACCAACGTGCGGACGCTCGTGGCCCAGATTTTCTCTGTGGTGTACTTCGCATTCTTCCTGGCCATGCCGTTCTACACCAAGAATGATGTGGGTTCGACCCCGGTTCCGACTCGCGTCACCATGAGCACGCCTGCCCGTCAGGTACGCTTCGCAGTACTGGTGGTCGTGACGCTGGTGGCCGCAACCCTGTTTGCGAAATTCATCTGATAGAGGGGGCACTATGAACAAGACTATTCGTCAACTGATCGCCGCTGTCGCCCTCGTTGTTCCTGCTGCCGGCGCATTTGCGTCTGCGGCCGGTCCGGCGCTGGAAAAAGCGCCGATCAACGTCCAGGACACGGAAAGCCTGCAGCGCGGTGCGCAGATTTTCGTCAACAACTGCCTGTCCTGCCACTCGGCCAGCGCCATGCGCTACAACCGTCTGACCGAAATCGGCCTGACCGAAGACCAGATCAAGGGCAACCTGATGCTGGCGACGGACAAGATCGGCGAGCAGATGAACGTGGCGATGGACAAGAAGGATGCCAAGGTATGGTTCGGTGCGGTACCGCCGGACCTGTCGGTGATCGCGCGTTCGCGTGGCGCCGATTACCTGTACGGCTACCTGCGCGGTTTCTACCGCGACGAGAGCCGTCCGACCGGCTGGAACAACCTGGTGTTCGACAAGGTGGGCATGCCGCACATCCTGTGGAACTGGCAGGGTGAGCAGGTGCTGGAAACCGTGAAGAATGCGGAAGGCCACGAAGAGCACCAGCTGAAGCTGGTCAAGGCCGGCACGCTGACCAAGCTGGAAAACGGCAAGGCCAACACCGCCGAGTTTGACAAGCGTATGGCTGACCTGACCAACTTCATGGTGTACATGGCCGAGCCGATGCAGGTCAAGCGTCAGCAAATCGGTTACATGGTGCTGCTGTTCCTGTCCTTGCTGCTGTTGCCGCTGGCCTACTTCCTGAAGAAGGAATACTGGAAAGACGTGCACTAAGCGGGCTTTGACAGAAAAAAGGCGATGCTGCGGCATCGCCTTTTTTGTTTGCAATCAATGGCTTGTGAAACTTTTCTGGTAATTGTCAAGTCAAAAGTGTTAAAATTGCCTGTTATTTCATCAACTTGCCCGCTTTAAGGAATCCAATCCGCCATGATGACCCTCTACTCCGGTACTACCTGCCCTTTCAGCCAGCGCTGCCGCATCGTGTTGTTCGAGAAAGGCATGGACTTCGAGATCATCGACGTGGATATCCACAACAAGCCGGAAGACTTGGCTGTGATGAACCCGTACAACGAAGTACCGGTGCTGGTCGAACGCGACCTGATCCTGCATGAATCCAACATCATCAACGAGTACATCGACGAGCGCTTCCCGCACCCGCAACTGATGCCGGCCGATCCGGTGATGCGTGCCCGTGCGCGCCTGTTCCTGTTCCGTTTCGAGCAGGAGCTGTTCGTACACGTCAAGGCGCTGGAAAACGGTGCCAGCGGCAAGGAAGCCACCAAGGCCCGCGAAGGCATCCGCGACGGTCTGGTGACCATCGCCCCGATTTTCGCCAAGCAGAAGTTCATGCTCGGCGAAGAGTTCTCGATGATCGACGTGGCGATCGCGCCGCTGATGTGGCGTCTGGAGCACTACGGCATCGACCTGGGCAAGAGCGCGGCGCCGATCCTGAAGTACGCCGAGCGCCTGTTCCAGCGCCAGTCGTTCATCGATTCGCTGACCCCGGCTGAAAAAGCCATGCGCAAGTAAGGGACCGCCGTGTCGACCAGTACCAAGCCCTACCTGATCCGCGCACTACACCAGTGGTGCACCGACAACGAGCAGACACCGTACCTGGTGGTGCATGTCGATGGCAGTGTCACGGTGCCGCTGGAGTTCGTGAAAGACAACGAGATCGTGCTCAACATCGGCTACAACGCCACCAAGAACCTGCAGATCGACAATGACTGGCTGTCGTTCTCGGCGCGTTTTGGCGGCGTCAGCCGTGACATCTGGGTGCCGATCGGCAATGTGCTGTCCATCTTCTCGCGCGAAACCGGCGAGGGCATGGGCTTCGAGCTGGAACCGGTCACTGGCGAGCGGCCGCAGCCGGCTGCCGAGTCGGAGTCGGCCGCGACCGACACCGCGGTCAGCGGCAAGGACAAGCCGTCGCGTGCGCACCTGCGTATCGTCAAGTAAGTCATGCGGCTGTCGCTGGCAATGAAAGAACCGCCCGAAGTGGGGCGGTTTTTTTTGTCGCACCAGCGGCAAGGTTGCCCGCAGGCGGTCTGACTCGGTTGCGGACTGGTTACTGGCTATCCAGTCCCCGCGCTGCTGCGCTGCCCCGGCCGGTGCCCGAGCACAACATCGCGCGCTGCTTGCGGCAATAGGAAAACCGCCCGACAAGCGGGCGGTTGTGATTGCGGCCAACGTTGGCCGCAGGCGATGTCGGCAGGCTTACTCGATCCGTTCGCCGTGCAGCGCCACGTCCAGACCTTCGCGTTCTTCTTCTTCGCTGACACGCAGTCCCATTACCGCATCGATGATCTTCAGCAGCACGAAGGTGACGATGGCGCAGTAAACGGCGGTCGCCAGCGCGCCCACGGTCTGGGTCATCACGCTGCCTTCCACGCCGCCGATTTCCTTCACCGCAAACACGCCGGTGAGGATGGCGCCGATCAGGCCGCCGACACCGTGCACACCGAAGGCATCCAGCGAATCGTCATACTTCAGCATGTGCTTCAGCGAGGTGGCGCTCCAGTAGCACACCAGACCGGAAATCAGGCCGATGGCCAGTGCGCCTTTGGCATCGACAAAACCGGCTGCCGGGGTGATGGCCACCAGGCCGGCGACGGCGCCGGAGACGATGCCCAGTACCGATGGCTTGCCCTTGGCGATCCATTCCGCCGCCATCCATGCCAGTGCCGCCATGCCAGTGGCAACCTGGGTGGCGACCATCGCCATCGCTGCACGACCGTCAGCCGCGACAGCGGAGCCGGCGTTGAAGCCGAACCAGCCGACCCACAGCATCGAGGCACCGACCATGGTCAGCACCAGGTTGTGCGGCGCCATCGCTTCGCGGCCGTAACCGACCCGCTTGCCCAGTACCAGTGCCGCCACCAGGCCGGCAATACCGGCGTTGATGTGCACCACGGTGCCGCCGGCGAAATCGAGCACGCCATGGTCAAACATCCAGCCGCCCGGTGCCCACACCCAGTGTGCGACCGGCACGTATACGACCAGCGACCACAGTGCCATGAACACCATCATCGACGAGAACTTCATGCGTTCGGCGAAGGCACCGGCGATCAGCGCCGGGGTGATGATGGCAAACGTCATCTGGAACATCATGAACACGCCTTCAGGAATGGAGGCCGCCAGCGGATGTACCGTCAGCTTGGCTTCGTCCTTCAGGTACAGCATGCCGTCGAGGAAGATGCGGTCGAAACCGCCGATGTACGGGTTGCCCGGCATGAACGCCAGGCTGTAGCCGATCACCGCCCACAGTACGGTGATCATGGCGCAGATGGCAAAGCTTTGCATCAGCGTGGACAGCACGTTTTTCTTGCGCACCATGCCGGCGTAGAACAGGGCCAGGCCGGGAATGGTCATGAACAATACCAGCGCGGTGGAGGTCAGCATCCAGGCGGTGTCGCCGCCGCTGATGGTGCTGGTGGCGACCAGTTGCGGCAGGTTGGCAAAGCTGGGTGCCGCGAACAGTGCCGACAGTAGCGCCGAGGCGCCGATTGACAGTTTCTTCATTATGTTTCCCCTTGCATCAAGTTCAGACGGCATCGGCGCCGGTTTCGCCGGTGCGGATACGAACAACCTGTTCCAGATCCATCACGAAAATCTTGCCGTCACCGATCTTGCCGGTGCGGGCGGCGCTCTCGATGGCCTCGACCACCTGATCCAGCAATTCGTTGGCGATGGCGATTTCCAGTTTGACCTTGGGCAGGAAGTCGACCACATATTCCGCGCCACGATACAGCTCGGTATGCCCCTTCTGGCGACCAAAGCCTTTGACTTCGGTCACGGTAATGCCTTGAACACCGATGGCAGAAAGCGCCTCCCGGACTTCGTCAAGCTTGAACGGCTTGATAATCGCGCTGACCAGTTTCATGTTTGACTCCTTGATGCGAGGTTGTGCGTAAAAAGACGATTTGGCCAATGCATGAACTGTGCCAGCAATGTATTTCCCTTATTTATCAGCAGCATAGTTTGTGATTTCCTTTTTGGTGCATCATTTTTCTCGTCATGCACTGCAATCCGGCCGTCGCATGCCTCAGTGTGGTGCGTGCGTGTTTCTGCAGTGGTGAACGCTTTTTGCTAAACTCAAATTCAATCCATCATGACAAAGTCAAGGAACTGCCATGCTTAGCCAGAAACTGTTCGATGAAATCAGCAACAAGATCAGCGAGACCATCGCCGCCAGTCCGGCCAAGGACATCGAGAAAAACATCAAGGCGATGATGGGCGCCACCTTCGCGCGCATGGATCTGGTGACGCGCGAGGAGTTCGACGTGCAGCAGGAAGTACTGGCCCGCACCCGCGAGCAGCTGACACAGCTGGAAACGCGCCTGCAGGCGCTGGAAGCCGCTGCCGCGCCTGCCGACGGCACCGCTGCGACTGACGCCCCCGTGGCTGACAGCGAAGCACAATAAACCCATGACGCTGGCCGTTTGCTTCAGTCGTGCCCTGTCCGGCTTGTGTGCGCCACAAGTCAGCGTTGAGGTGCACCTGTCAAACGGCTTGCCGTCGTTCACGCTGGTCGGCCTGCCGGATACCGAGGTCAAGGAAAGCCGTGAGCGGGTGCGTGCCGCGCTGCTGCAATCCGGCTTTGATTTCCCGGCGCGGCGCATTACCGTCAATCTGGCGCCGGCCGACCTGCCGAAGGAGTCCGGGCGTTTCGATTTGCCGCTGGCGATCGCCTTGCTGGCCGCCGCCGGGCAACTGCCGGCAGAACAGCTGGCCGGTTATGAACTGGCGGGTGAGCTGGGGCTGGGCGGCGAGTTGCGTCCGGTGCGTGGCGCGCTGGCGATGGTCAGTGCCGCGCGCGACAGCGGCCGCGCGTTCATCCTGCCGCGTGCCAGCGCCAACGAGGCGGCGCTGGTGCACGGCGTCAGCATCTTTGCCGCCGATACGCTGGCCGAGGTGTGCGCGCATCTGGCCGGTGTCGCCCGTTTGCCGGCGGTGTCGGCAACGCTGACGCCGCCAGCGGAGCAAGGCTATCCCGACCTGTCCGAAGTGCGTGGCCAGGGCGCAGCCAAGCTGGCGCTGGAGCTGGCCGCCGCCGGTGGCCACAGCCTGTTGATGCAGGGGCCGCCGGGTACCGGCAAGTCGATGTTGGCCGCACGCCTGCCCGGCATCCTGCCGCCGATGACACTGGACGAGGCGCTGGAGAGCGCGGCGGTACAGTCGCTGGGCAGCCAGGGTTTTGCCCTGTCCCGCTGGCGGACGCGTCCGTATCGCTCGCCGCACCATACCGCTTCTGCGGTGGCACTGGTCGGCGGCGGTTCCGAGCCGCGTCCCGGCGAGATCAGTCTTGCCCATCGCGGTGTGCTGTTTCTGGACGAGCTGCCGGAATACGATCGCAAAGTATTGGAGGTGTTGCGGGAACCGCTGGAGAGCGGCGAGATCCATATCTCCAGAGCCGCGCGGCAGGTAACCTATCCCGCGCGTTTCCAGTTGCTGGCAGCGATGAATCCCTGCCCGTGCGGCTATCTGGGCCATCCGCGCAAGCCGTGTCGCTGTACGCCCGAGCAGGTCAGCCGATATCGCGCTAAAATATCGGGTCCGTTGTTGGACCGTTTTGACTTGATGGTGGAAGTCGGCGGTTTGTCGCTTGACGAGCTGCAGGCCTTGCCCAGTGGCGAAGGCAGCCAGGCGGTACGCGAGCGGGTGGCCGCGGCGCGCGAGCGGCAGTTGCAACGGCAGGGCAAGATCAATGCCGAGTTGAACTCGGCGGAGCTGGCCGAGGTCTGCCCGTTGCCGGCGGCGGAAAGCGCATTACTGAACCAGATGCTGGACAAGCTGGACTTGTCGGCGCGTGCCTATTTCCGGGTGCTGCGCATTGCGCGCACGCTGGCGGATCTTGGCGGGCACGCCTATCCGCTACGGTCACATCTGTTGCAGGCAGTACAATTCAGGCGAGGGTTGGCCAGCTTTGGCAGTCGTTGAATCCCCGTGTTGTTGGCAATACCCTCCATTTAGTGAGTTTCATGAGTAATCGAGATTTGAAGCAGGTGCGTAGTTCCTCCCGCAAACCGTCCGGCAACAGCAAGGGCGGTGGCGGCATGATGGCCGGCGTGCTGGTCGGCCTGATCGTCGGCGTCGGCGTGGCGATCGGCGTGGCGTTTTACATGAACAAGGCCAGCGTGCCGTACAGCAATCTGGAGCGCTTGCAGGCTACGCGCTCCACCGCGTCGGCTCCGGCTACCGAGGTGTTGGTGCCGGGGGCAAAACTGAATACCGCCGAGCCGGCACCGGTGGTGACGACCCCGAAAGCGGTGGCATCGCAGAGTGCTACCGTGGCGCCGCAGGACGACGAGCAGCGCTTTGATTTTTACAAGATCCTGCCGGGGCAGCTGGAAGCGGTACCGGTCGATCCGGCGCAGGGAACTGATGCCAAGGCCGAGCGTCCGACAGTGGCACCGGCCAAGCTCTATCTGCAGGCTGGCGCGTTCAATAACGAAAGCGATGCCGACAATATGAAGGCCAAGCTGGCGTTGATGGGGGTGGAGGCCAACATCCTGTCCAGCAATGTGCCGGAAAAAGGCCTGATTCACCGGGTGCGGATCGGCCCGTTCGAGCGGGCTGCCGATGTCGACGCCTTGCGTCAGCGCCTGCGGCAGGACGGTATTGATGTCGTGGTGGTGAAGTTGTCAGCCAAACAATAATCTAGTGGATTTCATGATGAAAAAATGGGTATTAGCTGCACTATTCCTGTCGTCGTCGCTGGTGCATGCTGCGCTGGTCGAAGGCCGTGACTACACCGTGCTGGCCAAGCCGCAGCCTACCGTTGCCGCCGGCAAGGTGGAGGTGATCGAGTTCTTCTCTTACGCCTGCATTCATTGCTACAACTTGGATCCGGCGCTGGAAGCCTGGCGCAAGAAGCTGCCAGCCAATGTGGAGTTCCGTCGCGAGCAGATCGTATGGAACAAGCCGATGGAAGGGTTGGCCCGCCTGTATGCCACCTTCAATGCTACCAAGACACTGGAAAAGCTGCATCAGCCTGCGTTTGAAGCGGTGATGAAGAAGAGCATCAACCTGGGTGAGGAAGACAAGCTGCGCCAGTGGCTGCCAAGCCAGGGCGTCAATACCGCCAGCTTCATGCAGACCTACAAGTCGTTTGGCGTGAATGCGCAGGTAGCTCGCGCCAGCAAGATGACCCGCGATTATGCGGTGCAGGGCACGCCAGCGATCGTGGTCGGTGGCAAGTACATGGCGCAGCCGGCGGAGCCGGCACGCCTGCTGCAGGTGGTCAACGAGCTAGTGGCCAAGGTGGCGAGCGGCAAATAAGCGCCGCACGCGGGCAACACAAGGGTCGTCTGTGGACGGCCCTTTTATATTGAAGTGAAAGATCGGGGGCGTGGTGGACTGGTTGTTTTTGGCGAAAGCATTGTTGTTGGGGGTGGTGGAGGGCTTGACCGAGTTTCTGCCGGTATCCAGTACCGGCCACCTGATTGTGATCGGCGACCTGATCGGCTTCTTTAACGAAGGCAAGGTGTTTGAAGTGGCGATCCAGCTGGGGGCGATCCTGGCGGTGCTGTTTGAGTACCGGCAGCGTTTTGTCAGTGTCGCGACCGGTTTGCGCTCCGATCCCAAGGCGCAACGCTTCGTGCTGAACCTGCTGGTGGCGTTCCTGCCGGCGGCGGTAATGGGGCTGCTGTTCATCAAGCAGATCAAGTTCTACTTCTTCAATCCGGTCAGCGTCGCCACTGCATTGATCGTTGGCGGGCTGCTGATCCTGTACGCCGAGCGCCGCACCCACACTGCACGGGTGCACCAGGTGGATGACATCGGCTGGCGCGATGCGCTGAAGGTCGGCTGTGCCCAAGTGCTGGCGATGATTCCGGGCACCTCGCGCTCCGGCGCCACCATCATCGGCGGCATGTTCTTCGGTCTGGATCGCAAGGTCGCTGCCGAGTTCTCCTTCTTCCTCGCGGTGCCGACCATGTTTGCCGCCACTTTCTACGACTTGTACAAGCATCGCGACGTGCTGTCGCTGAGCGATGCGCCGATGTTCGCGGTCGGCTTCGTGGCCGCCTTTATCAGTGCCTTGCTGGCGGTGCGCACCCTGGTACGCTTCATCGCCACCCATACCTACGAAGTTTTTGCCTGGTACCGTATCGTGTTCGGTGTGGTCATCCTGGCGACCTGGTACTGGGGCTGGGTGAGCTGGAGCGTTTAATGCTTGACGGCGGGATCCAGGCAAGGTACTATCTCTTTCTCAGTCGCGGGATGGAGCAGTCTGGTAGCTCGTCGGGCTCATAACCCGAAGGTCGTAGGTTCAAATCCTGCTCCCGCAACCAAGGATTTTAAAAGCCGTCAATCAATCAGATTGACGGCTTTTTGTCGTGCACAATTTTTGTGCAGACCGGCGGCCATCATGGTGCGGCCATGAAAAAAAGCCACCCGACGGGTGGCTTTGTGCTTGCAAGGTTGGCCGCAGCTCAGATGCGGCGGGCCAGCTCTTCTGCCTTGCCGACGTAACCGGCCGGGGTCAGCTCCAGCAGGCGGACTTTTTCCGCTTCCGGAATTTCCAGGCCCTTGATGAAGGCGGACAGGGTGTCGCGGGTGATGCCGTCCTTGCCGCGGGTCAGCTCTTTCAGCTGCTCGTACGGGTTCGGTACGCCGTAGCGGCGCATCACGGTCTGGATCGGCTCGGCCAGCAGCTCCCAGGTGGCGTCCAGGTCGGAAGCCAGCATCGCCGGGTTGATTTCCAGCTTGTTGAGGCCCTTCATCAGCGCCTTGAAGCCGAGCAGGGTGTAGCCGAAGCCGACGCCCATATTGCGCAGCACGGTGGAGTCGGTCAGGTCACGCTGCCAGCGCGATAGCGGCAGCTTCTCCGCCAGGTGCCCCAGCACGGCGTTGGCGAGGCCGAAGTTGCCTTCCGAGTTTTCGAAGTCGATCGGGTTGACCTTGTGCGGCATGGTCGAGCTGCCGACTTCGTCCTTCTTCACCTTCTGCTTGAAGTAGCCCAGCGAGATGTAGCCCCAGATATCGCGATCCAGGTCGATCAGGATGGTGTTGATGCGCGACAGTTGCTGGTACAGCTCGGCCATGTAGTCGTGCGGCTCGATCTGGATGGTGTACGGGTTGAAGGTCAGACCCAGGCCGGTCACGAAGCGGCCGGCCAGGCTTTCCCAGTCCACGTCCGGGTAGGCGACGATATGGGCGTTGTAGTTGCCGACCGCGCCGTTGATCTTGCCCAGCAGCTCCTGCTTCACAAGCTGTTCGCGCTGGCGCTTGAGGCGGTACACCACGTTGGCCAGTTCCTTGCCCATGGTGGACGGGGTGGCTGGCTGGCCGTGGGTGCGGCTCATCATCGGGATGGCGGCCTGGTCGTGTGCCAGTTGCGACAGCTTGGCGATCACTTCGTCCACTGCCGGCAGCATCACGGTGTTGCGGGCCGTCTTCAGCATCAGTGCGTGCGACAGGTTGTTGATGTCTTCCGAGGTGCAGGCGAAGTGGATGAATTCGCTGGCGGCCATCACTTCCGGGTTGCCGGACAGGCGCTCTTTCAGCCAGTACTCGATCGCCTTCACGTCGTGGTTGGTGCGGGCTTCGATCGCCTTCACTTCTTCGCCGTGCTGGATCGAGAAGTTGTCGATGACGTCGTCGATTTCACGGATGGTGGCGGCGGAGAACGGCTTTACCTCCTCGATGCCCGGCTCGGCTGCCAGCATTTTCAGCCATTCCAGTTCGACCTTGATGCGCGCTTTCATCAGGCCAAATTCGGAGAAAATGGCGCGCAGTGGCTCTGCCTGGCCGGAGTAGCGGCCGTCGAGCGGGGAGAGGGCGGTCAGCGTTGTCAGATTCATCACTCAGTGCTTCCAGGTTGCTGGCCAGCAGAACTGGCCGGTTGCTTCAAAAAGAAATGGGGTAGGTTGGCCGCAATCAAGCGGCCAGGCGGCGTGCGATGCCGGCAGCCAGCTTGTCGGCGGCGGGCGGGCAAAAGCGGAAAAACAGTTCCGGCTCGATCATTTCCAGTTCCATGATCGCCAGCGCGCCATCGTTGTCGCGGATCAGGTCGACGCGGGCGTACAGCACGTCGAACGGTACCGCCGCAACCGCGGCCTCGGCGAACAGGATCTCGTCGGCCGACGGCTCGAAGCGGTGCACGCTGCCGCCGTGGTCGTCCTGCACGCGGAAATCGCCGGCCTTGGGGGTCTTGCGGATGGCGTGGGTGTACTGGCCGTCGATCACCATCAGCGACAGCTCGCCCTGTTCCAGTATGTTGCGCTGGAACGGTTGCAGCATCAGCGCTTCCTGTTCCACCAGTTCGCCGAAGGTGCACTCGTGCTGTTCGCTGTCGAGGGCGTGGAAGCGATAGGTGTGACGGGCGGCGCCGGAGACGGTGGGTTTCAGGATGACTTCTTCCCAGCCGCTCTCGGCGACGATATGCGCCATCGAACGCGGATCGCCGCGCTCGATGAACAGGGTCGGCACGATGTTGACGTCTCGTTCGGCCAGCACGCCGAGGTAGTGCTTGTCGATGTTCCAGTGGATCAGGCCGGCCTCGTTGAACAGGCGGGTGCTGCGGCTGACCTGGGCCAGCCACGGTGCGAATTCGGCAAAGCGGTGGAAGTAGTCCCAGGTGCTGCGGAACACGGCGGCGCGACATTGTGTCCAGTCGTAGGCCGGGTCGGCCCAGTCCTTGCGGCCAACCTTGAGTCCCTGTTGTTCCAGGGCGGCGAGCACCAGATTGTCCTCGGTGTGCACCTGCTGGCTGTACCAGTCGGCGGCATCCAGCGACAGCAGTTTGTGATCGGTCAGCACGACTACGTCGTAATGCATATGCGGTACTCTAATCCGTGTGCAATGTGAAAAACGGGGCCGGCCGTCGCCGGCACCCGTTGCCTTACATGCCAGGCATCATGCCTTTCATGCCCTTCATCAGTTTCATCATGCCGCCCTTGGACGAGAACTGCTTCATCATCTTCTGGGTCTGCTCGAACTGTTTCAGCAGGCGATTGACTTCCTGCACGCTGACGCCGGAGCCGGTGGCGATGCGGCGCTTGCGGCTGGCTTTCAGCAATTCCGGCTTGCGGCGCTCTTCCATGGTCATCGCGTTGATGATGCCCTCGATGCGGCGCATGGATTTTTCGGCCTCGGCGCCCTGCACGCCCTTGGCCAGCTGGCCGATCTCGCCCGGCATCTTTTCCAGCAGGCTGGTCATGCCGCCCATCTTCTTCATCTGCTGCATCTGCGCCTTGAAGTCCTCGAGGTCGAAACCCTTGCCGGACTTCAGCTTCTTGGCCATCGCCTGCGCTTCTTTTTCGTCGATGCCTTTCTGCACATCTTCGATCAGCGACAGCACGTCACCCATGCCCAGAATGCGGCTGGCGAGACGGTCGGGGTGGAACGGCTCGAGGCCGGTCAGTTTTTCGCCGACACCGATGAACTTGATCGGCTTGCCGGTGATGTGGCGTACCGACAGCGCGGCACCGCCACGCGAGTCGCCGTCCATCTTGGTCAGGATCACGCCGGTCAGCGGCAGGGTCTCGTTGAAGGCCTTGGCGGTGTTGACCGCATCCTGGCCCTGCATCGCGTCGACCACGAACAGGGTTTCGATCGGGTTGAGGAAGGCGTGCAGCGCCTTGATCTCGGCCATCATCGCTTCGTCGATGGCGAGGCGGCCGGCGGTATCGACCATCAGCACGTCAAACAGGTGGCGTTTGGCGTGATCCAGCGCGGCGGCGGCGATGTCCAGCGGCTTCTGGTCCGGCGACGACGGGAAGAACTCGACGCCGACCTGTTCGGCCAGCGTCTTCAGCTGTTCGATCGCGGCCGGACGGTACACGTCGGCGGAGACCACCAGAATCCTCTTCTTCTGGGTCTCTTTCAGCAGCTTGGACAGCTTGCCGACGGTGGTGGTCTTGCCGGCGCCCTGCAGGCCGGCCATCAGCACGATCGCCGGCGGTACGGCGGCCAGGTTCAGCGCGTCGTTCTTGTCCCCCATCAGTCGCACCAGCTCGTCGTTGACGATGCCGATCAGCGCCTGGCCCGGGGTCAGGCTGCCCATCACTTCCTGGCCCAGCGCGCGTTCCTTGACCTGCGCGATGAAAGTCTTGACGACCGGGAGCGCGACGTCGGCCTCCAGCAAGGCCAGCCGTACTTCGCGCAAGGCGTCCTGGATGTTGGTTTCGCTGATGCGCGCCTGACCACGGATGGTTTTCAGTGCACTGGTAAGTCTGGAAGTAAGGTTGTCGAGCATGCGGTGTCCTTCTGTCTGCCAAGCAAGGGCTGCTTTGGTGTAGACTCTTTAATCATTTATTTTACCACGAGCCGCCCCCGGTTCGCAGACCTGCCACACCTCCATGAGCGGATTACTTTTCATCTTGGTCACTTTGTTGACTTTTGGTTACCTGGGCCTGGCGGTTCACTACCTTGGCCACTGGCGCGGGCATGTGCTGTGGCCACGCCAGAGCGGTATCGAGCACTCCTTGCTGGGGGCGCTGCTGCTGCTGCACGCCATCGTGCTGACGCTGCCGGTTTTCCATAGCGGCACGGTGAGCCTGGGGTTGGGTACCGCGCTGTCGCTGCTGTCGTGGATGATGTTGCTGATCTTCTGGACCGGCAGCTATTTCTCCCGCATGGAAGGGCTGCAGACCTTTCTGGTGCCGGTCGCGTTCGTCGCGGTGCTGCTGGCGGAAATCCTGCCGCTGCCGCGCAATACCTATGCCGTGAACGATGTCGCTTTTCTGCTGCATATGGTGGTGTCGCTGCTGGCTTACAGCCTGTTTGCCATCGGGGCACTGATCGCAATCCTGATGCTGATGCAGGAGCGGGCACTGCACGAGCGCAAGCCGGGGCGCCTGTCCGGCAAGCTGCCGCCGTTAATGGTGATGGAAAACCTGATGTTCCAGACGCTGGGCACCGGTTTCCTACTGCTGACCGCCAGTCTGGCCAGCGGCGTGCTCTTTTCCGAGGAAGTGTTTGGCAAGCCGGCGGTATTCAGCCACAAGACCGTGTTTGCGGTGACGTCCTGGCTGGTGTTCGGCGCCTTGCTGGTTGGCCGCAAGTATCGCGGCTGGCGCGGCAGGATGGCGATACGCTGGACGCTGGGCGGTTTTGCGCTGTTGTTGCTGGCGTACATCGGAACCAAGGCGGTAATGCAATTTGTCTTGCATTGATGTTTATTTATTTGGGATATTTGTTGCGCGGTCATTAAAAACCATGGGAGCCAAATAATGAAACTGTTCTTCGCTGCATTGCTGTCCCTGCTGTTCTCCGTGGCAGCGTTCGCTGCCGTCAATGCCAACACTGCCAGCCAGCAGGAGCTGGAGTCGCTGAACGGCATCGGCCCGGTCAAGGCCAAGGCGATCATCGACTATCGCACCAAGAATGGCCCGTTCAAGAGCTACGCCGATCTGGAAAACGTGCCGGGCATCGGTGCCAAGACCCTGGAAAAGCTGAAGGCGGATCTGCAGGTCGGTGGTGGCACAGCCAAGGCGGCGACCAAGACACCGGCAGCCAAACCTGCGACTACCGCCAAGCCGACCGTGGTACCGGCACCGGCCCCGGCGAAAAAGCCGTAAGCTGAACACCCGCCAGCCCCAACAAAAAACCTGCACCGTGGTGCAGGTTTTTTTACGACCGTACGGCACGATTAGCCGTCGGACAATACCTTGATGTGTGCCGCGGCACTGCGGCCCAGTGCCGACAGGTCATAGCCGCCCTCCAGCACCGACACGATGCGTCCCTCGCAATGGGTGGCCGCCAGCTGCAGCAGCTTGCGCGTCACCCACTCGTAGTCGGCCTCGGTCAGTGCCAGCGAGGCCATGTCGTCTTCGCGGTGGGCGTCAAAACCGGCCGAGATGAAGATCATTTCCGGCTTGAATTCCTCCAGTTGCGGCAGCCACAGATACTCGACCGCCTCACGGAATTCGCGGCTGCCGCTGCCGGCTTTCAGCGGTACATGGTGCATGTTCGCCCCCAGTGGCTGGTCGCCGCTGTAGGGAAAGAACGGATGCTGGAAAATCGACACCATCATCACCCGCGGATCATCGCGGAAGATTTCCTCGGTGCCATTGCCGTGGTGGACATCGAAATCGACGACGGCGATGCGCTGCAACTTGTAGGTCGACAGTGCGTGGGCAATGCCGACCGCGATATTGTTGAAAAAGCAGAAGCCCATCGAGCGGGCGCTTTCGGCGTGGTGCCCCGGCGGCCGGATCGAGCAGAACGCATTCGGCGCCTCCTTGTTGCACACCATGTCGACCGCCTTCACCACCGCACCGGCGGCGCGCCTGGCGGCCTGCAGCGTGCCGGGGCACATCGCGGTATCCGGGTCGACACGGAAGGTGCCCACCGACGGCGAGCACGCCTCGATGTATTCAACGTAATGGGGCGGGTGCACGCGGGCCAGTTGCTGTTCGCTCACCAGTGGCGCCTCCACTTCCTGCAGGCTGTCAAACAGCTGCGCCGCCATCAGCTGGTCCTTGATGGCGACCAGGCGCTCCGGGCATTCCGGGTGGCCGCTACCCATATTGTGCTGCAAGCAGTCGGAGTGGCTGATAAAGGCGGTGAGTCCACCGCCGGTCAGGTGCGATTTGAGCCAGGTGAGCACGCGCGTTTCCTTGTTGCGTTGTGGTGGCAAAAGGGATATATGAAATCTTTATAAAGTGTGCGGCCAACGGACTTCAAATGCAATCCATCTCCTTTGCGTATCGTCAACTGAACGCGTTGATTCTGGGTAAACCGCTACAAATCCGCTTGGCGCTGACCTGCATGCTGGCCGGTGGTCACCTACTGATCGAGGATGTGCCGGGCGTCGGCAAGACCACGCTGGCGCATGCGCTGGCCGGGGTGCTGGGGCTGGACTATCGCCGGGTGCAGTTCACCAGCGACCTGCTGCCGGCCGACATGCTGGGGGTGAGCCTGTTCCGCCCCGACGAAGGGCGCTTTGAATTCCAGCCGGGACCGGTGTTTTCGCAATTGTTGCTGGCCGACGAGATCAACCGCGCCTCGCCCAAGGTGCAGTCGGCGTTGCTGGAGGCGATGGAAGAGCGCCAGGTGTCGATCGATGGTCAGACGCACGCGCTGCCCAAACCGTTTTTCGTGATTGCCACCCAGAATCCGGATGGCCAGCTGGGCACCTTTCCGCTGCCGGAGTCGCAGCTGGACCGTTTCCTGATGCGCATCTCGCTGGGCTATCCGTCACCGGAGTCGGAGCGCGCATTGCTGCTGGCCGGTGACCGGCGGCAGGCCTTGTCGGCATTGCCGGCGGCGATGAATGCCGGCGAGCTGCTGGCACTGCAGCAGAAAGCGGCGCAGGTCACCGTCAGCAGCGCGCTGGCCGACTACGTGCTGGCCTTGCTGCTGGCCAGCCGCAAGCGCGAGCTGTTCATGCATGGCCTCAGCCCGCGTGCCGGCCTGGCCATTCTGGCCGCTGCCCGCGCCTGGGCGATGCTGGACGGTCGCGACCACGTGCTGCCGGAAGACGTGAAGGCGGTGTTCGTGGCGGTGTGTGCGCATCGCCTGCAGTCGCGGCTGCCGGGCATGAACAGCATTGATGCCGCACAGCGGTTGCTGGACCATGTCCCGCTGGCGTAAGGCGGCGTCATCCTGGCTGCTGCGCCGGCTGCCGCGACAGCAGCAGCTGGTGCTGGGGCAGTCGCGCATCTACCTGCTGCCGACCACGTTTGGCTGGGGACTGTTGCTGGTGGCGTGGGCGGTGTGGATCGGCGCGCTCAACTATGCGGTCAGTCTCGCCTACGTGCTGTCGTTCTGGATCGTGTCGCTGGTGCTGATTGCGGTGGTGCTGGCCTATCGCCAGCTGGCCGGCCTCGCGATCCGTTGCGGGGCGCCCGACGATGTGGTGGCTGGCAGTCACGCACTGTTTCCGCTGCAACTGCAGTGGCCGGAGGGCGAGTCGCGGCTGTTGCGCCTCGGCTGGCATGACGAAGCCGGTGGCGTGGTGCTGGACCGTCCCGGCGAGGTGCTGTTGCCGCGACTGACGCTGCAGCGCGGCCAAATGACGATACCGCCGCTGCGGGTCTATTCCGAATCGCCGTTGGGGCTGGTGCGGGCCTTTGCCTACCTGCGGCTGCAGACACAGGTGTGCGTTTATCCACTGCCCTGTGCCGACGAACGGGCGGCGGCCAGCCTGCCCGACGGCGGCCAGCTGCGCGAGCAGCAGCCGGTGCCGGGCGAGCTGTTTTCCCATCTGGTGGCCTGGCAGCCGGAGCTGGGTGCCCGGCGCATCGCCTGGAAAGCCTACGCCCGCCGCGGTGTGCTGCTGGCGCGGCGTTTCGAGGAGCCGCAAGCGGCGCGGGCGACCTGCCTGCTGGAGTGGTCCGCCTATCCGGCGGAGATGGCGGCCGAGGCCCGCCTGTCGCGGCTGTGCTGGCAGCTGCTGGCGGCGGCGCGGCGCGGCGAAGATGTCGTCCTGCGGCTGCCGCAGCAGGAGTTGCGGCTGACGGCGGGCGAGGTGCGGCCGGGACTGCGGGCGCTGGCCGGCTTTGGAGTACGCGATGCGCAGTGAACCGCGTCTGGCCCACTTTGCCGTGCTGGCGGCGCTGGCACTGACCGTGCTGCCGCTGTTCCTGCAGTTGCCGCCGTGGGTGCCGCTGCTGTTTGCGCTGCAGCTGGGCGGCCGCGCGTGGCTGGCGTGGCAGGGGCGGCAATTGCCGCATCGTGTGTGGCTGTTGCTGGCGATGATCGTGCCAGTGCTGTTGTTGTGGCTCAGCCTGCGCACCCTGGTTGGCCGCGAAGGCGGTGTGGCGCTGCTGCTGTTGCTGACCGGATTCAAGGCCTTCGAGACGGTGACGCTGCGCGACTGGCGCGTGCTGCTGGGGCTGGGTTTTTTTCTGGCGGCGACGCCGCTGCTGTTCGACCAGAGTCTGCCGTCGGCGTTGTGGCTGTTGTTGTCGCTGTTCGTGCTGACTTGGGCGATGGTGTTGCTCGCTGGGGTCGATAGTGCCGCCAGTCCGCGTGCCGCCGCGCTGGCGCTGCTATATGCGATGCCGCTGATGCTGCTGCTGTTCGTCGCCATGCCGCGGCTGCCCGGCCCGCTGTGGAGCATGCCGACAATGGATCAGCGCGCCACCAGCGGTCTCAGTGACAGTCTGGCGCCGGGCAGTATCGGGCAGATGATTCCGTCGCGTGAGCCGGCGTTTACCGCCCAGTTTCGCGGACGACAGCCGGTGCGAGAACAACTGTACTGGCGGGTGATGGTGTTCGATCGCTTCGACGGTGCGCGCTGGACGGCGGGTAGCGTGCCGGACAGCGGCGCTGCCTTGCTGCCTGGTGTGGCCGGCGAGCTGTCGTACTCGATTACCGCCACGCCGTTCAAGGGCGCGCTGCCGGTGCTGGAGCACGCGGTGTGGGCCGGCGAGGGCGTGCAGCAGGTCGCCGCCCAGCTAGTGCGGCGTATCGATGCCCGCAACGAGGCACGTCTGCGCTACGACGTGCGCAGCGTGGCACAAGCCGCTTATCCGGCGGCGCTGAGTGCCGAACAGCGCGATCACTATCTGCAACTGCCTGCGGCCAACCTTCGCACCCGGCAGCAGGGAGAGTTTTTCGCGCGCCAGTTCCGGGACGAGGCCGGGCGCCTGGCTGCGCTGCGTGCCTGGCTGCAGCAGCAGGGACTGCGTTATACCCTGTCGCCACCGCTGCTGCAGGGTGATGTGGTCGATGATTTCCTGTTTTCCAGCCGCCAGGGATTTTGCGAGCACTTCGCCTCGGCCTTCGCCACCCTGGCCCGTGCCGCCGGCCTGCCGGCACGAATCGTGGTCGGCTTTCAGGGCGGTGAATTCAACGCGGGCGGGCAGTTCTGGCTGGTGCGCTCCTCCGATGCCCACGCCTGGACCGAGGTGTGGCTGCAGGGACGCTGGCAGCGGGTGGACCCGACGGCACTGGTGGCGCCGTCGCGCATCGTCAGCGAGGTCGGCGAGCTGGTGCCGGAGGCGCAGGCGGTGGTGCCGGTGCTGGGACGCCGTCCGCCACAGTGGTGGCACACGGTTCATGCGCAATGGCAGCGCGCGGGCTTTGTCTGGCAGCAGTGGGTGGTGGATTACGATGCCCGGCGGCAGCAGAGCCTGTTCCAGCGTCTGGGGCTGGGCCGGGTAGGGGTGGGCAGTGTGATGACGCTATTGCTGCTCGGCGGTGTGTTGCTGGTGTTGCCGTTGCTGTTATGGCTGTTGTGGCGCCGGCCGCCAGCGCGCAGCTATCCGGTACGCGGCTGGCTCCTGCTGGTGTCGCGTCTGCAGCAGGCCGGTGTCGCGGCCGTGGCCAGCGATACACCGGCGCAGCTGCGCGACAAGGCCGTGCTGCTGGCGCCAGTGTTGCAGCAACAACTGGCGCGCCTGCTCGCTGACTGGCAGCAATGGCGCTACGCCGAGGGCGCCACCGATGCCGATCCGCGCTGGCGTGGCTGGTGGTGGCAGGTGCGCCGTTTCCGGCCACCAAGGTTGGCCGCAAAAAAACGCACAGGGCGTTAGCACCTGTGCGTGTTGCCGGCTGGTGGTGATCTCAGAGCAGGAAGTCCTTGGAGATGCCCTTGCGGCGCAGGATGCGGCGCAGGTGCTCCAGTGCCTCGATCTGGATCTGGCGCACCCGCTCCCGGGTCAGGCTCAGCGTGGCGGCCAGTTCTTCCAGAGTGCAGATCTCGTGGTTGTTGAGGCCGTAGCGGCGCTCAATCACCATGCGCTGCTTTTCGGTCAGCTGTGACAGCCATTCATGCACGAAATGCTCGATCTGCACATTGTGCAGCTGCGCGTCCGGTTCCTCGTGCTGCTCGTCGGGGATCGATTCGCCGATCGACAGCATCGGATCGATATCCAGTGGCGCATCCAGTGACGCCATGCGCTCGTTGAGGCTCATCACCTTGCGCACTTCTTCCACCGGCTTGTCGACCAGATGGGCGATTTCGTCTAGGGTCGGTTCGCGGCCGATCTGGCTTTCCAGATGGCGCGAGGCGCGCAGGTAGATGTTGAGTTCCTTGATGACGTGCACCGGCAGGCGGATGGTGCGCGACTGGTTCATGATCGCCCGTTCCACGCTCTGCCGGATCCACCAGGTGGCATAGGTGGAGAAGCGGAAGCCGCGCTCCGGATCGAACTTCTCCAGCGCGTGCATCAGGCCGATATTGCCTTCCTCGATCAGGTCGAGCAAGGCCAGCCCGCGATTGATGTAGTGCTTGGCAATGTTGACCACCAGCCGCAGATTGTGCTCGATCATCTTCTGCCGGGCGGCAAAATCGCCTTGCACCACGCGGCGCGCCAGCGCCACTTCTTCCGCCGGTGTCAGCAGGGCATTGTTGCCGATATCGTTGAGGTAGATCTGGGTGACGTCGGTGACTTCGCTGACCGCCGAGCTGACACTGCTTTCCTCGGCCTCGACGGCTTCCTTGGCTTCCGCCTCCTGCTCTACCTCTTCATCCAGCACTTCTTCAAGTAGTTCCAGATCATCGCTCATGATGCTTTCCCCCGCTTGCAGTTACCCCGGTGCAGGGGAGTCCCTGCTAGGGTTTAGCTTCCAGAAACTTGCTCGGGTCTACCGGCTTGCCCATTTCCCGGATCTCGAAATGGAGTTTTACTTGATCTGCGTCGGTATCACCCATTTCGGCAATTTTCTGGCCTTTCTTGACCGCTTGTCCTTCTTTGACCACTAGTGCGCTGTTGTGTGCGTAGGCTGACAAATAAGTCTTGTCGTGGCGGATGATGATCAGCTTGCCATAACCACGCAAACCGCTGCCACTGTAGACCACCTTGCCGTCATTGGCTGCCATCACCGGCTGTCCCAGTTTGCCGCTAATGTTGATGCCCTTGTTTTGCTCCGAGAAGCCCCGGACCACCTTGCCCTGCGTCGGCCACTGCCACTGGCTGCCGGTAGCGGCCGAGGCTTCCGGGCGGCTGCTGTCGACTGCCGCACCCGGGGTGCCCGGAGCCGTGGTGCCGGCAACCTTCGGTGGCTGCTTCTCTTGCGGCAGCTTCTCCAGTGGTGCCGGCGGCTTACTGCCGCTGCTGCCCTCTGCCAATAGCGGCAGCTGTTTGTTCGCATTCTCCGAATACTGCAGCTTCAATGCCTTCGGATATTGTTTCAGCGTCTCGTTACCGTTCTTTGCGCCGCTGCTGACCGTATTGCTTGCCGTTGCCACTTCGGCTGGCGGCTTGGCCACCGTCACCGGGCTGGTGGTGCCGGGTGGCGTCAGGCGCAGCGTCTGGCCAACCTTGATGTTGTAGCCATCCAGATTATTCCATTCCGCCAGATCCTGATAGCGCAGACCATTATTAACCGCAATGCGGTACAGCGTTTCGCCGGCCTGGACCTGGTGCGTGCTGCCGGCAGTCGGCGTATTCGCCTTCGGCAGTGAGCCGAGCCGGATCGGGCTGCTCTGCGTGCCAGCCGTTACCGGGCTGCTGTTGGCGGCTTTGCTGCCGCTGGCGGTGCTGCCGAGAACGCTGGCCTGACCGGCCACAATCGGTGCCGGCGTCGGGTTGCTGGTGGCGCAGGCGGCCAACAGCAGTGGCAAGACGACAGGCAACGGTTGGATCAGTTTAAATACTTGCTTGTACATTGGCTTGAGGATGTTATATGCCAGTTCTGAGCTGGCTGTAAATTGTCTGACAATCCGGCTGGGGCGTGTTGTTGCGTTTGTGCCCTGCATCATTGCTTGCCGGGTAGCAGCGGCACAAAGCGGACGGCTTCCAGCCGGGTTTCCTGAATTGCGGTGGCGGTCTTTTCGTACAGCCACAGGTGCTGCTCCTGGTCGCCGATCGGCAAAACCAGCCGTCCTCCGGTTGCCAGCTGTGGCAGCAGCGCTGGTGGGACCTGGCGGGCGGCGGCGGTCATGATGATGCCGTCAAACGGCGCTACATCAGGCAGGCCCTGATGGCCGTCACCATGCACCAGTCTGGCATGGACCAGCTTGGCATTGCGAAGGTTCAGCCGTGCCTTGTCGAGGATGCCGGACAGGCGCTCGACAGAATAGACCTGGGCGCCGGTTTTCAGCAGCACGGCCGTCTGGTAGCCGCAGCCGGTTCCGATCTCGAGGATCTTGCCGGGGCTGCTGCGTCCTTCCAGCAGCTTTTCGGTCATGCGTGCCACCGTCAGCGGCTGGGAGATGGTCTGCCCCTGCCCGATCGGTAGCGACACGTCATCGTAGGCACGGGTTGCCAGTGCCTGGTCGATGAACAGGTGGCGCGGCACTTCGTACATTGCCGCCAGCACCCGCTCGTCGCGTATGCCCTGCTGGCGCAGGCGCTCGATCATGCGCAGGCGCGTGCGCTCGGAAATCATGCCGTAGCTGCCCTGGGCAACGCTTACTGGTTGAGCCATGTGCGGATGGATCCCATTTGTTCGCTGGCGGTCAGGTCTATCATCAGCGGCGTGACCGAAATCCGGTTATGGCGAATGGCGTGGAAATCGGTGCCGGCGCCGGCGTCCTGCTCCGGGCCGACCGGGCCGACCCAGTACACGGTATCGCCGCGCGGATTCTTGCCGGCAATCACCGGCTCGGCATGGTGGCGGCGGCCGAGGCGGGTGACCTCGATCTCTTGCAGCTGTGCTACCGGCACGTCGGGGACATTGACGTTCAGCAGTACAGGGTGGGTAAACGGTGTCTTGAGGGTATTGGCCATCAGCAGGTCGACGGCATGGCAGGCGCTGGCGAAGTGCTGGTGCTTGCCGGCCAGCGAAACGGCCACTGCCGGAATGCCGAGCAGGAAGGCTTCGGTAGCGGCGGCAACGGTACCCGAGTACAGCGTGTCATCGCCCATGTTCGGGCCGTGGTTGATGCCGGAGAACACCATGTCCGGCTTGAAGTCGAGAAAACCGGTGACGGCGACGTGCACGCAGTCGGTGGGGGTGCCGTTGACGTAGTAGTAGCCGGATGCCGCCTGCTTCACGCTCAGCGGCCGGTCCAGCGTCAGCGAGTTGCTGGCGCCGCTGCGGTCGCGCTCCGGTGCCACGACCACTACCTCGCCGTATTTGGCCAGGGTGCTGGCCAGGGCCGCGATCCCCGGCGAGAAATAACCATCATCATTGCTAACAAGAAATTTCATGGCAACCTTCCATCCAGACCATCCGATTGTATCCGCGTATGCTGGTGGCGCAAAATTTCTCTGTCCGGCCGGCACGGCCGCCGGCGCAGAATGAAAAAGGGCCGGCGTACGGCCGGCCCGGTGTGCTGCGTTGCGTTATCGCTCAGACGTAGTAGCGCTGGCTGAAGTCGAGCATGCGCTCGATCGGCAGTCTGGCGGCGTCCATCTCGGCCTGGCTCAGGTAGTCGATGCGGGTGCCGAGGCCTTGCTGCGCGCGCTTGACTGCTTCGATGGTGTTCATCTTCATGTACGGACAGGAGTTGCACTGGCAGCCGGCGTAGATCGGCGCCTGGCGGATGTCCAGTTCCGGGCGGACGAGGCGCATGTTGTAGAGGATGCCGTCTTCGGTGGCGACAAAGATCACGTCGCTGACCGCGCCGTCATAGGCCTTGATCCAGTTGAGCATGCCGGAGGTGGAGCCGACGTACTGCGCGCGTTTGAGCACCGGCAGCGGGCTCTCCGGATGGGCAATCAGGTAGGCCTTGCTGTTGACGGCTTCCAGCGCCTCGTTGAGCGCGGCCTCGTTGAACTTGTCGTGCACCTCGCACACCGCCGACCACAGCGGCATGTCGTAGCCGTACTGGTAGTTGAGGTAGCCACCCATGTTGCGGTCCGGCGAGAAGATGACTTTTTTGCCTTGCTCATACAGGTGGGCAATGATGTCGTCGACGTTGCGGCTGGTGACGATCCAGTCCGACAGTGCCTTGTGCGCGGCCGAGGAGTTGATATAGGACACGTGCACGTGATCGGGGTGGCTCTCGCGCCACTGGCGCAGTGCCTCGACATCGGTCTGCGTCACCAGCGAGCAGGTGGAGCCGGCGTCCGGCAGGATCACTTCGGCTTGCGGGTTCAGGATTTTTGCCGTCTCGGCCATGAAGCGCACACCGGCGAAGACGATGATGTCGGCTTTGGATTCGCGCGCGAACAAGGACAGCTCGAGGCTGTCTCCCACCTTGTCGGCCATTTGCTGGATTTCGGGCTGGGTGTAGTAGTGCGCAAGTGTGACGACGCGTTTAGACATGGTAGCAATCCCCGGCGCGGGCGTGGGCCCTGGCTGTTGGCGTTGATTCTTGATGCGGCGCAACAAAAATGCAGCGCCAAACAGGGAAGATTAGCAATAATGATCGCGCGGCGCTACTGTTGAGATGCGTTGTATGCCGTAGGCAAGTGGCAGCTGTATCTTTACACATCTGCAATGGCAACCGGCGGCCGGTAGCGCCACTCAGGCCGGAAAACCTCTGTCCATCAGGATGGCAAAACTATGAAACCGCACTATCTGACCCCGTTGTTCTCTCCCCGCAATGTCGCCGTGATCGGCGCCAGCGATACGCCCGGCTCGGTGGGGCAGGCGGTGTTTGCCAACCTGCTGGCCGGCAATTTCCAGGGCAAGCTGTATCCGGTCAACCTCAATCACCGCATCGTCGGCGGCATTGCCGCCACCCCGTCGGTGCGGTTGATCGAAGGGCCGATCGACCTGGCGGTGGTGACCACGGCGTTGCGCGGTTTACCGGCCATCGTCAAGGATTGTGGCAAGAAGGGGGTCAAGGCGATCCTGCTGGCCAAGGATTTCTCCGATTCGGAGGACGTGGAGCGCGCGGCGATGGACGAGGCGCGCTCGCTGGCGCGCCACTACGGCATCCGCATCCTCGGCCCCAATGTGCTGGGCCTGATGCGGCCGGTGGCCGGCTTCAATGCCAGCAACTACAACAGCCGGGTCAAGGCGGGCAATCTGGCGCTGGTGTCGCAATCCTCGGCGCTGTGTACCGCGATGCTGGACTGGGCGGACAGCAAGGGCATCGGCTTTTCCAGCGTGGTGTCGGTCGGCGAGGCGCTGGACGTCGAGTTCGGCGAAATCCTCGATTACCTGATCGCCGACAACTTCACCCAGGGCATCCTGTTGCACGTGCACCACGTGCACGATTCGCGCCGCTTCATGAGCGCGCTGCGGGCGGCGGCGCGGACCAAGCCGGTGGTGGTGGTGAAGTCGGGGCGTTACGAGGACGACGTGATCGGTGTCACCCACTCCTCGAACATGGTCGAAAGCGGCGATGTATTCGATGCCGCGCTGTCGCGGGCCGGTGTACTGCGGGTGGCGACCATCGCGCAGCTGTTTACCGCCGCCAAGGTGCTTGCGGCCAACTATCGCGTCACCGGCAAACGGCTGGCGATCGTCACCAACGGCATCGGCCCCGGCGTGCTGGCCGCCGATAGTGCCTATATGTACGGTGTGGAGCTGGCCAAGCTGTCTGCCGCCAGTCTCGACCTGCTCAACGAATCCTTGCCGCGCAACTGGTCCGGCAGCAACCCGGTCGACATCATCGGCGACGCCAGCCCGGTGCGCTTCCGTACCGCGGTCAAGGTCTGTCTCGATGATCCCAATGTCGACGGCGTGCTGGTGATCTTCACGCCGCAGGCCGGTACCGACCACCTGACCACCGCGCAGCTGATGGTCGGCTTGCAGCGCGAGAGCAACAAGCCGCTGTTCCTGTCGTGGCTGGGCGATGCCAAGGTATCGGAAAGCCGTGAGCTGTTTTCCAAGTCGAAGTGCGCACATTTCCGTGCGCCGGAGTTCGCCATCGAGGTGTTCCGCAACCTGGCGTCCTACCACCAGAACCAGCAGTTGCTGCTGCAGACACCGGGGCCGCTGGAAGGCGAGCGGCTGGTGCCGGACGTGCTCAGCGCCCGCGCGGTAATCGCCACGGCGCAGGCGGAAGGACGCAGCATCCTGTCGGAGCGCGAATCGAAGGCGGTGCTGGCCGCCTTCAACATCCCGGTCAACCCGACAAGGTTGGCCGCAAGCGAGGACGAGGCGGTGCGCTACGCCGCCGAGATCGGTTACCCGGTGGTGCTGAAGATCGATTCGCCGGACATCATCTACAAGTCGGATGTCGGTGGCGTCGAACTCAATATCAGCAATGAAGCCACGCTGCGCGACGCCTATCGCGGCATCATCGGCCGCACGCTGCAGGCGCGGCCGGAGGCGAAGATCGTCGGCATCTCGGTGCAGCCGATGCGCAAGCGCCGCTTTGCCCGCGAGCTGATGGTGGGCGTGACCCACGATGCCTCGTTCGGGCCGGTGATCACCTTCGGTGCCGGCGGCATCGCGGTCGAAGTGATGCAGGACCGCGCTTTGAGCCTGCCGCCGGTCAACCACTATCTGGTGGAGCGCATGATCGACAAGACCCGCATCGGCAAGATACTCGGCCCGTTCAAGAACATGCCCGGCATTGATATGGAAGCGCTGAAGAATATCGTGCTGCACGTGTCGGAGCTGGTGTGCGAGCTGCCGGAAGTGCGCGAGATGGACATCAATCCGCTGATGGCGGACGAGTCCGGTGTGGTGGCGCTGGACGCGCGCATCATCGTGCAACCGCAACCGCAGGGCAAACCCTATGGCCACATGGCGATCATGCCGTACCCGGTGCACATCGTGCACTGCGCGATGCTGAAGGACGGCACCACGGTGATGATCCGGCCGGTGCGCCCGGAAGATGCGCAGATGCAACAGGAGTTCGTGCGCAACCTGTCCGAGGAAAGCCGCTACAACCGCTACATGTCCAGTATCAAGCAGCTGTCGCAGAGCATGCTGGTGCGCTTCACCCAGCTCGATTACGACCGCGAGATGGCGCTGGCGATGGTGCGGCAGACCGATGACGGCGAAGAGCAGCTGGCGGTGGCACGCTACATTACCGACCCCGACAACGAGAGCTGCGAGTTCGCGCTGGAGGTGGCCGACTCGTGGCAGGGCAAGGGTATCGGCGTGACCCTGATGCAGGCACTGTTCGACGCGGCGCGCGAACAGGGGCTGAAAACCATGGTCGGCGAGGTGCTGGCCGGCAACAAGGGCATGCTGAAACTGATGGCACGGCTGGGGTTTGTGGTGACCACGCATCCGGAAGACCGGGCGCTGACCATCGTGACCAAAGACCTGCAGGGCGAGGCGACGGTGAAGTCGCTGCAATAAGCGCTTGCGGTATAAGGGAAAAGTGCCATAAAATCGGAAGCTTTTCTACGATTCCGTAATTTTAAGGACAATCGACAATGGTAGTGATTCGTCTTGCACGTGGTGGCTCTAAAAACCGCCCGTTCTACAGCGTGGTAGTAACTGATTCCCGCAGCCGTCGCGATGGCCGCTTCATCGAGCGCGTTGGTTTCTACAACCCGGTCGCCAACGAGAAGGAAGAGCGTGTTCGCCTGTCCATGGACCGTCTGAACTACTGGATCGGTACTGGCGCACAAGTATCTGATTCCGTTGCAAAACTGCTGAAAGAGCAGCCAAAAGCCGCTTGATCTCCGTTGATCTGCCAATAACGGAGCCTGAGCGCATGCGTGATGATGATCTGGCAATAATGGGTTTTGTCCGCGGCGCGTTTGGTGTTCGTGGCTGGATCAAGGTACACGCGGATACCCAGTTCGCTGACAGCCTGTTTGACTACCCGGTCTGGTGGATCGGCAAGGAAAACGACTGGAAGCCTTTTACGTTCAAAGACGGGGCAGTGCAGCCAAAGAACTTGGTGGCACAGCTGGAAGAAGTCACTGGCCGTGAACAGGCTGAGGCGATGCGTGGCCTGAAAGTTGCAGTACCCAAGGTGGAATTGCCGCCTGCCGAAGATGGCGAATATTACTGGTCGGACCTGATCGGTATGGACGTCATCAACGCGGAAGGCCTCTGTCTGGGCAAGGTTGTGGACCTGATGGAAACCGGCGCCAATGACGTGCTGGTGATCAGCGGTGAACACGGCCAGATCCTGATCCCGTTTGTGGCTGCCTATGTCGGCGATGTCGACACGCAGAACAAGCAGATCAAGGTCGAGTGGGGACTGGATTACTGATGCAGCTTGATGCGGTATCACTTTTCCCCGAAATGTTTGATGCCATCACCCGCTATGGGGTCACCCGTCGGGCGTTGGAACAATCGATCTGGCAGTTCTCGGCGTGGAATCCGCGTGATTTCACTACCGACAGTTACAAGACGATCGACGATCGCCCTTACGGTGGCGGCCCCGGAATGGTGATGATGGCCAATCCGCTGGAGCAGGCCATTGCGGCCGCGAAAGCCAGGCAGCAGCAGCAAGGTGTCGAGCGCAGTCATGTCGTGTACCTGTCGCCGCAGGGGCAACCGCTGACGCACCAACGGGTGGCAAGTCTGGCCGCAATGCCGGGCCTGATCCTGTTGTGCGGGCGTTACGAAGGCATCGACGAGCGCTTGATCGACCAGGAGGTCGATGAAGAGATTTCGGTCGGTGACTACGTGCTGTCCGGTGGTGAATTGCCGGCGATGATCGTGATGGACGCGGTGGTACGGCTGTTGCCGGGGGTACTCAATGACATGCAGTCCGCCTACGAAGACTCTTTCGTGGATGGCCTGCTCGATTGCCCGCACTACACGCGTCCGGAAGAATACCGGGGTGTCCGGGTGCCAGAGATTCTGCTCTCCGGTAACCATGCCCTGATCGCCAAATGGCGGCTGAAGCAGTCTCTCGGACGCACCTGGTTGCGCCGGCCGGACTTGCTGAAAGACCGCATTTTGACAAAACAGGAATCTCGGCTGCTGACGGAGTTTCAGCAGGAACAAGATTCCCTGAAAAACAAGGAGTAGTAACATGAATCTGATCCAGCAACTGGAACAGGAAGAAATCGCTCGTCTGGGCAAGACTTTCCCTGAATTTGCACCTGGCGACACCGTTGTTGTGCAAGTCAAGGTTAAGGAAGGTACCCGTGAGCGTCTGCAGGCTTACGAAGGTGTTGTGATCGCTCGCAGCAACCGTGGTCTGAACAGCTCTTTCATCGTGCGCAAACTGTCCGCCGGTGAAGGCGTTGAGCGTACCTTCCAGCTGTACTCCCCGCTGATGGCTTCCATCGAAGTGAAGCGTCGCGGTGACGTACGTCGTGCCAAGCTGTACTACCTGCGTGGTCGTACCGGCAAGTCGGCACGTATCAAGGAAAAGCTGCCAAACCGCAAGTAATCTTCTTGCGAAGGCTTTGCCTCAAGAAAGCGCCAGCCTGTTGCTGGCGCTTTTTTCATGTCGGTACGCAATAAAAAATCATGGCACAGCAAACACAGTCCGCATCCTCCGCGCCGGCGCTGGACGGCTTTCTCGATCACCTCTGGCTGCTGGATAACCTGTCGCTGAACACGCTGGCTGCCTACCGCCGCGATCTGGGGCGGGTGCACGAGTTGCTGCTGACGCAAGGCACCACCCTGGAGGAGGCGGATACCCCGGCACTGGAGCAGGTGATGCTGGCGCTGATCGAGGTCGACAAGCCGGCTACCCGTGCGCGGCGCTTGTCGGCGGTACGGCGCTATTACCAGTACCTGTGCCAGCAGCAGCTGCGCGATGACGACCCGGCGGCCAGGCTGCAGGCGCCGCGGCTGGGGCTGCGCCTGCCGACCTCGCTGTCGGAGCAGCATGTGGAGGCGCTGTTGCAGGCGCCGGATTGCGAGGTTCCGCTCGGGCTGCGTGACCGGGCGCTGATGGAGGTGCTGTACGCCACCGGGCTGCGCATCAGCGAGCTGGTCGGCCTGACGCTGGGGCAGCTGTATCTCAACGACGGCTATCTGCGCGTGGTCGGCAAGGGTAACAAGGAGCGGCTGGTGCCACTGGGCGAGGTGGCCGAGGACTGGCTGCGGCGCTATCTGGCGGAGGCGCGCACGCTGATCCTGGGGGCGCATCGTTGCGATGCGGTGTTTGTCAGCCGCCGCAAGCAGGCGCTGACACGGCAGATGGCCTGGGTGCTGATCACACGCTACGCGGGGCGGGCACAGTTGCCGCCATTGAGCCCGCATACCTTGCGCCACGCCTTCGCCACCCACCTGGTCAACCACGGCGCCGACCTGCGCGTGGTGCAGTTGCTGCTCGGCCATGCCAGTTTATCTACCACCCAGATTTACACCCATGTCGCGCGCGAGCGCCTCAAGGCGCTGCACCTGGCGCATCACCCGCGCGGCTAAGGTTGGCCGCAGACAAGAAAAAACCCCGCGTCGTGACGCGGGGTTGTGCTTTGGCAGTCAAATTCAGGCAACGTCAGCGGTTTCCTCGAAGCTCAGCTGGATCTTCTCCGCGTCGTCGATATCCACTGTCACCTCGCCGCCATTGGCCAGGCGGCCGAACAGCAGCTCGTCGGCCAGCGCCTTGCGGATCATATCCTGGATCAGGCGCGCCATCGGGCGGGCACCCATCAGCGGATCGAAGCCCTTTTTCGCCAGGTAGGCGCGCAGCTCGTCGGAGAAGTGGACTTCCACTTTCTTCTCGTTCAGCTGTTGCTCCAGCTGCATCAGGAACTTGTCCACCACCTGCAGGATGATCTGCTCGTCCAGCATGCGGAACGGGATGGTGGCATCCAACCGGTTGCGGAATTCCGGGCTGAACAGGCGCTTGATGTCCGCCATTTCATCGCCGGCCTGCTTGCTGTTGGTGAAACCGATGCTCGGCTTGGCCAGCGCTTCGGCACCAGCGTTGGTGGTCATGATGATCACCACGTTGCGGAAGTCGGCTTTGCGCCCGTTGTTGTCGGTCAGCTTGCCGTGGTCCATCACCTGCAGCAGCACGTTGAAGATGTCCGGATGCGCCTTCTCGATTTCGTCCAGCAGCAGCACCGCGTACGGTTGCTTGTTGATGGCCTCGGTCAGCAGTCCGCCCTGTTCGAAGCCGACATAGCCCGGTGGCGCACCGATCAGGCGCGATACCGCGTGGCGCTCCATGTATTCCGACATGTCGAAGCGGATCAGCTCGACGCCGAGGAAGTAGGCCAGCTGCTTGGCCACCTCGGTCTTGCCGACGCCGGTGGGGCCGGAGAACAGGAAGGAGCCGATCGGTTTTTGCGGGTTGCCGAGGCCGGAGCGTGCCATCTTGATGGCGCTGGTCAGCGCATCGATCGCCTTCTCCTGGCCGAACACCACGTTCTTCAGGTCGCGGTCGAGGTTTTTCAGCACGTTGCGGTCATCGCTGGAGATGGTCTTCGGCGGAATGCGTGCAATCTTGGCGATGATTTCCTCGATCTCGGACTTGTTGATCACCTTCTTCTGGCGCGACTTCGGCAGGATCTTCTGCGCGGCGCCGGCTTCGTCGATTACGTCGATCGCCTTGTCCGGCAGGTGACGGTCGTTGATGTAACGTGCGGACAGCTCGGCGGCGGTGGTCAGTGCCGACACGGTGTACTTCACGCCGTGGTGCTCTTCAAAGCGGCTCTTCAGCCCCTTGAGGATCTCCACGGTCTGTTCCACCGTCGGTTCCACCACGTCGATCTTCTGGAAACGGCGCGACAGCGCGCTGTCCTTCTCGAAGATGCCGCGGAACTCGGTATAGGTGGTGGCGCCGATGCAGCGCAGGCTACCGTTGGACAGCGCCGGCTTCAGCAGGTTGGACGCGTCCAGCGTGCCGCCGGAGGCGGAGCCGGCACCGATCAGGGTATGGATCTCGTCAATGAACAGGATCGCGCCCTTGTCTTCCGACAGCTGCTTGATCACCTGCTTCAGGCGCTGCTCGAAGTCGCCGCGATACTTGGTGCCGGCAAGCAGGGCGCCCATGTCCAGCGAGTAGACGGTTGCCGTGGCCAGCACTTCCGGCACGTCGCCGCCGACGATGCGCCGCGCCAGACCTTCGGCGATGGCGGTCTTGCCGACCCCGGCCTCGCCGACCAGCAGCGGGTTGTTCTTGCGGCGGCGGCACAGGATCTGGATCACGCGCTCGACTTCGCTGGCACGGCCGATCAGCGGATCGATCTTGCCGTCGCGGGCCAGCTGGTTCAGGTTCTGGGTATAGCTCTCCAGTGCCCGTCCAGGGTTGGCCGCGGCTTCTTCCTGGTCGGCATCATTGTTTTCGCTGTGCTCGCTGCTGCCGGCACCGCTGGCTTTCGGGCTTTGCTTGGTGATGCCGTGCGAGATGAAGTTGACCACATCCAGGCGTGAGGTTCCCTGCTGGTGCAGGTAGTACACGGCATGGGAGTCCTTTTCGCCGAAGATCGCCACCAGAATGTTGGCGCCGGTGACTTCTTTTTTGCCGGAGGACTGCACGTGCAGGATGGCGCGCTGGATCACGCGCTGGAAGCCGAGCGTGGGCTGGGTTTCCACTTCGTTGTCACCCGGGACGATCGGGGTGTGTTCGTCGATGAAATCGCCCAGCTGTTTCTTCAGCTGTTCGATATTGGCGCCACAAGCGCGCAACACTTCGGCAGCAGACGGATTGTCTGTCATCGCCAGCAGCAGATGCTCAACGCTGATGAGTTCATGCCGCTTGCGCCGTGCCTCCATAAATGCCATGTGCAGGCTTACTTCCAGTTCTTGGGCAATCATCAGTTTTCCTCCATGACACACTGCAGCGGTTGCTGGTGCGCCCGTGCGTGCTGCGAAACTTGTTCAACTTTGGTCGCGGCGACATCTTTAGTATAAACACCGCAAACGCCTTTGCCTTCTGTATGTACCTGCAACATGACGCGTGTTGCCTTGGTCTCGTCCATGTAAAAAAACTGCTGCAACACGGCGACCACAAAATCCATCGGGGTAAAGTCGTCGTTCAGCAGCAAGACCTTGTACAGGGGGGGCGGGGCCGTCTTGCTGCGAGACGCCTTGAGCGTCGTGTCATCCTGATACTGCGTAGACATGTGGGCTTTCTACTAATTCATGCTTGCTTGAAGTTTGGTTCGCGGTGCTTTTTTTTCAAGAGTAACGCATGGTATTGTGCTTGTCGCTTGACGTCTTAGTACGGCTGGCGTAAAAACGAACTGTAAGTTGGCTTACCAGTTTGCATAAGGTTGTCCTTTGCATGCTTGTAGGCTCGAATTGTCAGGCTGCTGCAGCCTGTTTTCATTATGCATGTAAGGATAGTTACAGATGGCAACTGGTATTGTTAAATGGTTTAACGACGCTAAAGGTTTCGGTTTCATCACTCCTGATGGTGGTGGTGATGACCTGTTCGCGCACTTCTCCGCGATCAATATGCAAGGTTTCAAAACCCTGACCGAAGGTCAGCGTGTATCTTTCGACATCGTCCAGGGCCCGAAAGGCAACCAGGCGTCGAACATCCAGGCTGCCTGATTTAGCCGCGTCTGACGCAAAACCCCCGCCAGCTGTGCTGGCGGGGGTTTTTGCATGGTGCGGCCTCAGTGCGTGGGCTGTGCTGCCAGCCACCAGCGCCGCTGCCGCTCGGCGCCGCGGTCGGCCCGGAACTGGCGGTGCAGCAGCAGGCAGGTCAGGTAGCCGACCAGGCCGAGCACCAGCCACGGCAAACCGGGCTGCTGCAGCTGGCGGGCGATGTCCAGCAGCCAGCCGCCGCCGACATAGCCGCTGGCGCCACCCAGCGCCAGCCCCATGCGGCTCATGCCCATATAGCTGGCGCGGGCCTCGGCCCTGGCGAAGCCGGCGATGCGCGCCTCGCGTGGCGGCTCGGTGATGATGGTGCCGAGATAGAACAGCCCCAGAATGACGAAGGCGGGCTGCCAGGACTGGATCTGGCTCATCAGCAGCAGGCTGCTGCTCATCAGCAGGATGCCGGCCAGAATGCGCGCCTCCAGCGACAGATAGCGTTCGCCCAGCCGCGCCAGCGGGTACAGCAGGCTCAGCGACAGCAGCGTTTCCAGCGTGTACATCCAGCCGACGGCGGCGGCGGTGCCGGCCAGCTGTTTCAGCGTCACCGGCACCAGCAGCATGATCTGTACCCCCAGCGCGTAGTAGCCGCTGAGGATCAGCACGAAGCGCATATAGGCACGATCGCGCAGCACGGTGCGCGCTGCGGCCAACGGTGGCGCGCGTTTGCTGGCCACGCGGTAGGGCGGCAGCAGCAGCGCGTTGACCAGCGCCGCCAGCAGGAAGATGGCACAGCCGCTCATGCCGACCCACCAGAAATCGTAGTGCAGCAGCCAGGAGCCGAGCAGGGCGCCGATCACCGCGCCGGCGCTGTCCTGCATCATCAGCAGGGTGTAGAAGCGGTTGCGCTCGTGCGGGCGGGTCAGCTTCACGATCAGCGCCGAGCGCGGCGGATCGAACAGCGTGCCGCCCAGCCCGGAGAACACGCAGGAGGCGATCAGCCACCACGGCGAGCTGGCGTTGGCCATCATCGCGAAGCCGGCGGCGCGCAGCAGCATGCCGCTGACGATCAGCGGCTTGGCGCCGTAGCGGTCGGCCAGCGTGCCACCAAGCAGACCCAGGCCCTGCTGCAGCAGCTGGCGGATGGCCAGCGCCACCCCGACCAGCGTGGCGGCCCAGCCGAGCCGGTCGACAAAGTGCAGGCTGATCAGCGGAAAGACGATGAAGAAGCCCATCACCACCAGCAGGTTGTCGGTCATGATGAACCATCGGCCGTAACGGCGGGCTTGTTCCGGGCTGGACATGATAGGCTTTCTGCAGGGTTGATAACGGCATTTTCCGCGCGCTTCAGTTATTATTGAAGCCATTAACTTGCAATATTTGCTATCCGGATTGCTTATGTCTATTGCGATGGATGACCTGCAGTTGCTGCTCGATATCGTGGCCTGCGGCAGTTTCAGCCAGGCGGCGGCGCGGCGTGGCTGGTCGCAGCCGCAGGTGAGCCAGCGCGTGGCGCTGCTGGAGGCCGAGGTCGGCGCACAGCTGTTTCGCCGCCACCGGCGCGGCGCCTTGCCGACGCCGGCGTGCGAGGCGTTCCTGCCGGCGGCGCAGCAGGCACTGGATGCGCTACAACGCGGGCGCGAGGCACTGCAGCGCGAGCCGGCGCTGCCACGGCTGACGCTGGCCAGCCTGCCGTCGCTGTCGTCGGTGATCTTCGGCCCGGTGCTGCTGGCGCTGGCCGATGCCGCGCTGGAAATCCGCTGCAGTACCGATCATTCGCCGGCGATCATGGAACGCCTGCTGACCGGGCAGGCGCAGGTCGGCTTCGTGCTGCGCTGCCCGCCGATGGCCGGCATCCAGATGGAGCGTATCTGGCGCTCGCCGATGGTGGCGGTGGTGCACAACCGTCACCCGCTGGCCAGCGCCGGCAGCCTGCAGCTGGCCGACATCGCCAACGAGCGGCTGGCGCCGCAGTACTGGGGTGAGGGCTGCGACGAGCTGCTGGCGCTGATCCGCGCCGCGCGGCGGGTGGCCGGCCCGATCCACGCGGTGCAGCCGGCGGTGGCGGCGCGCGAGCTGGCGATGGAGCACGGTTTCCTGACCTTCATGCCGGAGGTGGCGGTGCGGCGCGACCTGCGCGATGGCCGGCTGGTGAAGCTGGCGCTGAGCGATCTGCCGCTGTGGGAGTGGGAGGTGATGATGGCGTGGCGCACCGGCAAGCGCGCGGATGCGCCGTTGCAGCAGGTGCTGGACACCGTGCGCGCGCTGGCCGGCGAGTGGCGCTAGCGTTGCGGCCAACGTTGGCCGCAACGCAAAAGGCCCGCCGTGGCGGGCCGGACTGGAAGGGCTGCGGGATTTACATGCGCGCGATCATGGCGTCGCCGAAGGCGGAGCACGACACCTCGGTGGCGCCGTCCATCAGCCGCGCGAAGTCGTAGGTCACCTGCTTGTCGGCAATGGCGGCTTCCATGGCCTTGATCACCAGATCGGCGGCTTCCTTCCAGCCCAGGTGGCGCAGCATCATCTCGGCGGACAGGATCAGCGAGCCCGGGTTCACCTTGTCGAGGCCGGCGTACTTCGGCGCGGTGCCGTGGGTGGCTTCGAAGCAGGCGTAGTGGTCGGAGATATTGGCGCCGGGCGCGATGCCGATGCCGCCGACCTGCGCCGCCAGCGCGTCAGAGATGTAGTCGCCGTTGAGGTTGGTGGTGACGATGGTGTCGTATTCAGCCGGCCGCAGCAGGATCTGCTGCAGGAAGGCGTCGGCGATCGCGTCCTTGACGATGATGTCGCGACCGGTGTGCGGGTTCTTGAACTGGCACCACGGGCCGCCGTCGATCGCCTGGGCGCCGAACTCTTCCTGTGCCACCTTGTAGGCGACATCACGGAACAGGCCCTCGGTGAACTTCATGATGTTGCCCTTGTGCACGATGGTCAGCGACTGGCGGTCGTTGGCGATCACGTACTTCAGCGCGGCGCGTACCAGGCGGGTGGTGCCCTCGATGGAGATCGGCTTGATGCCGATGCCGGAGCTGTCAGGGAAGCGGATCTTCCTGACTCCCATTTCCTGCTGCAGGAATTCGATGATCTTCTTGGCGCCTTCGGACTCGGCCGCCCATTCGATACCGGCGTAGATGTCCTCGGTGTTCTCGCGGAAGATCACCATATTGACCAGTTCCGGGTGCTTCAGTGGCGATGGCACGCCGTTGAAGTACTGCACCGGGCGCACGCACTGGTACAGGTCCAGTTCCTGGCGCAGTGCCACGTTCAGCGAGCGGATGCCGCCGCCGACCGGGGTGGTCATCGGGCCCTTGATCGACACCGCGTATTCCTTCAGCGCATCGAAGGTTTCCTTCGGCAGCCATTCGTCCGGGCCGTACAGACGGGTCGACTTCTCGCCGGCATAGACTTCCATCCAGTGGATTTTCTTGTCGCCGCCGTAGGCCTTGGCCACCGCGGCATCAATGACCTTGATCATCACCGGGGTGATGTCGATGCCGATGCCGTCGCCTTCGATGAACGGGATGATCGGGTGGTTCGGAATCGGCTGGCCCGGGATGATCTTCTGTCCGCCGGCCGGAACCGTGATATGGGATGCGCTCATCAATACCTCTCCTTTGTGGACTCCATCTGTGTTGACCTGTGTCGTGGCAATCCGCGTTGCCGTCCCTGGCCTGTCGCACCCTGCGTGACCGAGGGCTGCCGTTTGTTATTGTTAGCTCAAGGTTGGCCGCAGCGGTATCGGTGTTTGCTGCCGTGCCACGCCGTTGCATTGTAGCCGAGCACGTGCTTGGTGGAACATGATCGACCGCAAGCGCTCATCGACGGCAAGAAAAAACGCCAGGGCGAGGCCCTGGCGTTGTCGGATGCTGGCAGTGCGGTCTGGCCGCGCTGCCCTTGCTTGCGGTTTAGCCGCGTGCTGCCGCCAGCGCGGCGTTGAAGGTGGCGCTCGGGCGCATTACCGCCTGGCACTTGGCGCGGTCGGCCAGGTAGTAGCCGCCGATGTCCACCGGCTTGCCCTGCACGGCCTTCAGCTCGTCCACGATCTGCTGTTCGCTCTCGCTCAGCGTCTTGGCCAGCGGCGCGAACTGGGCCGCCAGGGCGGCGTCCTCGGTCTGCGCGGCCAGTTCCTGCGCCCAGTACATGGCGAGGTAGAACTGGCTGCCGCGGTTGTCCAGCTCGCCGGTCTTCGGCGACGGACCCTTGCTGTTGTCCAGCAGCTTGCCGGTGGCGGCGTCCAGGGTCTTGGCCAGGATCTTGGCCTTGTCGTTGCCGGTCTTCAGTCCCAGGTCTTCCAGCGATACCGCCAGTGCCAGGAATTCACCCAGCGAATCCCAGCGCAGGTGGTTTTCTTCCACCAGCTGCTGCACGTGCTTCGGTGCCGAACCACCGGCGCCAGTTTCGTACATGCCGCCACCGGCCATCAGAGGCACGATGGACAGCATCTTGGCGGAGGTGCCCAGTTCCATGATCGGGAACAGGTCGGTCAGGTAGTCGCGCAGGATGTTGCCGGTGACCGAGATGGTGTCCAGGCCACGGATCACGCGTTCCAGCGTGTAGCGCATGGCGCGCACCTGCGACATGCACTCGATGTGCAGGCCGGTGGTGTCGTGATCCTTCAGGTACAGCTTCACCTTCTTGATCAGCTCGTTTTCGTGCGGACGGTACGGGTCCAGCCAGAAGATCGCCGGCATGCCGGAGTTGCGGGCGCGGGTCACCGCCAGCTTCACCCAGTCGCGGATCGGGGCGTCCTTCACCTGGCACATGCGCCAGATGTCGCCTTGCTCCACGTCCTGGCTCAGCAGCACTTCGCCGGTCGCCAGGTCAACGATGTTGGCCACGCCGTCTTCGGAGATCTCGAAGGTCTTGTCGTGCGAGCCGTACTCTTCGGCTTTTTGCGCCATCAGGCCAACGTTCGGCACCGTGCCCATGGTCTTCGGATCGAAGTTGCCATGCCATTTGCAGAAGTTGATCATCTCCTGGTAGATGCGGGCGAAGGTCGATTCCGGCATCACCGCCTTCACGTCCTTCAGGCGGCCGTCGGCGCCCCACATCTTGCCGCCGTTGCGGATCATCGCCGGCATCGAGGCGTCGACGATGATGTCGTTCGGCGAGTGGAAGTTGGTGATGCCCTTGGCGGAATCCACCATCGCCAGTTCCGGACGGTATTCGTGGCAGGCGTGCAGGTCGCGCTTGATCTCGTCCTGCTTGGATTGCGGCAGGGTGGCGATCTTGTCGTACAGGTTGGCCATGCCGTTGTTCACGTTCACGCCCAGCTCGTCGAACAGCGCACCGTGCTTGGCGAACGCGTCCTTGTAGAAGATCTTCACGCAGTGACCGAACACGATCGGGTGCGACACCTTCATCATGGTGGCCTTCACGTGCAGCGAGAACATCACGCCGGTCTTGTGCGCGTCTTCGATTTCCTTCTCGTAGAACTCGCACAGCGCCTTCTTGCTCATGAACATGCTGTCGATGATCTCGCCTTCCAGCAGCGATACCTTCGGCTTCAGCACGATGGTCTGGCCGCTCTTGGTCACCAGCTCCATCTTCACGTCACGGGCGCGATCCAGAGTCATGGATTTCTCGCCGTGGTAGAAGTCGCCGTGGTGCATGTGCGATACGTGGGTGCGCGATGCCTGGCTCCACTCGGCCATGCTGTGCGGGTGCTTGCGCGCGTATTCTTTGACCGCCTTCGGTGCGCGGCGGTCGGAGTTGCCTTCACGCAGCACCGGGTTGACGGCGGAGCCCAGGCACTTGCTGTAGCGTGCCTTGATCGCTTTTTCTTCGTCGGTTGTCGGGTTTTCCGGGAAGTCCGGCACCGCGTAGCCCTTGGCTTGCAGTTCCTTGATGCAGGCCTGCAGCTGGCCGACGGAGGCGCTGATGTTCGGCAGCTTGATGATGTTGGCGTCCGGGTCCTGCGTCAGGCGGCCCAGTGCGGCCAGGGTGTCCGGCACCTTCTGGGCGTCGGTCAGGTAATCGGGGAATTCGGCCAGCACGCGCGCCGCGACCGAAATGTCGGCGGTGTCGATGTGGATGCCGGCGGCGCCGGTAAAGGTCTGGATGATCGGCAGGAAGGCGTTGGTTGCCAGCGCGGGCGCTTCGTCGGTGAGGGTGTAGATGATGGTCGGTTGTTCCGAAGGCATTACTCTATCTCCATGATTATTTTGTGACGACTAAACGATGGCACGGGGCGATGGCACGGGGGCTTGCGGTGCTGGACGACAACCCGTGTCGACGCGGGGAAAGGCTGTGAAAGGCCGGCTCTTGGTTCGTCAGGTGCCAGCGGCGCCCGGAACGGTGATGCCCGGTGACTCTCGGGCGACTTTTCAGATGCGAATTATACTCCGTCCGCGCCCTGCTGTTCGACGCACATTCGAACTTTGGCGTCGTTTTTCCGGTGAACGCTTGTTCGAATGTGAATTGTGTTGCGCCGCGGCTACGCCGGGCGCCGCCTATTCCGAAGCGCTATATCTGCTATGGTGTCGCCGTTTTCTAAAACGAATGTTTGAATTGCCGCGCAGAGCGCAAGGTTGGCCGCGTCCGCCGGCGGCAACGCGCATGTGACTGCAGGCGACCAGCCTTGTTATCATCCGGCCCATTGCTTAATACCGGCGGCGCGGACATGTCCCAACTCTTCTTGCTCAACAAGCCTTATGGCGTGATTTGCCAGTTTTCCGAGCACCCCTTGCATCCCACGCTCAAGTCCTGTGTCGCCCAGCCCGGCATCTACCCGGCCGGGCGGCTGGACACCGACAGCGAAGGGCTGTTGCTGCTCACCGGCGACGGCGAGCTGCAGCACCGCATCAGCGACCCGCGCTGGAAGCTGCCGAAGACCTACTGGGTGCAGGTGGAAGGGCGACCGGACGAGGACAAGCTGGCCGCGCTGCGCGCCGGGGTCGATCTTGGCGATTTCATTACCCAGCCGGCCGAAGTGCGCGTGCTGCCGGAAGCGCCGGCACTGTGGGAGCGCAAGCCGCCGGTGCGCTTTCGCAAGACGGTGCCGGACACCTGGCTGGAGATCATCATCAGCGAAGGCAAGAACCGCCAGGTGCGGCGCATGACCGCCAAGGTCGGCCTGCCGACGCTGCGTCTGGTGCGGGTGGCGATCGGGCCGTGGCGGCTGGACGAGCTGCAGCCGGGCATGCTGCGCAGCATCGAGGTGTCGCTTGCCGACTTGCCACGCACGCGGCATGCTAAACCGGCCGCGCCGGCACCGGCGCGCAGGGAGCCCGCGGGCAAGAACTTCGCGAACCAGAATCCGGCAGGCAAGAACGCCGCGAACCAGAGCAGAACGCAGCCCGCCGCGCCGCAGGCCGCGTCCGCCCCGGCGCCGCGTTTCCGTTTCGCCAAGAAGTAAGTAAGGCCGCAGCAGTCATTCCTCTGCGCCGGACAGTCGGCGCCAGCGAGGTGCCACGATGCAGATCCCCGAATACTACAACCCGGTGGCGCGCGAGATTGCGCAGGCGCTGGTGGACGGCTTCAACCGCCACTACCAGCTGTTTCGCGAGGTCAGCCAGCAGGCCAAGCAGCTGTTCGAGGACGCCGCGTGGCAGGGGGTGCAGCGGCTGGTACGCGACCGCATCCAGTTCTACGACGAGCGGGTGCACGAGACGGTGCAGCGGCTGCAGCACCAGTTTCACGCCGACCTGCTGGACGACGAAATCTGGCAGCAGGCCAAGCTGTACTTCATCGGCCTGTTGACCAACCACAAGCAGCCGGAGCTGGCAGAGACCTTCTTCAACTCGGTGTTCACCCGCATCCTGCACCGCGACTACTTCAACAACGATTTCATCTTCATCCGCCCGGCGATCTCCACCGAGTACATCGAGTCCGACCCGCCGTCCTATCGCAGCTACTATCCCAAGCAGCGCGGCTTGCGCCACACGCTGCGCCAGATCGTGGCCGACTTCGGCTGGCGGCGGCCGTTTGCCAAGCTGTCGCGCGACCTGGCGTGGGTGATCCGCGCGGTGGACGAATACTTCGCGCAACGTTGGCCGCAGGCCGAGGCCAACCTGCAGATCCAGCTGCTGTCCAGCGCCTTCTACCGCAACAAGACCGCCTACCTCTTCGGCAAGGTGGTGAATGGCGGCCAGGTCTACCCGTTTGCCGTGCCGGTACTGCACGACGCCGACGGCTGCCTGTACCTGGACACCGTGCTGCTGGAGCCGTGGCGCATCGGCGTGCTGTTCTCCTTCAGCCGCGCCTACTTCATGGCCGACATGGAAGTGCCGTCCGGCTACGTGCAGTTTTTGCGCTCGATGCTGCCGACCAAGACCAAGGCCGAGCTGTACACCATGCTCGGGCTGCAGAAGCAGGGCAAGAACACCTTCTACCGCGACTTCATGCAGCACCTGCAGCACTCCAACGACCAGTTCACGGTGGCGCCGGGCATCCGCGGCCTGGTGATGCTGGTGTTCACCCTGCCGTCCTACCCCTACGTGTTCAAGCTGATCAAGGACGTGTTCGGCGGGCCGAAGGAGGTGGATCGTGCCACGGTGAAGGCCAAGTACCAGCTGGTGAAACGCCACGACCGCGTCGGCCGCATGGCCGACACGCTGGAGTTTTCCAACGTCGCGTTTCCCAAGGCGCGCTTCAGCGACGAGCTGCTGGACGAATTGCGCCGGCTGGCCACCAGCAGCATCGAAGAAGGTCCGGACACGCTGGTGATCAAGCACCTGTACATCGAGCGGCGCATGAAGCCGCTGAACCTGTACCTGATGAACAGCGACACGGCGGAAAAGGAGCGCGTGGTGCGCGAGTACGGCGACGCGATCCGCGATCTGGCGGCGGCCAACATCTTCCCCGGCGACATGCTGTTCAAGAACTTCGGCGTCACCCGTTACGGGCGGGTGATCTTCTACGACTACGATGAAATCGAGTACATGACCGACTGCCACTTCCGCCGCATTCCGCCGGCGCCGAACCCGGAAATGGAGCTGTCCGGCGAGGTGTGGTATCCGGTGGCGCGTAACGACGTGTTTCCGGAGGAGTTCGGCACCTTCCTGCTGGGCGATCCGCTGGTGCGGCGGGTATTTCTGCAGTACCACCGCGAGCTGCTGGACGCCGGCTTCTGGCAGCACAAGCAGCAGCGCATCCGCGATGGCTATATCGAGGACTTCTATCCCTACCCGGTGGAGCTGCGCTTCTGCCACCGCTACGCCGCCCGGCTGCGAGGGCAGGATGCCGGCGCGCCGTAACGGCCGGCGGCGGGCATAAAAAAACCGGGAGTTCAGCGCTCCCGGTGTGGTGGTGACCCCGTGCCTATTGTGGCGTGCACTGGTGGTCCTGGAAGTAGGCGATCGGGCCCGCGCTGGTCAGGCCGATATGAAAACAGCTGTCCTCCGCAAAAGTGACACCCAGGTTTTCGGTGGCGCGTACCACCTCGAACAGCACTTCAACTTCCTTGAAATACTTGGCAACGCGGTCATTGCCGTCCAGCCACGCCAGAATGCGGTCCCGCTGCGGGTGTTCGCTTTCCAGACTGAGCTGGCAATCGGAACAACTGACCAGGCTGATTGCCGGTGGGATGGAAATATTCAGGCGGGCAAGCTCTTCACGCACAATGGCGGAGAATTGCGACAACTCCCGCATCGCGCGCTCGCGGATGCCTGAAAGAGGGAGGGCTTCGCCACCGTTGGCCGTACCGAACAGGCGGGCCAGAGCGGATGTAACGGCGTAACCTTCTGCATGCATGATATGGGGTTCCTCCAGTGGGACAGCGTTGATCGGGTGCTCACTTATCTGCACTGTGTTTGCGGCAGATTCGTGTTTGTATTGTAGGCAACCGTATGCAGAACGCCTGTCTTTATTTTGTCATTTTTTGCAATTCGTACAGCAGCTCCAGCGCCTGCCGCGGCGTCAGGCTGTCGCTGTCGATATCGCGCAGCCGCTCCAGCGCCGGGTGCGGCTCAGCCTCCACTTCCACCACGCGCGGGGTGCTGAACAGGTCCGGCTGCTGGCTGGCGGCGGACTGGTTTTCCAGCTCGGTGAGATAGCGTTTCGCCTCGCGGATCACCTTGGGCGGCACGCCGGCCAGCTGCGCCACCGCCAGGCCGTAGCTCTGGCTGGCCGGGCCGTCCTCGACGTGGTGCAGGAACACGATGCGGTCCTTGTGCTCCACCGCCGACAGGTGCACGTTGGCCACCGTGTTGTAGCTGGCGGCGAGGCTGGTCAGCTCGAAGTAGTGGGTGGCGAACAGGGTGTAGGCGCGGTTCTTCTCGATCAGCGCCTTGGCGATCGCCCACGCCAGCGCCAGGCCGTCGAAGGTGGAAGTGCCGCGGCCAACCTCGTCCATCAGCACCAGCGACTTGTCGGTCGCATTGTTGAGGATGTTGGCGGTCTCGGTCATCTCCACCATGAAGGTGGAACGGCCGCCGGCGAGGTCGTCGCTGGCGCCGATGCGGGTGAAGATGCGGTCGATCTGGCCGATGGTGGCGGCGTCGGCCGGTACGAAGCTGCCGATGTGCGCCATCAGCGTGATCAGCGCGTTCTGCCGCATATAGGTCGACTTACCGCCCATGTTCGGGCCGGTGATCAAGAGCAGCTTCCGTTCTGCGGCCAACCTGGTGTCGTTGGCGATGAAGCGCTCCACCTCCGCTTCCACCACCGGGTGGCGGCCGGCAACGATGTCCAGCCGCGTCTCCGCCACGAACTGCGGCTCCACGTAGTTGTGGTTGGCGGCGCGCTCGGCAAAGGCGGCCAGCACGTCCAGCCCGGCCACCGCCTGCGCGATCAGCTTCAGCTCGCTGATGTGCGGCGCCAGCTGGTCCAGCACCAGCTCGTACAGCTGTTTTTCCAGTGCCAGCGACTTGTCCTGCGCCGACAGCGCCTTGTCCTCGAAGGTTTTCAGCTCCGGCGTGATGTAGCGCTCGGCGTTCTTCAGCGTCTGGCGGCGGCGGTAGTCTTCCGGCACGTTCACCGATTGCGCCTTCGACACCTCGATGTAGAAGCCGTGCACGCGGTTGAATTCCACCTTCAGCGTGCTGATGCCGGTGCGCTCCTTCTCGCGCGCCTCCAGCTGCAGCAGGAAGTCGCCGCAGTCGTTCTGGATCGCGCGCAGCTCGTCGAGGTCGGCATTGAGGCCGTGGTTGATCACGCCGCCGTCGCGCAGGAAAGTGGCCGGCTCCGGCAGGATGGCGGCGCGCAGCAGGCTTTCCACCGGCGAATTGTCCGGCAGCAGCGTCGCCAGCTCGGCCAGCAGTGGCGCGTCCAGGCTGGCGGCCAAGGTTTTGGCGCCGCCGAGCGCGTTCAGCGAATCGCGCAGTGCGGCGAGGTCGCGCGGCCGCGCCGAGCGCAGCGCGATGCGCGCGGTGATGCGCTCGATGTCGGCCACCTCGCGCAGCTGGGCGTGGATGTCGCCGTGACGGGTTAGCAGCGCGCGCACCGCCTGCAGGCGGCGCGCCAGCTTGTCGTGGCGGCGGATCGGGTGGTGCAGCCAGTGGCGCAGCAGGCGGCTGCCCATGCTGGTGGCGCAGCCATCCAGCAGCGACGCCAGCGTCGGCGACGCTTCGCCGCGGATGGTTTCGGTCAGTTCCAGATTGCGGCGGGTGGCGGCGTCCATGCGGATCAGCTCGCCGGCGTCTTCCACCGCCAGTTGCGCGATGTGCGCCGGATTCACGCCCTGCGTCGACTTCACGTACTCCAGCAGCGCGCCGGCGGCGCCGACCGCCACCGGCAGGGTGTCGGCGCCGAAGCCGGCCAGGTCGCGGGTGCCAAAGTGACGGGTCAGCGCCAGCTGCGACGATTCGGCGTCGAACTGCCACGGCGGCAGCTTCTTTTTCGGCATCGTGATGCTGTCGAACACCGCGAGGCCGGTGTCGTCGGGGATCACCAGCTCGGCCGGCTTCAGCCGCTCCAGCTCGCTGGAGAGCTCCTCGACGCCGGTCTGCATCACCTTGAAGTCGCCGCTGGCCAGCGACAGCCAGGCCAGGCCCAGCACGCCCTTGTGCAGGTTGATGGCCAGCACCAGGTTGTCGCGCTTGTCATCGAGCAGCGCGGCGTCGGTGAGGGTGCCGGGGGTGACGATGCGCACCACCTTGCGCTCCACCGGGCCCTTGCTGGTCGCCGGGTCGCCGATCTGCTCGGCGATGGCCACCGACTCGCCCATCTTCACCAGTCGCGCGAGATAGCCCTCGGCGGCGTGATAGGGGATGCCGGCCATGCGGATCGGGTTGCCGCCGCTGGCACCGCGCGCGGTGAGGGTGATGTCCAGCAGCCGCGACGCTTTCTCGGCGTCGTCGTAGAACAGCTCGTAGAAGTCACCCATGCGGTAGAACAGCAGCTTGTCGGCGTGTTCGCGTTTCAGGGCGAGATACTGCTGCATCATCGGCGTGTGCTGGGGTGTGGTCATCAGGCTGTCCGTCGGAGGTAAAAAGGTTGGCCGCAATAGGCAACGCCCCGACAGGCGGGGCGCGGCAAGCTATTTTACGGGATGTGACCGGTGCCGTCACGGCGGGTCGGCGCTGAGCGCGACGGCGCGGTGGCGACCGGCGGCCTTGGCCGCGTACAGCGCGCTGTCGGCACGGGCGAGCAGGGTGCGGCTGTCGTCGTCGGCCTGCAGGCAGGCGACGCCGATGGAGCTGGTGATGGCGAGGATGTGGTGCCCGCTCTGGATGCGCAGCTCGCTGATGTCGTCGATGATGCGCTCGGCCAGGTCCAGCGCCTCGTGCAGCCCCAGTCCCGGCAGCAGCAGGCAGAATTCCTCGCCGCCGATGCGGCCGGCGACATCGCTCTCACGCAGCACTTCTTCCAGCGCGTCGCCCAGCGCGGCCAGCACCAGATCGCCGGCGTGGTGGCCGTAGCGGTCGTTGATCTGCTTGAAGTGGTCGAGGTCCAGCATCAGTACCGACAGCGGCGCGTGCTGAACCTGCGCCAGCTGCAGCTGGGTTTCCAGCCGCGCCAGCAGTGTCGGGCGGTTGAACAGCCCGGTCAGCGCGTCGATGGTGGCCTGCTGCTCCAGGATGCGCTGCAGCGCCTTGCGCTGGCTGATGTCGCGCGCCGAGCCCCAGATCACCGGCTGGCCGTCCAGCATCAGGCGGCGGGCGCTGACCTCGACATCGAGCAGCGCGCCGTGCTTGGTGCGGTTGACGCTTTCGAAGGTCTCGCCGTCCTCGCCGGTGGCGGCCAGCCGCTGGCGGATGCTCTGCGGCGTGCTGCCGGGCACCACCTGCCACAGGTGCATGTGCAGCAGCTCGTCCAGGCTGTAGCCCAGCATCTGGCACAGGCTGTCGCTGGCTTCGAGAAAGCGGCCGTTCATGTCGATGATGGACAGGCCGTCGGCGGCGTTCTGCAGGATGGCGCGGTACCACTGGCTGCGGCTGTCCAGCTGGCGGTGGATGGTCTGGTTTTCCAGCAGCAGCGCCAGCAGGCGCGCGGTGTCCTCGAGGATGGTGATCGCCTGCGGCGTCGGCGCCGACGGCGTGCGGTGGTAGACGGCGAAGGTGCCGTGCACGGTGCCCTTGCTGTCGATCAGCGGCTCGGACCAGCAACTGCCCAGTTCGAAGCGCGCCGCCAGCTCGCGGTACGGCGCCCAGTTCGGGTGCAGTTGCAGGTTTTCCGCCACCACCCGTTTCGCGTGCCACACCGCGGCGCCGCAGCTGCCGACCATCGGGCCGGGGGCGAGGCCGACCAGGCGTTGCTGGTAGGCGCTGGGCAGCGACGGCCCGGCCACCGGCTGCAGGCGGCCGCGCGAATCCAGCAGCAGGATGGAGCAGCGCCATTCCGGCAGCGCCAGCTCGATCTGCTGCACCACGGTGCGCAGCAGGGCGTCCAGCGGCGTGCCCTGCGCGTTCTGGCGCAGGATGTCGCTGTGCAGCAGCTGCCAGTGCTGGCGCCTGGCCAGCTTTTCGCGTTGTTGCAGCTGTTCCAGCTCGGCGCCGGCGCGTTCGATGAAGGGCTGCAGCAGCGCCGGCAGTTCCGGCGCGAAGAAGTTGGGGCGCGGGTCCAGCAGCGCCAAGTGGCCCAGGCAATGCGCGTCGCCGTCCAGCAGTGGCCAGGCGAGACAGCTCTGCCACGCCTGCTGGCCGGCGTCTGGCAGGCACTGCCGCAGGCCGCGGCCGAGCAGCAGCGGTTGCCGGTTGTCGAACTGGCAGTTGCAGGGCAGCGCGTGCGGTGTGCCGGCGGCGTCGTTGGCAAACAGCACCTGCAGCTGGCGGTGCGGGCCGCTGCTGCGCTGCGACAGCAGCACGCGCTCGGCCCCGGTCAGGCAGGCGAGCTGGCTGACCAGTTGTTGCAGGTACTTTTTGCCGATGCAGCTGGCGCTGTGCAGCAACAGGGCATCGCGGATGCGGTCGGGATCGGGCATGGCTGGCGCGCTCGGTGCGTATCCGTTTCAGTATGCAACTTAGTTCCGGCTTGCGGAAGCAATGAATGGTGGCCGTCACGGCACGGGGCTGGCGTGTGGTTTGACAAGCATTATTTCCAGCGTCTATGATCCATATCAAACTTTCAGAAATTACTGAAAATTGGAAAACGACATGAACCTGCCACCCCTGATTCAATCCTTCGTACTGCATTTCGGCGAAATGGGCAGCCATTGGGGCATCAACCGCACCGTGGGCCAGATCTACGCCTTGCTGTACGTCTCCGACAAACCACTGAACGCCGACGACATCGTCGAGGCCATCGGCTGTTCGCGCTCCAATACCAGCATGGCGCTGAAGGAGCTGCAGGCGTGGCGGCTGGTCAAGCTGCAGCACCTGCCCGGCGACCGTCGCGAATACTTCTCCACCCCGGAGGACGTGTGGGCGATCTTCAAGACCCTGGCCGAGGAGCGGCAGAAGCGCGAGGTGGAGCCGACGCTGACCATGCTGCGCGGCGCGATCATGGAAACGCCGTCCGGCGACGCCGAGCGCCACGCACAGGCACGCATGAACGAGATGTACCAGCTGATCGAACTGGTGACCAAGTGGTTCGCCGACATCCGCGACATGGACGTGGACACGCTGCAGAAGCTGATGAAGCTGGGCAGCCAGGTGCAGAAGGTGTTGCAGTTCACGCAGAGCATCGGCCGTCTCACCGGCCGCGACAGCAACCGTAACGCCGACGCGGAGGCCTGAACATGGACAGCTTCGATCCGCTGACGCTGGCGCGCATCCAGTTTGCGGCCAACATCAGTTTCCACATCCTGTTTCCCACCATCAGCATCGCCATGGGCTGGGTGCTGCTGTACTTCAAGACCCGCTTTGACCGCAGCGGCGACCAAGCGTGGCTGGACGCCTACGGCTTCTGGGTGAAGATCTTTGCGCTCACCTTCGCGCTGGGGGTGGTGTCCGGCATCACCATGAGCTTCCAGTTCGGCACCAACTGGCCGGGCTATATGCAGAAGGTCGGCAACGTCGCCGGGCCGCTGCTGGCCTACGAGGTGCTGACCGCCTTTTTCCTGGAGGCAACCTTCCTCGGCATCATGCTGTTCGGCCGCTCGCGGGTGAGCAACCGCGTGCACACGCTGGCCACCTTCCTGGTGGCGTTCGGCACCACGGTGTCGGCGTTCTGGATCATCGCGCTGAATTCGTGGATGCAGACCCCGGCCGGCGTCAGCGTGGTGGACGGCAAGGTGCACGTAGAGAGCTGGCTGGCGGTGATCTTCAACCCGTCGATGCCCTACCGGCTGACGCACATGCTGCTGGCCTCCGGCCTGACGGTGGCCTTCCTGGTGGCCGGAGTGTCGGCCTACCGCTGGCTGCGCGGCGACCGTGGCGCCGGCGTGCGTCACGCGCTGAAGACCGGCGTCACCCTGGCCGCCATGCTGATCCCGCTGCAGATCCTGGTCGGCGACGCGCACGGCTTGAATACCTTCCACCACCAGCCGGCCAAGCTGGCGGCGATCGAGGGCGTGTGGCACACCGAGCGCGGCGCGCCGCTGCTGCTGTTCGCACTGCCGGACGAGGCGACACAGTCCAACCGCTACGCGCTGGGCATTCCCAAGCTGGCCAGCCTGATCATCACCCACCAGCCGGACGGCGAGATTCGCGGCCTGAACGAGTTTGCCGGCGCGCATCCGCCGGTGGCCAAGGTGTTCTGGAGCTTCCGCGTGATGGTGGCGGTGGGGGTGGCGATGCTGCTGGCCAGCTGGCTGGCGGCGTGGCAGCTGCGCCGCCGCGGCGAGCCGGCGCCATGGCTGGCACGCGCGCTGGTGGCGATGACCTTCTCCGGCTGGCTGGCGACGCTGGCCGGCTGGTACGTGACCGAGATCGGCCGCCAGCCGTGGTTGGTGACCGGCATCCTGCGCACCGCCGATGCCGCCTCGGCGGTGGGCGGCGGCATGATCCTGTCCACCTTGCTGATGTATCTGGCGCTGTACGCGGTGCTGCTGGCCAGCTACGTGTCGGTGGTGTTTTATCTGGCGAAGAAGGCCGGCCAGCCGGCTGCGGCCAACCTTGAAGGAGTCTCGGCATGAATGCGGAACTATGGTTGCCGGTGATCTTCGCCGGCCTGATGGCCATCTCCTTGCTGGCCTACGTGATCCTCGACGGCTACGACCTTGGCGTCGGCGTGTTGCTGCCGCTGGGCAGCGACAGCCAGCGCGACAACATGATCGCCAGCATCGGCCCGTTCTGGGACGCCAACGAAACCTGGCTGGTGCTGGGTGTCGGCTTGCTGCTGGTGGCGTTTCCGATGGCGCACGGCATCATCCTCGGCGAGCTGTACCTGCCGGTGGCGCTGATGCTGCTGGGGCTGATCCTGCGCGGCGTGGCGTTCGACTTCCGCGTTAAGGCGCAGGCGCATCACCAGCCGGCGTGGAATGCCGCCTTTGCCGCCGGCTCGCTGCTGGCGGCAGCCAGCCAGGGTGTGATGCTGGGGCGCTACCTGACCGGTTTCGCCCCCGGCGCGGCGGCGTGGGGCTTTGCGCTGCTGGCCGGCGCCGGGCTGACCGCCGCCTACGTGCTGCTTGGCGCCGGCTGGCTGATCATGAAGACCGAGGGCGAGCTGCAGCAGCGCGCCACGCGCTGGGCGCAGCGTGCGCTGCTGGGCACCGGCGTGGCGGTCGCCGCGGTGTCGATCGCCACGCCGCTGGCAAGCGCACGCATCGCCGCCAAGTGGTTCACGCTGCCGGATGTGCTGCTGCTGTTGCCGCTGCCGCTGGTCACGCTGGCGCTGTTCGTGCTGCTGGCCGTCAGCCTGCCAAGGTTGGCCGCAAGGCAGGCGGCGGGCAACGACAGCTTCTGCTGGCTGCCGTTTGCCGCCACCGTCGGCATCGTGCTGCTGTCGTTCTGGGGGCTGGCCTACAGCGTGTTCCCGGAGATCGTCATCGGCCGGTTGACCATCTGGCAGGCGGCCAGCGACGCGGAGGCGCTGTGGGTGATCCTCGCCGGCGCCGCGGTGGTGCTGCCCACCATCATCGGCTACACCGTGTTCGCCTACCGTGTGTTCTGGGGCAAGGCGCGCGAACTGAGCTATTCCTGAGGGTGAGCGCGGCAGCGGGCTGTTGCTTTCCCGCGGGTGCCTCGCGGCGGATTGACCTGTATCAAAGTCCCTGTCAAGGGTAGGGGTAAGATCGAATTTATCCTGATTAGATACCGGAAACACCGGGAGGAGCTTGAAATGGAACTGTGGAAACAACTGCTCTCTGACGATGTCGGCCTGCTGAGTGTCATCACCATCGGCGTCACTTCGGTGATCGTCACCACCATCATCGTGATGTTCATCAAGAAGGTGAAAAACAGCGACCGCAAGTAAGCGCGACGCCGATTTCCGCAAAAAGGGTGCGACCGTGGTCGTACCCTTTTTCATGGCTGTGCCGCTGCTTGTGGCGTGGCTGGCAACACCCCGCAAACCAGTTAAGCCCGGGTGCGCCGCCGCCGATCGTCGCGGCAGCACGCCGCGGCGGCGCAAGACCGGTCAGCGGTTTTGCTCGCGGTGCCTAGTGGCGCGCCAGCCGCTGCAGCTGCGCCACGCCGACCGGCTCTTCCGCCTGCAGCGGCACGATCGCCCAGCGCCGCGCGTGCTGCCGTGCCACCAGCTCGATCTGCGCCAGCTCGTTGCCGGCACGCTGTTGCAACAGTGGCGACTGCGGCCGCGCTAGCGCCAGGCTGTTGTTGATCAGCCAGGCCCACGGCTCGATGCCGGCACGGCGCAGATCGGTCTGCAGGTTGGCCGCCTCCAGCACCGGTGTGGTTTCCGCCAGCGTCACCAGCAGCACCTTGGTCTGCACCGGGTCCTGCAACTGCATCATCGGAGTGGTGAAGTGCAGGCCCTTGCTGCCCATCTGCCGCGCCACCTCGCGGTGATAGGCGCCGGTGGCGTCCAGTAGCAGCAGGGTGTGGCCGGTGGGCGCGGTGTCCATCACCACGAACTGGCGGCCGGCGCTGCGGATGATGCGGGAAAAGGCCTGGAACACGGCGATTTCCTCGGTGCACGGCGAGCGCAGGTCTTCTTCCAGCATCGCGCGGCCGGCGGCATCCAGATGCTTGCCCTTGCTGGCCAGCACCTGTTCGCGGTAGCGCGCGGTTTCCGCTTGCGGGTCGATGCGGCTGAGCTGCAGCGTGGGTAGCGCGCCGGCCACGGTTTCGGCGAGGTGGGCGGCCGGATCGGAGGTGGTCAGGTGCACGGCGTGGCCGCGGCTGGCCAGCTCCACCGCCACCGCGGCGGCCAGCGTGGTCTTGCCGACACCGCCCTTGCCCATCAGCATGATCAGACCGTGACCGTCCCGCGCCAGCTCGTCGACCAGGCTGGCCAGATCCGGCGCCGGCGGCGGGGTGGGTGCTGCCGTCGTCGCGCCGGCCGGCACGCTGGCGCCCGGTTGCAGTAGCGCCTGCAGCGCTGACACCCCCACCAGATTGAACGGCAGCAAGGGCAGCAGGTCGCGCGGCAGCGTCTGCAGTGGCGCCGGCATCGCCGCCAAGGCCGCCTGTTCGCGTTGCCAGAGCGCGCGCGCCAGCGGGTCGTCGCCGACTGCCTGCTGCGGCAGTACGCCATTGAGCACCAGGTACTGCTGCTGCAGGCCGAGGGCGGCCAGCTCGCCCTGTGTGCGTGCCACCTCGCGCAGCGTCGCCGGCTGCGGCCGTGCCACCAGGATCAGCCGCGTCCTGCTGCCGTCGGCCAGCGCCGCCACCGCCGCCTGGTACTGGCTGCGCTGCTTGTCGAGGCCGGCCAGCGGCCCGAGGCAGGAGGCGTCGCCCTTGCCGGCCTGCAGGAAGCCGCTCCAGGCGCCGGGCAGCTGCAGCAGGCGGATGGTGTGGCCTGTGGGCGCGGTGTCGAACACGATGTGCTGGTATTGCCGCTGCAGCGCGGCATCGGTGAGCAGGGCGGTGAATTCGTCAAAGGCGGCGATCTCGGTGGTGCAGGCGCCGGACAGCTGTTCGGTCAGGCTGTTGACCTCGGCGTCCGGCAGCACACCGCGCAGCGGGGTGATGATGCGGTCGCGGTACTGCTGCGCCGCCGCCTGCGGGTCGATCTCCAGTGCCGACAGCCCGGCGACGCTGTCGATGGCGGTGATGCGGTTGCCGATCTCGGTGCCGAACACCTGGCCGACATTGGAGGCCGGATCGGTGCTGACCAGCAGCACGCGCTTGCCTTGTGCCGCGAGGTGGATGGCGCAGGCGCAGGCCAGCGAGGTCTTGCCGACACCGCCTTTGCCGGTGAAAAACAGGAAGGGTGGGGCCTGGTCGAGAAAGTGCATGGGCAACCTTTCGGCAGTGCGGCCGGCGACGCCAGCGGCGGGCAGGCAGCGTGGGGGAGGGGGCACTACAGCATGGCAGATTCGCGGTGCGGCGGGGGTGATCGCCGTCAACGGTGCGCCACAAACGGCAAAAGCCGGAAGCGCTGGGCAGCACTTCCGGCTTTCTGATCCTGGTCGGGGTGAGAGGATTCGAACCTCCGGCCTCTACGTCCCGAACGTAGCGCTCTACCAGGCTAAGCTACACCCCGAATGCTGCGTATTTTAGCCAGCTTGCCGGCCAAAGAAAAGCCCCCTGCCGCGGTGTGGCTTCAGGCTGTGCGCCAGTGCCGGCGCTACCGGCAGCGATTTTTCCGGCAAAACAAGGCCTTAGCCGTCACCGCGTGGGCAGGCTCAGGGCGCGGCTTTTTTCTTGCGTCCGCGCGGGGTTTTCTGCTGGCTTTCCTGCGCGCGATACCACGCCTCCAGCGCTTCCTCCGCATTCATCACGTGCTGGCGCAAAAAGGCCGCCGCGCTGATGGCGTCCTTCTGCTTGCACAGCTCCAGCAGCTGGGTGTGTTCGCGGTGGGCGCGGTCGTTGAAGCCGGTGAGCAGGATCTGCATCCGCGTGTAGCGGTCGGTACGGTTGTGCAGCTGCTCGATGATGGCCAGCGTCTGCGGCCGGGCGGCGGCGCGGTACAGCGCGAGGTGGAACTGCGCGTTGAGGATGCCCCAGGCGCTGATGTCCTTGTCGCGCAGCGCGTTCTCGAAGCGGGTGAGCAGTGCCTCGGCCTCGGCGATGTCGGCGCTGGTCTGGCGCGGAATCGCCTCCAGCAGCACGTCGCACTCCAGCAGCACGCGCACGCGCAGCAGCTCGACGATTTCCGGCAGCGACAGCTGTGACACCACCGCGCCCTTGTTGTCCTCGATATTGACCAGCCCTTCCGCTTCCAGCTGGCGCAGTGCCTCGCGCACCGGAACCCGGCTCATGCCCAGCTCGCGCGACAGCGCTTCCTGGCGCAGCTGGCTGCCGTCCGCCCATTCGCCGGCCAGAATGCGCTGGCGGATGGCGTCGGTGGCGACGGTGGTGAGTGACAGCGGTGCGCTGTCCTTGCTTTCCTGACTCATGGTGACCTCTTTCATGCAGGCGCTACCTTACCATAGCTGGCCGGCCGGCCACGCGCTTGTCATTGCTGGCGGCGACAAAAAAGCGCCCCGCAGGGCGCAAGGTGCAGTCAGGGGCGCCTGCACGCAGAGCAAGCATTACAGGCCGAGATAGCTGGTCTTCACCGTGGTGTAGAACTCCGCGGCGTAGCGGCCCTGTTCGCGCGGGCCGTGGCTGGAGCCTTTGCGGCCGCCGAACGGCACGTGGTAGTCCACCCCGGCGGTGGGCAGGTTGACCATCACCATGCCGGCCTCGGCATGGCGGCGGAAGTGCGTCGCCAGCGCCAGCGACTGGGTGCAGATGCCGGCGGCCAGGCCGAACGGCGTGTCGTTGGCCAGCGCCAGCGCGTGCTCGTAGTCGTCGGCGCGCAGCACCGCCGCCACCGGGCCGAAGATCTCCTCGCGGCTGATCGCCATCTGCGGCGTGCAGCCGGCAAACAGCGCCGGTGACTGGTAGTAGCCGCGGGTGGCCAGCGACAGCCGTTCGCCACCGCACAGCAGGCTGGCGCCGTCGGCCAGGCCCTTGTCCACGTAGGACAGGTTGCCGGCCAGTTGCGCTTCGCTGGCCACCGGGCCGATCTGGCTGCTGCTGTCCAGCGCGTGGCCGACGCGCAGCGCCGCGGTGCGCTCGGCCAGCCGCGCGACGAAGGCATCGTGGATGCCATGGCAGACGATGATGCGGCTGCTGGCAGTGCAGCGCTGGCCGGTGGAATAGAACGCGCCGTTGATCGCGCACTCCACCGCCTGCTCCAGCTGCGCGTCGTCGGCGATGAGCAGCGGGTTCTTGCCGCCCATCTCCAGCTGCACCTTGATGCCGAGCGCGGCGCAGTCTGCGGCCAAGCTTTCGCCGGTGGCCTGCGAGCCGGTAAAGCTCAACGCGTCGATGCCGGCATCCAGCATGGCCGGGCCCAGCACGCGGCCGCTGCCCATCACCAGGTTGAACACCCCGGCCGGCAGACCGGCGCGCTGCAGGATGTCGGCCAGCGCCCACGCCGAGCCCGGCACCAGCTCCGCCGGTTTCATGACCACGCAGTTGCCGAAGGCCAGTGCCGGCGCCGCCTTCCACGCCGGAATCGCGATCGGGAAGTTCCACGGCGTGATCAGCCCCACCACGCCCACCGGCTCGCGGCTGATCAGCACCTCGACGCCGGGGCGCACCGAATCCAGTAGTTCGCCCTGCTGGCGCAGCGCCTCGCCGGCAAAAAACTTGAAGATCTGGCCGGCGCGCGCCACTTCGCCGATGGCTTCCGGCAGCGTCTTGCCTTCCTCGCGCGCCAGCAGCGTGCCCAGCTCGATCTTGCGCGTCAGGATCTCGTTGCCGGCGGCATCGAGGATGTCGGCGCGCTGCTGCGGCGTGCTGCGCGACCACGCCGGAAAGGCGGCGCGCGCGGCGGCGACGGCATCGCGCATGTCGGCGGCACTGGCGCTGGCGTAGTCGCCGACCACGTCGTCGAGGTCGGACGGATTACGGTTGACGATGGCCGGCTGTCCGCCGCGCCACTCGCCGTTGATCAGGTTGCAATGCATGGAAACTCCCGGTGGCTGCCGGCAGGCGGCAGCGCGCATCCGCCGCAGGGGCGGGCCTATGGACAGGAAGGCCGCCGGCCATGACGGGCATGGCCGGCGGCTGCGGTCAGGGTTGGCCGCAACGGCTTACAGCGTCGGCAGCGCCGGACGGCTGGCGAGGCCCGCCTTGATCACCGCCGCCACGCGTTCGCGCTCGGCACCGACCAGTGGCAAACGCGGCGCGCGTACGTGCTCGGTGCCGACGCCCACCATCGCTTCACACAGCTTCAGGTTCTGCACCAGCTTCATCGAGACGTCCAGGTGCAGCAGCGGCGCGAACCAGCGGTAGATGGCGCGCGCTTCTTCCACGCGGCCAGCCTTGGCCAGCTTGTAGATGGCCACGGTTTCTTTCGGGAACGCCACCACCAGGCCGGCGACCCAGCCGTCGGCGCCCATCACGATGCTTTCCAGCGCCAGGTCATCGACACCGCTGAAGATGGCGAAGCGGCTGCCCACCGCGTTGATCACGTTGGTCAGGGTGCGGATGTCGCCACTGGATTCCTTGATCGCCACGTACTTCGGCTCTTTCGCCATCTCAACGTACATCTCCGGGGTGATGTTCACGCCGTAAGCGATCGGGTTGTTGTAGATCATGATCGGCAGCGGGCTGGCATCGGCCACGCGCTGGTAGTGGTTGAGGGTCTCGCGCGCGTCGGACACGTAGCGCATCGCCGGCAGCAGCATGATGCCGTCGGCGCCGGCAGCGTGGGCCGCCTGCGCCAGCGCGGCGGCGGCGCGGGTGCTGTCTTCGGCCACGGTCAGCAGCACCGGCTTGTCGCCGGCGACTTCCTTGGCCGCCTTCAGGATGGTGATTTTTTCATCGGCGGTGAGGGTGGAGGCTTCGCCCAGCGAGCCGCAGACGATGATGCCGTCGGCGCCGCATTCCAGCTGCCACTTGATGTGGTTCACGGTGCCGGCGAGATCCAGCGATTCGTCGGCGTGGAATTTGGTGGTGACAGCGGGGAAAACGCCAGTCCAGAGATGTGCCATGAAGTGTGCTCCTTGCGGGTGTGCTGCAGCCGGGTGCTGCGTTCGGTTCCCATGCTAGGACTTTTTGTATCCAATCCTCAAGCTTTTTTGTATGCAATGTTTGCATTTCTCTGCGATGTAAAAATGCTGCGCTGCGGCTGTGTTTTTTTGCGACAACGGCTGTAAGTGTTGATTTTATTGGTTGTTTGCCGGTTTTGTCGGGGTGCGTGTGGCGGGCGGTGACTGTATCATTTCGGCACAATGCATTCAGTTATTGCATTCAAAACGTCAAAATCCTACAGTGGGTTCAACGCAAGCAAGGAGCAAACGTGATGGCAGTGACAGAATTTGAATGCATAGACGGCCACACCTGCGGCAACCCGGTGCGGCTGGTGACCAAGGGGGCGCCGGCGCTGAACGGCAACACCCAGGCCGAGCGGCGGCTGGATTTCCTGGCACGCTACGACTGGATGCGCACCGGCCTGATGGACGAGCCGCGCGGCCATGCGCAGATGTCCGGCGCCTTTCTCTACCCGCCCACCCGCGACGACTGCGACGTGGCGGTGCTGTACATCGAAACCAGCGGCTGCCTGCCGATGTGCGGCCACGGCACCATCGGCGTGGTCACCATGGCCATCGAGCACGGCATCGTTACCCCGAAGACCCCGGGCGTGCTGAACCTGGACACCCCGGCCGGCAAGGTGGTGGCCGAGTACACGCAAGTTGGCCGCAAGGTGAAATCGGTGAAGCTCACCAATGTGCCGTCCTTCCTGCTGCTGAAAGATGTGGAAGTGGAGATCGCCGCGCTGGGCAAGCTGAAAGTGGATATCGCCTACGGCGGCAACTTCTATCCCATCGTCGAAGCGCAGGACAACTACCGCGACATGGCCGACTACACGCCGGCGCAGCTGGTGGCGATGGGCAATGAGCTGCGCGACTACCTCAACGCGCACTACGACATCGTGCATCCGCTGGATGCCAATATCCGCGGCGTGCGCCACGTGCAGTGGACCGGCGCGCCGAAGACGCCCGGCTCGCATGCGGCCAACGCGGTGTTGTACGGCGCGGCGGCACTGGACCGCTCGCCGTGCGGCACCGGCACCTCGGCACGGCTGGCGCAGCGCTACGGCCGCGGCCTGATGAAGGCCGGCGACGTGCTGGTGCACGAGAGCCTCATCGGCAGCCAGTTCACCGGCAGCATCGAGGCGGAATGCGAAGTGGCCGGCATCGCCGCCATCATCCCCGGCATCGAGGGCTGGGCGATCACCACCGGCTACAACCGCATCCTGCTGGACGATGCCGACCCGTACGTGCACGGCTTCGTGGTGGCCTGATGATGAGCGCACCGCGAGACAACACCCTGTTGCAGCCGGCGAGTACGGCTGGCGGCCGCCACGTGATCGTGGTCGGCGCCGGTATCGTCGGCATCGCCACCGCGCTGCAGCTGCGCCTCGCCGGTTGCGAGGTGACCCTGCTCGACCGCGGCGAACCGGCGATGGAAACCAGCTACGGCAATGCCGGCGCCTTCGCGGTCAGCGACATCATCCCGCTGGCCGAGCCGGGCGTGCTGCGCAAGGTGCCGGGCTGGATGTTCGACCCGCTGGGGCCGCTGGCGCTGCGCTGGCGCTACCTACCCAGCCTCACGCCGTGGCTGCTGCGCTTTCTGGCCGCCAGCCGCCCTAGCAGGGTGGCCGAGCTGACCCGCCAGCTGAGCGCGCTGCTGTCGCGGGTCAATGCCGACTACGCACCGCTGATCGAGCGCGCCGGGCTGGCGTCCATGTGGCGCCGCCACGGCAACCTCACCCTGTACCGCAGCGAGGCGGAATTCCGCGCCGCCGCCGGCGCCTGGCACAGCAAGCGCCAGCACGGTGTCGAGTGGCGCAAGCTGGCGCGCGCCGACCTGGCCGCCATCGCGCCGCAGATCGCCGACGAGTGGCAGGTGGCAGTGCAGGTGCCGCAGTGGTCGCACGTCGACGACCCGTACCTGTTCAGCCGTGGCCTGTTCGATGCCTTCATCCGCGAAGGCGGGCGCTTCATCCAGGACGAGGTGCTGGCCACTGCGGCCAATGTTGGCCGCATCGTCGGCGTCGACACCGCCGGTAATGGCCGGCTGCAGGCGGACACGGTGGTGATCGCCTGCGGCGTGTGGAGCGACCGCTTTGCCCGCCAGCAGCGCTGCCGCCTGCCGCTGGAGAGCGAGCGCGGCTACCACGTCACCCTGCCCAACGCCGGCGTGGCGCTGCACCACTTCATCCAGTGCGCCAGCGAGAGCTTCGTGATCCTGCCGATGGCGAACGGCGGCCTGCGCCTGGCCGGCACCGTGGAGCTGGCGCACCGCGACGCGCCGCCGAACTGGCAGCGCGCCCACATCCTGATCGAGCGCGCCCGCCGCATCGTCGGCGACTTCAGCACCGAGGGCATGAGCGTGTGGATGGGCAACCGCCCGTCGCTGCCGGACACCATCCCGGTGATCGGCCCGGCACCGGACTGCGGCGGCCTGTATTTCGCCACCGGCCACGGCCACCTCGGCCTGACGCTGGCGGCCACCACCGGCGCGCTGCTGACCGAGCAGATCTGCGGTCAGGCCTGCAGCCTGGACGCCAGTGCCTATCGCCCGGACCGTTTTTGAGCCGCACCGTTTTCGCCGCCGTGCCCCGGCACGGCGGCTGGTTTGTAGTGGATGAGGAGTCGCTAACAACGGCACCTGAGACAAGGCGCGCCGACGCAGACAGTACAAGTCGTACGGCAAGGGGGCGCAACGCAGGATCAGGGATGTGGTTAGCGACGCCAGGCGCGGCAACAAGACCGCAAGACAGACCTTGGGCAACAAACAGCCGCCTTTGCGGCCAACCTTCAGTCGTGAACACAAAGGAGAAACAGCATGAAGCATTCCATCGCACCACGCGCACTGCATCTGGTCCTGGCACTGGGCGGCATGATGGCCCCGTTCGCCATCAGCGCGGCGCAGGCCGACACCGTGGTCAAGATCGGCTTTTCCTCGCCGCTGTCCGGCCCGCAGGCGCACTACGGCAAGGACAACGAGAACGCCACCCGCATGGCCATCGACGACCTCAACGCCAAGCCGATCACCATCGGCGGCCAGAAAGTGAAGTTCGAGCTGGTGTCCGAGGATGACCAGGCCGACCCGCGCGTCGGCACCCAGGTGGCACAGCGGCTGGTCGATGCCGGCGTCAAGGCGGTGATCGGCCACTTCAACTCCGGGGTGTCGATCCCGGCGTCGCGCATCTATTCCGATGCCGGCATCCCGCAGCTGTCGGTGTCCACCAACCCGGCCTACACCACCGCCGGCTACAAGACCGCCTTCCGCCTGGTCGGCAGTGACAGCCAGGTCGGCGGCTCGCTCGGCCGCTACGCGGTGATGCAGCTGAAAGCGCAGCGCATCGCGGTGATCGACGACCGCTCCGCCTACGGCCAGGGCATCGCCGACGAGTTCATCAAGTCGCTGCAGACCATGGGCAAGAAGCCGGTGAAGCGTGAATACACCAGCGACAAGGCCACCGACTTCACCGCCATCCTCACCGCGCTGAAGGCGCAGAACCCGGACGTGGTGTTCTACGGCGGCGCCGACGCGCAGGCGGCACCGATGGCGCGGCAGATGAAACGCCTCGGTATCAACGCCAAGCTGATGGGCGGCGACATGCTCAGCACCCCGACCTTCATCAAGCTGGCCGGCGCCGACTCGGCCGGCCATTTCTCGGCGGTACCGGGTGGCGAACTGGGCTCGCGTCCGGCTGGCAAGGACTTTGAAAGCCGCTACAAGGCACGCTTCAAGCAGGAAGTGGTGCTGCTCGGGCCGCAGTTCTACGACGGCGTGATGATCGTGGCCGACGCGATGAAGCGGGCCAACTCCACCGAGCCGGGCAAGTTCCTGCCGCTGATCGCCAGGACCGGCTACAAGGGCGTCACCGCCGATTTCAGCTTTGACGGCATGGGCAACCTGAAGAACGCGCCGGTGACCATCTCGGCGGTGGAGGGCAACGACTGGAAGGTGAAGACCGTGGTGCAGTAAGCGCGGTGGCGCGTCGCCGCCGGTCGCGCGTCATGCGCCGGTGCGGTGGCGCGCCGTTGTGGTGGTGCCGCTGGCGGCCGGCCGTGCCGGTGCTGGCAGTTGCAGTTGCATTTGGGGCCGGCGCAAGCCGGCCACTTTTTTTAGCGGAGATTGCCCGATGTCCATTGTTTCCCCCTTGCCGGTGCTCGACGCCGCCACTACCCAGGCGCGGCTGCCGATGGCCGAATTGTGCCGCGAGGTCGCCCTGGCCGCCGCCGAGCTGGCCGCCGGCCACATCCACAGCCCGGAGCGGCAGGCGCTGCCGCTGCCCGCGGGCGGCACCCTGCTGTCGATGCCGGCCAGCGCCGCCGACATCGCCATCCACAAGCTGGTCAACGTCTGCCCGCGTAACGCCGGGCTGGGCCTCGCCACCATCCACGGCGTGGTCAGCGTCTACGACGCGGCAAGCGGTGTGCCGCAGCTGTTGCTGGACGGCCCCAGCGTCACCGCGCGCCGCACCGCTGCGGTATCGCTGCTGGCGATCCAGACCCTGCTACCGCAAGCGCCGCGCCACGTGGCGCTGGTGGGCACCGGCAAACAGGCGCGCGCCCATGCCGCGGCGCTGGCCGAAACCTGGCCCGGCCTGCGCGTGGACATCCACAGCCGCAGCGCGGACAGCGCCGCCACCTGCTGTCAGCAACTGGCGTCGCTGCCGCTGCAACTGACGCCCAAGGTTGGCCGCATCGACGACGGCGCCGAGGTGGTGATCCTGCTCACCACCAGCCGCAGCCCGCTGTACAACGAGCCGGCGCGCGCCGGTCGCTTGCTGATCGGCACCGGCGCCTTCCGCCCGGACATGGCCGAGCTGGGGCCGACCAGCATCGCCGGCAGCCAGCTGTTCTGCGACGACGTGCCCGGCGCCCGCCACGAAGCCGGCGACCTGATCCAGGCCGGCGTCGACTGGGCACAGGTACACAGCCTGGCCGACGCGCTGGCCGGCCGCTTCGACCCGGCCGCGCCCAGGCTGTTCAAGAGCGTGGGCAGCGCCGCCTGGGACCTGGCCGCCGCCCGTTGCGCACTGGCCGCCAGCCGACAGGAGCAAGCCACATGAACTGGCAGAGCCGAACTTTCGACACCATCGACATGCACACCGGCGGCGAGCCGGTGCGCATCATCCCCGGCCTGCAGGGCGACATCCACGGCGATGACATCCTGGCCAAGCGCCGCGACATGCGCGAGCGGCTGGACGGCGTGCGCAAATTGCTGATGTTCGAACCGCGCGGCCACTACGACATGTACGGCGCGGTACTGGTGCGCCCCAGCCTGCCCGGCGCGGACCTCGCGGTGCTGTTCATCCACAACGAGGGCTACAGCACCATGTGCGGCCACGCGGTGATCGCGCTGGCGCGCTACGCGGTGGAGCACGGCCTGGTGCCGCGCAGCGCGCCGCTGACCCGGGTCGGCATCGAATGCCCGTGCGGGCTGGTGAGCGCCTGGCTGGCGGAAGACGGCAGTGTGCGCTTCGACAGCGTGCCGGCCTTCGCCTTTGTACTCGATCACCCGGTACACGTGCCGGGCATCGGCAACATCAACGTCGACATCGGCTACGGCGGCGCCTTCTACGCGGTGACCTCTGCGGCCAACCTTGGCGTGTCGCTGGACGGCCGCCTGCGCGACGTGGTGGACGCCGCCAGCGCACTGAGTGAGGCGGTTCGCCGCAGCATCAGCGTGCGCCACCCGGAGGCCGAGGACCTGGGCTTTCTGTACGGCAGCATCCTTACCGACGGCGTGGAGCGCGCCGGCGACGGCCCCAGCCGCAACGTGTGCGTGTTCGCCGACGCCGAAGTGGACCGCAGCCCCACCGGCTCCGGCGTCACCACCCGCATGGCGCTACGCCACGCGCGTGGCCTGGTGGCGGTAGGGGAGGCCTGCCAGTTCGAGAGCCTCACTGGCGCGCGTTTTGGCGCCAGCGTGAACGGTGCGACCAAGCTGCCCGGCCATGACGCGGTAACCGTCCGCGTCAGCGGCCGCGCCCACTACAGCGGCCGCGCCAGCTGGACGCTGGAGGCGGACGACGAGATCGGGCGGGGGTTTCTGCTGCGCTAGCGCCAGCCGCGCTGCCACTGGGCGGCGTCGGCCAGCTCGCGCCACGGCAGGGTGTAGTGGCGGCGGCTGAGCACCGCTTCCAGCGTGATGGTGGTGACGCGCTGCGCGTCCAGCGGGTCATGCTCGACGGCGACGACCAGGAAATGCTTCTCGCGATCGCGTGGCGCGAGCGCGCTCCACTTGCTGTGCAGCAGTTTTTTCGGGCTGAGGGCGGTCATGGTGCGGTGCCTGGCTGGTGAACGGGCTAGGGCTGTGAGCCGCGGCGGCGGCGGCGGTTCCCGTGTCGTAAAACAAAACACCCCCGGCCGTGAGGCGCGGGGGTGTTTTGTGCTGGCGGCCAGGGTTGGCCGCAGCGGGGATTACTTGACGTGCTTGCCGATGATAGGCAGCAGCTGGCCCAGTACTTTTGGCGGTGCGGCCACGATGTCGCCGCTTTCCAGCCAGGTCTGCTCGCCGTGCATGTCGGTGACGATGCCGCCTGCCTCTTGCACGATCAGGCTGCCGGCGGCGATATCCCACGGCTTGAGGTTGAATTCGAAGAAACCGTCAACGCGGCCGATGGCGACGTTGCACAGGTCCAGCGCGGCGGAGCCTTCGCGGCGGGCGCCGGCGGTCTTGCCCAGCACGTCCTTCAGGATGGCCAGATGGGTGTCGAGCATGCTCTGGTCCACAACCGGGAAGCCGGTGGAGATCAGGCATTCGTTCATGTTGATGCGCTTGGAGACGCGGATGCGGCGGTCGTTCATGAACGAGCCGACGCCGCGGCTGGCGGAGTACAGTTCGTTACGGTTCGGGTCGTAGACCACGGCTTGCTGGATCTGGCCGCGATGCGCCATCGCGATGGAAATGCAGTATTGCGGGTGGCCGTGCAGGAAGTTGGTGGTACCGTCCAGTGGGTCGATGATCCATTCGTATTCGGACTCGCCGATGCCTTTGGCGCCGGACTCTTCTGCTAGAATCGCGTGCTTCGGATAGGCTTCCATGATCACATCAATGATCGCCTGTTCGGCGGCACGGTCTACGTCGGAAACAAAGTCGTTGTGCTTCTTGTTTTCGACACGAACGGATTCCATGTTCAGCGATGCTCGCTGGATGATGTTGCCCGCACGGCGTGCTGCTTTGATGGCGATGGTGAGAATTGGATGCATTGATAGCCTCTGAATGAATCATCTGGGCAGGCGCGCGGGCGAGGTCGCCACGGCGCGGCTGCCGTATTACTGGTCGATGTTAAGGAACAAAAAAACCCCGCGTGGTGCGGAGTTTTTGAATAAACCGCGATTCTACGCAAAAGTAGCCAATGAATAAACCCCAAGTACCTGATTTTTTGAAGAACATTCGCGTCGTGCTGGCGCGTCCCAGCCATCCGGGCAATATCGGCTCGGCGGCGCGGGCGATGAAAACCATGGGCCTGACCCGGCTGTATCTGGTCGAGCCGAAGGCGTTCCCGCACGAGGAGGCCAATGTGCTGGCCTCCGGCGCGGTGGACGTGGTGGAAAACGCCATCGTGGTGTCCAGCCTGGCCGAGGCGCTGGCCGATGTCAGCGTCGCCTGCGCGCTGACCAGCCGCCGCCGCGAGCTGTCCACCCCGCTGTCGACGCCGCGCGAGACCGCGCCGGAGCTGATGGCGCGGGCGCGCGACGGCGAGCAGGTGGCGCTGGTGTTCGGCAACGAGACCTTCGGCCTGTCCATCGACGAGGTGGAGCAGTGCAACCGGCTGGTGACGGTGCCGGGCAATCCGGACTACTTCTCGCTGAATCTGGCAATGGCGGTGCAGGTGATGACCTACGAGCTGTTCAGCCACAGCGGCGTCAGCGTCGACTACCTGAAGCCGGAAGACCGCAGCGCGACGCTGGGCGAGGTCGACAGCTTCTGCGGCCATCTGGAAGCGGCGATGGCCGACGTCGGCTATCTGGAGCACCGCAACAGCGAGCGCCTGCTGCGCCGCATGCGCACGCTGTTCCATCGCGCCGCGCTGCAGCGCGAGGAGATCGACATCCTGCGCGGCTTCTTCAAGCAGGCGCAGCGCTTTGCCGACGGCACGTTGCCGCCGCGCAAGAAAAGCGGCGACTGAGATGACGGCGGCCACGCTTGCGGCGCTGCACACGCCGGCAGTGCGCGACCTGGCCTGGTTGCTGATGTCCGCGTCGCCGTGGCAGGACAGCGCCGACATCGACCCCGCGCGGCTGCTCGGGGCGCAAGGTTGGCCGCAGCTGCTGGCACTGGATGCGGCGCCGCAGCCCTTGCTGGCCTATCTCGCCGCGCATCCGGTGCGGCGGCTGGGTTTTTACGCCGAGCGGCTGCTGGCGTTCTGGTTCGGCATCGCGCCGCACATCGAGCTGGTGGCGGCCAACCTGCCGGTGCGCGACGGCGGCAAGACGGTCGGCGAGTTCGACTTCCTGCTGCGCGTCGACGGTGTGCCGCTGCATCTGGAGGCGGCCAGCAAGTTCTATCTGCAGCTGGATGACGGCGCCTGGGTCGGTGCCAGCCTGCGCGACGCGCTGCTGCTGAAGGCCGGCAAGACGCGGCAGCAGCTGCAGTTGTCGCGTCACCCGGCGGCCTGCCTGCCGGCGGGGTTTGCCGGCTGCGAGGTGGCGGCGCGCACCAGCGGCTGGCTGTTCTCGCCGCCGCAGGCAGCGGCGACAAGGTTGGCCGCACCGCTGAATACCGCGGCCAATCGCGGCTGGTGGATCACGTGCGACGACGACTGGCCGCAGCAGGCGGCGGACAGTCGCTGGTGCCAGCTGCCGCGCCTGCGCTGGCTGGCGCCGGCCTTGCTCGATCGTGAGGACACGCTGTCGCTGGCCGAGCTGCAACTGGCCAGCCGGCAGTTTGTTTCGCCGCAGCTGGTGGCGGAGCTGCAAGTGCGCGGCGACGGACGCTGGCAGGAAGTGGCGCGCGGCTTTGTCGCGCCGTCGGCGTGGCCGCAGCCGGTGCTGCTGGCACCCTTGCTGGCGCGACTGGGGGCGGCATGAAGACGCTGCTGCTGGTGTACGCCAGCCAGAGCGGTCACACCCTGCAGCTGGCCGATGCCGCCGCGCGCGGCATCGTCACGCTGGCGGAGGAGGTCAGCCTGCGGCAGCTGCCGGCGCTGCAGGCCGGCATCGACGACCTGCTGCACGCCGACGCCTTGCTGCTGGCGACGCCGGAAAACTTCGGCTACATGGCCGGCGCGCTGAAGGATTTTTTCGACCGAACCTACTATCCGGCGCAGGGGAGGGTCGACGGTCTGCCCTACGCGCTGCTGGTGTCGGCCGGCAATGACGGTCGCGGCGCGGTGCAGGCGGTGGAGCGCATCGCGCGCGGCTATCCGCTGCAGCAGGTGCTGCCGCCGCTGATCGTGCGCGGCGAGGCGACGGCGGCGGATCTGGCGGCGGCGGAGGAGCTGGGCGCCACGCTGGCGGCGGGGCTGTCGATCGGCATGTACTGAGCGTTGCGGCCAACCCTGGTCGTGGCTGCCAACCGTACCACGCCAGGCAGGTAGCAAAGAAAAAGCCACCGCAGAGGTGGCTTTGTTCGTGGCGGGGCGCCGGCTCAGGGCGCGCTGGCGTCCTTTGCCTCCGGGGCGCTGGCATCGTTCGTGTCATTCACCGCCGGGGCGCTGGCGTCCGGCTCGTCGACCAGGTCGTCGATGTTCAGCTCTTCTTCCTGCTGCCGCTTGCCCTGCGGCAGGCCCAGCTGGTGGGCGCGCATCTGCAGGAAGCCGTCACGCACGTAGCTGTAGTTGTCCAGCGCGGCGCCGTCGACCATCTCTTCCAGTCCCAGCAGCTTTTCGCGGGTGTTGACCGCATTCAGCACCCGCGCCACGGAGGCCTGGGTGTGGGTGTGGAACACGCTGGTGGCCGGCTCCAGCGAGTTGCTGATCAGCATGCCGCTGCCGTCACGCACGGTGGACGGCCCCAGCAGTGGCAGCACCAGGTAGCTGCTGTCCTGCCAGCCGTAGTGGGCGAAGGTGTCACCCAGCGTCGCCTTGCTGCTTTTCAGTCCCATCGGCGTGGCGATGTCGATCAGGCCGAACAGGCCGAAGGTGCTGTTGAACGACACGCGCAGCACGTCGGTGAGCGCCAGTTCCGCCTTGCCCTGCAGGGTGTTGTTGGCGGCGCTGTACACGTCGCGCAGGTTGTCGAAGAAGTTGCCGACCCCGGTGCGCAGCGGTTGCGGTGTCACCTGCTGGTAGGCCTGCGCCACCGGTTTCAGCACCGCCTTGTCCGCGGCGTCGTTGAAGCGGTAAACGGCGCGGTTCAGCGGCTCCAGCGGGTCCTGCGGATGGCTGGGGGTACTGGCACAGGCGGTCAGCAACAGGCAGCCGCCGACAACAAGCAGACGTTTCATGATCAGGTTTCCGGGGGCAGTTCCAGCAGCGGGGTCAGTTCGTAGAGCCGGGCGAGGCCATACAGGCTGGCCGGGATGTGGCTCAGCTTGATGTTGCGCGCATCCTTGCGCCGGCGCAACGCCAAGAGCAGCGCTAGCGCCGCGGAGTCGCAGTGGCTGACGCCGCCGAAATCCAGCGTCATGGCGCCGTTGACCAGCATCTTGTCCAGCTGCAGCTGGGTGTCGGCGACGCTGTCCATGGTCAGCGCGCCGTCAAGGCGCACCACGCCGGTCTGGGTTTCGGTCAGTTTCATGCCGCCTTGGCGCCGCTGTTCTTGTCCTGCAGCGACTTGATCAGGCCGTCGATGCCGCTCTTGCGCACCTGTTCGCCGAACTGGTTGCGGTAGATGGTGACCAGGCTGCCGCCTTCAACGGTGACGTTGAACACCTTCCAGCCCTGTGGCGTCTTGTACAGGGTGTAGTCGACGTTGATCGGCTTCTTCTCGGCCGAGCCCGGCAGGGTCACTTCCGACTTCACCACCGCCTCGCGGCCTTCGTTGTTGAGCAGCACGTTCGGCTTGATCTCGATCTGCGCGTTCTTGAAGCGGGTCATGGTGGCGGAGTAGGTGCCGACCAGCAGGGTCTCGAATTCCTTGGCCAGTTGCTGCTTCTGTGCCGGGGTGGCGGCGCGCCAGTCCTTGCCGACCGCCAGTGCGGTCATGCGCTGGAAGTCGAACTTCGGCGTCACCATGCTGATCAGCTGCTCGCGAACCTTGGCGCTGTTCTTGCCATTGTCCTTGCTCAGCATTTCCAGCGCCTGGCGCGAGGTGTCACGGACCAGATCCACCGGGGTATCGGCGGCGTGGGCCACGCTGCTCAGACCGAACAGCAGGGCAAAACAGGCAAACAGCTTTTTCATGATGGTTTTCCGTATCTCGGGTAACAAGGGCTTGGATGGTTTTTTCAGGGTGCAGTTTCCGCAGCGGCGGCATCGGCCGCTGCGGCTTTGTTGTTGCCTTCGGCAAAACTGGTCATGAACTTGCCGATCAGCTGTTCCAGCACCAGTGCCGACGAGGTCAGCTGCAGGCGGTCGCCGGGCTTCAGGTTTTCTTCCTCGCCGCCCTGCACCAGGCCGACGTACTGTTCGCCGAGCAGGCCGGCGGTGAGGATTTCGGCGCTGGTGTCACGGCTGAAATGGTACTGGCCGTCCAGCGTCAGCGTGGCGCGGGCGACGTAGCGCTGGGTGTCCAGCTCGATATTGCTGACGCGGCCGACCACCACGCCGGACGATTTCACCGGCGCCTTCACTTTCAGGCCGCCGATATTGTCGAATTCGGCGATCAGGGTGTAGCTGTTGTTGTTGCTTTGCGGTGTCAGGTTGGCCACTTTCAGCGCCAGGAAGGTCACCGAGGCGAGACCGATGGCGACGAAGATGCCGACCCACAAATCAATGATGGAACGTTTCATGATGGCGAATTCCTAAAACATGAAGGCGGTCAGGACAAAGTCCAGCGCCAGGATAACCAGGGCCGAGGTCACCACGGTACGGGTGGTGGCAGAAGAGACGCCCGCGGCAGTGGGCGTGGCGTCAAAGCCTTCGAACACCGCGATCAGCGTCACCGCGATGCCGAAGAACAGGCTCTTGATCAGGCCGTTGATCACGTCGAAGTGCAGGTCGACGTTGTTCTGCATCTGCGACCAGAAGGTGCCTTCGTCCAGGCCTATCATCACCACGCCGACCAGATAGCCGCCGAAGATGCCCATCACGTTGAACAGCGCGGCGAGAATCGGCATCGAGATCACGCCGGCCCAGAAGCGCGGCGCCACCACGCGGGCGATCGGATCGACCGCCATCACGCTCATCGCCTCCAGTTGTTCGGTGGCCTTCATCAGGCCGATCTCGGCGGTCATCGCGCTGCCGGAGCGGCTGGCGAACAGCAGCGCGGCCAGCACCGGGCCCAGTTCGCGCAGCAGCGACAGCGCCACCAGCGCGCCCAGCGCGTCGGCGGAGCCGAAGCGCGATAGCGTGTTGTAGCCCTGCAGTCCCAGCACCATGCCGACGAACAGGCCGGACACCACGATGATGATCAGCGACAGCACGCCGGCGAAGTACACCTCGCGGATGGTGAGCTGGAAGCGCAACAGGCTTTGCCCGGAGTGGGCGATGATGGCCAGCAGGAAGCGGCTCATCACGCCCAGCTTCCAGACGGCATTGATGGTGCTGTGGCCGAGGTGGCGCAGCGGTGCGAGCAGATTGTCCAGCATCATGCGCCCTCCAGGCCGAAGCTGCCGGCCAGACTTTGCTGTGCCGGGTAGGCGAAATGCACCGGGCCGTCGGCCTCGCCGTGCACGAACTGGTGTACCCAAGGCGAGTCGGAGGCGCGGACCTCGTCCGGGGTACCGGCGGCGGCGATCTTGCCGCCGGCGATGAAGTAGACGTAGTCGACGATTTCCAGCGACTTGTGCACGTCGTGGGTGACCATCACCGCCGAGGTACCCAGCGCGTCGCTCAGCTTCTTGATCAAGAGCGCGATGGTGGCCAGCGAGATCGGGTCCAGCCCGGTGAACGGTTCGTCGTAGAGCATGATCTGCGGGTCGAGCGCGATGGCGCGAGCCAGTGCGACGCGGCGCGACATGCCGCCGGACAGCTCGGCCGGCATCAGCGCCTCGGTGCCGCGCAGGCCGACGGCGTGCAGTTTCATCAGCACCAGATCGCGCACCATCTCCGGGCTGAGCGAGGTGTGCTCGCGGATCGGGAACGCGACGTTGTCGAACACCGGCAGGTCGGTAAACAGCGCGCCGAACTGGAACAGCATGCCCATGCGACGGCGGTGCTGGTACAGCTCGCGCTGGTTCATGCGGCCAACGTCGCGGCCGTCGACCAGCACCTGGCCCTGCTGGGCGCGGATCTGGCCGGCGATCAGTCGCAGCAGCGTGGTCTTGCCGCTGCCGCTGCCGCCCATGATGGCGACCAGCTGGCCACGGCCGATTTTCAGCGAGATGTCCTGCAGGATGAGCCGGTCGCCATAGCCGAAGCTGACGCGGTTGAATTCGATGAAACTGTCGTTTTGCACGATGTGGTGGCGAGTCCTTGGGGGGAACAGGTAAGGGGATCGTATTCACGATCCCCTCCGCTTTGCCCCGCTATTGTACCTGCCTATGCTGCATGGCGCAAAAAGGCGGCGCCATGACGGGTGCAAGTGTGGCAGGCCGGTGCATGGTGTGGCACCGGCGCCGGCTTACACGCCGCGCAGCAGTTCGTTGATGCTGGTCTTGCTGCGCGTCTGCGCGTCGACCTTCTTCACGATCACCGCGCAGTACAGGCTGTGGCTGCCGTCTTTCGATGGCAGGTTGCCGGATACCACCACCGAGCCCGGCGGAATGCGACCGTAGCTGACTTCGCCGGTTTCGCGGTCGTAGATCTTGGTCGACTGGCCGATGTAGACGCCCATCGAGATCACCGAGCCTTCGCCGACGATCACGCCTTCCACCACTTCCGAACGCGCGCCGATGAAGCAGTTGTCCTCGATGATGGTCGGGTTGGCCTGCAGTGGCTCCAGCACGCCGCCGATGCCGACGCCGCCGGACAGGTGCACGTTCTTGCCGATTTGCGCGCAGCTGCCGACGGTGGCCCAGGTGTCGACCATGGTGCCTTCGTCAACGTAGGCGCCGATGTTCACGTAGGACGGCATCAGCACGGTGTTCTTGGCGATGAAGCTGCCCTTGCGCGCCACGGCGCCCGGTACCACGCGGAAGCCGGCGTCCTGGAAGCGCTGCTGGTTCCAGTCGTTGAACTTGGTGTCGACCTTGTCGAAGTAGCGCGACACGCCGTCGTCCAGCACTTCGTTGTCGCGGATGCGGAACGACAGCAGGACGGCTTTCTTCACCCACTGGTTGACCACCCAGTCGCTGCCGTTCTTCTCGGCGACGCGCAGGCGACCTTCATCCAGCTCGTTGATCACTTGTTCGATTGCCGACTTCAGCTCGGCGGAGACGGTGGCCGGGGTGATCTCGGCGCGTTTTTCAAAAGCTTCTTCGATGAGGGCTTGAATCGGGTGCATGTGGCTCAGTCCTTTGGCAAGGTGGATTTCTACAGACATGATGGGTTTTCTGCTGGTTTGGTTGTTCGGTGGTGTTATTGGTTTTAGTGGTACTGCTGCAAAAACTGTTCGATGCGCGCGGCGGCGGCGACGCATTCCGCCAGCGGCGCCACCAGCGCCAGGCGCACACGGCCGGCGCCGGGGTTGACGCCGTGCGCGTCACGGGCGAGGAAGCTGCCGGGCAGCACGGTGATGTGCTGCTGCGCGAACAGCTCGCGGGCGAAGCGGGCATCGTCACCGCCGGGCACCGCCGCCCACAGGTAGAAGCCGGCATCCGGCCGCGTGACGTCCAGCACCTGCGCCAGGCGCGCGGTGACGGCGTCGAATTTGGCAGTATACGCGTCACGGTTGGCCGCAACATGCTCTTCGTCGTTCCACGCGGCGATGCTGGCCTGCTGGATGGTGACGCTCATCGCGCTGCCATGATAGGTACGATATAGCAGGAATTTTTCCAGCACTTTGGCATTGCCGGCGACGAAGCCGGAACGCAGGCCGGGGGCATTGCTGCGCTTGGACAGGCTGGTGAACATCACCAGCCGCTCAAAGCCGCGGCCGAGCTGTTGCGCCGCCTGCAGCCCGCCCAGCGGCGGGGTGCCGAAGTGGATCTCGGAGTAGCACTCGTCGCTGGCGATGATGAAACCGTAGCGGTCGGACAGCGAGAACAGTGTGTTCCAGTCGGCAAGCGACATCACCGCCCCGGTCGGGTTGCCCGGGCTGCATACTACGACCACCTGCGTGCGCTGCCAGACGGCCTCCGGCACCGCGGCCCAGTCCGGCTGGTAGCGGTTGGCGGCCAGGCAATTGACATAGTAAGGTTCGGCGCCGGTCAGCAGCGCGGCGCCTTCGTAGATCTGGTAGAACGGGTTGGGCGAGATCAGCACCGGCTTCTGCTCGCCGCGCGGATCGATCACCGCCTGCACGAAGGAAAACAGTGCCTCGCGGCTGCCGCACACCGGCAGGATTTCGCGGGCGGCGTCCACGCTGACGCCATAGCGGCGCTGCAGCCAGCCGGCACAGGCGCCGCGCAGTGCGTCGCTGCCGAGGGTGGCCGGGTAGGCGGCGAGGCCGTCCAGCGCATCGATCAGCGCCTGTTTCACCACCGCCGGGGTCGGGTGCTTTGGCTCGCCGATCGACAGGTTGATGTGCGGCAGGTCGGCGGGAGGCGTCACGCCGGCCAGCAGGCCGCGCAAACGCTGGAACGGGTAGGGCTGCAACAGTTCGAGGTGGGGATTCAACGCCGCTTCCTTGCAATGCAACAAAACGACAAGTGTAAGAAAAGACTATGAATCTGGCAAAACAAAAGCTGCTGGCGGTGACGTGCGCACTGACCACGGCACTGGTGTGGGGGCTGATGTGGTTCCCGTTTCGCGCGCTGCACGAGGCCGGCTTTTCCACCGCTGCCACCTCGCTGACGGTGTACCTGGTCTCCGCCGCGCTGGGCGTGGTGCTGTTCCGCGAGGTGTTCCGCCGCGAGGCGCGCTTCGAGTTCATCCTGCTGCCGCTGGCCCTGCTGTATGGCTGGTGCAACTTCAGCTACACCTGGGCGGTGTCGGAGGGGCAGGTGATGCGCGTGCTGCTGCTGTTCTACCTGTCGCCGCTGTGGAGCGCGCTGTTTTCCTGGCTGCTGCTGCACGAGCGGCTGAGCCGCATCGGCTGGCTGGTGATCGCGATGTCGCTGGGTGGCATGCTGGTGATCCTGTACCGCCCGGGGCTGTTTAGCGGCGATTTCTTCTCCAGCCGCGCCGACTGGCTGGCGCTGTCCGGCGGCATCAGCTTCGCGCTGGGCAATGTGCTGTCGAAGAAGGCGCACGCGCTGCCGGTGGCGCTGAAGTCGGCGATGGTGTGGCTGGGCGTGGCCGCCTGCGGCCTGGCGTCGCTGCTGTGGCGCGGCCAGCTGGGTGCGGAGCTTATGCTGCTGCACGGCGAGGTGCTGCTGATCGTGCTGGTGCTGGGCGTCACGCTGCTGGCGACCAGCATCATCTCGATGCACGGGCTGTCCATCCTGCCGGCGACGCAGGTGATGACGCTGATGCTGATGGAGCTACTGTTCGCCGCCATTTCCGCCTATCTGCTCGCCGGCGAGCGCATGCAGCTGCAGGAGTGGATCGGTGGCGCGCTGATCGCCAGCGCCAGCCTGCTGTCCGGCCACATCGTCGCCAAACCGAAGCCGGCGGCACCGCCGCTGCCACAGGCGGCGTAGCGCAAGGTTGGCCGCAGACCTTGCGGCCAACCTTGTGTCGAGCGCAAGCGCTGTCGCTAACGCTCCCATCGCTACTGCCAGCCCGCCAGCGCGGTGCCGGCGGTGCGGCCACCCACTTTCCCGCGTTGTCTTTTCGCTACTTGTGTTTTGCCACGGCGTTGGCGATAATTCGTTCAATATTTCAACGATTGTCAAAATATGGAAACGAAATCCGCCGTCAAGATGCTGGCCGCGCTGGCGCAGGAAACCCGCCTCGCGGTGTTCCGCCAGCTGGTGGAGGCCGGCCCCGCCGGTCGTGCCGCCGGCGAGCTGGCCGAGGTGCTGGGCTGCGCGCCGGCCACGCTGTCCTTCCATCTGAAAGAGCTGTCCAACGCGGCGCTGATCGAGGGGCGTCAGGATGGCCGCTTCGTGATCTACGCCGCCAACTTCGCCAGCATGAACGCGCTGCTGGCGTTTATGACCGAAAACTGCTGTCGCGCCTCCAGTGCCGACGGCTGTGCTTGCTGAACCGGAGAACTGTGATGAAACGACTGCATATTCACGTGTCGGTGGATGAGCTGGCCACCAGCGTGCGCTTCTACAACGCGCTGTTCGGCGCCGAGCCGACGGTATTGAAACCGGACTACGCCAAGTGGCTGCTGGACGACCCGCGCGTCAACTTTGCCATCAGCCAGCGCGGCGCCCCGGCCGGGCTGGATCACCTCGGCATCCAGGCCGAGAACGGCGACGAGCTGGCCGAGCTGAAGCAGCGCATCGACGCCGCCGGCATGGCGGCGCTGACGGAAGAGGGGACCACCTGCTGCTACGCCAAATCGGACAAGCACTGGGTGCAGGACCCGTCCGGCATCGCCTGGGAAACCTACCACACGCTGGACAGCGCGCCGACCTACAACGACGCGCCGGCAGCCGCTGCGGCCAACCCCGACAGCTGCTGTGCCCCGGCTCCCGCCGCGCTGGCCGCCGCCGACGCCTGTTGCGCCCCGGCCGATAGCAGCGCCACGGCCAGCGCCTGCTGCGCGCCGGCCCCGCAAAAAATCCAGCTGATCGCACGCAAGAACATCGAGGCCATCGTATCCCGCGAAAGGAAGTCCCGTGACTGACAAGGTCTACAATGTACTGATCCTGTGCACCGGCAACTCGGCGCGCAGCATCCTCGGCGAAGCACTGATCAACCATCTGGGCCAGGGCCGCTTCAAGGGTTACAGTGCTGGCAGCCAGCCTGCCGGCAAGGTCAATCTCTATGCGCTCAAGACGCTGGAAAAGCACGGTCTGGATACCGCCGGCTACCGCAGCAAGAGCTGGGACGAGTTCGGCGTGGCGGGCGCGCCGCAAATGGACTTCGTGTTCACCGTCTGCGGCAGCGCCGCCGGCGAAACCTGCCCGCTGTGGCCGGGCACGCCGCTGCGTGCGCACTGGGGGCTGGAAGATCCGGCCGGCGTCGGCAGCAACGACGACGAGGCGATGGCGGCGTTCGCGAAGGCGTACCAGATCATCCATCGCCGCGTCAGCCGCTTCGTGGCGCTGGACATCGCCGCGTTGGGCGAGGACGAACTGAAGGCCGAACTGGCCGCCATCGGGAAGGCATAAGCGATGCGGGCATTGGTTGCAGAAGCCATCGGCAGTGCCTTGCTGCTGGCGGTGGTGGTCGGCTCCGGCATCATGGGCCAAACGTTGGCCGCAGGGAATGACGCGGTCGCCTTGCTGGCCAATGCGCTGGCCACCGGCGCCGGCCTGCTGGTGCTGATCACGCTGTTTGCGCCCTTGTCGGGCGCGCACTTCAATCCGGCGGTCAGCCTGGTGATGGCGGCGCGCGGCGAGCTGCCGTGGCCGCGCGTGTTGCCGTATCTGGCGGCGCAAGTGGCCGGCGCCGTCGCCGGCGTGCTGCTGGCGCACGCGATGTTCGGCCTGCCCTTGCTGCAGGAATCGCAGCACCTGCGCAGCGGTTGGCCGCAGTGGCTGGCCGAGGTCACCGCCACCGCCGGCCTGCTGCTGACCATTCTGGGCGGCGTGCGTCACGCCCGCGACAAGGTGCCGCTGCTGGTGGCGCTGTACATCGTGGCGGCGTACTGGTTTACCGCCTCGACCTCGTTCGCCAATCCGGCGGTGACGCTGGCGCGCAGCCTGAGCGATACCTTTGCCGGCATCGCGCCGGCCGATGTCGGCGGCTTTGTGCTGGCGCAGCTGGCGGGGGCGGCCATCGGCGGCGGGCTGGGCGGCTGGCTGTTCGCCGCCGAGCAGGATACCGCCGGCGCCTGAGGCGGCTTGATCGGTCTGGGGCCGCAGCGAGCTGCGGCCCTTTTCGCGTCCAAAAAAAACGGCCCGCAGGCCGTGTCAAGAGAAGCTACAACGCAGATTCGGTTCACACGAAGATCACCAGCGCCGCCATCGCGCCGTGCGCGCCCATTACCAGGCTCTGTTCGATGTCGGCGGTGCGCGAGCTGCCGCTGATGAAGCCGCCAAAGCCGTGCTCGCGGATGCTGACGCGGGCGTAGGCGTCGCGCATGGTGTCGACGATGGCGTCTTTCGGCACCACCAGCACCAGCTTCTGGGTGAGGAAATACAGCGCGCGCTGGCTGTTGCCGGCGTGGCTGACCCACACCGCCGCGCTCTCCGCTACCGCCAGTTCGCCGGGCACGATGGCGATATCGACGTCGTGCCAGTCGTGCGGCGCGCTCACCTGTTCCGGGTTGGCGGCGGTGACATCGACCACGCGGCCGGGTTGCGGCCAACGTTGCGCCACGATGCCGGCGACGGTTTCGCCCGGCTGCAGTTGTACCGCGTCGCCGCCGAGATTGCGCACCAGCGTGGCAAAGGCGTCGAACTTGTCGGCAAAGGTGATGAACGGTACGGCGTCGATGTCCGGCAAGGCCGGGCCGTGCGGGCGCTTGTGCCGCAGTTTGGCCAGTATCTGTTCGCGGCTGCTCATGGCGCGCTCCATTGGTAATGGTTGTCCCAGTCGTCGGCCTGCAACAGTACAAAGCCGTGACGCTGGTAGAAAAGGTTGGCCGCACTGTGCTTCAGCGCGCCAAGCCGGAGCGGCAAGCCTTGTGCGGCGGCCTGCTGCTGCAACTGCCACAGCAGCGCGCTGCCGATGCCGTGGCCGCTGTGTGCCGGCGCCAGGTAGAGGTGATGCAGGTACAGGTGGTCGGCGGCGGTGTGCAGCGCGTACCAGCCGATGCGCTCGCCATGCTGCACGATCCAGCGGCTGTGCTGTGGCGCAAAGCTGGCGGCCAGCCGGTCGCGGGCGCGTTGGGCGTCGAAGCGGCCGATGGCGCTCAGGCTGGGCTGCATCGCGGCGATGCGCAGTGCCAGCAGCGCCTCGAAATCGTCGGCCGCTACCGACGCGGTGTGCCAGTCGCTCATGGCTTGTCCTTCTGCCGTGCCTGCCACATTTCCTTGAAGCTCTGCGCCGGCATCTGCGGCAGATCGCGTCCCGGCCGGCTCCACGCGCTGTGCTGCGTCAGCGCCTGCGGCAGGATCGGTACCACCTTGCGCATCAGCTTGCCGCCGGTGTCCATCAGCGACGGGTGCTGGGTCAGGAAGCGCATCGCCAGCAGGCCCATCTTCTTCACCGGCTTCAGCGTGCCGGCGTCGAAGGCGCGCTTGCGTTGCAGGATCAGTTGTTCGTGCAGGTTGATCTTCACCGGGCAGACATTGCTGCACGAGCCGCAGGTGGTGCAGGCAAACGCCATGCTGCCGTGTTTCTTGATGTCGCGGCTGGGGCCCAGCGTCGAGCCGATCGGCCCCGGAATGATGTAGCTGTAGCTGTGGCCGGTGGAGCGGCGGTATACCGGGCAGGTGTTCATGCAGGCGCCGCAGCGGATGCAGCGCAGGCTCTGCGAGAAGTCGTCGCTGCCGAGGATGTCGCTGCGGCCGTTATCGACGATGACGATGTGCATCTCGCCGCCCGGCCGCGCCTGCTGGAAGTGCGACGTGTAAGTCGTAATCGGCGAGCCGATGGCGGAGCGTGCCAACAGCCGGGTGAACACACCCAGGTGCGCCTGCTTGGGGATGATTTTTTCCAGCCCCATGCTGGCGATGTGGATCGGCGGTAGCGCGGTGCCGAGGTCGGCATTGCCTTCGTTGGTGCACACCACCACACCACCGGTTTCGGCGATGGCGAAGTTGACGCCGGTCAGACCGGCACCGGCAGTGAGGAAATGCTCGCGCAGGTTGGCGCGCGCGGCGTGGGTCAGGTAGGTCGGGTCGTTGTTGCCGGCCTCGGTGCCCAGCTCCTTGTGAAACAGCTCAGAGATCTGTTCCTTCTTCAGGTGAATCGCCGGCATCACGATGTGGCTCGGCGGCTCGTGGCGCAGCTGCACGATGCGCTCGCCGAGGTCGGTATCGATTACCTCGATGCCGCGCTGCTCCAGATACGGGTTCAGCCCGCATTCCTCGGTCAGCATCGACTTTGACTTCACCAGCTTCTTGACGCCCCCCGCGGCCAGGATGCCGTGCACGATGCGGTTGTGCTCATCGGCGTCGGCCGCCCAGTGCACGGTGACGCCGTTCTGCTCGGCGTTACGCTGGAACTGTTCGAGGTACTCGTCCAGCCGCGACAGCGTGTGCGCCTTGATCTGCTGCGCCAGTGCGCGCAGCTGTTCCCACTCCGGCAACTGTTTGGCCTGCGCATCGCGCTTCTGCCGCACCCACCAGATGGCGCTGTCGTGCCAGCGTGCCTGTTCGCGGTCCTGCAAAAAGGCGGCCGCCGCTTCGGCGTGGTTGATGTTGTCGTTCTTCATGCCGCGCCCCCGCGTCCGGTCAGGATTTCGACGATGTGCAGCGGGCGGATCGGACGGCACTTGTGACGGATGATGCCGCCCATGTGCATCAGACAGGACGGGTCGGCGCCGACGATGAATTCGGCGCCGGTGGCTTCGTGCTGCGCGACGCGGTCCTCGCCCATCGCGACCGACACTTCCGGCTCGTCGACACTGAAGGTGCCGCCAAAGCCGCAGCACTCGTCGCGGCGTTCCGGCAGCCGCACGTCGATGCCGTCCACCAGCTGCAGGATGCGTTCCAGCCGCGAGTGGTAGGGAATCATCAGCTCCGACGGCGCAGCGTGGCCCAGCTCGCGCAGGCCGTGGCAGCTCTGGTGGATGGACACCGGGTGCGGGAAGTACACCGGCTTGGGCAGCTTGTCCACCTTCAGCACGTCCTGCAGGAATTCCACGATCTCGTACACCCTGGGCTGCAGGCGCTGGTAGTCGGCGTTGTCGGCGATGTACCAGCCGTAGTGATGCTTGACGTGCGAGGTGCAGCTGCCGGATGGCGACACGATGTAGTCGTAGTCCTTGAACACGCCGGTAAAGCGGCGCGCGGCGTCGCAGGCGCCCTGGCTGTCGCCGTTGTTGCTCAACGGTTGGCCGCAACAGGACTGTTCCAGCGGGTAGACGACATCGATACCGTAGCCTTCCAGCAGCTCGGCGGTGGCCATCGCCACGTGCGGATACAGTTCGTTGACGAAACAGGGAATGAAAAGGGCGACGTTCATGGCGTAAGCGGGGTCTCCAGCGCAATGCCCGGGCAGGCTTGTTCTGGATTAAAGCCCGTGCCGGCGCGCCTGCCAATGCGGAATTACCCTTGCGGCGGCGATTGTCAGCAGCCTGATACATTGCGGTGATGATGGCGACAACTTGCTGCGCTGAAATGGGCATCCGTATTGGAGGATGTCATGACGCAACAATCAGCAAATCCGGCAGCAAATCCGGCACGCCGCTGGCGCCGCTACGGCCTCGGCCTGCTGCTGCTCGCGGCGGCGGTGTTGGCCGCCTGCACGCTGTGGCCGCAGCCGGCGGCGACCACCCAATGGCTGACGCAGCGCGTCAGCATCGGCGAGCTGGAACAAACCGTGACCGCGCAGGGCGCGCTGGCGCCGCGCGACTATGTCGATGTCGGTGCGCAGGTGTCCGGCCAGCTCAGCCGTGTCTATGTCGCCATCGGCGACCAGGTGAAAAAAGGCCAGCTGCTGGCGCAGATCGATCCCGAGGTGTACCAGACCAAGGTCGCCGCCGACCAGGCCGCGGTCGCCGACCTGCAGGCGCAGCTGGAGCAGCAGCAGGTCGCCACCGTGCGTGCGCGCCAGCTGCTGATCCGGCAAACCGCACTGGCCAAGGTGGACGCCACCACCAGCGAGACGCTGGAGCAGGCGCAGGCCGGCTTTGACCAGGCGCGTGCCGGCGAACGCTCGCTGCAGGCGCAGCTGGCCAAGGCGCAGGCGACGCTGAAGGGCGATGCGGCCAACCTTGGCTACACCCGCATCTATGCGCCGCTCGACGGCACCGTGGTGTCGCAGACGGTGTTGCAGGGGCAGACCATCAACGCCAGCCAGTCGGCGCCGACGCTGTTGCGCGTGGCGCGGCTGGACACCATGACGGTGGAGGCGGAGGTGGCCGAGGCCGACATCCCGCTGCTGCGCCCCGGCATGGCCGCCTATTTCACCACGCTGGGCGACAGCCAGACCCGCCACGCCGCCAGCATCCGCCAGATCAAGCCGACCCCGACCACCAGCAACGACGTGGTGCTGTACACCGTGCTGCTCGATGTTGCCAACCCCGGCCACAAGCTGATGATCGACATGACGGCGCAGGTATTTTTCCGCCTCGCCCGCGTCAGCGGCCTGCCGGTGGTGCCGCTTTCCGCGCTGCAGCCGCTGGCATCGGGCGGCAAGCGCTACCGCGCACAGGTGCTGAACCGCGACGGCCAGCCGGAAACGCGCGAGGTGGAGGTGGCGCTGGTCACCCGCAGCCAGGCGGCGATCCGCAGCGGCCTGCGCGTCGGCGAGCAGCTGATACTGGCGCAGCAGAGCGCCGACAGCAGCAAGGCCGACAGCATGCCGCCGCCACCGGGAGGCTGACATGGGCGCACTGTTAAGCCTGCAACAACTGGGCAAGCACTACCCCAGCGGCGACGAGACGGTGCCGGTGCTGGCCGACATCACGCTGGACATCGCCGCCGGCGAGTTCGTCGCGCTGCTGGGGCCGTCCGGCTGCGGCAAGTCGACGCTGATGAACATCCTCGGCTGCCTCGACCGCCCCAGCCACGGCCGCTATCTGGTCAACGGCCAGGACGTGGCGACGCTGGACGGCAACGCGCTGGCGGTGCTGCGCCGCGACAGCTTCGGCTTCGTGTTCCAGCGCTACAACCTGCTGGCGACGGCGAGCGCCGAGGACAACGTGGCGCTGCCGGCGATCTACGCCGGCGTCGGTCGCCAGCAGCGCCGCCAGCGGGCGCAGCAGCTGCTGACCAGGCTGGGGCTGGGCACGCGGCTGACACACAAGCCGGGGCAGCTGTCCGGCGGCCAGCAGCAGCGGGTGTCGATCGCGCGTGCGCTGATCAACGACGCGCCGGTGATCCTCGCCGACGAGCCGACCGGCGCGCTGGACAGCCACAGCGGCGAGCAGGTGCTGGCGCTATTGCAGCAGCTGCACCGCGAGGGGCGCACCATCGTGCTGATCACCCACGATCTTGATATTGCCCGCCACGCCGAGCGCATCGTGCGCTTGCGCGACGGCCGTATCGAATCCGACAGCGGCGCGCTGGCGCGGCCAACGTTGGCCGCAGCCGTCGCGGCAACGCCGGCGCCGGTGCGGCAGCCCGCCGCGGTGCCGTGGCTGGAGACGCTGCACATGGCGCTGGGCAGCCTGCGCGCCAAGCTGTTCCGTACCGCGCTGACGCTGCTGGGGGTGATCATCGGCGTCGCCGCGGTGGTGACCATGCTGGCGATCGGTGACGGCAGCAAGGCCGACGTGCTGCAGCGCATTGAAGCGATGGGTACCAACCTGTTGCTGGTGCGCCCCGGCGCCGCCGGCATCCGCGCGACGGGCGAGATTGCCACCCTCACCGCCGCCGACGCCAGCGCGATGCAGGGGCTGCCCAATATCGACGGCGTGGTGCCGATGCGCAGTGGCAGCGCCACCCTGCGCGTCGGCAACCGCGACTACCAGACGCAGCAGGTACAGGGCGTGTGGCCGAGCTACGGCCGCGTCAAGGACTGGACGGTCAGCCGCGGCGCCTTCTTCGGCGCGGCGGAAGAACGGGCACAGGCGGCGGTGATCGTGCTGGGGCAGACCGTGGTCGACAGCCTGTTCCCGGCCGGGCAGGAGCCGGTCGGCCAGTACGTGATGGTGTCCAACATCCCGTTCGAGGTGGTGGGGGTGATGAGCAGCAAGGGCGCCAATACCTTCGGCCAGGATCAGGACGACGTCGCCTTCGTGCCGCTGTCCACCGCGCAGTCGCGGCTGTTCGGCGGCCAGTTCGTCAGTTCGATCACGGTGAAGATCGCCGACATCGGCGTCAGCGGCGCCACCGAAAGCATGCTGCAGCAGCTGCTGCGTGCGCGCCACGGCAGCGAGGACTTCCAGCTGCGCAATACCGCGTCACTGGTGGAGATGATCACCTCGACGCAGAACACGCTGACGCTGCTGCTGGGCTCGGTGGCGGCGGTGTCGCTGCTGGTCGGCGGCATCGGGGTGATGAACATCATGCTGGTGTCGGTGACCGAGCGCACCCGCGAGATCGGGCTGCGCATGGCCACCGGCGCGCGGATGCAGGCCATCCTGCTGCAGTTCAATGTCGAGGCGGTGCTGGTGTGCGGCCTCGGCGGCGTGATCGGCATCGTGCTGGGACTGGCGCTGGTGTGGGGCCTGCGCCTGGGCGGGGTGTCGGTGGCGTTTTCATTGCTGCCGCCGCTGCTGGCGTTCGGCTGCGCCTTTGCCATCGGCTGCGTGTTCGGCTACCTGCCGGCGCGCAAGGCGGCGCAGCTGGACCCGGTGCTGGCACTGGCCGCGGAATAATCAGGAACACAATCATGAAACAACATTCATCCTGGCGTCGGCGTCTGAGCGTGCTGGCGCTGGCACTGGCCTGCAGCACGACAACGTTGGCCGCAACGCCTGGTACTGCCGACATCCCGCTGCAGCAGGACAGCTGGCGCGCGCCGGCCGGCCAGTGGCACGCGCCGCGCAGCAATGCCGCATGGTGGCAGGCCTTCGGCAGCGCCGAGCTGGTGCAGCTGATCGCCGACGCCCGCGCCGCCAACCCGGAGCTGCTGGCGGCGCAGGCGGCGATCGCCAAGGCGCAGGCGGTGCGGACGCAGACCGCCGCCGGCAGCCTGCCGCAGCTGAACCTGTCCGGCAGCGCGCAGCGGCAGCAGGGCAGCAGCAGCGTCAGCCTGACGCCGACGCTGAGCTACCAGCTCGACTGGTGGGGGCAGCAGCAGGCGCTGCTGGCCGGCGACAGCGCGCGGCTGGTGGCCAGTGTCGCCAGCCGCGATGCGGCGGCGTTGACGCTGGAGAGCGAGGTGGCACGCCAGTATTTCTCGCTGCTGCTACTGGACGAACAGCAGCAGCTGGACAGCCGGCGACTGTTGCTGCTGACGCAGCGGCTGAGCCTGTTGCAGCAGCAGATCCGGCTGGGGCAGACGGCGCCGCGCGACGAGGCGGAGCTGGTGCAGACGATCGCCACGCTGCAGGCGACTCTGGCGGCGCAGCGCCTGGAATTGCAGCAGGCCTACAACGCGCTGGCGGTGCTGTGCGGCAAGGCGCCGCAGGATTTCCGGCCGCAGGGCAGCAAGTTGCAGGCACTGGCCCTGCCGTTGCCGGCCGACATCCAGCCGGCAGCGCTGCTGCAGCGGCGGCCAGATATCCGCGCCGCCGACGCCACGCTGCAAGCACTGCAGGGCGACGTGGTGGCGGCGCGCGCCGCGCTGTATCCGACGCTGACGCTGTCGCTGCAGGGCGTACTCAGCAGCGCCGGCGGCGGCCCGGCACAGTGGCTGGGCAGCGCACTGGCCAGTCTGGCGGCACCGTTGTTCGACGGCGGCAAGCTGAAGGCCGGCGTGGCGCTGAGCGAGGCGCAGTATCAGGAACAGTTGCAGAACTGGCGTAGCACGGTGCTGGCTGCGTTGCAGCAGGCGGATGACGCGCTGCACGAAGTGGCCAGCGGCGAGCAGGGGATGCAGGCGCAGCAGGCAAAGCTGGGCGCGGCGCGGCGCACGGAACAGATCGACAGCGCGCGTTACCGGCTGGGGGCGCTGGAACGCGGCACGCTGTTGGAAACGCAGGCGAACACGCTGGCGGCGGAGTCGGCATGGCTGGCGGCGCGACAGGCGCAGCTGGCGGCCACGGTCACGCTGTATCAGGCGCTGGGCGGGGCGCCGCTGGCGGCAGAACACGACGCCGCCTGAGGCGGTGTGCGTGACGGTGTCGCGTCGGCCTGGCGGCGGCCGGGGCGGCGGGGTGAACGGCACCGTACCAAGACACCGTGACGCCATGGCGGCGTCACGGTGTTTTCCTGTGTGCGGTTTAGATCGTGAACAGGTTCCAAGGTTGGCCGCAGGCGTTCACACCGGGTCGATGTGGGTCATCACGTCCAGCACCGGCTGGCTGCTCATCACCCGCAGCCGCGCCGCGGCGGCGATGTCGTGGCCCTGGTGCACGGTCAGGTTGCCGTCGATCTCGAGGTGGACGTCGACCTGGATCTGGTCGGCCATGCGCCGCGTGCGCAGGTCGTGCACGCCCTGCACCCCCGGCGTCGCCAGCAGCGTGGCGCGGATGGCGGCCACGGTGTCCGCGTCAGCGGCGCGGTCCATCAGGTCGTGCAGCGCGTCCCAGGCGAAGCCCCAGCCGGTCTTGCCGACCATGAAGCCGACCAGCGCCGCCGCCAGCGGATCTAGCCAGCTGTAGCCGGCGAGGTTGCCGGCGATGCCCAGCGCCACCACCAGCGACGAGGCGGCATCGGCGCGCGCATGCCAGGCGTTGGCCACCAGCATGCTGGATTTGACTTCGCTGGCGATCTTCAGCATGTAGCGGAACAGCAATTCCTTGGCCAGCAGCGTCAGCAGCGCGACCCACAGCGCCGCCTGGTGTACCGGCGCCAGCGGTGTGGCGCTGGTGATCTTGTTGCCGGCGCCGAGCAGCATGCTGGCACCGGCGCCCAGCAGCAGCAGGCCCAGCGCCAGCGAGGCGGCGGTCTCGTAGCGCTGGTGGCCGTAGTGGTGGTCGTCGTCCGGCGCCTTGTGGCTGTGGCGGCGCGCCAGCAGCGCGACGAAGTCGGCGATCAGGTCGGACAGCGAGTGCAGCGCGTCGGCGACCAGCGCCTGCGAGCCTGCCCACAGCCCGGTGACGATCTGCAGCACGGTGAGCACGACGTTGACGGCGACGCTGAGCCACAGGCTGCGCTGTGCGGCCTGCTGCAGGGAGGGCGACGGATGCGGGTTCATGCCGGGCTCCGGAAAAAAGGGGGAATGCTGGCAGCGGCGGCTGAAGCCAGCCTTAACGCGTGCCGGTGGCTCATGGCAGATCCTGCTCGTCGTTTTCGTCCAGCGGCGGCAGGTTGGCCAGCAGCTCGCCGAGCAGGCTCTGCGTCAGCCACGCCGGCACCGCCGGCAGCTGCCATTCGGCCTTGTCGGCGCACAGCAGCAGCGTGCGCAGGAAACGGTGAAAACCGGGACGGCTCTGGCGCAGGTTCAGCGTCTTGTCGCCGCAGACAAAGCTGAGGCTGGCGTAGTCGCGGCCCAGCTGCGCATCCAGCCCGGTGCACAGCAGGATGTCGCTGTCGCCCGGCCGCGCCGGCGCGCTGTCGCTGAACTGCAGCGGGCGGTGATGCTGGTCGCGGCCGTCGAGGTCTTCCTCGTTCATCGCCATGCGGTGTTCCAGCGCGATGCGCTCGTCCTCGTTGCCGGCACCGGGAATGCCGTCGCCGGGCACCTGGCTGGCGAACAGGCGCGCGATGTCGTCGACGATGGAGCAGGTCAGGCGCCGGGTCAGCCACAGCTTGTGGTCGCCCGGCTGCACCACCACCAGCAGGCGGTCTTCGGACTGGAAATAGCTAAAGGAAGTTGAACTCATCCGCGGATGGTAAAGGCTGGCCGACAAATCGCAAAGCATCGCGCCATGCGCCTTATAATGCCGGCCATGACAGCCAACTCCCTGCACCCCTTTTCGCGCCTGACCCCGGATTTCCTGCTCGATGCGGTGGAAAGCCTCGGCCTGCGCTGCGACGGCCGCCTGCTGGCGCTGAACAGCTACGAAAATCGCGTCTACCAGATCGGCATCGAGGACGGCACGCCGCTGGTGGCGAAGTTCTACCGCCCGGAGCGCTGGAGCGACGCGCAGATCCAGGAGGAGCACGACTTCGCCGCCGAGCTGGCCGCGCGCGACATCCCGGTGGTGACGGCGCTGGCCTTCGGCGGCCGCACGCTGCACCACTACCAGGATTTCCGCCTCGCGCTGTTCCCGCGCCGCGGCGGCCACGCGCCGGAGCTGGACGACGCGGACACCCTCGCCTGGCTGGGGCGCTTCCTCGGCCGCCTGCACGCGCACGGCGCGGTGGCGCCCTACCACTTGCGGCCAACCCTGGACCTCGACAGCTATGGCGAGGCCTCGCTGCGTTGCGTGCAGGAACAGGCGCAGCTGCCCTACGACCTGGCCACCCCTTACGAGCAGGCGGCACGACAGGCGTTGGACGAGGTGCGCCGCGCCTTCGACCGCGCCGGCGACATCAGCTGGCGCCGCGTGCACGGCGACTGTCACGTCGGCAACATCCTGTGGACGCAGGAGGGGCCGCACTTCGTCGATCTCGACGACAGCTGCATGGCACCGGCGCTGCAGGACTTGTGGATGCTGCTCAGCGGCGACCGCGCGCAGCAACAGGCGCAGCTGCTGGAGCTGATCGTCGGCTACGAGGACTTCTGCGATTTCGACCGCCGCGAGCTGCACCTGCTGGAAGCGCTGCGCACGCTGCGCCTGCTGCACTACAGCGCGTGGCTGACGCGGCGGCGCGAGGATCCGGCCTTTGTCGTCGCCTTTCCGTGGTTCGATACCGCGCAGTACTGGCAGGAGCGCATTGTCGAACTGCAACAGCAGCTGGAGGCGATGCGAGAAGCCCCGCTCTGCGTCTGAGAACCTGTTCACGATCTGCTGCGCGTCGTGAAACGTGACGCGGTGAGTACGGCTTCGGTAGGCTTGTTTATATTTCAGCCAGGCGCCGCTTCCTCAGCTGTTTTCATCTTGTCTCGCGTGAGCGTGCGAGATCGTGAACACGTTCTGAACCCGCCCTCCGGCGGGTTTTTTTGACCCCGGAATGGCCGCGGTCGCGCACGGTTGCGGCACGGCTTGCTGCACTGCGGGACAGGGCGTGTTTTTTGCGGCGCGGCGGCTTGCATTTCTGTAGCAGATCAGGCAAGAATCATCGTTCGACATCCAAAACCCTATCAAGAAAACATAACATGGCACTTATCGTACAAAAGTACGGCGGTACCTCGATGGGCTCCCCGGAGCGCATCAAGAACGTGGCCCGCCGTGTCGCCAAATGGAAAGCCCAGGGACATGATGTGGTGGTTGTCGTATCCGCCATGAGCGGGGAAACCAACCGCCTGATCGCATTGGCCAAGGAAATCCAGGATCAGCCCGATCCGCGCGAACTCGATGTAATCATCTCTACCGGCGAACAGGTCACCATCGGCCTCTTGTCCATGGCGCTGAAGGAAATCGGCGTCGAGGCCAAGAGTTACTGCGGCTGGCAGGTGCGTGTCGTTACCGACAGCGCCTTCAACAAGGCCCGCATCCAGTCGATTGACGAAGCCGCGATGCGTGGCGACTTGGGCGAAGGCCGCGTGGTCGTTGTTGCCGGCTTCCAGGGCATCGACGAGCAGGGCAACCTCACCACGCTGGGCCGTGGCGGCTCCGACACCTCCGCGGTGGCACTGGCGGCGGCACTGAAGGCCGACGAATGCCAGATCTACACCGACGTGGACGGGGTTTACACCACCGACCCGCGCGTGGTGCCGGAAGCGCGCCGCCTGAAGACCATCACCTTCGAAGAGATGATCGAGATGGCGTCGCTGGGTTCCAAGATCCTGCAGATCCGCTCGGTGGAGTTCGCCGGCAAGTACAAGGTACGCCTGCGCGTGCTCTCCAGCTTTGAAGACGAGGGCGAGGGCACACTGATTACGTTTGAGGAAGATGAGAATATGGAAAAGGCCGTAGTTGCCGGTATCGCGTTCGACCGTAACGAAGCACGCATCAACGTCAAGGGCGTGCCGGACAAGCCGGGCATCGCCTACCAGATCCTGGGCCCGATCGCCGATGCCAACGTTGAAGTCGACATGATCATCCAGAACGTCGGCGAAAACGGCACCACCGATTTCTCCTTCACCGTGCCGCGCGGCGAGTTCCCGCGCACCATGGGCGTGCTGCGCGACGTGCAGACCCACATCGGCGCCGCCAAGATCGACGCCGACGACAAGGTGGCCAAGGTGTCCATCGTCGGTGTCGGCATGCGCTCGCACTGCGGCATCGCCTCCACCATGTTCCGCACCCTGGCGGAAGAGGGCATCAACATCCAGATGATCTCCACTTCCGAGATCAAGGTGTCGGTGCTGATCGACGAGAAGTATCTGGAGCTGGCGGTGCGCGTGTTGCACAAGGCCTTCGGTCTGGACCAGGCAATTGCCAATTAATTGGCACTAAAGCTTGACAGCAGGCGCCTTCGTTAGTATTATGGCGCCTCGCTTGACGGAGAAATGGCCGAGAGGTCGAAGGCACTTCCCTGCTAAGGAAGCATACGGGCTTAAACCTGTATCGAGGGTTCGAATCCCTCTTTCTCCGCCAGCACTGCACCCGTAGCTCAGTTGGATAGAGTATTTGGCTACGAACCAAAGGGTCGGGCGTTCGAATCGCTCCGGGTGCACCACAGTCCCTATAGTTTAGCGGTTAGAACACTGCCCTTTCACGGCGGCGGCCGGGGTTCGATTCCCCGTGGGGACGCCAGGATTCAAGCAAAAACACCACCTTCGGGTGGTGTTTTTGTTTTGTCTGCCGCCGGCGTGTGCCGGCCGCAAAAAAGCCCACCGCAGCGCGGTGGGCTTTTGCCGTTTATAGCGGGCTGCGCTTCAGGCAGTTGTCGTAGCGCCAGCCGACGCGTTTGGCAAACCACTCGGTGGTCAGCTTGCGCGTGATCTTCGGGCTGTTCAGCCGGATCTGCGGAAACGCCTCGCGCGCCACCTTGCGGCCCAGCTGCTGGTCGGCCAGCGCCATCACCTTCTGGTACAGCGCGCTCTGGCTGAAGCTGCTGTTCTTTTCCTGTTTCAGGTCGCGCAGGATGGCGCTGTCGCTCAACCCCAGGCGCTGGCTCATCTGGTACAGCGCACGCTCGGTGCTGCTGGCCTCGCCGGAGGGCAGGCCGTCGCGGTAGCGCAGCAGGTCGCCGTCCGGCGCCAGCTGGCGCCCGCTCAGCTGCGCTACCGCGAGCTGGAAGGCGGCGTTGCGGCTGGAGTAGCGACCGGCGTTGAAATCGGCGAAGCGGTACACCATGTCGCGGTAGCCGGCCGGGTAGTGCAGCAGGTTGGCGGTGCCGAAGTAGATGCCGCCGCGGCGGCTGAACACCTCGTCACGCAGGCTGCCCTGGTAGCGGTAGGGATAGGGCCAGGCGCGGATGTGGCCCTGGGCGAAATCGACGCTGACCTGCATGGTGCCGGCGGTGCGGATCGGGTTCTTCATGCCCACCGGCAGGCCGAGCTTGCCGGCCTCGGCCGCCATGTCCTCGAACAGGTCGTTCATCTGCCGCTCGGTGCGCAGGCTGTCGATGCGCGACTTGTAGCTCTCGCCGGTCGGCGACGGTTTCAGCAGCGCCGCCTTCACTAGCGGCAGCGGGATGTGGTAACCGGCGACCTTTTCCTCGATCTTGTTCCACACGATGGCCGGCAGGCCCGGCACCACCGGGTCGGCCTGGAAGGTCGATTCCTGCTCGATCACCGCGATCACCGCGCAGAAGTTCTCCGCCGTCGGCGGCAGCTGCAGCGCGCCGATGGCGTTGACGATGTCGTCGCGCCAGCCGCTGCGCGGCTTGACGTAGGTCGGCAGCAGCTTATCCAGCAGCTGCGCCGGCGGCAGGGTCGCCTTTTTCGGTGGCACCACGCTGGGCGGGATGCTCGGGGTGATTACCGGCGTGGTGGCAACCGGCGCCGAGGCCGGCTCGGCCAGGCCGTCCTGCTGGCTTAGCAGCGGGAACGGCGTGGCCACCGGGGTCGGGGTGTGGCTGGCGCAGCCGCCCAGCAGCGACAGCAGGACAACAGGGAAAAACAGCGATCTCATGGCACGGTGTTCCGCTAATCGGCAAAGGGCAGATTCTAGCGTAACTGCCCGCCGTTCAGTCGACGCTGTCGGCGTACTGGAAGCGGTTGAGGATCTGCTGGTACAGGCCGTTGCCGTTGAGCGTGGCCAGCCCGCGGTTGAAGCGGTCGCGCAGCGCGGCAGAGCGGAAGGCGACGCGGTAGGGCAGCTTCTCGAACAGCAGGTGGTAGCTGACCGGCTGCACCACCTCGCGGAAGTCGCTGACCACGCGCTGGTTCATGTACTTGAAGATGCGCTGGTCGGCGACCACCACGTCGATCAGGTGGCGGTACAGCAGCCGGTTCTGGTCGACCTGGTTGCCGGTCTCGCCGTAGCGCGGATTGTTCGCCGCCATGCGCGCGAACTCGGCGCCCAGGTACTGAGTCGCCAGCGGAAAGGCGGAGATGCTGTACTTGCCCAGCTCGGCCACCTCGCGCAGCTGCAGGTTGCGGCTGCGCAGGGTGACGGCGACATCCTCGTAGTAGACGTAGGGCTCGGAATAGGCCGCCTTCAGCCCGGAATCGGGGCGGATGGTGGCAATGGCGTCGATGCGCGGGTTTTTCAGCGCCAGCGGCAGCCGCTTCTGCGCCATGAACACCGGCTGCATGCCCAGCCCCTCGGCGCGCAATGCCTCGCGGATGATCTCCACCTCGATACCGGATGCCTGCTGCGGCATCACGTACGGCTCCAGCGATTCGCCGAAGGCGACGTTCAGCACCTGCGCTGCGGCCAACGTTGGATACAGGCTCAACAGCACGGCGGGCAGCAGACGGTAATGACGGCTCATGGGGTGCATCCTGGACTAGGTAATGACATTTGCCTGAGTGATTGGCCGCGTCAATTGTCGCCGCCGCTTTCATGCTACACCTTCTGCCCGCAAGGTGAACGGCCGGCACTGGCCGCCGCCGGCAGAACAGCCTGTTCTGCCACCACCCGGGCGCTGCAAAAGCCGTAACTTTTTTATGGGTATTGCAACGCTATGTCAATGAAAAAAAAGCCTTTTTCAGGTGAAAGCCGCGCCGCTTTCTGGCACAATGCGCGGTCTTACACGGAATACCTGCCACGATGACGCTTCCTGCCGCACCACAACCGATCAACAGTTACCGCAAATACTGGGCGCAACGCTTCGGCACCGCGCCGTTCCTGCCGATGAGCCGCGCCGAGATGGACGAGCTGGGCTGGGATTCCTGCGACATCATCATTGTCAGCGGCGACTGCTACATCGACCATCCGAGCTTCGGCATGGCGCTGATCGGACGGCTGCTGGAGGCGCAGGGCTTCCGCGTCGGCATCATCGCGCAGCCGGACTGGAACAGCGCCGACGCCTTCCGCGAGCTGGGCAAGCCCAACCTGTTCTTCGGCGTCACCGCCGGCAACATGGACTCGATGATCAACCGCTACACCGCCGATCGCCGCCCGCGCTCCGACGACGCCTACACCCCGCACGCCGAGGCCAACAAGCGCCCGGACCGCGCGGTGACGGTGTACGCGCAGCGCTGCCGCGAGGCCTATCCCGGCGTCGGCGTGATGATCGGCAGCATCGAGGCATCGTTGCGCCGCATCGCCCACTACGACTACTGGAGCGAGAAGGTGCGCCCGTCGGTGCTGGTGAACTCCAAGGCCGACATCCTGCTGTACGGCAACGCCGAGCGCGCGCTGGTGGAAATCGCCCACCGCGCCTCGCGCGGCGAGAAGCTGTCCGAGATGCGCGACATCCGCGGTACCGCCTTCGTGGTGCCGCACGGCTGGCTGCCGGACGAAGAATGGCAGGAGATGGACTCCAGCGTGGTCGACGTGCCGGGCAAGGTCGATGTCCACCTCAACCCGTACGAAGAGATTCCGGAACAGGCGGCCAAGGCCACCGCCGGCAACGATGCGGCCAAACCGCAGGTGATCCGCATCGAGTCGCGCGAGGAGCGCCTGGCCAAGCGCCGCGCCGAACGCGCCAAGACCGTGATCCGCATCCCGTCCTACGAGGCAGTGGCGCATGATCCGGTACTGTACGCACACGCCAGCCGCACCCTGCACCTGGAATCCAACCCCGGCAACGCCCGCGCGCTGGTGCAGGGCCACGGCACGCGCGACGTGTGGCTGACGCCGCCACCGATCCCGCTGACCACCGAGGAAATGGACTTCGTGTTCGGCGCGCCCTACGCCCGCAATCCGCACCCGAGCTATGGCGACGCGCACATCCCGGCGTGGGAGATGATCAAGTACTCGGTCAACATCATGCGCGGCTGTTTCGGCGGCTGTACCTTCTGCTCGATCACCGAGCACGAAGGCCGCATCATCCAGAGCCGCTCGGAAGAGTCGATCCTGAAAGAGATCGAGGAAATCCGCGACAAGACGCCGGGCTTCACCGGCCACATCTCCGATCTGGGCGGCCCGACCGCCAACATGTACCGCCTCAGCTGCAAGGACCCGAAGATCGAGCGTTCCTGTCGCAAGCTGTCCTGTGTCTATCCCGACGTGTGCGAGAACCTCGGCACCGACCACGGCCCGCTGATCCAGCTGTACCGCAAGGCGCGCGCGCTGCCGGGCATCAAGAAGATCAACATCCAGTCCGGCCTGCGCTACGACCTGGCGGTGAAATCGCCGGAGTACATCAAGGAGCTGGTGCAGCACCACGTCGGCGGCTACCTGAAGATCGCGCCGGAACACACCGAAGAAGGCCCGCTGTCCAAGATGATGAAGCCGGGCATGGGCGCCTACGACAAGTTCAAGGAGCTGTTCGAGCGCTTCAGCCGCCAAGCCGGCAAGGAACAGTACCTGATCCCGTACTTCATCGCCGCCCACCCGGGCACCAGCGACGAAGACATGGTCAACCTGGCGCTGTGGCTGAAGAAGAACAACTTCCGCCTCGACCAGGTGCAGACCTTCACCCCGACGCCGATGGCGATGGCCACCACCATGTGGCACACCCGCCGCAACCCGCTGAAGCGCCTGTCCCGCAGCTCGGAAAAGGTGGATGTGGTGCGCGACGGCTACCGCCGCAAGCTGCACAAGGCGCTGCTGCGCTACCACCACCCGGACAACTGGCAGATCATCTACGAGGCGCTGATCGACATGGGGCGTGGCGACCTGATCGGCCACAGCAAGCAGTGCCTGATCCCGCCGACACCGCCGGGCGACAAGGCCGCCGCCGCGCGCCACCGTTTCGGTCAGCAGCCGCTGGGCCGTGGCAAGCCGCAGGGCCAGCGCGCCCCGGCCGGCAGCCCGCGTGGCAGTGGCAAGACCTTCACCGCCAGCGCCAAACCGGCCGCCACCAAGGCGCCAGCCGGCAAACCCGCCGCCGCCAAGCCCAACACCGGTCGTGGCGGTGGTGGCGCCAAACCGGGCAGCAAGGTTGGCCGCAGCCGTTAACCGATAGTCAGCCGCCCTCCGGGGCGGCTTTTTGCTGCCGCGCACGGCGCACCTTGCCGCCGCGGCGCGGTCGAACCCCCATCAGTCTTGGAACCTGTTTACGATCTGCTGCCACTGATATCAATGGGGCGATACGGTGTTAAAAACGCCTTCGGCATGTTGGTTTATCTCCGGATAAACGCCGCTTCCTCCGCCGTTTTTGCCTTGTCTCGCGTGAGCTCGCGAGATCGTAAACAGGTTTTTATAGCCAGAAAGCCAGATCATGCCCCTCATCGCCTTCGATAACAGCTACGCCCGCGACCTGCCGCAACACGCGGTGCCATGGCAACCGGCCATCCCGCCGCAACCGCAGCTGCTGTACTGGAACGCCGCGCTGGCACAGGAACTGGGGCTGGATAGCGCGACAGTCGCACCGGAAACGCTGGCTGCCCAGTTTTCCGGCGCGGTGCTGCCGGACGGTGCGCAGCCGATCGCGCAGGCCTACGCCGGCCACCAGTTCGGTGGCTACTCGCCGACGCTGGGCGACGGCCGCGCACTGCTGCTGGGCGAGGTAATCGACCGCTGCGGCCAACGTCGTGACCTCGCTTTCAAGGGCAGCGGCCGCACCCCGTTCTCGCGTCGCGGCGACGGCAAGGCGGCGGTAGGGCCGATGCTGCGCGAGCTGATCATCGGCGAGGCGATGCAGGCGCTGGCCATTCCCACCACCCGCGCGCTGGCGGTAGTGGCCACCGGCGAGACCGTGTCGCGCGAACGGCCTCTGCCCGGCGCGGTGCTGACCCGCGTCGCTGCCAGCCACCTGCGCGTCGGCACCTTCGAATACTTCGCCAACGGCGAGGACGAGGACGCGCTGCAGCAACTGGCCGACTACGCCATCCGCCGCCACGATCCGGCGCTGCTGGGTGCGGCCAACCCTTATCTTGCCTTCCTCGACGCGGTGTGCCGGCGCCAGGCGCGGCTGATTGCCCAGTGGATGCACGCCGGCTTCATCCACGGCGTGATGAACACCGACAACATGACCATCAGCGGCGAAACCATCGACTACGGCCCGTGCGCGTTCATGGACGCCTATGACCCGGCCACCGTGTTCAGCTCCATCGACGAGCGCGGCCGCTACGCCTACGGCAACCAGCCCGCCATCGCGCAGTGGAACCTGGCGCGGCTGGCGGAAACGCTGCTGCCGCTGCTGGACGCCGAATCGCAGCAACAGGCCGTGGCGCAGGCCACCGACGTCATCCACCGCTTTGTCGATCATTACCGCGAACAGTGGCTGGCGCAGGCGCGGCGCAAGCTCGGCCTCTACACGGCAGAGGACGACGACCAGCAGCTGGCAGACGACTGGCTGGCGCTGCTGCAGGCACAGAAGGCGGACTTCACCCTTTGCTGGCGCTACCTTGCCGACGCGGTGGATGGCGACGGTTCAAGGTTGGCCGCACAGTTTGCCGATCCGGCCGCGTTGCAGCCGTGGCTGGCGCGCTGGCAGCAACGCCTCGCCGCCGAGCCGCAAGCCGCCGCCGTGCGCGCCAGCGCGATGCGCGCACTCAATCCGCTGTACATCGCGCGCAATCATCTGGTGGAAGAAGCGCTGGCCGCCGCCAGCGAACACGGCGACATGAGCCTGACGCTGCGCCTGCTGGACGTGCTGGCCGACCCGTTCACCGAACGTGACGGGCGGGAGCGCTACGCGCTGCCGGCGGCGCCGGAGCTGGCGGCCGGTTACCGCACCTTCTGCGGCACGTGACCTTGGCCGGATAACTCCTGTTGATCTGATCAATGAAGGAATGAAGGTTGGCCGCAAACCATGACGGTTTGCGGCCAACCTTGTTATCAGGCGGGTGGTGCGGTGGATTATTTGGGCTTTTGTGGTGACTATCGGAATCAGCGGCTAATTCCGGCGATCCGCTGCCTGGATTTTTAGGGACATCAGCCGCGTGCAATGGCGTAGTCAGTCTCCGTTGGACTTCGCGGCCTGATGCTCGGCCCACAGCCGTTCGACCATTGCCCGGAAGCCTTCGTCTTCCGCAATCGTATGCTGCTCAATGTCGGCCACTGTACCTTTGTACAGCGCCTCGCCACTATTCTGGGGGGCGGCCAGTGCGCTACGGAAACTGTTTTCGGCTGCCAGTGCTTCGCCGAACAGCCACTGCACGTAGGCAAGATTGCCATACGTCATGCCGCAATCGGTACGTAGTTCGAGGCTGGCAAGCAGATCGTTCTGCGCTTCTCTCAGCAGGGATAGAGCTTGCTCCCTGTTCTGCCACACTTTCTTGGCTTTCAACAGTTGGACAAAGCCTTTGCCGTTGAATGCATTGGCGACTTGTTCGCGGATAGCTGGGGTAGTGTCGGACGAATAGGCGGTGATCAGCTGCTGGTAGGCAGCACAGGCCTCGTCGGGCTTCTGGATGGCCCCAAGAGAGTTGCCCATATCGAACAAGGCCTTGGCAACCTGTTCGCGGATAGCGGGTGTATTGTCAGATGAGTAATTGGTGATTAGCTGCTGATAGATGGCGACTTCCTCGACTGGTTTCTGCATTTGTCCGAGGACAATCCCCATATTGCGCATGGCCATGGTGACCTGTTTGCGGATGGCCGGTGTATTGTCGGACGAGTAAGTGTCGATTAGCTGCTGGTAGGCGGCGATTTCCTCAGCGGGCTTCTGCATTTGTCCGCAGGTGGCTCCCATGTTGAGCATAGCCTTGGCGACCTGTTCGCGGATGGCGGGCGTGTTGTCGGACGAATAGGTGTCGATCAGCTGCTGGTAGGTGGTACAAGCTTCAGAATGCCGTTGCAGCTGATTTAATGTGATCGCGCGATTGAAAAGGGCCTGCGCCGCTTTGACCGTACCGGTATTGGGGATGCTGCTCGCGTGTTTCCAGTACAGCGCGGCATCTTCATATTGTTTGGCGTGGTAAGCGTTGAAGGCCCGGGTGTTCCAGTCATCAAAAGAATAACTGGCTTCCGGTCTGGTCTTGATCTCTTCGGCGCTTTGACGCAGTGCAGCTTCTTCGTCACGGTTGATGGGCGTGCCGTCTTCACCAGACGTCTTCAACCCTTCCTGCATTTGCGTGATGGCAGCATCGCGCTTTTGCACCACCTCGTTTACCGAGTGCTCAATAGCCTGATGACCCTGCACCGCTTTTTTCTTCAGTTCATCAATTTGTGCGAGCAAGTCTTCATGGTTGCTATCGAACCATTGCCGGCTGGCCGTCTTGGCCTCTTCTTTGGCTTGTCGGGTGACGGAAAGATAGCCAATCAAGCCGACAAGGGCGAGCAGCAGCGTCACTACCAGCCCCGCAATACCCGTGATTACCGCAAACCGGTCGACCGCCTGCCCAATATCGCCGACGCGGTTGTTCTGATCGTCCAGCCGTTTATCGAGTGCATCGATACGGTTCTTCAGGCTGTCGACATCCTTCTGGGTCAGCTCGCGGCTGCTGTCGATCTTCAGTTGCAGCAGTTCCTTTTGCGCATCGAGCTCAACCTGACCGAACTTTTCGTTGGCAGCGGCGGGGAGGGCAAGACTGAACAGCAGGCTAAGGACAAGCAGGCGAAGGAATGAGGCCATGATGGGATGCGCGGCAACGGTTATGCGATGAGGCTGGATTATGCCAGCAGCAGAATGGCAAAGCGCCGCTTTTCGGCAACAAAGCGGCACTTTGCCGTTTGATCCTGGTTGATGCCTTGCATGGTCAGCACCCACAACACAAGCCGGGTGTCGGCGCCCTGTGCCACCTTACCCACCAGCAAGTTCAGGATGGCTTTGCCGGATGCCGGTGTGTGCCGCTTGCTGTCTGGCCAACGTTGGCCGCCTGTTTGGGACAGTGCCGTATCGATGCGGGCACGCTGCCTCGCGCCCGGTGGCGGATTATCGCTAGACTGGCTGCCTTATCACTCCGGGAGTCCGGCCATGTCGCAGCACAGTTTCCAGTTCAGTCTTGGCGCCGATCCGCAGGCGCGCGAAGTCGTCCAGCTGGGCCTCAAGGCCTTCAACGTCGGGCAGATCGGCGATTACGCTTATCAGGATGTCGAACTGTACGCGCGGGACGAGGCCGGCGTGGTGGTCGGCGGCCTGTTCGGCCACTCCGGTATGGGCTGGCTGTACGTGGACTACCTGTGGCTGGACGCCGCGCAGCGCGGCGCCGGCCTAGGCGCGCAACTGATGGCGCAAGTGGAAGTCGAGGCGCGCCGTCGTGGCTGCGTCGGCATGTTCCTGTACACCTACAGCTTCCAGGCACCGGACTTCTACCACAAGCTGGGCTACCAGCTGATGGGCGTGCTGGACGACTGCCCGCCGGGGCACCAGCGGCTGTACCTGAAAAAGCCGCTGCCGGCGGTCGCGGAGTCATCCGTCGCCTGAGCCGTGTGTTGCCGGCGCCGCGGCAGTGGCCAAGCGCCGCTGTCGCGCCTGGCTGCATCGCGCCGCTGGCGGCGATTCGCAGTAAGATGTCTGCCTCACCGTTATCGCCAGGCCCACCATGATCCTGATCCACACCCCCAGTGCCAAAGAAGTTGCCGCCTACCTCGACCTGTTCCGCGCGGCGCTGCCGCAGCATCGTTTCATCAGTCTGGATGAGATGACGCAGCCGGAGGCGGTGCGCTACGTGATTACCTGGGGGCCGCCACCGGCGCTGTTTGCCCGGTTGCCGAAGCTTGAGGCGGTGTTTGCGCTCGGTGCCGGCGTCGACAAGCTGCTGGCGCGCGACGATCTGGCCGCCGGCGTGCCGATCTACCGCCTGCTCGATGGCGGTATGGCGCAGCAGATGAGTGAGTACATCCGCTTCGGCGTGCTGTCCTACCAGCGGCACATGGATGTCTATCGCCGCCAGCAGGCGGCGGGGGTGTGGAAGATGCTGGCGCCGAAGCTGCCGGCCGAGGTGCGCGTCGGCGTGCTGGGGCTGGGCGAGATCGGCAGCGCGGTGGCGCAGGCGCTGGCCGCCGACGGTTATCGGGTCAGCGGCTGGAGCCGCTCGCCGCGCCAGCTGCCGGGCGTGACTTGCCTGCACGGCGACGACGGCCTGGCCGAGTTGCTGGCCGGCAGCGAGGTGCTGGCCTGCGTGTTGCCGTCCACGCCGCAGACGCAGGGCCTGCTGAACGCACAAAGGTTGGCCGCACTGCCGCCCGGCGCGATGCTGATCAACGCCGGCCGTGGCGACCTGCTGGACGAGGACGCGCTGCTGGCGCTGCTGGATGCCGGCCATCTGCGCTGTGCGCAGCTGGACGTGTTCGCCAGCGAGCCGCTGCCGCATGGCCATCGCCTGTGGCAACACCCGGCGGTGACGGTGACGCCGCACATCGCCGCCATCACCCTGCGCGAGGAAGCCGTGCGCCAGATTGCGGCCAACCTTGAGCGGCTGGCGGCGGGGGACGCGGTGCAGGGGCAGGTGCTGCGCGAGCGCGGCTACTGATGGCGCAGCAGATCCGTTGCGACAGCTGCCGCGCCTGCTGTTGCCGGCTGGAGGTGATGCTGATTGCCGGCGACGACGACGTGCCGGACCGCTTTGTCACCCAGGACCAGTGGGGCGGCCACGTGATGCTGCGGCTGGACGACGGCTGGTGTGCGGCGCTGGACCGGCAGACCATGCTGTGTACCATCTACGCGGTGCGGCCGTGGATCTGCGCCGACTATCAGGAAGGCGAGCCGGATTGCCTGGAGCAGCGCAAGCTGATTCCGCTGTTCCCGGCGCGCAGCTAGCCAGCGGCGGGCGCCGGCCGCGGCCGGGCAGCGCTGCGGCCAACCTTGCGTACCGGTTCACATCACGCTCGCGTCACGGGCGCACCACGTGCCAGACATTGCCGATATTGTCGCCCATCATGTCGCCCGGTTTCTGGTCGCCGGACCAGAAGTACAGCGGCTTGCCGCGATAGGTCCATTGCCGGCTGCCGTCGTTGCGGTTGCTGAGGCCGTAGTCGCCGCTGGCGCTGGCGCCGGCCGGGGCGAGGTAGGGCGGCCATTTCATCGCGCAGTCGCCGTAGCACACGCTGCTGCCGGCCTGATCCCGGTCAAAGCTGTACAGCGTCTTGCCACCGTGCGCCATCAGCATGCCGCTGCGGAACATCGCCGGCGGCATCATCGCCATGCCGCTATGCATGCCATCGTGTTGCATCATCGCGCCATCCTGCGGCATGGGCATGCCGCCCTGCGCGTGGCGAGGGCCGTGACCGTAGCCGCCGCAGCCTGCCAGCAGCGACAGCGCCATGGCGGCCATGAGTAGGGGGGAGTTCATCGTCGATTCCTTTCCGGAAGTGTGGCAAGAGCCTCCCTTACCATAGCCCATGGCGGCGGCGTTGTCGGCCTGTGACACGGCGTGCGGCAGCGGCTAGCCAGTGCCGGCGCCGGCGGCGTAACATCGTCGTATCGTCATGCGCTTGCCGGTGTGCCACATGTCCCTTCTTCCGCTCTATGCCCGGCTGCAGCAGCAGTTGCCGGCGGGCAGCGCCCTCACCCTGTTGCAGCTGGATGGCGACGAAACCCGGCTGGCCAGCGGCAGCGGTAGCGCGCCGCCACGGCTGCTGAGCCTGCCGCTGGGCTACCGCCGCACCGCGCAGCAGCACTTCCGCCACCAGCCACCGACTGCGGCGGAAATCGAGCTGGCGATCATGACGGTGGAGGACGCGCTGGCGCCGGCACGGGCGCAGCTGGCACCGGCGTCGCTGCTCTACAGCCAGGATGGCGCGCTGCGCGCACTGGCCGCTCATGCCGGCGTGCACGGCAGCGGCACGCTGTGGCTGTCCACCGCGCAGCTGGAGTTCACCTTCGGCCGCTTTGCCGAGGTGGTGCAGGGGCGTCCGGCGGCGCTGGAGGGGCTGCCGACGGACGGCGAGTTTGCCGCCCGGCTGTTGATCCTGCGCGAGCTGAGCCACCATCTCGGCTTTGACGGCATCCACCTGCTGCCCTTGTGAGCGACGGCCGCCCGGCCCTGGCCGGGGACGGCTTCAAGCTTGGCCGCAGGCCAGCCGGCGTGCCAAGAGCCGCGCGCGGGCGTGGTCGTAGCACCAGTTGAAGACATAGGTGTAGGGCAGGAAGAACAGCAGGATGCCGACATCGAGCAGGAACGCCTGCCAGTAGCTGATCGCCATCCACCACGCGGCCACCGGCACGCACAGGAACACCAGCCCGCCCTCGAAGGCGATGGCGTGCAGGCTGCGCACCAGCGGCGTGCGCTGCCAGCCGGTGCGCCGCTCCAGCCGTTCGAACAGCGCATTGAACAGCATGTTCCAGCTCATCGCGATGCTCGACATCAGCAGCGCCAGCACGCCGACGTGGCCGAGGCCGGCATCGAGCAGCCAGCTGCCCAGGGGCACCAGCAGCGCCATCGCGCACACCTCGTACAGCACGGCATGCAGCAGCCGTTCACGCAGCGTCTTGTCGGGGGTCATCATTGCGGCCAACCTTTCTTGTGCTATCGGATTGACGGCCAGTGTGATAGGTTTTTCTGCCTGATAACAGCTAGCATCCATCGGAGAAACCGATATGTTCATCTCTGCCGACGCCATCGCCGCGTTCGTGCTGGCCGCGGAGCTGGGCTCGTTCTCGGCGGCGGCGCGGCGGCTGGGCAAGCGCCAGTCCACCATCAGCGAGACCATCGCCAACCTGGAGATCGACCTCGGCGTCACGCTGTTCGAGCGTGTCGGGCGCCAGCCGCAGCTCACCGCCGCCGGACAGCGGCTGTTGCCGGCGGCGCGGCAGACGCTGGCGGCGCAGGACAGCCTGCAGCTGGAAGCGCAGCTGCTGGCCGGCGGGCTGGAGCCGCGGCTGACGCTGGTGCTGTCGGACACCTTTCACACTGGCGATTTCGAGGCGATGCTGTCCGAGTTTGCCGAGCGCTTTCCGACGCTGGAGCTGGAGTGCCTGGTCGGCGAGCAGGAGGACGTGCTGGCGCTGCTGCAGAGCGGCCGCGCGCAGCTGGGCCTGCTCACCGCGCTGGCCGCTTATCCGGCCGACATCGCCAGTTGCAGCCTGCCGCGCCCGGCCGACACTGCGCTGTATGTCGCGGCCAGCCACGCGCTGGCGCGGCAGGACACGGTGACGGCGGCACACTTGCACCAGCATCGCGAACTGCGGCTGAAGACCTATCAGGATAGCCCGGTGACGGACAACGGCGGCCTGTGCTGGTCGGCGCCCAGTTACCTGTTGCTGATGGAAATGGCGCTGCACGGCTTCGGCTGGGCGGAGCTGCCGGACTGGCTGGTGGCGCGCTACGGCGCCGGCCTGCACGCCTTGCCGGTGGCCGGCTGGCCGCGGCGGCAGCGTATCGACGCGGTGTGGGCGCGGCCGCGGCCGCTGGGCGCCGCCGCGGCGTGGGTGTTGCAGCGCCTGCTCACGCCACCCGCGGCTTGATGCAGTGCGGCCAACCTTGCGGGATGGCGTCCAGCAGCTGGCGGGTGTACGGGTGCTGCGGCGCGGCGTACAGGGTGTCGGCGTCGGCCAGCTCCACGCAGCGGCCGTGCTGCATCACCAGCACCTGGTCGGACAGGTGCTTCACCACCGCCAGATCGTGCGAGATGAACAGGTAGGACAGCCCCAGTTCGTCCTGTAGCGCCTGCAGCAGGTTGAGCACCTGCGCCTGTACCGACACGTCCAGCGCCGACACCGATTCGTCGCAGATCAGGATTTCCGGGTGCATGGTCAGGCAGCGCGCGATGGCGATGCGCTGGCGCTGGCCGCCGGAAAACTCGTGCGGGTACTTGGCCAGTGCCTTGCGAGGCAGCCCGACGTGTTCCAGCCAGTCGCCGGCCAGCTGCAGCCGCTCCTCTGCATCGCAGCCGATGCCGTGCAGCAGCATCGGCTCGGTCAGGATCTGCGCCACGGAGAAGCGCGGGTTGAGCGAGGCGTACGGGTTCTGGAACACGATCTGGATGCGGCGCTTGTAGTCGCGCAACTGGCGCGGCGTCAGCGCCAGCATGTCCTCGCCTTCGAACAGCACCCGCCCGACGCTGGCCTGCTGCAGCCGCATCAGCGCCAGCCCCAGCGTGCTCTTGCCGCAGCCGGATTCGCCGACGATGCCCAGCGTGCGGCCGCGCATCAGCGTGAACGACACCTCGTCCACCGCGCGCTGGCTGTGGCGGCCGCCAAACCAGCCGTGGCGGCTGTGGTAGTCGACGCAGAGGCCCTGCACCTCGAGGATCACCCGGTCGTCCGCCTGGTAGCCGCGCTGGCGTTGCGGCGGCTCGAAGTAGCAGCTGTCGCCGAGGAAGTCCTTGATCACCGGCAGCCGCGCCGGGCGCTGTGCCAGGTGCGGGCGGCAGCGCAGCAGCGCCTTGGTGTAGGGGTCTTGCGGCGCCTCGAAGATCTGCTGCACCGGCGCGTGTTCGTGGATGCTGCCGTGGTGCATCACCACCACCTCGTCGGCGAACTGGCCGACCAGTTCCAGATCGTGGCTGATGAACAGCACCGCCATGCCGTGTTTTTTCTGCAGCCCGGCCAGCAGCTGCAGGATCTGCTGCTGGATGGTGACGTCCAGCGCGGTGGTCGGCTCGTCGGCGATCAGCAGCTTCGGCTCGCAGGCGATGGCCATCGCGATCATCACCCGCTGCTGCTGGCCGCCGGATAGCTGGTGCGGGTAGCTGCTCATCTTGCGGTCCGGCGTCGGCAGGCCGACTTCCTTCAGCAGCGCCACCGCGCGCTGGTATGCCGCCTTGCGGCCAACCCTGGTGTGCAGCATCAGCGTCTCGATGATCTGCTCGCCGACGCTGTACACCGGGTTGAGCGAGCTCATCGGCTCCTGGAACACCATGGCGATGTCGCCGCCACGCAGGCGGCGCAGCTCGCGGCGACTGGCGGTGAGCAGGTTGCGGCCGTCGAACAGGATCTCGCTGTCGGCGGCGATGTGGCAGCCGTGTTCCGGCAGCAGCCGGGTGATTGCCATCGCGGTCACCGACTTGCCGGAGCCGGATTCGCCGACCAGCGCCACGGTCTTGCCGGCGGGGATGTCGAAGCTGATGCCTTTCACCGCTTCGGCGCCGTGGCCGTGTTCGTCGCGGAAGCTGACGCGCAGCTTGCGCACGCTGAGCAGGGGCGGGGTGGGGTTCACGATGTCACCTTCGGGGCCTGGTTCACGTTGGGTGCCTGTTCCACTGTCGGGGCTATTTCACTTTTGGATCGAGCGCGTCGCGCAGGCTGTCGCTGAGCAGCGAGAACGCGGTGACCAGCAGCGACATGCACAGGGTGACGGCGAGCATCTGCCACCAGTAGCCCTGCAGCAGCTCGGCTGGCGCCTCGGCCAGCATCGCGCCCCAGCTGACCTGGGTGACGCCGACGCCGAAGCCGAGGAAGGACAGGATCGCCTCATACTTGATCAGCGCCACGGTGAGCATGGAAAACTGCACCAGCAGCAGGTGGCTGACGTTGGGCAGGATGTGGTGGAACATGCGGCGGCCGTGGCCGGCGCCGATGGCGTCGGCGGCGCGCACGTACTCGCGACCCTTGTGCTTGAGGAACTCGGCGCGCATCAGGCGGAAGGTGCCGGTCCAGCTGGTGAATGCCATCACCAGCACCACGGTGCCGATGCCGCGACCGCTGACCGCGGCAAACGCCAGCAGCAGCAGCATGTCCGGCACCGAGGTGAACACGCTGTAGCCCCACATCAGCAGGTCATCGAGCAGGCCGCCGAAGTAGCCGGACAGCGCGCCGAGCACGGTGCCGATGGTCAGTGCCAGCAGCGCGCCGGCGATGCCGACCTGCAGCGAGGTGGCGCTGCCCTGCAGCAGCTTTTGCAGCACATCGCGGCCACGCTGGTCGGCGCCCAGCGGCAGGCTGTCGGCGCGGGCCTGCTCGGTGCTGCGGTACTGCGCGGACTGCTGCTGGGCGGCGGCGAGATCGGCCGCCAGCGGGTCCTCGCTGGCGGACAGGCCGGTGGCGCCGCTGCTGTCCAGCGCGGCGGCGCTGGTGGCGCGGCGGTCGGCGGCGTCGATGTCGGCGGCGTTGAGCTCGACATGGTGCGGCGCGGCGCCGGCGAACAGCGTCGGCGGCGCGTAGGGATGGGCGACCTCGTCCTGCCAGTGGCTGGCGACGAGGCCGCTCCAGGCGGCCAGTGCCAGCAGCAGGTAGGCGCCGACGATGCACAGTGCGCTAAAGCCGATGCGGTCGCGGCGCAGCCGGCGCCAGCCGATGCGCGTCAGGCTGTTGTGGTGGTGCTGGGCCGCAGGCGGCGTGGTTGAGGTGTGGGGCATGGTGTCAGTGTAGCTGCACGCGCGGGTCGATCAGCTTGTAAACGATGTCGGTCAGCAGGTTGAACAGCATGGTGGCCAGCGCGATGTAGATGGTGATCGCCTTGATCACCGGAAAATCGCTGCGCTCCACCGCCATCACTACCTCCTTGCCCATGCCGGGAATGCCGAAGAAGGTCTCCAGCAGCATGGCACCCATCATCAGGTAGGGTAGCGACATCATCAGCGAGGTCACCACCGGGATCATCGCGTTGCGCAGCACGTGCTTGAGCATGATCACCGGCTCGGACAGGCCTTTGGCGCGCGCAGTGCGCACGTAGTCGTGACCCAGTTCCTCGACGAAGCAGCTGCGGTAGAAGCGGATGTCCGGCGCCAGGCCGACGATCACCCCCAGCAGCAGCGGCAGCGGCAGGTAGTGCAGCAGGTTGTCGAGCGTGCTGTCGCTCCAGCCCATGATCGGGAACCAGCCGCCCTTGAACGCCAGCCAGTACTGGCCGGCGATGATGTACACCAGCGCGCTGACCGACATCGCGCAGGTGGCGATCAGCGTCACCAGCCGGTCGGTGACGCTGCCGCGCAGGTAGGCGACCAGCGCGGCGATGGCTATCGCCAGCACGGTGCCCAGCAGCAGGATGCTGCCGGTGAGCAGCAGCGACGGCCCGATGCGGCTGTGCAGCAGCGCCGACACCGGCTGCTGCGTCGACCACGAGGTGCCGAAGTCCAGCGTCAGCACCTGGCGCATGAAGATCAGGAACTGCTGCGGCAGCGGCAGGTCCAGCCCCAGCTGCTGGCGGATGCCGGCCAGCGCCTCCGCGCTGAGGTTCTTGCCGGCGAGGATGTAGGACGGATCGCCGCCCACCCAGTTGAACAGCACGAACAGCAGCAGCATCACGCCGAACAGCGTCGGCACCATCTGCCACACGCGGCGGACGATATAAGCCAGCATGATTTATCCTCCGGCCGCGCGGCCGTTCATTTCTGCAGGTCCAGGTAGCGCCAGCTGGTGTTTAGCAGCGGGTGCAGCTTCAGTCCCTTCACGTACGAGTGCGCCAGCGTGCTGCGCATGCGGATGTCGCCGAAGATCCACGGCTGCTGCGCCACCGCGATCTTGTTCATCGCGTCGTACAGCTGGTTGCGCTGCGAGCCGTGCGGCAGTTTCAGCGAGGCCTCGAACAGGCGGTCGTAGTCGGCATTCTTGAAGTCGGCGGCGTTGGAGTCGCCGGCATTCCTGCCGTACAGCAGCTGCATGAAGTTCTCGCCGTCCGGGTAGTCGGCGCCCCAGGCCATGCCCCACATCTGCAGCTTGCCCTGGTGGTTGGCCTTGGACAGCTCGTTCCACTTGCCCTGCCGGAAGCCGAGGCGGATCTTCAGCGTGTCGAAGGTCTTCTGCCAGTACTCGTTCCACTGCTTGTCCAGCGCGCTGGTGCCGCAGGCCAGCTCGATCGCCAGCGGCTTGCCGTCCGGGCGGGTGCGGTAGCCGTCGCTACCCACGCGATAGCCGAAGCGGTCCAGCAGCGCGTTGGCCGCCGCCGGATCGAACTTCGGCGCGCCACGGAAGGCCGGGTTGTGGCCGGCCACGCCGGGCGGCACGATGTAGTTCATCGGCACCGCCTGGCCGCGGCGGATGCTGGCGATGGCCTCGCTGACCGGGAACGACATCGCGATGGCGCGGCGCAGCGCGATCTTGTCCTTGCTGTCGCCACCGACCACCGGGTCCTGCATATTGAAGAAGTGGAAGGTGACCTCCGGCAGCAGCTGGCGCTGCAGCTGGATGCCCTGCCGCGCGTACTGCTCGGCCAGCCGCACCTTGAGCGGGTTTTTCGGGTCGATCACCAGCGCGCTTTGCAGCGCGGCCTGCGGGATGCCGCTGACGTCCAGCTGGCGGTTGAGGAAGGACAGCCACAGCGGCTGTTCTTCCTCGATGACGGAGATCTCGATGCGGCCAAGCTGCGGCAGGGTCTTGCCCTGCAGCGCCTGCACCACCGCCTTGTCTACCGGGTCGTTACCCGGCGTGGCATTGAACACCACCTTGCGAAAGCCCGGGTTGGCCTCCAGCACGATCCTGCTGCCCGGTTTCCACTCCTTCAACAGGTAGGGGCCGGTGCCGACCGGGTGGGCGTTGGTGTTGTCGCGGTGGGCCTCGATCACCTCGCGTGCCACCGCACCGAACGCCGGCATCGCCAGGATCGGCAGGTAATTGAAATTGGTGGCGGTCAGCGTCAGCTGCAGCGTGTAGCGGTCGAGCACCTTGATGCCTGCCAGCGGCGCGTCGTAATTCAGCGCGCCCTTGCCGGCGGCCTTCACCAGTTCGTTGCCGCCGACAAAGCGGCCGTCGACCAGGAAGCTCCACGGCGAGTGGATGCTGGGGTCGAGGTGGCGCTTGATGCTGTAGGCGTAGTCGGCGGCGGTCAGCTCGCGCTTCTTGCCCTTGAAGGCCGGATCGGTGGCGAAATGGATGCCGGGCCTGAGGCGGAAGGTGTACACCTTGCCGTCGGCAGAGATGGTGGGCAGCGCGCTGACGGTATTGGGAATCAGCTTCGCCGGCCGCGCCAGGTAGTCGTAGGTGACCAGCGGATCGAAGATGTTCTCGGTGACGGTGCTGGAGTACAGGTCGGAGACCTTGGCCGGATCGAAGCCGGTTTCCGGCGCGTTCAGCGCCACGCGCAGCACCTTGTTCATGTCGGCGGCCTGCGCCGGCAGCAGCACCAGGGCGGCCAGGGTGGCCAGCAGGGCGTGTTGGTTCATGTCGGCTCCTCGGGTTTCTTTCTATTCTGGCAACAAATGCCGGCTTTTGCGCGTGCGCTGCCGTCGGGCGGTGCGGTTGCGGCCAAGGGAAAAGCAAACGGCGCGCCGGCGCAGCGTGTCAGCGCGCGGCCGGCGCCAGTCGCGCCAGCATGTCCTGCAGCAGCTCGATCAGCACCCGCACCTTCATCGGCAGGTAGCGCCGCGCCGGGTACACCACGTACACCTCGGCGCTGCGGGTGCGGTAGTCGGCGAGCAGCGGCTGCAGCTGGCCGCGTTGCAGTGCGTCCTCCAGCAGGAAGCGCGGTTGCAGCAGGATGCCCATGCCGGCCACCGCGGCGCTGACCAGCACGTCGCCGTTATTGCTCTGCAGCGGGCCGTCCACCGCCACCGCGATTTCCTCGTCGCCGTGCCAGAAGCGCCACACCTGCGGCTGGTTGCCCTGCTGGTAGCGCAGGCAGCTGTGGCGGGCGAGGTCGGCCGGCGTCTGCGGCGCAGGGTTGGCCGCAAGGTAGGACGGTGCGGCACACAGCAGCATGTCGATGCGCCCCAGCGGCCGCGCAATCAGGCCGCCGCCCAAGGGCTGGGTGCTGATGCGCAGCGCGAGGTCGAAGCCGTCCTCCACCAGGTCGACCTGGCGGTCGGACAGCTCCAGCTCCACCTGCAGCAGCGGATGGCGGCAGCGCAGCTCGGCCAGCCACTCGCCGAGGTAGCGCATGCCGAACGACAGCGGTGCCGCCAGCCGCAGCGTGCCGCGCGCCTCCACGCTCTGCTGCATCGCGGCGGCGTCGGCCTCTTCCAGCTGCGCCAGCACCAGCGCGGTGCGTCGTGCGTAGTCCAGCCCGGCCTCGGTGAACGCCAGCCGCCGCGTGGTGCGCTGGATCAGGCGAGTGCCCAGTTCCTGTTCCAGCGCGCCGAGGTATTTGCTGACCATGGCGGTGGACATCTCCAGCCGCGCCGCCGCGGCGACGAAGCTGCCGCTGTCGTGAATGCTGTGAAACACCCGTAAGGCCACCAGCTTGTCCATGATTGTTTCTTTATAGTTAGCAATTCATTGCATGAATAGCCGTTTATTCGCGCTCTGGCAAGGTGTTTAATGCAGTCATCGCCACAGCGCGTGGCGCCACACCCACCCGAAGGAAACCATCATGATCGACCAACGTACCGCTCCTTACGCCGCCCTGATCCTGCGTCTGGCACTGGGCCTGATGTTCGTTGCGCACGGCGCGCTGAAACTGTTCGTGTTCACCCCGGCCGGCACCGTCGGCTACTTCGCCTCGCTGGGGCTGCCGGCGATCTTCGCCTACCTCACCATCGCCGCCGAGCTGGGTGGCGGCGTGCTGCTGCTGCTGGGGGTGGCCACCCGTCCGGTGGCGCTGGCCCTGATTCCACTGCTGATCGGCGCCGGCGTGCTCGGCCACGGTGGCAACGGCTGGGTGTTCAGCAATCAGGGCGGTGGCTGGGAATATCCGGCCTTCCTGGTGGTGGCGGCCGTGGTGCAGGTGCTGCTCGGCGACGGAGCCGCGGCGCTGAAGCCGGTCGGCTACAAAAAAGGCTGATTCAGCCCATCACGATGATCCCGACGGCGGTGCCAGTGTGGCGCCGCCCTTGCTACAGGTAACGCACCATGTTCTTCGCTCCCTTGTTTCTGTCCCATGGCGGTCCGGATGTGCTGATCAACGGCTCGCCGGCACCGGCGGTATGGCGCGCTCACGCCGACAGCCTGCCGCGGCCACGCGCCATCCTGATGATGTCCGCGCACTACCTCGCGCTGCAGCCGCTGCTGGGCAGCAGCCCGCGCTGGGGCACGGTGCATGATTTCGGCGGCTTCCCGCGCGAGCTGTACAAGTTGCAGTATCCGGCGGCGGGCGACGACAAGGTGCTGGCCGAGGCGATGGCGCTGCTGGCGGCGGCGGGCATCAGCGCCCGTCACGACGGCGCCGAAGGGCTGGATCACGGCGCGTGGGTGCCGCTGCTGGCGATGTATCCGCAGGCCGACATCCCGGTGATCACCCTCAGCACCCTGCCGCGGCAGGACGCGCGCGCGCACTACCAGCTGGGGCTGGCGCTGGCGCAGCTGGCCGAGCAGGGGGTACTGATCATCGGCTCCGGCAGCATGACGCACAATCTGTACGAGCTGTCGCGCGCCGGCGGCCCGGAGCAGCCGTGGGCGAAGGCGTTTGCCGACTGGATGGCGCAGCGCTTGCTGGACAACGATATCGAGGCCTTGCTGGACTGGGAGGCGCGGGTACCGTTTGCCAAGCAGAACCACCCCAGCGACGAACACCTGCTGCCGCTGTTCTTTGCCCTTGGTGCGGCCAAGGGCAAGGTTGGCCGCAGCCTGCACCGCGGCATCGAGCTGGGGGCGCTGGCGATGGACGCCTGGGCGTTCGACGGCGCGGCGGCCTGAGTTTTAGCGCGTGTGCGCGGTCTCGCGGGCGAGTGCGAGCCCCGCGAAAACGGCCGGGGGAAGCGGCGTTTAGCGGTGCTGAACGCGCATTCCTGGATGCTATTTAACAGGTATCAACAAAGCACGGCAGAACAGCGCCGAGTTCAGATCGCCTGCTGCAGCCACTGCACCAGTGGCTGCACGCGGCGCAGGTGGCGGTCGTGCGGCGGCAGCACCAAGTAGTAGCCCTTGCCGCTGTGCACGCTGCGCGGGCAGGGAGTGACCAGGCTGCCGTCGCGCAGCGCGTCCTGCACGATCAGCGGATCGACCAGAGCGATGCCCAGCCCGTGCCGCGCCGCCTCGATGCCCATCACGTCGGCGTCGAACAGCAATTCCTTCTGTCCCTTCGGCCACGGCGCCGCCAGCCACAGCTGCCAGTCGTGACGGTCGCGGCTGGTGTGGATCAGCGGATACTGCGCCAGTGCGTCCTCGGCCAGTGTCAGCGCGCCGCCCAGCAGCGACGGCGCCGCCACTGGGGTCAGCACCTCCTGGTGCAGCAGCTGCACGCTGACCCCCGGCCAGTTGCCGTCGCCGTACTGGATCGCCATGTCGAACAGCCCCCAGTCGAAGGCGGGCTTCTCCTCCCACACCGTGCTGACGCTGATGTCGAGATCGGGAAACTGTTCCTTGAAATGCTGCAGCTGCGGCACCAGCCAGCGCACCGCGATCGACGGCGGCGACTTGATGCGGATGCTGTGCTGGCGCTGGTTGAGTTGTTCGCAGGTTTCGCTGATCTTCTGGATCGCTTCGTGCAGGCCGTGCTGCAGCGTGGCGCCTTCCGGCGTCAGCGTGATGCCGCGCTGGCTGCGCACCAGCAGCGGAAAACCGAAGTGTTCTTCCAGGTTGCGCACCTGATGGCTGACCGCGCTTTGCGTCAGGTACAGCGTGTCGGCGGCTTTGGTGAAGCTTTGCAGGCGGGCAACCGCCTCAAAGATACGCAAGGCATTGAGCGGGGGCAGTTTGGTCATCGGGCAGCGGGCGCGGGTGGCTATCGGCCACAATCTGCCGTATCGGTAGCCGGCTCGTCAATGCGCACTGCAATTCTTCGCTGATGGTGCCGCAGCGCCAGGCGATCTCGTCGCAGCTCAGCGCCGGGTCGCCCCACAGCGTGACCTCGTCGCCGATGCCCACCTGCGGCTGCGCGGACAGGTCGATCGCCAGCACGTTCATCGCCACGCGCCCGACCAGCGGCACGCGCTGGCCGTTGACCAGCACCGGGGTGCCACTTGGTGCCGCGCGCGGGTAGCCGTCGCCGTAGCCGGCACCGACGATGCCGATGCGCATCGGCTTCTCGGCGGTAAACGCGGCGCCGTAGCCGATGCTGTCGCCGGCGGCCAGCTCGCCGATGTGCACGATGCGCGCGGCAAAGCGCATCGCCGGCAGGATGCCGGCCGGCCACAGGCTGGTGTCGGGGTAGAACGGGTTGTTGTTGTACAGCAGGCCGCCCAAGCGCACCGCGGCGCCGTGAGTCAGCGGCGCGCGCAGGGTGGCGGCACTGTTGGCCGCGGTAAACGGCAGCCCGGTGGTGGTGACCACCTGCATGAAGCGCTGCCACGGCGCATCCAGCCGGATCGCCAGATCGTCGGCACAGGCGAAGTGCGTCATCAGCCCGGCCACCTCGCAGATGCCGTCCTGCTGCAATTGCTGCACCACCTCGATGGCGCGCTCCGGCACGAAGCCGAAGCGGTTCATGCCGGTATTGACCTTGACCCACACCCGCAGCGGCAGGCCGCAGGCACGCAGCCACTGCAGCTGGTGCTCGGAGCGCAGCACCACGTCCAGCTGCCAGGCGTGCGCCTCGTCCAGCTCGCGCGCCTCGATGGCGCCTTCCAGCAGCAGGATAGGCGCGTGGATGCCGGCGTGGCGCAGCGCGATGGCGTCGTCGAGGTTGATCAGCGCAAAGCCGTCGGCATCGGGCAGCGCCTGCGCCACGCGCAACAGGCCGTGGCCGTAGCCGTTGGATTTCACCACCGCCCACACCCGGGTGCCGGGCAGCTGCTGCCTGGCGATGGCGTAGTTGTGGCGCAGGGCGGGGAGGTTGATTTCGGCGTAGGCGGTGCGGGTCATGGCGGGTCTTTCGTGCCGGGGCAGGGCGCCCCGGCGGTCGGTTCAGTAAAAATCATCACGATTCGCTGCGCTTCGTGAAACGCTACGCGGTGAGTACGGCTTCGGCATGCGGTTGATGTCTGGATAAATGCCGCTTCCTCAGCCGTTTTCGCCTTGTCTCGCGTGAGCGCGCCAGATCGTGAACACGCTCTTACTTGAACGGGTAGATGTCGTAGCTGAAGTACTTGTTCTGCACCTGCTTGTAGGTGCCGTTGTCGATGATCTTCTTCAGCGCGGTGTTCACCTTGGCCAGCAGCTCCTTGTTGCCCTTCTGCACCGCGATGCCGGAGCCCATGTAGTACTTCGGATCGTTGTATACCGGGCCGACGAAGGAATAGCCCTTGCCCATCGGCTTCTTCAGGAAGTCCTCGTCGCCGACGTTGGCGTCGAGGTAGACCGCGTCCAGGCGCTGGTTGCTGAGGTCAAGAAAGCTGTCGGTGACCTTGCCGTACAGCTTCAGCTTGACGCCCTTCGGTACCCACTTGGCGGTGGCTTCCTCGCGCTGTACCGAGGTACGCAGCACGCCGATGGTCTTGCCCTTGAACCACTTGTCGTCGATCTTGGTGCCGGACTTGGCGATCAGGCGGCCGGGGATGTTGAAGTACATGTCGCTGAAGTCGACCGCCTTGGCGCGCTCCGGGGTGATGTTCATCGAGGCGATGGCCAGATCGTATTTCTTGGCCTGCACCGCCGGGATGATGCCGTCGAAGTCCATGGTGCTGACTTCGCACTGCAGCTTGGCCTCGGTGCAGATGGCACGGGCGATGTCCGGATCGAAGCCGACGATGCTGCCGTCCGGGTTGACCTTGGAGAACGGCGGGTAGCTGACGTCGGTAACGATGCGCACGGTCTGGGCATTGGCCAGCAGCGGCAGGGAGCACAACAGGGACAGCGCGAGGACTTTGTTGCAGTTCATGGTGATCTCCGATTGTTTCTTGGTTTGGTGTTGGCGGCGGTGCCGGTGCCGTTGAAGTCAGGCTAATGATCTGGCGGCTGCGGAACAAATGATTTATGGCGATCGGTGCATGAGAGAAATTCATGCTGCGCCGCACGGAGAAGGGCAGGACCAAGGTTGGCCGCAGACGGCAAAACACCGGCGCGCGGCCGGTGTTGTCGGGGGGTAGGCGGGGCGGCTTAGTCTTCCAGCAGGCCGTCCAGCTGGTGCTTCTTCAGCAGCGCCGCGTATTCGCCGCTGGCCTTCACCTGGTCGATGGCCTTGTTGAGGCGCTGTTTCAGCTCGCCGTCCTGCTTGCGCAGCGCCACCGCCACGCCTTCGCCGAGGATCTTGTCCTTGCGGCCGTCGAATACCGGGCCGGTAAAGGCAAACGCCTTGCCCGCCGCGGTATCGAGGAAGCCCTTCTGCAGCTGCACGGTGTTGCCGAAGGTGAAGTCGGCGCGGCCGGAAGTCAGCTCCAGCATCGGATCCTGCGCGTTGACATAGCGTTTCACGCTGGCGGCCTTGAAGTACTGGGTCACGTAGCTGTCCTGTGGCGTGCCGGTCTGCACCGCGATCACCTTGTCCTTGAGATCGGCTGTCAGCTGCGTGCCCTTGCGTGCGACAAAGCGGTTCTGCATCAGGTAGTACACCTTGCTGAAGTCCACCACCTGGCGGCGCTTGTCGGTGATGTTCATCGACGACATGATCGCGTCGTACTTCTTCGCCTGCAGGCCGGGGATCAGCCCGTCCCACGGCTGGTTGACCACCTCGCACGGCGTGGCCATCGCCTTGCACAGCGCGTAGGCGAAGTCGACCTCGAAGCCGGCGACCTTGCCGCTGGCGTCGACATACTCGAACGGCGGGTAGGTGGCGTCGGTGGCGATGCGCAGCGGCTCGGCGGCGTGGCTGGCGAACGGGGCCAGCAGGCTGGCAGTCAGGATCAGGTGCTTGAGTTTCATGTTTTCTCCTTGAGACGCTTTGATGGTGCTTATCCAATGAAACGACGGTGTTGCAGCGCCGGCAGGCGGCTGCGCCAGGTCTGTTGCCCGGTGAAATCGAGTGTCGCCAGCGCGATGCCCTCGCCCTCGGCGTGGCAGGCCAGTACCTGCCCCCACGGGTCGACGATCATGCTGTGGCCGAAGGTGCATTTGCCGCCGGGGTGGACGCCGCCCTGGCCGGGCGCCACCACGAAGGCGAGGTTTTCCACCGCGCGGGCGCGCAGCAGTAGTTCCCAGTGCGCGAGGCCGGTGGTGTGGGTGAACGCCGCCGGCGCGGTGATCAGCACCGGGGCCGGCGCCTGGCGGTACAGCTCGGGGAAGCGCAGGTCGTAGCACACCGACAGTCGCGTCGGCCCCCACGGCGTGGCGGCGCTGACGACGGTGTCGCCGGCCTGCATGGTGTCGGCCTCGGCGTAGCGTTCGCGGCCGTCGTCAAAACCGAACAAATGGGTCTTGTCGTAGCGCGCCGCGCACTGCCCCTGCGGGCCGAACAGCAGGCTGCTGTTGCAGAAGCGCCCCGGCTGCGTGCCCGCCAGCGGCAGGGTGCCGGCCAGCAGCCAGACGCCGTGGTGGGCGGCGGCGGCGGCCAACCTTTGCTGCAGCGGACCGGCGCCGAACGGCTCGGCCAGCGCCAGCCGCGCGCGCTCGTCGGCCGGCATCAGGTAGAAGTACTCCGGCAGCGCGACGAACTGCGCGCCCTGCGCCGCGGCGTCGGCCAGCAGCGCCTCGGCCCGTTCAAGGTTGGCCGCAAGGTCGTCGCCGGACACCATCTGGATGGCGGCGGCGGTCAGTGTCTGCATCGTCATGCTCAGCCTCCGATCCGGCACAGGCGCTCGGCGCCGGCGAGCAGGGTGACGTCGTCCTTGGCGAAGGACAGGCGGATCACGCGCTGGTCGGTGCCGTCGCGGTAGAACGCCGACACCGGAATGGTGGCCACGCCGTGCTCGACGATCAGGCGCTGCACGAAGTCGCTGTCGCTCTCGTCCGTCAGGTGGCCGAAGCTGGCCAGCATGAAGAAGCTGCCCTGGCTCGGGATCAGCTTGAGCGGCGAATCCGCCAGCGCCCGGCTCAGCAGGTCGCGCTTGTGCTGATAGAAGTCGGACAGGCCGAGGTAGTGCGCCGGCTCCGCCATCAGCCGCGCCAGCGCGTACTGCATCGGGGTATCGGCGGCGAACATCGCGAACTGGTGCACCTTGCGGATCTCGTCCATCAGCACCCTGGGCGCCAGGCAGTAGCCGACGCGCCAGCCGGTGACGTGGAAGGTCTTGCCAAACGAGGTCACCACCACCGAACGTGCGGCCAACCTGGGGTGGCGACTCATGCTGTGGTGCAGTGCGCCGTCGAACACCACGTGCTCGTATACCTCGTCGGACAGGATGATGATGTTGCTGCCCTCGGTGAGCGCCTCCAGCCGGGCGATGTCGGTGTCAGACAGCACGGTGCCAGTCGGATTGTGCGGGGTGTTGAGCAGGATCATGCGCGTGCGCGGCGTGATGCGGGCGGCGACCTCGTCCCACGGGATGGCGAACTCGGGTGCCGCCAGCTTGATCACCACCGGGGTGGCGCCCTGCAGGGCTATCATCGGGATGTAGCTGTCGAAGGCCGGCTCGAACACGATCACCTCGTCGCCGGGATGCACCAGCGCGGCGATGCTGGAGAACAGCGCCTCGCTGGCGCTGGCCATCACCGTCACCTCGTCGTCGACGTCGTAGCGCTGGCCGTACAGCGTTTCCACCTTGGCGGCGATCGCCTCGCGCAGCAGCGGCAGCCCGCTCATCGGTGCGTACTGGTTGTGGCCGGCCTGCATCGCCTCGTGCGCATAGCGCACCAGATCGGTGCTGCACGGGAAGTTGGGCGCGCCCTGCGACAGGTTGATGGCCTGGTGTTTGGCGGCCAGCTGGCCGATCACGGTGAAGATGGTGGTGCCGACGTGCGGCAGCTTGGAGGGGACGGTGACGGAGTTGTGCATGATCTGTGGGGCCGGTTGTGGTATCTGGCGTCCATTGAACGCCACTGCCCCTTGTGCGACAAACGATTTATCGGCATGTTATGGCTGAGAATTTTTCAGTCATGGAGGCCGCGATGTCGCGCCGCAATCTGCCGCTGTACGCCTTGTCGTTGTTCGAGGCCGCCGCCCGTCACCAGAGCTTCACCCGCGCCGCCGACGAGCTGTGCCTGACCCAGGGCGCGGTCAGCAAGCAGATGGCGCAGCTGGAGGCGCACCTCGGTTACCCGCTGTTCCACCGCTACGCGCGCAGCCTGAAACTGTCGGTGCAGGGCGAGTGCCTGCTCGGTTACGTGCAGCAGGCGCTGGGCCTGCTCGACAAGGGGGTGGCGGAGGCGGCGGCAGCCAGCGCACCGTTGCGGCTGAAGGCGCCCAGCTGCATTGCGCGCTGGTTATTGCAGCAGTTGCGTGCTTTTGCCGACGAAGCGCCGGAGATCAGCGTGCAGCTCAGCGGGGTGCACGCCCACGACATCGACTTCGCCCGCGAGAACTACGACCTGGCCATCGTCTACCGGCCGCTGGCTGCAGTCGGCGAGCGCGGCGTGGTGCTGTTCGCCGAGCGGCTGACGCCGGTGCTGGCGCCGTCGCTGCTGGCACAGGTTGGCCGCAAGCTGGACAGCCCGGCGGCGCTGGCCGCCTATCCGCTGCTGCACCCGTCCGCCGACCGCCGCGACTGGCGGCAATGGCTGCAGGCCAACGGCGAGCGGCAGCCTGCATTGATGAGCGGCACCGTGTTCGACACCCTCGACCAGGCGATGAGTGCGGCATTGCAGGGCTTCGGCGTCACCCTCGGCGACGTCACCCTGCTGGCGGAAGAGCTGAAAAGCGGGCAGGCGATCGCGCCGTTCGCCAGCTGCCTGGACAGCGGCTACGGCTATGTACTGCTGCTGCCGGAACAGGCGCCGGCCGCCGCGGCGCTGCGGCTGCAGCAGTGGTTCCAGCAACGCATCGCGCTGGTGGCCTGAATCCTGATGGGCGCATGGCGCCTGCTCGTGGCCGGCTGACGGCTCAGTGCAGCCAGCGCGCGACCAGCCAGCGGCAGAAGTCCTGCACCATCGGCGCGGTCAGCTGGTGGCCGGCCGGGTAGCGCTGCAGCTGGTGCGGTACGCCCAGCTCGTTCAGCCAGCGTTCGGCTTTTTCTGCCCACGCCAGCGGCAGCTTGTCGTCGAACTCGCCGTGCGAGATGAAGCCGGCCAGCGTCGCCAGGTCCTGCGGCGCGGCCAGCAGCGGTGCGATTTCCGGCAGGATGCGGCCGGCCAGCAGGCCGAAGCCGCTGACCAGCTGCGATGACGTCAGCGCTAGCCCTGCGCTCATGATGCCGCCCTGGCTGAAGCCGGCGATGACCGTCTGCGCCGCGTCCAGCCCGCATTCCGTCTGCAGGCTGGCCACCAGCCGCTGCAGCTGCTGGCGGCTGGCTTCCGCCTGCGCCGGGTTGATCGTCGGCCCTTGTGCGCCAAAGCTGACCTGGAACCAGCCGAACTGGCCGGGACCGAAAGCCAGCGGCGCCTGCACCAGCACCACCCGAACCCGGGCATCCAGCTGTTGCCCGAGCGCGGCCAGCTGTCCCTCGTTGCCGCCCACGCCATGCAATAGCAGCAGCAACAGTTGCGGCGCGGTGGCCGTGTCGGCCTGCAGCACGCGGTAGTGCAGACCGGAGGCGGCATTCTGGCGCAGTGCCGATGGCTGCTGCGAAGAAAGGGGCTGGTGGGGTGGCTGGCTGTGCATTGGCGTTCCTCGGCTAAACGGCGGCGCCATTGCTGGCGGATGACCCCGATTCTGCGGCCGGACTGGCCAGGGATAAACAGCGATGGACGAAACGGATTATTGCCATACAGGAAAGAATCGAACTGCGGCCGAGTGGCTGCCGCGGGGGAGGGGCCGTGTTCATCGCGTGGCCGGTGCTGTCCGGGCGCCGCCGCCGGCTGGTGCTGACCGGCGCGGTGCGGTGGCGGGCAACAAAGAAAAAGGACTTACAGAGTGATCTGTAAGTCCTTGATTTCTTGTGGTGGGCCCTGCGGGGCTCGAACCCGCGACCAAAGGATTATGAGTCCTCTGCTCTAACCAACTGAGCTAAAGGCCCAAACGGCGGCCATTATAGCAGGATATTGGCTTACTGGTTGCCCGGCTCGTTGTCGAGGAAGCTGCGCAGGCGCTCGGAACGGGTCGGGTGGCGCAGCTTGCGCAGCGCCTTGGCTTCGATCTGGCGAATCCGCTCGCGCGTCACGTCAAACTGCTTGCCGACTTCTTCCAGCGTGTGGTCGGTATTCATGTCGATACCGAAACGCATGCGCAGGACCTTGGCTTCACGCGGGGTCAGCGAGTCCAGCACTTCCTTGGTCGCATCGCGCAGGCTGGAGTACATCGCCGCTTCCGCCGGTGCCACGGTCACCGAATCCTCGATGAAGTCGCCCAGATGGGAGTCGTCATCGTCACCAATCGGGGTTTCCATCGAGATCGGCTCTTTGGAAATCTTCATGATCTTGCGGATCTTGTCTTCCGGCATTTCCATCTTCTCTGCCAGTTCGGCCGGGTCGGGTTCGCGACCGGTTTCCTGCAGGATCTGACGGCTGATACGATTCATCTTGTTGATGGTTTCGATCATGTGTACCGGAATGCGGATGGTACGTGCCTGGTCGGCGATGGAGCGGGTAATTGCCTGACGGATCCACCAGGTGGCGTAGGTCGAGAACTTGTAGCCGCGACGGTATTCGAACTTGTCCACCGCCTTCATCAGGCCGATGTTGCCTTCCTGGATCAGGTCGAGGAACTGCAGGCCGCGGTTGGTGTACTTCTTGGCGATGGAGATCACCAGACGCAGGTTGGCCTCGATCATTTCGCGCTTGGCGAGGCGAGCTTTGGTCTCGCCGGACGACATCTGGCGATTGATTTCCTTCAGCTCGTTGATGGTCAGCATCGACAGCGTCTGCAGCTCGGCGATCTTGCTCTGCTTCTCGATGATCGCGTACTTGAAGCGCGACAGCACGTCGGACCAGGGCTTGCCGGCCGCGATTTCGCGCTCGACCCAGTCCAGATTGCACTCGTTGCCCGGGAACTGGCTGACGAAGTGCTTGCGGTCCATGCGCACACGGCTGACACAGATGTCGAGGATTTCGCGTTCCAGCTTGCGGATGTCGTTGACGCTGCTGCGCAGGCTCTCGCACAGGCTCTCGATCTGGCGGGTGGAGAAGCGCACCAGCATGAACTGCGCGGAAATCGCGTCCTGCACCTCGTTGTACTGCTTGCTGCCAAAGCCGTGCTTGGCCAGCGTTTTCAGCAACTGGTCGTAGAGGGTGCGAACTTCGGCGAAGTGGGCCAGTGCCTGCTGCTTCAACTCTTCCAGATTGGCTTCGTTGATGCGTGCCTGGTTGGCTTCTTCGTCCTCTTCGCTTTCTTCCTCTTCATCCTCGTCCAGTTCCTCGTCGGAGGCCGGCTCGGCGAACGGGACTTCTTCGGTGGCTTCTTCGGCGTTCGGGTCGATGATGCCTTCGATGATCTCATCGATGCGCATCTCGCCGGCTTCAACCTTGGCGATCAGGCCGAGTACCTGTGCCACGGAGCCCGGGCATGCCGAGATGGCCTGAATCATGTTCTTCAGGCCTTCTTCGATACGCTTGGCGATGACGATTTCGCCCTCGCGCGTCAGCAGCTCGACCGAACCCATTTCGCGCATGTACATGCGCACCGGGTCGGTGGTGCGGCCGAATTCGGCATCCACGGACGATAGCGCGGCTTCCGCTTCTTCCACCGCGTCTTCATCGGCCACCGCTGGCGTCGAGTCGGACATCAGCAGGGTTTCTGCGTCCGGTGCCTCGTCATAGACCTGGATGCCCAGGCCGCCAATCATGGTGACGATGTTCTCGATCTGCTCGGTGTCGGAGACGTCCTCGGGCAGGTGGTCGTTGATCTCGGCGTAGGTGAGATAGCCACGCTCTTTGCCCAAGGCAATGAGCATACGAAGCCGCTTGCGCTGTTCTTCGATGCTCATTGGCTCGGTTGCCGGTTCGTTATTCTGTTTCTTGATGTCGGGAGAAGCCGCCATTTGGTTTCCTGCTCAAAAAAAGCCGAAAAAAACAATTGATTATATCACAACTCGGTATCACCCGTTGCGGGGGGCCGCGCCGGAGGGCGCCAGCTTCCTTGCAAGCAGGGTACGCAGCAGTTGTAACTCCTCGCTGCTCAGGTGTTCGTAGCCTTTGGCCGACAGGCCGGAGATCAGGTCGTCGTCGTAACGGTCGGTCAGGCGGATAAAGCCCAGCCGGAAGTTTTCGCGGTCGTTCTGATCCGGGTTGGAGAATTCTTCCGGTTCGCGCATGGTGTCCAACAGGACTGAGTCGATCGTGAGCTCGTGTGGGCTGTGCCGGAAAAATTCTGCCAGTCGTGCTGTCGTCAGTTCGCTGTCACTGGCCTGTATTGCTTCCACGATGGCCACCAGGGTGGCCATCTCGTTTTCGTAGGGCCGATTGTCACTTACTAGGACATCGTGCGCCCACGCGGGGTTCATCAATAGCCACTTGATCTGCTTGCGCACCATCGAGCTGCTGCCGGGGCGGTTCGACTGTTCAGGTAGCTGGTAATCGCGTCGCCCCTTGCGCTCCGGACGGCTGTGTCCGGTGAGCATGTCAAATTCGTCGACATCCATGCCGGCCAGTTCGGCCAGCCTCTTTTTAATGATATAGCCCAAGGTGGGGGCGGCAATCTGTTCCAACAGGGGCTTGGCCTGACGGACCAGGTCGGCACGCCCTTCTGGGGTGCTCATGTCGACGCGCGAGGTCAGCTCCTGGGTGAAATACGCCGACAGCGGCACGCTTTGTTCTTTCAGCGCGGCCTCGAAGGCCTCGCGGCCGAACTCGCGGATGTAGCTGTCGGGGTCGTGCTCTTGTGGCAGGAACAGGAAGTGCAGTGCCTTGCCGTCGACCAGCTGCGGCAGGCTGTTTTCCAGCGCCCGCCACGCCGCCTTCTGCCCGGCCTTGTCGCCGTCAAAGCAGAAATAGACGTGGTCGGCGTGGCGCAGCAGCTTGCGCACGTGCTCGCCGGTGGTGGCGGTGCCGAGGGTGGCCACCGCGTACGCCACGCCGTACTGTGCCAGCGCCACCACGTCCATATAGCCTTCCACCACCAGCACGACATTCGCGTCGCGGATGGCCTGGCGCGCCTCGTACAGGCCGTACAGCTCGCGGCCCTTTTCGAACAGCGGCGTTTCCGGCGAGTTCAGGTACTTCGGCGCATTGGGCGCCTTGTCTTTCGACAGGATGCGGCCGCCGAAACCGATGATGCCGCCGCGCTGGTTGCGGATCGGGAACATCACCCGTTCGCGGAAGCGGTCGTAGCGGCGACCGCCGTCCTCGGCATCGATGACCAGCCCGCACTCGGCCAGCACCGGGCTCAGGTATTCGGGAAACACGCTGGCCAGGTTCTGCCGGTTGTCCGGGGCGTAGCCCAGGGCAAAGCGGGCGGCGACTTCGCCGGTCAGGCCGCGGCCCTTCAGGTAGTCGATGGCGACCGGCGCCTGTTTCAGCTGCTGCTTGTAGTAGCGGGCGGCCTGTTCCAGTGCGTCTTCCAGCGACAGCTTCTTCTCGCGCGCCGCGCGACTGGCCTCGGGGTTGGCCGCACGCTCTTCCGGCACCGGCAGGCCGATGCCTTCGGCCAGCATCTTCACCGCGTCGACAAACGGCAGCCCCTGGTACTCCATCACGAAGCCGATGGCGGAGCCGTGCGCGCCGCAGCCGAAGCAGTGGTAGAACTGCTTGCTGGGGCTGACGGTGAAGGACGGCGATTTTTCCTTGTGGAACGGGCAGCAGGCCATGTAGTTCTGGCCGGCCTTTTTCAGCGGGACGTAACGATCCACCACGTCGACGATGTCGACGCGGGACAGCAACTGGTCTATGAAATCCTGCGGGATCATCCGGCGGGGGTCAGCCTGCCAGCTTTGCCTTGATGCGGGCGGAGACGGCGGCCATGTCGGCACGGCCGGCCATGTGCGGCTTCAGCAGCGCCATCACCTTGCCCATGTCCTGCATGCCGGCGGCACCGCTGCTGAGGATGGCGCCTTCGATCATGGTGTCGATCTCGGCCTCGCTCAGCTGCTGCGGCAGGTAGGCCATCAGCACCGCCATTTCCGCCTTTTCCTTGTCGGCCAGGTCCTGGCGCTGGGCGGCTTCGTACTGGCTGATCGAGTCACGGCGCTGTTTCAGCATCTTGTCGACCACAGCGGTGATGGCGGCGTCGTCCAGCTCGATACGCTCGTCGACTTCCTTTTGCTTGATCGCGGCCATCAGCAGGCGGATGGCGGCCAGGCGCTCGGTTTCGCGGGCTTTCATCGCCGATTTCATGTCGTCTTGGATGCGTGCTTTCAGGCTCATGATCGTGTCCGTACTTGAGGGGGAAACGTTGGTCGCATGCGGCCAACGTATAAATGGCAAAACCGCAGGACAGGCCTGCGGTCTTCATGCGTACAACCGGGAAGCTTAGTACAGCTTCGGTGGCAGCATCTGGCTGCGGATGCGCTTGTAGTGGCGCTTAACGGCAGCCGCTTTCTTGCGCTTGCGTTCTGCAGTTGGCTTTTCGTAGAACTCACGAGCACGCAGTTCGGTCAGCAGACCGGTTTTTTCGATCGCGCGCTTGAAGCGACGCATGGCAACTTCGAACGGCTCGTTCTCTTTAACGCGAATATTCGGCATTTAGCGAAGGTCCTTAAAATCTTGGCTTGAGGCGTAAAACCGCCCCGAGGAAAATGAGTATTGTAAACAACGTCGTAGCTTTTGTAAAAGCCTGATGCAGGGCAAAGGGTATTTGTGTGCCTGAATGCATCATCCCTTGCGGGAAGAAATCACCCCCTCGAGTGGCGAAGACGGAGTCGCCGAATAAAAGCGTCGAGGCATGCGGCCCGCCAGATGGGCTTCGCGGCCTGCTTCGACAGCAAGTTTCATTGCCCGTGCCATACGCACGGGGTCTTGTGCTGCGGCGATGGCGGTGTTCATCAACACACCGTCACAGCCTAATTCCATACCGATGGCGGCATCGGATGCGGTGCCGACGCCGGCATCGACCAGAACGGGCACATTGGCCTGTTCGATGATCAGTTGCAGGTTCCACGGATTGAGGATGCCCATGCCGGAGCCGATCAGGCTGGCCAGCGGCATGATGGCGCAGCAGCCGATCTGTTCCAGCTCGCGTGCGGCAATCGGATCATCCGAGGTGTACACCATGACATCGAAACCTTCCTTCACCAGCGTTTCCGCGGCTTTCAGGGTTTCGCGCATATTGGGATACAGATTGTTCGGGTCGCCCAGCACTTCCAGCTTCACCAGGCGGTGGTCGTCCAGCAGTTCGCGCGCCAGGCGCAGCGTGCGCACGGCATCGTCTGCCGAGTAGCAGCCCGCCGTGTTGGGCAGCAGTGTATACCGGTTTTTCGGCAGAAAGTCCAGCAGGTTCGGTTCGCCGGCAGTCTGTCCCAGGTTGACGCGGCGGATGGCGACGGTGACGATTTCGCAGCCGGAGGCATCCAGAGCGTCGGCGGTCTGCTGGAAATCCCGGTATTTGCCGGTGCCTACCAGCAGTCGCGATTGATAGGATTTTCCTGCAATGGTCAGAGCGTCCTGCACGGTATCTTTCTCCTTGGGGTAGGTTAGCCGCCGCCAACGGCAACGACGACTTCCAGCGTGTCGCCATCGCTCAGCCGGGTGTGCGCATGCTGGCTGCGCGGCACGATTTCGCCATTGTGTTCGATGGCGATGCGCTTGCCGCGCAGGGCGAGGGTGTCGATCAGCGCGTCCAGCGTGCCGATCTCGTCAAACTGGCGCATCTCGCCATTGATGATGAGCGTGGTCATGGTTATTGGCGTCGTTCGGCCTGCTGCACGACATTGACCTGCTGGATCGCGGTCAGCACGTTTTCCAGATGGATCAGGTTGTCGACCTGCAGGCGGAAGTGGATGTGGATGAAGCCGTCGCCACCGTGGTTTTCCTGGGTGTCGACCGTTTCGATGTTGGCCGAGGCCTGCGAGATGGCGGCGGCGATTTCGGCCAGCGCACCGCGCTGGTTGTGCGCCAGCACGCTGATGTTGACGCCGAACATGCGATCCTTCTGCGGCTCCCAGTTCACTTCCAGCAGCTTTTCCGGGTCGATGCGCGCGGCATTGCCGCAGCCCTTGCGGTGTACCAGCAGTCCCTGGCCCTTGCTGATCGCGCCGATGATGGCGTCGCCCGGGATCGGGTTGCAGCAGCTGGACAGTTGCACCGCGCCGCCCTCGTTGCCGCGGATGGTGACCGGGCCGACGTCCGGGGTCTGCCCCAGCTGTTCGCCGGACAGCTCGAACAGCTTGCGCGCGATCACGATTGCCAGCTGTTTGCCGGTGCCGATATCGGCCAGCAGGTCGTTGAAGCTGCGCTGGCGTTCGCCCAGCGCGTGCAGCAGGCTGTCTTCCAGCTTCGGCGAGATGTCCAGCGGCGTCGGCGACAGCGCGCTGGCCGCCTGGCGCAGCAGCTTTTCGCCCAGCTGCACCGCATCCTTCTGCTGCAGCGTTTTCAGGTAGTTGCGGATGCCGGAACGGGCGCGGCCGCTCTGCACAAAGTTGAGCCACGACGGGTTGGGCTTGGCCTGGGTCGAAGTGATGATCTCGACGGTGTCGCCGTTGCGCAGCACGGTGCGCAGCGGTACCAGGTTGAAGTTGACGCGGCCGGCGATGCAGCGGTGGCCGATGTCGGTGTGCACCGCGTAGGCAAAGTCGACCGGGGTGGAGCCTTGCGGCAGCACCATGATCTTGCCCTTCGGGGTGAAGACGTAGACTTCGTCCGGGAACAGGTCGATCTTGATGTGTTCTAGGAATTCGATCGCGTCTTCGCTTTCTTCCTGCATGTCGAGGATGCTCTGCAGCCACTGGTGGGTGCGCTGCTTGGCGGCATCAATGCTGGCGTCGCCGGACTTGTACATCCAGTGCGAGGCGACGCCGGCCTCGGCGACGGCGTTCATCTCCTGGGTACGGATCTGCATCTCCACCGGCGTGCCGTAAGGGCCGAACAGGGTGGTGTGCAGGCTCTGGTAGCCGTTGCCCTTGGGGATGGCGATGTAGTCCTTGAACTTGCCGGGGATCGGCTTGTACAGGCTGTGCAGCGCGCCCAGCGTCAGGTAGCAGCTGGCGTTGTCCTTGACCACGATGCGGAAGCCGTAGATGTCGAGCACCTCGGAAAACGACAGGTGCTTTTCCTGCATCTTCTTGTAGATGCTGTACAGGTTCTTCTCGCGGCCCTTGATGGTGGCCTCGATATTGGCCTCGCCCAGTTTCTGGGTGACGGCTTGCAGGATCTTGTTGACCACTTCGCGGCGGTTGCCGCGCGCGGCGCGTACCGCCTTGGACAGCACGCTGTAGCGGTGCGGGTGCAGATGCTTGAACGCCAGGTCCTGCAGCTCGCGATAGACCTTGTTCAGGCCGATGCGGTTGGCGATCGGCGCGTAGATTTCCAGCGTTTCCAGCGCGATGCGCTGGCGCTTGTCCTCGCGCATCGCGTCGAGGGTGCGCATATTGTGCAGCCGGTCGGCGAGCTTGACGATGATGACGCGGATGTCGCGCGCCATCGCCAGCACCATCTTGCGGAAGTTCTCCGCCTGCGCCGATTCCTTGGTCTGGTATTCCAGCCGTTCCAGCTTGGACAGGCCGTCGACCAGGTCGGCGATGGTGCGGCCGAACTTCTCGCTCAGCGTCGGCTTGCTGACGCCGGTGTCTTCCAGCACGTCGTGCATCAGCGCAGCGGCCAAGCCCTGCGCATCGAGGCGCCAGTCGGTGAGCATCGCCGCCACCGCCAGCGGGTGGGTGATGTAGGGCTCGCCGCTCTTGCGGGTCTGGCCTTCGTGCGCCTCGCGCGCGGTGGCGAACGCCTGCCGCAGCAGCTGCACGTCCTCCGGGCGCAGGTACTGGTTGGCCGCGTCGAACAGGGCCGCCGCCTCGGCGTCAACGAGGGCGTTGTAGTCGATGTGTTCGGCGGCGCTGTCCTGGCTCATGTTGCGGCTTACGACTTGTTGCGGGTCAGGATCTCGCGGCCGATGTGGCCGGCGGCGATTTCGCGCAGCGCGACCACGGTCGGCTTGTTGCGGCCCTGTTCCACGAAGGTGGTGGCGCCGGAGGCAACCTGGCGGGCGCGGTAGGATGCGGCCAGGGTCAGGTCAAAGCGGTTCTGGATACGGTCCAGGCAGTCGTCAACAGTAATGCGGGCCATGAATGGGTGTCTCCCTGGTGAGGTGGTGCAAAAAATAATGGGGTTGTGGCAGCGGATCTGCAAGTATCAGGCCGGCGTCTGCATCGCGGCAATCGCTGCCTGATGGTGACGGCATTGCCGCTCGCCGCGCAAGCGCTGGCTGCGGATGACACTGATCAGGTCGAGGCGCGCCTGTTCGAAATCGTCGTTGACGATCAGGTAGTCGTACTCGGCGACCTGATCGATCTCGGCACGCGCTTCGGACAGGCGGCGGGCGATGACCTCCTCGCTGTCGGTGGCGCGGCCGCGCAGGCGGGCTTCCAGTACCGCGATCGACGGCGGCAGGATGAACACCGATACCGCGTCCGGGAACACCTCGCGCACCTGGCGCGCGCCCTGCCAGTCGATCTCCAGCAGGATGTCGCGGCCTGCGGCCAACCTTTCGCGCAGCCAGCGCTTGCTGGTGCCGTAGTAGTTGCCGTAGACCTCGGCGTACTCGAGGAAATCACCGGTGGCGATCATGTTTTCGAACGTGGCGCGATCGCTAAAGTGGTAGTGCTTGCCGTTTTCTTCACCCTGGCGCGGGGCGCGGGTGGTATAGGACACGGAGAGTTCGACACTGGGCTCAGCTTGCAGCAGCGCGCTGACCAGCGAGGTTTTGCCGGCTCCGGACGGGGCGACCACGATGAAAATCGTGCCGTTTGTTTGCGACATGAGGCTTCCTGCCAACGATCGGAAATAATATTTCAGGATACCACAAGGGGCATTGTTGGTTAAGTGCCGCGCAGCCGTGTATCTCGCCGAGCGTGAAACAACCGTTTCAGTTAAAATCGCGCGTTTTGTCAGAAACTTATCTGCGTAATTTGAGGGAGAACAAGATGCTGCTGGAAAGCTTTTTCAAGCTGAAAGAGCACGGCACCGACGTGAGAACGGAGGTCATCGCCGGCTTTACCACCTTCCTGACCATGGCCTACATCGTCATCGTCAACCCGGCGATTTTGTCGCTCACCGGCATGGATTTCAATGCCGTCTTCGTGGCCACCTGCCTTGCGGCGGCGCTGGGCACCGGCATCATGGCGCTGGTCGCCAACTACCCGATCGCGCTGGCGCCGGGCATGGGCCTGAATGCCTACTTCACCTTCACCGTGGTGCAGGGCATGGGCGTGCCGTGGCAGGCGGCGCTGGGCGCGGTGTTCATCTCCGGCATCGTGTTCCTGGCGGTGAGCCTGTTCAAGGTGCGTGAGGCGATCGTCAACGCCATTCCGCAGTCGCTGAAGTTCGCCATTTCCGCCGGTGTCGGGCTGTTCCTCGCCATCATCGCGCTGAAGAATGCCGGTGTGGTGGCCGATCATCCGGCTACGCTGGTGACGCTGGGCAACCTGCACGACCCGAAAGTGCTGCTCGCCATCCTCGGCTTCTTCATCATCGTGGCGCTGGAATACCGCCGCGTGCCGGGCTCCATCATCATCGGTATCCTGGCGGTGACGGTGCTGTCGGTGACACTGGGGCTGTCCAATTTCGAAGGCCTGTTCGCGCCGGTGCCGAGCATGGCGCCGACCTTCATGCAGATGGATCTGGAGGGGGCGCTGTCCGCCGGTCTGCTGGGCGTGATCTTCGTGTTCTTCTTTGTCGACCTGTTCGACACCACCGGCACCCTGGTCGGCGTGTCGCACCGTGCCGGCCTGCTGGACAAGGATGGCAAGCTGCCGCGGCTGAAGCGCGCGCTGATGGCCGACTCGATCGCCATTACCGCCGGCGCGGCGATGGGCACCTCGTCGACCACCGCCTATATTGAATCTGCAGCCGGCACCGCCGTCGGTGGCCGTACCGGCCTCACCGCGCTGGTGGTGGCGATCCTGTTCCTCGCCTGCCTGTGGATCTCGCCACTGGCCAAGACGGTGCCGGCCTACGCCACCGCGCCGGCGCTGTGCTACGTCGCGGTGCTGATGACGCGCGGCCTGGCCGAGATCGACTGGGACGACCTGACCGAATCGGCGCCGGCGGTGATGACCGCGGTGGCGATGCCGTTCACCTTCTCCATTGCCGACGGCATCGCCTTCGGTTTCATCAGCTACGCCGTGATCAAGATCCTGGCCGGCCGCTTTGCCGACCTGAAGCCGGCGGTGCTGGTGATTGCCGGACTGTGGGTCGTGAAACTGGCATTCTTCCACTAAGGCATTGAATTGATGGAAAACCTGAGCAACCTGGATTACTCCCGCTACCTGAAGGGCTGGATCCGCACCGTACCGAACTGGCCGAGCGAAGGGGTGATGTTCCGCGACATCACGCCGCTGCTGCAGAATCCGAAAACCTTCCGCATGCTGATCGACATCTTCGTGCACCGCTACATGGGCGAGCGCATCGACATGGTGGCTGGGCTGGACGCGCGCGGCTTCATCATCGGCTCGGTGCTGGCCTACGAGCTGAATGTCGGCTTCGTGCCGATCCGCAAGAAGGGCAAGCTGCCGTTCACCACCGTGGCCGAGGAGTACGAGCTGGAGTACGGCAACGCCACGGTGGAGATGCATACCGACGCGGTGAAGCCGGGCGACCGCGTGGTGCTGATCGACGACCTGATCGCCACCGGCGGCACCATGATGGCCGGCTACAAGCTGCTGCAGCGTCTCGGCGCGGAAGTGGTCGAGACCGCCGGCATCATCGAGCTGCCGGAGCTGGGCGGCGGCGAGCTGATGCGCGAGCTGAACATTCCGCTGTTCACGGTGTGCTCGTTCGACGGCCACTGAGCGCCGTGTGAGCTGACACGACAACCGGCAGTGCCCCGCGGGCCTGCCGGTTTTTTCATGGCCAAGGTTGGCCGCAACGGCTTGCGGCCAACCTTGGCGTACGATTACAGCTTGAAGCGCTCGATGCGCTGCTGCAGCTCGTCCGCCAGCTGGCGCAGCTGCCCGGTGGCGCGGGTGGCGTGCAGCACCGACTGGTCGGTGCCGTCGATCATGTCGTGGATCTGCGCCACATTGCGCGCGATGTCGTGGCTGGCGCTGGACTGCTGGGCGGTGGCGCTGGCGATGCCGGCCACGGTGCGCATCACCTGCTGATTGTGGTGGTGGATGCCGGAGATGGCGGCGGCGGCGCGTTCCGCCTGCTGCACCCCGGTTTCCACCTGGCGGATGGCGGCGTTCATGCTGTCGTTGGCATTGCGGGTCTCGTCCTGCACCTGGCGGATGCTGGCGGCAATTTCCACGGTGGCGCCGGCGCTGCGCTCGGCCAGCTTGCGCACCTCGTCGGCAACCACGGCAAAGCCGCGCCCCTGTTCGCCAGCGCGGGCGGCCTCAATCGCCGCATTCAGCGCCAGCAGGTTGGTCTGCTCGGCGATGTCCCTGATCACCTGCACCACGTGACTGATCTGGCCGGAGCGCTGTTCCAGCCCGGCCAGAACACCGCTGAGCTGGCGGATGGTGTCGGCGATGCGCGAGATCCCGCTGGCGGTGGCGTGCACGCTGTCGGCGACCTGTTCCGCCTCCTGGCCGGCCTCGCGCACGCTGCCTTCGGCGACGCGGGCGGAGTCGGCGATGTGGCTGATGCTGACCGACAGCTGCTCGATGGCGGCGGCGGTGGCGGTGGCGGCCACCGCCTGCTGCTGCGAGCGGGTGCTGATGTCGCCGGTTTCGCCGGCCAGTGCCTGGGTGGCGTGGTGCACGGCGCCGACCCGTTCGCGCACTTCCAGTAGCATCTGCCGCAGCGACTGGCTGAAGCGGTTGAAGGCGCCGGCGGAGGCGCCGATCTCGTCGCGGCCGCGGATCGCCAGCTCGCGGGTGAGGTCGCCGTCGCCGGTGGCCAGTGCACTCAGCGCCTGCTGCAGCCGCGTCAGCGGGGTGGTCAGCCGCCGCAGCAGCGCACCGAGCACCAGCAGGATCAGCAGCAGCGCGCCGAGGCTGAACAGAATGGTGTCGCGGGTGGCGGCGCGGCTGTCGGCCAGCGCACGCTCCAGCGGAATCGAGATGCGCACCGCCCACGCGTTGCGGATGTTGCCGACGCGCATCGGCTCGATGTAGTGCAGCACCTGCGTGTCGTCGATGTACTGCAGGCTGGCGCCGCTGTGGATCGCGCGCCGCGCCGCCGCCGGCAGCCCCGGGTCCGCCTTGCCGACCAGCGCCTTGTTGCCGGCACCGAGCACCATGCCCTTGCTGGAGTAGATGGTCATGAAGCCGCTGCCGTAGGGCCGGATCGCGGCGGCGACCGCCTGCAGCTGTGCCAGGCTGAAGTCGATGCCGGCGACGCCGAGAAAGCGGCCGTTATCGAGGATGGGGTAGGACAGCGTCGCCATCAGCACCTTGATGTCGTGATCCTCGTACGGCTCGGTCAGCACCGGCTGCAGGCTGTGCTTCGGGCCGTCGTAGTACTCGCTGCCGTCGGTGTCCTCCGAGCCCCACACCACGTCCTCCTGACCGCCCTTGCGGAACCAGTAGCTGCCGGCGCGGCCGCTGGCGCCGTTTTCCGGCTGCCCGGCCAGCTCACTGTCGCGGCCGTCCAGTGCGTTCGGCTCCCAGCCGAGGAACACGCCGATGGCCTGCGGATTGGTCTGCATCAGCAGGCGGGTGTGGGCGCTGGCCAGGGCTCGGGCGTTGGCCGGCGCGCCGCGCTTGAGCACCAGCGCGTAGGCGGCGAGGTCCTTGGCGGTGGTGTAGGCGCCTTCCAGGCGCTGGTTGAGCTTGGCGGCCTCGTTGGCGGCCAGCAGCCGGGTGGCGGCCAGTACGTGCTGTTCCGCCTGTTGCGCGGAGAGGTGGGCGTTGACGCCGATGATCAGGCTGAAGCCGCCGAGAACGAGCAGGCCGGTGCCGACCAGCAGCTTGGCCTTGATGGTGTCGAACATGATCTTCCTTGTCGCTGCAGCGTGGTTGTGGTGGTGCGGGTCGGCTGATGATAGGCGGCGGCAGGGCGGAAGATAAAGCGACGGGTGTTTAATATTTTAAATTAATGTATGGTAAATGACGTTTGTGCAACAGTTTTGTTAAACAGAGATGGCCATAAAAAACCGCCGTGGCTGCGGTTGCAGTCACGGCGGTGGTGTGGCTGTTTAAGATTTAGCTCGCGACGCGGGTGATGTTGGCACCGACGGCATTGAGCTTGGCTTCGATGTGCTCGTAGCCGCGATCCAGATGGTAGATGCGGTCGACGATGGTCTCGCCCTCGGCGGCGAGGCCGGCGATCACCAGGCTGGCGGAGGCGCGCAGGTCGGTGGCCATCACGGTGGCGCCGGACAGTTTTTCCACGCCCTTGACGATGGCGGTATTGCCTTCCACTTCGATGTTGGCACCCATGCGGTTCAGCTCCGGCACGTGCATGAAGCGGTTTTCGAAGATGGTCTCGGTCATCACCGCCGCACCGTCGGCGATGGTGTTCAGTGTCATCATCTGCGCCTGCATGTCGGTCGGGAATGCCGGATGCGGCAGGGTGCGCACGTTGACCGCTTTCGGACGGCGCTTCATGTCCAGCGAGATCCAGTCGTCGCCGCACTCGATCACGGCGCCGGTTTCGGTCAGCTTGTCGAGGATCACGTCCATGCTGCGCGGTGCGGCATTGCGCAGCACCACGTGGCCCTGGGTCATGGCACCGGCGACGAGGAAGGTGCCGGCTTCGATGCGGTCCGGCATGATCGCGTGTTCTGCGCCATGCAGGCGCTCGACGCCTTCGATGATCAGCTTGTCGCTACCGATGCCCTGGATCTTGGCACCCATCGCCACCAGGCAGTGGGCGAGGTCGACCACTTCCGGCTCGCGCGCGGCGTTTTCCAGGATGGTGGTGCCTTCGGCCAGTACCGCGGCCATCATCAGGTTTTCGGTGCCGCCGACGGTGACCATGTCCATCACGATGTGGGCGCCGCGCAGTTTCTTGGCGCGCGCCTTGACGTAGCCGTGCTCGATGGAGATCTCGGCGCCCATGGCAACCATGCCCTTGATGTGCTGTTCCACCGGGCGCGAGCCGATGGCGCAGCCGCCTGGCAGCGACACGGTGGCCTCGCCGAAGCGGGCCAGCGTCGGGCCCAGCACCAGGATGGACGCACGCATGGTTTTCACCAGGTCGTACGGCGCCACCAGGGTGTCGAGGCTGGCGGCGGTGATCTCGAACTCGTGCACGTTGTCGGTCATCACGCGTACGCCCATGCCCTGTAGCAGCTTTTGCGTGGTGGCCACGTCGCGCAGCATCGGCACATTGGTGAGCTTCAGCGTGTCGGCGGTCAGCAGGCCGGCGCACAGGATAGGCAGGGCGGCGTTCTTGGCGCCGGAAACACGGATTTCACCGTTGAGCGGGCCGTTGCCGCCTTGAATGACCAGTTTTTCCATTTTCGTGATTTAGCCTTGTTGCTGCGCCCATTCTTCCGGGCTGAGTGTCTTCATTCCCAATGCATGAATCTCGGCGCGCATGCGGTCGCCGAGGGCCTGGTACACCAACTGGTGGCGCTGGACGCGATTGCGGCCGGAGAATTCCGCGCTGACGATCACGGCGTTGAAGTGGGTGCCGTCATCGCCCTGCACGTCAATGTAGTCACAGGGAAGTCCGGCGAGAATGACTTCCTTGATATAGTCTGCACTTACCATCATGGTTCCTGTCTTTTGTTGTAATGGCGCGGCACGCAAGGTGCCGCTGCTCAATGGCGAAGCTTGTAGCCGCTGGCGATCAGCCGCATCACCCACAGCGACAGCGCGACGAAACAGCCGCCGACTACCGCCAGCGACAGCCACGGCGAGACGTCGGCCTGGCCGAAGAAACCGTAGCGGAAGCCGTCGATCATGTAGAACACCGGGTTGAGGTGGGAGACGCTGCGCCATAGCGGCGGCAGGCTGTTGATAGAGTAGAACACGCCGGACAAGAACGTCAGCGGCATGATCAGGAAGTTCTGGAACGCGGCCAGCTGGTCGAACTTGTCGGCCCAGATGCCGGCCATGATGCCCAGCGCGCCGAGCACGCCGCAGCCGAGCACGGCAAAGGCCAGCAGCCACAGCGGCTGTGCCGGCAGGCTGAGGCCGAACCAGGCGGTGACCAGCAGCACGCCGCAGCCGACCACCAGCCCGCGCACGATGGACGCCAGCAGGTAGGCGCCGAAGAACGCCGGCGCGCTGATCGGCGGCAGCAGCAAGAACACGATGTTGCCGGTGATCTTGGACTGGATCAGGCTGGACGAGCTGTTGGCGAACGCATTCTGCGCCATCGACATCATCGCCAGGCCAGGGATCAGGAACGCGGTGTAGCTGACGCCGGGATAGGCCTCGACGTGCTGCGACAGCACGTGCGAGAAGATCATCTGGTACAGCAGCGCGGTCAGCACCGGCGCCATCACCGTCTGGAAGCCGACCTTCCAGAAGCGCAGGATTTCCTTCTTGAACAGGGTCAGAAAGCCATACATCAGAGTTGTCCCCCGTGCATCAGCTTGACGAAGACCTGCTCCAGATCGGTTTCGTGCACCGACAGTTCGCGTACTTCCACTGCGGCCAACCTCAGTTCGCTCAATACCTGCTCCAGTTTGGCAATGTCCGGCAGCGCCAGGATGTGGCGGCCGTCCTGCTGGCGTAGGCTCAGCGGCTGCAGGCTGGCCGGCAACGGCCCCGACAGCTGCAGCGACACTTCGCGCGCCGCGCTGCGCGACAGCAGGGTGTCCTTGTTTTCCAGCGCGATCAGCCGGCCTTTTTTCATCATCGCGATGCGGCTGCACAGCGCTTCGGCTTCTTCCAGATAGTGGGTGGTCAGCACGATGGTGTGGCCGGCGGCGTTGAGTTCCTTCACGAACGCCCACAGGCTCTGGCGCAGTTCGACGTCGACGCCGGCGGTTGGTTCATCCAGCACGATCACCGGCGGGCGGTGCACCAGCGCCTGCGCCACCATCACCCGCCGTTTCATGCCGCCGGACAGCGCGCGCATGTTGACGTTGGCCTTGTCGGTCAGCCCCAGCTTGTGCAGCAGTTCGTCGATCCAGGCATCGTTGTGGCGGATGCCGAAATAGCCGGACTGGAAGGTCAGCGTCTCGCGCACGGTGAAGAACGGATCGAACACCAGTTCCTGCGGCACCACCCCCAGTTTCATGCGCGCGGCGCGCGACTCGGCAACCACGTCGTGACCCATGATGCGGATCTGGCCGCTGTCGGCGCGCGACAGGCCGGCCATGGCGGAAATCAGCGTGGTCTTGCCGGCGCCGTTGGGGCCGAGCAGGGCGAAGAACTCGCCGTGTTCTACAGTGAAGCTGATGTGATCCAGTGCCTGCAGCGACGCGAAGCGTTTGCTGACAGCATCGATGCTGATGGCGTGAGTCATGACAGAAGGGCGGAAGGCGTAAAGACGCGGAGTATAACGCTATTCAGCAGCGCATGGCAGGGGTTGCAGCCAGCAGCGCTCCTTGAAAATGCCTTCAAAATAAGGGCTTAACAGCGCGGATAGATTATTGTGAATGGTGCGGTCGTCCTGTGCCAGCAACCAGCTGTGGATCAGGCCGCCGTACAGGCTGTGCAGGCCGATGGCGGCCAGCTTGGGATCGACATCGGCACGCAGCAATTGCTGCTCCTGCGCACAGTGCAGCACCTGCTGCAGCTTGGCCTGTTTTTCCTGGGTCCAGCTGATCTGCTCCAGCAGCAACGGCGCCATTTCGCCGACCTGTTCGCAGCCGAGATGGTGGATGCCGCAGATGCGGCGGATACGCGGATTGTCGTGCAGCAGGGCGAACATGGAATGACCGTGCAGCCACAGCCGCGTCGCCGGGTTGATGCTGCTGTCGAGCAGGCGCGCGTCGAGGATTTCCAGCTCCGGAATGATGCGGTCGCACAGCGCGTTGAACAGGTCGAGCTTGTTGGAAAAGTGCCAGTAGATCGCGCCGCGGGTCAGCCCGGCGGCGGCGGCGATGTCGGCAAGCGAGGTCGCGGCGACACCTTTTTCCCAGAACACCTGTTCGGCGGTATCCAGCAGCAGGTGACGGGTTTGCTCGGCTTCTTCTCTAGTCTTGCGTGCCATGTTCTCGAAAGGGTTATTCAACGCGGCGTAAGGATAGCGTTAAAGCCACCGCTGCGCTGGTTGATTTGTTTACATACATACACGAATGTATGTATTTTGGCGCAAATTTGCCGCATTGTCTGTACCGGAATTCAGAAACGCGTCCTGGCAAGCGGCTGTCCAGCACGATTGCATGCTATATAGCCGGTTGGCATTTTTTGACCGGCACGCAGCGCGCAGACAGCTGTTGCCAATGTACGACGCACACATCAAGGAGATCTCTGGTGAGTTCTTTCAATAATCATAAATGGACGCTGGCGCTGTTGCCGCTGGCAGTGATGCTGACCGCTTGCGGGCAGCAGGGCGAGCAGGCTGCCGGTCACGGGGCGATGCCGCCGATGCCGGTCAGCGTGGTGAAGATGGCCGCCGCCGATGTGCCGGTGGTCACCGAGTACGTCGGCCAGGCGGTCGGCTCGCGCGAGGTGGAAGTGCGCGCTCGCGTCTCCGGCATCCTGCAGAAGCGTGCCTACACCGAGGGTGCCAGCGTGCGCGCCGGTGACGTGCTGTTCCAGCTCGACGCCGCCCCGTACCAGGCGGCACTGGAGCAGGCGGAGGCGACGCTGAAGCTGGAAGAAGCCAAGCTGATCCGCGCGCAGCAGGACCACGACCGCGTGCTGCCGCTGTTCAAGGAAAACGCTGTCAGCCAGAAGGACCGCGATGACGCGGTGGCCGCGCTGGCCAGCGCCAAGGCCTCGGTCGCCGCCGCCCGCGCCGCGATGAAGTCGGCGCAGATCAACCTCGGCTACACCCGCGTCACCGCGCCGATTTCCGGCGTGACCAGTGCCGAGGCGCGTTCCGAGGGCAGTCTGGTGCAGCCGGGCGATGCCGGTCTGCTGACCAAGATCTCGCAGCTGGACCCGATCTACGTCAAGTTCTCGCTGTCCGACAACGACGTACTGAAGAACCAGCAACTGGCAGCCAGCGGCAAGCTGCGCCAGCCGGAAGGCGGCCGCTACATCGTGTCGCTGAAATTGCCGGACGGCAGCACCTACGGCCGTGAAGGCCGCATCAACTTTGCCGACCGCGTCATCGACCCGACCACCGGCACCTCGGCGGCGCGCGCCAGCTTCGTCAATCCGGAAGGCACCGTGCGTGCCGGCCAGTTCGTGCGCGTCGAGCTGAAGGGCGCGGTGCGCCTCAATGCGCTGGTGGTGCCGCAGAAGGCGGTGTTGACCTCGCAGCAGGGCAAGATGGTGTGGGTGGTCGGCAAGGACAATACCGTCGAGGCCCGTCCGCTGCAGATCAGCGACAGCGCCAATAACGGCTTCATCGTCGAGAGCGGGCTGAAGGCCGGCGACCTGGTGATTACCGACAACCTGATCAAGCTGCGTCCGGGTGCCAAGGTGGTGCCGCAGGCGGCTGCGGCCAACGTTGCCGCCCCGGCAGCGGCCCAAGGCTAAGGCGAGGAATAACACATGTTTTCATCTTTCTTCATCCGCCGGCCGATCTTTGCCAGCGTGCTGTCGATCGTGATCGTGCTGGCCGGTTTCTTCGGCATGCGCGCGCTGCCGATCGAACAGTACCCGCAGATCGTGCCGCCGTCGGTGGCGGTGACCACCGCCTATCCCGGCGCCTCCGCCGAGGTGATCGCCGATACCGTGGCCTCGCCGCTGGAACAGGCGATCAACGGCGTCGACGACATGCTGTACATGCAGTCCAGCAGTGCCAGTAACGGCCGGCTGACCATCAACGTCACCTTCAAGATCGGCACCAATCCGGACCAGGCGTCGATCAACGTCAACAACCGCGTGCAGTCGGTGCTGTCGTCGCTGCCGGAAGAGGTGCGCCGCCAGAGCGTCAACGTGCGCAAGCAGGCCGCCACCTTCCTGCAGGTGATCTCGCTGTACTCGCCGGACAAGCGCTACGACACGTTGTTCATGAGCAACTACGCGCTGCTCAACGTGGTTGACGAGATCAAGCGCATTCCCGGCGTCGGCCAGGTCACCAACTTCGCCGGCAAGGACTACGCGATGCGGGTGTGGCTGCGACCGGACCGTCTGGCGCAGCTGAAGCTGACGCCCAGCGACGTGGCACAGGCCATCCGCGAGCAGAACGCGCAGTTCGCCGCCGGCAAGATCAGCGCCGAACCGAACGCCGGCAAGCCGGACTTCACCTACACCATCACCACCAAGGGCCGCCTGACCGAGGCCAGCGAGTTCGAGAACATCATCGTGCGCGCGGCTGCCGACGGGGCCAAGGTGCGGCTGAAGGACGTGGCACGGGTGGAGCTGGGTGCGCTGGGCTATGACTTCTACGGCAAGCACAACGGCCGTCCTAGCATCCCGATCGGTATCAACCTGGCGCCGGGCGCCAACCAGCTGGACACCGCCAAGGCGGTACAGGCGAAGATGGACGAGCTGGCGGCGAAATTCCCGGCTGGCCTGTCCTATTCCATTCCGTACGACACCACCCGCTTCGTTGAGGTGTCGATCCAGGAAGTGATCACCACGCTGATGGAAGCGATGGTGCTGGTGTTCGCCGTGGTGTACCTGTTCCTGCAGAACTGGCGCGCGACGCTGATTCCGGGGCTGGCGGTGCCGGTGTCCATCGTCGGTACCTTTGCCGGCATGTACATGTTCGGCTACTCCATCAACACCCTGACGCTGTTCGGCATGGTGCTGGCGATCGGTATCGTGGTCGACGACGCCATCGTGGTGCTGGAGAACGTCGAACGCATCATGATGAAAGAGGGCAAGCCGCCGCGCGAAGCCACCATCCAGGCGATGAAGGAAGTCAGCGGCCCGGTGGTCGCCATCGTGCTGGTGTTGTGCTCGGTGTTCATCCCGGTGGCGTTCATGGGCGGTATTGCCGGCCAGATGTACAAGCAGTTCGCCATCACCATCGCGATGTCGGTGACCATCTCCGGCATCGTGGCGCTGACGCTGACCCCTGCTTTGTGCGCGGCGATGCTGAAGTCCGAGCATCAGCACAGCAACGCCTTCTTCGACGGCTTCAACCGCCTGTTTGACCGCATCACCCAGCGCTACAGCAGCGGCGTGGCCTTCCTGATCAAGCGTTCCGTGCTGGCACTGGTGCTGTTCGGGCTGCTGATCGGCGCCTCGGCATGGCTGTTCAAGCTGATTCCGTCGTCGCTGGCGCCGGAAGAAGACCAGGGCTACGTGATCTCCGCCACCATCCTGCCCGACGGCGCGGCGATCAACCGCACCGTGGACGCGATGGACAAGTTGGACGTGGAAATCGCCAAGAACCCGGCGGTGAAGGACGTAATGAGCTTTGCCGGCTTCGACATCCTGTCCGGCTCCAACCGCACCAACACCGGTGTCACCTTCATCACCCTGAAGCCGTGGGACGAGCGCAAGGCGCCGGGCATGTCGGCGCAGGCGGTGGTCGGCGACGTGTTCATGAAGGGTGCCGGCATCAAGGAAGGGCTGGTCCTGGCCTTCAACCCGCCACCGATCTCCGGCATGTCCTCCACCGGCGGCTTCGAGGCCTACGTGCAGAACCGTGCCGGTGCCTCGGCCGGCGAGCTGGCGGCCCAGGCGCAGGCGCTGATGATGGCGGCGGCAAAACGGCCGGAACTGGCCGGCGTGCAGAGCACCTTCTCCGCCAACGTGCCACAGGTCAACGTGCAGCTGGACCGTGAAAAGGCCAAGGCGCTGGGCGTGCCGATCGACGACGTGTTCGACACCATGCAGAGCACCTTCGGCGCGCTGTACGTGAACGACTTCAACAAGTTCGGCCGCATCTTCACCGTGCAGCTGCAGTCGGAGGCCGAGTTCCGCAAGAGCGTCGACAACCTGCGTACCGTGTTCGTGCGGGCGCAGAACGGGCAGATGATTCCGCTGTCCAGCCTGGTGACGGTGGAGCAGGCCACCGGTCCGGAAATCGTCGAGCGCTACAACGCCTTCCCGTCGGCCAAGCTGGTCGGCGGCCCGGCACCGGGCTACAGCTCCGGCGAAGCGCTGGCGGTGATGGAACAGCTGGCGAAGGAAACGTTGCCGGATGGCTACACCCTGGCGTGGACCGGTTCCGCCTTCCAGGAGCAGTCCACCGGCGGTGCCTCGTCGACGGTATTCGTGATCGCGCTGGTGATGGTGTTCCTGATCCTGGCGGCACAGTACGAGCGTTGGACGCTGCCGATAGCGGTGCTGACCGCGGTGCCGTTCGCGGTATTCGGCGCGCTGGTGGCCAACTGGCTGCGCGGGCTGGAGAACGACATCTACTTCCAGGTGGCGCTGGTGACGCTGATCGGCCTCGCGGCGAAGAACGCGATCCTGATCGTCGAATTCGCGGTGCTGAAGATGGAAGAAGGGCGTTCGCTGACCGAGGCGGCGGTGGAGGCGGCCAAGCTGCGTTTCCGCCCGATCGTGATGACCTCGCTGGCCTTCATCCTCGGTTGTGTGCCGCTGGCGATTTCCAGCGGTGCCGGCTCCGCCAGCCGTCACTCGATCGGTACCGGCGTGATCGGGGGCATGTTGGCCGCAACCTTCATCGCGGCGCTGTTCATCCCCCTGTTTTTCAAACTGATTATGCAGTGGAGCCAGCGCAAGCCGGCGCCACAAGGAGAACAGCATGATGCTTAAGCAAGCGCTGTTGCCAATCATGGTCGCCGCCGCGCTGTCGGCGTGCGCGGTCGGCCCCGACTACCAGCGTCCGCAGCTGGAAATGCCGCAGGCGGCGGCCAACGTGGCGCCGGTCGCCAGCGACTGGTGGCGCAGTTTCGAGGATCCGGTGCTGGACGCGATGATAGACGAATCGCTGCGCTACAACCGTGATCTGGTGCAGGCCGCGGCGCGGGTGGAAGAAGCCGCCGCCGCCGCCGGTGTGGCGCGAGCCGGCCTGCTGCCGCAGGTCAGCGCCAGTGCCGGCAGCGGCCGCAGCCAGACCTCGAGCTACAGCAGTGGTGGCGGGGCGCTGCTCGACAGCCGCCAGGCCGGGCTGACCGCCAGCTGGGAGCTGGACCTGTGGGGCAAGCTGCGCCGCGAACGCGAAGCGGCGCTGGCCGACGTCAGCGCCAGCGAGCGCTCGCTGGCCGCGCTCAGACTGTCGCTGGGCAGCCAGGTGGCCAAGAGCTACTTCCAGCTCGCCAGCTACGACGCCCAGCTCGCCAGCGCCCGCGCCACGCTGCAAAGCCGCGAGCAATCGCTGCAGCTACGCCAGAAACGCTTCAACGGTGGCATGACCTCCGAGCTGGAGCTGCGCCAGGCCGAGGCCGAGGCCGCCAGCGCGCGCGCCACCGTGCCGCAGCTGGCACAGGCGGTGACGCAGACCGAACACGCGCTGGCGGTGCTGCTGGGCCGTTCGCCGCGTGACATTGCGGCCAACCTTGGCCGCGGCAAGGCCTTGTCGGCGCTGGCCGAGCCGGAGCAGATCCCGTCCGGGCTGCCGTCTGACCTGCTGCTGCGCCGTGCCGACGTGGCGGCGGCGGAAGCCAGCCTGGTCGCGGCCAACGCCCGCATCGGCGTCGCCCGCGCCGCCTACTTCCCGAGCATCAGCCTGTCGGCCGGCATCGGCAGCGCCAGCACCGCGCTGACCGACCTGTTCAGCGGCCCGGCGCAGACCTGGAACTTCGCGGCCAACCTGGCCGCGCCGATCTTCAACGCCGGCCGTATCGCCGCCGGTGTCGATGCCGCCAACGCGCGCCAGAAACAGGCGCTGGCGGTGTACGAGAAGACGGTGCAGCAGGCGTTTGCCGACACCCTGGACGCGATGTCGGCGGTCAGCACCACGCGCGCCACCGAACAGGCGCAGCTGCAGCAGCTGGCATCGCTGCGCGAGGCGCTGCGCCTGGCGCGGTTGCGCTACGACAACGGCTACTCCAGCTATCTGGACGTGCTGGATGCCGAGCGCGGCGTGTTCCAGGTGGAGCAGGCGCTGTCCAGCGCCCGCCTCGCGCGGCTGTCGGCAGTGGTGTCGCTGTACGCGGCACTGGGTGGCGGCTGGCAGGCCGGCTGAGCCCGCAACGCACGATGCAAAAAGCCCGGATCAGTCGATCCGGGCTTTTTTGTTGGCAGCGCGCCGGCGGGCGGCACGATGGGATGGGCTTAGCCGGCGCTGTTGGCCTGCGAGCAGCCGGCCACTAGGGCCTTCAGCTCTTCCGGGCGGACCAGCTGGATGTGCTTGTGATCGACCAGGATCCAGCCCTGCTGCTGGAATTTCGACAGCGTGCGGCTGACGGTTTCCAGTTTCAGGCCGAGGAAGCTGCCGATTTCCTCGCGGCTCATGCGCAGGATGAAATCGTTGGCGGCAAAGCCGCGGCTGGCCAGGCGCTGCGACAGGTTGAGCAGGAAGGCGGCGAGGCGTTCTTCCGCCTTCATATTGCCCAGCAGCAGCATCACCGACTGGTCGCGCACGATCTCGCGGCTCATCAGGCGGAAGAAGTGGTGTTGCAGGCTGGGGATGTCGCGTCCCAGGCTTTCCATGCGGCTGAACGGCAGCTCGCACACCTCGCTGTCCTCCAGCGCGATGGCGTCGCAACCGTGGGTGTTGGAGGAAATGCCGTCCAGCCCCATCAGCTCGCCGGACATGTGGAAACCGGTGACCTGTTCGCGACCGTCCTGGCTGGAAACGCAGGTCTTGAAATAGCCGGTGCGCACCGCGTATAAAGAACGGAAACCTTCTCCGCTGCGGAACAGGTACTCACCGCGCTTGAAACGGCGGCTCTGACGGATAACGGCATCCAGCTGGGCCATCTCGTCACGGTTTAGCCCCACCGGCAGGCACAATTCACGCAGGCTGCAGTTGGAACAAGTGACTTTCAGCGAATGCAGGGGGGAGGACAGATCGTTCATACCGAGAGTCGATTTCCAGGGACAGATGAGCTTGCTTGATGAGCGTCAATGCAGATCAAGGCGTAATTGCGCAAATTTACCAGTCCCCCACCAGATTTCCAATCAAAATATATGATGGCTGCTCATTCTGCATTTATCCCGACCCAATGTGTTTTCGACCGGACCCTGATCGAAACACTGGAAGGGTCCGGTCCGCGTTACACCTCCTATCCGACCGCCGACCGTTTTCACGCCGGTTTCGGGGTGAATGATTATGAACATTGCCTGGCGCAGCGCGCCATTGGGGCAAACCATCGCGGCATTTCGCTGTACGTGCACATCCCGTTCTGCAACACCATCTGCTACTACTGCGGCTGCAACAAGATCATCACCAAGGACAAGAGCCGCGCCGACGCCTACCTCGACTACCTGGAAAAGGAAATCGCGCTGGTGGCGGAAAAACTCGGCTGTCGCGAGAAGGTGATCCAGCTGCATTTTGGCGGCGGCACACCGACCTTCCTGTCCGATGCGCAGCTGGACCGGGTGATGGGCGTCATCAACCGCTACTTCGAACTGCTGCCGGAAGGCGAGTTTTCCATCGAGATCGACCCGCGCAAGGTTGGCCGCGACACCGTGCTGCACCTGGGCCGTCTCGGTTTTAACCGCATGAGCGTCGGCATCCAGGATTTCGATCCGGCGGTGCAGCAGGCGGTGAACCGCATCCAGAGCGAGGCGGAAACCCGGCTGGTGATCGACGCCGCACGCGAGGCCGGCTTCAAGTCGGTGAGCGTGGACCTGATCTACGGCCTGCCGCTGCAGAGCGCGCACTCGCTGGAAAGCACCGTCAACAAGGTGATCGCGATGTCGCCGGACCGCATCGCGCTGTACAACTACGCGCACCTGCCGACCGTGTTCAAGCCGCAGCGCCGCATCAACGAGGCCGATCTGCCGTCCAGCGCCACCAAGCTCGACATCCTGCAGAACTCGGTACAGCAGCTGAGCGACGCCGGTTACGTGTTCATCGGCATGGACCACTTCGCCAAGCCCGGTGACGAGCTGACCCGCGCACTGGAGCAGGGCCGCCTGCAGCGCAACTTCCAGGGCTACTCCACCCACGCCGATTGCGACATGATCGGCTTCGGCGTGTCGTCGATCGGCAAAGTCGGCCCCTGTTACTCGCAGAACGAAAAGGACATCGACGCCTACTATGCGGCGCTGGATGCCGGCCACCTGCCGGTGATGCGCGGCATGACTCTGACCCAGGACGACATCCTGCGCCGCAGCGTGATCCAGGCGCTGATGTGCCGCTTCTCGCTGTCGGTGGAGGCGATCGAGCAGACCTTCGCCATCAATTTTGCCGACTACTTCGCCGACGAGCTGCCGAAGATCCGTGAATTCCAGCAGATGGGTCTGCTGCATTTCGACGGCGACTTCCTGATGGTGGAGCCGAAGGGCCGCTTCCTGATTCGCAATATCGCGATGGCATTCGACCGCCACCTGCGCGAGCGCGAAACCGGCGCGCGCTATTCGAAAACCATCTGACGCGCGCCGCACGGGCGGCGGGACGACAGGCACACAAGGTTGGCCGCAGCGATGCGGCCAACCTTTTTGTTGATGCCGGCGGCGGCGCGGGCGCTAGAGCCTGTCATCCATTTGAGCCGGATGGGGGCAGGGAAGTGCGCCTGGCTTGTTTTTCAAGACTTGGCGGCGTGTTGGTCATGCTCTGGATTGGCTTGTTGTGCCTGGTTGCCGGTTCCGAACGTCAGCGTTCCGATACCCGAGGCTGAGAACGAGAGTAGCGCCTTGCTGCCAAGGGGAATCTGCCAGGCATTGGGTGGCGTGGGCGTCACCGGACTACCTATCGGCATTGCCATATCCAGGCGAAACACCTCATAGGCGCTGGCTTCCAGCAACACGCTGCTATTGGGGGCCACCGTTACACTACAGCCCCAGTCTATTTCTTCCAACCCCATCCCCAAGCCAATACAGACGCGATATTCTTTATTGTCATAGGGCGGTATTCGCCAGCCACTCTCGTCGTGTGTCAGGGTAATTTCATTATTAAACCGCATCGAGAATTGATCTGCATTGGCGCTGAATGGATAAGCAAGCTGATTCGGGCTGATTTCTCCCGCGGCCAGCACCGAGGCAACCCAGGATAGTGGCAATTGATTGTTAAAATCGATAATTACCTTGGTATGTACAGACTGAATTCCAGCGAGAATATAATCGGCCATCGGAGAGCTGGTGGCATAAAAAGTCAAACCAAGTTTTATATTAAGGTCACTAACGGAAGTAATCGTGATGGCTGTATCTGGCGTAGACGTCAGTAATACCCCAACACTTTTTATGGGAGGAAAGATAATTGTATTGTCAGCGGATTCCATGCGGGATATTGCTTTCAATAACAGGACACAAACGTTTAACCGGTAAACGCTTGTGTCCCGAGTCAAGTAATGAACGGATTACTTGTGGAATTCCAGTGGTGCGCCGGGCTGGAACAAGTCCTGCACGGCCTTGGCGGAGCGATCGCCGGCGTAATCAAATTCGCACTGGAAGGATCCCTGCTGCGTCGAGCCCTTGATGTTGAAGCGCACGCCGCTAAGCAGGAAGAAGGTGAACCCGGCCATCAGCGCGCTGCCCACCGACAGCCGGCCCTTGAGGAAGGTATTGGCCATGTCGGATCGCACCACGCCGTCCACGGCATTGTCTTGCCACACCACGCTGGATACGGAGTCGAGGAAGGTTGGATCGCCTTCCAGCTGCAGCTGCTGCAGTGGTGCGGATTGCGTCAGGGCAAGCAGGTTCTCGTGTGCCTTGCAGAGCGACAGGTGGCTGTTCACCAGTGCATGCACCACGTCGTCAGCCACGCTGACGGCGGGCTTGCCGGGAGTCACGGTCCAGTCGCCGGTTTCGGTCAGCGTCACGGTGCAGTTGAACTGGCTGAATTTGTCCAGGGTGATTTCGGCCGCCTTGGTCGACACATCGGTCCATTGCGCCAGGGTGTTGTAGTCGAAATCGCCGGTGCTTACGTAGAACGAGAACTTGGGCTGGATGTGGCGGGTAACGCCCGGGTCCGGGGACCAGGTCATGCCGATATAGCCGGCTGCGGTCTGAATGCCGAAGCTCTGGTTGGCAAACCAGCCATGATCTTCATTGCTGGGTTTGTTGAAGTTGTTGGTGACGATGTCGACGAGGCCGCTGGAGCCGGCACCCACTTCCTTGAGCTGTGGTCCCTGGCGCGGTGGGCAGGTGACATAGTCCGCCTCGTACTGCTTGCCCAGAGTGGCAAGCATCGGCACGTTGGAAGTAATGGCTACGTCGAGACCAACGGCCTCGTTGCTGGCCCCTGCCGCAACCGAATATTGCACCGGCACGGTGAACAGGTTGTAACCTTGGGCATTGTTGATAATGCTCAGGCATGCGCTCGAATTCGCGAAAACGCCGGGGTCGGCTTTCATCTGCTCGGGCGGCTGCAGGAACAGCCAGAAGTTACGGGTGCTGCCCGATTTGTTGACCAGGTAGATATTGTACTTTTCAGCCATTTCCAATTCTCCAATCAGTTAGATGTGATGTCGCTGACGAATCAGCTAACTCACTATAACCATTGCATAAAAAGAAAAATGGATCTGTTGCCGGTCAAGTTGGTATCAGTTTGGCATCAAAATGATGTGTAAGCATTCTGACATTATTTAGCTGGATATTTTTATAGCCGCTCGCGGCAGGACTATTCGGAAAATAATAGATTGACCTCAACCCCCAAGGCCTGTGCCAGGTTTTTTGCCGTCCGGTAACGTACCGGTGTCCCCAGTTCGGCCCTTTTGATCGAGGCGGTAGAAACGGGACAGCGGTTGATTCGGGCGTGTTCCGCCAGATCGTCCTGGCTAAAACACTTGTCACGTCTCAACTTCTTGAGCTTGGCAGGATCAAGCATGACTCGTCCATCGGCTACGGTTTGTTCAGACATATTTCTCGGCCCTCAACATGGCATAAGAAATCATACATTAGTCATTATCCGGCCTCTATCAGCAAAACTACCTATGGTCGCCACTTGCCTTTCCTCTGCCATGGCGACATTGGTCGCGGTGCGTCATCGCCTCCGGCGAGGACCGACACCTAGGATGGATGGTGCTGGCGGTGGGGCAAGGGCAGACTTGGCCTTGGTTGCGTTGCCATCGTGCGCCGCGCCCGCGCGCAAAAAAAGCCCGCCGGTGGCGGGCTTGCTCGGGACAGGGTTGGCCGCAAGGCTTACCACACGTCCTTGTGGATTTTGGCTTCGATCTCCGGATACTTTTTCACGTCGAACACCGGCTGCTTCACGCCGGCCTTCAGCTGTTGCTGGTAGTCCTTCAGCAGCACGAACACGTACTTGGACAGCATCACGATGGCGAACAGGTTGATCAGTGCCATCACCCCCATCGCCAGGTCGGCCATGTCCCAGACCAGCATCGAGCTGCCCAAGCAGCCGAAGACCACCATGCCCAGTACCGCCAGACGGAACACGAAGATCACGGTCTTGTTGTTCTTGATGAACTCGACGTTGCCTTCGGCGTAGGCGTAGTTGCCGATAATGGTGCTGAAGCAGAACAGGAACATGATCACCGCCAGCAGCGTGCCGCCCCAGCTGCCCAGCGTGGCGCTCATCGCCGCCTGGGTCAGTTGCACGCCCTTCAGCTCGGCGCCGGGCACGAAGGCGCCGGACAGCAGCACGATCAGCGCGGTGCAGGTGCACACGATCATGGTGTCGATGAATACGCCGAACATCTGGATCAGGCCCTGCGATGCCGGATGACGGGTAGTGGCGGCGGCGGCCGCGTTTGGTGCCGAGCCCATGCCGGCCTCGTTGGAGAACAGGCCGCGCTTGATACCCAGCATCATCGCCTGGCTCAGTGCGTAGCCGGCAAAGCCGCCGGCAGCCTGCTGCATGCCGAAGGCGCTCTTCACGATCAGCGCCAGCACGCCCGGTACTTCACTGGCGTGGGTGATGATCACGTACACGGTCATGCCCAGATACAGCGCGGCCATCACCGGCACCATCCATTCCGCCACCTGGCCGACCTTGCGCATGCCGCCGAAAATGATCGGCGCGGTCAGTAGCACCAGGCCGATGGCGACCAGGTTCTTGTCCCAGCCCAGCGCGCCTTCGGTCGCGGCGACGATGGAGTTGGCCTGTACCGCGTTGAACACCAGGCCGAAGGCGACGATCAGCGAGATCGAGAACGCCATGCCCAGCCAGCGCATGTTCAGGCCCTTCTGGATGTAGTAGGCCGGACCGCCACGGAAGGTGTTGTCGTGGTGGTTGACCTTGAACAGCTGTGCCAGGCTGGATTCGGCGAAGGCGCTGGCCATGCCCAGCAGCGCGGTCATCCACATCCAGAACACGGCGCCGGGGCCGCCCAGCGCGATGGCGGTGGCGACACCGGCGACGTTGCCGGTACCGACGCGGCTGGCGAGGCCGGTGGCGAAGGCCTGGAACGAGGAGATGTCGTTACTGCCGGCGACGTGGTTGCGGCCACCCAGCATTTCCTTCACGCCGCGCGGCAGCAGGCGGATCTGCATGAAACCCATGCGCAGGGTGAAGAACAGGCCGATGCCCAGTAACAGGTAGATCAGTAGCTGACCCCAGATCAGGTCATTGCCGGCATTGATCCAGCCGTGAAGTAATTCCATATGTGCTCCTAATGCGTGTCGAGCGCAACGTCGCCGGCAGCACTTGTGGCGGTGCCGGCAACATCAACGGGCTCAGGGTGTTGTTATGGTCAATTGCCGCTTCAGCGGTCTTGTGGTGCCAGGTTTTCAGCGGTGATCGCCGCTGAAGGGGCGGCATGATAGCGTAAATTGCGACGGGGGTGTGTTCGTTTGTGGTGATTCTGGGCGGGAAAAACCCTGTTTGGCGGCGGGTTTCCGGTTGTTTCGATTCGATTTGATTGAAAGTGAACCGAAACGAACGGCGGCCGGGCGGCCGCCGGGTGGCAACGCTGTCAGGGGCCGACGTAGCGCAGCAGCAGGCGGCGCAGGCGCGGCGCCCCGATCAGCACCAGCGGGAAGGCGCAGCTCCACGCCAGCAGCCAGGCGCGCAGCCAGCGGCCGACAAAGCCGGCGTCGAGGCCGGTGTTGACCGCGGTGAGGATGCCCGACATCAGGAAGGCCATGTAGCAGGACATCAGCAGCGCGAATAGCAGGGTGTGTTTGCGGGAAGGAGGGGACATGGTGGTCTCGCTACGGTGGTGGGTAGCGCATTTTATATAATGTAAAGCGACTTGACCAATGTCCGGTGTGCGACACGCGCCCGCAAGCGCTGCCGGGTCGTGCGCTCATGCGCGACAGAACGACAACGACGGCGGAAGCGGCGTTGACACGGGGTAAAGACGCAGGCCGGGCGCGTGCTTAAGGCCGTCGCGCCGCATGGCGAGCCGTCGCCGCAGACCTTGAGGCGCCGCTCAGGACAGCGCGCGCGGCGACATGCGGTGCAGGATGGCGATGGCCTGGCTGGTCGGCGTGCGTACCGCATCGGCCAGCGTGTAGCGGTCCAGCGCGCTGAAAAAGGCCTGCAGCGCCTCGTCCAGCATCCCTTTCAGCTGGCAGCTGCCGCGCAGCTGGCACGGGGGCTCGGCGCAGTCGATCAGCTCGGTGATGCCTTCCAGCTGGCGGATCACCTGCCCCAGCGGGTAAAGGTTGGCCGCACGCGCCAGCGCCAGGCCGCCGCCCTTGCCACGGGTGGTGACCAGCCAGCCCTGCTGCGACATGAAGTGCACCACCTTGACCAGATGGTTGCGCGACACGGCAAAGCGCTCGGCGATCTCGCCGATGGTGACCGGCGTCGCGCGCGGCTCGTCGGTGAGGTACATCAGGACGCGCAGGCCAAGGTCGGTGAAGTGGGTCAGTTGCATGCAGGCAGTATCCGGGTAAAAGCGGGCCGCCGCTGCGGCCCGCTGTGCGCGATTATAGCGCGGTGCCACCGGTGCCGAAGGCCTCGGCGTGAATGCGCGCGGCGTCGACGCCCAGCGCCAGCAGTGCCTGCTGCTGCGCCTGCATGAACGGCAGCGGGCCGCACAGGTAGTAGTCGGCGTCGGCGACGATCATGTCCGCCGTCAGCGTGATGCGGCCGGCGTGATGGTAGTGCACGCCCGGCTGGTCCTCGGCGCGCGGCGCTTCATAGTAGATGGCGCTGTGTAGCTGCGGATACTCGGCTGCCAGATTGGCGACGTGCTGGCGGAAGGCGTGCACGCTACCGTCGCGGCAGGCGTGCAGGAAGCGGATCTGGCGCGGGCTGTCCTGCTGCAGCAGCTGTTCCAGCATTGCCAGCAGCGGCGTGATGCCGACGCCGCCGCTGATCAGCACCACCGGCGTGCTGCGTTCCTGGTGCAGGAAAAAGTCGCCCATCGGCGGCGCCAGGTCCAGCAGTGCGCCGGCCTCGATTGTGTCGTGCAGCACATTGGACACCATGCCCGCCGGGGTGCTGGCGCTGCCGCCCTCACGCTTCACCGAGATGCGCAGCGCCGTGCCGCCGGGTGCCGCCGACAGGCTGTACTGCCGCGGCTGCATCATGCCCAGCGCCGGCACCGCCAGCCGCACCGACACGTACTGCCCCGGCAGGTAGTCCGGCAGCGCGCCGCCGTCGGCCGGCTGCAGATAGAAGGAGGTGATTTCCGCACTCTCCGCCACTTTGCGGCCAACCTTGAACGCGCGCCAGCCGCTCCAGCCGCCGCGCTGGGTGGCCGCCTGCTGGTACAGCTTGCTTTCCTCGGCGATCAGGATGTCGGCCAGCTGGCCGTAGGCGGCGGCCCAGGCGGCGATCAGCTCGTCGCTGGCGGCGTCGCCCAGCACCTCGCGGATCGAGGCCAGCAGGTGACCGCCGACGATCGGATAGTGCTCGGCGCGGATGCCGAGGCTGGCGTGCTTGTTGGCCACCAGCGTCAGCACCGGTGCCAGTACCGACGGATCGTCGATGTGCTCGGCGTAGGCGGCCACCGCCATCGCCAGCGCCTGTTGCTGGCTGCCGGCCTGCTGGTGGCCCTGGTTGAAGATCTGCTTCAGTTCCGGATTGTGCTGGAACATGCGCGCGTAGAAATGGCGGGTGAGGGTGACGCCGTGTTGTTTCAGGATGGGGGCGGTGGCCTTGACCAGTTGACGGGTGTGCTGATCCAGCATCGTGCTTTCCTTTTGTTGTGTAAAAAATACATGTTTTTGTGCGCCAGCGGCGATACGCGGCCAACGTTCGGGCCGGGGATGGACGGTGGCGAACGCGGCGGGACAGGCTGGCTTAAAACATGTACAAATAATACATGTTTAATTTTCTCGTGTCAGCCCCGGAGCCACTCATGTCGCACACCATCGAAACCACCGCCCGCCGCGCCGCCGTCACCGCCCTGTTGCTGTTCGGCGGTTGCCTGTATCTGGCCTACCAGGAAAGCGTGCCGCTGGCGCTGGGCTGGGTCATCGCCGCCCACCTGCTGCTGACGCTGTCGGCCGGGGTGTTCAAGCTGTCGGTGGTGGTGGTGATGGCCTGCCGTCACGGCCGCCGCCATGCAATGTGATTTTTCACACTCTGCCGCATTTAAGCCGCGACACCGTGCTGCCGTCTTGTACTGGTGATGGCGCAACAAGCGCTGTTCCAAACTTCCTCAATACGGAGCGATAGATCATGCTGAGCCTTCACACCAACGCCGCATCCCTGTTCACCAAAAGCAACCTGAATACCAGCCAGAACTCGCTGACGACCTCGATGACCCGGCTGGGTACCGGTTATCGCATCAACTCGTCGCAGGACGATGCCGCCGGCTTGCAGATCGCGACCCGTCTGGAAGCGCAAAGCCGTGGCATGACCGTGGCGATGAAGAACGCGCAGAACGGTATCAGCCTGTTGCAGACTGCCGACGGCGCGCTGTCCGAAGTGTCCAACATCATGCTGCGTATGAAAGACCTGGCCACCGAAGCGTCTACCGCTACCGCCACCGCTGCCGACAAGACCGCAATGAAGGCTGAATTCGATGCGCTGGGCGCCGAAATCACCAACATCATGACCAACACCAAGTTCGGTGGCGAAGCGCTGCTGACTGGCGGCAAGCTGGCCGCGGCGATGAAGTTCCAGGTGGGTGCCACTGCGGCCGAAGCCTACACCTTCAACGCCTCCGCCGACCTGACCGCCATCGGTACCGCCAACACCGCGCTGATCGCCGGCGACCTGTCGATTGCCGACCCAAGCGCCGTGATCGCACTGGCTGACACCGCCGTTGCCGCCGTTGGCACCCTGCGTTCGTCCATCGGTGCCGGCGCCAACCGCCTGAACCACATCAGCAACAACCTGGCCAACGTCAACAACAATACCCAGATCGCCAAGTCGCGCATCATGGACACCGACTACGCCAACGAAACCGCCAACATGACTTCGCGTCAGATGCTGATGCAGGCCGGCACCTCGATGCTGAAGCAGTCCGGTTCCATCGGTCAGCTGGCCATGTCGCTGATGCAGTAAGAGTTTTACCCGTTGTACCTTTAATCAGTCTGCAGCCGCCGCGAGGCGGCTGTTGTCATTGGTGCCGCGCTGGCGCCGGGGGAGGGCAGGATGGCGGAAGCGATACGGGCGGTCGGTGCGCCCAGTGCGCCCGGCGTGGTGCAGCCGGTGGCGACGGCGACGTCGCAGCACAGGCTGCAGCCGGGCGACATCCTCAACCTGCGCGTGGCGGCGCTGCTGGCCGACGGCAGCGTGCAGCTGGAAGGCGACGCGCTGCACTGGCTGCTGCGGCAATGGCCGGCGAGCCTGCCGCCACCAGTGCCGGGCAGTGTGCTGCCGTTCCGGGTACTGGCCGCCGGGCCGCCGCCGCAACTGACACCGCTGCTGCCGTCCGCCGCGCCGCCGCAGGTGTCGCCGCCGGACGACGGCCCGCCGCTGGCGGCGACGCTGCCGGCGCCGGCATTCCGCCAGGCGGTTTTGCCGCCGGCGCAGCTGGCCAGTGCCTGGCGCGAGGCGCTGGTGGGCACCTTGGCCGCGGCGGCGGCGCAGTTTCACCGCGAGGCCGGCAGCCACCTGCCCGGCGCGCTGCTCGGTGTCTTGCCCGATCTCGCGCTGGCGTCACTGCGCGGGCAGAGCGCATTGCCGCTGCCCTTGTGGTTGCCGATGTGGCTGTGGGGCGGGCCGCTGCTGGGCTGGCAGGTGGAAGACCAGCCGGAGGCGGAAGACGCCGCCGCGCCACCACCGGCGCTGGACCTGCTGCTGGAGTGCATGCTGCCGCTGGGGCGGCTGCGTTTGCGCTTGCGGCTGGACGGTGCGGGGCTGCTGCTGTGTTTTCACGGCGAGGACGCGCTGTGCGACTGGCTGCGGTCGCGGCGCGGCAGCCTGCTGGCGGCGCTGAACGGCGCCGGTTTCGAGGTCGCGGCCTGCCACATCGGCAGCCGGCCGGCGCTGTCCGGACTGGCGCTGGGGCGGCACGGCATCAGCCTGTTCGAGGCGTCGCGGCTGCCGGCGTCGCTGTTTGTCGCCGCGGCGCTGATTCTGGAAGTGTTGCTGCCGGCTAGCCCAGCGTCCCCACCAGGCTGACCTCGCGGTTTTCCGGCACCTCGTTGTAGGACAGGATGTGCAGGCCGGGGGCGAACAGGCGGCCGTAGCGCGCCAGCAGCGGACGCAGCTGCGGCATCACCAGCAACAGCGGCGGCGTCGCCATCTGTTTCATCTGGTCGCGGATGATGGGCATGTTCTGCTGCAGCTGCTGTAGCACGTTGGGGTCGATCGGGAAGCTGTCCAGCGCCGCCTTGCCGCTCTGCTGCGCCTGGCCCAGCGCGCCCAGCAGCAGGTTTTCCAGATCGGCGCCGAGGTTGAACGCCTTCATCTCGCCGCGCGGGCCGAGGATGGCCTGCACGATCTGCCGCTTCAGCGCGGCGCGCACCTCCGCTGCCAGCATGATCGGCTCCTTGCTGTTGTCGGCGGCTTCCACCAGCGTGGTGGCGATCGCCTCCACCGGCTTCAGCGACACGCCGTCGGCCAGCAGCGCGCGGTACACCTTCAGCTGCTGGTTGGCGGTGAGCGCCTGCGCCAGCGCCTGCGCGAGCTTCGGCGCCTGTGCGGCCAACCTTTCGCCCAGCGCGGCGACGTCGTCGTGGCGGAACAGCTCGGCGAGATAGTCGCGCATCACCTTGTTGACGTGGGTGGCGATCACGCTGGCGCAATCGACCACCTGGTAGCCCAGCCCCAGCGCGCGCGCCTTGTCCTGCATCTCGATCCAGGTCACCGGCATCGCGAACGCCGGGTCGACGCCGGGTATGCCGTCCAGCGTGCCGTACACCTGCGGCGACGGGATCGCCATCAGGCGGTCGGCGTGCACCTCGGCCTCGGCGATGGTGCTGCCGGCCAGCAGGATCGCGTACTGCGCCGGCTTCAGCTTCAGGTCGTCGCGCACCGCCACCGCCGGCAGCAGCACGCCCATGCTTTCGCTCAGCGTCTGGCGCACCCCTTTCAGGCGCTTGCTCAGCGGCGCGCCCTGCGCCTTGTCGATCAGCGTCACCAGCTTGTAGCCCAGCGACAGCGTCAGCGTCTCGCTGTACGGCAGGCTGTGCCAGTCCAGCTCCGGCTCGCCGTCGCCCTGCAGCACCTGCTGCAGCGCGCCGTGATCCAGCGGCGCGCCGGGTTTGGCCGGCGCCTGCTGCAGCCGCCAGCCGACAAAGGCCAGCAGCGCGGCAAAGCCGATGAAGGTCGGCCACGGCATGCCGGGGATGATGGCGAGCATGAACATCATGCCGGCCGCGGAGTACAGCACCACCGGCGACGCCAGCATCTGGCTGCTGACCTGTTCCTGCATGTCGCCGGAATCGCTGACGCGGGTGACGATGATGGCGGCGGCGGAGGACAGCAGCAGCGCCGGAATCTGCGCCACCAGGCCGTCGCCGATGGTCATCAGCGCGTACTGGCGGAAGGCGTCGCCCAGCGCCATGTCGTGCATCAGCGTGCCGATGGCGACACCGCCGATCAGGTTGATCAGCAGGATCAGGATGCCGGCGATGGCGTCGCCGCGCACGAACTTGGAGGCGCCGTCCATCGCGCCGTAGAAGTCGGCCTCGGTGCTGATGTCGCGGCGGCGCTGCTGCGCCGCTTCCTGGGTGATCACCCCGGCGTTGAGGTCGGCGTCGATCGCCATCTGCTTGCCCGGCAGCGCATCCAGCGTGAAGCGCGCCGACACCTCGGAGATGCGCTCGGCGCCCTTGGTCACCACCATGAAGTTGATGATCATCAGGATCACGAACACCACCAGCCCGACCACGAAGTTGCCGCCGATCACCACGTGGCCGAAGGCCTCGATCACGCGGCCGGCGGCGTCGGTGCCCTGGTGGCCGTCGAGCAGCACCACCCGCGTCGAGGCCACGTTCAGCGTCAGCCGCAAGAGCGTGGCGCCGAGGATGATGGTGGGGAAGATGGAGAAGTCCAGCGGCCGCCGCGCCGACACGCTGACCAGGATGATGATGATCGCCAGCACGATGTTGAAGGTGAACAGCAGGTCCAGCACCAGGGGCGGCAGCGGCAGGATCACCATCGCCAGGATGGCGAGCAGGTACAGCGGGGTGGCGACCTTGTGGCGCGCCATGAGGGCAAGCAGGCGGTTGAGGGCGGTCATGTTGTCGTTTTCGGATTGGCGAGATGGGCTGGCACCGGCAAATCATCCGGCAAGGTTGGCCGCAGGCGGCGTTTGCCGCTGCGGAAGGCTTTCAGCTGCAAGACATAGGTCAGCACCTGCGCCACGGCGCGGTACAGCGGCGCCGGGATCTGCTGGTTGACCTGGGTGGTGTGGTACACCGCCCGCGCCAAGGGCGGGATGGTGAGCACGGCAATATCGTGTTCGGCGGCGATGCGCCCGATGCACAGCGCCATCTCGTCGACGCCCTTGGCGATGATGAACGGCGCCTCGGCGCGGTCCTCGTCGTACTTCAGCGCCACCGCGTAGTGGGTCGGGTTGACGATGATCACGTCGGCGGTCGGCACCGACTTGCGCAGCCCGCGCTGCGCCAGCTGCTGCTGCACCTGGCGAATGCGCTGCTTGATCTGCGGGCTGCCCTCGGTCTTCTTGTACTCGTCCTTCAGGTCCTGCTTGCTCATGCGCTGCTCGCGCTGGAACAGCAGCCACTGCAGCGGCAGGTCGATCACCGCGAACAACACGAACACCGCCGCCAGCGCCAAGAGCGCCTGCAGCAGCCGCGCGCCGGCGGCGGCCAGCGCCTCGTCCAGCGGCAGGTCCTGCAGCGCGAAGAAATCCTGCATCGCGGAGCGTGCCACGCCGTACAGCACGCCGCCGAGCAGCAGCGCCTTGAGGATGGACTTGCCGACCTCGCTGGCGTGCTTGGCCGACACCACCCGTCCCAGGTGGCTCAGCGGGTTGAGGCGCTTGAGCTGCGGGAAGAAGTGCTGGCCGACGAAGATCCAGCCGCCGGGCAGCAGCGAGAACACCACCACCAGCAGCGGGATCACCAGGAGCGGCAGCAGCATCTTCACCAAGAGCGTCAGGCTGCCGGCGAACAGCATCGACCACACGTTCTCCAGCGTGCCGCGGCCGCCGAGCGAGGCGAAGGCCAGCGCGAACAGGCGGCGGAAATCGGCCAGCCAGTCCGGCATCTGCCAGAAGCTGAGCCACACCGCCACCACGATGCCGACCGCGGTGGCGACGTCCTTGGAGCGCGGCACCTGGCCCTGCTTGCGCGCCTCGCGCAGCTTGTGCGGCGAGGCCTTTTCCGTCTTGTCGCCGTTGTGCGCCTCAGCCACCGCGCGCTCCCATCATGCCCTGCAGCAGGTTGAGCATCTGGCCGCTCAGGCGCAGGTAGTGCTGCGGCAGGTAGTGCAGCACCAGCCCCAGCGTCAGCAGCCCGAACAGCGTCACCACCGGAAAGCCGAGCGAGAACAGGTTCAGCGCCGGCGCCACGCGGTTGATCAGGCCGAAGCCGACCTGCACCACGAAGGTGGCGAACACCGCCGGCAGCGCCAGCACGATGGCGGCGGCAAACACCCAGCCCAGGCTTGCGGCCAACCTTGCCAGCGACTGCGGCAGCAGGCCGCCGCCGACCGGCCACACCTTGAAACTGTCGAACAGCACCTGGGTCAGCACCAGATGGCCGTCCATGGCGAAGAACAGCAGCGCCGCCAGCAGGTACAAGAGGTTGGAGATCACGTCGGAAGAGCTGCCGTTGCCGGGGTCGTTCATCACCGCCATCGACAGCCCCATCTGCGACGACACCAGAAAGCCCAGCAGCGACAGGATGGTCATCACCAGTTGGAAGGCGAGGCCGAACAAGAGGCCGATGACGGCCTGCTCGATGGCGGTCACCACGCCGTAGAGCGAGAACGGGTCGATCGGCGCCACGCCGCGCATCGCCGGCAGCGTCGCCACCGCCAGCGCCAGCGCAAGGCCGAGGCGGGCGCGCACCGGCACCACGCTTTCGCCGAGGAAGGGCGCGATGCTGATCGCCGCGGCGTAGCGGCAGAACGGCCACCACAGCGCCGGCAGCAGTACCAGCAGTTCGGCGAGTACGGCGTTCATGTCGCTCAGCCGACCAGCGTGGCGGCGCGCTGGAAGATGTCGATGCAGAAATCCATCAGCAGGCCGGTGATCCAGTGTCCGGCCAGCGCGATGGTGGCCAGCGTCACCAGCAGGCGCGGCAAAAAGGACAGCGTCTGTTCGTTGATCTGCGTCGCCGCCTGCACCAGGCTGACGATGACGCCGACGATCAGGCTGGGCAGCACCAGCAGCACCACCAGCACGATCACCACGTGCAGGCTGTCGTTGACGAGGTCGACGGCAATATCGGGAGTCAGCATCAGTAGGCCTGTATCGAGGTAACCAGGGTGTTGACGGTCAGCGACCAGCCGTCCACCAGCACGAACAGCAGGAGCTTCAGCGGCAGCGAGATCACCAGCGGCGACAGCATCATCATGCCCATCGCCATCAGCACGCTGGACACCACCAGGTCAATCACCAGGAAGGGGATGAACAGCATGCAGCCGATCTGGAACGCGGTTTTCAGCTCGGACAGCACGAAGGCGGCCAGCTTCACCGCAAACGCGTGCTGGCGCGGGTCGCGGATGTGGCTCTCGCCGGACAGCTTGGCGATCTGCGCCAGCGCGCTCTTGCCGGTCTGCGCCAGCATGAAGCGCGACAGCGGCGCCTCGGCGCGCAGCAGCGCCTCCGGCATGCTGATCTGGTCCTGGTCGTAGGGCAGCATCGCCTTGTTCCACACCTCGACGCCGACCGGGCGCATCACCAGCAGGGTCAGGATCAGCGCCACGCCGGTGACGATGCGGTTGGGCAGGCCCTGCTGCAGGCCCAGCGCCTGGCGCAGCAGCGACAGCACGATCACGAAGCGGGTGAAGCTGGTCATCATCAGCACCAGCACCGGCAGCAGACCGAGCAGGGTCATCAGCACCAGGATCTGGGTCTTGACGGTGAAGTCCACCGCGCCGCCCTGGCCGCTGGCGGACAGCAGCTTCAGCGTGTCGTCGGCCTGCGCCAGCGGCGCCGCCAGCAGCAACAGCGCCGGCAGCAGCGGCCGCAGGCGGCGCCACAGCATTGGCATCATGAGGTCAGCGCGTCGAGGTCGAGATTGTCCAGCGCGATCACGCGCAGGCCGTAGTTCTCGCCGGCGACCACCACTTCGGCCTTGCCGATGGCGGTGCCGTTGATCTTGATGTCCAGCGGCGCGCCGGCCAGCTTGTCCAGCTCGATCACCGAGCCGGGATCGATGCTGGCGAGGTCGGCGAGCGAGATCTCGGCGGTGCCGACTTCCAGCGTCAGCGACACCGGGATCTTGCGCAGGAAGCCCTGCATGTCGCGCGCCGGGCGTGCCGGCAGCGGCGCCTCGTGGCTGGCGTCGGCGGCGGGCATGCCGTCCAGCATGCCGTCGAGGTCGAAATCGTCGGGTGATTGCATCGTTTACTCCACATCCTGAAATGAGGTAAGGCACAGCTTGCCGCCGCGGTCGACCACGCTGGCGGCGAACAGGCGCTTGCGGCCAACGTAGACATCGGTCTGCGGCGGCAGCCGGATCGGCAGCACGCTGCCGACCTGCAGGTCGAGCACCTCGCCCAGCGGCAGCCGCTTTTCCAGCAGCTGTGCGCGCAGGCGCAGGCGCAGCTGTTCGGTGAACGGCAGCGGCTCGCTGCTGGCCACCGCTTCCGGCAGCCGGTCGCCGGCCAGCTGTTGCAGCAGGTAGCCGACGCTGTCGTCGTCCAGCCCCAGCGCGATGCGGCCCTGCGCCACGCCGCTGTGGTCGGCCAGTGTCAGCACCGCCTCCCAGCTGGGCCTGTCGCGCAGTGCGAACGACAGGTTGTCGATGCCGTCGCCGGCGGCGAGCGCATGGCCGCCGCGCTGCATGCTGGCCAGCAGCAGCTGCGACAGGCGGTTGCCGAGCAGGCGCGCCAGGCGGTGTTCGGTTTCGGTTTCGCGGCTACTGTCGGCCGTGCCGGCGCTGCTGCCGTTGCCGCCGTAGCGGTAGTCGAGGATCTGCAGCAGCAGCTGGCGTTCGATATGCACGGCAAAGGCGCCGCCGCCCCAGCGGTGCCAGGTGCGGCGCGGCTCATCCTGCGATGCGTCGCCGGCGACGAGCTGGCTGAGCACGAAGCGGGCGTGGTAGCGCGCGTTCAGTTCGCGCTGCACGAAATCGGCTAGCGCCTGCTGCAGGGTGCGCAAGTACACGGGCAGCAGGTGGAACGGGCGGCCCAGGGTTGCGGTGGCAACGGGGGGCAGTCGCGCGCCGTCGGCTGGAGCAAGAATTCTGGACTTGGGCATGGCGGGTCGGTTTCAGGTGGCGGTATCGGGCTGGCCGGCGGGCTGTTGTCGCCGCGACGCACTGATGGAAGCCGCATCTTACTGAATGCCCTCCGGGCGGAAGGGTGAAAATTCACATAACGATCTGTGAAAATTTACACGGTTCATTGGTAAGTGCACGTTTAAACTGCGCCACGTTCCAATCCTTCCTGCTGCCGGCCCGGACAGGGCTTTCCGCCCGCTGCCGCCACGGCGCAGGCAAACGCTTCTGGTGAGAGAGAGCATGGCAATTAACCTTGATCTGCTGATCGCTGCCGATCAGCAGCAGATCGCCAAAGACATGGGCGCGCTGTCGCACATCGCGGCGGCCTCGCCGCTGGAGACGGGCAGCGCCGATACCGCGGTCAGTTTCTCCGGCGCGATGATGAACGCGGTCAGCGAGGTCGATACCCAGAACCGCGTCGCCAGCGACAAGATGGCCGATGTCGACAGCGGCCGCAGTGACGATCTGGTCGGCGCCATGATGCTGAGCCAGGAAGCCAGCCTGTCCTTCTCCATGCTGATGCAGGTCCGTAACAAGGTCGTCGCCGCCGTCGACGACCTGATCAAGATGCCAATCTGACTGGCGGTTCCCCGTGCTGACTCAACTCAAAAACGGCTTTTCCGGCCTGCGGGCCAAAGGCCTGCCCCCGGCGGCGCTGCCCGCCGCCACCTGGCGTTACCTGTTGCCGCTGCTGATGCTGGCGCTGGCCTTGACCGTGCTGGTGGTGGTCTACCTGTGGCACGACGACGCCAGCTACAAGCCGGTGTTCGGCGAGCAGGAAAAGGTGTCCGCCGCCGACATGATGGCGGTGCTCGACGCCGAGAAAATCCCCTATCGCCTGCATCCGCAGAGCGGCCAGGTGCTGGTGCCGGAGGCGCAGCTGGGCCGCGTGCGCATGCAGCTGGCCGGCAAGGGCGTGGTGGCGCAGCTGCCGGCCGGGCTGGAGCTGCTGGACAACAATGATCCGCTGGGCGTCAGCCAGTTCGTGCAGGACGTGCGCTTCCGCCGCGGCCTGGAGGGCGAGCTGGTACAGAGCATCCTGGCGCTGGAGCCGGTGCGCGCCGCGCGTGTGCACCTGTCGCTGCCGAAAAGCAGCGCCTTCGTCGGCGCCAACGAGGACAAGGGCTCGGCCTCGGTGGTGGTGACGCTGAAGGCGGGGCAGAGCCTGAGCAACGAACAGGTGTCCGCCATCGTCAAGCTGGTGTCCGGCAGCGTGTCCACGCTGGCCCCGGCACGGGTGACGCTGGTCGACCAGGCCGGCAACCTGCTGTCGGCGCGGCTGACGCTGGCCGAGGGCGGCATCGCGCTGAACGAGAGCGACAACGAGCGCCGCCACCGCGAGCAGGCGCTGGAAAACGTGCGCGCGCTGCTGGCGCCGGTGGTCGGCGCCGACAACTTCCGCGTCAGCATCGCCGCCGAAGTCGACAACGACCGCATCAACGAAACGCGCGAGAAGTACGGCGAGGCACCGAAGGTGACCAACGAGGCCTCGCGCGAGGAAAAGAGCAACGAAAAGGCGGCGCTGGGCATCCCCGGCTCGCTGTCCAACCTGCCGATCGACACCGACGCCTCGATGCCGGCGGCCGAGGGCTCCGCGGTCAGCAAGAACGCGGTCACCCGCCAGTACGCCTACGACCGCAGCATCATGCAGATCCAGCATGCGCGCGGCGAATTGTCCCGCCTCAGCGTGGCGGTGGTGCTGAACGAGGACGCGGCGCCGAACGGCCGGGCGTGGACGCCGGCGCAGCTGGCCGGCATCGACAAGCTGCTGCGCGGCGGCCTCGGCATCAAGGCCGAACGCGGCGACGCGCTGGTGCTGTCGGCACTGGCCTTCCCGGCACAGGCGGCGCCGCTGCCGTGGTGGGAGGAGGGCGGCGTGTGGCTGCCGACCGCGCTGTCGTGGGCCGGTTACGCCATCAGCGGCCTGCTGCTGTACCTGCTGCTGGCGCGGCCGCTGCTGAAGCTGCTGCGGCAAAGGTTGGCCGCACCGTTGCCGGCGGCACTGCCGGTGGCGTTTGCCAGCCCCGAGCCGCTGCTGCTGACCCCGGACGACACGCCGCAGCCGGCCCCGGCCGACGAGCGCGCCGCGATGGCGGCGCTGCCCGACCCGACGGCGGCGCGCAGCGGCAGCACCGTGGTGCCGCTGCTGGAGAACTACGATCTGCCGCCGGCCGGTTCCAGCGTCGACGTGCTGGTCGATCACCTGAAGCATCTGGCGGCGAAAGAGCCGGAGCGCGTCGCCGAAGTCGTCAAACAATGGGTACAGAAAAATGGACGAACTCAATAAGTCCGACCTGCTGCACAACGCGGCGGCCAGTGCCGGTGTCGCGCTGGGTAACGCGGAAGGCATGACGCCGCTGGAACAGGCCGCCATCCTGCTGCTGTGCATGGGCGAGGAGCCGGCGTCGGCGGTGCTGCGCTGCCTGTCGCGCGAGGAGCTGCTGGCGGTGACGCAGGAAATGTCGTCGCTGAGCGGCATCAAGGTCGACGCGGTGAAGACCAGCATCCAGAAGTTCTTCGACGAATACCGTGAGCAGAGCGGGGTGCACGGCGCCAGCCGCGCCTTCCTCAAGCGCTCGCTGGATCTGGCGCTGGGCAGCGACATCGCCAACAGCGTGCTCAACAATATCTACGGCGACGCCATCCGCCCGAAAATGGCGCGCCTGCAGTGGGTGTCGCCGAAGTGGCTGGCCGACCGCATCGCCGGCGAACACGTGCGCATGCAGGCGGTGTTCCTCGCCTTCCTGCCGCCGGCGCTGGCCGGGCAGGTGGTCGACGCGCTGCCGCAGGACAGCCGCGACCTGGTGCTGGTCAACATCGCGCGGCTGAAGGACATCGACCGCGAACTGCTGCAGGAGCTGGAAGAGCTGGTCAACAGCTGCCTGGACAGCCTGCACACGCAAAGCACGCTGGTGGAAGGCATGCAGCAGACCGCCGATATCATCAACCGCCTGCCGGGCGACCGCGCGCGCATGATCGAGCTGCTGCGCGGCCACGATCCGGAGATCGTCAACGAGATCGAGGCGCGCATGTACGACTTCTTCATCCTGTCGCGGCAGACCGAGACCGTGCTGCTGCGCCTGACCGAGGAAGTGCCGCTGGAAATGTGGGCGATCGCGCTGAAGGGCGCCGAGCCGGCGGTCAGCCAGGCCATCACCCAGACCATGCCGCGCCGCCAGGCGCAGGCGTTCGAGGCGATGATGCGCCGCTCCGGCCCGGTGCCGCTCAGTCGCGTCGAGGAAGTGCGCCGTGACATCATGGCGCAGGTCAAGGCGCTGGCCGAGGCCGGCGAGATCGACCTGCAGCTGTTCGCCGAGGAAGTCGTCGAGTGAACCCGTGGTGTCCCTACCGCTTTCCGCCGCTCATGGCGGCCCAGCTCGGTGCCCTGGCGGCGGCCGAGCCCGGCTCGGCGCAGGCCTCCGCCGCCGACGGCTTCCGCCAGGGCATGGACCTCGGCTACGGCGAGGGCTACGCCAGCGGCGAGAGCGCCGGCAAGCAGGCCGGCTTTGACGCCGGCCTCGCCGCCGGACGCGAACAGGGCCGTCGCGAGGCGATGCAGCAGGTGCTGGCGCAGTTCGACGGCGCGGCGCGGCCGCTGGACGCCGCCACCGCCGCCATGGAGCGCTGCCGCGTCGACTACCAGAGCGCGCTGCGCGAGGACGTGATCAACCTGGTGGCCAAGGTGGCGCGGCAGGTGATCCGCTGCGAGCTGACGCTGAAACCGGCGCAGATCCTCGACCTGGTGGAGGAAACGTTGGCCGCACTGCCGCCGCGCGCCGGCGAGGTGGAAATCCTGCTCAACAGCGAGGAATACCAGCGCATCCGCGAGCTGGCGCCGGAACGTGCCAGCCGCTGGGCGTTGCGCCCGGACAGCACGCTGGCGCAGGGCGAGTGCCGCATCCGCAGCGCCGACAGCGACATCGACGCCGGCTGCGAGCAGCGCCTGGGCGCCTGCGTCGAGCGCCTGCGCGAACAATTGAGTGCCGACAGCGCGCTGCCGCTGCCGGCGGGAGACGACTGAGATGCTGCGCGACGCGCTGGCGCGGCTGGACCTGTCCGACGTGCCGCTGGCCACCGTCACCGGCAAGCTGGTCGGCGCCTCCGGCCTGCTGCTGGAGAGCATCGGCTGTCCGCTGGAAACCGGGCAGCGCTGCCTGATCGAAACCGCCAGCGGCCATTACCTGGAAGCGCAGGTGGTCGGTTTCCGCCGCGAGGTGTCCTACCTGATGCCGTTCAAGAAGCCGGTCGGGCTCAGCACCGGCGCGCGGGTGATTCCCGCCGCCGACAGTGCCGGGCTGATGATCGGCAACAGCTGGCTGGGGCGCATCGTCAACGGCCTCGGCGAGCCGCTGGACGAGCGCGGCCGCCTCGGCGGCGACATGCCGCTGGCGGCGCATCCGCCGCAGATCAACCCGCTGCGCAAGCAGCCGGTGGCGCAGCCGCTGGATGTCGGCGTCGCCGCCATCAACGGCCTGTTGACGCTGGGCCGCGGCCAACGTGTCGGCCTGTTCGCCGGCAGCGGCGTCGGCAAGAGCGTGCTGTTGGGCATGATCACCCGCCACACCGAGGCCGAGGTGGTCGTGGTCGGCCTGATCGGCGAGCGCGGTCGCGAGGTGCGCGAATTCGTCGAGCACGCGCTGGGCAAGGACGGCCTCGCCAAGGCGGTGCTGGTGGTGGCGCCGGCCGACGAATCGCCGCTGATGCGGCTGAAGGCCACCGAGCTGTGCCACACCATCGCCGCCCATTTCCGCGATCAGGGCCGCAACGTGCTGCTGCTGGTCGATTCGCTGACCCGCTACGCGATGGCGCAGCGCGAGGTGGCGCTGGCGCTGGGCGAGCCGCCGGCGACGCGCGGCTACCCGCCGTCGGTGTTCGGCATGCTGCCGGCGCTGGCGGAGAGCGCCGGCAACGGCGAGGGCAGCAGCGGCAGCATGACCGCGATCTACACCGTGCTGGCGGAAGGCGACGACCAGCAGGACCCGGTGGTCGATACCGCGCGCGCCATTCTCGACGGCCACATCGTGCTGTCGCGGGCGCTGGCGGAGCAGGGCCACTACCCGGCGATCGACATCGGCGCCTCGGTCAGCCGCTGCATGAGCCAGATCGGCAGCCGGGGGCACCTGGACGCGGCGCGCACGCTGAAGGCGCTGTGGGGCCGCTACCAGGAAATCCGTGGTCTGATCCCGCTCGGCGGCTACGTGCCGGGCGCCGACGCCCAGGCCGACCGCGCGGTACGGCTGATGCCGCAGATCGAACAGCTGCTGTGTCAGCGCGCCGACGACGCCGTCACGCTGCCGCAGGTGATCGCCCAACTGGAGGCACTGCTCGCATGATCAAGGCCCGCACCACGCTGCAAAACCTGCAGCAACTGCTGACGCTGAAGGACGCCGACGTGGCGCGGCTGCAGCGCGAAGTCGCCGACAAGCGGCAACTGCAGGAACGCTACCAGCGCAACATCCAGCGCATGGACGAGCTGTGCCGCCACAGCGGCGCCAGCGGCAGCCGCACGCTGCCGGCGCTGGCGCTCAATTGCGCCGGTTACAAGGACGCGCTGCTGCAGCTGAAACAGTCGCAGCAGCTGGACCTGCAGCTGGCCGAGGCCGATACCGCGGTCAGCCAGCAGGCGCTGCTGGCGGCAAGCCTGCGGCGCGAGGTGCTGATGAGCCTGCAGCAGCGCACCGCCGCTGATCTCGCGCAGCAGCAGCAACGTCAGGAACAGAAGCGCAGCGACGACCAGGCCAGCCTGGCGTGGCTGCGACAGCAGGGGCCGATGTGATTATTCACACTTTTTCAAGCAAACAGCGCGCCGCGTCGCCTTGTCAGGTATTCGCGACGCGTTCGGAGGAACAGGAAAGTGGACATTAATCCGTCACAGATGGCATCGCAGATGGCATCGATCTACATGCAGAGCGCCGAGCAGCAGCTGGCGGCACAGAACAAGACCAGCAAGGCGCGCAGCGACGGCCTCAGCCAGCTGCAGAAGGCGCTGCAGGACTTCCGCAGCAGCCTTGCCACCCTGGCCGGCAAGAAAAGCATGCTGGCGATGAGCGCCAGCCTGAGCCGCGACGGCATCGCCACCGCCAGCGCCGGTGCCACCGCGCAGGCCGGCAGCTACTCGCTGTTCGTGGACAAGGTCGCCTCCGCGCACCAGCTGGCGTTCGGCAATATCGGCGGCGTGCCGGCGGCCGAGGGCGGCAGCTTCAGCGTCACGCTGCAGGGCGGCGCCACCTTCAATGTCAGCCTCGCCAGCGCCGACGTCGACGGCGACCTCAGCCTGTCGGCCAGCGAGATCGCGCGCGCCATCAACCAGGCCGCCGACAACCAGGGCAAGGTCAACGCGATGGTGCTGACCGCCGACGGCCAGAGCCGGCTGGTGCTGTCGTCCGCCGCCACCGGCGCCGCCGGCCAGATCAGCCTTAATACCAGCAATATCGGCAATGCCGCGCTGAAGGCGGCGCTGGACGCGCCGACGCAGCTGAGCGCGGCACAGGACGCGGAAGTGTGGCTGGGGGGCAAGACCACCGGGGTGCTGGTGAAGCAGGCCTCGAATACCTTTACCGCGATCCAGGGCGTGACGCTGACACTCAGCCGCGCGATGAGCGACGGCGACGCGCTGCTGCAGCTGACGGTGGCGCGTAACGACGGCGACACCGCGGCCAACCTGCAAAGCTTCGTCGACAGCTACAACACGCTGTTGAAATCGCTGGGCACGCTGACCAGCAGCGGCGACGGCAAGACCGCAGCCGGCATCTTCGCCACCGATTCCGGGGTGCGCACCCTGCGCGACCAGCTCAACAACATGGTGCGGCAGAACATCGGCGGCGTGCGCCTGGCGGAGATGGGCGTCAGCGCCAGCCGCGACGGTAGCCTGACGCTGGACCGGACCAAGCTGACCCGCCTGCTGCAGGACAAGCCGGCGGCGCTGGACAGCTTCTTCAGCGACAGCAACGGCGACGGCCTGATCAAGTCGGTGCGCGGCTACCTCGACCAGTGGCTGAGCAGCACCAAGGGCGTGATCACGCAGCGCCGCGACTCCATCTCCCGCACGCAGAACGATCTGGACAAGCGTCAGATCCGCCTCGAAGCCGAATACCAGCAGGTGTACCAGCGCTATCTGGGGCAGTACTCGCGCCTGCAGGCGATGCAGAGCCAGATGAGCAGCACGCTGGACAGCCTCAACAACTACTTCGCCCAGAACCAATAAGGACCGCCGCCATCGTGGACTACGACGCTTACCGCAGCTATCACGCTGTCAACCTGGAATCGCAAACCGCCACCGCCTCGCCGGTGCAGCTGGTGCTGGTGCTGTTTGACGGCCTGCTGGAAGAGCTGGCGCGGGCGCGTGGCCACCTGGAGCAGCAGCGCTACGAGCAGAAGGGCGACAGCATCAGCAAGTGCATCAACATCCTGGGTGGCCTGTCCAGCGCGCTGGACAGCGACCACGGCGGCGAGGTGGTGACCAATCTGGCGCGGCTGTACGACTACTGCGTGTTCCGCCTCTACCACGCCAGCATCGAGCTGGATCTGGCGGCGCTGGACGAGGTGGTGCAGCTGCTGAACACGCTGAAGGGCGGCTGGATGGGCGTACAGGAACAGCATGCCGCGCTTTGACGTCACCGCCTTCGGCCAGCAGCTGCAGCAGGCGGTGGCCAGCCGCGACTGGGACGCGCTGCAGCGCCTCGACCGCGAACTGGCCGCAGCGCTGCCGCAGTCGCCAAGGCTGCGCCCGGACGAGGTGGCGCAGCTGCAGCAGTTCTACCAGGCGCTGCTGTGCGAGATCGGCAGCGCGCTGCAGCAATCGGAACAGGACATGGCGCGCTGCCTGCAGCAGCGCGAGCAGAGTCTTGCCTACGCCCACGTCAGCGAATTTGCGGAACAACCATGAACAGCACTCTTTTGGCGCCTGCCGCCCCCGTTTCTGCCAGCGCCCCCGCGACCGCGGTGGTGGCCGCGGCCTTGCCGTTTGCCGCTGCCGGCAGCAGCGGCCCGTCGCTGTTTGCGCTGCTGATGGGCGGCCTGCCGGCCACCGACGGCGAACCCGCGCCCGACACGGCTGCGCCCGAGGTGGCGACGGCCGCTGCGCCGGCGCCGCTTGCGGCCACCGCGTTGCCATTCGGCCCGCTGCCATTGCCGGCGGCGAGCACACCGGCACCGGCTACCGACACGGCGGCCACGCTGGGCGGCGCTAGCGCCGGGCCGGCGCCTGTCGCCGGCTTGCCGCCGCTGGGTACGGAACCGGCTGCGCCGGTCGCACTTGCCCCGCTGGCGCGTGGCGCGGCACCGGCCGTGGCATTGGCGGCAACGGCATTACCGGTCATGGTGGGCAATCTGCTTGCGGCCAACGTTGGCCGCAACGGCGGCACGAGCAGCGACAGCAATACCCCGCCCGCAGGCAGCAGCGGCGAGGCGGCCGCGCCGCTTGCGACCGACGCGGCGGCCAGTACGCCACTGCCGGCCGAACCGCGGTTGCTGGCTGGTGGCGTGCCCGCGTTGCCAGTACCGGCGCACGAACTGGGTAAGCCACCGGCGGCCGCGGCGGCGCTGCCGGAGTGGGCGCCGCTACCGGTCGATGACGGCAGCGCGGGCGCTCAGGGCGGTGCCTTGCACCAGCTGCTGGCGCAGCGGCTGGCGGTACAGTCCAGCCACGGCATCGACCGCGCGCTGATCCGCCTCGACCCGCCGTCGTTCGGCTCGCTGGAAATCGCGCTGCGGCACGAGGGTGGCCACCTGACGGTACAGCTGACCGCCAGCAACGGCGACATGGCGCGCCAGCTGCAGGGCATCGGCGAGCTGCTGCGCCAGGAGCTGGGCAACCGCCAGTTCCAGTCGGTGCAGCTGGAGGTGCGCCACGGCGCCGGTGACGGCCACGGTGGACAGCAACAGGGGCGGCGCGAGCCGGAGCAGCAGGCGAGCCCGGGGCGCGCGCTGCAGCTGGCGGCAGAAGATGACGGATTTGGCCTGGCAGGTTATCAGGCAGGAGCAGAGGCATGAAAAGCAAAACGGTGGTGATTTTCCTGGTCAGCATGCTGCTGACGCTGTTGCTGGGCGGGGGTGGCACCTACTGGTGGCTGCAGCAGCAGGGCGGCGCGGCCCTGAGCAGCCCGCTGCGCGAGCCGGTGGCCACGGAGGCGGCGGAGCCGGCGACGCCGAAGCGCTACCTCACCCTCGACAAGATCATCGTGATGCTGCGCGAGGCGGGGCAGGACGAGCTGCACTACATGTCGATCGACCTGGTGTTCCGTACCGACAACGAGCAGCAGGCGCAGGTGAAGGAACAGCTGCCGCTGCTGAAGAGCATCGCGGTACGCGCGCTGTCGCAGCTGACGCGCACGCAGGCGGCGGCGATGAGCGTGGACGAATTCCAGGCCCTGCTGCTGCAGCACTACAGCGCGGCCTACCGCAAGGACCAGCAGCCGCAGCCGTTCAGCGACGTGATGGTCAGCAAGCTGATCGTCGAGTAAGCGATGAGCGCGGCCTACGCCTTGTTCGAGACGCCGGCGCTGGACGAGGGCGCCATCATCGCCCGCCATGCGCCGCTGGTGAAGCGCGCGGTACGGCAGCTGTCGTCGCAGGTCGGCGCGGTGCTGGAGCGCGAGGACATGGAGCAGGTCGGCCTGCTGGCGCTGCTGGAGGCGGCGCGGCGTTACGGCGAGCCGGACGAGCAGTTCACCGGCTTTGCCATGCTACGCATCCGCGGCGCGATTCTCGACGAATTGCGGCGCCTGGACTGGCGGCCGCGCAGCGTGCGCCAGGATGCGCACCGCCTGCGCGACGGCTGGCGCGCGCTGACGCGGCAGCTGGGGCGCGAGCCGTCGGAGCGTGAGGCGGCCGCGGCGCTGGGCATTGGCCTGGACGAGGTGCAGGCGCTGCTGCTGGCGGAAAACGCCGAGGCGATGCACAGCTTTGACGAGATCGTCGCCAACGGCGGCGATGTCGGCGACGAGCGCGTGCCGGAGCAGCAGATGCAGCTGCGCATCGCGCTGGCGTCGGCACTGCAGCACCTGGCGCCGCGCGAGCAGCAGGTGATCCAGCTGTACTACGAGCACGAGCTGAGCCTGAAGGAAATCGCGCTGGTGCTGGAGCTGACCGAGGCGCGGGTGTGCCAGATCAACAAGGCGGCACTGAAGAAGATGAAAAACTGCCTGGCGGCAGCGCCCGACTGAGGGGCAGCGCCGGGTCTTGCTTAACAGGGAAGGATCAACATGCAGCTCATCCTGGGCATCGGCATCGTGCTGGTGTGTGTATTTGGCGGCTTCATGCTGCATGGCGGCTCGATGGCGGTGATCTGGCAGCCGGTGGAGCTGCTGATCATCTGCGGCGCGGCGCTGGGGGCTCTGGTGCTGGGCAACCCCAAGCACGTGCTGGTGGAGATGCTGGGCCAGATCAGGCGTATCGTGATGCGCAAGAAACATGGCGCCGAATTCCAGCGCCAGCTGCTGCTGCTGATGTACGAGCTGCTGATCACCGCCAGCCAGGGGCTGAAGGCGCTGGACGAGCACGTGGAATCGCCACGGCAGAGCCCGCTGTTCAACCGCTACCCGCTGGTGCTGCAGCAGCCGAAACTGCTGGCCTTCATCGTCGACAACTTCCGGCTGATGGCGATGGGCAAGATCAACGCCCACGAGCTGGAAGGCGTGCTGGACCAGGAGATCGACGCCATCCACGAGGAGCTGAACCAGCCGTCGAAATCGCTGCACAAGATCGGCGAGGCGATGCCCGGCTTCGGCATCCTGGCGGCGGTGCTCGGCATCGTGATGGCGATGAACAGCGTCAGCGAGGGCGCCAGCGCCGGCGAGATCAGCCAGAAGGTGGCGGCGGCGATGGTGGGCACCTTCATCGGCATTTTCTTCTGCTACGGCGTGCTCGACCCCTTGAGCAACGTGATGCACCAGCAGGTGAAGGAAGAACTGTCCAACTTCGAATCGGTGAAGGTGGTGCTGACCACCCACGCCGCCGGCAAGCCGCCGCTCTTGGCGATCGACGCCGGCCGCCGCCTGGTGCAGCTCAATACCAAGCCCAGCTTTTCGCAGCTGGAGTCGTGGATCAATGCGCTGGAAGGCGTGTGAGGCATAGCGCGCAATGAGTGCACTGAAACACCGCGAGCAGCACGAGGGCACGGTCATCAAGAAGGTGGCGCGGCGCGAGGAGGACGGCGGCCACGGTGGTGCGTGGAAGGTGGCGTTTGCCGACTTCGTGCTGGCGCTGATGTGCCTGTTCCTGGTGCTGTGGGTGCTGGCGGCGCGCGAACAGGAAAACCTGGAACAGCTGCTGCGCGACGGGGGCGGCAAGCCGACCGCGGAAGGCACCAACTACCGCATCGAGCACCAGGGCACGCCGCCGGGCAGCCTGATCCCGCGCGAACTGGTGCCGGGGCTGAGCAGCACGCAGCCGAGCGCGGACAGCCGGCTGAAGACCACCGGCTTCCCGACGGTGCTGGACGGCGACGGCCGCCGCGTGCGGCAGAAGCTGGAATCGCCGGCGGCGCTGAACCAGCTGGCGCAGATGCTGGCGTCGATGTCGAAACAGGCCGGGCTGGAGAGCAACCTGCAGCTGGTGGTGACGCCGCAGGGGCTGCGCGTGATGCTGCACGACACCGAGCGCGAGGGCATGTTCGAGCGCGGCAGCGCCATCATCAACCGCCGCTTCAAGGGCCTGCTGCAGGAGATGGGGCAGCTGCTGTCCTCGCTCGACAACCAGCTGCTGGTGATCGGCCACACCGACTCCATGCAGTACCGCAGCGCCGGCAATACCGCGCTGTCGAACTGGAGCCTGTCCGCCAACCGCGCGATGAGCGCGCGGCTGCATCTGCTCGATGGCGGCCTGCGCAAGGAGAGCGTGCTGCAGGTGGTGGGCATGGCCGACCGCGCGCCGCTGGACAAGCGGCAACCGACCGCGGCGCACAACCGCCGCATCGAGCTGCTGGTGCTGACACCGGCGCAGGCGGACAGCATCAGTGCCATGTTCGGCTCGCCGCAAGCGGCGGGTGCCGCCGAAAAACGCAGCGAAATCAGCGTGACGCCCAACCCCGATCTGGACATGCTGCGCGCCAAGATGAACAACCCAGGCTGACGACGCAAGCCCTTGTTGCAGCAAGAAAAAACCCGGCCCCGTGCCGGGTTTATTTATTGCGGCTAACACATTGTCGTGGCGCGATCGCGGCATTTATCGAGATTGTAAACATTGTGTATCTAATTGACGGGTTGATTGGTAATATTTACAATCAAATCACAATATCAAAAACGACCCCGCCGGAAGATCCCGGCCGGGAACGCAACCCCGTAATGCACACTGTAGGAAGAAGTGAAGAAATGAACCTGGACGATATCAAGGCGCAGTTGGCCGCAACCGATTTTTTTGCCGACCAGCCCCCCGTGGTTTTGGACAGAGTGATCGACCATGCCATTTCCCTGCGCGTGCGCAAGGGCGAGTACGTGTTCCAGGAAGGGCAGACCGTGTCCGCCATCTACCTGGTGGTCAGCGGCCGCCTGCAGGCGCACGTCTCCGATAGCGCCAATCGCAAGTACGTGCTGATGTTCAACAACCCCGGCGAGCTGATGGGCGAGGTGTCCTACCTTGACGGCGGCCCCTGTGCCTGGAGCGCGATGGCGGAGGAGGACTGCCTGCTGTTCAAGTTCAACCGCAACGACCTGATCAGCATTTTCGGCACCGCCGACGGCCTGCCCAGCGACACGGTGCGCAACCAGATCCTGATGCGGCTGGCCGGCATGGTGCGCCGCATCTCGGCGTCGGCCAAAAGCCTGGCGCTGCTCGATGTCTACGGTCGCATCCGCCTGCTGTTCAATGACTACACCGTGACCCGTGACGGCGTGATGCAGCTGCAAAAAACCTTTACCCAGCAGGAAATCGCCGATCTGATCGGCTCCTCGCGCGAGATGGTGGCGCGCATCCTCAAGGAGCTGGTGTTCGGCCGCTACATCATCATGGAAAACCGCCGCATCGTGCTGCTGAAGATGCTGCCGGAGAACTTCTGAGCCGGCGCCGGCGCCGATTTAAGTTTTCCGCCGCGACGGTCGTCCTTTACTGGATAACCGTCTTATTTCCTGTCCGAGGCCGACATGCGCATCACCCCACTCCGTCCCGAACTGCGTGACAACGCGATCCAGTCCGACCGCAGCCAGGCGCCGGCCGCCAGCGGCAAGGCCGCGGTCGCGCCGCTGCCGGCTGCCCAGCCACTGAGCCAGGCAGCCGGCGTGCTGCAGGCGCTGCCGGAGGTCGACCTCGACAAGGTGGCCGCGGTGCGTGCCGCGCTGGCGCGCGGCGAAATCAGCCTCGACGCAAACAAGCTGGCGGCCACCATCGCCGCCTATCACCGGGGCTGAGCATGACGGCGAAGGCGCAGTGGCGACAGTTGCTGCAGGACATCCACAGCGATCTGGACGATTACCGGCAGCTGCAGCTGGCGCTGGAGCAGCAGTTTTCCGCCGCGCTGGGGCACGACGCGGCGGCGCTGTCCTGCTACGCCGATCGCATCGGCCAGCTGGTGACGCAGCTGCAGCAACGCCGCCTGCGCCGCGAACAGCTGGCGCGGGCGCTGCTGGCCGGCAACGTTGGCCGCAAGCCGTCGCTGATGGCGCTGTTCGCGCTGCTGCCGGAGCCGGCACGCCAGCGCTGCCAGCAACAGTGGCAGGCGCTGCAGGCGCTGGCGGCCGACTGCAAGCAGCTCAACGAGCGCAACGGCCAGCTGCTGCTCAACCAGCACGAGTGCTACCAGCGCGTCCTGTTCGGCGAAAGCGATACCTATGCTGCACCCTGATTTCCGTATCAACTCCCCGGTCATGACGCCCTCCGCCAGCAGCATCGCGCCGGCGGCGGACGGCGGCCAGTTCGCCGCCGTGTTCCGCGACACGCGGCAGGAGATCGTGGCGCTGATCGACCAGGGCTTTCCGGCCGGCGACGAGGCGCTGACGCCGCAAGGGCTGCTGCTGCGGCAGCGGGCGCAGGCGGCCGCGGCGCCGCTGGCGGTGGATGGCAGTCATCTTGACGCGCAGCAGCAGGCGTTTCTCGGCGACATCCTGCCGCACGCGCAGAAGGCGGCGCGCGCGCTGGGGGTGTCGCCCGACATCATCGCCGCGCACGCGGCACTGGAATCCGGCTGGGGGCAGGCGCCGCTGCGCCGTGCCGACGGCTCCAGCAGTCACAACCTGTTCGGCATCAAGGCCGGCCAGGGCTGGCGCGGCGAGCGCATCGCCGCGCTGACCACCGAACACCAGGACGGGGTGGACGTGAAGCAGGTGGCGCCGTTCCGCGCCTACGCCGACTACGACGGCGCCTTTGCCGACTACGTCAGCCTGCTGTCGTCGTCGCCGCGCTTCAAGGCGGTGCAGGGCGTGGGCAGCGATGCCGCCGCCTTTGCCGCGGTGCTGGCCCGCGGCGGTTACGCCACCGATCCTGCCTACGCCAGCAAGCTGCAGCAGACCGTCAGCCGCCTGCGCGGCCCGGCCTGAACCCGGCTCGCCGCCGCGATGGCGGCGGCGTGGCAATGCCGGCCGCGTTGCCGGCCTTGCGTATTACTGGCTGATTTCCGGGCTGACCACGCCGCTATCGATGACGCGGGCGCGGATGACCTTGCCGCTGTTGCCGTTCTTCACCCGTACCCACTCGTCCTTGCCGGCGGTTTCCAGCGCCGTGCCCGCCACCTCGACGCGGATACCTTCCTGTTCGGCGACGATCGCCACCGCCATGCCGCGTTTCACCAGCGGCGCCGTTTCCAGCAGCAGGCCGCGCAGCGGCGTGCCCTGGCGGATTTGCGTCTTGCTGCGCAGGCCGTCCAGCGCCGCGTCCGCAGCCAGCAGCGGCTGCGGGCTGCGCAGCAGCACGCGCTGCTCGCTGACGTCGGCCGTGCTCAGCGCCTGGCCGGGGGCGATGTCCCTGGTCGCGGCCAGTGCCAGGCCGCTGACTTCGGCGCGGAACAGGTAGCCGATCTCGCCCGCGCCCTGGCAGCGCACCCGTACCCGCACGCGGCCAAGCTGGCTGTCGCTGCCGATCTCGGCCACGGGCTTGCCGAGGCAGCTGCCCGGCGCCAGGCGGGCGGGCAGCGCCTGCAGCCTTACTTGCGGTGCGCGCAGGCCGCTGGCGGCGGCCTGTTGCAGCAGCCATTGCTGCGCGCTCTGCTGCGCCAGCTCGGCCGCTGTGGCGGCCAGCGCGGCCGGCGACAGCAGGCTGCCGGCGCTGGCCAGCAGCAGGCCTGCCGTGCGCCACAGCGCGGCAGGCGGGCGGTTTGTGAATATTGCCATTGGCTCGGTCTTGGTAATTATTACGTGTACTTGCGGCAGGACGATTAATTAGTATCGCCTTATAACTGGTGGCCGGATTGTCAATCATTGCCACCATATCCATCTTAAGAGAACCGCAAGAGGTGTGGCAATGGGCTTCAGTCTGAGTCAGGCGCTGAGCGTGCATCCGGAGGCGCTGAAACTGCGTGCCGAGCGTACCAAGGTACTGGCATCCAATATCGCCAACGAAAGCACCCCCGGCTACCAGGCGCGGGATTTCGATTTCCGCAGCGCCCTTGCCGAATCCGACACCGGCGGCGGCCTGCTGCTGCAAACCGACGGTGGCGAGCTGGCGTACCGCACGCCCAATCATCCGTCGCGGGACGGCAATACCGTGGAGCTGGGCGTGGAGCAGGCCGAGTTCGCGCAGAACGTCGCCGATTTCCAGGTCAGCCTGACTTTTCTCAACATGAAATACAAGGGGCTGGCAAAAGTGATTGCCGGGCAATAAACCATGTCCTTCCGAGATATTTCCCGTATCGCCGGCTCGGCGATGACCGCGCAGACGGTGCGCCTCAATACCGTGGCCAGCAACCTGGCCAACGCCGATTCCGCCGCCGGCTCCGAGGCCGCCGCCTTTCGTGGCCGCAAGCCGGTATTCGCCAGCCAGATGCAGGGCAGCGGCGAGTGGCAGGGCGTCGGCGTGCGCGTGCTGGACGTGGTGAAAAGCGACAAGCCGGTGCGCAAGGTGAACGATCCGTCCAATCCGCTGGCCGACCAGGACGGCAACGTCTACTTCGGCAACGTCAACGCGGTGGAAGAGATGACCGACATGATGGCCGCCTCGCGCGCGTTCCAGACCAACGTCGAGGTGATGGCGCGGGTGAAGGTGATGCAGCAGGACCTGCTGAAACTGGGAGAAGGCTGATGGCCATCGACGCAAGCGCGCTCAACCAGCGCAGCCAGAACGGCAGCAGCACGCAGGCCACCGCGGTGGCCGGCCAGCAGCTGGGCGCCGATGGCGACATGTTCATGACGCTGCTGATGGCGCAGATCAAGAACCAGAACCCGCTGGAGCCGACCGACCCGGCGCAGTTCGTCAGCCAGCTGGTGCAGATGAACCAGATGCAGAGCACGCTGGGCATGCTGTCGGAGCTGAAAAGCAATGCGCTGATGATGCGCGAGCTGCAGGGCCTGGCGCTGGGCGAGCAGGTCGGCAAGCAGGTGCTGGTGCAGACCGACCAGCTGCTGCTGGACGGCAAGCCGGTCGGCGGCCGCATCACGCTGGACGGCAGCGACGAGGTGCAGCTGCAGCTCACCGGCGCCGATGGCAGCAGCAAGCTGATCACGCTGGGGCGACAGGCCGCCGGCGAATTTGCCTTCACGCTGGACCCGGCCGCCCACGGCCTGCCGGCCGGCCAGTACCAGGCGCAGGTGATCACCGCCGCCAAGTCTGCCGCGCGGCTGGAGTTTGCCGCCGAGGTGCAGGCGGTGCGGCTGCCGGTGCAGGGCGGCGAACCGATTCTTTCCCTTGCCGGGCTGGGTGAGTACCCGGCGTCGTCGATCACCCGACTGTTGGGGGCTGCCAGCAGCACCTCGTCTACCAGGAGCTAACTCAGCATGAGTTTCGAAATCGCGCTTTCCGGCATCAACGCCGTCAATAGCCAGCTTGGCAACATCAGCAACAACATCGCCAACTCCGGGACCTACGGCTTCAAGTCCAGCCGCGACAACTTCGCCTCGATGTACGCCGGCAGCCAGGCCACCGGCGTCGAGGTCGGCTCCACCACCCAGAACATCGGCCGCGGCGGCAGCGTGGTCGCCACCGGCCGTGCGCTGGACGCGGCGATCCAGGGCGGCGGCTTCTTCGTTACCAAGGACAACAACGGCAGCGTTGCCTACACCCGCGTCGGCATCTTCAATACCGACAAGGACGGCGTGCTGGTCGATGCCTTCGGCCGCAAGGTGCAGGGCTATGCCGCGGTAGAGGGCGCACCGGCGGGGACGCTGGGCGCACTGGGCGACATCCAGGTGCCGACCGGCCAGGTCGCGGCCAAGGCCAGCAGCACGCTGGCGTACAGCGGCAACCTGTCCTCCGGCTGGGTAGCGCCGGCGGTGGCGTTCGACAAGGACAATCCGGCCACCTTCAACGGCTCCAGCGTGTCGACGGTGTTCGATTCGCTGGGCCAGAAGCACAGCGTCACGCAGTACTTCGTGAAGACCAATCCCAACGAAGTGACCGTGCACTACGCGATGAACGGCGCGCTGCTGCCGACCACCGCGGTGATGACCTTCGGCACCGACGGCCCGCTGACCGCCCCGGCGGCCCCGGTGGCGCTGCCGCTGGGCACCCCGGCCGGCGCCGCGGCGCTGAGCGTCAACGTCGACTACAGCGGCACCTCGCAGTTTGCCGGCGAGACCACCTCGGCGGTGAACAGCAGCGACGGCTACGCCGCCGGCACCCGTACCGGTCTGCGGCTGGAAGAGGACGGCACCGTCACCGCCACCTACAGCAACGGCGAGAAACGCGCCGTCGGCACCATCGCGCTGGCGACCTTCCCCAACGAGAACGGCCTGGTGGCGGTGTCCGATACCAGCTGGACCGAATCCGGCGCCTCCGGCACCGCGCTGCTGTCGGCGCCGGGCAGCGGCAACGTCGGCACGCTGGCGGTCAACGCGCTGGAACAATCCAACGTCGACCTTACCGCCGAGCTGGTCAACCTGATGACCGCGCAGCGCAACTACCAGGCCAACACCAAGGTGATCTCCACCGAGAACCAGGTGATCCAGGCCCTGATGCAGGCCGTCTGAGCATGGATGCGCTGATCTACACCATCATGAGCGGTGCCAACCGCACCCTCAAGGCGCAGCAGGTGCGCGCCAACAACCTGGCCAACGCCGACACCCCCGGCTTTCGCGCCGACATCGAGGTCGCCAGCAGCCAGGTGGTGCCCGGCTACGGCTACGACGCGCGCCACATGACGGTACTGCAGCCCAGCGCGGTGTCGGTGAAGCAGGGCGTGATCGCGCAGACCGGCCGCGAGCTGGACGTGGCGATCCAGGGCGAGGGCTTCTTCACCGTCGCCACCGCCACCGGCGAGGCCTACACCCGGGGCGGCCAGTTCGATGTTGCCGCCGACGGCACGCTGATGCTGGGCGGCCGCCAGGTGCTGGGCGACGGCGGCGCCATCGTGCTGCCGGAACACCGCCAGGTGCAGGTAGCCGCCGACGGTACGGTGTCGGTGCTGCCGCCGGGCTCGGAAGCGATGCAGGCGGTCGGCCGTCTCAAGCTGGTGAAACCGGCGCCGGAAGAGCTGAGCAAGACCAGCGACGGCCTGATCGTCAGCCGGCTGGAGCCAACGTTGGCCGCAGACGACACGGTACGGGTGCAGGGCGGCCATCTGGAGCGCAGCAACGTATCGGCGGTGGAAGAGATGATTGCCTCGATGACGCTGAACCGCAGCTTCGAGATGCAGTTGAAGATGTTCAATGCCGCCAATGACATGGTCGAGGCCGGCAACCGCCTGGTGCGCGGCTGACAGGAGAAACCACCATGAATCCAGCACTGTGGATCAGCAAGACCGGCATCCAGGCGCAGGACGCGCGCCTGGGCGCCATCGCCAACAACCTCGCCAACGCCAATACCGTCGGCTTCAAGCGCGACCGCATGGTGTTCGAAGACCTGTTCTACCAGGTGGAACGCCAGCCCGGCGCGCAGGTGGACGACAACAACCTGTCGCCGTCCGGCGTGCAGCTGGGCAACGGCACCCGCCTGGTCGGCACCCAGAAGATCTTTACCACCGGCAGCATCAACACCACCGGCCAGGCGCTGGACGTGGCCATCGTCGGCCAGGGCTTTTTGCAGGTGCAGATGGCCAACGGCGAAACCGGCTACACCCGCGCCGGCCAGCTGCAGGTCAACGCCGAGGGCCGCCTGGTCAACGCGCAGGGCCTGCCGCTGCTGCCGGCGATCACGCTGCCGGCGGACACCACCGCGGTCAACATCAGCGACAGCGGCATGGTGTCGGTGACGCTGTCCGGCGGCACCGCCACCACCGAGGTCGGGCAGCTGACGCTGGCCAACTTCGTCAACCCCACCGGCCTGTTGGCGCTGGGCGACAACCTGTTCCAGCAGACCACCGCCAGCGGCGAGGCGGTGGTCGGCAACCCCGGCAGCGACGCGCTGGGCAAGCTGCGCCAGCGCGCGCTGGAAGGCTCCAACGTGCAGGTGGTGGAAGAAATGGTGGACATGATCGCCGCGCAGCGCACCTACGAGATGAACACCAAGGTGCTGTCCGCCGCCGACAACATGATGCAGAACCTGGCGCAGGCGGTGCGATGAAGGCGCTGCTGCCGCTGTTGCTGCTGCTGTCGGCCTGCGCGCAGCTGCCGCTGGCACAGGACAGCGCGGAGCTGCCGCTGCCGCCGGTACCGGAGGTGGCGGCGCGGGGCGTGGCCGGCGGCGTGTTCAATCCGGCCGCCGGCTGGTCGCTGCTGTCCGACCGGCGCGCCTTTCGCAGCGGCGACGTGCTGACGGTGCTGCTGGAAGAAACCACCCAGGCCAGCAAGAGCGCCGGCACCAGCTTCGACAAGCAGTCCGGCGTCAGCATCACGCCGTCCATCATCGGCACCCGCGAGTTCGACACCCGGGTCGGCATCTCCGCCGGCCGCGAGTTTGACGGCAACGCCAGCTCATCGCAGCAGAACAGCCTGTCCGGTGCGCTGACCGTGGTGGTGCAGCAGGTGCTGCCCAACGGCCTGCTGCTGATCAAGGGCGAGAAGCAGCTGACGCTGAACCAGGGCGAGGAATTCCTGCGTCTGGCCGGCTACGTGCGCAGCGACGACATCGACGCGCGCAACCGCGTGTCCTCGCTGCGCATCGCCAATGCCCGCATCGCCTATTCCGGCCGCGGCGCGCTCAGCGACGCCAACGCCCCCGGCTGGCTGACGCGCTTCTTTACCAGTCCGTGGATGCCGTTCTAAGAGAAATCATGCCGAAACTTCTTTCCGTGCTGTTCGCGCTGCTGCTGTGCGGCAGCCTCCTCCCGGCGCAGGCGCAACCCTTGCGCAACCTGGTGCACGTCGAGGGCATCCGCGACAACCAGCTGATCGGCTACGGCATCGTGGTCGGCCTCGACGGCAGCGGCGACAATTCGCAGGTCAAGTTCACCGGCCAGGCGGTGGCCAACCTGCTGAAACAGCTGGGCCTGCAGCAGGGCGAGCAGGCCGATCCGAAAGTGAAGAACGTGGCGGCGGTGACGGTCAGCGCGGTGCTGCCGCCCGGCTACCGCCGCGGCCAGACCATCGACGTCACGGTGTCGTCGCTGGGCGACGCCAAGAGCCTGCGCGGCGGCACCCTGTTGCTGACGCAGCTGCGCGCCGCCGACGGCGAAATCTACGCGCTGGCGCAGGGCAATGTGGTGATCGCCGGGCTGTCGGCGCAGGGCAAGAGCGGCTCCAGCATCACCGTCAACACCCCGACCTCCGGCCGCATTCCCAACGGCGCCTCGGTGGAGCGCGAGATCGCCAGCGATTTCGACAGCGGCCCCAGCGTCCACTTCAGCCTGAAGAAACCCAATTTCGAGACCGCCACCAACGTGGTCAACGCCATCAACCAGCGCTTCGGCCGCATCGCCAGCACCCGCAACGCCACCGCCATCGAGGTGCAGGCACCGGCGGACCCGACCGCGCGCGTCGCCTTCGTCGCACGGCTGCAGGCGCTGAACATCAACGTCGGCGGCGAGCTGCCCAGGGTGGTATTCAATTCGCGCACCGGCACCGTGGTGGTCAGCCAGGGGGTGACGGTACGCCCGGCGGCGGTATCGCACGGCAGCCTGAAGGTGGTGATTTCCGAGCGGCAGCAGGTCAGCCAGCCCGGCGCCTTCAGCAACGGCACCACGACCACGGTGCCAGAATCGCAATTGCGGGTGGAGCAGGGCGAGGGCCGCATGTTCCAGTGGCCGGCCGGCGCGCGGCTGCAGAGCATCATCGACACCGTCAACAGCACCGGCGCCACCCCGGACGACATCATGGCCATCCTGCAGGCGCTGGACCAGGCTGGCGCCATCGACGGCGAACTGGTGGTGATCTGATGGAAACGGTTTTTTCCCCTGACAGCGGCGCAACGTTGGCCGCAACGGCCGACAGCGCGACGGCAATCGCCCCGGCGCAGCGGCAGCAGGTCGAGCGCGCGGCGGAAGGCTTCGAGGCGCTGTTCATCAAGGAGATGCTGGCGCAGATGCGCAAGGCGACGCGCAGCATGGCTGGGCCGGACAGCATCTTTGCCGACAGCATCAACAGCGACATGCTCGATTTTGCCGACATGGCGATTGCCGAGCAGCTGGCGCGCGAGCGCCGCTTCGGCATCAGCGAGGTGCTGATCGCGCAGCTGCTGCCGCAAAATGCGGCGCCGCCACTTAAGGAATCGCCGGCGGCGGTCGCTTATTCCCCAGTACAGGCCGGCGCCGGCAGCGAACTTGCTGCCTTTGCGATGCCGGTGAATCTCCCATTCCGTCAGTAAGGTTACGCTATGCGCATGGTGCACAACGCGCTGTCCGGTACCGCCGCCGCCCAGGCCGCGCTCAATACCGTCAGCCAGAACATCGCCAACGTGATGACCCCCGGCTACTCGCGCCAGGGCGTGGTGCTGGCCACGCTGGTGCCCAATGCCGGCGATCCGCACAGTGCCGGCTCCGGCGTCGATGTCAGCGCCATCCGCCGCTTCAGCGACGACTACAAGAACCTGCAGCTGTGGCAGGCGGCGGCCAGCCGCGGCGAGCTGGGCGCAGCGCGTCCGTACTACACCCAGCTGGAACAGGTGATGGGCAACAGCGGCAGCAGCCTGTCGGTGGGCCTCGACAAGTTTTACGCCGCGCTGAACGCGGTCAGCGCCGATGTCGGCTCCAGCCCGCTGCGCGACCAGGTGATCAGCGAGGCCGGTGCGCTGGCGCAGCGCGTCAACCACCTCAACCGCGTCTATGCCACGCAGCAGGCGTCGGTCAACGAACAGCGCGGCGCCACGCTGACCCAGATCAACAGCCTGTCCGGCAATATCGCGGCCCTCAACGCCAAGATCGCCGCGGCGCAGTCGTCGCAAGTCAACACCTCCGGCCTGCTCGACGAGCGCGACCGCCAGATCGACCAGCTGGCGGCGCTGGTCGACGTGCGGGTGATGTCGCAGCCGGACGGCAGCAAGAGCCTGACCCTGCGCAGCGGCCAGCCGCTGGTGATGGGCGACACCGCCGCTCTGCTCGCCAGCAGCACGCAGCCGGACGGCTCGCAGCGGGTGACGCTGGCTTTCGCGCAGGAAACCTTCGTGCTGGCCAATGACAATGTCGGCGGCCAGCTCGGCGGCCTCAACCACTACGAACGCGCGGTGCTGCGCCCGATGGTGGCGGCGGTGAGCACGCTGGCGCAGGAACTGGCCGACCGCGTCAACGGCCAGCTGGCCGCCGGTTTCGACATGGCCGGCAACCCTGGCGCACCGCTGTTCGTGTTTGACGCCGCCAGCGCCGACGGCATGCTGCAGCTGGCCGCGATCCAGTCGTCGCAGCTGGGTTTTTCTGGCGACGCCACCGCCGCCGGCGACAGCCAGAACCTGCTGGCGCTGATCGCGGTGAAGGACCAGCCGGTGGTGATCCCCGGCCTTGGCAGCGTGACGCTGAGCGACGCCTACTCGCAGCTCACCGGCCGCCTCGCCATCGACAGCCAGCAGAACAAGGCGGCGCTGAGCACCGCCGAGGTGGTGCGCGCCGAGGCGGAGAGCAGCTGGAAGTCGACCAGCAGCGTCAACAACGACGAAGAAGCGGTCAACCTGATCGAATTCCAGAAAATGTACCAGGCGAACATGAAAGTGATCGCCGTCGCCAACGAGCTGTTCGACAGCACGCTGGCCATGCTGTAAGGAGCCGCCGATGCGCATCGCCAGTACCCAGTACCACACCGCCATGAGCCTGGCGCTGGACCAGACCAGCGCCAAGACCGCCGAGCTGCTGCAGCAGATGTCGTCCGGCAAGCGCCTGCTGCTGCCGTCCGACGACCCGATCGCCAGCGTGCGCCTGCTGCGCCTGGGGCGGGAAGAGGCGGCGCTGGGGCAGTACCGTGACAACATCGCCAGCGTGCGCAGCAAGCTGTCGGTGAACGAGTCCTATCTGGCCGGCATGGGGCGCGACATGCTCGACGTGCGCGACCTGCTGCTGATGACGCTGGAAGGCAGTTACACCGCGCAGGACCTGCGCGACATGGCCGGGCCGCTGCAGAGCCTGCGCGACAGCCTGTTCTACGCCGCCAACAGCAAGGACCAGGAGGGGCGCTACCTGTTCTCCGGCACCGCCATCGCGCAGCCGGCGCTGAGCCTCGATGCGGCGCAGCCGGCCGGCAGCCGCTACAGCTTCACTGGCAACAGCCTGCCGCAGCAGGTGATGGTCGGCCACGGCGTGACCCAGGCCGCCAACGTGACGCTGGAACACCTGCCGGACTTCCTCAACAGCCTGGACGCGACCATCGCCGTGCTGCAGGACCCGGCGCTGAACCCGCAGGACCCGGCCACCGGCAGCCAGCTGAGCGCCACGCTGCAGGCGCTGGACGTGGCGCACAACCGCAATACCAGCAAGATCTCGCAACTGGGCAGCAGCCAGAACACGCTGCAGATGATGGCCGATAACCACGGCAACGTCAGCCTTTCCAACCAGCAGAGCATCACCCAGCTGGAAAGCCTGGATTACGCGCAGGCCAATATCAACATGAACAGCTACATGCTGGCGCTGCAGTCCAGCCAGAAGGCCTACGGCCGCGTCAGCAGCCTGACGCTGTTCGACGTGCTGTAAGGTTGGCCGCACCATGAGTCGCTCTTCGCTTCATCTGGACAGCCCGCGCCAGCCGCTGGCACGTCCCGGCGCCGGCAGTCCGGCCCCGGCCAGCAACGCCGGCGCCGCGCCGGCCACCCCCGCCAGCACGCCGTCGCCGTCACTGCCGCGCAGCGGCGGCGATCACTGGCGCTACAGCAGCCAGCTCAACCAGCAACTGACCGCGGCGCAGCGCGCGCTCGGCTTTGTCGACGGCCTGGCCGGCCAGCTGGAGGCGCTGAAAGGCGAACTCAGCGGCCAGCTGACGCAGCGGCGGGTGGACAGCGCGCGGCTGGCGCGCGGCATCGAGCAGGTGGCGCAGCAGTGGTCGCGGCGCGGCGCGGCCAGCGGCGGCAGTCTCGACAGCCGTTTGCAGTTCCGCCTCGCCGCCGACGCGCGGCAGACCTTCACCGTGCGCGGCCTGGAAATCGCCAACCTGACCCAGGGCGCACCGGAAACGCTGGTGTTCTTCAGCGGCGAGCCGGGCAGCGGCCCGGCGGCGGTCAAGGTCGGCGAGCCGCTGAGCGAAGCGGCGCTGCTGGCCGCGCTCGGTCGCGCGCTGGCGCCGTCCGGCATCCAGCCGCAGCTGGACGAACAGGGGCAGCTGCAGTTTTCGGTGGCGGAAACGGCGTGGCAGGGCGTGCGCGAGCGTTTCAGCCTGCGCGGCGGCGGCATCCGCTTCCCCGCCGGCCAGCCGCAGCACCTGAAACTGCAGCCGACGGAGCAGGCGCTGCAGCCGCAGCAGTGGCAAAGCGCCGACCATGCCGGCACCCGCCAGACGCTGCAGAAGGTACTGCGCGCGCTGGACCAGCTGCAGCTGTCGCGCGCCGCCATCAGTCGTGCGATGGCCGAGGTGCGCCACGCCATCGCGCAGCTGTCGCAGATGAGCGAACAGCTGTGGGCCGACGGCTTCGTCAACGATTTCAATGCCCGCTTCAACACGCCGGACAGCGAGTCGGGGCTGTACGAGGTGGTGCCGGCGCTGCTGGGCGTCAGCCGTTACCGCGTGCTGTCACTGCTGGCGTTGCCGTAGCCGACGGCGCGGCAAAGGTTGGCCGCAAAAAAAGGGCGTGCCTCCGTGACGGAGACACGCCCTTGTCGCGTGTGCGCTGGTGCATCAGAGCCTGTTCAAAGTCTCGCGAGCTAGAGCGAGACAAGGCGAAAACGACTGAGGAAGCGGAGTTTACAAGTAGTAAATGAGCATTCCGAAGGCGTTTTTAACGCCGTATCGCCGAAGCACAGCAGACATTGAACAGGTTCTCAGGCGATCAGGCTGGCCACCTTGGTGGTGATGATATCCACCGCCGGATCGTTGGCGCCGTGCGGCAGGATCACGTCGGCAAAGCGCTTGGTCGGCTCGATGAACTGGTTGTGCATCGGGCGCACCGTGGCCAGGTACTGCTCGATCACGCTGTCGGTGGTGCGACCGCGCTCGGCGATGTCGCGCTTCAGGCGGCGGATGAAACGCACGTCGGCGTCGGTGTCGACGAAGATCTTCAGCGACATCATCTCGCGCAGTGCGGCGTCGTACAGCGGAAACAGGCCCTCGATCACGATCACCGGCGCCGGCTGGATGGTCACGGTGCGGCTGGCGCGGGTGTGGTTGGTGAAGTCGTAGCTCGGCATCTCGATGGCGCGGCCGCAGCGCAGCTCGTCGATGTGCTCGATCAGCAGCGGCCAGTCGAAGGCGTGCGGGTGGTCGTAGTTGGTGGCGAGGCGCTGCTCGAAACTGAGGTGGCTCTGGTCGCGGTAGTAGTCATCCTGCACGATCACCGCCGCCATCTCTGCGCCTATGGTTTCCAGCACCTTGCGGGTCACCGTGGTTTTGCCGCTGCCGCTGCCGCCAGCGACGCCGATGATGAACGGAGTCGTCATTTGTCTGTGCCCGATCGAAATGAAAAACCGGCCATTCTAATGACTTGCCGCCAACTTCTCCATCGGCAATGCGTCATTGCTGGCCGGATATGCCAGAAAAACGCCGTGGCCGGCTGTTTTCTGGCAACGGCATGGTCAGGCGTCGGTGGCGGCCTGCTCCAGTTCCGCCTCATCCAGCCATTGCTGCATGGCCGGCAGCGACAGCAGGCTGTCGGCGTAGGCCTGCGATACCGGGTCCAGCGTCACGCCGTAGCTGACAAAGCGCAGCACCACCGGCGCGAACATGGCGTCGGCGATGCCGAAGTGGCCGAACAGGAAGTCGCCGTCGGCGACGAAACGCTGGCGCAGCTGGCGCCAGATGGCGGTAATGCGCGCGATGTCGGCGGCGCAGTCGGCGGACGGTTGCAGCTGGGTACGCAGGCAGGCGTTCATCGGCATCTCGCTGCGCAGCGCGGTGAAACCGGCGTGCATCTCGGCGCTGATGGCGCGCGCCTCGGCGCGGTCGGCGCGTTCCTGCGGCCACAGCCGCGCCGCCGGGAACAGCTCGGCGAGGTATTCGCAGATCGCCAGCGAGTCGTGCACCCGCAGCAGGCCGTCGAACAGCACCGGCACCTTGCCGGCGGGATTGGCGGCCAGCAGCTGCTGCTTGCTGTCCGGGTGGTAGAGGTGGATGTGTTTCTCGGCGAACGGCTCGCCCAGCTGTTTCAGTACCAGCCACGGCCGCAGCGACCACGACGAGAAGTTCTTGTTGCCGATGACGAGGGTCAGCATGATGGCTCCAGTGCAGGATTGAGGGTCATGCTGCATTACAGCCCAGCACCGGCATCAGGACAAGCAAAACGCCCTGCCGGGGCGGGCAGGGCGTGACGGCTGTTGCGGCCAACGTTGTCAGGGTCTGTTCAATGTCTGCAGCGACTGCTCTCGACAGGGGGCGATACGGCGTTGAAAACGGCCTCGGCATGCGGGTTTATATCTGGATAAACGCGCTTCCTCTGCCGTTTTCGCCTTGTCTCGCGTGAGCGCGCGAGACTTTGAACAGGCGCTAGTCGGCTTCGTTGATCCAGGCCTGCTGGATCGCTTCCAGCACCTTTTCGCCACCGCGGCTGTGGTCGTCGTCAAAACCGGGCAGGTCTACCACCCAGTTGTGCAGCTCGACGAAGCGGATGGTGGTCGGGTCGATGTCCGGATGCGCCTCGTACAGTTCGATGGCGATATCGTTGATGTCGGTCCATTTCATGGCGCGTCTCCTTGGATGCGGCGTGGCTCAGTGGTGTTCGCGGGCGTGGTTGATGGTGTAGCGCGGGATCTCCACCACCAGGTCCTCGCTGGTGACGATGGCCTGACAGGACAGGCGCGACTGCGCTTCCAGCCCCCAGGCCTTGTCCAGCATGTCGTCTTCCAGGTCGTCGGACGGCGGCAGCGAGTTGAAGCCTTCGCGCACGATGACGTGGCAGGTGGTGCAGGCGCAGGACATCTCGCAAGCGTGTTCGATTTCGATGTCATGGGCGAGCAGGGCTTCGCACACGGTGGTGCCGGTGGCGACATCGTCGAGCACGGCGCCCTCGGGGCACAGGTCGGCGTGTGGCAGCACAATGATACGCGGCATGGTCAATCCTTCTGGTGTCGTTCTGCGTTGCGGCCAACGTTGGCCGCAAGGCTTACAGGGTTTCGATGTTCTTGCCGGTCAGCGCGCGCTGGATGTTGCGATCCATGCGGCGCGCGGCAAACGGTTCACTGGCCTGGTTGAGCTTGTGCGAGCAGGCGTTGATGTCCTTGGTGCTCTCGGCGGCGATGGCGTCGCGCAGTGCCTGCATCGCGGCGTCCAGTGTGGCGCGCTCGCCGTCGTCCAGCAGGTCGGCGTCGCTGGCCAGTGCAGCGTCCAGCGCGTCCAGCAGGCTGTCGGCGTCGACGATCGCCTCGCGCAGCTTGCGCGCGTTGATGTCGTCGGCGACGTGGGCGATCGAGTCGCTCAGCATGCGCGTGATCTCGTCATCGGACAGGCCGTAGGACGGTTTCACCTCGATGCTGGCCTCGACGCCGGAGATCATCTCGCGTGCGGTCACCGCCAGCAGGCCGTCGGCGTCGACCTGGAAGGTAACGCGGATGCGCGCGGCGCCGGCCACCATCGGCGGAATGCCGCGCAGCACGAACTTGGCCAGGCTGCGGCAATCGGACACCAGTTCGCGCTCGCCCTGCAGGATGTGCACGGAGAGGGCGGTCTGGCCGTCCTTGAAGGTGGTAAATTCCTGCGCCCGCGCGATCGGGATGGTGCTGTTGCGCGGGATGATCTTCTCGGTGAGGCCGCCCATGGTTTCCAGCCCCAGCGACAGCGGGATCACGTCCAGCAGCAGCCACTCGTCGTCGCCCTTGTTGCCGGCCAGCACGTTGGCCTGGATGGCGGCGCCCAGCGCCACCACCTTGTCCGGGTCGAGGTTGGTCAGCGGCGGGGTGCCGAAGAAATCACCGACGGCTTTTTGTACCTGCGGCATGCGGGTGGCGCCGCCGACCATCACCACGCCCTTGACGTCCTCGGCGCCGATCTTGGCGTCGCGCAGCGCCTTGCGTACCGGCAGCAGCGTCTTGTCGATCAGCGTCTTGCTGATGGCGTGGAAGGTGGCCTGCGACAGTTGCAGGTCGATGGTCTGGCCGTCGGACAACAGCGCGGTGATGCGGGTGTCGGCGTGCTCGGTCAGCGCTTCCTTCGCCTCGCGAGCGCGGGTCAGCAGCAGGCGGGTGTCGTGCGCGGACAGGCCGTGCAGGCCGGCCTGTTCCAGGATCCAGCAGTAGATGCGGTGGTCGAAGTCGTCGCCTCCGAGCGAGGAGTCGCCGCTGGTTGCCAGCACCTCGAACACGCCGCGGGTCAGCGCCAGCACCGACACGTCGAAGGTGCCGCCGCCGAGGTCGTACACCACATAGGTGCCCTCGGCGCCGTTATCCAGCCCGTAGGCGATGGCGGCAGCGGTCGGCTCGTTCAGGAGGCGCAGCACGTTGAGGCCGGCCAGACGCGCGGCGTCCTTGGTCGCCTGGCGCTGCGCGTCGTCGAAGTAGGCCGGCACGGTGATCACCGCGCCGATCAGCTCGCCGCCGAGGCTGGCCTCGGCGCGTTCACGCAGGCTGCGCAGGATATCGGCGGACACTTCCACCGGGCTCTTGTGGCCGGCGCGGGTCACCAGCTGCACCATGCCCGGCGCGTCGACGAAGCGGTACGGGCTGCGCGCCACGTCCAGCAGGTCGGCCAGGCCGCGGCCCATGAAGCGTTTCACCGACACGATGGTGTTGTTCGGGTCGCGGCTCTGTTCCGCCTGTGCCTCGAAACCGACGATGGTGCGGCCGTCTTCGCGGTAGCGCACCACCGACGGCAGCAGGCTGCGGCCGTGTTCGTCTGGCAGCACGGTGGCGGCACCGCTTTTCACGGTGGCGACCAGCGAGTTGGTGGTGCCAAGGTCGATCCCGACCGCCAGACGGTGCTGGTGCGGGGCGGCGGATAAGCCGGGTTCGGCGATTTGCAGTAGGGCCATGGCTGCTAGCTACTCTTTATTCAATGATCCGGGCTGGCCGCGGTATTGCGGCCAACCTTGGGTATGCTCAAAACAGCAACGCCTCGATGGCGTCGCCGATTTCCTGATCCAGCTTTTCCAGAAAGCGCAGCTTGCGCACCAAGAGCGCGGCGCTGGCGTGGTTGTGCTGCTCATCCAGCGCGATGCCCAGTTCGTCTTCCATCGCGCGCACGTCCTGGCGCAGCTGGCGCGATAGCCGTTCCAGCGCGTCGACGTCATGACCGTGGCGGGCGTCCTCGATCGCTTCGCGCCACTCCATCTGCGCCATCAGGAACGCCGGCGGCATGCTGGTGTTGGTTTCCTCGGCGGTGTCGACACCGGCCAGTCGCAGCAGGTAGCGCGCGCGCGCCAGCGGCGATTTCAGCGTCTGGTAGGCTTCGTTGACGCGGGTGGCGGCCATCAGTGCGACGCGCTTTTCGGCATCGCCGGCGCTGGCGAAACGGTCCGGATGCACCTGCGCCGCGGCGGTACGCCACAGCGTGTCCAGCGCGGCGCCGTCCAGCGCAAAGCGGCGCGGCAGGCCGAACAGGGCAAAGTGGTCCTGCTGGAAGTCGGAGAACAGGTCGGCGGTCATGGAGGCTTTCTGCGGGCAACACCCGAGGCGGGCTCGGGACGCGACAGCGGCCCCTGTCAGACAGGGGCCGTCAGCGCGGCAAGGAAATCAGACGTTGAAGCTCTCGCCACAACCGCATTCGTTTTTCACGTTCGGGTTGTTGAACTTGAAGCCTTCGTTGAGGCCTTCCTTGGTGTAGTCCAGCTCGGTGCCGTCAAGGTAGGCGAGGCTCTTGGCGTCGGTGAACACCTTGACGCCGAAGCTCTCGAACGCGATGTCGTCATCGCTGGCGACATCGACGAACTCCAGCTTGTAGGCCATGCCGGAACAGCCGGAAGTCTTGACGCCGAGGCGGACGCCCAGACCCTTGCCGCGCTTGGCGATAAAGTTGCTGACGTGACGGGCGGCGTTTTCGGAAAGCGTGATAGCCATAGTGCGTTTGCCTTCAGGATTAAGAGGGCGGCCACGGCCGCCCGGAATCATTTAGCGTGCTTTTGCTTGTAGTCGGCGACGGCCGCCTTGATCGCGTCTTCGGCCAGGATCGAGCAGTGGATCTTGACCGGTGGCAAGGCCAGTTCTTCGGCGATTTCGGTGTTCTTCAGCGCCATCGCCTGGTCCAGCGTCTTGCCCTTGACCCATTCGGTCACCAGCGAGCTGGAGGCAATGGCGGAGCCACAGCCGTAGGTCTTGAACTTGGCGTCTTCGATCACGCCCTGTTCGTTGACCTTGATCTGCAGCTTCATCACGTCGCCACAGGCCGGGGCGCCGACCATGCCGGTGCCGACCGATTCGTCGCCCTTGTCAAAAGCCCCCACGTTACGCGGGTTCTCGTAGTGGTCCATTACCTTGTCGCTGTATGCCATGATTTTCTCCTTGTCGATGCGGCCGGCCGGTGCAAGGTTGGCCGCATCATGCCATCTGTTAGTGTGCAGCCCATTCGATGCTGTTGAGGTCGACGCCGTCCTTGAACATCTCCCACAGCGGGGACATTTCGCGCAGCTTGCCGATCTTTTCCTGTAGCAGCTTGATCGCGTAGTCGACATCGGCTTCGGTGGTGAAGCGGCCGATGGAGAAGCGGATCGAGCTGTGCGCCAGTTCGTCGTTGCGACCCAGTGCACGCAGCACGTAGGACGGTTCCAGCGAGGCCGAGGTACAGGCGGAGCCGGACGATACCGCCAGGTCCTTGATCGCCATGATCAGGCTTTCGCCTTCGACGAAGTTGAAGCTCACGTTCAGGTTGTGCGGCACGCGGGCGTCGATGTCGCCGTTGAGGTAGGTTTCCTCGATGCCTTGCAGGCCGGCCCACAGGCGGTCGCGCAGCATGCGGATGCGCTCGTTCTCGGCGTGCATGCTTTCGCGGGCGATGCGGTAGGCCTCACCCATGCCGGCGATCTGGTGCGTGGCCAGGGTGCCGGAGCGGAAACCGCGCTCGTGGCCGCCGCCGTGCATCTGCGCTTCCAGGCGTACGCGCGGCTTGCGGCGGATGTACAGCGCGCCGATGCCTTTCGGGCCGTAGGTCTTGTGCGCGGAGAAGCTCATCAGGTCGACCTTGAGCTTGTCCAGGTCGATGTCGATCTTGCCGGTGGCCTGCGCCGAATCCACGTGCAGCAGGATGCCGCGGCTGCGCAGCATTTCGCCGATGGCCGGGATGTCCTGGATCACGCCGATTTCGTTGTTCACGAACAGCACGGAGACCAGGATGGTGTCCGGACGCAGCGCCGCTTCCAGTGCCGCGAGGTCGAGCAGGCCGTTGTCCTGCACGTCGAGGTAGGTGACCTCGAAGCCCTGGCGTTCCAGCTCGCGCATGGTGTCCAGCGTGGCCTTGTGTTCGGTCTTCAGCGTGATCAGGTGCTTGCCCTTGCTCTTGTAGAACTGGGCGGCGCCTTTCAGCGCGAGGTTGATCGATTCGGTGGCGCCGGAGGTCCACACGATTTCTTTCGGATCGCAGTTCACGAGGGCTGCGACTTGGGCGCGGGCGTTTTCCACCGCTTCCTCGGCGGTCCAGCCGTAGGCGTGGCTACGCGATGCCGGGTTGCCGAAGTTTTCGGTCAGGAACGGGATCATTACCTCCGCCACACGCGGGTCGACCGGCGTGGTCGCGGAGTAATCGAGGTAAATGGGGTGTTTCAGCTCGCTCATTACGGGTTCTCCACGAGGTCGACGGTCAGATGGTGCCGGCGAGAGGCTCGCTACAGGTGCCATTACGGCGTTGTGGGCGTTGATCTATTACTACGCAGGTTTCTTTGGCGCGCTGCGCGTCGACCAGGCTGGCCAGGCTGACCTTTGACAGGTAGTCGAAAATGGTCAGGTTCAGGTTGGTCCACAGGTCGTGTGTCATGCAGCGGTGGTTGTCGTGACAGTTCTCGCGGCCACCGCACTGGGTGGCATCCACCGATTCGTCGACCGCGACGATGATGTCGGCGACGGAGATTTCCTGCACGGTGCGCGCCAGCGTGTAGCCGCCACCGGGGCCGCGCACGCTGTCTACCAGCTGCGAGCGGCGCAGCTTGCCAAATAATTGCTCGAGATACGACAGGGAAATGCCCTGGCGCTCGCTGATGCCGGCCAGCGTCACCGGACCGTTTGCTTCGCGCAGGGCGAGGTCCAGCATGGCTGTTACGGCAAAGCGGCCTTTGGTGGTCAAGCGCATGGTGAAAGGCTCCCTGAATAGTTGTGGCGATTATACCCTAAATCCGAGTAATTTAGTCAACTATTACGGGTCTTGGTTCCACGGGACTGTGGTATCGGGAGTGCCGTCTGGCAAGGGTTGGCCGCAAGGGCCGGGGCAGGCTAGCGCGTGATTATAACGCGCTTTGCTGCGCGTGGCCGGGATTTTTCCGCCGCGACTGGTGTATGATTCGCACAAACAATTGTTTGAATTTTAGCTGTCATAGCGCACACGCCGAAGGATTCTCTATGTATAAGGTTGTCATCAGCGGCACCGGCCTGTTTACCCCGCCCCACGCCGTCAGCAACGAGGCCCTGGTGGTGGCCTTCAACCAGTACGTCGCCGACTTCAACGCCGCCCACGCGGCGCAGATCGCCGGCGGCGAGATCGCGGCGCTGACCGAATCCAGCGCCGAATTCATCGAGAAGGCCTCCGGCATCAAGCAGCGCTACCTGATGGACGCCGCCGGCGTGCTCGACAGCCGGCGCATGGCGCCATCGCTGCCGGAGCGCGACAACGACGCGCTGTCGGTGCAGGCGGAGATGGCGGTGGCGGCCGCGCGCGAGGCACTGGCACGCGCCGGGCGCACGGCGGCCGACATCGACATGGTGATCGTGGCCTGCTCCAATATGCCGCGGCCGTACCCGGCGCTGTCGATCGAGGTGCAGCAGGCACTGGGCATCAGCGGCTACGCCTTCGACATGAACGTCGCCTGCTCCTCGGCCACCTTCGGCATCCAGACCGCGGTGGGCGCCATTGCCAGCGGCCAGGCGCGCGCGGTGCTGATGGTGAACCCGGAGATCTGCTCGGCGCACCTCAACTTCCGCGACCGTGACAGTCATTTCATCTTCGGCGACGCCTGCACCGCGGTGCTGCTGGAGCGCGCCGAGCTGGCCACGGCGGCACAGCGCTTCGAGGTGGTGGACTGCAAGCTGGCGACGCTGTTCTCCAACAATATCCGCAACAACTTCGGCTTCCTCAATCGTTGTGACGAGCGCGGCATCGGCGCACTGGACAAGCTGTTTGTGCAGCAGGGGCGCAAGGTATTCAAAGAGGTGTGTCCGATGGTGGGCGAACACATCGTCGCGCATCTGGACAGCCAGGCCATCCAGCCTGGCGACGTGAAGCGCTTCTGGTTGCACCAGGCCAACCTGAGCATGAACCAGCTGATTGCGCGCCGCGTGCTGGGGCGCGACGCCGCTGCCGACGAGGCGCCGGTGATCCTGGATCGCTACGCCAATACCAGCTCCGCCGGCTCGGTGATCGCGCTGCACCTGCATCATGAAGACATGGCCGCCGGCGACCTTGGCGTACTGTCGTCGTTCGGTGCCGGTTACTCGGTGGGTAGCGTGATCCTGCGCAAATGCTGAGTGGCAAAATTTAAGTGTCACTAAAATGCCACAGTTTATGGTGGCATTTTTTGCGGCTTTTTTTAGTGGTTGGCGGCATGTTGCCACGGCACCAGCGCCGGGTCCTGAATCACTTTCATGGTGGCAGTACGGAAGTCATGCACCAGAGTGGAGCGGCGGCCGGTGCTGGGGTAGGCCAGCACGTAATCGTGGGTCGCCTCGGTCTGGAATGGCTTTACGACAACGCCATGTTTCTCCCATACCTGGGCGCCGAACGGCTCGACAATGGAGACGCCGAGACCGTGTGCCACCATCGCGTAGCGGGTGTGCGAGGTGTGGGTGCGGATCGGAAACCTAGGTTTTTCAATGCCTTGCGGGAAGTACTTGTCTTCCTGGCCCTGACTGAGCGGGCGGTTGGGTATCCAGCCGATCACGTTCTCGCCGGCGAGGTCGGCCGGGGTGATCACGTCCCTGTCGCACAGCCGGTGTCCGGCCGGCAGCGCGCACAGCACCTCCGCCTGCAGGATCGGTTCCACCTCGATACCGGCGATCGCGGGGAAGGCGAGGCTGAGTGCGACGTCCACTTTCAGGTCCTGCAGCCGCACCAGTACCTCGGCATTGCCGACCGAGTCGATGTTGACCGGTACGTCCGGCTGCATTCTGAAAAACTCTTTTAAAATCAACGGCAAAAGCGTGGTGGACAGTACCGGCATGCAGGCGACGCTCAGCGCCTGGGTCTCGTCCTTGCGGATGGTTTCGGCGGCCTTGCGCAGGCGTTCGAGGCCGAGGAAATTCTCCTCTACCGCCAGCTGGAAGCGCACCGCCGCGGTGGTCGGCTCCATGCGGCCCTTGGTGCGGTTGAACAGGCGGAAGCCGAGGTCGGCCTCCAGGTCGGCGATCAGGCGGCTGACCGCCGGCTGGGTGATGTGCATGCGCCGCGCCGCGCCCACCGTGGTGCCGGTGTCCATTAACGAGCGGAATGCCTCAATTTGGCGAAAACGGATCATGCCGCGGCCCTGGAAAAGTGAAAGCAAAATCCTATAACAAAATCACATTGATGATGATAATAACTTAGTGGATGTGATAGGTTGGCTGTGAAATACTGCGCCGCAGCCGGCAGACTTTGCCCGGTTCGCAGTTTTTTTACTTGGGCTGAGGTGTGCTTTTTCTGATGCTCCGTTGCAGCGATCGGTATAAAGTCAACTCAAACATGCTGCTGCCAGCCATTCACGTAGAACGTTATCGGCTTGTTAGTTGCATGTCGTAATCGGGAAGGGCTTTGCCGCGGTCGTCCATCAGGATGGCAGCGGAAAACGAGCGGCCCGTCAGCCCGGAACATGGAGGCGTATCAACGCCGTCATTAAAAACACAATAAGGAATAGAGAAACTATGCGAGTTGCTAAACACCTTTTGCTGGCCGCCGGTCTGACTGCCGCGGCATCCGCCGCCCAGGCTGCAGGGACCCTGATCTACTGCTCCGAAGCCAGCCCTGAGGGCTTTGATTCCGCACAATACACTGGCGGCTCTACCTTTGACGCTGCCGGTCACGCCATGTTCAACCGCCTGATCGAGTTCAAGGCCGGCTCCACCAATATTGAGCCGGGTCTGGCCGAGTCGTGGACTTCGTCGCCGGACGGCCTGACTTACACCTTCAAGCTGCGCAAGGGCGTCAAGTTCCACACGACCGAATACTTCACCCCGTCCCGCGATTTCAACGCCGATGACGTGGTGTTCAGCTTCATGCGGATGATCGACAAGAACCATCCGTTCCGCAAAGCGTACAACGTTGAATTCCCGTACGCCTCCGATACCGGCCTGGACAGCAACATCACCGCCGTCGAGAAGACCGATCCGTACACCGTGGTGTTCAAGCTGAAGGCTCCGGATGCCGACCTGCTGGCCAAGATCGCGATGCCGTTCGCGTCGATCCTGTCTGCTGAGTTCGGCGACAAGCTGATGAAGGAAGGCAAGGCGTCGATGATCAACCAGCAGCCGGTCGGCACTGGTCCGTTCATCCTGAAGCGCTACCAGAAAGACGCGCAGATCCGTTATGCGGCCAACAAGCAGTACTGGAAAAAAGGCGACGTCAAGGTCGACAACCTGATTTTTGCGATCACCACCGACCCGTCGGTACGTGCGCAGAAGATGAAGGCCGGCGAATGCCAGATCATGTCCTATCCTAAGCCACAGGATCTGGCCGGCATGAAGGCTGATCCGTCGCTGAAGATGCTGTCCGCTCCGGGCTTCAACATCGGCTACCTCGCCTACAACGTTGAAAAGCCGCAACTGAAGAAGCTGGAAGTGCGTCAGGCACTGGACATGGCCATCAACCGCAAGGCGATCATCGATGCCGTGTACCAGGGCCAGGGCCAGGAAGCGGCTAACCCGTTCCCGGCGTCCTTGTGGTCGTACAACAAGTCGCTGCGCAACCAGCCGACCGATATCGCCAAGGCCAAGGCCCTGCTGGCCAAGGCCGGCTACCCGAACGGCTTTGAAATCACCCTGTGGGCGATGCCGGTACAGCGTCCGTACAACCCGAACGCCAAGCTGATGGCGGAAATGATCCAGGCCGACTGGGCCAAGATCGGCGTCAAGGCCAAGATCACTTCCTACGAGTGGGGCGAATACCTCAAGCGCATGAAGAACGGCGAGCATGATGCCGGCCTGATCGGCTGGACCGGCGACTACGCCAGCCCGGACAACTTCCTCGGCGTATTGCTGACTTGCGAAGCCATCGGTGGTTCCAACTACGCGCGCTACTGCAGCAAGGCTTTCGACAAGGAAGTGCTGGGCGCCCGCAAGAGCACCGACCTGAAGCAGCGCACCGCCATGTACGCGAAGGCCCAGGAAATCTTCAAGAAAGACATGCCATGGTCGACCATCGCCCACTCGGTGGTGAACCAGCCGATGCGCAAGGAAGTGAACGGCTTCAAGATCAGCCCGTTCGGCGACTATTCCTTCAAGGGTGTTAGCGTCAAGTAAGTTCGCGGTATCGCCCGGCGGGTCCGGGTGAATGGCAAGGAGGGCGCCTTTGGCCCCTCCTTGTTCATTATCAGGCGAACGGTTTATGCAAAAGGAAAGTCGGGGCGCGGCAGCGGTGGGTTGATGTCTCGTGATTGACCTGCATCAAGGCGGTCACGGCGTGCGATCCGTAAAGTGCGTCTTGCCGTGGCGGCGATTGCATCTGGTGTAGGTGGGTGGTCAGATGCAGCTACGTCGCCCGGCACCCCTTCCGCTTTCCTTCCTGCTGTTCCCGTTCCCTGTCTCTTGCAGCAATACGTCACGCCAGTCTTGTGCGTGTACGGGAGACCTTCACATGTTTTTCTTTATCCTGCGTCGTCTTGGCGTACTGATTCCGACATTTTTCGGCATCACGCTGATTACCTTCAGCCTGATCCGTATGATCCCGGGCGATCCCATCGAAGTGATGATGGGGGAGCGTTCGCTTGACCCCGCCCTGCACGCGGCGGCGATGAAGCGTCTGGGTCTGGATCAGCCACTGTATATCCAGTACTTCGACTACATCAGCAACCTGTTCCAGGGCAATCTGGGCGCCTCGCTGAAAACCCAGCAAAGCGTGTGGAGCGAATTCACCACCCTGTTCCCGGCGACGCTGGAACTGGCGCTGTGCGCACTGGTGTTCGCCACCGTCTGTGGTCTGCTGGCCGGCGTGGTGGCGGCGATCAAGCGCGGCTCCATCTTCGACCACGGCGTGATGGGCATCTCGCTGACTGGCTTCTCGATGCCGATCTTCTGGTGGGGCCTGATCCTGATCATGCTGTTCTCGGTACAGCTGGGCTGGACCCCGGTTTCCGGCCGCCTCGATCTTGCCTTTGACGTGCAGCCTCAGACCGGCTTCATGCTGATCGACGCCTGGCGCGCCGAAATGGCCGATCCCGAATACAACGCCGGCGCCTTCAAGGATGCGGTGATGCACCTGATCCTGCCTGCCATCGTGCTGGGCACCATCCCGCTGGCGGTGATCGCGCGGATGACGCGCTCGTCGATGCTGGAAGTGCTGCGCGAAGACTACGTGCGCACCGCTCGCGCCAAGGGCCTGTCGCCGGCGCGCGTGATCTTCATCCACACCCTGCGCAACGCGCTGATCCCGGTGCTGACCGTGATCGGGCTGCAGGTGGGCACGCTGATGGGTGGTGCGGTGCTGACCGAGACCATCTTCTCCTGGCCCGGCATCGGCAAGTGGCTGATCGACGCTATTGGCCGTCGCGACTACCCGGTGGTGCAGAACGGCATCCTGATCGTGGCCACACTGGTGATCGTCACCAACTTCATCGTAGACATCCTGTACGGCATCGCGAACCCGCGCATCCGTCATGCCAAGTAAGAGGCGAGCAATGACATCCATTTCTACTGCGCCCGCTGCGGCGCCGGTCGAAGAGCTGGCCGCCGGCTATCCTTCGCCGCTCAAGGAGTTCTGGCAGGGCTTCTCCCACAACAAGGGCGCCGTCGCCGGGCTGGTGTTCATGTCCATCGTCGCCTTCTGTGCGCTGTTTGCGCCGTGGATCGCGCCGTATGACCCGATCGAACAGTTCCGCGACTACTTCCTGACACCGCCGGCCTGGGCCGCGGGTGGCAGCAGCCAGTTCCTGCTCGGCACCGACGAGCTTGGCCGCGACATCCTGTCGCGCCTGATCTACGGCGCGCGCCTGTCGCTGCTGATCGGTCTGGTATCGGTGGTGATGGCGCTGATTCCCGGCGTGGTGATGGGCCTGCTGGCCTCCTTCTTCCCCAAGGCGCTGGGCACCCTGATCATGCGCCTGATGGACGTGATGATGGCCTTGCCGTCGCTGCTGCTGGCGGTGGCGATCATGGCCATCCTCGGGCCGGGCCTGGTCAACGCGATGATCGCCATTGCCGTGGTGTCGCTGCCGGCCTACGTGCGGCTGACGCGTGCCTCGGCGATGACCGAACTGAACCGTGACTACGTGACCGCCTCGCGCGTCGCCGGTGCCGGCCTGTTCCGTCTGATGTTCGTTACCGTGCTGCCCAACTGCATGGCGCCGCTGATCGTGCACGCCACCATGAGCTTCTCCTCCGCCATCCTGGAAATCGCCGCCCTGGGCTTCCTCGGTCTCGGCGTACAGCCGCCGACACCGGAGTGGGGCACCATGCTGGCCTCGGCGCGTGACTACATGGACAGCGCCTGGTGGGTGGTAACCCTGCCGGGTCTGACCATCCTGGTCTCGGTGTTGTCGATCAACCTGATGGGCGACGGCCTGCGCGATGCGCTGGACCCGAAAATGAAGCGCGCGGCGTAAGGGAAAATCATGAGTCTGTTGCAAATCAAGAACCTCTCGGTCGAGTTCGGCTCCGAGAAAAACCCGTTCCGCGCCGTGGAAGGGCTGGACCTGTCGGTCGACCAGGGCGAGATCGTCGGCATCGTCGGCGAATCCGGCTCCGGCAAGTCGGTAACCATGATGGCGATGATGGGCCTGCTGGAAGGGCAGGGCCGCATCGTGGCCGACGAACTGACCTTCGACGGCAAGAACCTGCTGACCATCAGCGCGCGGGAACGCCGCAAGATCGTGGGCAAGGACATCGCCATGATCTTTCAGGACCCGATGACCTCGCTCAACCCGAGCTACACCGTCGGCTACCAGATCATGGAAGTGCTGAAGGTGCACCAGGGCCTGCGCGGCGCCGAGCTGAAGGCGCGCGCACTGGAACTGATGGAACTGGTGGAGATTCCGGCGGCGAAGACCCGTCTCGAAGCCTACCCGCACCAGCTGTCCGGCGGCATGAGCCAGCGCGTGATGATCGCGGTGGCACTGGCCTGTAACCCCAAGCTGCTGATCGCCGACGAGCCGACCACCGCGCTGGACGTCACCATCCAGGCGCAGATCATGGACCTGCTGGTCAACCTGCAAAAAGAACGCAATATGGCACTGCTGATGATCACCCACGATCTGGCGGTGATTGCCGAGGTGGCGCACCGCGTGGCGGTGATGTACGCCGGCCAGGTAGCCGAGGAAGGCACCGTGCCGCAGCTGTTCCGTCACCCGGTGCATCCGTATACCCAGGCGCTGCTGTCCTCCATTCCGGAGCACAGCAAGGGCGCACGCCGGCTGGTGACCCTGCCCGGCATCGTGCCCGGCCAGTACGACCGCCCCAGCGGCTGCCTGCTGTCGCCGCGCTGCCCGTACGTGCAGGAACGCTGCCGCAACGAGCGTCCCGGCATCACCGCGCACGAGCATGGTGCCGTGCGTTGCTTCTACCCGCTATTCGAGAAGAAGGAGGCCCCATGAGCCAGACTGTATTGCAGGCTCGCGACCTGACCCGTCACTACGAGGTGTCGCAGGGCTTCATGAAACCGAAGGCCGTGGTCAAGGCGCTGAATGGCGTGTCGTTTGAACTGCAGGCCGGCAAGACGCTGGCGGTGGTCGGCGAATCCGGCTGCGGCAAGTCCACGCTGGCGCGGCAGCTGACGCTGATCGAGGCGCCGACCGCCGGTTCGCTGGTGCTGGACGGTGTCGACATCGCCAGCGCCGACAAGGCCGCGCTGAAGGCACTGCGCAGCAAGGTGCAGATGGTGTTCCAGAACCCGTACGCCTCGCTCAACCCGCGGCAGAAGGTTGGCGACCAGCTGGGCGAGCCGCTGCTGATCAACACCAAGCTGACGGCGCAGCAGCGCGAGGACAAGGTCAAGGCGATGATGAAGCGCGTCGGCCTGCGTCCGGAGCACTACTATCGCTACCCGCACATGTTCTCCGGCGGCCAGCGCCAGCGTATCGCCATCGCCCGTGCCATGATGCTGCAGCCGCAGATCGTGATTGCCGACGAGCCGACCTCGGCACTGGACGTGTCGATCCAGGCGCAGGTGCTGAACCTGTTCATGGACCTGCAGGAAGAGTTCAACACCGCCTACGTGTTCATCTCGCACAACCTGGCGGTGGTGGAGCATGTCGCCGACGACCTGATGGTGATGTACCTCGGCCGTGCGGTAGAGGTGGGCAGCAAGGAAGTGATCTACGCCAAGCCGCTGCATCCCTATACCCAGGCGCTGCTGTCGGCGACACCGTCGATCTATCCGGAAGACCGCAGCATCAAGATCAAGATCCACGGCGAGCTGCCCAGCCCGCTCAACCCGCCAAGCGGCTGCGCCTTCCACAAGCGCTGCCCCTACGCGACCGATCTGTGCGGCAAGGAAGTACCGCAATTGCGCAGCCTAGAAGGCCGCGAAGTGGCGTGCCATCATGCGGAAACCATCAACGCCTGATATTCTGCAATGGAGTGCCGCACCGGCGTGATGCGTTACTGCACCGCGCCGGTGCTTTTATTTTTGCAATGCAGCAAAAATACCTTGTCCACCATCCCTAGCCACGCTACATTCCGCCATGACAAATAGTCGCAAAGGAAAGCATCAATTGAAGCGCGCCGTCTATGCCGGTAGTTTTGACCCGGTGACCAACGGGCACTTGTGGATGATTCGCGAGGCCGTGGAACTGTTTGACGAGGTGGTGGTGGCCATCGGCGTCAATCCGGAAAAACATTGCACCTTCAGCGTGGACGAGCGTCTGGACATGCTGCGTGCGGTGACGCGCGGCTTTTCCAAGCTGCGGGTCGAGGTATTCGAGAACCAGTTCCTGGTCAACTACGCGCAGAGCATTGAAGCCAACTACATCATTCGCGGCATCCGTACCGCCAGCGACTACGAGTACGAGCGCACCATGCGCTACATCAACTCCGACCTGCACGCCGACATCACTACCATCTTCCTGCTGCCGCCGCGCGAGTACGCCGAGGTATCCTCCACCATGGTCAAGGGACTGATGGGGCCGCAGGGCTGGGAGCAGATGATCCGCCAGTACGTGCCGGAGCCGGTATACCGCCGCCTGGTGGCCTATCATGAACGGCAGCAGGCCGCGCTGAACAACGACTAGCCGTGCGGCCAACGTTGGCCGCAACGCACCGAAATATTGGCGCCGGACATGTTCCGGCGTTTGGTTTTTATTGAAAAGGAAGTTGCATGGTTGACGTTTCCGCCTTTGCCAACCGGCTTGCCAAAAACTACAAGCACTACGCCAAATGGGCGCGCCGCAACGAGCTGGACGCCTGGCGCGTCTACGACCGCGACGTGCCGCAGTTTCCGCTGATCATCGATGTCTACGGCCAGCGCATCCACCTGCAGGAGTACGACACCGGCTGGCAGATCGAGGAATCCGAGTACGTGGCGTGGATCGCCGCGGTGCAGCAGGCGATCAGCGACATCACCGGCGTGCCGCTGTGGAACATCGCGCTGAAGACCCGGCGCCGCCAGAAGGGCGAAAGCCAGTACGAGAAGACCGGCCGCGACGGCGAGGACTTCGTGGTGGCCGAGCAGGGGCAGCGCTTCTGGGTCAACCTCGACGCCTACCTCGACACTGGCCTGTTCCTCGATCACCGCAACACCCGCAAGCGGGTACGCGACGAGGCCGCCGGCAAGCGCTTTCTCAACCTGTTCGCCTACACCGGCAGCTTTACCGTGTATGCGGCCAACGGTGGCGCGGTCAGCAGCGAAACCGTCGACCTGTCCAATACCTACCAGGCGTGGAGCCGGCGCAATTTCGAGCTCAACGGCCTGGACCCGGCCAAGCACCAGCTGATCCGCGACGACGTGTTCCAGTATCTGGAAGACGCCGCCTTTGCCGGCAAGCAGTTCGACCTGATCGTGATGGACCCGCCCAGCTTCTCCAACTCCAAGAAGATGATGGACGAGCTGGACGTGCAGCGCGACCAGGTCAAGCTGGTCGACGGCGCGATGCGGCTGCTGGCGCCGGACGGCGTGCTGTACTTTTCCAACAACCTGCGCAGCTTCACGCTGGACGAAAGGTTGGTCGCCGACTACGCGGTGCAGGACATCAGCGCGCAGTCGGTGCCGGAGGACTTCCGCAACAAGAAGATCCACCAGTGCTGGCGCATCCGTCATCGCCACTGATAGCGGCCGCCAATATGCGGTATCGCGAAATTTAATGGCGGCCATCCCTTGCCTAGTCGCCGCACAGCGACAATCTTGAAAAGCAGCAAGGTTGGCCGCAGCGGCCGCCGCAAACGAATCCAAGGAGCCGTCATGGCCTATGTAAACGTAACTGCCGATACCTTTAACGACACCGTCGAGGGTGACGGCATGGTGATTCTCGACTTCTGGGCGCCGTGGTGCGGCCCGTGCAAGTCGTTCGGCCCGATCTTCGAGGCGGCGGCGGAAAAACACCCCGACATCGTGTTCGCCAAGATCAATACCGAGGACGAGCAGGAGCTGGCCGCCCACTTCAAGATCCGTTCCATCCCGACGCTGATGGCGCTGAAGGACGGCATCGTGGTGTTCCACCAGGCTGGCGCGATGATGGCGCCGCAGTTCGAGCAACTGGTGCAGGCGGTACGCGATCTGGACATGGACCAGGTGCGCGCCGACATGGCCGCACAGGACCAGGGCTGAGAGTCTGTTCACGATCTGCTGCGACTGATCTCAAGCGGGCGATACGACGTTGAAAACGGCTTCGGAATGCTCATTGACCCCATGTCAACTCCGCTTCCTCAGCCGTTTTCGCCTTGTCTCGCGCTAGCTCGCGAGATCGTGAACACGGCTCTGAGCCGCAAGACGGGGAGGGCAGGCTGATGCGCAAGCAAGCATGGTGGCTGTGGCTGCTGCTGGCGGCACCGCTGGCGCAGGCAGCCTGCCCGCCGCTGCTGGATTACCGGGTGCCGCGCCTGACCGGCGGCAGCACTGACCTGTGCCAGTACCAGGACAAGACCATCGTGGTGGTTAACACCGCCAGCGAGTGCGGCTTCACGCCACAGTTTGCCCAGCTGCAGACGCTGTGGCAGCAATACCGCAGTCGCGGCGTGGTGGTGCTCGGCTTCCCCAGCGACGATTTCTTCCAGGAGCTGGAACAGGCCAAGGACATTGCCGAGTTCTGCCACAGCAATTACGGCGTCGATTTCCCGATGATGAGCCGGATCAGCGTGCGGGGCAGCAACGCGCATCCGTTCTACCAGGCGCTGGCCAGCGCGGCCGGCAGCACGCCGAAGTGGAATTTCTACAAGTACATCATCGCGCCGGGCGGCAAGTCGGTGATCGCCTTCGGCCCGCTGACGCGGCCGGATGATCCGGCCTTCCTCAAGGCGCTGCAGCAGCGGTTGCCAGCCACGCCCTGAGCGCAGCGCTGGCCGGATTCACGACAGCTGCATTGTTATTCCGGCCACCGTTCCAGTACCATCCGAACTTTCCGGTGCCGTGCCGCTCTACCGCCCATGCCTGTTCCGGGTTTTCCGAGAGTCCTGTTTCCATGCTGAACCGTTTACTGCTGTGCGGCAGCCTGCTGTTGCTGGCCGCCTGTTCCACCGTTTCCACCCCGCCGACGTCGTCGCCCGCCGATAGCATCCGCTACCAGCCGGCCGCGTTCAGCCAGCTGCCGCAATGGGACAGCTCGCTGGCCAGCGAGAGCTTGCTGGCGCTGCGCGAAAGCTGCCGCCCGCTGGCTGGCCGCCCGCAGTGGCAGGCGGTCTGCAGCGAGGCCGCGACGCTGGATGCGGCCAACGTTGACGGTATCCGCCGCTTTTACGAGAGCCGCTTCGTACCGTGGCAGGTCAGTGACGCCGGCAAGGACAGCGGCCTGATCACCGGCTACTACGAGCCCTTGCTGACTGGCAGCCGCCAGCGCAGCGCGCAGACGCCATACCCGGTGTACGGCGTGCCGCAGGACCTGCTGCTGCTCGACATCAGCGCCGAGCAGCGCGCGGCCACGCAACTGGTGGCGCGCCGTAGCGGCGGCAACCGGCTGCAGGTGGTGGCGGGCAGGACCCAGCCCGGCGCCGACGAGCTGCTGGTGACGCTGGCCGATTTCGTCATCGACAGCCGCACCCGTACCCTGAAAGGGCGCCTCGACGGCAACCGCCTGCTGCCGTACTACAGCCGCGCCGAGATCAACGCCGGCAAGGGCGTAGGCAGCGCGCCGGTGCTGGCCTGGGTGGAGGACGAAACCGAGCTGTTCTTCCTGCAGGTGCAGGGCTCCGGCCGCATCCAGCTGGAAGACGGCAGCTTCTTGCGCGTGACCTACGCCGAGCAGAACGGCCACCCGTACAAGTCCATCGGCCGCTGGCTGATCGACCAGCAGCAGCTGACGCTGGCCGAAGCCAGCATGCAGGGCATCAAGGGCTGGCTGGAAGCCAACCCGCAGCGCCGGCGCGAGCTGTTCGACGTCAACCCGAGCTACGTGTTCTTCCGTACCCTGAACAGCAGCGGCGGCGGCCCGATCGGCGCGCTGGGCGTGCCGCTGACCGACGGCCACAGCCTGGCGGTTGATCCGCGCTATATCCCGCTGGGGGCGCCGGTGTACCTGGCCACCACCTGGCCGCTGGACGGCAGCCCCAAGCCGCTGACCCGGCTGATGCACGCGCAGGACACCGGCGGTGCCATCCGCGGTGCGGTGCGCGGCGATTTCTTTTTCGGCTTCGGCACCGAGGCCGGCATGTACGCCGGCCGCATGAAGCAGCAGGGCAGGTTCTGGCTGCTGTTGCCGCGCGGCATGACCCCGGTAGCGCGTCCCTGAGCGCGTGTTCACGATCGCGCGCGCTCCCGCGAGTGCCGGCGAAAACGGCTGAGACCGCGGCGTTTGTCGACAGATAAACAGGCACGCCGCTGCCAGCGCCGTCTCGCCGTGCCGGGAGCCGCCACCGCCGATCGTGCGCTGGCTCTGCGCCGCCACCAGATTTGAGAAAGCCTGTCACCATGACCAGTCCGACCCTGTTCCGAACTGCCTGCCTTGCCGCCAGCGTGCTGTTGCTGGCCGCTTGCGGCCAACCTGCCACCAGCGGCCATGATGCCAGTGCCGCTGCTGCCGCCGCGCCATTGCGCCAGCTGGCGCGCGGCGACGTGCTGCAGGCGCGGCTGGCGCCGGTGGCCGCCAGCCTGCCATTTACCGCCACCCTCAACGCGCTGACCAGCATCGAGGTCGCCGCCGAGATCGACGCCAGCGTGCGCGAGGTGCTGGTGCGCGAGGGCGAAACCGTGCGCCGCGGCCAGCTCTTGGCGCGGCTGGATGGCGAGACGCTGCAGCAGGCACTGGTGGAACAGCAGGCGCAGCTGGCCAACGACGAGGCACGGCTGCGACTGGCGCGGCTGAAGCTGGACAAGCAGCGCGAGCTGTACCAGCAGGGCTTCATTTCCAAGCTGGCGTTCGACGAGGTGGACAGCGAATACCGCATCCGCGAAGGCGACGTCAACGCCCGCCGCAGCCAGCTGGCGCGCGCGCGCAAGAGCCTGGCCGATACCGCGGTGCACTCGCCGATGGACGGCGTGGTCTACGCCCGCCGCATCCAGCCGGGCGAGCAGGTCAGCCGCAACCAGAAGCTGTTCGCCATTGCCGACCTCAGCCAGCTGGAGGCGACCGCCAGCATCCCGGCGCGGCAGGTGGCGCAGCTGCAGCCAGGCCAGCGCGCGCGCTTCCGCGTCGAGGGCGCGACCGAGCCGTTTGCCGCGCAGCTGGTGCGCATCAACCCGGTGGCCAATGCCGGCAGCCGCACCTTCAATGCCTATCTGCGCGTCGACAACCGCGCCGGCCGGCTGCAGGCCGGCCAGTTCGTCACCGGCGAGGTGATCCTGCGCGAAATCAGCGACGCGGTGCGCCTGCCGCAGGCGGCGGTGCGCGATGCCGACGGCAGCAAGCCGTGGGTGATGCTGCTGGACGGCAACACCCTGCGCCGCCAGCCGGTCAGCATCGTGCTGCGCAACGACAGCGAACGGGTGCTGGCGGTGCGCGGCATCGAGCTTGGCCGCACGCTGCTGGCGGCGCCGCTGCTGGGGCTGAAACCCGGCGACCGCGTGGCGCTGCCGCGCTAAGGAGAAGGTGACACTATGTGGTTAACCCGCGTCAGCGTGCAGAACCCCTATCTGGCCGCCGTGATGATGCTGCTGCTGACGGTGCTGGGCCTGTTTGCCTGGAAGCAGCTGCCGGTCGAGGAGTTTCCCGATATCCGCTTCCCGGTGGCGGTGGTGTCGGCGTCCTATCCCGGCGCCTCGCCGGAGGTGATCGAGAGCGAGGTCACCCGCCCGCTGGAAGAGGCGGTCAACACCATCAACGGCGTCAAGCACATCCGCTCCTATTCCTCCGAGGGCGTCGCCACGCTGGTGGTGGAGTTCGAGCTGTCCACCGATCCGGCCATCGGCCTGCAGGAGGTGCGCGACAAGGTCGGCGCCGCGCAGGGCCGGCTGCGGCGCGAGGTGAGCACGCCGACCATCTCGCAGATGAACCCCAACGACGAGCCGCTGATGTCGTACACCTTCAGCCAGCAGGACGGTTCGCAGCGCGAGCTGAGCAACTGGCTGGACAATGTGCTGAAGAAGCGGCTGCAGACGGTGAGCGGGGTCGGCGAGGTGAAACTGGTCGGTGCCAGCAAGCGCGAGATCCGCATTGAGCTGCAGCCGTACCGGCTGGAGGCGCTGGGATTGTCGGTCAGCGAGGTGGCCGACGCCATCGCCGCGGCCAACCGTGATTTCCCGGCCGGCCAGGTCAGCAGCCAGCGTAACGAGCTGTCGGTGCGCGTCGCCGGCAAGCTTGAGTCGGTGGACGACTTCCGCGAGCTGGGCATCGCCACGCGCCAGGGCGCCACCATCCGCCTGGCGGACGTGGCCGAAGTGCGCGACAGCGAGGAAGAAAAGAACAGCATCAGCCTGATCGACGGCAAGCCGGCGGTGGGGCTGGACGTGCGTGCCGCGCGCGGCGCCAACGTGGTGGCGGTGGCCGATGCGGTGAAGGCAATCATCGCCGAGCAGCGGCCGCTGATGCCGGCCGGCAGCGAGGTCAAGCTCACCTACGACAAGTCGGACGAGGTGCGCAAGTCGCTGAGCGGGGTGCAGCAGACGCTGCTGGAAGGCGCCGGGCTGACGGTGCTGATCGTGTTCTTGTTCCTCGGCAGCTGGCGCAGCACGGTGATTACCGGCCTGACGCTGCCGATCGCGCTGCTGGGCACCCTGTTCGCGGTGCAGGCGCTGGGCTTCACCCTCAACGTGATGACGCTGATGGCGCTGTCGCTGTCCATCGGCCTGTTGATCGACGACGCCATCGTGGTGCGCGAGAACATCGTGCGCCACGCCACGCTGGGCAAGGGCCACTACCAGGCGGCGCTGGACGGCACCAACGAGATCGGCCTCGCGGTACTGGCCACCACGCTGACCATCGTCGCGGTGTTCCTGCCGGTCGGCTTCATGGGCGGCATCATCGGCAAGTTCTTCCACCAGTTCGGCCTCGCGGTGACGGTGGCGGTGCTGATCTCGATGTTCGTGTCGTTCACGCTGGACCCGATGCTGTCCTCGGTGTGGCACGACCCGCACCGCCACGGCGATCACCACAAGGGCCCGGTCGGCCGCGCGCTGGACTGGTTCGAGGCCTCGCTCGACCGCCTCGCCGACGGCTACGTGCGGGTGATCCGCTGGGCGCTGGCGCACCGCAAGACGGTGCTGGCCACGGCGCTGGCGCTGACCGTCGGCAGCTTCATGCTGGTGCCGGTGATCGGCGGTGAATTCCTGCCGCGTGCCGACAACGGCGATTTCCGCCTGTCGTTCAAGACCGCGCCCGGCTCGACGCTGGAGTACACCGCCGCCAAGGCGCGCGAGGTGGAGGCGCAGCTGCGCAGCATTCCGGAGGTGAACACCGTCGACAGCAAGATCGGCGGCGGTCGCTTCGGCGCCGGCCGCAACGAGGCGCAGCTGACCATCGATGTCGGCGACAAGCAGTCGCGCCAGCGCGACCTGTTCCAGCTGATGGCGGCGGCGCGCAGCAGCGCGCAGCGGGTGGCCGGCATCGAGCTGGATTCGGTGCAGGAGCTGGGCCAGCACGGCCCCGGCGGCAAGCCGGTCAATATCGGCATCCGCGGCAGCGACCTGCAGGCGCTGAGCCAGGCCACCGACGCGGTGATGGCGGCGATTGCACGCGTCAACGGCGTGCGCGACGTGCAGAGCAGCTTTTCCGACGCCGATCCGGCGCTGGACGTGCGCCTCGACCGCGACGCCGCCGCCTCGCTGGGCGTGGATCTCACCCGCGTCGGCAACACGCTGTCGGTGCTGCTGGCCGGCAGCACGGTGACGACGTGGGAGGCGCCGGATGGCGAAAACTACGATGTGCGCCTGCAATTGCCGCGCGAGGGGCGCGAGGCGGCGCTGCTGGAGGTGCTGATGGTGCCCGGCACGCGGCGCGACAACGGCGAGGCCAATATGGTGCCGCTGGCGCAGCTGGCGCGCATCGAGCCGGGCAGCAGCCCGCGCCAGATCGAGCGCACCGACCTGATGCGCGAGATCAGCGTCACCGCCAACATCAGCGGCCGCAGCGCCGGCGAGGTGTTTGCCGGTGTCGACGCCGCGCTGAAACAGCTGCGGCTGCCGGCCGGGGTGATGCTGTCGCAGGAGGGCGAGCGCAAGAGCATGCAGGAATCGCTGAACTACGCGGTGCAGGCGCTGGCGATGGGGGTGATCTTCATTTATCTCATTCTCGCCGCGCAGTTCCGCAGCTTTACGCTGCCGGTGACCATCATGATGGCGCTGCCGCTGGCCTTCGTCGGCGTGTTCGCCGCGCTGTGGCTGTTCGGCTCCACCCTCAACATGTTCTCGGTGATCGGCATCATCATGCTGATGGGGCTGGCAGCGAAGAACGGCATCCTGCTGGTCGACTTCATCAACCAGAGCCGCAAGGAAGGCATGGCGCGGCTGGATGCCATCGTCGAGGCCGGCCGCGTGCGGCTGCGCCCGATCATGATGACCAGCCTGGCGATGATCTTCGGCATGCTGCCGCTGGCACTGGCCAGCGGCGCCGGCTCGGAGACGCAGCGGCCGATGGCGCACGCCATCATCGGCGGCCTGATCACCTCCACCGTGCTGACGCTGATCGTGCTGCCGGTGGTGTACACCTACCTCGACAGCCTGCGCACCCGCATCCGCGGCCTGTTGGCGCGGCTAACCGGCCAGACGGCGGCCTCGCCGCACTGAGCCGCCGCGCACGAACGGCCAAGGCCGCTGCCGATGTTTATCGGCAGCGGCCTTGGGCATTGAGAACGGTTGCGGCCAACCTTACTGTTTGACGTACACCACCTGCGCCGGCATCGGCGGCGGGAACGCCTCGCCGCCCAGTGCGTCGCGGATCTGCTGGTTGCTGTCGAAGTACACCTGCCAGTAGTGGTCGTTATGGCAGAACGGCCGCACCGCCAGCACCGGCCCCACCAAGTTGAATTCCAGGATCGCCACCTCGACCGCCGGCTCCGCCAGCACGTTGGGGATGGCCGCCAGCCGCTGCCGCAGCAGCGCCATCGCGGCGGCGGGGTCGGCGCTGCCGGCCAGCTGCGCCTTCAGCTCCACGCGGCGGTAGGGATTGCTGCTGAAGTTCTGCAGCGTGTCGCCCATGATCTTGCCGTTGCCGACCATGGTCAGCACGTTGTCCGGCGTGTTGATGGCGGTGGTGAACAGGCCGATCTCCTTCACCGTGCCGGTCACGCCGCCGGCGGTGACGAAATCGCCGACCTTCATCGGCCGCAGCATGATCAGGAACACCCCGGCGGCAAAGTTGGACAGCAACCCGGACCAGGCCATGCCGATGGCGACGCCGGCGGCGGCGAACAGCGCGGCAAAGGTGGTGGTCTGGATGCCGAAGTAGCCGAGGATGCCGACCACCAGGATCACGTTGAGGGTGACGTGGATGGTGGTGCCGAGGTAACGCATGATGGTGGCGTCGACATGCTGCCGCTCCAGCGTGCGCTGCAGCAGGCGGCCGACCTGGCCGATCAGCCAGCGGCCGATGATCCAGAAGGCCAGCGCCGCCAGCAGCGTGCCGCCGATATTGAACGCATAATCCGTGGCGACCTGCTGCCAGTGGGAAAGGTCGATCTGATTCATGACAACTCCTTGTCGGGCGGGTGGGATCTGCATCCAGTTAAGCAGCTGGCATTGCCGGCAACAAGTTCATTTGCATGAATTGTCGCTGCCGGCGGGCAAAAACATCGGGCGATGCCGCAGTCAGGTCAAGGCAGCGCCGCCGGCGCAGGGTATAATGCGGCCAACCTTTTTCTGCCCGTATAGCCAACATGACCCAGCTCAAGAACGATACCTTCCTGCGCGCGCTGCTGAAGCAGCCGGTTGAATACACCCCGATCTGGATGATGCGCCAGGCCGGCCGCTACCTGCCGGAATACCGCGCCACCCGCGCCCGCGCCGGCAGCTTCATGGGCCTGTGCACCAGCCCGGACTACGCGACCGAGGTCACGCTGCAGCCGCTGGAGCGCTTCCCGCTGGACGCGGCCATCCTGTTCTCCGACATCCTGACGGTGCCGGACGCGATGGGGCTGGGGCTGTCCTTTGCCGAGGGCGAGGGTCCGCGTTTTGCCCGTCCGCTGCGCGACGAGGCGGCGATCAAGGCGCTGCAGGTGGCGCCACTGGACAAGCTGCAGTACGTGTTCGACGCGGTATCCAGCATCCGCAAGGCGCTCGACGGTCGCGTGCCGCTGATCGGCTTCTCCGGCAGCCCGTTCACGCTGGCCTGCTACATGATCGAGGGCGCCGGCTCCGCCGACTTCCGCCACGTCAAGGCGATGCTGTACGGCCGCCCGGAACTGCTGCACCACATCCTGCGCATCACCGCCGACTCGGTGACCGCCTACCTCAACGCCCAGATCGATGCCGGCGCCCAGGCGGTGCAGATCTTCGATACCTGGGGTGGCGCGCTGAGCCACGCCGCGTACCAGGAATTCTCGCTGGCCTATATGCAGCAGATCATCGCCGGCCTCAAGCGCGAGGCCGACGGCCGCCGCGTGCCGGTGATCGTGTTCACCAAGGGTGGCGGCCAGTGGCTGGAACAGATCGCCGCCATCGGCGCCGACTGCGTCGGTCTGGACTGGACCACCGACATCGGCCAGGCGCGCGCGCGCGTCGGCGACCAGGTGGCGTTGCAGGGCAACTTCGACCCCAACGCGCTGTTCGGCAGCCCGGCGGCGATCGAGCAGGAAGCCGGCCGCATCCTGGCGGCGTACGGCCACGGCTCCGGCCACGTGTTCAACCTCGGTCACGGCATTTCGCAGTTTGCCGACCCGGAACACGCCAAGGCACTGGTCGCCGCCGTACACCGCCTGTCGCGCCCGTACCACGCCGTCTGACGCGTCAAACCGGTCACAGCCACCGCCTGCCGGCGGTGGCTTTTTTTGATGCATAAACAAAGCTTGCCGGCAAGGCTTGACAGTTGTCGCCGCAGTTGTTCCACGACTTATGCACACCAAAACGGGGCATTTTTCCGGCCTGTCAAGGCTTGTTGCCAAAGAAAGATGAAATTTATATAAGCATCTGATTTTATTGAATTTAATATTTCAGATTAAAATTTGTGCAATCTAATGGAATGCCCGATTGACGTGCTTTTTGCCAGCCGGCTCGTCAGTTGTTCACAAAGTTATCCACAGTATCTGTGCACAGCTGGCGCCAAGCCGCGCCAGTGCTGGATTAGCGGGGAGTCCGTCCAATCATGACTGCAATGCAGCACATCAGTGTCTGGCTCGATGTGCCCTTGCGTGGTGCATTTACCTACCTGCATCCGCAGCCGCTGCCCAATGGCCAGCGCGTCCGCGTCGCCTTCGGCAATCGCGAATTGTGCGGCGTGGTCGACAACAGCGTGCCGCCGCAGGCGCTGGACGAGGCGCGCTGCAAGCCTATCCTGGCGGTGCTGGACGAGCTGCCGCCGCTGCCGGAGACGCTGCTGCAGCAAGTGCGCTTTGCCGCGCGCTACTACCTGCATCCGCAGGGGCAGGCGCTGTTCACCGCCTTGCCCACCGCGCTGCGCGAGCCGCGCGCGGTGACGCTGGCCGATCGCCAGTCGTACCGCCTCAATGCCGCCGGTCTTGACGCCGAGCCATCCGCACGCAGCACAGTACAGCGCCAGTTGTGGCAGGCGCTGCAGCAGCCGCAATCGCGCGACGCGCTGCGCCGCGTGCACCCGCAGGCGACGGCTTTTCTCAAACAAAGGTTGGCCGCAGGCCATATCGACATCCTGCCGTGGCAGGCACCGCCCTTGCAGATCGCCGCAGCGCTAACGCTGAACGACGAGCAGCAGGCGGCGCTGGACGCGGTGGCGGCCAACCTTGGCCGCTTCGGCGCCTTCCTGCTGCACGGCATCACCGGCAGCGGCAAGACCGAGGTCTACCTGCAGCTGATCGCCCGCGTGCTGGCTGCCGGACAGCAGGCGCTGGTGATCATTCCCGAGATCAACCTCACCCCGCAGCTGATCGAACGCTTCGCGCAGCGTTTTCCCGCCAGCCACATCGTCTGCCTGCACAGCGGCCTGTCCGATGGCGAGCGGCTGCAGGGCTGGGTCGACGCCTGGCAGGGCGTCGCCGACATCGTGATCGGCACCCGGCTGGCGGTGTTCACGCCGCTGCCGCGCGCCGGGTTGCTGATCGTGGACGAGGAGCACGACGGCTCGTTCAAGCAGCAGGACGGCCTTCGCTACCACGCGCGCGATCTGGCGGTGTGGCGCGCCAACCAGGCGCAGGTGCCGGTGCTGCTGGGCAGCGCCACCCCCAGCCTGGAAACGGTGGCCAACGTCGAGGCCGGCCGCTACCGCAAGCTGCTGCTGTCGGCGCGGGCGCACGGCAGCGCGCGGCTGCCGCGCATCGGCCTGGTCGACACCCGCCGCCTGAAGCTGGTGGATGGCCTGTCCGAACCGGTGATCGCCGCGCTGCAGCAGCGCCTGGCGCGGCGCGAGATGAGCCTGCTGTTCATCAACCGCCGCGGCTATTCGCCGGTGCTGGCCTGCACCGCCTGCGGCTGGACCTCGGCCTGCAAGCACTGCAGCGCGCGCATGGTGCTGCACCTGTCGGCGCGCCAGCTGCGCTGCCACCATTGCGGTGCGCAGCAGCGGGTGCCGCTGCAGTGCCCGGCCTGCGGCAATCCCGACGTGCAGCCGCTGGGCGAGGGCACGCAGCGGCTGGAAGAGGCGCTGCGCCGGCTGTTGCCGGAGGCGCGCATCCTGCGCATCGACCGCGACAGCACCAGCCACAAGGCGGCGTGGGACGCGGTGTACCAGCGCGTGCACGCCGGCGAGGTGGACATCCTGCTCGGCACCCAGATGCTGGCCAAGGGCCACGACTTCGGCGCGCTGTCGCTGGTGGTGGTGCTGGGCAGCGACGGCGGCCTCTATTCCGCCGATTACCGCGCCAGCGAACGCCTGTTCGCGCAGCTGCTGCAGGTGTCCGGCCGCGCCGGCCGCGCCGAGCTGGCCGGTGACGTCATCGTGCAGACCAACTGGCCGGAGCACCCGCTGTATCTCGCGCTGACGCGGCACGATTTCGACGGCTTTGCCGCCAGCCAGCTGCAGGAGCGGCGCGAGGCCGGCTTCCCGCCGGCGGCCAGCCAGGTGATCCTGCGTGCCGACGCGCCGCAGTACCACGAGGCCGAGGCCTTCCTGCAGCAGGTGCTGGCGCTGTGCGGCGAACTGCCGCCGCCGCTGTTCGTGTTCGGCCCGGCGCCGGCGCTGATGGCGCGCCTCGCCGGCCGCGAGCGGGCACAGCTGACCTTCGAGGCGCCGCAACGGGCGGCGCTGCACGCCTGGCTGCGCGCGCTGCTACCTCAGCTGGATGCGCTGGCGCGCAAGGCGCCGCGCCAATTACGCTGGTCGCTGGATGTCGACCCGCAGGAGATCTGAGTGACACGACGTTTGCTGATGGCCATGCTGGCCGTTTCGCCGCTTGCGCTTGCGGCCAACCTTGGCGCCTTGCGCGCCGACGAGGTGGCGCTGTGGGCGGCGCCGGTGGAAGGGCGCGCGGTGTTCGACGAGCACCGTGCCGATGCCGCGATGAACCCGGCCTCGACCATGAAGCTGGTCACCGCCTGGGCGGCGCTGAACCGGCTGGGGCCGGGCTACCGCTGGCGCAGCGAGCTGAAAAGCAATGCCGTGCTGGAAAACGGCGTGCTGCGTGGCGACCTGTACTGGATAGGCCGCGGCGATCCGCGTTTCGATTCCGCACGCCTGACCGAGCTGCTGCGCCAGCTGCGCCTGCGCGGCGTGCAGCGCATCGACGGCCAGCTGCTGCTGGACAAGCGCGCCTTCAGCCGCATCAGCAGCGCCGACGGCTTCGACGGCGACGCCGAGCGCGTGTTCTCGGTGCCGCCGGATACCCACCTGTCCAACCTGAAAGTGGCGTGGCTGCGCTACTTCTACGAGCAGGGCCGGCCGCAGGTGGTGCTGGACCCGCCGCTGCCGGGCTTCCGCCTCGACAACCGCCTGCAGCCAGGCAGCACCGCCAGCTGCGGTGACGTGCGCGAGCACGCGGAGGTCAGCGTCAGCGGCAGCAGCATCCGCGTCAGCGGCAAGCTGCCGCCGGCCTGTGACGGCGCGGCCAGCTACGTCAACGTGCTGGATAACGACGGCTATGCCGGACAGAGCTTCGCCGCCATCTGGCAGACGCTGGGCGGCGAGGGGCCGCGCGGCGTCGCGCAGGGCGATACCCCGCCCGACGCGCGCCAGCTGGTGCGCCTGGATTCCGAGCCGCTGCCGCAGGCGCTGAACGACATCAACAAGTACAGCAACAACACCATGGCGCGCAGTGTGTGGCTGACGCTGGGCGCGGAAAACCCGCACAGCGGCGACACCGTGGCCGACGCGCAGCTGGCGGTGCGCTCGCTGCTGCTGGAGCGCGGCATCGCCGCCGAGCCGCTGCAGCTGGAAAACGGTGCCGGCCTGTCGCGGCGCGAGCGCATCAGCGCGCGCCAGCTGGGCGCGATCCTGCTCGATGCCGCGCGCGGGCCGTACGCGGCCGAATTCATCGCCAGCCTGCCGCTGGCCAGCGAGGACGGCACCCTGCGTCGCCGCTTTGCCGAGCTGGGGCCACGGCTGCGGCTGAAGACCGGCACCCTCGGTGACACCCGCGCGCTGGCCGGCTACTGGCAGGCGCCGTCCGGGCAGCGGCTGGCGATCGTGGCGCTGCTCAATTCCGCGCGGGCGGCGCAGTTGCAGGGTGCGCTGGATGCGCTGGTCGGCGATGTGGTCGAGCGTTACGCGGCGCAGCTGCAACGGCAGCCCTGAGCCTTGCCTTGGGCGCGGTAACTGGCCTTATAATCACTGTTTGTTTTAGCTTAAGGCCGTCACCATGAAACCCGTTACCATGTACACCTCGGCCTATTGCCCGTACTGCATTCGTGCCAAGCAGGTGCTGGCCCAGAATGGCGTGACCGACATTGAAGAAGTCCGCATCGACCTTGACCCGCAGGCGCGCGACACCATGATGTCGCTGACCGGGCGCCGTACCGTGCCGCAGATCTTCATCGGCGACGTGCACGTCGGCGGCTGTGACGACCTGGTGGCGCTGCATTCGGCCGGCAAGCTGGATGTGCTGCTGGCAGGTTGACGCGCGCAGCTGTCATCATTTTCGTGCGATGATCCGCACTTGATTCCAACCCCGCGCCTGACGGCGCTACCGAGATCCAACACCATGAGCGAACAACAAGAGCTGCAACCGGTATTCTCCATCGAAAAAATCTACGTCAAAGACCTGTCGCTGGAAATCCCGAACGCACCCGCCATCTTCCTGGAGCAGGAACAGCCGGAAATCGACATGCAGCTGGCTTCCGAAGGCCGCCAGCTGGAAGACGGCTTCTTCGAAGTGTCGCTGACCGTGACCGTCACCGCCAAGCTGCCGGAAAAAACCATGTTCCTGTGCGAAGTGGCACAGGCCGGTATCTTCCAGATCCAGAATATTCCTGCTGAAGACATCGACCCGATCCTCGGCGTGGCCTGCCCGAACATCCTGTTCCCGTACGCCCGCGAAACCGTATCCAGCCTGGTTGGCCGCGCCGGTTTCCCGCCGGTACTGCTGGCACCGATCAACTTCGAAGCCCTGTACATGCAGCAACGCGCCGCCCAGGCCGAAGCCGGTACAGCCTGATCGCGATGAAACCGACTCGCATTGTGTTTGCAGCCGTACTGGCCCTGCTGGCCAGTACGGTTTTTGCATTGGAATTCCGTTCGGTCAAGGAAACCGGCGTCGCGCTGTACGAGGCGCCCAACCTTGCCGCCAAGAAACTGTTCGTGGTCAGCCGCTACTACCCGGTGGAAGTGCTGGTGACGCAGAAGGACTGGGCACGGGTGCGTGACGCCACCGGCGGCATCGCCTGGATTCCGGCGGCGGCGCTGTCGACGCGGCAGATGCTGCTGGTCACCGCCGAGCAGCTGCCGGTGCGTGCTGCGCCGGCGGAAAGCGCGGCCGTACTGTACCAGGCCGGCAAGGATCTGGCGCTGGAGCTGCTGGAGCCGCCGCAAAGTGGCTGGGTCAAGGTACGTCATCGCGACAATACCGTGGGTTATGCCCGCATTGCCGGCCTGTGGGGGCTGTAAGGAACACGATGAAAATAGCCGTACTTGGTGCCGGTGCCTGGGGCACGGCGCTGGCCTTTGCATTCTGCCGCCAGCATCATGTCACGCTGTGGGGCCGCAATGCCGAGCAGATGATCGACATGCAGGCCACGCGCCTGAACCGGCGCTACCTGCCGGAGTGTCCGTTCCCGGCCGATCTGCACCTGTCCGCCGACCTGTCCGAGGCGGTGGTCGGGGTCGATCTGGTACTGGTGGTGACGCCGATCGCCGGCTTGCGGCCAACCTTGCGCGAGCTCGCGCGGCTGAAGGTGGATGCGCCGCTGCTGTGGGCGTGCAAGGGCTTCGAGGCCGGCTCCAGCCTGCTGCCGCACCAGGTGGTGGCCGAGGAATTTCCCCATCTCAAGAGCGTCGGCGTGCTGTCCGGCCCGAGCTTTGCCCGCGAGGTGGCGCAGGGCCTGCCGGCGGCGGTAACGCTGGCGTCGGAAAACTATGCTTTTGCCCGCGACTACGCGCGCGAATTGCACAGCCCGCTGCTGCGCATCTACGCCAATGACGATCTGGTGGGTGTGGAAGTCGGCGGTGCGGTGAAAAACGTGATGGCGATCGCCACCGGCGTCGCCGACGGCCTCGGCTTCGGCATGAACGCGCGCGCGGCGCTGATTACCCGCGGCCTCGCCGAAATCACCCGCCTGGCAGTGGCGCTGGGGGGCAGCCAGCAGAGCATGATGGGCCTGTCCGGCGTCGGCGACCTGCTGCTGACCTGCACCGGCGCGCTGTCGCGCAACCGCCAGGTCGGCCTCAAGCTGGCGGAGGGCAAGTCGCTGGACACCATCCTCGCCGAGCTGGGCCACGTCGCCGAAGGGGTGCCGACCGCGCGCGAGGTGCTGAAGATGGCGGAGCGGCTGCAGGTGGACATGCCGATCACCGCCGCGGTGTGCGAGCTGCTCTATCACCAGGCCACGCCACAGCACGTGGTGGAGCGCCTGCTCGGACGCTCGCCCAAGCCGGAGTTTCACGCGCCGGGCGCCTAAACCTTTGCTACGCAGCAAGCGCCGCATCCTCACCCGCAGCCTGGCGCTGCCGGTTTTCACGTCTGGCTTGTCCTCTAGCGCGGCAGGGTGGAGAAGCGTTCCACCAGCTTCTGTCGCAGCTCGGCGAAGTCGAAGTCGTCGTCTTCGTGGCGTAGCCGCTGCGCGTAGCCGATGTGGTCGTCGCCATCCACCAGCCACAGCGCCGGGCAGGTCATGCCGGCCAGCGGCACATCCTGGATCAACACGCCGAAGTGCTTGTGGAAATCGCGCCCGCGCAGGGTGGAGAGCAGCACCGCATAGGGCAGGCCGTGCGCCTGGCGCGCGCGGGCGAGGCTGAACGGTGAGTCGACGGTGATCACGATCAGCTGTAGCTGCGGCCACGGCTCCAGCTGGCGGCGCAATTCCTGCAGCAGCGCCAGCCCGGCCTTGGGCGCGTCCAGCGACAGCAGGGTCACCACCAGCTTGTCGTGGCCGAGAAAACGCTCCAGCGACACGTCGCGCAGCTGCTCGTCGACCAGCATGAAGCTGGGCAGGGTCTCGCCCGCCTGCGGGAAACGGCCTTCTACCGCCAGCCATTCGTCGGCATAGCGGAAATGGGTGTGGGTCATGGTCTGCTCCTGGTTGTTTCTTCATGGTGGAACAGAACATGCGAAAAGCAAGCGCGGGGCGGTGAGCTTATGAAAAAAGCCGGTGACCGGCAGCGTGATGGCTGCAGGCACCGGCTTTAGTGCCAGGCGATATCAGGGGTAGTAGAAGTGCAGGCTGTAGCCCAGCGCCTTGGCGTCGCGAACTTCCATGCGGGTGACGATCTTCAGCTCGCTGCTGGCGTTGAAGCGGCCCAGCTTGAGGTCGTCGGCGGACAGGTACTGTTCCGGTTTCAGCGTCTTGCGGATCAACACGCGGTCCTCGCCATCCTTCAGCGACACCTCCATCAGCGGGAAGGCCTGTGGATAGGGGGCCAGGTTCTTCAGCGTGGCGTCCAGCTGGATCAGGTGCTCGTGCTGCGGCACGAACGACAGCTCGGACCACTCGGTGCGGATCAGCTGGCGCTGGGTCGGCAGCGGCACCTCGCAGCCGAGCGACTGGCACAGCGACTCGAAGGCGGGGCGCAGTTCCGGCAGCTCGGCGCTGACCGCGGTACGGTTGATGAAGGCCAGCTGCAACAGCAGCAGCAGCACGCCGATGACGCCGAGCAGGCCGAAGGCGGTGGCGCGCAGCCAGCTGCCGTCGCCGGTGCTTCTTGCGGTGTCGCTTTCTTCTGTTTCTGCGTCGTGGTTGCTGGCGGCTGGCGCCGGCGCGTCGTCGTCCAGGTCGGCGGCAGAAATCGGTGGCAGCGGGCTGTCCGTGTGCTCTGTGTCGTACTGTGCGGCCAACCTTTGCTGACGGTTGGGTGCCGGCGTTGTGGGTGCCGGCGGTTCGTCGATCAGTGCCACCGGCTCGCTGGCACGACTGGCCGGAGTCTGCAGCGCTTCGGCCAGCGCGCGCTGGAAGGCGGCGATGTCCTGCTGCGGCTCGGCGGGCGGGGTGTCGTCTTGCCGGGGCGGGGTATCCAGGTCCTGCCACGACAGCGGCTGCTCCGGCTCCGGCAGCAGGTCGAAGTCTGGCAGATCCAGTGCCGTCTCGTCGGGTGCGCTTACCGCTGCCGCGCGCGGCTCGGCGCTGGCGGCAAGGTTGGCCGCATCCCGTTCCGGATGAAAGTCCGGCAGCTCCAGCTCGAAGTCGTCGTCGGCCGCGGCTTCGGCACGGGTGTTGGCCGCGTTGGCCGGGGTGCTGATGACCAGCGGCGCCTCGGCGACTGTCGGCGCTTGCTCGAAATGGCTGGGCGCGTGGAAGACATGGCTACAGCGCCCGCAGCGCACCATGCCGGCAGCAAGGGCGAGGTGGGCATCGGAGACCTTGAAGCGGGTCTGGCAGGCGGGGCACTGTGTGGTGTAGCTCATGGTTTAGCCGCGTTTCACGCCGGAAAGGCGGGTCCAGCCGTCGTCGAACACTGGCGCGTCCATGTCGAACCATTGGCTGTAGATCGCCGCCAGTTCTTCGGCCTGTTCCTGCAGGATGCCGGACAGCACGATGCGGCCACCGGCACGCACATGGCCGGCCAGCAGGCCGCCGAGCAGACGCAGCGGATTGGCCAGAATGTTGGCGACCACGACATCGTACTCGCCCGGCAGCAGGCTGTCGGGCAGGCCGAAGTCGGCGCTGACGTCATTCTGCGCGGCGTTGTCGATGCTGGCGCGCACCGCCTGGGCATCGATGTCGATGCCGCGGGTGGCGCCAGCGCCCAGCTTCAGCGCGGCAATGGCGAGGATGCCGGAGCCGCAGCCGTAGTCGAGCACCGTTTCGCCGCCCTTGATCTGTTCATCCAGCCACTGCAGGCACAGGCGGGTGGTCGGGTGGCTGCCGGTACCGAAGGCGAGGCCCGGGTCCAGCTGCAGGTTGATCGCCGCCGGATCCGGCGACTGGTGCCAGGTCGGAGTGATCCACAGTCGCGACGAGATGCGGATCGGGTCGAACTGGCTTTGCGTCAGGCGTACCCAGTCCTGTTCCTCGACGCGGCCAAGCTCGTACTGCGGCAGCGGCAGGCCACATTTGAGTGCGGCCATGGCGACCATGGCGGCGACGTCGGCGTCCTCGGCAAACAGGCAGTTGATCAGGCTGTGTTGCCACATCTGGTCAACCGGTTCGCCCGGTTCGCCGAAAATCGGCTGCTCTTCGGCGGTGCCGGCCAGGGCGTCCTCGATGGTGGCGGACAGGGCGCCGACCTCCATCAGGACGTCGGCGAAGCGCTCGGCTACCGCCGAGTCAGCTTGAATGGTGGCTTGCAGCCATGCCATAGAATTAACTGCCTTTCTTCAACTGCGCCAGACGTTCTTCCAGATAGTGAATGCTGGTGCTGCCTTTCTGGAAGGCGGCATCGAGGAACAGTTCCTGGTGCAGCGGGATATTGGTTTTGATGCCGGTGATGGCCATTTCCGACAGCGCGACGCGCATGCGCGCCATCGCCTGATCGCGGGTATCGCCGTAGGCAATCAGTTTACCCACCATCGAATCGTAATGCGACGGCACGGTATAGCCCTGGTAGATGTGCGAATCGATGCGGATGCCCGGGCCGCCGGCCGGATGGTAGCTCTCGATCTTGCCTGGCGACGGCACGAAGGTGAACGGGTCTTCGGCGTTGATGCGGCATTCCATGGCGTGGCCACGGAAGTGGATGTCCTTCTGCTTGAAACGCAGCGGCAGGCCGGCGGCGATGCGGATCTGTTCCTGCACGATGTCGATGCCGGTGATCAGCTCCGATACCGGATGCTCCACCTGCACGCGGGTGTTCATCTCGATGAAGTAGAACTCGCCGTTTTCGTACAGGAATTCAAAGGTACCGGCACCGCGGTAGCCGATGCGGCGGCAGGCGTCGGCGCAGGCTTCGCCGATGCGCTTGCGCTGCTCGGCGGTGATGCCCGGTGCCGGCGCTTCTTCGATGATCTTCTGGTGACGGCGCTGCATCGAGCAGTCGCGCTCGCCCAGATGTACGGCGTTGCCGTGCTGGTCGGACAGTACCTGGATCTCGATGTGGCGCGGCTGCTCCAGGAACTTTTCCATGTACACGGTCGGGTTGCCGAAGGCAGCACCGGCTTCGGTACGGGTCATGTTCACCGAGTTGATCAGCGCGGCTTCGGTGTGCACCACGCGCATGCCGCGACCGCCACCACCACCGGAGGCCTTGATGATGACCGGGAAGCCGATCTTGCGGGCGATCTTGGTGATTTCGGCCGGATCATCCGGCAGCGCACCGGCGACGCCGGGCACCGTCGGCACGCCGGCTTCGATCATCGCCTGCTTGGCGGACACCTTGTCGCCCATCAGGCGGATGGTTTCCGAGCGCGGGCCGATGAACACGAAGCCGGACTGCTCGACGCGTTCGGCAAAGTCGGCGTTTTCCGACAGGAAGCCGTAGCCGGGGTGGATCGCCTGCGCGTCGGTGACTTCGGCAGCGGCGATCAGCGCCGGTACGTTCAGGTAGCTGAGGGTCGAGGAGGCCGGGCCGATGCAGACCGATTCGTCGGCCAGCTTCACGTATTTGGCTTCGCGGTCGGCCTCGGAGTGCACCACCACGGTCTTGATGCCCATTTCGCGGCAGGCGCGCTGGATGCGCAGGGCGATTTCGCCGCGGTTTGCAATCAGGATCTTTTCAAACATGTATTTCTCCACTGCAGGGCGCGCGCCGGTGTGCGATCTGGACCGGGCGCCGTGCGCAGGCTGGGGTTTTTCCCGTAAACGGTGCGTCAAACAACAAGGGCACTGACCAGACTGGCGTGCCCTGTGTTCAGCATGTCGTGCGGCAGGCTGCTTATTCGATGATGAACATCGGCTCGCCGAACTCGACCGGCTGGCCTTCTTCGATCAGGATGGCTTTCACCACGCCGGCGCGCTCGGCCTCGATCTCGTTCATCAGCTTCATCGCTTCGATGATGCACAGCGTGTCGCCGACATTGACCTGCTGGCCAACTTCAACGAACGGGGTCGATTGCGGGCTAGGGCGACGGTAGAAGGTACCCACCATCGGCGACTTGACGGTGCCGGGGTTGTTGGCCACCGATACCACGGCCGGTGCTTCGGCGGCGGCCGGCGCGGCGGCTGGCGCGGCGTGCTGCGGTACCTGCATGGTCATCGGCTGTGCGTAGTGCACGGTGCTGTTCGGGGAAACGCGGGTAATGCGGACTTTTTCTTCGCCTTCGGTCACTTCCAGTTCGGCAATGCCGGACTCTTCGACCAGATCAATCAGCTTTTTCAGTTTGCGCAGGTCCATGGTTTTCCTTCTTTAGGTATTCGGGTGTTTATGCCGGCTGTGCCAGACGCTTGATCGCGTGGGCCAGGGCCAGCTCGTAGCCGTGGGCGCCCAGACCGCAAATGACGCCGATCGCCAGATCCGAGAAATAGGAATGGTGGCGGAAGGCTTCGCGGGCGTGGACGTTCGACAGGTGAACTTCGATGAACGGTACCTTGACACCGGCCAGGGCATCGCGCAGGGCGACGCTGGTATGGGTGAATGCAGCCGGATTGATGATGACCAGATCGGTGCCGTCACCGAGACAGGCGTGGATGCGGTCGATCAGTACGGACTCGGCGTTGCTTTGCAGCGAATCCAGTTCAATACCGGCCGCAGCGGCCTGTTCCTGCAGACGACGGTTGATGTCGTCCAGTGTGTCCCGGCCATAATGCTGTGGCTCGCGCAGTCCGAGGAGATTCAGATTGGGGCCGTGCAGCACAAGGATTTTTCGGGTCAAGGTAGCAGTCTCGGTTTTGATATGGGCGCGAGTTTGCCGCAATTGTCAGCACGATGTCCAGTATTTGCAGTATTTCAAACGCGCGTTTGCTTTTTGCGGTGGCGGAAAATTGTGGTGGTTTGGAGTAAAAACCCCAGCGCCGGTTCCCGCGACACGGCAGCTTGCCGCCTTGTCGCCGGCGATGACTTGATCTGGGGCAAGTGATGCCACCGGCGGAACGCTGTGCGGCAAACGCGCTCGAAAGGTATAATCCGCCGGTTTCCTTGAAGATGCCTGTCATGCTTGTTTCCGATTTCGATTACCACCTGCCCGAACACCTGATTGCCCAGCATCCGCCGGCCGAACGCGGCGGCAGCCGTCTGCTGCGCGTCAACGGGCGGGTGTTGCAGGATGATCACTTTGCCGCCATCGCCCACGCCCTCGACGCCGGCGACGTGCTGGTCTTCAACGATACCCGCGTGATCAAGGCGCGCCTGTTTGGCGAGAAGGCCAGCGGCGGCAAGATCGAGGCGCTGGTGGAGCGGGTGCTGAACGAGCACGAGGTGCTGGCGCACGTGCGCGCCAGCAAGTCGCCGAAACCGGGCACGCGGCTGGTGTTTGCCGGCCGCTGGCAGGCGGAGATGGTCGAGCGCGCCGGCGAGCTGTTCAAGCTGCGCTTTCTGGATGCGGCCAACGTGTTCGACATCCTCGATGCCTCCGGCAAGCTGCCGCTGCCTCCTTATATCGAGCGCGACACCGACGGCGACGACGACGAGCGCTACCAGACGGTGTACGCACGGGAGAAGGGCGCGGTGGCGGCGCCGACCGCCGGCCTGCACTTCACCGACGCCATGCTGCAGACGCTGCGCGACAAGGGCGTGATCCTGTGCAGCGTGACGCTGCACGTCGGCGCCGGCACCTTCCAGCCGGTGCGGGTGGAGAACATCGCTGAGCACAAGATGCACAGCGAGATCTACGACATCCCGCAGGCGACGGTGGACGCCATCGACGCGGCGCACAAGGTTGGCCGCAAGGTGCTGGCGGTGGGCACCACCAGCATGCGCGCACTGGAGTCGGCGGCACGGCCGGACGGCGTGTTGCGCGCCGGTCGCGGCGAGACCGACATCTTCATCACCCCCGGCTACCGTTTCAACGTGGTGGACAAACTGCTGACCAATTTCCACCTGCCGAAGTCGACGCTGCTGATGCTGGTGTCGGCGTTTGCCGGTTACGAGGAAATGCGCGCCGCCTATGCCCACGCGGTGGCGCAGGAATACCGTTTCTTCAGCTATGGCGATGCCATGCTGCTAACCCGCAAGGAGTGATGCCATGAGCGGACTGAGCCCGGACAGCGCCCGCCCGGTGGAGATCAAGCTGCACAGCGTGTCGAAAAAGCTGGAGATCAGCTTCGACGACGGTGCCAGCTTCCAGCTGCCGGCCGAGTACCTGCGCGTCTATTCGCCGTCGGCGGAAGTGCGCGGCCACGGTGTCGGCAACGAAACGCTGCAGACCGGCAAGATGCACGTCGGCATCACCGCGCTGGAGCCGGTCGGCCACTACGCGTTGAAGATCACCTTTGACGACGGCCACGACAGCGGGCTGTATAGCTGGGCCTACTTATATGAGCTGGGCGTCAAGCACGACCAGTACTGGCAGGATTATCTGAATCGGCTCGCCGCTGCCGGCGCGCTCAGGGAGTAAACATGGACAAGCAGACGCACTTTGGTTTCAAGACCGTCGACGAGAGCGAAAAGGCGGACAAGGTCGCCGAGGTGTTCCACTCGGTGGCACAGAAGTACGACGTGATGAACGACCTGATGTCCGGTGGCCTGCACCGGGTGTGGAAGCACTTCACGCTGACCACCTCCGGCGTGCGCGCCGGTGACAAGGTGCTGGACATCGCCGGCGGTACCGGCGACCTCGCCCGCGGCTGGGCCAAGCGCGTCGGCAAGAGCGGCGAAGTGTGGCTGACCGACATCAACAGCTCGATGCTGACCGTTGGCCGCGACCGGCTGCTGGACGAGGGCATGATCCTGCCTGTGTCGCTGGCCGACGCCGAGAAGCTGCCCTTCCCCGACAACTACTTCAACGCGGTGTCGGTGGCCTTCGGCCTGCGCAACATGACGCACAAGGACGCGGCACTGAAGGAGATGTGCCGCGTGCTGAAGCCGGGCGGCAAGCTGTTCGTGCTGGAATTCTCCAAGGTGTGGAAGCCGCTGTCGCCGTTCTACGACTTCTACTCCTTCAAGGCGCTGCCGGTGATGGGCAAACTGGTGGCCGGCGATGCCGACAGCTACCAGTATCTGGCCGAATCGATCCGCATGCACCCGGACCAGGAAACACTGAAGCAGATGATGCTGGACGCCGGTTTCGGCCGCGTCGACTACCACAACATGACCGGCGGCGTGGTCGCGCTGCACAAGGGCGTCAAGTTCTGATGCCGGACGAGCTGGCCGCGCTCAACGCCACCCTCGGCATCGACGTGCAAACGTTGGCCGCACGCGGCCTGACGCCGTTCGCCGAGGCGGACACGCTGGTGGTGGCGGAGCGCAATGCCAGCGGCCGCGAGTTCGAACTGACACCGGCCGCCGCCGGCGCGTGGCAGGCAATGCGCGACGCCGCTGCCGCGGACGGGGTGACATTGCAGCTGGTGTCGGCCTATCGCAGTATCGCGCGCCAGCACGAGATCGTCGCCGCCAAGCTGGCGCGTGGTCAGAGCCTGGACGCCATCCTGCAGGTCAGCGCCGCGCCCGGCTTCAGCGAGCACCACACCGGCCGCGCCGTCGATATCGGTACCCCGGATTCGCCGGCGCTGGAAGAAGCATTCGAGCAGACGCCGGCCTTCGCCTGGCTGCAGGCCAACGCCGCCCGCTTCGGCTTCGTGCTGAGCTTCCCGCGCGACAACGCCTGCGGCTATCTGTACGAACCGTGGCACTGGTGCTACCAGCAGGTGACGGCATGAATCCGTGGCTGATGCTGGCGCTGGCGATCGGCACCGAGGTGATCGCCACCAGCTCGCTGAAGCTGGCCGCCGGTTTCACCAAACCGCTGCCGTCGCTGCTGGTGGTGCTCGGCTACATCGCCTCGTTCTGGCTGCTGTCGCAAGTGCTGCTCAGGCTTGATCTCGGCGTGGTGTACGCGATCTGGTGCGGGGTCGGCATCGCGGTGGTGGCGACGGTGGGCGTGCTGCTGTTCGGCGAGAGCCTGTCGCCGCTGCGTATCGCCGGGCTGCTGGCGATCATGATCGGCACCATCTTGTTGAGTTTGTCGGGCAAAGGACATTAATGATGCGTATCCGCGTGGCGGCTTTCAATCATCTGCTGAACCAGCATCCGGCGCAGCGTGCCGAGCTGGCGCAGTTCGCCGGGCGCCGCATCGGCATCGTGCTGCCGCCGCTGGACGTGCACGGCGTGGTCACCGAGGAGGGCTGGCTGGCGGTGTGCGAGGGCGGCGCCGAAGCCACGCTGCGCCTGAAACACGGCGTGGCGCTGGCGCAGCTGTCCGGCCGCGCGCCGGATCTGGCCGACGTGCTGCTGGAAGGCGATACCGAACTGGCGGCCAACGTTGGCCGCATCGTGCGCCAGCTGAAGTGGGACGCCACCGAAGACCTGTCGCGCGTGGTCGGCGACATCGCCGCGCAGCGGCTGCAGGGCTTTGCCCGCGGCCTGTTCGGCATCAAGGGCGAGATCGGCGGCCGTCTGCTGGACAACTGGCTGGAGCACCTGCGCGAGGAAAGCCCGCTGCTGGCGCGCAAGGACGGCGTCGAGCAGTTCGTGCGCGCGGTGGATACCCTGCGCGACGACGCCGAGCGGCTGGAAAAACGCCTCGCCCATCTCGAAGCCCTGGCGCAAGCCAGCAACCGGAACTGACCTCCCTCATCATGCGCATTGCCCGTTTTAGCAAAATCGTTGCCACCTTTTACCGTTTCGGTCTCGACGAATTCTTTGCCGGCCGCGCGCGCGTCGGTTTTATCCACCGCCTGTGCCAGCTGACGCCGCTGCCGCGCGACCTGTCCGCACCGTTGCCGCAGCGGGTGCGGCTGGCGCTGGAAGCGCTGGGGCCGATCTTCGTCAAGTTCGGCCAGGTGCTGTCCACCCGCCGCGACCTGCTGCCGGAGGCGTACGCCGACGCGCTGGCCCACCTGCAGGACAATGTGCAGCCTTTCGACGGTGCCATCTCGCACCAGGTGATAGCCCGCAATCTGGGGCGACCGGTGGCGCAGCTGTACGCCGAGTTCGACGACGTGCCGGTGGCCAGTGCCTCGGTGGCGCAGGTGCACCGCGCGCGGCTGCACGGAACGGATGGCAAGCCGGGACGAGCGGTGGCGGTGAAGGTGCTGCGTCCGGGCATCCTGCCGGTGATCGAGCAGGACCTGGCACTGATGCGGACACTTGCGCGGCTGGTGGAGCGCTTCCTGCCGGACGGCAAACGGTTGAAGCCGCTGGAAGTGGTGGCCGAATTCGACCGCCACCTGCACGACGAGCTGGACCTGATGCACGAGGCCGGCAACGCCAGCCAGCTGCGCCGCAATTTCACCGGTTCTGACATGCTGCTGGTGCCGGAGGTGTTCTACGACTACTCGGCACGCGAGGTGCTGACGCTGGAGTGGATGGACGGCATTCCGGTAGGGCAGATCGAGCGCCTGCGCGAGGCCGGTGTCGACCTGAAAAAACTCAGCCGCTTCGGCGTCGAGATCTTCTTCACCCAGGTGTTCCGCCACGGCTTCTTCCACGCCGATATGCATCCTGGCAATATCTTCGTCGCCGCCGACGGCCGCTACATCGCGCTCGATTTCGGCATCGTCGGCAGCCTCACCGAATCCGACAAGCACTACCTGGCGGTGAACTTTCTCGCCTTCTTCAACCGCGACTACCACCGTGTCGCCACCGCGCACATCGAATCCGGCTGGGTGCCGAAAGATACCCGCGCCGAGGAGCTGGAAGCGGCGGTGCGCACGGTGTGCGAGCCGATCTTCAACAAGCCCTTGTCGCAGATCTCCTTCGGCCTGGTGCTGCTGCGCCTGTTCGAGACCAGCCGCCGTTTCAACGTCGAGATCCAGCCGCAGCTGGTGCTGCTGCAGAAGACGCTGCTCAACATCGAGGGCCTCGGTCGCCAGCTCGATCCCGATCTTGATCTGTGGGATACCGCCAAACCGTTCCTCACCAAGTGGATGAACGAGCAGATCGGCTGGCGCGGCCTGCTGCGCACGCTGAAGCACGAGGCGCCGGAGTGGGCGACCACGCTGCCGGCGATCCCGCGCAAGCTGAACGAGGTGCTGTCCGGCAAGAGCACGGAGTTGGTGGTGCAGGGCTACATCCAGCTGATGCGCGAGCAGAAAACGCAGAACTTCCTGCTGAAGCTGATCGCGCTGCTGCTCGCTGCACTGCTGCTGCGCGACTGGCTGTAACGCGTTCCGTCCCGTTCTATATGGCAAGCCGCCCACGGGCGGCTTTTTTGCGGCCAACGTTGGCCGCAGGCTTGACCTTGCGAATTAAATATATAAAAATATATAACGTAAATTATTTAATCGTGAGAGGGCAAGTATGAGTCACAACTATCAGGAGCTGACCGCCGCGCTGTCGGCCAAGCTGGCCGAATTCCGCAAGGAAATGCCGGACACCATGCGTGGCTTCGGCCAGATGAGCAAAAGCGCGCACAGCGATGGCGCGCTGGACAACAAGACCAAGGAGCTGATCGCGCTGGCCATCGGCATCGCCGGCCGTTGCCAGGGCTGCCTCGCCTTTCACGGCAAGGCGCTGGTGGAGCTGGGCTGCACGCGCGCGGAATTCATGGAGATGCTGCAGGTGGCGGTGTACATGGGCGGCGGGCCGTCGCTGATGACGGCGGCGGAGGCGCTGCTGGCCTACGAGAGCTTCGGCGGCGAACGCGCTGCCTAGGGAAAAGGGCTGGCAGGCTGGCTTGCGGCCAAGCTTGCGGACTTCAGCTCATCAGCCGAGTGCCCCACAGCAGCAGGGCGGCGGCCAGCAGCCAGGCGAGCGTGGCCAGCAGCAGCGTCGGCACCAGCGTGGTGCGGGTGCTGAGCCAGTACACCGCCAGCAGATACAGCGCGTAGGGCAGCAGCGACCACAGCCCGAACAGCGCGGTGCTGCGCAAGGCCAGCGCGTCGCGTTCACTGCCGACAATGTAGTGCGCGATCAGCGCGAAGGTGGGAAACAGCGGCACTAGGCCGGCAATGTGAAAGGCGCGCGACTGCGACAGCAGCGCGATCAGCAGGACCGCCAATGCGCCGAGGCTGCACTTGGCGAACAGCGCCAGCATCAGTCCTGCAGCAGCGCGGCGACCACGCCGCGGCCTTCGGCCAGCAGGATGTTATAGGTACGGCACAGCGCGGCGGTGTCCATCACCTCGACGCCGATGCCGGCATTGGTCAGCGCCGCGTACAGCTTCGGGTGCGGAAAACGCAGCTTGTTGCCGGTGCCCAGCAGCACCAGTTCCGGCTGCTTGGCCAGCACCGCAGCAAAGTCGGCGTCGCTGAAATCCTCGAAACGGGCCGGGCGCCACGGCGTGATGCTGTCGGCGGTGACGATCAGGCTGCCCTCGTGGCGCACCTTGTTGATCTCGACATGGCCGGCGCCGGAGGCGGTGAACAGGTTGGATCCGGCGGTGTTGGCTTCGTGAAGTTTCATGATGTCATCCTGGCGTGAGAAGCTGGTGCAGTGCACCACGTATTGGGATAGGATTATACCTTGCCCGCAAGCGGTGCATGCCCTGCATTGCGCTTGCGACATATCGTGAACCGACCCCCAGCCAGTGGTAACAGTGCCCATGCAGCCTATCCAGAAATCACAAAAACTTGCCAACGTCTGCTATGACATTCGCGGCCCGGTGCTTGAGCACGCCAAGCGCATGGAAGAAGAAGGTCATCGCATCATCAAGCTCAATATCGGCAATCCGGCGCCATTCGGCTTTTTCGCCCCGGACGAGATCATCGAAGACGTGATCGCCAATTTGCAGAATGCGTCCGGCTATTGTGATTCCAAGGGCCTGTTCGCCGCGCGCAAGGCGATCATGCACTATGCGCAGCAAAAGCATATTCCCAACGTCGGCATGGAAGACATCTACATCGGCAACGGCGTGTCCGAGCTGATCGTGATGGCGATGCAGGCCTTGCTCGACAACGGCGACGAGGTACTGGTGCCGGCGCCGGACTATCCGCTGTGGACCGCTGCGGTGAGCCTCGCCGGCGGCCACCCGGTGCACTACCTGTGCGACGAGGCCGAGGGCTGGCTGCCGTCGATCGCCGACATCCGCGCCAAGATCACGCCGCGCACCAAGGCGCTGGTGGTGATCAACCCCAACAACCCGACCGGCGCGCTGTACCCGGATCACATCCTGCAGCAACTGGTCGAGGTCGCCCGCGAGTTCGGCCTCATCCTCTACGCCGACGAAATCTACGACAAGGTGCTGTACGACGGCGTCACCCACACTTCCATTGCCTCGCTGGCGCCGGACCTGCTGGTGTGCACCTTCAACGGCCTGTCCAAGAACTACCGCGCCTGTGGCTACCGTGCCGGCTGGATGATCCTCGCCGGCGAAAAGCGCCACGCCAAGGACTATATCGAGGGCCTCAACATGCTGGCCTCAATGCGGCTGTGCGCCAACGTGCCGGCGCAGTACGCGATCCAGACCGCGCTGGGCGGTTACCAGAGCATCGACGATCTGGTGGCGCCGGGCGGGCGCTTGGCGCGGCAGCGCGATCTGGCCTGGGAGTTGCTGACCGCGATTCCCGGCGTGAGCTGCGTCAAGCCGCAGGGTGCGCTGTACCTGTTCCCGCGCCTGGACCCGGCGGTGTATCCGATCGAGGACGACCAGCAGTTCATCCTGGAACTGCTGCAGCAGGAGCGGGTGTTGCTGGTGCAGGGCAGCGGCTTCAACTGGGTTGCCCCCGATCACTTCCGCGTGGTATTCCTGCCTAATAGCGACGACCTGACCGAGGCCATTGGCCGTATCGCGCGTTTTCTGGAAAACTACCGCAAACAACACGGTACCGCCTGATCGTGATGCAAAGGGGAGCCGCGGGCTCCCCTTTTTTGCACGCGGCAGGACGCCGAGTACGGCCCGCCACGGTTGGCCGCACTGGACGCCTTGCGCCAGGGACAAATCAATAACACTTTGGAGTTCAGCATGAAACCGATCAACATTGGTCTGATGGGAGTGGGGACAGTCGGTGGCGGTACCGCCACCGTATTGAAGCGCAACGCGGAAGAGATCAGCCGCCGGGCCGGACGCGAGATCCGCCTGTTCATGGCTGCCAACCGCGATCTGGCGCGCGCGCGCGAAGTCGTCGGCGACGGCGTGCCGCTGGTCGATGACGCCTTCCAGGTGGTCAACCATCCGGAAGTCGACATCGTGGTCGAGCTGATCGGCGGCGACACCATCGCCAAGGAGCTGGTGCTCAAGGCCATCGACAACGGCAAGCACGTGGTCACCGCCAACAAGAAACTGCTGGCGATGCACGGCAACGAGATCTTTGCCCGCGCCCAGGAAAAGGGCGTGATGGTGGCGTTCGAGGCCGCGGTGGCCGGCGGCATCCCGATCATCAAGGCGCTGCGTGAAGGCCTGTCCGCCAACCGCATCGAGTGGCTGGCCGGCATCATCAACGGCACTTCCAACTTCATCCTGTCGGAAATGCGCGAAAAAGGCGCCGATTTCGGCGACGTGCTGAAAGAGGCGCAGGCGCTGGGCTATGCCGAAGCCGATCCGACCTTCGACGTGGAAGGCCACGACGCCGGTCACAAGCTGACCATCATGGCGGCGATCGCGTTCGGCATCCCGATGAACTTCGACAACTGTTATCTGGAAGGCATCAGCCAGCTGGAAGGCAAGGACATCCAGTACGCGGAAGAACTGGGTTACCGTGTCAAGCTGCTGGGCCTGACCCGCCGCACCGCCGCCGGTGTCGAGCTGCGCGTGCACCCCACGCTGATCCCGGAAGACCAGCTGATCGCCAACGTCAACGGCGTGATGAACGCGGTGCTGGTGCGTGGCGATGCCATCGGCCAGGCGCTGTTCAACGGCCCGGGCGCCGGTGCGCTGCCGACCGCGTCGGCGGTGGTGGCCGACATCGTCGATGTCGCGCGCCTGTTGACCTCCGATCCGGAACACCGCGTGCCGCATCTCGCGTTCCAGCCGGACCAGCTGCAGAACCTGCCTATCCTGCCGATGGGCGAAGTGGTCAGCAGCTACTACCTGCGCATCCAGGCCGCCGACCGCGCCGGGGTGATGGCCGACATCACCCGCCTGCTGGCGGAGAACAACATCTCGATCGAAGCGCTGATCCAGAAGGGCTCCGCCACCGACGGTTCCGCCGAGATCGTGATCCTGACCCACCGTGTGGTGGAGAAGTCCGCCAACAAGGCGATCGCCGCCATCGAGGCGTTGGACAGCGTTGCCGGCAAGGTGGTGCGCCTGCGCATGGAAGAACTGAATGGCTAAGGGTGGCTGGCTGCTGTTGCTGCTGCCGGCGCTGGCTTGCGCCGGCAACGGTGCCAGTGGCAGTGCTGGCGCGATCCCGCGCCAGCCGGTGATACAGCTGCTGACCTCCGCCTGCCTGGCCAAGGCCGGGCAGGAGCCGCTGCTGAAAAGCCTGCTCAGCAGCCCGGCGGCGGCCAGCGCCTACTGCAGCTGCGCCGGCGAACGCATCGTCAGCGGCCTCAGCGACGACGAATTGCTGGATGCAGTCAGCAAGGGCAAGGGCGTGGCGCAGGATCCGGCCTGGAAACGGCGCCTGCTCAATGTCGGACTGCAATGTCTGGATCAACTGGTTAAATAAACAACATGCGATACATCAGCACCCGTGGCGGCATGGCGCCGCTTGAATTCTCCGACACCATCCTGATGGGGCTGGCCCCGGACGGCGGCCTGGCATTGCCGGAAAGCTACCCGCAGATCAGCCGCGCGCAGCTGGACGCCTGGCGTGGCCTGTCCTACGCCGACCTCGCCTTCGAGATCATTAGCCTGTTCGCCACCGACATTCCGGCGGCCGACCTCAAGGACATCCTCGACCGCACCTACACCGCCGAGGTGTACGGTAGCGCGGCGATCACCCCGGTGAAGCGCCTCTCCGACGGTCTGGTGATACTGGAGCTGTCCAACGGCCCGACGCTGGCGTTCAAGGACATGGCGATGCAGTTCCTCGGCAACCTGTTCGAGTACGTGCTGGCGAAAAAGGGCGAGCAGCTCAACATCCTCGGCGCCACTTCCGGCGATACCGGCTCCGCCGCCGAGTACGCGATGCGCGGCAAGCAGAACATCAACGTGTTCATGCTCAGCCCGGACGGCCTGATGAGCCCGTTCCAGCGCGCACAGATGTACAGCCTGCAGGATGCCAACATCCACAACATTGCCATCCGTGGCATGTTCGACGATTGCCAGGACATCGTGAAGGCGGTGCAGAACGATCATGCCTTCAAGGCCAAGTACAAGGTCGGTACCGTCAACTCCATCAACTGGGCGCGCATCGTGGCGCAGGTGGTGTACTACTTCAAGGGCTACTTCAACGCCACCGGCAGCAACGACGAACAGGTCAGCTTCTGCGTGCCGTCCGGCAACTTCGGCAACGTCTGCGCCGGTCACATCGCGCGACAGATGGGGCTGCCGGTACAGCGCCTGATCGTGGCCACCAACGAAAACGACGTGCTGGACGAGTTCTTCAAGAGCGGCAAGTACGCGCCGCGCGGCACCGCCAACACCTGGGTCACCTCCAGCCCGTCGATGGACATCTCCAAGGCGTCCAACTTCGAGCGTTTCATCTTCGATCTGGTCGGCCGTGACGGCGCGCAGGTCAAGGCGCTGTGGGCGCAGGTGGACAGCGGCAACGGTTTCGACCTTGCGGCCAACCTTGGCGCGGTACGCGAGCAGTTCGGCTTCGTGTCCGGCAAGAGTACGCACGCCGACCGGCTGGCCACCATCCGCGCCGTGGATGCCGAGGATGGCGTGGTGGTGGATACCCACACCGCCGACGGCATCAAGGTTGCACGTGAAGTGCGCCTGCCGGGCGAAACCGTCGTCTGCCTGGAAACGGCGCTGCCGGCCAAGTTCGCCGACACCATTCGCGAGGCGCTGGGGCGCGACGCGCCGCGTCCGGACGGCTTCGACGGCCTGGAAGACCTGCCGCAACGGGTGACGGTATTCGATGCCGACGCCGCGGCGGTGAAGACCTATATCGAGCAGAAGCTGGCCTGAGCCAGTCCGCCCCTGCCACATCCCAGCCCCTGCCCAATGGCAGGGGCTTTTTGTTGTCCGCTGCCCGGCAGCCGCGCAGGTCGGCAACCGTTTTTGCAAGGCAGGATGACGCGGGTACAATGGGCGGATGATGCGAAATCCATTGTTGTACGGCCTGCTGCTGCTCAGCCTGTTTGCCAGCGCCGCCGGGGTGCAGGATCTGCGCCAGCTGGAGCAGGTGGCAACGGCGTTTGCCGAGGCCGAGGCCGGTAGTGACGGCTTCCGCTACCAGGCCGGCAAGGCCGATCCGCGTTTGCGGCTGCCCGCTTGTGCGCAGCCGCCGACGGCTGGTTGGCCCGGCGGCCAGAAGCCGCCGTTCACGGCGCTGGAGCTGGCCTGTGCCGGGCAGGGCTGGCGCATCCTGCTACCGGTGACCGCCAGCCAGCTCAGCGTCGGCTACGTCACCACCCGGCAGTTGCGCGCCGGCGAGGTGCTGCAGCTAGGCGACATCAAGCTGATGCCGGTCAGCAATCGCGCACTGGCGCTGCAGGCGGTGCGCGATCCGGCGCTGATCGTGGGCAAGGCGCTGCGCAGCACCCTGCCGGCCGGCAGCCTGCTGCGCGAAAGCCAGCTACGCCTGCCGCTGGTGATCAAGACCAATCAGCCGGTGCGGGTGCTGGTACAGGGCAACGGCTTTGCCATCGGCAGCGACGCGGTGGCGCTGGGCAATGCCGCCGTCGGTGAACGGCTGAATGTGCGGGTACCGTCCGGCAAGGTGATCTCGGGCGTGGTGCAGGAAGATCTGAGCGTGCTGATCGCGGCACCCTGAAAAAATAGTCAAGTTTTTGCATTTTCAGGCGATAATGACTTCAGATTACAAAACTTTTTGTCGGGCGGGTGACATATGAAAATCGACAATTCGGGCAAGGTAGCGGCGGCTTATGGCGCGCCGGTACGTGCTGCCAAGAAGGAAGACGTGGCCACCACGGCGTCGGGCGCCACATCGCGTAGCGAAAGCGTCGCCATCAGCTCGCAGGGACTCGCCAAGGCGGCGCAGGCGGCCGAGGCTTTCGATGCGGACAAGGTTGCCGCCATCAAGGCTGCCATTGCCGCCGGCGAATTCAAGATCAATCCGGAAGCCATTGCCGACAGCCTGATCGCCAGCACGCGCGAGTTGCTGGCCGGCTGATAGCGGAAACGCGTGATGCCAAGCGAACTGTTCCTACAGCAGTGCCAGCAGGAAACGGCGGCACTGCATGCGCTATTGTCGCTGCTGGAAGAAGAGCAGCGCGCGATCGTGCGTTTTGACGCGCTGAAACTGGACGCCTGCGCCGTCAGCAAGCAGCAGCAACTGCAGCTGCTGCAGGACAGCAAGGCGCAGCGCCTGGCGCTGCTGGCCGCGCACCAGCTGGACGGCAAGACCGCCTTCCTCTCGTGGCTGTCCGCCGCCGAGCCGGCGCTGCAGCAAGCCTGGATGGCGCTGGAGCACGAGCTGGCCAAGGTGCAGGCGCTGAACGACAGCAATGCCGTGATGGCGGCGGAACGGATGACCTTTGCCACCGAGGCGCTGACCGCGCTGCGCGAGGAAGCCAAGGCCATCGACGGTTACGGCCGCGACGGCAACTTCGCCGCCACGCTGGCCGCGTCGCGCCGTCTGGGTTCTGCCTGACAGCGATTGTTGTTTTTGTGTTATCTTCCCTCGCGAGTTCATCTCTTGCGTCTGCGTTAATTCATGACCCTGATCTCCCTTATCGTTGCACTGGCTCTGGAACAATTGCGCCCCCTGGGTAACCGCAACCGGGTATGGCGCGTGTTTACCCGTTATGCCAACCATCTGGAACGCACGCTGAATGCCGGCTACAACCGGCACGGCGTACTGGCCTGGGTGGTGGCGGTGCTGCCGGTCGTGGCGGTGGTGATGGCGGTGTACTACGCGCTGTACCAAGCCAGCCCGCTGTTTGCCCTGCTGTGGAACATCCTGGTGCTGTACCTGACCATGGGCTTCCGCCATTTCTCGGGCTCGTTTTCCGAAATCGCGCTGGCACTGGGCGAGGGGCGGGATTTTGACGCACGCAAGGAGCTGGCACGCTGGACCAACCAGCCGACCTCCGAGCTGTCGATCGAGGAAGTCTCGCGGCTGGCCATCGAGCAGGGCGTGCTGGACAGCTACCGCCACGTGTTCGGCACCATGTTCTGGTTCGTGCTGCTGCCCGGTCCGGCCGGTGCCGTGCTGTACCGTGCCACGCAGATGCTGGCGCAGAAGTGGGGCGCCCGCGACGACGACCTGTTCGGCCGTTTCTCGCGCCGAGCCGGCGAATGGCTGGACTGGATTCCGGTGCGCCTGACCGCGGCCAGCTTTGCGGTGATGGGCGACTTCGAGGACGCGGTGTATTGCTGGCGCTCGCAGGCCAAGACCTGGGGCAACTACGCGACCGGCATTCTGCTGGCCTCGGCGGCTGGCGCACTGGGCGTCAAGCTCGGCGATCCGCTGCGCCAGGACTACACCGTGAAATACCGCCCGGAACTGGGTGTCGGCGACGATGCCGACCCCAACTACCTGAAGAGCGCCGTCGGCCTGGTATGGCGTACCGTGCTGCTGTGGCTGTTCGTGGTATTGCTGATCAGCGTGATCTCATTCTTCGGCTGAACACAGCCTGTTGCTGCGCCGCCAGTGTTGGCGGCGCTTCGCTTTTTAATTGATTATTGAACAGGGGCCGGGGCGCAGCACAGCGCCAGCCCTGATGGAGTTCCCGACATGTCTTTTGCCGAACTGGGTCTATCGCCCGAAATCTTGCGGGCCGTAGATGAACTGGGGTACAGCGAAGCCACCCCGATCCAGGCCAAGGCGATTCCGCTGGTATTGTCCGGACGGGACCTGTTGGCCGCAGCGCAGACGGGTACCGGCAAGACGGCGGCATTCCTGCTGCCGATCCTGGAGCGTCTGAAAAAATTTGCCAATCCCAGCGTGTCGCCGGCGATGCACCCGGTGCGCGCACTGATCCTGTCCCCGACGCGCGAGTTGGCCGACCAGATCGGCGTCAACGCCAAGGCCTACACCAAACACCTGCCGTTGCGCTGCACCACCATCTACGGTGGCGTGAACATGGATCCGCAGACGGCGGACCTGCGTCGCGGTATCGAAATCGTGATCGCCACCCCGGGCCGCCTGCTCGACCACATCCAGCAGAAAACCATCCAGCTGAACAAGGTCGACGTGCTGGTGCTGGACGAGGCCGACCGCATGCTGGACATGGGCTTTATCCAGGACATCCGCAAGATCATGTCGCTGCTGCCCAAGCAGCGCCAGACCCTGCTGTTCTCCGCCACCTTTGCGCCGGAAATCAAAAGGTTGGCCGCAGACTTCATGCACGACCCGCAAACGGTGGAGGTGGCGCGCCAGAACTCCACCAACGCCCAGGTCGAGCAGCTGGTGTATGCCGTCGACAGCGGCCGCAAGCGCGCGCTGCTGTCGCACCTGATCCGCGAACGCGAGATGAGCCAGGTGATCGTGTTCTGCAAGACCAAGATTTCCGCCGACCAGCTGTCGCGCGACCTGAAGCGTGACGGCCACGCCGCCGAGGCGATCCACGGCGACAAGGCGCAGAGCGCGCGCCTGGAAACGCTGAACAGCTTCAAGAGCGGCGAGGTGAAGGTGCTGGTGGCCACCGACGTGGCGGCGCGCGGCCTCGACATTTCCGAGCTGCCGTTCGTGGTCAACTACGAAATGCCGAACTCGCCGGAAGACTACGTGCACCGTATTGGCCGTACCGGCCGTGCCGGCGCCTCCGGGGTGGCGATTTCGCTGATGTCGCCGGACGAGGTCAAGCAGCACGAAGCCATCGAGAAACTGACCCGGCAGACGCTGCCGCCGCAGACCGTCAACGGTTTCGAGCGCCGCGATGCGTCGTCCGCCGCCGACAGCGGCTTTGGCAGCCGCAACGCCGGGCGCGAGCGCAGCGACGCGCGGCCAGCACGCGAACCGCGCGCCGAGCGGGCGGAACGCAGCGAACGGCCGGAGCGCAGTGAGCGTCCCGAGCGCAGCGAACGCCCGGAACGCAGCGAGCGTCCGGAGCGTACTGAACGAGCGCCGCGCGCGCCGCGTGATCTGCGCGATGCGGCCACCCGCAGCCGCGAGCAGCGTGACCCGCAGGAAGGCCTGAAAGTGGCGCGCGTCGGCGAGATCGGCGGCCGCATCCTGCCGCAACGGCAGCGTGAAGTGCCGGCGCTGTTATTGCCGCCGCGCTACAAGGTGAACCAGGAGCGCTAAGAGCCTGTCCACGGTCTGCTGCGCTTCGGCGATACTGCGTTGAAAACGGCCTCGGAATGCTCATTGACCCCATGTCAACTCCGCTTCCTCAGCCGTTTTCGCCTTGTCTCGCTCTAGCTCGCAAGATCGTGAACACGCTCTAAGCGCCGCGGTTCCGCCCTTCACCCGCGCAAGCTGTATTGCGCGGGTTTGTTTTTCCGGCGCCTAGCCTGCGAGGGCGATCACCACCCGCTTGTTGCGTGCGCCCTTGCTTTCGATCTTTTTCACCAGCACGCGGCCGATTTCGCCGGTGCGGGCGACGTGGGTGCCGCCACAGGGTTGCAGGTCGACGCCGTCGATCTCGATCAGGCGGATTTCCGGCAGGTGCAGCGGCGGGGTCACCGACATGGTCTTGATCAGCTCGGGTTGCGCCTGCAGCGCGGCGCCGCTGGTCATCTTGACGCTGACCGGCAGATCGCGCGCTACCAGCGCATTGAGCGCCTGTTCGATAGCCTGCGGCTCCAGCTGCATGCCTTCCGGCAGGTCGAAGTCGAGGCGGCCGCCGTCGGCGGTGAGGTTGCCGCCGGTGACGCCGGCCTTGATCACCACCGACAGCAGGTGCAAGCAGGTGTGCACCCGCATGTGGCGGTAGCGGCGTTCCCAGTCCAGCGTCAGCGTCAGCGGCGTGCCGGGCGCCAGCATCGGCGCATCGGCGTCGAGCTGGTGCACGATGCGGCGGCTTTCCTTGTCGCGGCGGGTGTCGTGGACGGTCAGGCTGCGGCCGTCGGCCAGCGTCAGCGTGGCGCGGTCGCCGGGCTGGCCACCGCCCAGCGGGTAGCACAGGGTGTCGGCCAGCACCAGGCCGTGCTCGTCGTGCTGCAGCACTCGGGTGTCCAGCGTGCGCTGGTAGGCGTCGAGATTGAATTGTTCGGACATGGTTTCCCCTGATGGTGTCGTGTGCCTTGTGGCGCACGTCCGGTATGGTTACGCGCAAAGGTTGGCCGCAAGCGGTCAGCGAACAGAATAGATGATGACGTTGTCGCCACAATCAAGCATGCATACGCTGGATGATTACACGCCGCCGCAAGAGGCGGTTGCGATGCTGCACGCCGACGAGGCGCTGCTGGTGGTGGCCAAGCCGGCCGGACTGCTGGCGGTGCCGGGGCGGCTGCCCGAAATGCAGGACTGCCTGATTCACCGCGTGCAGCAGCAGTATCCGGACGCGCTGGTGGTGCATCGCCTGGACATGGCGACCTCCGGGCTGATGGTGCTGGCGCGCAGCCTGGCGGTGCAGCGCGCGCTGAGCCAGGCCTTTGCCAGCCGCGCGGTGAGCAAGCAGTACGTCGCGCTGCTGGACGGCCAGCTGCCGGACGCGGCCGGGACGGTGGATTTCCCGCTGATGAGCGACTGGCTGCGGCGGCCACGACAGAAGGTGGATGCCGCCGGCAAGCCGGCACTAACCGAGTACCGGCTGTTGCAGCGCCAGGCCGACGACAGCCGCGTGCTGCTGACTCCGGTGACCGGCCGTACCCACCAGCTGCGGGTACACATGCTGGCGCTGGGCTGTCCGATCGTCGGCGACGCGCTGTACGGCGGCCGTGCCGCGCCGCGGCTGATGCTGCACGCGCAGTCGCTGGCCCTGCGTCATCCACATAGCGATGAGTTGCTGCAGTGGCAGCTGGCGGCACCGTTCTGAACGGACGCTAAACCGAAACCCGAGGAAATGAGGCGCATGAGCCAGACCAGACAGTTGTCCCGAGACGAGATCAAGACCCTGCCGCTGTTCCCGGCGCTGGGGCCGGCGCAGATCACGGTGGTGGATCGCGCCGCCTTGCCGGGGGCGCTCGCGGCGCTGCGCGCGGCGAGGGTGGCCGGCTTCGATACCGAGTCGCGGCCAACCTTCCGCAAGGGCGAAGAGGCCACCGGCCCGCACCTGATCCAGCTGGCTACCAGCGAGCACGCCTACCTGTTCCCGGTGTCCGATGCCGAGGTGCTGGCGGCGCTGGGCGCGCTCTTGGCCAGTGGCGAGGTGCTGGTGGTCGGTTTCGACCTGCGCTCCGACAAGCGCCATCTGCGCGACCGCTTCGGCATCGAGTGCAAGTCGCTGCTGGATGTCGGCAGCCTGTTCCAGAGCGATTCGCCGACCATCACCGTCGGCGCGGTGCAGGCGGTGGCACGAGTGTTCGGCCAGTATTTCCGCAAGTCGAAAAAACTGTCCACCTCCAACTGGGGCGCGAAGGTGCTGAGCGAGGCGCAGCAGGTATACGCCGCCAACGACGCCTGGGTGGCGCTGCGCATCTATCAGGCGCTGCGCCCGGGCGCGTGATGCGGCCAAGGTTGGCCGCAACGCCATCGCCATGCGGCGGCGTGAAGGAACGATTAACTGGAGTCAGGGGTAAGCATGCTGTTTGAGCGGCCTTGTGCCATTGTCGACCTGGAGACCACCGGCGGCCACATCAGCCGCGACCGGGTGACCGAGGTCGGCGTCATCCTGATTGACGGCGAGCGCGTCGAGCGCTTCGACATGCTGGTCAATCCCGGGCAGCCGATCCCGCCCTTCATCGAGCAGATCACCGGCATCAGCGACGCGATGGTCGCCGATGCGCCGCCATTCGCCGACATCGCCGCCATGCTGCTGGACAAGCTGCGCGGCCGGCTGCTGATCGCGCACAACGTGCGCTTCGACTATGGTTTCCTGAAGAACGAATTCAAGCGCCTCAACCTGCCGTTCCGCAGCGAGGTGCTGTGCACCGTCAAGTTGTCGCGGCTGCTGTATCCGCAGCACTTCAAGCACAGCCTGGACAGCATCATCGCGCGCCACGGCATCGTGCAGGCCGAGCGCCACCGCGCGCTGGCCGATGCCGACGCGCTGTACCAGTTCCTGCAGCAGGCGATCACCGAGCACGGCCAGGCCGAGGTCGAGGTGCGGGCGGCTGCGCTGATGGCGGAGCCGGCCGCGCCGCCGGGCATCGACCCGGAAGTGGTGGAGCAGCTGCCGGACGTGCCGGGGGTGTACTCCTTCTACGGCGACGACGGCCAGGCGCTGTATGTCGGCCGCAGCGACAATCTGCGCCGCCGCGTGCTGGCGCATTTCGGTGCCGAGCCGCGCCCGCACAAGGACGTGCGTATCGGCGAGCCGATCAAGCGCATCGAATGGCGGGAGACGGTCGGCGACTTCGGTGCGCAACTGCAGGAATTGCAGCTGATCCGCGCCTTGCAGCCGCTGCACAACCTGCGCGGCCGCCTGTCGCAGGAGCTGTGCTCGCTGCAGCTGACGCCGCTGGACAGCGGCTTCCTGACACCGCGCCTCGTGCTGGCCAGCGAGGTCGACTTCTCGCGGCTGGATACGCTGTTCGGCCTGTTCCGCAGCCAGAAGGAAGCCAAGAAGGCGCTGGTGGAACTGTGCGCCGGCAACGGCCTGTGCCAGACCTGTCTGGCGCTGGAAAAGCGCGGCGCGCGCAAGGGCGCCTGCTCCGCCTTCGCCCTCGGTCGCTGCAAGGGCGCCTGCATCGGGCGCGAGGACGCGGCCAGCCACAACCTGCGCCTGCAGCAGGCGCTGGCGCGGCTGAAGCTGCAAAGCTGGCCCTATCCCGGTGTGGTGGCGGTGCGCGAGACCGATCCGGTGTCCGGACAGTGGCAGGAACACCTGTTCGAGCGCTGGTGCTATCTCGGCTCGCGCAGCGAGGAAGCGGCCGTGCCGCAGGGCACGCCGACCTTCGATGCCGATACCTACAAGCTGCTGGCGGCCTTTCTGCGCAAGCCGCTGCCCGATGCCGAATTGCGCGTGCTGTGACGCGCGCACCAGCCACGAGCGAGAGCCATGTTTGATCTGCTGCACACCGATCCGCGTTTTTACGTCATCGCTAAGCATCCCGGCGTCAGCTTCCACGCCGACGGCGAGGAGGCCGGGCTGATGAGCGCTCTGCGCGCCGGTCTCGGCGATGACGCGCTGTGGCCGGTGCACCGTCTCGACCGCGTCACCTCCGGCCTGCTGCTGATCGCGCGCAGCCAGCAGGTTGCGGCCAACCTTGGCGCCGCCTTTGCCGGGCGCGAGGTGGAGAAGTACTACCTGGCGCTGTCCGACGCCAAGCCTGCGAAGAAGCAGGGCCTGATCCGCGGTGACATGGAGAAGGGCCGCGGCGGCGCGTGGAAGCTGTGCCAGAGCCAGCTCAATCCGGCGGTGACGCAGTTCTTCAGTCACTCGCTGGCGCCGGGGCGGCGCCTGTTCCTGCTGCGGCCGCGCACCGGCAAGACCCACCAGCTGCGAGTGGCGATGAAGTCGCTGGGCGCGCCCATCCTCGGCGACGCGCTGTATGGCGGCAGCGCCGCCGACCGCACTTATCTGCACGCCTATGCGCTGGCGCTGACGCTGGACGGCGAGGCGCTGCGTTTCGTCTGCCCGCCGGCGCAGGGCAGCGAGTTCGCGCTGCCGGCGCTGGCCGACTACCTGCAGCAACAGCCGCCGTGGACGCTGCCCTGGCCGCAGCGCTAGCCGTGTTCCCGGATTTGGCCTGTAACGAGCCGGAAAGCGCGGCATTGCCGGCTGGATGAGCGCTACGGCAACTGGATACACGGCAGAGCGTGGCGGCGACAGCTATGCTTTTAAGGGAAAGCGCCTTGCACGCCGTTTTAATTACGGCGCCATGGCGGGCAAGCGGCGATTTAATCGGCAAGCAGCGCCGCTGTACTGCTAAGCTCCGGGCACAGGGGCAGCCGGTTTTGCCCCGCCAGCGGCAGTGCGCCGGCGGTGGCCGCCACAGTCGCATTGCTTGAATAAAACATACTGCTCGACATTCTCGCTGGTGAAGCGACGCCATGGATAATTCAGACATCCAACTCAAAAAGGGTAACGGCCGCGGCTGTCGTTATGCGCTGTGGTCTGTCGGCATCCTGTTACTGCTGCTGATCGGCGGGCTGCTGTATCTGCTGCTGGACGAGCTGCAGCACTCGCGGCAGCAGGCGCGCTTTTTCAGCAATGCGGCGCGGGATGCCCGCTATCAGGTGAAGGCGGGGCCGAGCCAGGCCATCCGCTTTCCGACGAGCGGCGGCCCCTACGACCAACGCCTGGGCTATACCGCGATGCCCGGCTATCTGCAACGGTTGCAGGCACGCGGCTACGCCATCGCCAGCCAGGCCGAGCTGTCCGACGGCATGCTGGCATTGGCCGATCACGGCGTGACGGCGCCGCTTCTGCCGCTGGGCCTGTTCCTGCCGTATCACGAGAAGGACCAGACCGGCCTCACCCTGACGGACGGCTATGGCCAGACCATCTATCAGTCACGCACGCCGCAGCGCGTGTACGCGGATTTCAATGCCTTGCCGTCCTTGCTGGTCGGCGGCCTGCTGTATATCGAGAACCGGACGCTGCTGGAGAAGGACAGCCCGCAGCGCAATCCGGCGGTGGACTGGTCGCGCTTCAGCAAGGCGCTGGTCGACAAGGCGCTGCACCTGTTTGATTCCGGCTACCGCGCCGCCGGCGCCAGCACGCTGGCGACCCAGATCGAGAAATACCGCCATTCGCCGGCCGGGCGCACCAGCTCGGATCAGGAAAAACTGCGCCAGATGCTGTCGGCCTCGGTACGCGCCTATCTCGATGGCGAGGACACCACCGCCGCCCGCCGCCGGCTGGTGGTCAAATACCTGAACACGGTGCCGCTGGCGGCGCGCGCCGGTTTCGGCGAGGTGTCCGGCATCGGTGACGGCATGTGGGCGTGGTACGGGCGCGATTTCGCGCAGGTCAACCGGGCGCTGACCAGCGCCAGCGTGCCGGTGGCAGAGCGCGCGGTGGTGTTCAAGGAAGCGTTGAGTCTGATGATCGCACAGCGCAGCCCCTCCATTTTCCTGAACGGCGACATGAAGGTGCTGGAGGCGATGACCGATGCCTACCTGCGCATGATGGCCAGGGACAAGCTGATTACCCCGGCGCTGCGCGACGCGGCGTTGCGGGTATCGCTGCGGCAGCAGCGGGAACGGGTGCGGCTACCGGTGGTGGCGGTGGTCGCGCAGAAGGGCGCCAATGCGGTGCGCATCAAGCTGGCCGGCTTGCTGGGTGTGCGGCGCATGTACGATCTGGACCGACTGGATCTGGCCGCCAGCAGCACGCTGGACCTGACGCTGCAGCAGCAGGTCACCGCCGAGCTGCTCAGGCTGCGCGATCCGGAGTACGCGCGTGCGGCCAACCTTAACAACGAGTATCTGCTGCAACAGGGCTCGCCGCAGGGGGTGACCTACAGCTTCACCCTGATCGAGCGCACGCCCACCGGCAACAAGGTGCGGGTGCAGGCCGACAACTTCGCGCAGCCGTTCGACATCAACGAAGGCGCCAAGCTGGATCTCGGCTCCACCGCCAAGCTGCGCACGCTGGTCAGCTACCTGATGGTGGTCCACGAACTGCACCAGCAATACGCGGCGCTGGGCAGCGAGCAGCTGGCCGCCATCAGGCCCAGTGCCAGCGAATCCGTGCTGCGCCGCTGGGCGATCGACTATCTGGTGCAGGCGACGGACAGCAGCCTGACCGCCATGCTGGAGGCGGCGCTGGAGCGCACCTATTCCGCCAGCCCCGGCGAGAGCTTCTTCACCGCCGGCGGGCTGCACACCTTCAACAACTTCGACGAAAATGACGACAGCAAGACGCTCACCGTGCGCGAGGCCACCCGCCGTTCCGTCAATCTGGTCTATATCCGCCTGATGCGCGACATCGCGCGTTACTACATGCAGCCGGCGGCGGCCAGCGGCGAAACCGCGGACGAGGACGATGACACCACGCGCCGCGAATACCTGCAGCGTTTTGCCGATCGGGAAGGGCGCACCTTCCTTGCCGGTTTCTACAACAAGTACCGCCACAAGAGCGCGGAGGAAATCGACGCCCTGCTGGTGGCGCGGGCACGGCAAAGTCCGAAGAAACTGGCTGTCATTTTCCGCAGTATCCGCCCCGAGGCCGGGCTGGATGCGTTCACCGCGTTCCTGGCCCGGCACCTCGACGTGCGGCAGCAGCCGGACGCCAAGACGCTGGCCAGGTTGTACGACGAGCTCGGCCCAGAGCGCTTCAACCTGAACGACCGCGGCTATCTGGCCGGCGTGCACCCGCTCGAGCTGTGGCTGGTGGCCTATCTGCACCAGCATCCGGACGCCGACTGGAGCGAGCTGGTCCGCGCCAGCACCCAGCAGCGGCAAGAGGTTTACCAGTGGCTGCTCAACAGCAAGAACCGGGCAGGGCAGGCGTCGCGGATCAGGGCCATCAAGGAAATCGACGCCTTCAAGCAGATCCACAAGGGCTGGAAGCGGCTGGGCTATCCGTTTGACGCGCTGGTGCCATCCTACGCCACCGCGCTGGGCGCCTCCGCCGATCGCCCGGCGTCGCTGGCGGAACTGATGGGCATCCTGTCCAATGACGGCGTGCGCCTGCCGACGGTCTACCTCGACAAGCTGCACTTTGCCGCCGGCACCCCGTACGAAACCAGCCTGACCCAGACGTCGGCCAAAGGCGAGCGCGTGCTGCCACCCGAGATTCCGCAGGTGGTGCGCAAGGCGCTGGCCGAGGTGGTGGAGCTGGGCACTGCGCGGCGGGTGGCCGGCGCCTTCGACCTGGCGGACGGTACCCACATCCCGGTCGGTGGCAAGACCGGTACCGGCGACAACCGCTTCAAGGTGTTTGCCAAGGGCGGGGTGCTGACTTCCGAGCGGGTGGTCAGCCGCTCCGGCGCCTTTGCGTTTTATATCGGCGACCGCTACTTCGGCACGCTGATTGCCTATGTGGCGGGGCCGCAGGCGGGTGATTACCGCTTCACCAGCGCCCTGCCGGTACAGGTGCTGAAGATACTGGCACCGACCCTGCGCCAGCGCCTCGAGCTGAAACCGGGCTAGCCCACCGGCGCCTGCCGGACAGCCTTGCCCGGGCGCGTTGGCGGCATGGCGGCGCAGCCCGGTGTCCGTCATTTTCCGTCGTGACGGACTGCTCCCTACTGCCGAGGGTGATGCCTGCGCAGCGCACCGCAGGGCCGCAGGTTTGGTTGTGTCGCGTACGAGTCGGCTCGCCTGCCGGCTCAACGCTTTACTGTGCGGTGCTCAATCTCCTGACTGTGGCTTGCGGCCAACGTGTTATCTGTCATGTGCTGCCTGAAAGTGCGACAGTATCAATAAATGTCGAATGACTATTCCGCCAGTTGTGCTACATAGAAAAGGGTGTCTCCCGCGTTCTGATGCGATCCATAGCGAGTTACCCGAACCATGCAGCGATCAGCCTCATTGCAGTACGAAGGGTTCGCCTTTCTGTCCACCTCTGCCCCCTCGCATAAACAGCAGCGGCTGATGCTGGCGGTGATCGTCATTTCCGCGCTGCTGTTCGCTGCGCTGGTGCCGTTTGCCAAGCAGCCGCAGGCCAAAGTATGGGCGTTTATCCCGGCCTATCAGTCGGCGCTGGTGCTGAACGACCTGATCACCGCGATCCTGCTGTTCGGCCAGTTCTATATCCTGCGCTCGCTGGCGCTGCTGACGCTGGCCACCGGCTACCTGTTCACGGCCTTTATGGCGGTGGTGCATGCGCTGAGTTTTCCCGGCCTGTTCTCCCCCGGCGGGCTGCTGGGTGCCGGGCCGCAGACCACGGCCTGGCTGTACATGTTCTGGCATGGCGGCTTTCCGCTGCTGGTGATGGTCTACACCATGCTGGCGCGGCGGAAGCTGGAACTACCTCCACGCTGGCACCCCGCCTACGCCATCCTGCTGTGCTGCATGTTGGCCGCACTGGCCACGCTGGCCTTGTTGCTGGTGGTCACGCTGGGACATGCCTATCTGCCGCCCATCATGCAGGGCAACCGTTACACGCCAGTCATGCGCGGGGTGGTGTTCAGCGTGTGGGGGCTCAGTCTGCTGGCGTTTGTGCTGCTGCTGCGCGACCGGCTGCGCACGACGCTGGACTTGTGGCTGAGCGTGGTGATGTTTGCCTGGTTGTGCGATATCGCCTTGTCCGCGGTATTGAATGGCGGTCGTTTCGACCTCGGCTTCTACGCTGGCCGCATCTACGGCTTGCTGGCGGCCAGTTTTGTGCTGATCGTGCTGCTGCTGGAAAACGGCCTGCTGTACACCCGGCTGGCACAGAGCGCCGCCGCGCTGCGCGCGGCCAAACACGAGGCCGAGCAAGCCACCAGCGCCAAGTCCATGTTCCTGGCGAACATGAGCCACGAGATCCGCACGCCGATGAACGCCATCATCGGCATGTCCTATCTGGCGTTGAAAACCGAGCTGAGCCAGCGCCAACGCGACTATGTCAGCAAGATCCACAATGCCGGCACCTCGCTGCTGGGCATCATCAACGACATTCTGGACTTCTCCAAGGTGGAGGCTGACCGCATCGAGCTGGAGACGGTGAGTTTCCGGCTGGACGAGGTGCTGGAAAATGTGTCGTCGCTGGTCGGGCAGAAGGCGGCGGACAAGGGGCTGGAGCTGCTGTTCGAATGCAGTCCGGCCGTGCCGCAGAACCTGGTGGGCGATCCGCTGCGCCTGGGGCAGGTGCTGACCAATCTGGTGGGCAATGCCATCAAGTTCACCGAACAGGGACAGGTGACCGTGAGCATCCAGTTGCTGGAGCAGGTGGGCGACAAGGTAAAGCTGCGCATCGGTGTGACCGATAGCGGCATCGGCATGGATGAGGCGCAGCAGGCGCGACTGTTCCGGGCCTTCAGTCAGGCGGATGGCTCCACCACGCGCCGGTTTGGCGGCACCGGGCTGGGCTTGGCGATTGCCAAGCGGCTGGTGGAGCTGATGGGCGGAGCGATCCAGGTGGAGTCGGCGCCAGGCTGTGGCAGCAGTTTCCTGTTCAGTGCCTGGCTGGGGGTGTCCAGTGCGGTCGATACCCGTGGCAAGTCCTTGTCCGATCTGGCAAGCGGGCTGCGCGTGCTGGTCATCGACGACAATGCCTCGGCGCGCGACATCCTGTCCGAGCAGTTGCGCGGACTGGGTTTTGCCGTCAGCACCTGCGCTTCCGGGCGCGAGGCGCTGGACATCTATCGCCAGGCCAGCATGGATCATCCTTTTGACATCGTGTTCGTGGACTGGATGATGCCGGTGATGGACGGTGTCGAGACCGCCCGCCGCATCCGGGCGCTGAATGGTGCCAGGATCATCATGGTCACCGCTTTCGGCCGTGACGACGTGCGCGCCGCGGCGGAGACGGCCGGCGTGGAAGCCTTTTTGGTCAAGCCGGTGAGCCAGTCGTCACTGCTGGACGTGATGCTGGGCCTGTTCGGCGTGCAGCGCGAGAGCGATACCGCCCGCCAGATGCTGGCCTTGCCATGCCTGGACGGGGTGCGCGTGCTGCTGGCCGAGGACAACAAGATCAACCAGCAGCTGACGGTGGAGCTGTTGCAGGCGGCTGGCGCCACGGTCGAGGTGGTGGGCAATGGCCGCGATGCGGTGATCCGCCTGGCAGAGCAGGCGGCGGATCACTACCAGCTGGTGCTGATGGACGTACAGATGCCGGTGCTGGACGGCATCGAGGCCACGCGGCTGATTCGCGGTGACCCGCGCCTGCTGGAGTTGCCCATCATCGCGCTGACCGCGGATGTGCAGGCGACCGAATACGATAATTGTATGGCGGCCGGGATGGTCGATCGCATCCTCAAACCGGTAGACCCGTACCTGATGTTCGAAACACTGCTGCGCTGGCTACCGTCGGGGCCGGCCGCTACCGCGGTGACCCCGCCTGCAGTATCGGCTACCGCCGCTGCTATCCCTGCGGCACTGCTCAGCCAGAGTGCGGGCCTGGCCAGCGTGGCCGGTAACCGCAGCCTGTACCTGCACCTGCTGCGCCAATTCGTGGCGGAGGAGGGCGACGCGGCCAAGCGGGTTGCTGCCGCGCTGGCCGCCGCCGACTACGAGACGGCGGTGCGGGTGGTGCACAGTCTCAAGGGGCTGGCTGGTACCCTGGGCTTCCTGCGCCTGCAGGTGGTGGCGGCCAGCCTGCAGCGGGCCATCGTCGAGCGTGAGGCCTATCAGCCGCTGCTGGCGGACTTCGACCAACAAATGCAGCGGGTGCTGTCGTTGCTGAAAGACGCGCTGGCGCAGGAGGAGCATGCCGGCGAGCTGCGTCCGGACAATACGGCGCTGCAGCTGCGTGAACTGGCCGCCCTGCTGGCCGCCAGCGACGGCGATGCGCTGGGCGTTTTTCTGGAACATTCCGATAGCCTGCGTGCCGTGTTGCCTGCTGCCAGTTATGCCGCTTTCGACAAGGCGATGCGGCAGTTCGACTTTCCCGCCGCGCGCGAGTGGCTGGAGCAGGCCGCAACGGAGGCCGGCATTTGCTGGCAGGAGGATGCGCCATGATCGACTCTCCACTGCGGCCAGCGAGGCAGACGGTGTTGGTCGTCGACGACACGCCGGAAAACCTGACCCTGTTGTACGGCCTGCTGAAAGACCGCTACCGCGTGCTGGTGGCCAATAGCGGCGAGCGTGCTTTGCAGCTGCTGGAGGGCGAGCTGCTGCCGGATCTGGTGTTGCTGGACGTGATGATGCCGGGTATCGGCGGCTTTGCCGTGTGCCGCCAGCTCAAGAGCAGCGCGCGCACCGCCAAGATTCCGGTGATCTTCCTGACCGCGATGAGCGAACACGACGACGAACAGGCCGGTTTCAATGCCGGCGCGGTCGACTACATCGTCAAGCCGATCTCGCCGCCCATCGTGCTGGCGCGGGTGAATACCCACATGCAGCTGAAGGCGGCAGCGGATTTTCTGGAGGACCAGGCCGCATTCCTGCGGCGCGAGGTGGACATCCGCACCCGGGAGGTTCAGGTGATCCAGGATGTCACCATCATGGCATTGGCGTCGCTGGCCGAAACCCGTGATCACGAAACCGGCAACCACATCCGCCGCACGCAGAACTATGTGCGGGCGCTGGCGCAGCAGCTGCAGTCTCTCCCGCGTTTTGGCGCCGTGCTGGACGACGACACCATCGACATGCTGTACAAGTCGGCGCCGCTGCACGACATCGGCAAGGTGGGCATTCCGGATGCCATCCTGCTCAAGCCGGGCAAGCTGACGCCCGAAGAATTCGAAATCATGAAGATGCACACCACGCTGGGGCGCGATGCCATCGCCACTGCGGAGAGGCTGCTGGATGCGCCCAGCAGCTTTCTGCGGCTGGCGCGCGAGATTGCCAACTATCACCAGGAAAAGTGGGATGGCAGCGGCTATCCGGAAGGCTTGGCCGGTGATGCCATCCCGGTATCGGCACGGCTGATGGCGGTTGCCGATGTCTACGACGCGCTGATCTCGCGCCGGGTGTACAAACCGCCGTTTCCGCACGAGCAGGCGGTGGAGATAATCCGCGCCGGGCGCGGCCAGCACTTCGACCCCGACATGGTGGATGCCTTCGACGCGATTGCCGAGGAGTTCCGCGCCATCGCCCGGCGCTACGCCGACGAATAAAGGATGAACGACAGCTAAATGCAAAAAGTCCCGGCATCGCTGCCGGGGCTTTGGTCTGATCACGGTCTGGTTTTTCAGGTGCTGCTGAGTTTCTTCACACACTCAGCGAAGCTGTTGCTCAGGCCTGGCCTTCCAGTCGCATCTGCGGGAACAGGATGACGTCGCGGATAGAAGGCGAATCGGTCAGCAGCATCACCAGACGGTCGATACCGATGCCGCAGCCGCCGGTCGGCGGCAGGCCGTATTCCATGGCGCGGATGTAGTCGGCGTCGTAGTGCATCGCCTCGTCGTCGCCGGCATCCTTCTGCTCGACCTGCGACAGGAAGCGCGCGGCCTGGTCTTCCGGATCGTTCAGCTCGGAGTAGCCGTTGGCGTGTTCGCGGCCAACGATGAACAGCTCGAAACGCTCGGTGATCGACTGGTCGGCATCGGAGCCGCGTGCCAGTGGCGACACTTCGACCGGGTAGTCGACGATGAAGGTCGGGTTCCACAGCAGGCTTTCCGCACACTCTTCAAACAGCGTCAACTGCAGGCTGCCGAGGCCCGGTGCCGGTGGCAGTTTGCCGCCTAGGCGCTGGATCTCCGCGGCCACCCACTCGGCATCGAACAGCTGCGCGTCGGTGTACTGCGGGTTGTAGTGCTTGATGGCGCCGACGATGGTGAAGCGGTCGAACGGCTTGCCGAGGTCCACTTCCTTGCCGTGGTAGGTCACGGTGGTGTGGCCGGTGGCGGCGATGGCGCACTGGCGGATGATGTGCTCGGTCATCTGCATCATGCGCTGGTAGTCGCTGTACGCCTCGTAGAATTCGATCATGGTGAACTCGGGGTTGTGGCGCGTGCTCATCCCCTCGTTACGGAAGTTGCGGTTGATCTCGAACACGCGCTCCAGGCCGCCGACCACTAGGCGCTTCAGGTACAGCTCCGGGGCCACGCGCAGGTACAGCGACATGTCCAGCGCGTTGTGGTGGGTGACGAACGGCTTGGCGGTGGCACCACCCGGGATCGGGTGCATCATCGGGGTTTCCACTTCCAGATAGTGCTGGGCGACCATCACTTCACGGATGGTCTGCACGATCTTGGAGCGCTTGATGAAGGTGTTGCGGCTGTGCTCGCTGGTGATCAGGTCGACGTAGCGCTGGCGGTATTTCTGTTCCTGGTCGGTCATGCCGTGGAACTTGTCCGGCAGCGGACGCAGCGACTTGGTCAGCAGGCGCAGCTCGGTCACGTTGACCGACAGCTCGCCCTTGTTGGTCTTGAACAGGGTGCCGCGCGCGGCGATGATGTCGCCCATGTCCCAGTGCTTGAATGCGGCGTGGACTTCCGGACCGACGCCCTGGTCGTTGATGTAGAGCTGGATCTGGCCGGTCACGTCCTGGATGGTGGCGAAGCTGGCCTTGCCCATCACGCGCTTGAGCATCATGCGGCCGGCAACGGCAACCTGTACGTTCAGCGGCTCCAGTTCTTCCTTGCTGTTGTCGTTGTAGCGGGTGTGCAGATCGCCGCTGAAGTCTTCGCGCTTGAAGTCGTTGGGGAAGGCAACGCCGGCTTCGCGCAGGGCTTTCAGTTTGTCACGGCGCTCGGCCATGATGTGGTTTTCGTCGTGCTGCGGCTGGCTGGATTCGTGTTCCGACATGGTATCTCCATCAATGTAAAAGGTTGGCCGCATCGCGTGCGGCCAACCTTGGGTATCGTTTAAACGCCCTGTTTCAGGCTGGCTTCGATAAAGCCGTCCAGGTCGCCGTCCATCACGCCCTTGATGTTGCCAACTTCATAGCTGGTACGCAGGTCCTTGATGCGCGACTGGTCGAATACGTAGGAGCGGATCTGGTGGCCCCAGCCCACGTCCGTCTTGCTGTCTTCCAGCGACTGCTTGGCTTCATTGCGCATTTTCAGTTCGCGCTCGTACAGCTTGGCGCGCAGCATCTGCCACGCTTCGTCGCGGTTGCGGTGCTGCGAGCGGTCGTTCTGGCACTGCACCACGATATTGGTCGGGATGTGCGTCAGGCGCACCGCCGAATCGGTCTTGTTGATGTGCTGGCCGCCGGCACCGGAGGCGCGGTAGGTGTCGGTGCGTACGTCGGCCGGGTTGATGGTGATCTCGAAGCTGTCGTCCACTTCCGGATACACGAACACCGAGCAGAACGAGGTGTGGCGGCGGGCGTTGGAGTCGAACGGCGACACCCGTACCAGGCGATGGACGCCGACTTCGGTGCGCAACAGGCCATAGGCGTACTCGCCCTCGATCTTGATGGTGGCACTGGAGATGCCGGCCACTTCGCCTTCCGATTCTTCCAGGATGTCGACCTTGAAGCCCTTGCGTTCGGCGTAGCGCACGTACATGCGCAGCAGCATGCCGGCCCAGTCCTGGGCCTCGGTACCGCCGGCGCCGGCCTGGATGTCCAGGAAGCAGTGGTTCGGGTCCATCGGGTCATGGAACATGCGGCGGAATTCGAGCTTGGCCAGTTTGGCCTCGACCTCGTCCAGATCGGCCTTCACCGCCAGGATGGTGTCGTCGTCGCCTTCGGCGCGGCCCATTTCAAACAGTTCGGCGCAATCGGCGAGGGTGGCGGCGATGCCTTCGATCACCAGCACCACGTCTTCCAGCTGCTTGCGCTCACGGCCCAGTTCTTGTGCCTTTTTGGGGTCGTTCCAGATATCGGGATCTTCGGTCAGGCGGGAAACTTCTTCCAGACGGTCTTTTTTACCGTCGTAGTCAAAGATACCCCCGGATATCAGTGTTGCGGGTAGCCAGATCGTCGATCTGTGCCTGAATTTGATTGAGTACTTCGGCTTCAATCATGGTGTTTCGACCTCCAAAAAGAGCGGGATTGCGTTGTGATTCGGTAATTCGGTAAAGACAAAAAGCGCACCTTGCGGTGCGCTTTTGCCGGAACGCTCAGTCATCAACCCAGCAGGTGGGCAACGCCGGCGCGTTCTTCTTCCAGTTCGCTCAGGGTGACGTTGATGCAGTCACGGCTGAACTGATCGATTTCCAGGCCTTCGACCATCTTGTACTCGCCGTTTTCGCAAGTGACAGGGAAACCGAACATCACGTCTTTCGGGATGCCGTAGGAGCCATCGGACGGAATACCCATGGTCACCCACTTGCCGTTGGTGCCCAGTACCCAGTCGCGGATGTGGTCGATGGCAGCGTTGGCGGCCGAGGCAGCCGAGGACAGGCCGCGTGCTTCGATGATGGCGGCGCCACGCTTGCCCACGGTCGGCAGGAATACGTCGCGGTTCCATTCGTGGTCGTTGATCATGTCTTTTACCGACTGGCCATCGATGGTGGCGAAGCGGTAGTCGGCGTACATGGTTGGTGAGTGGTTACCCCACACGGCCAGCTTCTCGATGGCGGCAACCGGCTTGCCGGTCTTGGCGGCGATTTGCGACAGCGCGCGGTTGTGGTCCAGACGCAACATGGCGGTGAAGTTTTTCGGATTCAGGTCCGGCGCCGACTTCATCGCGATGTAGGCGTTGGTGTTGGCCGGGTTGCCGACTACCAGCACTTTTACATTGCGGTCAGCCACCTTGTTCAGGGCGGCGCCCTGCACGGTGAAGATTTCGGCGTTGGCGGTCAGCAGGTCCTTGCGTTCCATGCCTTTGCTGCGCGGACGGGCGCCAACCAGCAGGGCAACCTGTACATCCTTGAAAGCCACTTCCGGGTCGTCGGTCGCAACCATGCCGGCCAGCAGCGGGAACGCGCAGTCTTCCAGTTCCATCATCACGCCTTTAACGGCGGTCTGGGCTTGTGGCAGGTCCAGCAGTTGCAGGATGACAGGCTGGTCCTTGCCCAGCATTTCACCACTGGCAATGCGGAACAACAGGCTGTAACCAATCTGACCGGCTGCACCAGTGACGGCGACGCGAACGGGGGCTTTCATCGATGTACTCTCCTTTAGAACTTTGGAATGACTGCTCTTTGGATGCTGCTTTGCAACAGTTTCAGCGAGTTTAGCATGCTGCACCGCCTTTGTGCTGCCCTTGCACCGCTCTGTGCAATCAGGACGTGACTTTTTGTCTTATGTCTTATATAAGACTAGTGTTTACCTTGATCGCGTTTGGTGTTAAAAAGTCCATGAACAGCAAGAGTCTCAATCGTATCCCTTTGTATAGACAGGCAAGACAGCAGATTCTGGAGCGTCTGTGCGATGGGGAGTGGCAGGTGGCGGAGTCGCTGCCCAGCGAGTGGGAGCTTGCCGAACAGCTGTCCGTCAGCCAGGGCACGGTACGCAAGGCGCTGACCGAACTGGTGGCCGACGGGGTGCTGTACCGGCAGCAGGGCAAGGGCACCTTTGTGGCGCCCGGCGCCGATGACTGGGCCGGGATGTCGATGATCTCGCCGGGGCTGTTGTCGGAGAGTCCGGATCGTCTGCAGCGCGAGTTTCTCGGTATCGCGCGCGGCAATGCGCCGGATGATGTGTCGGCGGCGCTGTGTTTGCGCCGCGCGGCGCCGGTGTTCCGCATCCGCCTGTTGTGGCGGCTGCGCGGTCAGGCGGTGGCGCTGGACGAGGTGCTGTTGTCGGCCGAGCGTTTTCCGGCGCTGGATTCGCGCTGGCTGCGCCAGTTGCCCGGCGTGTGGGCGGTACTGCAGCAGCACTTCGGCGTCCGCCTGCGGGTGGCGACCGAACAGTGGCGGGCGGTGGTGCTGGAGCGCGACGAGGCGCAGTTGCTGGCGGCGGTGTCCGGCACGCCGGTGTTGTCGCACCTGCGGTTGGCGGTGGATGTCAACGGCGCGGCGGTGGAGTGGCGGCAGCGTTTGTGTCTGACCGATCGGCTGGCGTTGACGCTGCAGCATTTGCCGGCATGACGATGTGTCGCAAACGCGGTTCTATGTGTCGCATTTCGGATAGCCCGGTCGGCAGCGACGCGCAGATTTGGTAGAATCTTCAGATTATGTTGCACGTGCAGCATCGTGCAGCATGATCTTGATGGATCAGGGGTGGCCCCTGGCTCCTAACGGCGACGGCAGTTTTCGGGCCGCCGCTAACGTAAAAAACCACTTGGTTCATGCACATCCAAGGAAGCTATATGCAGAAGCAACGACCAAAGCACTTAGATCTGAGCAAGATCAGACTGCCCGTGCCGGGTATTGTCTCGATCCTGCACCGGATCAGCGGTGTGGCACTGTTTTTCTCCCTGCCACTCCTGATTTACCTTCTCAGCGGTTCGCTCAGTTCCGCCGACGCCTTTGACAGCTACCGTGCTGTTGTCGCCCACCCCCTGGTGAAATTGATCCTGATCGGCTTGCTGTGGGGCTTCCTGCACCACGCTGCCGCCGGTATCCGTTTCCTGCTGCTGGATATCCACAAGGGACTTGAGCTGCAAACTGCCCGCGCTACCGCGAAAATGGTTCTGGCCGTCAGCCTGAGCCTGACCGCCATCATCGGAGGCATCCTATGGTAAACCGTCAAGTTGTCGGTGCTCACTACGGCCTGAAAGACTGGATCGTCCAGCGCGCCACGGCCGTGATCATGCTGGTGTATACCGCCGCACTGATCCTGTTCCTGCTGGCGATGCCTTCCGGCTATGAAGGCTGGAAGCTGCTGTTCGGTCAGACCTGGGTAAAAGTGCTGACCCAGACCACCTTGATTGCGCTGTTCCTGCATGCATGGGTAGGCATTCGCGATCTCTGGATGGACTACATCAAACCGGTTGGCGTGCGTTTGACCATGCACACCCTGACTGCGGTTTGGCTGGTGTCCTGTTTTATTTATTCGCTTAAGGTTGTATGGGGGCTGTAATGACCATTCCCGTTCGTCGATTTGATGCAGTAATTGTTGGCGGCGGTGGCGCAGGTCTGCGTGCTGCCTTGCAACTGTCCGAGTCCGGCCTGAAAACTGCCGTACTGTCCAAAGTATTCCCGACCCGTTCGCACACCGTTGCCGCACAAGGTGGTATCTCCGCCTCGCTGGGCAACGTGCAGGAAGACCGCTGGGAATGGCACATGTTCGATACCGTGAAGGGTTCGGACTGGCTGGGTGACCAGGACGCCATCGAATTCATGTGCCGCAAGGCGCCTGAAGCCGTGATCGAGCTTGAGCACTTCGGTATGCCGTTCGACCGTCTGGAAAACGGCAAGATCTACCAGCGCCCGTTCGGCGGCCACACCCAGAATGAAGGCGAAGCGCCAGTGCAGCGTGCCTGTGCCGCGGCCGACCGTACCGGTCACGCCATGCTGCACACCCTGTACCAGCGTAACGTGCGCGCCAACACCCAGTTCTTCATCGAGTGGATGGCGCTGGACCTGATCCGTGACGAAGACGGTGACGTGGTTGGCGTGACCGCACTGGAAATGGAAACCGGCGAGGTTTACAACTTCCACGCCAAGGGCGTGCTGTTCGCCACCGGTGGTGCCGGCCGTATCTACGCCGCCTCCACCAACGCCTTCATCAACACCGGTGACGGCCTGGGCATGAGCGTGCGTGCCGGCATCCCGCTGGAAGACATGGAGTTCTGGCAGTTCCACCCGACCGGCGTGGCCGGTGCCGGCGTGCTGATTACCGAAGGCGTGCGCGGCGAGGGCGGTATTCTGCTCAACGCCAACGGCGAACGCTTCATGGAACGCTACGCGCCTAACCTGAAAGACCTAGCCCCGCGTGACTTCGTGGCCCGCTCGATGGAACAGGAAGTGCTGGAAGGTCGTGGTTGCGGTCCGAACAAGGATCACGTGTTGCTGAAACTGGACCACCTCGGTCCGGACATCATCAAGCAGCGTCTGCCTGGCATTCGCGAGATCGCCATCAAGTTTGCCGGTGTCGACCCGATCAAGGAACCGATCCCGGTGATCCCTACCTGCCACTACATGATGGGCGGTATTCCGACCAACTACCGTGGCGAAGTGGTGATCCCGAAAGGCGACAATCCGGAAGCCCGCGTCAACGGCTTCTACGCTGCCGGCGAATGTGCGTGCGCCTCGGTGCACGGTGCCAACCGTCTGGGTACCAACTCGCTGCTCGACCTGGTGGTGTTCGGCAAGTCGGCCGGTGACAGCATGGTCGAATTCATCAAGAACGAAATGCCGACCTGGAAGCCGTTGCCAGCCAACGCCGGCCAGATCTCGCTGGATCGTATCGCGCGTCTGGACAACCAGACCGGTGGCGAAGAGGTCGCCGACGTGCGCGCCGCAATGCAGCGTACGGTACAGGCGCGTGCCGCCGTGTTCCGCAACTCGGAAAACCTGGCGCTGGGCGTGAAGGAAATCCAGGAAGTGGCCGAGCGCGTGAAGCGCACCCAGATCAAGGACAAGTCCAAGGTGTTCAACACCGCCCGCGTGGAAGCGCTGGAACTGGAAAACCTGATCGAAGTGGCCGTGGCGACCCTGATCTCGGCCGATGCGCGCAAAGAGTCCCGTGGCGCCCACGCCCACGCCGACTTCCAGCAGCGCGACGACGAAGTCTGGATGAAGCACACCCTGTACTACGGTGAAGATCGTCGTCTGACCTACAAGCCGGTACACACCAAGCCGCTGTCGGTTGAGTACATCGCACCGAAAGTGCGTACCTTCTAAGCGCCGGCCGGAGACTTATATGAAAACAGCACGTTTTTCCATCTATCGCTACGATCCGGACAAGGACGCCAAGCCGTACATGCAGGATTACGAGGTCGAGCTGTCGCCGACCGACGTGAAACTGCTGGACGTGATCGTCAAGCTCAAGGCGATGGACGACACCCTGTCGTTCCGCCGCTCCTGCCGCGAGGGCATCTGCGGCTCCGACGCGATGAACATCAACGGCAAGAACGGTCTGGCTTGCGTGACCAACGTCGCCGACCTGAAACAGCCGATTGAGCTGCGTCCGCTGCCGGGCCTGCCGGTCATCCGCGACCTGATCGTGGACATGACCCAGTTCTTCAAGCAGTACCACTCGATCAAGCCGTACGTGATCAACGACACGCCACCGCCAGAGCGCGAGCGTCTGCAGTCGCCGGAAGACCGCGAAGAGCTGGACGGCCTGTACGAGTGCATCCTGTGCGCTTGCTGTTCCACGTCCTGCCCGTCGTTCTGGTGGAACCCGGACAAGTTCGTCGGCCCGGCCGGCCTGCTGGCGGCGTATCGCTTCATTGCCGATACCCGCGACCTGGCGACCAACGAGCGTCTGGACAACCTGGAAGACCCGTACCGTCTGTTCCGCTGCCACACCATCATGAACTGTGTTGACGTATGTCCTAAGGGTCTGAACCCGACCAAGGCCATCGGCAAGATCAAAGACCTGATGGTCAAGCGTGCGGTATGACCGATTTTGATCCGATCGAACTGAAACGGATCCGCTGGCGCTCGCGCCGTGGCCTGCTCGAACTCGACCTGGTGCTGGAGCGTTTCCTCGCCAACGGTTTCGAGCAGCTCACCACGGCCGAGCTGTTTGCGTATCAGAAATGCCTGGATCTGGGCGATAACGACTTTCTGGACTACGTGAACGGCAAGGCGGAAGTGGACGATCCCGAGCTGGCGCACATCATCGGGATCTTGCGGGCAGCCTGAGGCCCGCAGCAGCAAACAATTATTACAACGACCACAAATTAGACTGGGAGTATTGCTGTGGAAAACAATCGTAAAGTGACGCTCACCTACAACGACGGCAAAGACACGCTGGAAATGCCGGTGCTGAAGGGTACCCTGGGACCGGACGTCGTTGATATCCGCGCCTTCTCCAAGACCGGCATGTTCACCTTTGACCCGGGTTTCCTGGCTACCGCCAGCTGCGAATCCGCCATCACCTTTATCGACGGTGATATCGGTCAGCTGTACTACCGCGGTTACCCGATCGAACAACTGGCCGAAAAGAGCGACTACCTCGAAGTCTGCTACCTGCTGCTGAACGGCGAACTGCCGACCGCGGCGCAACGTGCCGAGTTCGAACGTGGCGTGATGCGCCACAACATGCTGCACGACCAGATCATCAGCTTCTACAAGGGTTTCCGCCGCGATGCGCACCCGATGGCCGTGATGGTGGGTGTGGTCGGCGCGCTGTCCGCGTTCTATCACGACTCGCTGGACATCAATAACTCCGAACATCGCCGCATCTCCGCACACCGCCTGATCGCCAAGCTGCCGAACATCGCGGCACAGGCGTATCGCTACAACAAGGGCCTGCCGTTCTCCTATCCGAAGAACGGTCTGACCTACGCCGAGAACTTCCTGCACATGATGTTCTCCACCCCGTGCGAAGAGTACAAGGTGAATGCGGTGACCGCGCGCGCGCTGGACCGCATCTTCACCCTGCACGCCGACCACGAGCAGAACGCGTCCACCTCCACCGTGCGTCTGGCCGGCTCCTCCGGTGCCAACCCGTTCGCATGTATCGCGGCCGGTATCGCCTGCCTGTGGGGCCCGTCGCACGGCGGCGCCAACGAGGCCGTATTGAAGATGCTGGACGAAATCGGTTCCGTGGACAACGTGGCCGAATTCATGCAGGGCGTGAAGGACAAGCGCTACAAACTGATGGGCTTCGGCCACCGCGTGTACAAGAACATGGACCCGCGCGCCGCCATCATGAAGAAGACCTGCGACGAAGTGCTGACCGAACTGGGCCTGCAGAACGATCCGAAGTTCAAGCTGGCGATGGAACTGGAAAAGATCGCACTGTCCGATCCGTACTTCATCGAGCGCAAGCTGTACCCGAACGTCGATTTCTACTCTGGCATCGTGCTGTCCGCGATCGGTATTCCGGTATCGATGTTCACGCCGATCTTCGCGCTGGCACGTACCGTGGGCTGGATCTCGCACTGGACCGAAATGATCGCCGATCCGGCGATGAAGATCGGCCGTCCGCGCCAGCTGTACACCGGTGCTCCGCGTCGTGACTTCATCGACGAAGGCAACCGCTAAGCAGTAGACAAGGTTGGCCGCAGGCTTGCGGCCAACCTTTTTCTGCCCGCTGGGGCAGGGCAGAGCGTTCTGTCAAAGGGAGCGGGGGTGTCAAGCGCCCACTCTCTTTGTCAAAACGGTTTTTGCAAAGCAGCAACGCAGACAAAAGGGTCGAATAATGATGCAATCCATGTACAGTCATTCCTACCTGTTTGGTGGGAATGCACCGTTCATCGAGGATCTCTACGAGCAGTACCTCGCTGATCCGACAGTCGTTTCGCAGGAATGGCGGGACTACTTCGACAAGCTTTCTACCGCGCCTGGTGCTGCCGACCGTGATGTCGCTCACCAGCCGATCCAGGAATCCTTCATCCAGCTGGCCAAGCGCCCGCCGGTAGCACAGCGCAGCAGCGCCGCCACCGACTGGGAGTCGATGCAGAAACAGGTGGCGGTGCTGAAGCTGATCTCGGCCTACCGCGTACTGGGTTCGCGCCAGGCCAACCTCGACCCGCTGAAGCGCATGGACCAGGCAACGCTGCGCGAGCTGGATCACGCCACCCACGGCCTGACCGATGCCGACATGGCGGTGCACTTCAATGTCGGCTCGCTGGTGGCGCCGCAAAAGCTGCCGCTGTCCGAGATCATTGCCCGTCTGAAGCAGACCTACTGCGGCAATATCGGCGTCGAGTACATGCACATCACCAACTCCGAAGAAAAGCACTGGGTACAGAAGCGCTTCGAGGGTGACCTGTCGACCCCGCACTACAACGCCGACAAGAAGAAGCGCATCTTCAAGCAGATCACCGCTGCCGAAACGCTGGAACGCTACCTGCACACCAAGTACGTCGGCCAGAAGCGTTTCTCGCTGGAAGGTGGCGAATCCGCCATCGCCGCGCTGGACCACCTGATCCAGAACGCCACCTCGGTGGGCGTGGAAGAGCTGATCATCGGCATGGCCCACCGTGGCCGCCTGAACGTGCTGGTCAACACCCTGGGTAAGCAGCCGCGCGACCTGTTCGCCGAGTTCGAAGGCAAGGCGGCGCAGGAGCTGGCTTCCGGCGACGTGAAGTACCACATGGGCTTCTCCTCCGACATCCCGACCGCCAACGGCCCGATGCACGTGTCGCTGGCGTTCAACCCGTCGCACCTCGAGATCGTCAACCCGGTGGTCGAGGGTTCGGTGCGCGCGCGTCAGGATCGCCGCAAGGACAGCGAGCGCAAGGCCGCGGTACCGGTGCTGATCCACGGTGACTCCGCCTTTGCCGGTCTCGGCGTCAACCAGGGGACCTTCAACCTGTCGCAGACGCGCGGTTACGGTACCGGTGGCACGCTGCACATCGTGATCAACAACCAGGTCGGCTTCACCACCTCCGATACCCGCGACATGCGTTCCACGCTGTACTGTACCGACGTGGCGAAGATGATCGAAGCACCGATTTTCCACGTCAACGGCGACGATCCGGAAGCGGTGTGCTACGTGATGCAGGCAGCACTGGACTTCCGCATGAAGTTCAACAAGGATGTGGTCATCGACCTCGTCTGCTACCGCAAACTGGGCCACAACGAGGGCGACGACCCGTTCCTGACCCAGCCGATGATGTACAAGAAGATCGCCAAGCACGGCGGCGTGCGCGCGATGTATGCCGAGCGTCTGGTGGGCGAAGGCGTGCTGACCGCCGCCGAGGCCGACAACTTCATCCAGGCCTACCGCGATGCGCTGGACAAGGGCGAACACGTCGAGCAGACCGTGCTGTCCAACTATCGCCGCGAACACGCGCTGGACTGGTCGCAGTACCAGGGCACCCACTGGGCACACCCGACCGACACCTCGCTGCCACACGCCGATATCCAGCGTCTGGCCGAGAAGTTCACCTCGGTGCCGGAAAACTACAAGCTGCACCCGACCGTGAAGCGCGTGCAGGATGCCCGTCGCGCGATGGCTGCCGGCGAGCAGGCGATCGACTGGGGCATGGCCGAAACACTGGCTTATGCCTCGCTGGTAACCAACGGTTACGGCGTGCGCATCTCCGGTGAAGACTCCGGCCGCGGTACCTTCTCGCACCGTCATGCCGTGGTGCACGACCAGAACCGCGAGCGCTGGGACCAAGGCACCTACGTGCCGCTGCGCAACATGTCGGACAACCAGGCCGATTTCCTGGTGATCGACTCGATCCTGAACGAAGAAGCGGTCCTCGCTTACGAGTACGGCTACGCCTGCTCGGCACCGGACCAGCTGGTGATCTGGGAAGCGCAGTTCGGCGACTTCGCCAACGGCGCCCAGGTCGCGATCGACCAGTTCATCTCCTCCGGCGAAACCAAGTGGGGCCGTCTGTGCGGCCTGACCACCATCCTGCCGCACGGCTACGATGGCCAGGGCCCGGAGCACTCCTCCGCGCGTCTGGAACGCTGGCTGCAGCTGTGCGCCGAGCACAACATGCAGATCGTGATGCCGTCCGAAGCCAGCCAGATGTTCCACGTGCTGCGCCGCCAGGTACTGCGTCCGTTCCGCAAGCCGCTGGTGATCTTCCTGTCCAAGCGCCTGCTGCGCTACAAGGATGCGATGAGCCCGCTGGAAGACTTCACTTCCCACAGCTTCCGTCCGGTGATCGGCGATGCCGGCATCAGCGATGCCAAGGCAGTGAAGCGCGTGATCCTGTGTTCCGGCCAGGTCTACTACGATCTGGTCAACGGCCGCAAGGAGCGCGAGCTGGACAGCGAAGTGGCGATCATCCGCGTCGAGCAGCTGTATCCGTTCCCGACCGAACAGCTGCAGGCCGAGCTGGCACGCTTCTCCCACGTGAAGGAAATCATGTGGGTTCAGGAAGAGCCACGCAACCAGGGTGCCTGGTACCAGATCCGCCACCGTCTGGAGGCGCTGCTGGGCGCCAAGCAGACCCTGCTGTTTGCCGGTCGTCCGTCGTCGGCATCGCCGGCCGTGGGTTACATGAGCAAGCACGTTGCGCAACTGAAGGGCTTCATCGAAGAAGCCATGTCGGTTAACAAATAACACCTGTAGAACAAAGGGCGGCTGCCAGCCGCCCCAAAACGGAGAAGAACATGGCCATTATCGAAGTGAAAGTGCCGCAGTTGCCGGAATCGGTTTCCGAAGCCACCCTGATGTCCTGGCACAAGCGTGTCGGTCAGGCGGTTGCCCGTGACGAAAACCTGATCGATCTGGAGACCGACAAGGTCGTGCTGGAACTGCCGGCACCGCTGGCCGGCGTGATCGTCGAAATCATCGAGCAGGATGGCGCGACCGTGGTTTCCGGTCAGCTGATCGCCCGCATCGACACCGCGGCTACCGCTGGCGATGCCGCCCCGGCCGCAGCAGCCGCTGCCCCGGCCCCGGTTGCCGCAGCACCGGTACAGGCTGCAGCGCCAGGCGGCGCGGCGATGCCGTCGGCTGCCAAGCTGGCTGCCGAAAGCGGCGTGGACCTGGCTGGCGTGGCCGGCTCCGGTCGTGACGGTCGCATCCTGAAAGAAGACGTGGCTGCTGCTGCCGCCAAGCCGGCACCTGCCGCTGCCAAGCCGGTAGCACCGCTGCCACCGGTTGCCGCCGATGCGTCCGGCCGTCCGGAGCAGCGCGTGGCGATGTCCCGCCTGCGCCAGCGCGTGGCCGAGCGCCTGCTGCAATCGCAGCAGACCAACGCGATTCTGACCACTTTCAACGAAGTGAACATGAAGCCGCTGATGGACCTGCGCGCCAAGTACAAGGACAAGTTCGAGAAAGAGCACGGCGTGAAGCTGGGCTTTATGGGCTTCTTCGTCAAGGCCGCTGTGGCCGCGCTGAAGAAATTCCCGATCGTGAACGCCTCGGTTGACGGCAACGACATCATCTACCACGGCTACTTCGACATCGGCGTCGCCGTTGGCAGCCCGCGTGGCCTGGTGGTGCCGGTGATCCGCAACGCCGACCAGCTGTCGCTGGCCGACATCGAGAAGCAGATCGCCGAATTCGGCAAGCGTGCGCAGGAAGGCAAGCTGACCGTGGAAGAGCTGACCGGCGGTACCTACACCATCTCCAACGGCGGTACTTTCGGCTCGATGATGTCGACCCCGATCATCAACCCGCCACAGTCCGCCATCCTCGGCATGCACGCCACCAAGGAGCGTGCGGTAGTGGAAAACGGCCAGGTAGTCGTGCGTCCGATGATGTACCTGGCGCAGTCCTACGACCACCGCATCATCGACGGCCGCGAAGCGGTGCTGTCGCTGGTGGCGATCAAGGATGCGATCGAAGATCCGGCCCGCCTGATCCTCGACCTGTAAGCCTGTCCGGGACGGTTGGTCCCGCTTTCCCGGTTGCGGCCAACCTTGAGGGGTTGGCCGCAATGAATACAAGGAACAATCATGAGTCAACAGTTTGACGTGGTGGTAATCGGCGGTGGCCCAGGCGGCTACGTCGCTGCCATCCGTGCTGCCCAGCTGGGTTTCAGCACCGCTTGCGTAGACGCCACCAAGAACCCGGAAGGCAAGCCTTCGCTGGGTGGCACCTGCCTGAACGTCGGTTGCATTCCGTCCAAGGCACTGCTGCAGTCGTCGGAAAACTTCCACGCGGTACAGCACGACTTCCAGAAGCACGGCATCAGCGTCGACGGCGCCCAGATGGATGTAGCCAAGATGCTGGCGCGCAAGAACGACATCATCACTAAGAACGCCGGTGGCATCGCCTTCCTGTTCAAGAAGAACAAGGTTGCCAACGTGCACGGTCTGGGTAGCCTCAAGGGCCGCCAGGGCGAGAAGTGGGTCATTGAAGTGACCGACAACGGTGCCGTGGTCGACACCCTGGAAGCCACCCACGTGATCGTCGCCACCGGCTCCAGCCCGCGTCAGCTGCCGGGTCTGCCGACCGACAACCAGCTGGTGCTGGACAACGAAGGCGCGCTGGCGCTGAGCGAAGTGCCGGCCCGCCTGGGCGTGATCGGTGCCGGCGTGATCGGTCTGGAAATGGGTTCGGTATGGAAGCGCCTCGGCGCCGACGTCACCATCCTCGAAGCGATGCCGACCTTCCTCGCCGCTGCCGACCAGCAGATCGCCAAGGAAGCGTTCAAGACGCTGACCAAGGATACCGGTCTCGACATCAAGCTGGGCGTGAAGATCGGCGAGATCGTCAAGGGCGACAAGGGCGTGACCGTCAACTACGAGCTGAACGGCGAAGCCGTGAAGGCCGAGTTCGACAAGCTGATCGTGTCCATCGGCCGCCTGCCGCACACTGCCGGTCTGGGCGCCGAAACCGTCGGCCTGCAGCTGGACGAGCGCGGTTTCGTGGTGGTCGATGACCACTGCCTGACCAACCTGCCGAACGTATGGGCGATTGGCGACGTGGTGCGTGGCCCGATGCTGGCGCACAAGGCGTCGGAAGAGGGCGTGGCCGTGGCCGAGCGTATCGCCGGCCAGAAGCCGCACGTCGATTTCGGCGTGATTCCGTGGGTGATCTACACCTCGCCGGAAATCGCCTGGGTCGGCAAGACCGAAGAGCAGCTCAAGGCCGAAGGCATCGAGTACAAGAAGGGCACTTCCGGCTTTGCGGCCAACGGTCGCGCGCTGGGTCTGGGTCAGGCACAGGGCACCGTCAAGCTCTTGGCCTGCGCCAAGACCGACCGCATCCTCGGCCTGCACATGATCGGCCCGATGGTGTCCGAGCTGGTCACCGAAGGCGTGGTGTCGATGGAGTTCAAGGCCGCCAGCGAAGACCTGGCGCGCATTGTCCACGCCCATCCGTCGCTGTCCGAAGTGGTGCACGAGGCGGCGCTGGCTGCCGACAAGCGCGCACTGCACGGCTAAGCACGCTACACGATTAAACAAGACCGCCCGCGCCGCGGGCGGTACAATCGCAGAATCACAGGCATAGCAAGGTTGGCCGCAAGGCCTGCCAACTATCCACCCGAAAGGAAACTCAATGAACCTGCACGAATACCAAGCGAAAGAGCTGCTGGCCAAATACGGCTTGCCGGTGCAAAAGGGCATTCTGGCGAACTCGCCAGAAGAAGCCGCTGCTGCTTACGACACTCTGGGCGGCAAATTTGCCGTTGTTAAGGCCCAGGTCCACGCCGGTGGCCGTGGCAAGGCCGGTGGCGTGAAAGTGGTGAAAAGCCGCGAAGAAGCCGCTGAAGTTGCCAAGAGCCTGATCGGTACCAATCTGGTGACCTACCAGACTGACGCCGCTGGCCAGCCAGTTCACAGCGTACTGGTATGCGAAGACATGTACCCGGTACAGCGCGAACTGTACCTGGGCGCCGTGGTTGACCGTGGCTCCCAGCGCGTGGTGTTCATGGTTTCCACCGAAGGCGGCGTGGAAATCGAAAAAGTAGCGGAAGAAACTCCGGAAAAAATCATCAAGGTGGAAGTGGATCCGCTGGTCGGCATGCAGCCGTTCCAGGCACGTGATTGCGCGTTCGCCCTGGGCCTGTCCGGCAAGCAGATCGGTGAATTCACCAAGCTGATGCTGGGCGCTTACGACGCGTTCGTGTCCAACGATTTCGCACTGTTCGAAGTAAACCCGCTGGCACTGCGTGAAAACGGCGAACTGGCTTGCGTCGACGGCAAGATCAACCTCGACTCCAACGCCCTGTACCGTCACCCTGAGCTGCTGGCCCAGCGCGACAAGTCGCAGGAAAACGAGCGCGAAGTGAAAGCTTCCGAGTTCGACCTGAACTACGTGGCACTGGAAGGCAACATCGGCTGCATGGTGAACGGCGCCGGTCTGGCGATGGCCACCATGGACATCATCAAGCTGAAAGGCGGCCAGCCGGCCAACTTCCTGGACGTGGGCGGCGGCGCGACCAAAGAGCGCGTGATCGAAGCGTTCAAGCTGATCCTGGCCGATACCTCGGTCAAGGGCGTGCTGATCAACATCTTCGGCGGTATCGTTCGTTGCGACATGATCGCCGAAGCGATTATCGCTGCTGTCAAAGAAGTGAACGTGACCGTTCCAGTCGTTGTGCGCCTGGAAGGCAACAACGCTGAACTGGGCGCCAAGATCCTGGACGACTCCGGCCTGAAGCTGGTATCCGCCCAGGGCCTGAACGACGCAGCCGAGAAGATCGTTGCTGCCGTTGCCGCGCTTTAATCACCTGCACCGCATAAGGATTTCAAAATGAGCGTATTGGTAAACAAAGATACGAAAGTGCTGGTGCAAGGCTTCACCGGCAAGAACGGTACTTTCCATGCCGAACAGGCGCTGAAAGTCGGCACCAAGGTTGTCGGTGGCGTGACCCCGGGCAAGGGCGGTTCCGAGCATCTGGGCCTGCCGGTGTTCAACACCATGAAGGACGCCGTACGCCAGACCCAGGCCGATGCCTCGGTAATCTACGTACCGGCAGCTTTCGCCAAGGATTCCATCCTGGAAGCCATCGATTCCGGCGTGAAGCTGATCGTGTGCATCACCGAAGGCGTGCCGACCCTGGACATGCTGTACGTGAAGAAAGCCGTCGACGAAGCCGGCATCCGCCTGATCGGCCCTAACTGCCCAGGTATCATCACCCCGGGTGAGTGCAAGATCGGCATCATGCCGTGGCACATCCACAACCCGGGCCGTATCGGTATCGTGTCCCGTTCCGGCACCCTGACCTACGAAGCCGTGGCACAAACCACCGCGCTGGGTCTGGGCCAGTCGACCTGCATCGGTATCGGCGGCGACCCGATCCCGGGCACCAGCCACATCGACGCGCTGAAACTGTTCCAGGACGATCCGGATACCGACGCTATCGTGATGATCGGTGAAATCGGCGGCTCCGCGGAAGAAGAAGCGGCCGAATTCGCCAAGCAGTACGTGACCAAGCCGGTTGTTGGTTACATCGCCGGTGTGACTGCCCCGAAAGGCAAGCGCATGGGCCACGCTGGCGCCATCATCTCCGGCGGCAAGGGTACTGCCGAAGAGAAGTTCAAGGCTTTCGAGCAGGCAGGCATCGCCTACACTCGCAGCCCGGCCGAAATCGGCAAGACCATGTTCGAACTGCTGAAAAGCAAGGGCATGATCTAAGTCGCAAGACTGCCTGATCCAAGCACAACGCCACCGTTCGCGGTGGCGTTTTTCATGGTGTGGAGGAAGTGGCGTGGCGGCGATGGTGCCGCGCGGGCGTGGTACGGCGGCAAGGTTGGCCGCATTGCTTGCGGCCAAGCTGGTGCTGCGGTGCGCTGCTCAGTGTCCCGGCAGCAGGATTTCGCGGGTCAGCGTGATCCAGGCGCGGGCGGCGTGCGACAGGTAGCTGTCCTTCTTCCAGATCAGGCCGATGTGCCACATGATGCGTTCCTCGTCGACCGGCACCACGTCGAAGCGGTGCGGCTCCAGGTGACTGGCGACCACTTCCGGCAGCAGCGCGATGCCGAGCCGCGCCTCCACCATCGCGGCGATGAAGTCCCAGTGCGCGCTGCGCCCGGCGATGTGCACGCTCTTGCCGAGCAGGCGGAAGGCGTCGGTGATGCGCGCGCTGAGCGAGAAGTCCTCCGGATAGAACACCAGCGGCCGGTCGGCGATGTCGAGCAGGGTGACGCTGTCCATGCCGTGCCACGGGCTGCCGGTGGGCGCGATTAGGCACAACCGGTCGCGTACCAGGCTCAGGCTTTCGAACACGGTGTTGTCCACCGGCAGCACCGCGGCGCCGATTTCCAGCAGGCCGTTGCGCACGCTGCTTTCGATGGCGCGGGCGCCGTCTTCCACCATCTTCAGCTCGACATTGGGATAGCGGTCGCGGAAGGCGCCAACCACCGGCGCGAAAAAGGCACCGCCGGTCATCGGCGGCAGGCCGACCACCAGCTCGCCGCGCGCCAGCTCCGCCAGTTCCGCCAGCTGGCTGTTGAGGCGCAGCTGTGCCGCCAGCACGTCCTGGCCGCGCTGGTAGACCACGCGGCCGGCGTCGGTGAGGTGGAAGCTCTTGCCTTCGCGGATCAGCAGCGGGCTGCCGATCTCGTCCTCCAGCTGTTTCACCATCTTGCTGATGGTGGGCTGGGTGACAAACAGCGCCTCGGCGGCGCGGGTAAAGTTCTGCTGGCGCACCAGCTCGGTAAAGTAACGCAGCGCCTTGATGTCCATCTTGACTATGCCTTAATGGAATTGATTTGATAATTTTAATTCATTTCCAGAATGAACGGCGGCTACCTATACTGCAATCACTCTCTGTGTTGTGTTGTGGCTCGTAACGACAACCGACCGCTGGCACCCAGGCTGCAGAACGGATTCTCCTCCCGACTCGCGCCGCCAGTGACAGGTTGTGATCGGTGGTAGCGATACCGCTGAAAGGCATCAGCCGAGTGCTGAATCAGAATTGACTGATGCCTCGTACATCCGGGGATTGTGTACGAGGTTTATTCCTTGGATTCCCCTTACGAGCATGTTAGGCCGGCTACTTAGCCGGCTATTTTTTTGCCCGCCGTTGGTTGATTCTGTATTGGAATGATTTTGATAATTTTAATTCATTTCCGGAATGTCTAGGGCCTGCTTATACTGCACTCACTCTCTGTGTTGTGTTGTGGCTCGTAACGACAACCGACCGCTGGCACCCAGGCTGCAGAACGGATTCTCCTCCCGACTCGCACCGCCAGTGACAGGTTGTGATCGGTGGTAGCGATACCGCTGAAAGGCATCAGCCGAGTGCTGAATCAGAATTGACTGATGCCTCGTACATCCGGGGATTGTGTACGAGGTTTATTCCTTGGATTCCCCTTACGAGCG
>NZ_RBID01000014.1:299187-389664 GCF_003633895.1 Vogesella indigofera
GAAAGGCATCAGCCGAGTGCTGAATCAGAATTGACTGATGCCTCGTACATCCGGGGATTGTGTACGAGGTTTATTCCTTGGATTCCCCTTACGAGCGTTGTTAGGCCGGCTTTTTAGCCGGCTATTTTTTTGCCCGTCGCCGGCGGATGGCAGACGCACGGCTCGCCGCTGGAGGCGTCTTCCAGCGTTTTCAGGATGCCGCAATCGGCCAGCGTGTGCGGGCTGTGGCAGCGCCCGCGCAAGGCCAGCAACTGCTGCTCCAGCTGCTGCAGCGTCTCGATCTGGCTGTGCACGCGGCGGATCTGGTCGTCGATCAGCGCATTGACGCGGTCGCACGGCTCCGGTGCCGGATGCTGGTGATAGTCGGCCAGCTGGCGGATGTCGGCCAGCGACATGCCCAGCGAGCGGCAGTGGCGGATGAAGTTGAGCTGCTCAACATGGCCCGGCTCGTAACGGCGATAACCGCTGGCACTGCGCGCCGGTGCCGGCAGCAGTCCCTCGCGCTCGTAGTAGCGGATGGTTTCCACCTCGCAGCCAGTCTGTCTGGCCAATTCCCCGATTTGCATCAGCCTGCTCCCGCCATCATCAATTCGTGCTTGACCCTATAGTAGCTACAGGGTGTGCAATACACGAATGAAATCTGCGGGAGTCCGCCATGTCCTCTTGTTGCAAGCACCAGCCCGCCGCCGGCGCGGCCGCATCCTGCGCCACGCCGGAACACCACGGCCATGACCACAGCGGCCACGATCATGCCGCCCACACCGAGACCCCGCCGCCGGCCAACACCGCCGGCGAGCGTCTGCAGCTGGCGATTCCGGCGATGGATTGCCCCACCGAGGGCCAGCTGATCGCCAAGGTGCTGCGCCCGCTGGCCGGCGTCAACGACCTGTCCTTCAACTACATCGAGCGAACGGTGACGCTGCACCACGACGGCGTGGTCGAGACCGAGGTGCTGGTGGCACTGTCGGCGATCGGCATGCCCGCCACGCTGCACGCGAGTGCCGCCCCCGCCGCCGTCGCCACGCACGGGCAAGCCGGCTGGCAGCTGTGGCTGGCCGGTGCTCTGGCGGCACTGGCCGAGGCGCTGGCCTTCGGTGGCGCCGGCGATGCCAGCGTGCCGGTGGTGGCCTGCGCCGTGCCGGCGATGCTGCTGGCCGGACGCAGCACCGCGCGCAAGGCCTGGTTCGCGCTGAAGACGGCGACGCTGAACATCTATTTCCTGATGAGCCTGGCGGTGCTCGGCGCGATGCTGCTCGGGCAGTGGCCGGAGGCGGCGATGGTGCTGTTCCTGTTCGCGCTGTCGGAAAAGCTGGAGGCAAGGGCGCTGGCGCGCGCCGGCGACGCGGTGAAGGCGCTGATGGCGCTGCGGCCGGAAACCGCCTGGGTTGAGCACGGCGACGGCTGGCAGGAGGTGGCGGTGGCGGCGGTCAAGGTTGGCCGCATCGTGCGCGTGCGCCCCGGCGAGCGGGTGCCGCTGGACGGCGAGATCAGCGCCGGCCACAGCCAGTTCAACGAGGCGCCGATCACCGGCGAGAGCCTGCCGCTGGACAAGGGGCCGGGCGACGCGGTGTACGCCGGCGCCATCAACGGCGGTGCGCTGGTGCAGCTGCGCGTCACCGCGCCGGCCGACGGCAGCGTGCTGGCGCGCATCATCCGCAGCGTGCGCGAGGCGCAGGCCGGCAAGGCGCCGACGCAGCGTTTCATCGACCGCTTCGCCGCGCGCTACACGCCGCTGGTGGTGGCACTGGCCGTGCTGCTGGCGGTGGCGCTGCCGATGCTGGGGCTGCTGGGCTGGCAGGCGGCGCTGTACAAGGCGCTGGTGCTGCTGGTGATCGCCTGCCCCTGCGCGCTGGTGATCGCCACCCCGGTGACGCTGGTGTCGGCACTGGCCGCCGCCGCGCGCCACGGCATGCTGATCAAGGGCGGCGCCGCGCTGGAAGCCGCCGCGCGCATCCGCACCGTGGCACTGGACAAGACCGGCACCCTCACCAGCGGCACGGTGGCGGTGACGCATGTCGAGCCGCTGGCCGACGGCCACGACGAGGCGACGGTGCTGGCGCTGGCGGCGGCGCTGGAGCAGCACTCCACCCATCCGCTGGCGCGCGCGGTGTGCCGGCGTGCGGCTGCGGCCAACGTTGCGCCCGCCACGCTGCACGGCGCGGTGACCGAGCTGCCGGGGCAGGGCATGCTGGGCGGTGCCGGCGGCCGGCAACTGGCGCTGGGCAATCGCCGGCTGGCGCTGGCGCAGGGCGTGCCAGCGGCGCAACTGGACGCACTGCTGGCGCCGCTGGATGAACAGGGCGAGGGCTATCTGCTGCTGCTGGCCGATGGTGCGCTGCTGGCGCTGCTGCACGTCAACGACACGCTGCGGCCACAGGCAGAACCCACCATTGCCGCCTTGCAGGCGCAGGGGCTGCGCGTGCTGATGCTGTCCGGTGACCAGCCGGCGGTGGTACGCCGCGTCGCCGCCGCGCTGCGGCTGGACGAGGCGCACGGCGGCCTGTTGCCGGACGACAAGCTGCAAAGCTTGGCCGCAGCGCAGCGCGAGGGTGGGGTGGCGATGGTCGGCGATGGCGTCAACGATGCGCCGGCGCTGGCGCAGGCCGATCTCGGCATCGCGATGGGCGCGGCCGGTTCCGACACCGCGCTGGAGACGGCGCAGGTGGCGCTGATGGACGACCGCCTCGACAAGCTGCCGCTGCTGTTCGCCCACGCGCGGCGCAGCATGGCGGTGCTGCGCGCCAATATCGTGATCGCGCTGGCGATCAAGCTGCTGTTCTTCGTGCTGGCGCTGGCCGGGGTCGCCACGCTGTGGATGGCAGTGTTCGCCGATGTCGGCGCCAGCCTGCTGGTGATCGGCAACGGCCTGCGCCTGGCGCGGGCGCGGCTGGGCGACAAACATGGAAAGGAGACAACATGATGCGCTGGCTGGAGTGTCGTATCCCGCCGCCACTAGTGGGGCTTGCGTGTGCCGCGCTGATGGCGGCGCTGACGTGGTGGCGGGGTGGCTGGCCGCCGGCGGCGGCGGTGTCGTGGCCGCTCTGGCTGTTGCTGGTGCTGGCCGTGCTGCTCGACAGCAGCGCGGTGCTGGCTTTCGTGCGCCAGCACACCACCGTCAATCCGCTGACGCCGCAAAACAGCTCGACGCTGGTGGTCAGCGGTTTCTATCGTGTCAGCCGCAATCCGATGTATCTGGGCATGCTGTGCCTGTTGCTGGCCTGGGCGTGGTGGCTGCAGCAGTGGCCGGCGCTGCTGGGGCCGCTGCTGTTCGTGCTGTGGCTGAACCGTTTCCAGATCGCGCCGGAAGAGCGGGCGCTGGCGGCGCGTTTCGGCGAAGAGTATGCCGCCTATTGCCGTCGCGTCAGGCGCTGGTGCTGAGCAGCAGCCCGCTGGGCAGTGGCTCGTCGGCGCGGTAGGCGCGTTGCAGCCGGGCCTGTTGCACACTGCCACTGCTGGCGGATTCGGTGGCCCGCAGTTGCTGTTCGGCCTGCTGCGCCATGCGGGCGGCCTGCTGTGCGACGGCGAGATCCTGTGCCGAGGGCTGCGCCGGTGCCAGTGCCGCGTTGCGGATGGTACGCGCCTTGTCCAGCGTCTGCTGCGGGGTGCGGCCGGGGCTGACCTCGATGCTGACTTCGCCAGCGACGGCGTAGCGCTGGCCGTCCGGCCCGGTCTGGTACTGGTAGCTGGCACCGCCGCGCGCCAGCCCGCCGCTGGCGGCCAGATGCGCCTGCTCGTGGCGGCGGACCTCGTCGTCGCGCTGTTGCAGCCGGCTGAGCTGCTGCTGTTCGGCGCGGCTTAAGGGCTCGCCGGCGCGGTTGCGGCCAACGTTGGCCGCAACGGTCGCCGCCTGGCGCTGGCAGGCCGGGCACGGGCAACCCGCCGCGTGGCGGGAGAGGCTGCTTGTCGCGTAAGGGGTGCCGGAGCCGGAGATGTCCATGAGCGCTGCCCGCCAGACGGATACCGGCTTGCAGTATAGAAAACAGCCCGGCGACATGCCGGGCTGTTGTCATGGAAATGGCTGCCGGATCAACGGCTTGCCGTGCTTGGCGGTTTACGCAACCTTGTCGGCGCTGCGCTCGCCGGTCTGCAGCCGCCACAGCGCGGCGTAGCTGCCATCCTGCGCCAGCAGCGTGTCGTGGGTGCCGGACTCGATCAGGCGGCCGTGCTCCATCACGTGGATGCAGTGTGCGTGGCGCACGGTGGACAGGCGATGCGCGATCACCACCGTGGTGCGGCCGCGCGACACCACGTCCAGCGAGCGCTGGATGGCGGCCTCGGTCTCGTTGTCCACCGCGCTGGTGGCCTCGTCCAGGATCAGTATCTTCGGGTCTTTCAGGATCGCGCGCGCCAGTGCCAGCCGCTGGCGCTGGCCGCCGGACAGCTTCTGGCCGCGTTCGCCGATCGGGGTGTCGTAGCCCAGCGGCAGGCGATCGATGAACTCGTGCGCCTCGGCGGCGCGCGCGGCGGCAACGATGGCGTCGCGGCCAACTTCGGGCATGCCGTAGGCGATGTTCTGCGCCACGCTGCCGTCGGTCAGGAACACGTCCTGGCTGACGTAGCCGATGGCGCGGCGCAGGTCGGTCAGCGCCAGCTGGCGGATGTCCTGGCCGTCGAGGCGGATCTCGCCGTGCTGCGCGTCGTAGAAGCGCAGCAGCAGCTTGACCAGCGTGCTCTTGCCGGAGCCGGTGGCGCCGACAAAGGCCACCGTGCGCCCCGGCGGGATGGTCAGCGAGATGTCGTGCAGCACGGTGAGGTCGCCGTAGCCGAAGGTCAGGTGGCTGAAGCTCAGCTGGCCGCTGACGCTGTCATGCGGCAGCGCACGGCCGTGGTAGTCGATGGAGAGCGGCGCCTGCAGGATGTCCAGTACGCGGTCGACGGCGGTCATCGAGCGCTGGTACAGGTCGGCGATGTCGGCCAGCCCGGTCAGCGGCCACAGCAGGCGCTGGGTCAGGAACACCAGCACCGAATAGCTGCCGACGCCGATGGCGCCGGTGAGCGCCAGGTGGCCGCCGTACACCAGCGTCACCACGAAGCCGGACAGGATCGCCATGCGGATCACCGGGATGATGGCCGACGACAGGCGGATGGCAGCGGCGTTGGTGGCGCGGTAGTGCTCGCTGGCGTCGCGGATGTGCGCCGCCTCGAACGCCTCGGCGGTGAACGCCTTGATGGTGGCGACGCCGAGCAGGTTGTTGTTGAGGCGGCCGCTGATCACCGCCGCCGCCTCGCGCACTGCGGCGTAGCGCGGCGCGATGCGGCGCTGGAACCAGAAGGTGCCGTACAGGATCAACGGGATCGGCGCCAGCGCGATCACCGCCAGCGTCGGCGCCAGATAGAAGAACACCGCGCTGACCATCACCGTCGAGCACAGCACCTGGATGATGCTGTTGGCGCCGCCGTTGAGGAAACGTTCCAGCTGGTTGATGTCGTCGTTGAGCACCGACATCAGCTTGCCGGTGCTCTTGTCCTCGAAGTAGGACAGCGGCAGCTTCTGCATGTGCTGGTAGGCATCCAGCCGCAGGTCGTGCTGCAGGTTCTGCGCCAGATTGCGCCAGCGCAGCTGGTACAGGTACTCGAACAGCGATTCGCCGCCCCAGATCAGTACCGTCAGCAGGCCCAGCCACAGCAGCTGGGTAAAGGCATCGGTCACCCCTAGCGCCGCGAGGAAGGACGCGTCGCGGTTGACCACCACGTCCACCGCCACGCCGATCAGCACCTCGGGCAGGATGTCGAAGAACTTGTTGACCACGGAAAAACAGCTGGCCAGGTACACGTCGCGGCGATAGCGCCGCGCGTACTGGAACAATCGGGAGAGGGATGACATGATGGCGACGGAGCAAACAATAGGGTGGGCAACGATTGTACGCTGCCGTGCCACAAAAATGCATAAAGGATAGGAAGCAATGCTTGAACACACTGTAAACCAGCGCGAACTCACCATGTCGGTGCTGATGACGCCGGACATGGCCAATTTTTCCGGCAACGTGCACGGCGGCGTGCTGCTGAAACTGCTGGACCAGGTCGCCTACGCCTGCGCCAGCCGCTACGCCGGCTGCTACGTGGTCACGCTGTCGGTCGACCAGGTGCTGTTCAAGCAGCCGATTCACGTCGGCGAGATGGTGACCTTCCTCGCCAGCGTCAACCACGTTGGCCGCACCTCGATGGAGGTCGGCATCAAGGTGATCGCCGAGGACATCCAGAAGCGCAGCGTGCGCCACACCAACAGCTGCTACTTCACCATGGTGGCGTTCGACAACGGCAAGGCGATGCCGGTGCCGCCGCTGTCGCTGGACAGCGATACCCACAAGAAGCGCTTCCGCGAGGCGGAAATCCGCAAAAAAATGCGCATGGAAGCGGAACAGCACATGCAGGCCGCCGCCGAGTGAGCCACGGCGGCGCGCTGCAGCCCTTGCTGGCCGGCGAGCAGCAGGCCGCCTACGCGCTGTACCGCAACGCGATGATGGCCGGGCTGCGCCGCATCGCGCGCTGGGACGAGGCGCTGCAACGGCAGCGCTTCGCCGCCAGCCACCAGGCGGCGTCGCTGTTCTGGTTCCAGGATGGCGGCGCCAACCGCGCGCTGCTCAGCCTGCGCCGCGACGATGCCGGCCTGATCGTCGACCTGCTGGTGGTGCCGCCGGCGCAGCAGCGTCGCGGCAGTGGCCGCCGCGCGATGCGACTGGTGCACGCGCTATGCCGTCCCGGCGAGCAGGTGCGCCTGAGCTGCCTGCGCCGCGACCGCCGCGTGCACGCCTTCTATGCCGCGCTCGGCTACCGCATCGAGCACGCCGGCGCCGATTTCCTCGAGCTGGTGTGGCAGGCTCCGGCCTGAGAACCTGTTCAAAGTCTCGCGCGCTCACGCGAGACAAGGCGAAAATGGCTGAGGAAGCGGCGTTGAGCTGGATATAAACAAGCATGCCGAAGGCGTTTTCAACGCCGTATCACCCCATTGAGATCAGTCGCAGCAGACATTGAACCGGTTCTGAACCGTTGCGGCCAACCTTGTTCCGCTCGCGCACCGCTGGTCGTACAATGCCCCCCTTGCCGCCCACCCTTGTCCCCGACCATGACCACACCGCTTGCCGACTTCCAGCTCACCGCGCCCGAACTGCCGCCGGCCCTGCCGATCGCGCACGTGTTCGGCCAGCCGGTACTGGAAATCCCGCAGGACCTGTTCATCCCGCCCGACGCGCTGCAGGTGATCCTGGACAGCTTCGAAGGCCCGCTCGACCTGCTGCTGTACCTGATCCGCAAGCAGAACCTCGACGTGCTCAACATCCCGCTGGCCGAGGTCACCGCGCAGTACATGAGTTACGTCGAGGTGATGAAGGCCGGCCAGTTCGAGCTGGCGGCGGAATACCTGCTGATGGCGGCGCTGCTGATCGAGATCAAGTCGCGGCTGCTGCTGCCGCGGCCACCGGTGGAAGGCGAGGACGATCCGGACGACCCGCGCGCCGAGCTGGTGCGCCGGCTGCTGGAGTACGAGCAGATGAAGCTGGCGGCGCTGGCGCTGGACAAGCTGCCGCAGGCCGACCGCGACTTCGCCTGGCTGGCGGTGCTGGTGGAGCAGTCCGCCGAGCAGCGGCTGCCGGAAGTCAGCGCGCTGGACCTGCGCCAGGCGTGGCTGTCCATCCTGTCGCGCGCCAAACACAACCGTCACCACAAGGTAAAGCAGGACGAGCTGTCGGTGCGCGAGCAGATGAGCTGGATCGTGCGCTACCTCGACGGCCGCGACTATGTGGCCTTCGAGGAGCTGTTCGACATCGGCAAGGGCGTCGCCCACCTGGTGGTCAACTTCATCGCGGTGTTGGAGCTGGTGAAGGAGGGCATGGTCAGGGTCAGCCAGGACGAACCGTACCAGCCTATCTATGTGCGGTTGGCGGTGGTGTAAGCCACCGCATAGGGCACTAGGTCCTGCTGCTTGCGCCCTGCTTAGGATTCAGCTGGCGTCGTCACCGAAAGTGGTGGCGGAGGTGGAGGCGCTACTGACTCTGGATTTGATTCTGGTTGTGGTGGTGTTAGGTAGCTAGCCTTATTACTTATTAGCGTCGTATTCAGTTCTTGCTCAGGGATAATATTCCTGAATCTGACATGACTTATGAATGTCCCATATCCATTTGCGCCAATCATATCAGCCCCGGTTTTGCTCGGGATGGTGATGATCTCTTTGATATCTTTTTCATCCATATAATCAAGCAAAGGCATGATGACGGAAGCAATGATTTCGTTTGTTGCATTCCATGAGCGTGATTCGCTCAAAATTTGAATTGCACGCTTTTTGGTCCAGATACTCAGCTTTTGATGACTAATAATCTTTGCCAGCTCTGCCACGGACATACGCAAGATGCGTTGTTCAATAATGGGGTGAAGGTCTGCAAACCTGCAGAGAAAGTTCAGCGAAGGAAAAATCACCTCTGCGGGTGCAACAGCGAGATGCCGCTCTACTTTATGTCTGGAAGCCTGGTCTAGTAGCTGGAATGCAGAATTTAGCTTTGCAGCAAGGTACACCACCCAGTCAAAGTCAGCGTCTGCTACGGAGGAAGTTATCTTGTTGATCTGTTTCTGAAGCCGCTCTTCCACAATTCCGGTGTGCAGCTTGTGAACGGCATTAATCGCGGTAATGACGGCGTTTTTCCGAAAAAGAGAATGGGATGAATCAATGAAGGCGTACACCAGTTGATCGACCAAAGACCGAATCAGTGCATCGGTGGGTTTTCGTAGCCCTGCTTTTTCCAGTTGCAGCACAGCCTCATCCATATCCGTCGGGAAGTATTCGGACTGAATCAGTGTGAATAGTGAGTCCAGCGCTGCTTTGCCTTGAACCGGCGGCTGTGACAGAACATGCACAATGGCATTTCTGATATGCAGACGTGCCTGTTCTGCAGATGGCCTATAAGGTGTTCCGTCATTCAGGAATGATGGATGTGCACAGCGATTCCGATCTTCCTTGAGCCGTTCAAGGTCACTGAGCTGGGACTTGTGGAAAAACTGCAGCTTGGTGTGGCAGCTATCTAGAATGGTACGTTCAAATTCCAGTGCCCGCTTCAAGCCCTCCGGTGAGCCGTTGTTCAACTCTTGCAGGATGTTTTCATGTGTTGTTTCCAATGATTTGGCATTTGGATCACCGAAAAGTGCTAACTCACGGATCTTGTCAACAAGGTCAAAAACCACCGCAATCCAGGCTCCGACAATGGCTGCACGGTAGGCGCCTGCGCGGTAAGAAAGGATTGCTTCTGCGATGTAGTCTTTTGACGAGTCGGAGTGGCATCTCAGAGCGAGTGCTTCAATATCTGCAAGAGGTTCTATCACTATGCATCCCCCGGTTCTTATGGTGAAGGGATTATGCCAGAGAGGAACCGTCCATTTGGACTGCTATGCCTCAGAAATGGCATCATGCAGTGCTTCTTCCCCTCGCCAACCCACCCACCGTCAGCCGAAAGTCCGTCATGCGCACCTTTTTCCTGTTCGTGCTTACCGCCCTAGCCGAGATCGTCGGCTGCTATCTGCCGTGGCTGTGGCTGAAAAAGGGCGCTTCGCCTTGGCTGCTGCTGCCGGCAGCGGCCAGTCTCGCGCTGTTCGCTTGGTTGCTGACGCTGCATCCGGACGCGTCGGGACGCATCTATGCCGCCTATGGCGGTGTCTACGTCAGCGTGGCGCTGGCGTGGCTGTGGGCGGTGGATGGCGTGCGGCCAACCTTGTGGGATGTGGCCGGGGTCGGGCTGTGTCTGGCCGGCATGGCGGTGATCATGCTGGCGCCGCGCTCGTGAATAAATGCGCGGTTTGGCAAAAAATCGTGTAAAATCCGCACCTTCCGTTCTGTTGTGCCCGTTGTTCCGGGGCTGTCATGTCGACCATTACCGACCTTAATTACCTCAAGATCGTGCTGGAAACCGCGCTGTTGACGGCGCAGGAGCCGCTCACCGTCGGCCAGCTGAAAAAGCTGTTCACCGAAGACGTCAAGGCGGCGCTGATCAATGACATCCTCGACGAGATCCGGCAGAACTGGAAGGGCAGGGGCGTGGAGCTGGTCAAGCTCGCCTCCGGCTGGCGCTTTCGGGCGCGTGCCGAGTTCACCCCTTACCTTGCGCGACTGACGCCGGAAAAACCGCCGCGTTATTCGCGTGCCGTGATGGAAACACTGGCCATCATTGCCTATAAACAGCCGGTCACCCGCGGGGATATCGAATCCATCCGCGGCGTGTCGGTGTCGACCAGTGTGATGCAGACCCTGCTGGAGCGGGGCTGGATCGAAGTGATCGGGCATAAAGACGTGCCCGGCCGTCCTGGGCTGTACGCCAGCACCCACAAGTTTCTCGATGATCTGGGTTTCAATACCCTGCGTGACCTGCCGCCGCTGGCGGAGCTGGGCACGCTGGTGTTGCCGGAGCAGCTTGCGGCCAACGTGGATGAGGACGGTGAAGTGCCCCTCGCTGATGAGGCGCCCCAAAATACTGAACAGGAATCATGATGTCTAAAGGACAACGCAATCACGCGCGCCAACCCGTCGCCCGCGTCCGTGGCCAGGAATCCGGCCAATCCCGCAACCCGTCCAGCGATCGGCCGGCTTTCGGCGGCAAACCGCTGCAGCCCAAGGCCCCGGCCAGCTTCAACCCGCGCAGCACGCCTGCTGCGGCACCAAGCGGCAAGCCGCTGCCGAAAACCGTGATGAAAACCCGTCGTGACGGTAGCACTTACCCCGCCGATGCCCGCAACGTGGCACCGGCCGCGCAGAGCCGCCGTGACACAACCGCATCCAATCCCGATGGCCGCCGCGCACCCGCCACCAGCCGTCGTGACGGCAAGCCGCTGGATCCGGATACCCGTCCGGCCACCCGCCGCGATGGTCAGGCCTTCCACCAGGACGACCGTCGCAATGCCGGTCGTGGCGAAGCCGCGTTCAAGCACGAGCGCCAGTTCGGCAACAAGAATTTCGCGGTTCCGGGCGGCGCACCGTCGCCGGACGGCCGCGGCAGCAACGAATTCGGCAAGGCGCGCCGCGAGGCGCCGGCGGTGAAAGTACCGCGAGCCAAGAAGCTGGCGCTGCGCGCGCCGAAGCAGGAAATCGCCGAGCGTTCCGCCCGTCTGCGCGAAACCCGCGTCGACTACAGCAATATCGAGCCGGTACGGCTACAGAAGGCGCTGGCCGCCTCCGGCGTTGGCTCCCGTCGCGAGATGGAAGAGTGGATCGAGGCCGGTTTCATCACCGTCAACGGCAAGAAGGCGGCGCTGGGCGACAAGGTCGGTCCGCAGGACCGCGTGACCGCCAAGGGCAACCCGATCAAGCTGAAGTGGGCCGACCGCCTGCCGCGCGTGATCATGTACCACAAGCAGGAAGGTGAGATCGTGTCGCGTGACGATCCGGGTGGCCGTGTCACCGTGTTCGACCGCCTGCCGCAGGCCAAGTCCAGCCGCTGGGTGGCGATCGGCCGTCTCGACGTCAACACTTCCGGTCTGCTGCTGGTGACCACCAGTGGCGAGCTGGCCAACCGCATGATGCACCCGAGCTTCGAGTTCGACCGTGAGTACGCGGTGCGCGTGCTGGGCGAGCTGACCCGCGAGCAGATGAAGGAAATGACCGCCGGCATCGAACTGGAAGACGGCACCGCCCACTTCCAGCGCATCAGCGAGCAGGGCGGTGCCGACGAGGGTGCCAACCGCTGGTACAAGGTGGTGATCCGCGAAGGCCGTAACCGCGAAGTGCGCCGCATGTTCGAGCACTTCGGCATTACCGTCAGCCGCCTGATCCGTGTCCGTTTCGGCAATATCGGCTTGCCACCACGCCTCAAGCGCGGTCAGTATTACGAGCTGAACGAAGCCGAAGTGGCGGCGGTGATGAAGTGGGCCGGGCTGACCTCCACCGGTCAGATCAAGGTACGCGGCGGCGACGCGGCCAAGTAAGCCTGTTGTCGACCATCAACGCCTCCTGCTCCGGCCGGGGGCGTTTTTTATTCCGGGATCTCCATCATGAGCAAAGCCTTTACCCGCGAGCAGGACGACGAGCACGACGACGAGCTGCCGGCGGAACAGCGGCTGCCGGTCGCGAGCAAGAACTACATCACGCCGGCCGGCTGGTACCGCCTGCGCGAGGAGCTGAACCAGCTGGTGAAGCACGAGCGTCCGCACATGACGCAGGTGGTGAACTGGGCGGCCAGCAACGGCGACCGCTCGGAGAACGGCGACTACCTGTACGGCAAGCGCCGCCTGCGCGAGATCGACCGCCGCATCCGTTTCCTTACCAAGCGGCTGGAAATCGCCGAGGTGGTCGATCCGGAGCTGCGCGAGGCCACCGACCAGGTGTTCTTCTCGGCCACGGTGCTGATCCAGCGCGGTGACGGCAAAGAGCAGTTGCTGCGCATCGTCGGCGTCGACGAGATTGATCTGGCGCGCGGCCACATCAGCTGGATTTCGCCGATTGCGCGCACGCTGATCAAGGCGCGCGAGGGCGACACGGTGTTCTTCCGCGGTCCGGACGGCGAGGAGGAGATCGAGATTCTGGAGGTGCGCTACGAGCGCATAGCCTGAGCGTCGGGGTGGGGCGTTGCGGCCAACGTTGGCCGCAAGCGCGTCAGCTGCGCGGGATGTCGGACTTGCTGAGCAGGCTCATCGCCTGGTTGACCTTGAGCCAGCCTTCGGTGGCGTCCTGGCCGGCCTCGGCAAACGCCTGCATCAGCAGGCGCGCCTGTTCGCGGTGCAGCGCTTCTTCCAGCTTGCGGCCTTCCTCGGTCAGGCGCAGCTCCTTCACCCGCTTGTCGTGGCTGGCGGTGTCGGTGGCGATCAGCCCCATCTCGATCAGCTGCCGTAGCGGGATGTTGATCGCCTGTTTGGTGACATCGAGACAGGCCAGCAGGTCCTTGATCGACAGCGCGGGATACAGTGCCACGAAGAACAGGATGCGGTGATGCACCCGCGCCAGGCCGCGCCGCGCCAGCATTTCGTCCGGCTTGTCGGTAAAGGCCTGGTAGGCATGAAAAAACGCCTTCATGGCGTCGCGCAAAACAAAGGAATCTGGCAAGGAAATCATGGTTGACGTAAAGGTCATTAAGCGTTAAGTTGGTCAAACAATTTGACTAATAAAAACCTGTCTTCCAGAGGAGAGTAACATGTTTTCAGAGCGCGTCGAACGCCTGTCCGGTTCACTGATCCGCGAGATCCTGGCTGCGGCACAACGCCCGGAAGTGATCTCGTTTGCCGGCGGCCTGCCGGCCGCGGATTGCCTGCCGGCACTGGATTTCAAGGGCGTACCGCCAGCACTGGCGCAGTACGGCACCAGCGAAGGCGAACCGGAACTGCGCGAGCAGATCACCCGTGAAGCGGCCCGTATCGGCCTGCAGTGCGACCCGTCGCAGGTGCTGGTGCTGTCCGGCTCGCAGCAGGCGCTGGACCTCGCCGCCAAGTTGTTCATCGATCCGGGTACACCGGTCATCACCGAAGGCCCGACCTATCTCGCGGCGCTGCAGGTATTCAAGCTGTTCGGTGCCGACATCACCACCGTGCAGCAGGTTGACGGCCAGCTGCCGGCGGCCACGCTGGCTGCGGCACTGGACAGCAGCAAGGCACGCCTTGCCTACCTGATCCCGACCTTCCAGAACCCGTCCGGCGCCTGTTACAGCGTGGAGACACGTCAGGCGCTGGCCGAGGTGATCGACGCCGCCGGCACCGTGCTGATCGAGGATGACCCGTACCGCGCGCTGTCCTACGATGGCGACGCGCCGGCGCCCATGGTGACGCACCTGAAGTCGGCGTCGTGGATCTACTGCGGCTCCTTCTCCAAGACGCTGGCACCGGGCCTGCGCATCGGCTACCTGATCGCCTCGCCGGACCTGATGCCCTACCTGCTGAAGCTGAAGCAGGCGGTGGATCTGCACTCCAATCGTCTCGGCCAGTGGTTCATCAGCGAATGGCTGAAAAGCGGCAACTACCCGGCGCACCTGGCCGGGCTGCAGGCCAAGTACAAGGTTGGCCGCGACGCGATGCAGACCGCGCTGGAAAAACACTTTGCCGATTTGGCCGACTGGCAGGTACCGCAGGGTGGCCTGTTCTTCTGGCTGAAGCTGAAAACCACGCGCGACACCCGCGAACTGCTGAAGGTGGCGCTGGGCGAGCACAACGTGGCGTTCATGCCCGGCGAGCCGTTCTACGCCAACCAGGCTGACGGCATTGGCCGCCTGCGACTGAACTTCAGCCACGCCACGCCGGATCGCATCGAGGAAGGCGTTGCCCGACTCGCCAAGCTGATTCGCGACACGCAATAAGCGCCAGCCGCGCCGCCACGGCGGCCAGCAAAAAAGGCACCCGGACGGGTGCCTTTTTCTTTGCGGCCAACCTTTGGAGGTGGCGGCTTATTCCTCGTCGTCGCCGTGGTGCAGCGCGGCGTCCACTTCCTTGCGGTGCAGATGCGGTGCGAACAGCTCGATGAAGGTGTAGGCGTAGCCGCGCAGGTAGGCATCCTTGCGCAGCCCGATCTTGGTCACCGAGGCGTCGAACAGGTGGCTGGCGTCGCGCGCCTGCAGCCCGATGTCGCGTTCGGTCTCGAAGGCCATGCTGGCGATGATGCCGATGCCGAGGCCAAGCTTGACGTAGGTCTTGATCACGTCGGTGTCGATCGCGGTCAGCACCACGTTCGGCGTCTTGCCGATGCTGGTGAAGGCCTGGTTGATCTTGGAGCGGCCGGCAAAGGCGAAATCGTAGGTGATGATCGGGTGCGCGACGATGTCGTCCAGCGTTAGCGGCCGCTGCAGCGCCAACAGCGGGTGGCCGTCCGGCGCCACGATGCTGCGGTTCCACTCGTAGCAGGGCAGCATCGCCAGTTCCTTGTACAGCGAGATGCCTTCGGTAGCGATGGCAAGGTCGGCCTCGCCGGACACCACCATGTCGCAGATCTGCGTCGGGCTGCCTTGCTTGATCGACAGCCGTACCTTCGGGTAGCGCTGTACGAATTCGGCGATCACCTTGGGTAGCGCGTAGCGGGCCTGGGTGTGGGTGGTGGCGATGGTGAGCGCACCTTCCGCTTCCTTGGAGAATTCGTCGCCGACGCGCTTGAGGTTCTGTGCCTCGCGCAGGATGCGCTCCGAGATGCGCAGCACTTCCTTGCCCGGCTCCGACACCGCGACCACGCGCTTGCCGTTGCGGATGAACACCTGGATGCCGAGTTCGTCTTCCAGCAGGCGGATCTGCTTGGAGATGCCCGGCTGCGAGGTGTGCAGCTTTTCGGCCGCCTCGGACACGTTCAGGCCCTGCTTGGCGACTTCGACCAGATAGCGTAACTGCTGGAGTTTCATCGTGCGCTCCTTAAAACCTAAAGTAATTAAATACTAACACAATATTCTTTTCGGCTTTAAAGGCTTTCGCTACCATGGCAGACTTCAGACCGAACGCCCATGGAGGCCCCACGATGAGCCTTGCCGACAAGCTAGCGCATACCGAAGCCCTGCTCGATACCATCGCCCGCGACCACGCGCCCGTTGCGCTGGCCAACAGCTTTGGTGCGGAAGACATGGTGCTGATGCACCTGATCGCCAGCCGCAACCTGCCGATCGGCATTTTCAGCCTCGATACCGGGCGCCTGCCGGTGGAAACCTACACCCTGATGCAGCAGGTCGGCGAACGCTATCCCGGCCATCCGATCCGTGTTTACTATCCGGATGCGACGGCGCTGGAAGCCTACGTCAACAGCAATGGTATCAATGCCTTCTACCAGAGCGTGGAGCTACGCAAGTCCTGTTGCCATATCCGCAAGATCGAGCCGCTGAAACGCGCGCTGGGCGGCCTGTCGGCGTGGATCACCGGCCTGCGCCGCGAACAGTCGCCGACGCGGCAGGATCTCACCGATCGCGAGTTCGACGCCGACAACGGCCTGATGAAGTTCAACCCGCTGATCGAGTGGACCGAAAAAGAAGTGTGGGAATATATCCGCGCCAACGACGTGCCCTACAACAGCCTGCACGACAAGCATGTGCCGTCCATCGGCTGTGCGCCCTGTACCCGGCCGATTTCCGTCGGCGAGGACATCCGTGCCGGTCGCTGGTGGTGGGAAAACCCGGAATCCAAGGAATGTGGCCTGCACGTGAAGGCCAGTCCGCTGAAACGCCCGAATGCCTGACAAGGTTGGCCGCAAGCACTGCGGCCATGACCGTTTGAGGAAACAGAAGCATGTACAAGTACGATGAAGTGGATCACCGCCTGGTGCGCGAGCGCGTCGAGCAGTTCCGCGACCAGACCCGCCGCTACCTGGCCGGCGAGCTGTCGGAAGACGAATTCCGCCCGCTGCGGCTGATGAATGGCCTCTATGTGCAGCGCCACGCGCCGATGCTGCGCGTCGCCATTCCCTATGGCCACCTGTCCAGCACCCAGCTGCGCAAGCTGTCCCACATCGCCCGTACCTACGATCGCGGCTATGGTCACCTGACCACGCGCCAGAACATCCAGTTCAACTGGCCGGCGCTGGAGCGGGTGCCCGACATCCTCGCCGAGCTGGCCGAGGTCGAGATGCACGCGATCCAGACTTCCGGCAACTGTGTGCGCAACACCACCACCGACGCCTTTGCCGGTGTTGCCGCCGACGAGTATCTGGATGGCCGCGCTTACTGCGAAATCATCCGCCAGTGGAGCACGCTGCACCCGGAATTCGCCTACCTGCCGCGCAAATTCAAGATCGCCGTCTCCGGCAGTGCTGACGACCGTGCCGCCACCCAGGTGCACGACATCGGCCTGCACGTGGTGAAGAACGATGCCGGTGAAGTCGGCTTCAAGGTCATCGTCGGCGGCGGCCTCGGCCGCACCCCGCTGGTCGGCAAGACCATCCGCGAGTTCCTGCCGACCCGCCACCTGCTGACCTACCTCGACGCCGTGCTGCGTGTCTATAACCGCTTCGGCCGTCGTGACAACAAGTACAAGGCGCGCATCAAGATCCTGGTGCAGGCGATGACGCCGGAAGCTTTCGCCGCCAAGGTGGAAGACGAGTGGGCGCACCTGAAGGACGGCCCGGCGACGCTGCGCGACGAGGACGTGGCGCACTACGCCAGCTTCTTTACCGACCCAGCCTACGAGCAGCTGGCCGCCAACCCGGAAGCGTTCACCGTGCCGCTGGTCAGCGACGCGGCGTTCGCCAAGTGGGTGGCGCGCAATACCCGCAGCCACAAGCGGACCGGTTACCGCTCGGTGGTGCTGTCGCTGAAGAAGACCGGCGTGCCGCCGGGTGACATCACGGCCGAACAGATGGACGCCGCCGCCGACTGGGCCGACCGTTTCGGCTTTGGCGAGCTGCGCGTGGCGCACGAACAGAACCTGATCCTGCCGGACGTGAAGGAAAGCGACCTGTATGAGGTATGGCAGCTGGCACGCCAGCACGGTTTCGCTACCCCGAACGTCGGCCTGCTGACCGACATCATCTGCTGTCCGGGCGGCGACTTCTGCTCGCTGGCCAATGCCCGTTCCATTCCGGTGGCGGAAGCGATCCAGCTGAAGTTCGACAACCTCGACTACCTGTTCGACCTCGGCGACATTGACTGCAACTTCTCCGGCTGCATGAATGCCTGTGGTCACCATCACATCGGCAACATCGGTATTCTTGGCGTCGACAAGAACGGCGAAGAGTGGTACCAGATCACCCTCGGCGGCAGCCAGGGCAACCACACCGCCATCGGCAAGGTGATCGGGCCGTCGTTTGCGCAGGCCGACGTGCCGCTGGCGTTCGAGAAGATCATGAACCTGTATGTGGAGCAACGCTTGGCTGGCGAACGCTTTATCGAGACCGTACGCCGTATCGGGCTGGAGCCATTCAAGGAGCGCGTTTATGCAAAATCTCATTAAGAACGACGCGGTCACGGAAGATGCATGGCGCCTGATCCGCAGCGAGGACGAAAGTTATGACGCGGCGGAGGATGTCATCCTGCCGCTGGCCGCCTGGCTGGCGCTGGATCCTGCGGCCCGCAGCGGCCAGACCGCGGTATGGCTGGCACCGGATGCCGACCTGACCGTGCTGTGGCCGGCGCTGGCGCAGTTGCCGCTGATCGCCATTGATTTCCCTGCCTTTACCGATGGCCGCGGCTATAGCCTTGCCCGATTGCTGCGCGAGCGCTACGGTTATCAGGGAGAGTTGCGTGCCATTGGCGACGTGCAGCGCGATCAGCTGGCCTACCTGGCACGGGTCGGTTTCACCGTGTTCGCGATTCGCGACGACCGTCCGGCCGAGGCGGCACTGGATGGGCTGCGCGATTTCAGCGACCAGTATCAGGCCACTGTACTGCAGCCGGAGCCGTTGTTTAAAAGACGCACTCAGCGCTAAATTGTTGCTTGTTAGCAACTGAAAGTGTGGTGTTTCGATAGAATGGTCCGCTTTTGTGTTGCTTTTTTTGTCGCATTCCATTGAGCTAAAGTTGACATGGTGGTGATCGACTACCTATAGTCACTCCAACTATCTGGCAACGGATGAATTTCGCGTTTGTCTTAAAGCTTGACGTGCTGTGCTTGTCATGAGCAGTTTTGCGAAGCTGGTAGACTTATCCAACAAAGAGGAAATGCTATGAATAAATCGATCAAACTGAGCGCACTGGTTGTTGCCATGATGCTGTCCAGCGGCGCTTTCGCTGCCAAGGCTGGCTACGCGACTGACGGCGTGCTGGACAACGTGGCTCGCAACGCCTACGGCGAATGCTGGAAAGACGGCTACTTCAACAAGGCAACTGACGGCCTGGTTGAGTGCGGCGACAAGGAAGCTCCGAAGCCGGTTGCTGTAGCGCCAGTTGCTCCGGCTCCTGCCGTGGTTTCCCAGATCAAGTCCTTCACCCTGTCGGCTGCCGGCCTGTTCGCCTTCGACAAGACCGTGATCACTTCCGGCAACGCAGCGCTGGACGGCGTGGTTGCGGAACTGAAGGGCGACAAGTACCTGAAGTCGGTTGCCATCGTTGGTCACACTGACTACATGGGCGCCGAAGCCTACAACCAGAAACTGTCCGAGCGTCGTGCCAACGCCGTGAAGGACTACCTGGTTGCTGGCGGCATCCCTGCCGAGAAGATCTCCGCTTCCGGCGCTGGCGAATCGCAAGCCAAGCTGACCGAGCAGTGCTCGAAGATCAAGGCTCGCACTCAGCGTATCGCCTGCCTGGAGCCGGATCGTCGCTTCGAAGTGACTGTAGAAACTGCCAAAGAAGTGAAGATGTAAGTCTCGCTTCTTGCCAGAAAGCCCCGGCTCCTGCCGGGGCTTTTGTTTTTTGGCTTTGGGCTGGCGCGGCTCAGGGTGGCTGGTTAAAATCACCGTTTGTTTCTTTTCGAGCACGACTGCCCATGCGAGCGTTTCTGGGCGACCCGCGTCGCCATGATTTGTTGCCCTGTGCGCTGACCATCGGTAATTTCGACGGTGTCCACCTCGGCCATCAGAAGATGCTGGCCCGCTTGCGGCACGAGGCTGCCGCCCGTGGCCTGCCTACCGCGCTGCTGACTTTCGAGCCGCACCCGCGCGAGTTCTTTGCCCGCAGCCAGCCGCCGGCGCGGCTGTCGGTGCTGCGCGACAAGCTGCAATTCCTGGCGGAAGAAGAACGGGTCGACTATGTGTTTGTCTACCGTTTCAACCACGCCTTTTCGCGCATGCCGGCCGAGTTGTTCATGCGCGAGGTGTTGCTGCAGCAATTGCAGACCCGTTATCTGCTGATCGGCGATGATTTCCAGTTTGGTGCCGACCGCAAGGGCAATTTCGAGTTGCTCAGTGCCTGTCCCGATTTTGTCACCGAAGCGATGCCGTCGGTGCTGGTGGCCGGTGAGCGCGCCTCCAGCACCCTGGTGCGCGATACCTTGGCCGCCGGCGACCTGCAACGCGCGGCTACCTTGCTGGGGCGGCCGTACCAGATCAGTGGCAAGGTGATGCACGGCCAGAAACTGGGGCGCACCATCGGTTTCCCGACCGCCAACGTGCATCTGCCGCATCTGCGCCCGGCGCTGCAGGGGGTGTTCGTGGTGGAAGTCGATACGCCGCAGGGGCGTCTCGGCGGCGTGGCCAGCCTCGGCAAGAACCCGACGGTCACCGATAGCCAGCATTACAAGCTGGAAGTGCATTTGTTCGATTTTCACGGTGATCTGTATGGCCAGCGTGTTTCGGTGCACTTTCTGAAAAAATTGCGCGATGAAGCGCGTTATGATGATTTGAACGAGCTGGTGGCGCAGATTGAACGCGACGCCGCCAGCGCCAAGACCTATTTGACCAGTTTGCAACGAGATCAGGCATGAGCATCGACTATCGCAAGACCGTAAACCTGCTGGATACCCCGTTCCCGATGCGGGGTGATCTGGCCAAACGTGAACCCGCTTGGCTCAAGCGCTGGACCGAACAGCAGCGCTACCAGAAACTGCGTAAAGTCGCTGCCGGCCGTCCCAAGTTCATCCTGCACGACGGCCCACCGTACGCCAACGGCGATATCCATATCGGTCATGCCGTCAACAAGGTGCTGAAGGACATCATTGTCCGCTCCAAGACGCTGTCCGGCTTCGACGCGCCGTACGTACCGGGCTGGGACTGCCACGGCCTGCCGATCGAGCTGATGGTGGAAAAACTGCACGGCAAGGACATTCCGGCCGCCAAGTTCCGCGAACTGTGCCGCGAATACGCGCACGAGCAGATCGCGCGCCAGAAGAAGGACTTCATCCGTCTGGGCGTGCTGGGTGACTGGGACAACCCGTACCTGACCATGGATTTCAAGACCGAGGCCGACATCGTGCGCACCCTCGGCAAGATTTACGAGAACGGCTACCTGTTCAAGGGCGAGAAGCCGGTGCACTGGTGCATCGAGTGCGGCTCGGCGCTGGCCGAGGCGGAAGTTGAGTACGAAGACAAGACCTCGCCGGCGATCGACGTCGGCTTCAAGGTGCTGGAAGGCGACAAGCTGGCCGCAGCGTTTGGTCTTGCGGCCAACGTTGACGATGCCCGTGCCGTGATCTGGACCACCACGCCGTGGACGCTGCCGGCCAACCAGGCGGTATCGGTCAATGCCAAGCTGGTGTACCAGCTGCTGGACACCGCCAAGGGCAAGCTGATCCTGGCCAAGGACCTGGCCGAAGTGACCCTCAAGCGCTACGGCGTGGACGGCACCGTGCTGGCGGAAACCAGCGGCGACAAGCTGGAGCTGATCCGTTTGCAGCACCCGTTCTACGACCGTCAGGTGCCGATCATCTGCGGCGAGCACGTGACCACCGACGCCGGTACCGGCCTGGTGCACACCGCGCCGGCGCACGGTCTGGAAGACTTCCAGGTCGGCCAGCAGTACGGCATCCCGGTGGACAACCCGGTGGCCGACAACGGCCGCTACAAGTCCACCACCGAGCTGTACGCCGGCCTGTCGGTGTGGGAAGCCAATCCGAAAGTGATCGAGACACTGGTCGAGCAGGGCGCGCTGATCCATCAGGAAAAGCTGCTGCACAGCTACCCGCACTGCTGGCGTCACAAGACGCCGATCATCTTCCGCGCCACCGCGCAGTGGTTCATTGGCATGGACAAGTCCGGCAAGGACAGCGAAGTGCTGCGCGAGCGCGCCAAGCACGCGGTGGACAGCACCGAGTTCTTTCCGGCCTGGGGCCGTGCCCGTCTGGAAGCGATGATCAGCAACCGCCCGGACTGGTGCGTATCGCGCCAGCGTAACTGGGGCGTGCCGATGACCTTCTTCGTGCACAAGGAAAGCGGCGAGCTGCATCCGGATTCCGCCGCGCTGCTGGAACAGGTGGCATTGCGCATCGAGCAGCAGGGTATCGAAGGCTGGTTCAGCCTCGACGCTGCCGAACTGCTGGGTGACGATGCGGCCAACTACCGCAAGCTGAGCGACACCCTCGACGTGTGGTTCGACTCCGGTTCCACCCACTTCGCGGTGCTGAAACAGCGTCCGGAGCTGGCGTGGCCGGCCGACCTCTACCTGGAAGGCTCCGACCAGCATCGCGGCTGGTTCCAGTCGTCCTTGCTCACCGGCTGCGCCACCATCGGTCGCGCGCCGTACCAGCAACTGCTGACCCACGGCTTCGTGGTCGACGGCAAGGGCCTGAAGATGTCCAAGTCCAAGGGCAACGTGGTGGCGCCGCAGAAGGTCAACGACAGCCTCGGCGCCGACATCCTGCGCCTGTGGGTAGCCTCCACCGACTACTCCGGCGAGCTGGCGATCTCCGACGAGATCCTCAAGCGCGTCACCGAGAGCTACCGCCGCCTGCGTAATACCTTCCGCTTCCTGCTGGCCAACCTGTCGGACTTCGATCCGATGGAGCACGCGGTGCCGTTCGGCAACCTGCTGGAGATCGACCGCTACGCGCTGCTGATGGCCAAGGAAATGCAGGAAAAGGTGACCGGCGAGCTGTATCCGCGCTACGCCTTCCACCACGCGGTGCAGGAAATCGTCAACTACTGCTCCGAGGATCTTGGCGCCTTCTACCTCGACATCCTCAAGGACCGCCTGTACACCACCCAGGCGGGCAGCCACGCGCGCCGCAGTGCGCAGACCGCGCTGTACCACATCACCCGCAGCCTGCTGCTGCTGGTGTCGCCGATCCTGTGCTTCACCGCCGACGAGGCGTGGGAAGTGCTGGTCGGCAGCGACGAGGAATCGCCGCTGTTCCACGTGTGGCACGAGTTCCCGCTCACCGGCGAACAGCAGGAAGCGGACCTGGTCGGCAAGTGGCAGGCCATTCGCGCCTTCCGCGCACAGCTGAACAAGGATATCGAGGCACTGCGCAGTGCCGAGCAGCTCGGTTCCGCACTGCAGGCCGAGGTCGATGTCGTGGCCGACGAAGTGCTGTTCCCGCTCTTGGCCAGCCTGGGCGACGATCTCAAGTTCGTGCTGATGGTATCGCGCATCAGCGTCAGCGAAGGCTCCGCGCTGAGCATCACCGTCACGCCGTCGGCGCATGCCAAGTGTGACCGTTGCTGGCACTATCGCAGCGACGTCGGCAGCCATGCCGGCCACGGCAATGTCTGCGGCCGCTGCGTCGACAACATCGATGGTAAAGGTGAGGCCCGTGTCCACGCCTGAGGTCGAACTGCAAACGGCAGGGCCGGCCACGGCCCTGCGTGACAGCCTGAAGTGGTTCCTGCTGGCGCTGCTGATCATCGTGATCGACCAGCTCAGCAAGATCCATTTCAATACCACCTACCAGTTCGGCGAGTACCGCGCGGTGATCCCGGGTTATTTCGGCTTCACCCTGCTGTACAACCCGGGGGCGGCGTTCAGCTTCCTCGCCGATGCCGGCGGCTGGCAGAAGTTCTTCTTCACCGCGCTGGCCTTCGCCGTCTCCGGCTGGCTGGGCTGGCAGATGGTGAAAGGACGCTTCAGCACGGTGATGAGCCTGGCGGCGTCGTTCATCATCGGTGGGGCGCTGGGCAATGTGATCGACCGGCTGCTGCACGGCCACGTCATCGACTTCATCCAGGTGCACTACTACAACAGCTGGTACTACCCGGCGTTCAACCTCGCCGACAGCTTCATCTGCGTCGGTGCCGTGCTGATGGTGATCGACAGCTTCCGCCACCCGCAACCATGACGACAACGTTGGCCGCAGCCTTGCGGCCAACCTTTTAGCTACTGAAGGATATCCCGATGACGAAGACCATCATGCTGGCCAACCCGCGCGGTTTCTGCGCCGGCGTCGACCGTGCCATCGCCATCGTCGAGCGCGCGCTGGAAATCTACGGCGCCCCGATCTATGTCCGCCACGAGGTGGTGCACAACCGCTTCGTGGTCGACAACCTGCGCGACAAGGGCGCCATCTTCATCGAGGAGCTGCAGGACGTGCCGCCCGGCGCCACCCTGATCTACTCGGCGCACGGCGTGCCGCAATCGGTGCGCCTGGAGGCGGAAGCCCGCGGCCTGACGGTGTATGACGCCACCTGTCCGCTGGTGACCAAGGTGCACGTCGAGGTCAAGCGCATGCACCAGGCCGGCATGAGCATCATCATGATCGGTCACAAGGGCCACCCCGAGGTGGAAGGCACCATGGGCCAGGTCGAGCACGGCATGTACCTGGTGGAAACGGTCGACGATGTCGCCACGCTGCAGCTGCCGGATGAATCGCGGCTGTCCTATGTCAGCCAGACCACGCTGTCGGTGGACGAGACCCGCGACATCATCAATGCGCTGAAGGCGCGCTTCCCGCAGATCACCAGCCCGAAGAAGGACGACATCTGCTACGCCACGCAGAATCGCCAGGATGCGGTGAAGCTGTTGTCCGACGAGTGCGATATCGTGATCGTGGTCGGCTCGCCGAACAGCTCCAACTCCAACCGCCTGCGCGAAGTGGCGGCCTTGCGCGGCGTGACCGCCTACATGGTCGACAACGCCACCCTGCTGCAGCAGGCATGGTTCGACGGCAAGCAGCGTGTCGGCGTCACCGCCGGCGCCAGCGCGCCGGAGGTGTTGGTGCAGGCGGTGATCGAGCAGATCCGCCTGTTTGGCGCCACCAGCGTCAGCGAGCTGAACGGCGTGGAGGAGAGCATCGTGTTCGCGCTGCCGCCCGGCCTGCGCGAGAAAAAGGGCGGCGCCAGCGCCTGACGCGTGCATCCGCCCACCCGCAACCCGGCCACCGACAGGAGCCGGGTTTTTTCATGGCCGCGGCCGCCCGCGCCGGCCGGCTCTTGAAGAATCTGCACCTGCCGCCATCTTGTCCTCTGTTATCAACTCTTCATTCAGACATAGCCATGAGCGCACAGAAAGAAACCCTGGGTTTTCAGACCGAAGTCAAACAGCTGCTGAAACTGATGATCCATTCCTTGTACTCCAACAAGGAAATCTTCCTGCGTGAGCTGGTGTCCAACGCCAGCGATGCGGCCGACAAGCTGCGTTTCGAGGGGCTGAACAATGCCGCCCTGTTCGAGAATGATCCCGAGCTGAAAATCCGCATCAGCGTCGACAAGGATGCCAAGACCATCACCATCACCGACAACGGCATCGGCATGAGCCGCGACGAGGTGATCGCCAACATCGGTACCATCGCCAAGTCCGGCACCAAGGCCTTCTTCGAGCAGCTGTCGGGCGATGCCAAGAAGGACGCCAACCTGATCGGCCAGTTCGGTGTCGGCTTCTACTCCGCCTTCATCGTCGCCGACAAGGTGACGCTGACCACCCGCCGCGCCGGCGCCGCTGCCAGCGAAGGCGTGCGCTGGGAGTCGGCCGGCGAGGGCGACTTCACCCTGGAGCCAGTGGACAAGGTTGGCCGCGGCACCGAGATCGTGCTGCACCTGAAAGACGGCAACGACGACTTTCTCAACGACTGGTCGCTGAAGCGCATCGTGCGCACCTATTCCGACCACATTTCGATCCCGATCGAGATGAAGAAGGGCAACAGCTACGGCGAGAACGGCGAAGTGATCGTCAGCGATGATTTCGAAGTGGTCAACGAAGCCTCCGCGCTGTGGACGCGCAGCAAGAACGACATCACCGAAGAGCAGTACCAGGAATTCTACAAGCACGTGGCGCATGACTTTACCGAGCCGCTGGCATGGAGCCACGCCCGCGTCGAAGGCCGCCAGGAGTACACCGAACTGCTGTACATCCCGTCGCGCGCCCCGTTCGACATGTGGGATCGCGAGCGCAAGCAGGGTGTGAAGCTGTACGTGCGCCGCGTGTTCATCATGGAAGACAGCAACAAGCTGATGCCGCAGTACCTGCGCTTCGTGCGCGGCGTGATCGACAGCAACGACCTGCCGCTGAACGTGTCGCGCGAGATCCTGCAGGAATCGAAAGACATCGACGCCATTCGCGCCGGCTGCGTGAAGAAGGTACTGGGCCTGCTGGACGACCTCGCCGCCAACGAGCAGGACAAGTACGCCGCGTTCTGGAAGGAATTCGGCCAGGTGCTGAAGGAAGGCGTCGGCGAAGACTTCGCCAACAAGGAGCGCATCGCCAAGCTGCTGCGCTTCGTGTCCACCGCATCGGAAGGCGACGTGCCTGACGTGTCGCTGGCCGACTACGTTGGCCGCATGAAGGAAGGCCAGGACAAGATCTACTTCATCACCGCCGACAGCCTGTCCGCGGCGCGCAACAGCCCGCACCTGGAAGTGTTCAAGAAGAAGGGCGTGGAAGTGCTGCTGCTCACCGACCGTGTCGACGAGTGGGTGACCGGTTCGCTGACCGAGTTCGACGGCAAGCAGCTGCAGTCGGTGGCCAAGGGGGCACTGGATCTGGGCGCGCTGGAAGACGACGCCGACAAGGAAGCGCAGAAGCAGGTGGAAGAAGCCGCCAAGCCGGTAGTAGAGCTGGTGCAGAAGGCGCTGGGCGAGCGCGTGAAAGACGTGCGTGCCACCGCGCGGCTGACCGACAGCCCGGCCTGCCTGGTGGTAGGCGAGCACGAAATGAGCGCGCATCTGGAGCGCATGCTGAAAGCCGCCGGCCAGCCGGTGCCGGAAGGCAGCAAGCCGACACTGGAGATCAATCCGGAACACGTGCTGGTCAAGCGTCTGGCGGCGGAAAGTGACGACAGCCGCCGCGAAGACCTGGCACACGTGTTGTACGATCAGGCATTGCTGGCGGAAGGTGGCAAACTGGAAGACCCGGCCACCTTCGTGAAGCGGATCAACAAGCTGATGCTGGAGTTGTCTGTCTGACCCGGAGCATTGCGGCCAACGTTGGCCGCAGTGGCTTGCCCGTTACAAACCGTCCTGCCCAGTGGCAGGGCGGTTTTTTATTGGGGGGCCATCCGGTAGTGGGTGCTGCGTTGGCAGCGTGTGGCAGTCGGCGCGCTTAGCGAGCCGCGGCGATGTAGGCATCGCCCTGATAGTGTGCACTGGACAATCCCAGTGCCGAGTTGAAAGTCACCATGAAGCGGCGGCCAACCTGGCGGATGGCAATGACTTCGTAGGCAACAGTGTGGTCAAGACGTTGTTCGGTGATGCGATCACCTGGTTGCAATTCCTGGATTTTCATTAAATTCCTTGTTCAATTCTCAATATCAGCGGCGGTAGTGCTGCGGAGCACCTTCCGGACGCGCTGTCGGGTGGCGGAAGTTGATCCGTCCCTTGCTCAAATCATACGGTGACATTTCTACGGTGACGCGGTCGCCCATCAGCACGCGGATGCGGTGCATGCGCATTTTGCCGGAGCCGTAGGCGAGGATTTCCACGCCGTTGTCCAGCAGTACACGAAAGCGCGATTCAGGCAGCATTTCGGTAACGACACCTTGCAGTTCGATCATATCTTCTTTAGACATTGTATTCTTTCGGGTAGCTGGTTCCGTGCCCGGTCATCAGACCATGCACCAAGGCCCGTTCATAAGCAGCATGAACGGGAAAGAAATGTGAAACCGTGTTGGGGAGTGTCGCCTGCGAGGTAGGGCAGGGCAGGCAAAAACAGACGGCAGCAGTACGAAAACTGTGCCAGCAAGACGGAAACAGACAGTACTATACCGCTAAATCCATGATTTGTCAGTTTTTTCGTGCCACAGGACGACAAGCCCCAGTCAGCGATCGCAGGCCAGCTAAAAAGCAGGCGGATGCCGTGCTGGCATCCGGCCGCTTTTGACGGACTGGCTTTAGCTGGATAGCTGCTTCATTGCACTGCGAAAGCGCGCATGCGCGCGTGAAACGGTAGAGAGACTGATATCGAGTTGGCGCGAGGCAGCATAACCGGTCATGCCGTCGATCTCCATCAGGCAGACTGCTTCACGGGACTTTTTCTTCAGGCCGATCATGTCCGCGATGCGTTTCATTTGTTCCAACCGCATGATGATTCTCCTTGCTGGATAACAGGCGACAGCGCATGCCTGATATAAGCTTAGACCGTATTGCCCGAATTGCCATGCTGCATGGCACAAGCCGCTTAGAGCCTATTCACGATCTGCTGCGCTTCGGCGATACCGCGTTGAAAACGGCTTCGGAATGCTCATTTACCACTTATAAACTCCGCTTCCTCAGCCGTTTTCGCCTTGTCTCGCTCTAGCTCGCGAAATCGTGAACAGGCTCTACGCTGGCGGCAGCGTGTCACTGAAGCTGGCGCGCTGCTGTAGCCGTTGTGCCAGACTGGCCAGATTCGGATGCAGCGTGCGCCAGTCGAGATCGGCAAAGCGGAAGTCGAGGTAACCCAGGCAGCAACCGACGCTGATGTCGGCAATGCCGTAGCTGTCGGCGCAGCACCAGTTGCGCTCGCCGAGGTCGTGCGCCAGGGCGGCCAGGCCGCGGATGACCTTGTCGTGCTGGCGGTTGATCCAGTCGGCGCTTTGCAGTGCCGGCGGGCGGCGCTGTTCGATCACGATATTGGCGGCGGCATCGCAGATGCCATCGGCCAGCGCCTCCCAGCGGCGGGCTTCGATCAGCTGGCGGCGTTCCTGCGGGAACAGCCGTGCCACCGGGGAAATGCTGTCCAGATATTCGACGATGACGCGGGAATCAAACAGCGCGCTGCCGTCGTCCAGCAGCAATACCGGCACCTTGCCCAGCGGGTTGAACTCGGCGACCCGGCTGCCGGCCTCCCAGGGCAGGTCCAGTTCCAGCGGGCAGTCGATCTTTTTCTCGGCCAGCACCACGCGCACCTTGCGGGCAAACGGGCTGGTCAGTGAGGCAATCAGTTTCATGATGGTGTGTGTGCTTGGCGGCTTGTTTCGCGGGAGTGCGATATTGTAAGCGCAGTATCAGCAACGGCGGGATGAGCGTCAATCGCGCCGTTGCCGGGCCGGGCCTTATTGCAGCTCGATACGGCCGCTGACATTGAGCTGGATGGTGCTTTTACCCGGTTGCCATTCCGGCGTGGTCACCTCGGCCACCGCGTCGGCCGTCATCGCCTTGGCGCGCATCATCAGCGGCGGCATGTTCGGCTGGCTTTCGCCGATGGTCAGCTCGCGCACCTGCTGTTGCGGCTTGCCCAGCGCCTTGCCGGCGGCGGTGGCCTGGTGCTGCAGCAGGGCAATCGCTTCCGGGATCAGTGTCTGCTCGGTGGCCTTGCGCGTGCTGTCGGCGACGCTGAACTGCACCCCTTCCAGCAGCATGTATTTCTGCAGCTGGGCGATCAGCTCGGCGGCGGCGGTAAAGTCGCGGCTGTGCAGGCGGATGTCGGCGCGGCCCTGCCAGCCATTGATCTTGCCGTTCTTGTCGTAGCTGGGCCAGCTATTGTAGTTGCCGCTGCTGATGGTCACTTTCGGGTAGCCGGCGGCATCGGCCTTGGCGCGGTTGAGGGCGCGGTTCAGCTTGTCGGCCAGCTGCGCCGCCTGTGGCTGCCGTTCCTGGATGTACAGCGTCGCGTTCAGCTGGTCATTCGGCAACTCGCGTTGGGCGCTGGCGCTGAGGTTGAGGACGGTGGCGGGCTCGGCCGCCTGGGCCGGTGCCAGCTGGCTCAGCAGCAGGGTGACGCCGAGCAGCAAGGGACGGGAAGAACGCAGGAACAGGGACATGATGGGACCTTTCGCGGTGAAAACAGCGCTGTGACTGTGGCGATGCGTGATGGTTGCAATCGTACCGGCTAATTATGGCCGTTGAATGTAACGCTGTCGCGCGGCGGGCGAGCGGGCATGAAAAAGCACGACCCGCGGGCCGTGCTGTGTGTGGGGCGCTTGCCGGCTTCAGCCCAGCAGCAGCGCGTCGTCGTCGATCTGTTCGCCGCGGGTCTTCTCGAACATCGCCAGCAGGTCGCTGACCTGCATCTGCTTGCGCTCGTCGCCGCTGACATCCAGCACCACGCGGCCCTGATGCAGCATCACGGTGCGGTGGCCGTGATCCAGCGCCTGGCGCATGGAGTGGGTGACCATCATCGCGGTGAGCTTGTTCTCCTGCACGATGCGGTCGGTCAGCTCCAGCACGAAGGCGGCGGTTTTCGGGTCCAGCGCGGCGGTGTGCTCGTCCAGCAGCAGAATGCGCGACGGCTGCAGCGAGGCCATCAGCAGGCTGACCGCCTGGCGCTGGCCGCCGGAGAGCAGGTCGATGCGGTCGGCGAGGCGGTTTTCCAGCCCCAGCTTCAGCATCGCCAGCTTGTCACGGAACAGCTCGCGCTGCTCGACGCGGATGGCGCGGCCAAAGCCGCGGCTGCGGCCACGGTGCCACGCCAGCGCCATGTTTTCCTCGATGCTGAGGCCTTCGCAGGTGCCAGCCATCGGGTCCTGGAACACGCGCGCCACCATGCCGGCGCGTTGCCAGGCCGGCACGCGGGTGACGTCCTGCTCGTCGATGTGCAGGCTGCCGCGGTCGACGAACAGGTCGCCGGAGATGGCATTCAGCAGCGTGGATTTGCCGGCGCCGTTGCTGCCGATCACGGTCACGAACTGGCCGGATTCGATGGTCAGCGACAGGCCGCGCAGCACCGGATTCTCGATCGGGGTGCCGGGGTTGAAGGTCTTGAACAGATTGTCGGCGCGCAGCATCAGTGCTTTCCTCCGGCCTTGCGGGAAAATTTCGCTTTCAGTTTCGGCAATACCAGGGCAAAGCCCACCAGCAGCGCGGTGATCAGGTTCAGGTCCTGTGCCTGCAGGCCGATGAAGTCGGCGTTCAGCGCCACCGCGATCAGCAGGCGGTACAGCAGCGCGCCGATGATGGTGGCCAGCGTGATCACCCACAGCTTGCGCGACGGCAGCAGGGTTTCGCCGATGATCACCGCGGCGAGGCCGACCACGATGGTGCCGACGCCCATCGACACGTCGGCGCCGCCCTGGGTCTGCACGTACAGCGCGCCGGCCAGCGCGATCAGCGCATTGGACAGCGCCATGCCGGACAGCACCATGCGCTCGGTGGCCACGCCCTGGGCGCGGGCCATGCGCGGGTTGGCGCCGGTGGCGCGCATCGCGAGTCCGGTCTGCGAGGCAAAGAACAGGTCCAGCGCGATCTTGGTGACGACGATGATCACCGCCAGCACCGCCGGCTGCACCAGCCAGCTGTTTTCCAGCGCCTCGCCGATGAACGGGGCGAACACCGTCGGCGAGCCGATCAGCGGCATATTGGGCGCGCCCATGATGCGCAGGTTGATCGAGTACAGCGCGATCATCACCAGGATGCTGGCCAGCAACTGCAGGATGTTGAGACGCACGTGCAGCCAGGCGGTGACCAGGCCGGATGCGGCGCCGGCCAGCGCGCCGAAGGCGCAGGCCAGCCACGGGTCGTGGCCGCCGGCGATCAGGGTGGCGGCGACGGCGCCGCCCAGCGGGAAGCTGCCGTCGGCGGTGAGGTCGGGGAAGTCAAGGATGCGGAAGGAAATCAGCACGCCCAGCGCCACCAGCGCAAAGATCAGACCGATTTCCAGGGCACCCATCAATGCGATAGGGGTCATAGCTTACCTGCAATAACAAGCGCTCCTGTGCGCCAATCGGTAATCGGGCATCGCGGAGCGCGGGGTGAACAAGGTTGGCCGCAACGGTGGCTGCGGCCAACGTTGGCATTACTTGATGATTTCCTTGGCTTCCTTCAGCAGCGCCGGCGACAGGGTGACGCCCTGTTTCTGCGCCGCGCCCTGGTTCAGCGTCAGCGACAGCTTCTCGCCGACTTGCGGCGCGATGGCGGCGGCTTTCTCGCCTTTCAGGATGCGCACCACCAGCTTGCCGGTCTGGCGGCCGATGTCGTAGTAGTTCTGGCCCAGTGCTGCGGTGGCGCCACGCTTCACCGAATCGGTATCGGCGGCCACCAGCGGGATCTTGGCCTGCTGCGCCATGCCGACCAGCGACTCGTAGGTCGACACCACGTTGTTGTCGGTGCTGGTGTAGATCACGTCGACCTTGCCGATCAGGCTCTTGGCGGCCGGGGCCACGTCCACGGTGCGTGCCGCCGGTGCTTCCACCAGCGTCATGCCGCGCTTGGCCAGCTCGGCCTTCAGCTCCTTGGCCACGATCACCGAGTTGACTTCACCCGGGCTGTACACCATGCCGACGCGCTTGGCGCCCGGCTTCACCTTGCTGATCAGGTCAACCTGCGACGACAGCTTCAGCATGTCGGAAACGCCGGTGACGTTGCCGTTGCCGGCTTTCCAGCTTTTCACCAGCTTGGCGGCGACCGGATCGGTGACCGCGGTGAACACCACCGGAATGCTGCGGGTGCCGGCGACGGCGGCCTGCGCGCTCGGCGTGGCGATGGCCACGATCACGTCCGGCGCGTCACCGATGAACTTGCGGGCGATCTGCGCGGCGGTGGCCGGGTTGCCCTGCGCGCTCTGGTACTGGTACTTGATCTGCTTGCCGGCCTCGAAGCCGGCCGCCTTCAGTTCGTCTTCCACGCCCTTGCGCGCGGCATCCAGCGCCGGGTGATCCACAATGGCGGTGACGGCGACCGATTTCATGTCGGCGGCAGTGGCGAACGGGCTGAGGCTGGCGGCCAGCAGCGCGGCCAGGACGGTGCGGCGAGGGAAGTTCATCATGGCGATACCTTTGTTCCGGATGGTATTGTTGACTTGGTAATGCAGCTTTCGCGCAATGATATTGCAAAGCCACGCTTATTTCAGTTTGTGCGAAGCAATAATATTTCAAATATTGTATCCATGGGAAGCAATCTGCCACCGCTTGGTGCATTGCGAAATGAAAAGGCCCCATAACGGGGCCTAGGCGCTGTTTGCTATCAAAATGGGCAGGGCGGCGGCTCAGTCCAGATATTCGTTTCCGGGCAGGGTCAGGAAGTCGATGAACTCGTCGCTGCTGATCAGTAGGTCGAACAGCTGTGCCGCGTCCTCGAACTGGCGGCGCCAGCGGCTGCCGTACTCGGCGCGCAGCTTGTTGATCTCGTCGGCGGCCAGGTCGCGGAACAGGCCCTGCGTCACCTTGCGGCCATCGTCCAGCACCCCTTTCGGACTGCGTATCCACTGCCAGATCTGCGAGCGGGCGATCTCGGCGGTGGCGGCCTCTTCCAGCAGGTTGTGGATCGGCACGCAGCCGTTGCCGCTGAACCAGGCGCCGAGATACTGGATGCCGACGTTGATGTTGTTGCGCAGGCCGTGCTCGGTGATCGGCGTTTCCGGCTGGAAGTTGAGCAGGTCGGCGGCGGTGATCAGCACGTCGTCGCGCTGGCGCTGCCACTGGTGGACGGCACTGCCCAGCACGCTGCGGAAGGCCTCGTGCGCCAGCGGCACCAGCGCGGGGTGGGCGACCCAGCCGCCATCGTAGCCATCGCGCGCGTCGCGTTCCTTTTCGGCGCGGATTTCGGCCAGCGCCAGCTCGTTGCTGCTGGGGTCGTGCTTGATCGGGATCAGCGCCGACATGCCGCCAATGGCCGGTGCGCCGCGCTGGTGGCAGGTCTTGATCAGCTGCAGGGTGTAGGAACGCATGAACGGCACGCGCATGGTGATGCGCTCGCGGTCGGCGAGACAGAACTCGCGATTGTGACGGAAGTGCTTGATGCAGCTGAAGATGTAGTCCCAGCGCCCGGCATTGAGGCCGGCGCTGTGCTCGCGCAGCTCGTACAGGATTTCGTCCATCTCGAAGGCGGCGAGGATATTCTCGATCATCGCGGTGGCCTTGATGCTGCCGCGCGGCAGCTGCAGCTGCTGCTGTGCCGCGACAAAGATGTCGTTCCACAGCCGTGCCTCGAGGTGCGATTCCAGCTTCGGCAGGTAGTAGTACGGCGCGCGGCCAACCTTGTGCAGGTCGACGGCATTATGAAAATACGACAGCGCAAAATCGAACAGGCCGCCGTTGACCATCTGGCCGTCGACCAGCAGGTGTTTTTCCGGCAGGTGCCAGCCGCGCGGGCGCACCATCAGCGTGGCGATGTCGTCATTGAGGCGGTAGTGGCGGCCGTCGTGGCCGTGGTAAGCCAGCGTCTTGCGCCAGGCGTCGCGCAGGTTGATCTGCCCCTGCAGCTGGTTGTCCCAGCTCGGGCATTGCGCATCCTCGAAATCGACCATGAACACGCTGGCGCCGGAGTTCAGCGCATTGATCATCACCTTGCGCTCGGCGGGGCCGGTAATTTCGACACGGCGGTCGTGCAGGTCGGTGGGCAGTGGCGCGATCTGCCACGCGCCCTGGCGGATGGCGGCGGTTTCCGGTAGGAAGTCGGGTAGCGCGCCGGCATCGAGGCTGGCTTGGCGCTGCTGGCGGCGCTGCATCAGCTCGCGGCGTTGCGGCTCGAAGCGGCGGTGCAATGCGGCGACAAAGGCCAGCGCCTCGGGGGTGAGGATGCTGGCAAACGCGCTGGTGACCGGGGCGTTGATGTCCACGCCTTGCGGTAGTGCCTGCGTCATGGCTGTTCTCTCCTGTGCTTGTCGGGTGGTGGCGGCAAGTTTCTGTTTTTATTTGCGATCTTGCTTAGCAACTGCTTGCTTTGCGGTGCAGTTTAGCATGTGGCAGTGTGGGAAAATCCGGTAATATCGCGAAACATATTTTACTTTTTGTGAGGTAATGCCCGGTGCTGAAGCAGATGGAAACCTTTGTCGCGGTGGTCAATCTGGGCAGCCTGTCGGCGGCGGCGCGACAGGAGGGGGTGGTGGCGGCGATGATCGGGCGGCGGCTGGATGCGCTGGAAGAGCGGCTGGGGGTCAAGCTGCTGGTGCGAACCACGCGCAGTGTGACGCTGACGCAGGAGGGCACTGCCTTTTTCGAGGATTGCCAGCGCATCCTGGCCGAACTGGCCGAGGCCGAGGCGGCGGTGGCCTCCGGCAGTGGCCGGGCCCGTGGCCACCTGCGGCTGTCGGCGCCGGCCGGTTTTGGCCGCCGCCACGTCGCGCCGCACATCGCCTCCTTCCAGCAGGCGCATCCCGATCTGCGCGTCACGCTGGACCTGTCCGACCGGCTGGTGGATCTGGCGCGCGACCGCATCGACTGCGCCATCCGCATTTCCGATCTCGCCGATTCCTCGCTGGTGGCGGTGCGGCTGGCGGAAAACCGCCGCGTGGTGGTGGCGGCGCCGGCCTATCTGGCGCGGCACGGCATCCCGCGCACGCTGGAGGACCTGACCGGCCACAACTGCCTGTCGCTGGGCGAGAGCCAGAGCCGCGGCTGGACTTTCAAGGTCGACGGCGAGCTGCTCAACCTGCGCGTGCGCGGCGTGCTGGAGTGCAATGACGGCGCGGTGCTGCACGACTGGGCGCTGGCCGGGTTGGGGCTGGCGTGGCGTTCGCTGTGGGAGGTGAAGGACGACCTGTCCGATGGCCGGCTGGTGACGGTGCTGGAGCGTTTTTCGTCGCCGGATTATCCGGTGTACGCGGTGGTGCCGCAGCGGCGCTTCCTGCCCGGGCGGGTACGGCTGTTCATCGACCACCTGAAGGCTTGCTACAGCAGCCCCGGCTATTGGGACTAGCGGCGCCGGCTTGCGGCCAACCTTGGGGTAGCTGGTCCGCGATTGGGAGACTATCTAGTGGCGGCGCCAGAGTGTGCGACGGGGAGTGGGCAGGCGGGCGGCACGTACTGACGTGGCCGCCCGCCGGGCAGGCTAGGGGGTTTCCGCCGACAGGGTGCGGTTCTTGCCGGCCAGCTTGGCGCGGTACATGGCGCTGTCGGCACGTTCGATCACGTCGGTATCGCACTCGCCGAGGTGCCACAGCGCGACACCGGCGCTGAAGGTCACCACCAGCCGGTCCTGGTTGGCGAGGTAGAAGTTCTTGGTCAGCTCGCGCTGCAGGCGCTGAACCAGCTCGACCGCCTCGTTGATGCCGGTGTCCGGCAGCAGTACCACGAACTCCTCGCCGCCGAAGCGGGCGACGATGTCGGAGCTGCGCATCGAGCGGTGCATCAGCTCCACCAGATACTTCAGCACGTCGTCACCGGTCAGGTGGCCGTAACGGTCGTTCAGCTGCTTGAAGTTGTCGACGTCGATCAGCGCCACCGACAGCGGTTGGCCGCTGCGCTTGGCGCGGCTGATCTCGCGCTCGAAGTGTTCTTCCAGGCCGCGGCGGTTGTAGGCGCCGGTGAGCTGGTCTTCCTTGATCTTGGCGCTGGCCGCTTCCAGCGCGTGTTCCAGCTCGCTGATGCGCTGCTGCGCGCTGTGCACCTCGTTGCGGGCCGCCAGCAGTTCGCCGTGCGATTCGCTGAGGTTGGTCTGCATGTTGGCGGTATCGCTCAGCAGCAGTTGCAGGATGTCGTTCAGCTGGTTGACGTCCTGGGTGCCGCGGATGCTCTCGCTGTGGCTGTGCAGGCGTTGCTGGAAGTCGCCGGTGCTGCTGCTCATCAATGACAGCTTGTCGAGGAAGGTGTCCAGCAGCGCGCGCAGGGAGCTGGTGGCCTCGTCCAGCGAGTGTTTCAGCGTGCCCTGCTTGTGGATCACTTCCTTGAGGCTGGCTTCCAGCTGGTAGATGTGCTGGATCGAGATGTTCGGCTGCGCCAGGATCTGCTGCAGGCCGCTGATCTGGCCGACCAGATAGCTGTCGGACTGGTTCAGCTCGGCGACATTCTGCAGCATCAGCTGCATCAGGTTGGACAGGCCGGTGACCAGTCGTTCGTCGTCCTGCGACTGCAGCTCGAGGCGGATCAGGAAGCTGCGCAGCTGCGGGAAGAAATTGTCGACATCGTGGCTGTTGTGGATGCTGCCCAGCGCGTTGCGGGTGTCACTGAAGTGTTGTGACAGTTCTGGATAGTGCACCAGTCGCGGCTCGATGCCGAACTTGAGGGTGTAGTCGAAGACATCCTTCCACACCTGGCAGCGGTCGCCGTCGTCCGCCTCGTCGGCAGCGGCTGTCGGGCTTGGCACCGGCGCGCTGCTGGCGAGCGTGGTGTCGGCGTCCGCTTGTGCGGGCTGGCCGGCTGCCGGCTGCAGCCAGCTTTTCACCAGGTTGTGCAGCTTTTCGTTGAGTTCGTCCGGGGTGTTGCCGAAGGACAGCAGCACCCGTTCCAGTGCCGACTGCTTGTAGTTCTGGCTCAGGGCCGGATTGCGGATTTCCCAGGCCTTCATCAGGTCCTGGATCAGGCTGCCCCAGTTTTGCGCCAGCTGGCGGTTGCGGCCGTTGAGTTCGGCCAGTTCCAGCGTCAGCTGTGGCACCAGCTCCCATTTTTCATCGTCGATGGCACGGCGCAGCTTGGCGATGGCAATCTTGCTGCTGGCTTCTTCCGCCGGCAGGCTCTCGTAGGCGCGCAGCAGCAGGTCGGCCAGCTTGTTGCTGCGGGCCTCGGCGGGCACACCCATGATTTCGCTGTAAACGCGTTCGAAATTGTCCGGTGTCGGGAGGAGTTTGCGCAGCGTCAGCTGTTTCAGCGTCTCGCGCGCGGTGTCGATTGGATTGTGCGTCGTCATGGACCAGACCCTGGAGCTTTTATGAGCAGCCATTATGTTTTTTTGAGCCTGCAGTGAAGGTCAGAACCGGTGCGGTTATGGAGTCTCCGAGGCGGTGCTATTGTCCAGCAGCTGGAAAAACACCTCGTTGTTCCGGATCATACCAAGTTCATTACGCGCACGCTCTTCGATTGCGGCAGAACCTTGCTTCAGGTCACGCACTTCGGCGTCGAGTGCGGCGTTGCGGCCAACCAGGACTGCGTTGGCCGCACGTTGTTCCTCGACCTGGGAGTCGAGTTGCCAGACCCTGAGCCAGCTGCCCTTGCCTAGCCAGAGTGGCCATTGCAGGGCAGCGATCAGGACAATCAGCGTCAGGGTCAGCCAGCGCATTGCTTATTTCAGGTGGTAGAAGGCAGCACGGCCCGGGTACCAGGCGGCATCACCCAGCTCTTCTTCGATACGCAGCAGCTGGTTGTACTTGGCCATGCGGTCGGAGCGCGACAGCGAGCCGGTCTTGATCTGCATGCAGTTGGTAGCCACGGCCAGGTCGGCGATGGTGCTGTCTTCGGTTTCGCCGGAGCGGTGACTCATCACGCTGGTGTAGCGCGAGCGCTTGGCGAGGTCAACGGCTTTCAGCGTTTCCGACAGGGTGCCGATCTGGTTCACCTTCACCAGCAGCGAGTTGGCGAGGCCGCCTTCGATGCCTTTGGCCAGGATGGCCGGGTTGGTGACGAACAGGTCGTCGCCGACCAGCTGCACGCGGTCGCCCAGACGCTCGGTCAGGATCTTCCAGCCGTCCCAGTCGTGCTCGCTCATGCCGTCCTCGATCGAGATGATCGGGTACTTGTTGGCCAGCGTTTCCAGGTAGTCGGTGAACTGCTCGGAGGACAGCGACAGGCCTTCGGCGGTCAGGTGGTACTTGCCGTCCTTGTAGAACTCGGAGGAGGCGCAGTCCAGTGCCAGCATCACGTCCTGGCCGGCAACATAACCGGCGGCATCGATGGCTTCCAGAATCAGCGTGATCGCTTCTTCGTGGCTGGTCAGGTTAGGCGCGAAGCCGCCTTCGTCGCCGACGGTGGTGGCGTAGCCCTTGTTGTCGCACAGTTTCTTCAGCGCGTGGAAGATCTCGGCGCCGCAGCGCAGTGCTTCACGGAAGGTGGCTGCGCCGACCGGCAGGATCATGAATTCCTGGATGTCGAGGGTGTTGTTGGCGTGGGCGCCACCGTTGATCACGTTCATCATCGGTACTGGCAGCGCCATCGGGCCGGCACCGCCGAGGTAGCGGTACAGCGGCAGGCCGGCATCTTCGGCGGCGGCGCGAGCCACGGCCATCGATACCGCCAGCATGGCGTTGGCGCCAAGGCGGGATTTGGTTTCGGTGCCGTCCAGCTCGATCAGGGTCTTGTCGATGAAGGCCTGGTCGGAAGCGTCGAGGCCGATGATGGCTTCGCAGATTTCGGTGTTGATGTTTTCAACGGCTTTCAGTACGCCCTTGCCGAGGTAGCGGCCTTTGTCGCCATCGCGCAGTTCCAGTGCTTCCTTCTCGCCGGTGGAGGCGCCGGACGGTACAGCAGCGCGGCCCATCACGCCGGAGTCCAGCAAGACGTCGGCTTCAACTGTCGGGTTGCCACGGGAATCGAGGATTTCGCGGGCAATCACGTCGATGATCGAACTCATGAATGTTTCCTTCAAGGGGTCTAGGTTAGTCAAACCGGAATACGGTGCGGCCAACCTTGCAACAGGTTGGCCGTGAAATCAACCTGTTACAGCGTTTGTTCGGCAAACGGCTGGCCCTTGACCAGCGCATCGATCTGCTTGAGCGTGTGCAGCAGCTCTTTCATGCGCGGCAGTGGCCAGGCGTTGGGGCCGTCGGACATGGCTTTGGCCGGGTCCGGATGGGTCTCCATGAACAGGCCGGCGATGCCGGTGGCCACTGCGGCACGCGCCAGTACCGGTACGAATTCGCGCTGGCCGCCGGAGCTGGTGCCCTGGCCGCCGGGTAGTTGTACCGAGTGGGTGGCGTCGTACACCACCGGGCAGCCGGTTTCGCGCATGATCGCCAGCGAGCGCATGTCGGAGACCAGATTGTTGTAGCCGAAGGAGGCGCCGCGTTCGCAGGCCATGAAGCTGTCCGGGTCGAGGCCGGCTTCCAGCGCGGCTTCGCGCGCCTTGTCGATCACGTGTTTCATGTCGCCCGGCGCCATGAACTGGCCCTTCTTGATGTTCACCGGCTTGCCGCACACGGCGACGGCGCGGATGAAGTCGGTCTGGCGCGCAAGGAAGGCCGGGGTCTGCAGCACGTCGACGACGGCGGCGACGTGCGGTACCTGTTCTTCGGTGTGCACGTCGGTCAGCACCGGCACGCCGATCTGGCGGCGTACTTCGGCCAGGATGCGCAGGCCTTGTTCCATGCCGAAGCCGCGGAACGACTTGCCGGAGGAGCGGTTGGCCTTGTCGAAACTGGACTTGTAGATGAAGTTGATGCCCAGTTCGCTGGTGATTTCCTTCAGCTGACCGGCGGTATCCAGCGCCATCTGTTCGCTCTCGATCACGCAGGGACCGGCGATCAGGAACAGCGGGTGGTCAAGACCGACTTCGAATCCGGCGAGTTTCATGGTGTGTGTCCTTCAGCTGGAAACAGGGTTGGCCGCAGTGCTGCGGCCAACCCTGGATGGCATCAAGCCTTGGCTGTATCAGCCTGGTAGGCGAGCGCCGCTTTGACGTAGGCAATGAACAGCGGGTGGCCGTCACGTGGGGTGGAAGTGAATTCCGGATGGAACTGGCAGGCGAAGAACCAGCGGTGGTTGCCCAGCTCGATGGTTTCCACCAGCTTTTCGTGGCCGGCGGACAGGCCGCTGATGGTCAGACCGGCTTCCTGCAGACGACCAACGTAGTGGTTGTTGACTTCGTAGCGGTGACGGTGACGCTCGGTGATCTCGGTGTTGCCGTACACGCGTGCCGCCAGCGAACCGGCGGCCAGCTCGCACTGCTGGCTGCCCAGGCGCATGGTGCCGCCGAGGTTGGAGTTCTCGTCGCGGGTTTCGATCTTGCCGTCGTGGTTGACCCACTCGTCGATCAGTGCCACCACCGGGTAGTCGGTTTCGAGGTCGAACTCGGTGGAGTTGGCACCGGCCATGCCGGCCACGTCACGGGCATACTCGATCAGCGCGATCTGCATCCCCAGGCAGATGCCGAGGTAAGGGATGTTGTTTTCGCGGGCGAATTTCACCGCCTTGATCTTGCCTTCCACGCCGCGCTTGCCGAAGCCGCCCGGGACCAGGATCGCGTCCATGTCCTTCAGGGATTCGGCGCCGTCACGCTCGATCTCTTCCGAGTCGACGTAGATGATGTTGACGTTGGTGCGGGTGTGCACGCCGGCGTGTTTCAGCGCCTCGGTCAGCGACTTGTACGATTCGGTCAGGTCGACATACTTGCCGACCATGGCGATGTTGACCGCGTGCTGCGGGTGCTCGATGGCGTCGATGATGCCGTTCCACACCGACAGGTCCGCTTTCGGCAGCTCCAGCTGCAGCTGTTCGCAGATGATGTCGTCGATACCCTGCGCGTGCAGCATGCCCGGTACCTTGTAGATCGAGTCGGCGTCGTAGCAGCCGATTACCGCGTTCTCTTCCACGTTGCAGAACAGCGCGATCTTGCGCTTTTCGTCTTCCGGCAGTTCGCGGTCCATGCGGCACAGCAGTATGTCCGGCTGGATGCCGATTTCGCGCATCTCCTTCACCGAGTGCTGCGTCGGCTTGGTCTTGATCTCGCCGGCGGTGGCGATATAAGGCACGTAGGAGAGGTGCACGAACAGGGTGTTCTTGCGGCCGTGGTTGGAGCGCATCTGGCGGATTGCTTCCAGGAACGGCAGCGATTCGATGTCGCCGACCGTGCCGCCGATTTCCACGATGGCCACGTCCACGTCACCGGCGCCTTCGCGTACTTTCAGCTTGATCTCGTCGGTAATGTGCGGAATCACCTGCACGGTGCCACCGAGATAGTCACCACGGCGTTCCTTGGTGATCACCGATTCGTAGATCTGGCCGGTGGTGAAGTTGTTGCTTTTCTTCATCTTGGCTTTGATGAAGCGCTCGTAGTGACCCAGATCCAGGTCGGTTTCCGCACCGTCTTCGGTTACGAAGACTTCGCCGTGCTGGAACGGGCTCATGGTGCCCGGATCGACGTTGATGTAAGGGTCGAGCTTCAGCATGGTGACTTTAAGCCCGCGAGACTCAAGGATAGCGGCGATGGACGCAGCGGCGATGCCCTTGCCGAGGGAGGACACCACACCGCCGGTTACGAAGATGTACTTGGTCATGGGAATGCAACTCTGTTGGAATCTGTGATTTTAACCGAAAGTCGCACTTTTTTGAATGGGCAATGCGCGACTGTTTGCCGTTTGCCCGCAATTACTTGCCGGCGGCGCGCCGGGCGGGCGGCGCGGGTTTTCGTGGTGCAAGCCACAGTTGCCCGCCGTTGCCGCGCTTCATGACAATTAAAGCGTGCGTGCGCCGTAGCCTTGTTGTATTATTGCGGATTCTTTTGGCCGCTCAAGCATGGCGGGTGATACTGTCGGGTTCCATAACCGACAGGGCACCGTCTTGTCGAATGGCTTCTTAATATGGTATAAGTTTACCTTTTACCGGCTTTTGGGAGTGATGAACCATGGCGCGTGTTTGCAAAGTCACCGGCAAGCGTCCGATGACCGGGAACAATGTGTCCCACGCCAATAACAAGACTAAGCGTCGTTTTCTGCCTAACCTGCAATATCGCAAGTTCTGGGTAGAGAGCGAAAATCGTTGGGTGCGTCTGCGTATTTCTAACGCAGCACTGCGTACCATCGATAAGGTAGGCATCGACGCCGTTCTGGCCGACCTGCGTGCTCGCGGCGAGCTGTAATTTTTCGACCGACGAAATCGACAATAAGGAATAGCCATGCGCGACAAGATCAAGCTGGAATCGACCGCAGGTACCGGTCACTTCTACACTACCACCAAGAACAAGCGTACGATGCCTGAGAAAATGGAGATCAAAAAGTTTGATCCCGTTGCTCGCAAGCATGTTCTGTACAAGGAAATCAAACTGAAGTAATTCAGTCTGGTTGCCTTGTTGAAAAAAGCCCTTTGATTCGTCAAAGGGCTTTTTGTTTGGCTGCTGCCGTTGTGCGGTGGTGTTGATGTGCTGCGACCAGGGTTGGCCGCAGCGGGTTGTTCATTTGCCGGGCAGGGCGATGCGCAGGCCGCGCGCCAGCGGGGACAGGCCCAGTGCGTAGCGCACCACCTCCTGTTTCAGCCTGCCGGGGCGGTTGGCCAGCTTCAGCGCCAGATTGCGCAGCAGGCGCAGCGGCGGGGCGCTGTTGCCAAAGCCGTAGCAGAAGGCATCCATCAGCCGCTGCATGGCGTGGTTGGGCAGCATACGCTGGCGCTGGTAGCGTTGCAGCAGCGCCGGTGCCGCCGGGTCCTGCCCCAGGCGGAAGGCCTCGTGCAGCAGCGCGGACAGCGCCTGCACATCCTGGAAGCCAAGGTTGACGCCCTGGCCAGCCAGCGGATGGATGGTGTGCGCGGCATCGCCGGCCAGCACCACGCGGCCGCGATGGTAGCGTTGCGCGTGGCGGCGGGTGAGGGCGAAGCTGCCGCGGCTGACCAGCTGGCGCAGCACCGGCAGCCGGGCGGGGAATTCACGCTGGAAGGCGGCAATCAGTGCCGCTTCGCTGAGGGTTTCCAGCTCGCGTACCCGTGCCGGCTGGTGATACCACACCAGCGAGGCGTAGTCGCCGGGCAGCGGCAGCAGCGATTGCGGGCCGGTGGCGGTGAATTGCTGCCAGGTGATGTCGCGCTCGCCGCCCTCGATGGCGAAGGTGGCGACAAAGGCGTGCATCGGGTAGTCGTGGCTGTTGATGCCGATGCCGGCCAGCCGGCGCGCGGCGGACTGGGCGCCGTCGGCGGCGACCACCAGCCTGGCGGCAAACTGGCGACCGCTGCCCAGCGTCACCAGGCAGTGATCACCCTGTTCGCTCAGCGATTGCAGCAGGTCGGGGCAGATCAGCTCGATATTGTCATGCTGCGCCAGCGCTTGCTGGCAGGCCAGCTGCACGATGCGGTTCTCGATAATGTGGCCCAGTTCGGTCTCGCCCAGCTCGGCGGCGTCGAACAGCGTGCCTTCCTGCTCGTCGTTTTCCCACACCAGCATGCGCTGGTACGGCGCGCTGCGCATCGCCTCGATATACGGCCAGGCGCCGATGCGCTGCAGCAGTTGCCGCGATGCCGGGCTGATGGCGGACACGCGCAAATCCGGCGCGCTGGCCGGATCGAAGGCGGCGGGCGCCTGTTGTTCCAGCACCACGATACGGCGGCCGCTGTCGGCCAGTGCCGCGGCCAGTGCCGCCCCGACCATGCCGCCCCCGACGATGAACAGATCAGCTTGTTCGACCATGTTTAGCCTCTTGTACCGAATAAAGTCGGGGCCGACTGTAGCAGTACGCCTTGCGGCCAACCTTGGTCTGGGTCAAATCCCGTCCAGCGCCGCCTGCAGCCGCGGGATGATGAAGGAGATGAAAGCCTGGTGCTTGCGCGGCATCGGCTGGTGGTAGGCAAATACCAGGAACACCGGCCAGCCGGCGGCACGCCACTGCGGCAGTACCGCGACGATGTCGCCTTTTTCCAGCAGCGGCTTGGCCATGTAGCTGGGCAACAGGCCGATGCCGTGTCCCGCCTGGATGATGCTGGACACCACCGCGTACTGATCCACCACCAGCGACGGGCAGATATTGAGGGTGGCGCTGGTGTCGTCGCAGGCCAGCCGCCATTCGCTGCCCTGCTTGCTGTAGTAGGCGTTGCTGATCAGGCGGTGCTGGTGCAGCTGCTCGGTACTGGCCGGTGCCGGATGCTGCGCCAGATAGGCCGGGCTGGCGTACAGCGCCTCCCACACCAGCCCCACCGGGCGCGCCACCAGCCGGTCGTCGTGGACATTGCGCGTGCGCAGGGTAAAATCCAGCCCCTCGCCGACCGGGTCCTGGATGCGGTTCTCCACTTTCAGCTCGATGCACAGCGCCGGGTACAGCATCGCCATTTCCGCCAGCAGCGGCCCCAGCAGCTGTTGCGCGAGGCCGGCGGAGCAGCCGATGCGCAGCACGCCTTCCACGCTGTCGCGCGCCTGTTCGATGTCGTGACGCACGCTGTCCAGCAGTTCGCGCAGGCGGGTGGCGTGCGCGGCCAGGCGCTGCCCGCTTTCGGTGAGCGCCACGCGGCGGGTATTGCGCAGCACCAGCACGGTGCCCAGCTCCTGTTCCAGTTCCTTGATCAGCTGGCTGATGCGGCTCTTGGCGCAGTGCAGCGCCTCGGCGGCGGCGGTAAAGCTGCCGTGGCGGGCGAGGGCGTCGAAAGCAAGTAGCGCGTCAGGCGAAAGGGTTGGCGTTGTTTTCATTGCAGAACAATCTGTTTAGCATTATGTGGTGTTCAGTAGTGTAACGCGGGATTAAGCTGTCGTTCACCTCGCTGTCATGGTTTCGCAACCTGCGCGACGGTTGATGCACTCCAGTGTGACCTATGGCCGACCGCCCATGTCGGCCATTTTTTTTGCAGCCACGCCGGCTGCCAGACGGAAAATCATGTTGCCTTATATCGCCTTGACCACGGCCATGCTGCTGTGGGCCAGTTCCTTCATCGCCCTGAAAATCGTGTTCCAGGTGTTTGACCCGCTGTTCGTGCTGTTCTGCCGCATGGTGATCGCCACCGCGCTACTGCTGCCGCTGATGGCGTGGCAGGGCTCACGCTGGCACTACCGCGCCGGTGACTGGAAGTGGATCCTGCTGCTCGGCCTGTGCGAGCCGTGCCTGTATTTCCTGTTCGAGGCGCAGGCGCTGCTGTACACCAGCGCCTCGCAGGCCGGGTTGATCACCGCCACGTTGCCGGTGCTGGCCGCGCTCGGCGCGCTGCTGTTCCTGCGCGAGCGCCTTGGCCGGCGCGCCTGGTACGGCATTGCCATCTCGCTGCTGGGCGTGGCGTGGCTGACGCTGACCAGCGAATCCTCGGCCGCGGCACCGAATCCGCTGCTGGGCAATACGCTGGAATTCCTGGCCATGGTCTGCGCCACCGGTTACGTGTTGATGGCGAAGAAGCTGTCCAGCCGCTATTCGGCGCTGGCGATTACCGCGATCCAGACGGTGATGGGCTGTGTCTGGTTCGGCGTCAGCCTGCTGACGCCGTGGGCCAGCTGGCCGCAGGCGTTCCCGGCCGACGCGGTGTTCTGGGTGGTGTACCTCGGCGCCTTCATCACCCTTGGCGCCTACGGCCTGTACACCTGGTCGGTGTCCAAGGTGCCGGTGGCGATGGCGGCGGCGTTCATCAACCTGATCCCGGTGTTCACCCTGCTGCTGGCCGGCCTGTTGCTGGACGAGCGCCTCAACGGCTGGCAATGGCTGGCCTGCCTGCTGGTATTGGGCGGGGTGATGCTGAGCCAGAGCAAGCGCCCTGCGACGGCGGCTTGAGTTTGCCGCCGGGCGATAGTGTATTACCCTTGCGCTTTGGCATTATTCACCGGTGGCTTTTTATGACGTCTTCTCTCGCGGCACTCGCCGCCGCTTGTTGCCTGCTGCTACCGGCGCTGTCCCTGGCTCAGACCCAGACGCCGGCCATCGCGCATGGCGCGGCCGAAGCGGCCACACCGGCCGCCACTGCCCACGAGGCGCCACACGAGAAACTGTCCCCGTCGATGCGACCGCTGTCGCCGCCGGTGCGGGTCAATCATCCGCCGCGACGCCTGCCGCAACAGGCGGCGCCCTACGCCAGGCCGGCAGTCAGGCATCCCCAGCCGCACGCGCCAGCGCACCGGCAGCCGGCGATGGCGGCGCCCTTGCGTGCCGCCGCCGCCCTGGCTAGCCGGCTGTTGCCGCGCGGCCAACATGGCGACAAGTCGCCGCGGCTGACGGTGCTGGCCTGCGCCGACGGTGCGCCGCGCCACGGCGCGCAGGGTGCGCTGTACCTGGTGCAGAACCCCGGCAACCAGCTGCTGCTGGGCGAGGCGGGCGTCAGCCACGCGGTGCGCCAGCTGCGCACGCCGCTGCTGCTGGTGCTGGCCAGTGCCGACTGCAAGGCGGTCAACACCGCGCGCAGCGATTTTTCGGCGCTGCCGCTGGCCGAGCAGCGCACGCTGCTGAGCATCAATGTCGACAAGGGCGGCACGCCGCTCTCAGCGCAGCTGGACAACCTCGACAACCAGGTCGAGGCGGCGGTGCTGCACTACGGCGGCGAGGTCGAGGCCGGCCGGCTGTCGGTGATTGGTGCCTATTACGATGCCGCCGGCCAGCTGGGCAAACGCGGGCAGCTGGTGGTGACCAGCATCAACGGCGAACGCGACAAGGCCACTATTGCACGCCTGCTGCGGCAGCGGGCGGTGTTCAATGCCGCCACCGGCATCGGCACGCCACTGGCCAGCAGCAGTCACTGATTCTTCTGCGCTATTACGATTGCGGCCAACCTTGCAGGACAAGGTTGGCCGCAATGCCTTGTGGCGTGCGCGGCCAGTTGCGCCGCCGCGCATCGCGCCTGCCGTGACGGCGCGGCTGTACTACGCTACACAGCAACAGCCTGTCGAAAGTCGCGCCATGTCCGCCTCTGCCCGCCGCATCCTGAAACGCCGCCTTGCCCGCTATCGCCGCGACATCCTGCTGGCACGGCAGCAGCTGAGCGCAGCCGACAATGGCGAGGCGCTGCACCAGTTGCGCATCGGCCTGCGCCAGTTGCGCAGCCTGCTGCGCGGCCTCGGTGCCTTGCCTGGTGCGGCGCCGCTGCTGCGGCTGTCGGCACAGTTGCGTCAGCTGGCCGCTGCCGGCAATGACTGGCGCGATCGTGAAGTAAGACTGGCGCTGCTGCAACAGGCGGCCGGCGAGGCCGACAGCCAGGCCTTTGCCGCCTGGCGTCGGCGCGAGGTGATGGCGCTGCAGGCCGGGCGGCTGGATTTGCAGCAGCAGGCGATGGTGCTGGACCAGCTGCTGCCGGCCTTGCGGCGCGCCTGTGCGCCGCTGCTGGCGCACCGCAACCGGCGGCTGCGGCGCACACTGCGGCGGGCGCTGTTGCAGACGCGCCGCCGCTACCGCCGCGCCCGGCGTGACTGGCAGCGGCAGCCGGGCGATGCCTTGCTGGCGCACCGGCTACGGCTGCTGGCCAAGCGGCTGCGTTACCAGATCGAGGCCGGCGGCAAGCTGCTGGGCCAGCGCTGGCGGCGGCGGGCGCAGCGTGCCCGCGACTGGCAGCAGCAGCTGGGTGACGAACGCGACCGGCAGTTGCTGCTGCAAAGCATCGCGCGCGATCGCATTCCGCTGCCGGTGGCGGCGCGGCGCTGGCTGGAGCAGGGCGCCAGCGCCAACCTTGGCCGCCTGCTGCAGGCGGCCAGCGCGTTCTGAGCGCGCGGCCTTGCCGGTTGCGGCGGTGATTTGTCTGCGGCCAAGCTTGCTGCGCACGCGTCGCCAACAGCGGCGGCCGCGGCAGATGGCGAACTGGCGACGTATCGCCTGGCGCGGCTGCACACATCGCGGGCTGCCGCCATCTCATCCCAACGCTGGCCAACCCAATTACGCCCAATCCAACCCGGCTCAATCCCAGCCGGCTCAATCCCAGCCGGCGTGCACCATGCCGCCGGCGCGCCGCTATCCTGCAGTCACTCGCTTTTCCTGGTGCGCGGCTTGCGTGGCGCGGTGGTCGGCAGTCCTTGCTGGATGCGGTGCAGACGGCGGCGGATGTCGTCGGTATCGAGCCAGATGTCCTCGCCGCGGAAGATGCGCTCCAGCTCCTCCGCGCTGAGGAAGGGCATGCACACGTGGCGCATCACCTTCTCGAACCACTTGCCGCTGGCCATCACCTGTGCCTGCTGCTCGTTGCCCTTGCCGATCAGCGCCGACGAGTAGTTGTGGAACATCAGCTGGCAGGTGTCGTGCACGATCAGCTCGTCGCCGGCAAGAAAGATCAGCGCGCCCATCGAGTAGGCGCGCGCCTCCAGGATGGTGATCACGTGCGCCGGGCTGGCGGCGATGTTGTTGATGATCTGCAGCCCGGTATCGAAATTGCCGCCCTGGGTGTTGAGGTGCAGGAAAATGATGTCGGATTCGCTGGTGCTGCGCATCGTGTACAGCAGGTCGGTGTAGTGGATCGGCGCGCCGATCTCGCCGGACAGGTAGAACGAGATCTGGCGGATCACGCCCTGGGTTTCGTAGCGGCGGAACAGCGGCACCTTCTTGCTGTCGTCGTCTTCATCTTCTTCCAGCGCGGCGCTTGGGATGATGTGTGGCTGGTGCATCGCGGCTCCTTGGGGTGCGGCAGCAGGGACGGCTTTATCTGGATAGTAGCCGGCGGCACGCGCTTTTGTCGGCGAGCTGCGGGCTGCTGGCGGCAACGCCGCTTACAACACGGACACACGGCGGCGTGATGCTGCGGCTTACACTGCGGCTGAGCACGCGCTGCGGCCAACCCTGCTGCGCAGCGGCAATGACTGGCGAATCTGGCGGCAGGTAGTAAGCTGAACCATGTCGGCCGCATTTTATGCGACCATGCTTGACCGGATGGCGGATGAGGGACGGGATGAAACAGACATTGCGGCACGGCTGGTCGCTGCTGCTGGCCATGGCGTCGTGGCCGGTGGCGGCACAACCGCCGATCACGCTGCACTACTACGAGCGGCCGCCATTCATGGTGCGGCAGGATAGCGGAGGGACCAGTGGTCTGACCGCCGATCGCGCGCGGCGGGCTTTTGCCCGCGCCGGCATCCCGATCCACTGGGCGCTGACGCCGGCCAAGCGCCAGCTTGCCCTGTTGCGCGCCAATGGCGGCCACGACTGCGCCGTCGGCTGGTTCCGCACCCCGCAGCGGCAGGCTTACGCGCTGTTCAGTCGCGCCATCTACCAGGATCGTGGCGTGGTGCTGATCGCGCGCAGCCAGTGGCTGCCGCCGGCCGGCAGCACGCTGGAACAGCTGCTGGCCAATGACCGCCTGCACCTGCTGTACAAGGACGGGCTGACCTACGGCAGCTACGTGCAGAGCAAGCTGGGCATGGCCAAGGCCGACATCAACTACAGCACCATGGAACAGCCGCAGCTGCTGCGCATGGTGGCGGCCGGCCGTGCCGATGCCATGTTCGCCACCCGCGAAGAGGCGGAAATGCTGCTCACCAGTGGTGAATCCGGCCACGGCGCGTTGCAGCTGCTGGCGTTTCCCGACGTCGGCGCCGGCGACACGCGCCACATCCTGTGCAGCCGCCGCGTCGGCGACGCACTGATGCGGCGGCTGGATGCCGCCATCGCCAGCGAGATCCGGCCGGTACTGCGCTGAATGCCTGCGGCCAACCTTGTATCAAAGGTTGGCCGCAGGTGGTGGTGATGGCTCGTGAGGCTCAGGCCGCGGGTGTGCCGCTGGCCGGCCAGTTGATGGCCGGCAACTGTTCAAAGCCCGGCTTGGCGAACAGGTAGCCCTGATACAGGTGCACCGCCTGTGTCTGCAGCCAGGCTAGCTCGTCCTCGCTTTCCACGCCCTCGGCGATGATCTCGATGTGCAGCGCTTGGCACACACCGATGATCCCCTTCACGATCGCCTGTCGCACCAGATCAAGGTGAATGTTGCGCACCAGCGCCATGTCCAGCTTGATGATGTCCGGCTGGAATTCCGCCAGCAGATTGAGCCCGGAATAGCCGGCGCCAAAATCGTCGATCGCGGTCTGGAAACCCTGGCGCTTGTACTCGGCCATGATGCTTTTCAGGTGCGCCTTGTCCACCAGCTGCTCGCTCTCGGTGATCTCGAACAGCAGGCGGTTGGTGGGAAAATTGAAACGCTGCGCCGCCGCGAGCGTGGTGCGGATGCAGGTCGCGGCCTGATACACCGCATTGGGCAGGAAGTTGATGCTGACAAAACAGGGAATCGCCAGCTTGGCCGCCAGCTCCACCGCTTTCACGCGGCAGGACTGGTCGAACACGTAGCGGTTGTGCTCGTTGACCTGCTGCAGGATGCTGGCCGCGCCGCTACCGTCACGCCCGCGCACCAGTGCCTCATAGGCAAACACGCTGCGATCGCGCATATCGACAATCGGCTGGAACGCCATGGTGAAGTCAAAGCCCAGCGGCGGTGCGTCGTGGCAGGCGTGGCAGGGCTTGATGTCGGGCGGGGCGGTCTGCATGTAGGGGACTCCTGGAGAAGGGCTGGCCCGGCGGGGCCGGCTGGCGGGGAAACGGCCGCGCGGTGGCGGCGCAGGCGTCACATTATGGCACCGTTTCAAACGCCGGTTCCGGATTGCCGCAGCCGGGCCGCATCGTCACCGTGATTGCGCCTGTTCCTTGCCGTCGGCACGCGGCTAGCCGCAGCTCCGCAGCAATGCCTGTCGCGCAACACGCAGGCGTGCGGCGGGGCGGGGCAGGCAATGGGACAAACAATTGCGGCCAACCTTGGCAACAAGGTTGGCCGCAAGCATGGCTGCCGCGTCGAATGGGGCGCGGCTACATGTCCAGCTTGGTGATGCGGGTGCCTTCCAGCGTCAGGTTGGCCATCAGCCCGCTGTTGGTCATCACGAAGCCGACCACCGGCTGCATCGCGGTATTGAGGTCGATCTCGCCGTTGGCGCCGACATTGAGCAGCGCGACGGAGGCATCGGCCCCCACGGTCCAGCCGCTGCCGGTGCGGAATTTGTTGAGCGCATCCTGGGTCATGAACAGGAAGATCACCGCCTTGGATTGCGCGCCGATCTGCCAGCCGAAGGAGCCGCTGACGGTCTGGTAGTAGCCGGCGGGTTTGCCTTCCATGCGCAGTGCGCCCTTGCCGTATTCGGCGCCCACCACCAGCCCGGCGGCGATCACCGACGGGAACACCAGCACGCCCTTGGCCTTGGCCACCAGCTCCTGCGAGCCGCGCGCGTTGCCGTACAGCCGTGTCAGGGTGCTGTCGTAGGCGCTGTCGATCTCGCGTTTTTCGTTGGCGATGCTGGTGGCGTCGCGGTTGGCCTGCGTGGTGGTGAGATGGCCGCCGCCGGTGGTGGTGCAGCCGGCCAGTAGCGACACGGCGACGCCGAGTGCGACGCCCAGTTTGCGAACTTGCATGATGTTCTCCTGTTGACTTGCCATTCGGCTCACGGCTGCACGCAATGTGGTGCGCATTGTTGCCGTGGGGCGGCCGGCGCTGCGGGAACGGGGGCAAGGTCGGTGCCGCTGGCGGATCAGGCCGGGCAACAGGGTGATGATGGCGTGGGGATGAAAGGTAAACGGCTCTCCATGATGGGTGTGGAATGACACCCGCCCGGCCACCCGAGCACGAGCGGCATGACGCGGCATAAGGGAGAAGTGGCTCACGGCTGGCGGCTGGGTGCTGTCGGACGGGTGCATTCCTTCCGTCGTTATAGGCGATGCTGGCAGCTGCTAGCCTTTTGATTAGGCAAACAATTCATTGCGAGTGCGTTGTTTTGCATTTCATGCCTTATCGCTAAAAAAGCGCCTGTTCGGGTCTTGGCTGGCGGGTGGTGACGCCCAAAAGCCTTGCGGCCAACCCCGGTGACAAGGTTGGCCGCAAGGGGCTGCTACACGCCGGTGCCGGCTCAGCCCAGCTCTTTCAGCAGCTCCTTCACCCGCACGATGCGCATCGCCACGTCCGGGATGCTGCTTTCCACCCGCAGCTTGTCCTGGCCGGCCAGCCGGTAGTTACGCTTGGTCTGGATCAGCTGGATGATCTTCATCGGGTCGATGGGCGGGTTCTTGATGAAGGTGAGCTGTAGCGCCACCTCGCTGGCGTCCAGCTTCTGGATGCCGATCACCTTCGCCGCCAGCCGCAGGCGGTGGCTTTCGATCAGCGTCTTCACGCTTTGCGGCGGCAGGCCGAAGCGGTCGATCAGCTCTTCGTGGATGGTGTCGATCTCGTCGTCGGCGTCGCAGGTGGCGAGGCGCTTGTAGATGATCAGCCGCTCGTGCACGCCGGGGCAGTACTCGTCCGGCAGCAGCGCCGGGCTGTGCAGGTTGATTTCGGTGGTGACGCCCAGCGGCGCGTCCAGATCCGGCTCGCGCCCCTTTTTCAGGTCGCGCACCGCCTGTTTCAGCATCTCGGTGAACAGGCTGAAACCGACCTCCTGCATCTCGCCGGACTGACCCTCGCCCAGCACCTCGCCGGCACCGCGGATTTCCAGATCGTGCATCGCCAGATAGAAGCCGGCGCCCAGTTCTTCCGAGGCCTGGATCGCTTCCAGCCGTTTCTGCGCGTCGCGGGTCATGCCGTCGCCGGACAGCAGGTAGGCGTAGGCCTGGTGGTGGCTGCGGCCAACCCGGCCGCGCAGCTGGTGCAGCTGGGCCAGGCCGAACTTGTCGGCGCGGTTGATGAGAATGGTGTTGGCGTTGGGGATGTCGATGCCGGTCTCGATGATGGTGGAGCACAGCAGCACGTTGAAGCGCTGCTGCAGGAAATCGCGCATCACCTGCTCCAGCTCGCGCTCGCGCAGCTGGCCGTGGGCGACGGCGATGCGCGCCTCCGGCACCAGCTCGGCCAGCTTCTCGCGCATGTTTTCGATGGTGTCGACCTCGTTGTGCAGGAAGAACACCTGCCCGCCGCGCTTGAATTCGCGCAGCATCGCCTCGCGGATGATGCCGTTGCTGATCGGGCTGACGAAGGTTTTCACCGCCAGCCGGCGCGACGGCGCGGTGGTGATGGCGGAGAACTCGCGCAGCCCTTCCAGCGCCATCGACAGCGTGCGCGGGATCGGCGTCGCGGTCAGCGTCAGCACGTCGACGTTGGCGCGCAGCCGTTTCAGCTGCTCCTTCTGCCGCACGCCGAAGCGGTGCTCCTCGTCGATGATCACCAGTCCGAGGTTGTGGAAGCTGACATCCGGCTGCACCAGCTTGTGGGTGCCGATCACGATGTCGATGCTGCCGGCGGCCAGGCCTTCCATCGCCTGCTTCACCTCTTTCGCACTCTTGAAGCGCGACAGCTCGGCGATGCGCACTGGCCAGTCGGCAAAGCGGTCGGAGAAGTTCTGGAAGTGCTGTTCGGCCAAGAGCGTGGTCGGCACCAGCACCGCCACCTGCTTGCCGCCCATCACCGCGACGAAGGCGGCGCGCAGCGCGACTTCGGTCTTGCCGAAGCCGACGTCGCCGCACACCAGCCGGTCCATCGGCCGGCCGCTGGTCATGTCGCCGATCACCGCCTCGATCGCCGCCGCCTGGTCGACGGTTTCCTCGAAGCCGAAGCCGGCGGCGAAGGCGTCGTAGTCGTGGTGGCTGAGGGCGAAGGCGTGGCCCTCGCGCGCGGCGCGCTGCGCGTACAGGTTGAGCAGCTCGGCGGCGGTGTCGCGCGCCTTCTCGGCGGCCTTTTTCTTGGCCTTCTCCCACGCCGGGTTGCCCAGCCGGTGCAGCTGCACGTCGTCGCTGGCGCGGCCGGCGTAGCGGCTGATCAGCTGCAGCTGCGCCACCGGCACGTACAGCGTGGCGCCTTCGGCGTACTCCAGCTGCATCATCTCGGTCTGGCCGTCGCCGAGGTCGATCGACACCAGCCCCATGTAGCGGCCGATGCCGTGCGCCTCGTGCACCACCGGATCGCCAACCTTGACCTCGGCCAGGTCACGCAGCATGGCGTCGGAGCTGGCCGCGCTCTTGCGGCGCTTGCCGTGGCTGCGCGCGATGTGCTGGTACAGCTCGGCCTCGGTGACGATGGCGATGGCGGCGTGGTGCAGCTCGAAGCCGTTGAACAGCGGCGTGGCGGCCAGCGCCAGCGGCTGCCGGCCGTCGGCAAATTGCTGCCAGTTGTCCACCGGCTGCGGCTGGATGCCGTTGTCGCGCAGGAACTGGAACAGCGTCTCGCGGCGGCCGAGGCTCTCGGCGGCGATCAGTACCCGGCCGCCGTAGCGGCGCAGGAACAGGTCGAGCTTGGCCAGCGGGTTGTCGGCGCGGCGCTCGACACCGAGATCGGGCAGCGGCAGGTAGTCGCCCGGCGGCTCGCCGTCGTTGGCCAGCTCGATGCGCGGGTACGGCTTCAGCGCCCCCATCAGCTCGTCCGGGCGCAGGAACAGCTCGCCCGGCGGCAGTACCGGCCGTTCCGGATTGCCGCCGGCCATGTTGTAGCGGCTCTGCGCGTCGCGCCAGAAGCCTTCCGCCTCGGCCAGCACGTCGCCGTGCACGATCACGTTGGCCGCAGTGCCTAGGTAGTCGAACAGCGTGGCGCTGTGCTCGAAGAACAGCGGCAGGTAGTACTCGATGCCGGCCGGCCACAGGTTGGCGGAGACATCCTTGTAGATGCGGCTCTTGCTCGGGTCGCCCTCCATCTTCTCGCGGTAGTGCTGGCGGAAGGCGGTGACGCCGGCCTCGTCGGTGGGGTACTCGCGCGCCGGCAGCAGGCGGATCTCCGGCACCGGGTACAGCGTGCGCTGGGTGTCCGGGTCGAAGGTCTTCAGGGTGTCGATCTCGTCATCGAACAGGTCGATGCGGTACGGCAGCGTGCTGCCCATCGGGAACAGGTCGATCAGGCCGCCGCGCAGCGAAAACTCGCCGGGGGCGACCACTTGCGATACGTGCTGGTAGCCGCCGGTGACCAGGTCGGCGCGCAGCTTGTCCACGTCCAGCCGCTGCTTCTGCTTCAGCCAGAAGGTGCGCGACAGCAGGAAGCTGACCGGCGACAGGCGGGTGATGACGGTGGACACCGGCGCGATCACCACGTCGCACTCGCCATTGCGGATTTGCCACAGCGTGGCCAGCCGTTCCGATACCAGGTCGCTGTGCGGCGAGAAGTGGTCATAGGGCAGCGTTTCCCAGTCCGGCAGCAGGGCGATGCGCAGCTCGGGGCGGAAGAACGGCAGCTCGGCCTGCAGCCGCTGCGCGTCCTGTGCGCTGGCGGTGAGGATCAAAACCGGTTGTCCCGGATGCGGCAGCGCAGCAATGAGCGCGCTGTCGGCACTGCCCGCCGGCCGTGCCAGCCGGGTTCTTTGCCCGCTGGCGGGCCACGATCGCAAAGAGGAGGTCATATCGCTATACATTCGCAAAGAGGCGGGTATTATAGCAACGCCACCGGATGAGGGCCGCGCAAGACGGTCAATCAATATCAATAAAGTCCGGGGCATTACCCGCGTACGTTTTCACTCAGGAAACACTGTTTTCCCGGCCCTTTGCCGGGCGGGCAGGCTATACGCCATCAGCTGATAAGGGTAGGGGAGCAGTGGAGAGACAGACTCGGAACGCCTTGCTGGCGTTCGCCGTTTTCGTGGCCGGCATTTATGCGTGGCCCGCGCAGTTGGCCGCGCCCTTGTTGCCGGCGATGTTCCTGTCGCACGGGGCGCTGGCGTGGCGTGCCGGCAGTGCCGGCCTGCGCGCCGGGCTGGTCTGGTGTGCGCTGGGCGCCGCCGCCGCGTTTTGGCTGTTGCCGCCGTTGCCGGCGCTGCTGTGGAGCGCCACGCTGTGCCTGCCGCTGCTGGTGTTGCGCCAGGTGCTGCCGCCGCGCCATTTCCGCCTGTATAGCGCCTTCGGCATCGAGCGCCTGATGCTGCGCCTGTGTCTGCCGGCGCTGTTGATCGTGCTGCCGCTGGTATTGGCGTCAATGGCGCCGCCGCTGCAGTGGCTGGGCTGGTTTGCGCTGGCGTGGCTGTCGCTGCTGCTGTTCTGCGGTTTGCTGTTCACGCCGGCGCCGAGCAGCGCGATGCAGTTGCGCACGCTGTGGCTGGGCGCGCTGATGACCGGCGGCTTTGCGCTGCTGTGGTTGCCGTTTGGCCAGCCGCAGCTGCTGTACAGTCTGATCCTGTTGCTGCCGCTGCTGGTGTTCGCCGCGCCGCGCTACGGCAGCGTCGGCCAGAGCGGGCTGCTGGCGCTGGGATTGCTGCTGCTGTCGCTGCCCTTGCGCCTGGGCGTGCCGGGCTGGGCCGCGCTGCACGACACCCAGGCGGCGCTGACCATGGCGCTGTGCGCCGGCCTGCTGTGCGGCGTGGCGGTGATGGGCGATCTCTACCGTCGCCGCGAACGCCTGCTGCGCGACGTGCGCGCGCAGTTCGAATCCCTGCTCAACCAGAGCACCAGCCTGATGACGCTGAAGGACACCAACGGCCGCTACCTGCTGGTGAACCTCAACTTTGCCCGCCTGTTCGGCCTGCCGGCCGAGCACTTCAAGGGCAAGACCTCGCGCGACGTGTTCGACGCCGACGAGGCGGCCCGCATCAACAGTCATGATCAGCAGGTGATGCACAGCCTGGAGTCGCGCCAGTTCGAGCAGCGCATCAGCAGCGGCGGCAAGCACTACCTGATGCTGTCCAGCGTGTTCCCGCTGTTCGACAGCGACGGCCTGCCGGCCGGCGTCGGCAGCATCTCGGTCGACATCAGCCAGCGCGAGGAAGAGGAACGCCAGCGCCACGAGGCGATGGAGAAGTACCGCGCGGTGGTGGAGCAGTCGCTGATCGGCATCTACATCGTGCAGGGCGACACCCTGGTCTACGTCAATCCCAAGCTGTCCGACCTGGTCGGCTACGCGGCGGAGGACTTGCTCGGCCGCTCGATCACCTCGGTGCTGGTGGCAGGCGAGGACGAGCGCATCCGCCAGCAGATCCGCCGCCGCATGCGCGAGAACATCCTGGTGATGCACTACACCACGCGGCTGCTGCACCAGAGCGGCGACATCGTCGATGTCGAGATCCACAGCCGGTTGTTCGACTACCAGGGCAAGAAGGCGATCATCGGCGTGGTGATGGACATTTCCGAGCGCGTGGCCGCCAGTGCCGAGCTGAGGTTGGCCGCAACGGTATTCGACAACGCCACCGAAGGCATCCTGGTCACCGACGGCGACGGCGCGGTGGTGATGGTCAACAAGGCCTTTACCCGCATCACCGGCTTTGCCTCCGACGAGGCCATCGGCCGCACCTCGCGCATGCTGAAAACCGCCAACCGCGAGCGCAACAAGCCGCTGATCGACGCCCTCAACCAGCAGGGCTTCTGGAAGGGCGAGATGTTCGACCGCCGCAAGTGCGGCGAGCCGTACACCGCCGAGCTGTCGATCAGCGCGGTGCGTGACGGTCACGGCGCGCTGTCGCACTACGTCGGCGTATTCTCCGACATCACCGGCCGCAAGCAGGCGGAAGACCGGCTGCAGTTCCTCGCCAGCCACGACCCGCTGACGCGGCTGCCGAACCGCTCGGCGCTGATCGAGGCGCTGGACAGTGCCATCGCCAGCCCGGACGAGGCGCTGCCGACCATGGCGCTGATGTTCATCGACCTCGACCGTTTCAAGCTGATCAACGACTCCTTCGGCCATCAGGCCGGCGACGAGGTGCTGCACGAGATCGCGGCGCGCCTGCTGCAGGCGGCGGAGCGTTTCGGCATGGTGGCGCGCCTCGGTGGCGACGAATTCACCCTGCTGGTACGCGATTTCGACAACCACGAGACGCTGGCGCGGATGGCGGAAGAGGTGCTGCACGCGCTGGCGCGGCCGATGCGGGTGGAAAGCCACGAGGTATTCGTCAGCGGCAGCATCGGCATCAGCGTCTACCCCAACGACGGTGTCGACGCCGTCGCACTGCTGAAGAATGCCGACGCCGCGATGTACCGTGCCAAGGAAGCCGGCAAGAACACCTACCAGTTCTTCGACGCGCAGATGAACGCGCAGACCTTCGAGCGGCTGCTGATGGAAAGCGGCCTGCGCCAGGCGCTGGAGCGCGGCGAGTTCGAGCTGCACTACCAGCCACAGGTGGCCGGCGACGATCACCAGTTGCTCGGGGTCGAGGCGCTGATCCGCTGGCGCCATCCGCATCTGGGGCTGGTGTCGCCGGCGCGCTTCATCCCGCTGGCGGAGGAAACCGGCCTGATCAAGCCGATCGGCGCCTGGGTGCTGCGCGAGGCCTGTCGCCAGATGATGGCGTGGGATGCGCAGGGGCTGGCCATTCCGCGGCTGGCGGTCAACCTGTCGGCGCGCCAGTTCGAACAGCAGAGCCTGCTGCACGACGTGGCCGAGGTGCTGGCCAACACCGGGCTGGAGCCGGCGCGGCTGGATCTGGAAATTACCGAGAGCATGCTGATGCAGAATCCGCAGGAAGCGGTGCTGCTGCTGGGCGAGCTGAAGGCGCTGGGGGTGAAGCTGTCGATCGACGACTTCGGCACCGGCTACTCTTCGTTGTCTAACCTGAAGCGCTTCCCGCTGGACTATCTGAAGATCGACCGCTCCTTCATCGAGGGCCTGCCCGGCGACGAGGACAGTGCCGCCATCACCGAGGCCATCATCGCCATGGCGCGCAAGCTGCACTACACCGTGATCGCCGAAGGCGTGGAGACCGCGGAGCAGGGCGCCTTCCTGCGCCTCAACGGCTGTGCCATCCTGCAGGGCTACTACTTCAGCAAGCCGCTGCCGGCGGCCAACCTTGCCGGCTGGCTGCTCAAGCACCAGCAGCGCTGCCAGGCCAGTCTGGCCTGAGCACGGCTGTCATGCGCGGGCGAATAAAGCGCTACAATGCGCGCTTGATTTTTACTGGTGATGCCTCATGAGCAACAAGAAACTCATTCACGGCTTCCATGCCGTCAATGCCCGCCTGTGGCAAAACCCGAAAAGCGTACTGGAAATCTTTCTGGCCGGCGGCCGTCAGGACGTGCGCGCGCAGGCGGTGCTGGAGAAAGCCGCCGCCGAGGGCGTGAAAGCGCACATCGTCGACAAGGAACGCCTGGACAGCATGACCGGCAAGGCGCGCCATCAGGGCGTGGTGGCGATGATCGACGCCAACCAGAACTTCGTCACCCTCGACGACGTGCTGGAAAACCTGTCCGAGCCGCCGCTGCTGCTGATCCTTGACGGCGTCACCGACCCGCACAACCTCGGCGCCTGCCTGCGCGTGGCCGACGCGATGGGCGCGCACGCGGTGATCGCGCCGAAGGACCGCTCCGCGACGCTGAACGCGACGGTATCGAAAGTAGCCTGCGGCGCCGCCGAGGTGGTGCCCTACATCACCGTCACCAACCTCGCGCGCACGTTGCGCGACCTGAAGGACGCCGGGGTGTGGATCGCCGGCACCGACATGGAAGGCAGCACCGACCTGTACCACTTCGACGGCAGCGGCCCGCTGGCGTGGGTGATGGGGGCCGAGGGCGAGGGCATGCGCCGCCTGACGCGCGAACACTGCGACGTGCTGGTGTCGATCCCGATGTTCGGCACCGTCGAGAGCCTGAACGTGTCGGTGTCCGCCGGCATGGTGCTCAGCGAAAGCCGCCGCCAGCGGGTGCTGAAGGCGTCGTAAGCCGCGCAGCCGCGTGCGACAAGGTTGGCCGCAACGTGCAAGCGTTGCGGCCTTTTTATTGCCTTGTCTTGCACGACTGGCCTGTCGCGTGCCCGAACTTGTTTCCGCGCGCACGGTCATTGCCTATATACCTTATGGGGGTATAAGATAATGGCCATTGAACAGGAGCCAGTCATGGAGCGTCGCTTTTTCCTGCAGGCCGGCAGTGTGCTGGCCGGCCTGCCGTTTGTCAGCCGTGGCGCGTGGGCCGACAGCAGCGTGCCCGATCACGCCGCCGTGGATCACGCCGCCATGGGCCACAGCATGGCACCAGCCGCCACCGCCAGGAGCGGCAGCGGCCCGAGCCTGCCGCGCGGCGAGCCGTTGCCGGCCTTGCAGCCACTGGCCAACCAGGCCGCCGCTGCCGGGCAGTTTTCCGGCCGCCTGCGCGCCGCACCGGTATCGGTGGGCTTGTGGGGTGACCAGCGCCGCACCGCGTTCTGGGCTTACAACGACAGCGTGCCCGGCCCGTTGCTGGAGCTGTGGGAGGGCGATGAAGTCGAGCTTGCCTTCGACAACCGGCTGCCGCAGCCGACCACCATCCACTGGCATGGCATGCCGGTGCCGCCGGCGCAGGACGGCAATCCGCACGACCCGGTGCCACCCGGCGGCAGCCGCCGTTACCGTTTCCGCCTGCCGGACGATTGCGCCGGCAGCTACTGGTATCACCCGCATCCGCACGGCCATACCGCGGAACAGGCGTATCGCGGCCTGGCCGGCGCGGTCATCATCCGCAGCAAGCGCGATCCGCTGCGCCACCTGCCGGAAAAACACCTGCTGCTGTCCGACCTCAAGCTGGACGACAACGGCCAGATTGCGGCCAACGACATGGCCGACCTGCACGACGGCCGCGAAGGCCAGTTCCTGCTGATCAACGGCGCGTGGCAGCCGCAGATCGCGCTGGCCCGCGGCGAGCGCCAGCGCTGGCGCATCTGGAACGCCAGCAGCAGCCGCATCATCAAACTGGCGCTGCCGGCGCACGAACTGCAGCTAGTCGGCAGCGATGGCGGCCTGCTGGCCGCGCCGCGCGACATCGACAGTCTGCTGTTGTCGCCGGGCGAGCGCGCCGAGGTGGTGGTTACCGGCCGTTTTCACGCCGGCAAGCCGGCCGGCCTCATCAGCCAGCCCTATGTGCGCGGCAAGCGCATGCACGCGGAACAGACGCAGGACGAGACGCTGGCCAGCGTCGTCGAGCACGGCATGCGGCCAACCCTGGCACTGCCGGCCACGCTGCGCGACATCGCACCGCTGGGTACGCCCGGCCACCGCCGCCGCATCGTGCTGTCTGAAAACATGGCCGACGCCCGCGCCCCGTTTCTGATCAACGGCCGCAGCTACGACATGCACCGCATCGACGGCACCGGCGAGGTTGGCCGCATCGAGGAGTGGGAGGTGGTGGCCGACGCGCACATGGACCATCCCTTCCACCTGCACGGTACCCAGTTCCAGGTGCTGGCGCGCAGCGTGGACGGCATCTGGGAAGACGAGCCCTTCCTCGCCTGGCGCGACGTGGTCAACGTGCCGGCCGGCGAGATGGTGCGCTTGCGCTTCGTGCAGGCGCTGCCCGGCCTGCGCATGTATCACTGCCACATCCTGGAGCACGAAGACCAGGGCATGATGGCGCAAATCGATTTTTTGCCGAGGTAAGCCATGGACGACTCTCAACATGACTGCTGCAGCGACAAGCGTGTGGTGCAGCCGGACAAGGCAGCGCTGCTGAAACGGCTGGCGCGGCTGGAAGGGCAGGTGCGCGGCGTGGCCGGCATGATCGACGCCGACCGCTACTGCGTCGACGTGCTGACCCAGATCGCCGCCGCACGCTCGGCGCTGGACGCGGTGGCGCAGCAGCTGCTGGAAAGCCACCTCAAGGGCTGCGTGGCCCGTGCAGTGAACGAAGGCAACAGCGACGAGGCCATCGCCGAGGTGATGGCCCTGCTCAAGAAAATGCGTTAACGCACACCATCTGAACTGGAGAACGATATGGCAAACCTGATTCTGACCGTCGATGGCATGACCTGCGGCGGCTGCGCCAACAGCATCAAGAAGGCACTGGCCGGCGTGCCCGGTGTGGCCGAGGTGGAGGTCGATCTCGCCAGCAAGCGCGTCAGCGTGCAGCACGACGGCAATGCCGACGAAAGCGCGCTGCGCAGCGCCATCGAAAACGCCGGTTTCGACGTGATCGGCTGAGCGCTTTGCCACAGATGGCACGGCAAAAGCGCGCAATACGTGCCGCGACATTGCGGCACGGCGCATAAATCCGTACAATCTTCAGCTTTTAACCCTTGCCCTTCGCTATTACGCATGACGAAGGGTTTTATAGCCACAAGGAGTTCACATGCGGCACTACGAAATCGTGTTCATCGTCCATCCGGATCAGAGCGAACAGGTTGGCGCCATGGTCGAGCGTTACAAGGGCATGGTCCTGAACGCTGGCGGTCAGATTCACCGTCTGGAAGACTGGGGCCGTCGTCAACTGGCTTACCCGATCCAGAAAGTTCACAAAGCTCACTACGTGCTGATGAACGTTGAATGCGAACCGGCGACCCTGGCTGAAATCGAACACGCCTTCAAGTTCAACGACGCCGTTCTGCGTCACCTGACCATCAAGATGAATCACGCTATCACCGAAGCATCCCCGATGATGAAGGACGAAAAGGCGAAGAGCTTGCTGGAAAACCAGGCAGCTGCAGCCGAGGCTGAAGTTTCTGCCTAATTGGCAGGTAACGGATCCTTGCAGAACCGAATTGAACTGACCGCTACGGTCGAACGCGAAGACTCGCTGAGATGCACGCCCGCCGGCTTGCCGGTGCTGGAAATGTGGCTCAGACATCAATCCCGCCAGAGTGCGGCCAACCTTGAACGTGATGTGGTCTGTGAAATACAGGCTGTGCTGCTGGGGGAGGGTGCCAGAAAGATGGCAGGAAAGATGGCAGGAAATGTGGTGCAGTGCACCGGTTTTCTCAGTCAGCGCAGTTTACGTAATCCCCGGTTGGTTCTGCATATCGAACACGTTGAATTTGTAAAAGGTTAACCAAATGGCACGTCAACTCTTCAAGCGCAAGAAGTTCTGCCGCTTCACCGCGGAAGGCATCAAAGTAATCGACTACAAGTCTGTCGATCTGCTGAAGGACTTCATCGCCGAAAACGGCAAAATCATCCCGGCTCGTATCACCGGCACCAAGGCTGGCTACCAGCGTCAACTGACAGAAGCTATCAAGCGCGCGCGCTTCCTGGCTTTCCTGCCATTCACTGACCAGCACTAAGACCGGGAAAGGACCGACAAGATGCAAATCATTCTGCTCGAACAAGTCGCCAACCTGGGTACCCTGGGTGACGTGGTAAACGTGAAGAACGGCTACGCCCGTAACTTCCTGATCCCGCAAGGCAAAGCCAAGCGTGCAACTGAAGCCAACCTGAAAGAATTCGAAGCTCGCCGTGCCGAGCTGGAAGCCAAACAGGCTGAAATTCTGGCAGACGCCAAAGTCCGCGCTGAAAAACTGAACGAAGCTACTGTTACCATCGCGCAAAAAGCCGGTGTTGACGGTCGCCTGTTCGGCTCCGTGACCAACGTTGACATCGCTGAAGCGGTTACTGCTTCCGGCGTTGCCATCAAGCGTTTCGAAGTTCGTCTGCCAAACGGCCAGCTGAAGGCCATCGGCGAGTACGACGTTGAAATCGCCCTGCACCACGACGTTGTGGTTGCGATCAAGGTTGTGGTTGTTCCTGCCGTTTAAGCAAGACAGCACTGCCCGCAACACAGAAAAGCCGCCCTCGGGCGGCTTTTTTCATGGCCGCCTGCCGGCGAAGCCGTGTTATGTCGCATTGCACAACGTCAATGTCCTGTTCTCGAACGCCCGTTTGCCTGTGTTGGCGCATAATGCCAATAGATCAATGGAGGGCGCGATGATGGAACTGGTAATTGCTGCAGTATTGTTATTATTCTTTGTTTTTCCGCTGTTTGGTGGCGTGCTGGCCTTTGTCAGCGGCGCGATCCGGCCGCGTTTTCACGGTGGCAAGGTGCTGTCCGGCTGGCATCCGCTGAACCCGTACTACAAGTTGTCGCCGTATCACTTCGGCAAACGCTAGACCGATACCGTCTGCTGCAGAATGGCCCCGCCCGCGCGGGGCTTTTGTTTTGCGGCCAACCTTGGCCGCAGTCACCGCCGACCGTATCAATCCCGTTGCCCGTCCCCCAGTCGGCGCGCCTCCACCTCGAACGGGTTGTCCCGGTACGGCCGCTTGCCTCGCAGCCACAGCCACAGGCTGGCGGCGGGGTAGGCCAGCAACAGCAGCACGCCCCAGCGCTGGTACTGGCGCACGTGTACCTGCTCGTGCGCGCGCAGCCGTGCCAGCAGCAGCCGGTTCTGGCCGATGATCACGTGGCCGAAGGTGATGGCGGCGAACGGCAGGCGTCGTACTTTGTCATCCGGCCACAACGCGATTTCCAGCGCGCCGCGCTGCCGGCTGGCACGAGCGCCGCACAGCAGCAGCGGCAGCGCCAGCAGCAGGCCTAGCAGTGAGCAGGGTGCCGCCCACAGATAGGCGGCGAGGCGACGCAGGCTGCACATGCTACTTGACTGCCCGCGCCATCAGCAGGCAGTCGTGATAGGCGCCATGGCGCAAGCCGTCGCCGCGCAGCGTGGCCTCGCGGACAAAGCCGTATTTTTCATACAGCGCGATGGCCGGCGCGTTGTCGCTGAACACTTTCAGCTGCAGCCGGCGGTAGGGCAGGTAGTCGCTGACCTGCCCCAGCAGCGCCTGCAGCAGCGCACTGCCCACGCCCTGGCCGTGCTGCGCCGGGTGCACGATGATGCCCAGCTCGGCGATATGCGCCAGCCGCGGGTTGTCGCCGGGCTGCCAGATGGCGGCATTACCGACGATGCTGCCATCCGCCGCTTCCGCCACCAGGCTGTACTTGCAGTCGCTCAGGCGCTGCCGCCAGGCGTTTTCGTCCGGGTAGGGCAGCTGCAGGGTATTGGCCTGCACGCTATCGTGCGCCATCAGCGCGGCCACGCCGGCTGCGTCGTCCAGCTCGCTGTGGCGCAGGTGGAACAGCTGGCGCGGTCTGTCCTGCCGCGGTGCGGGCCGGGTGGCGGGTTCGGCGGGCCTGGTGCTGGCCGCATGCTCGCCGGGGCGAAAGCGCAAGCGCGCCATCAGTACCGCATCCTCGTACACGCCTTCGCGCAGGTTGAAGCCGCGCGCCACACCCTCGTGCTCGAAACCGTAGCGTTCATACAGCGCGATGGCGCCGTGGTTGTCGTGCACCGCATCCAGCTCAATGCGCTTGAGATCCAGCCAGTTGTCGGCGTAGTCCAGCAGCGCGCGCATGAGCGCACCGCCCACGCCCTTACCCTGCCAGTCGTCGCGCACCATCAGGAACAGCAGCGCTGTATGGCGGCGCCGTGGTGGGATGGCCAGGTGCAGGCCGCCGCAGCCCACCAGTTCGCCATCCGGCGTGCAGGCCACCAGCGCATGGATGTGGGGTGGAAAGTTGTCCAGCAGCTGCTGCACGCTGGCCAGCGACTGGAACGGCTGCTGCAGGGTATTGCGCACCACGCCGGGGCAGGTACGCAGGCGGTGCAGGGCGGCGGCATCGCTCGGGGCGAGGCGGCGGATCTGGTAGTGCATGGGCGGCTTTCGCGATTACCGGGCGCGACAGCGGTTGGCCGCACCCAAGGTAGCCACCATGCCATGAGGATGGGCGTGGTGACAACTGCCCGTGCGGCCAACGTGTGGCCGGCACGGGCAGGCGGGGCGGTGTCGCCTAGCGCCGCGGCTGCGTCGCACTATCCACCAGCACCATCAGGTGCTGGTAGGGGATGCCGCTGTGGCTGGACAGGCCGATCTCGCAGGTGGCGCTGGTGGAGAAGCCGCCGCCGCAGCCGGCAACCTGTTGCTTCAGCCCGCTTAGCGCGCTTTCGTTCAGCTCCGGGTGCGAAAAGCCCTTGTCGCCGGCAAAGCCGCAGCAGGTGACGCCGGCCGGCTCGATCACCGTGCTGGCGCAGCGTCTGGCCAGCGCGTTAAGGGTGGCAGACTGGCCTTTCTTGCGCATCGAGCACACCACGTGCAGCGCCACGGTTTCGTCCTGCGGGCTGAACTGCAGGTGCTGCGCGGCTTCCTCCTGCACGAAAGTCGTCACGTCGAGGATGCGCAGGCGCTTGTCCTGCACGCCATCCAGCAGCGCCGCGGTGCACACGCCGTTGTCGATCAGCACCGGCCAGCGGCCGTTGTCGCTGGCGGCCAGCAGCGCGGCTTCCACTTCGTTGATTTTCTTCTGCGCCGCCTCGCTGGCGCCCTTGGACTTGAATGGCGTGCCGCAGCACAGGTTGGCCAGGTTGTCCGGGTACAGCAGCTGGTAGCCGGCCTTGTTCAGCACCGAGGCCACCACTTCGTTCAGTGGCCGCGCGTCCGGCGCCTTGGCGGACGGCACGAAGGTGCGGGTCAGGCACGACGGCAGGTACACCACCTTGCGCGCGCTGCCGGCCTGGCCGGCGGCCAGCTGCAGCTTGCCGGCTGCACGCGGGAAGTACGGCGTCCAGCGCGGAATCTTGCGGCCAACCACCTTGCGCAGGCCGCGCATGATGGCGCCGGTGGCGGTGTCTCCAGCCACCGCGTGCAGGGTGTCCAGCGCCTTCAGCCCCAGCCTGGCGCCACTGGCGGCGGCGGCAAAGTTGTCGGCCAGGGTGTTGGCGGTGGCCCAGCCGATGTCGGTCAGCTGCGCCTCGCGGATCAGGCTGGTCAGGCTGCCGGTGTTGATGCCGACCGGACAGGCGGTTTCGCACAGGCCGCAGGTGGTACAGGTTTCGTCGCCGGCGTACTGGTAGGCGGCCTGGATTTCGGCCAGCCGCTCGCTGTCGCCCTGTTTTTCCAGCAGCGCCATCTCGCGGTTGGCGACGATGCGCTGGCGCGGGGTGAGGGTGATGGCGCGGCTGGGGCACATCACCTCGCAGAAGCCGCATTCGATGCACTTGTCGATCAGCGGGTTGGCCGCCGGGATCGGCTTCAGGTCGCGCACGTGCAGCAGCTTGTCGTGGGTGATGATCACGTCTGGGTTAAGGATGCCCTGCGGGTCGAACAGCGCCTTGATCTCCTGCATCAGGCGGTAGGCGGTGGCGCCCCATTCCAGCTCCACGAACGGCGCCATATTGCGGCCGGTGCCGTGCTCGGCCTTCAGCGCGCCTTCGTACTCCACCGCTACCAGCTGGCACACCGCGTCGATGAACGCCTCGTAGCGGGCGATTTCCTCCGCGCCGCTGAAGTTGGGGGTGAACACGAAGTGCAGGTTGCCTTCCAGCGCGTGGCCGAAAATGATCGCCTCGTCGTAGTGGAACTGGCGGAACAGCGCCTGCAGCTTCAGCGTGCCCTCGGCCAGATGCTCGATCGGGAAGGCGACGTCTTCGATGATCACCGTGGTCTCGGCCGCGCGCATCGCGCCCACGCTGGGGAACATGCCCTTGCGGATGTTCCAGTACTGGGTGTACTCGGCCACGTCGCTGGTGAAACGGATGCCGGTTTCGGTGGCGATGTGCTGGATAAAGCCGCTGATTGCCGCCACGTTGGCCGCAATCGCGTCCGGGCTGGCGGCGCGGGTTTCCATCAGGATGGCGGCGGCGTCCGGCCCCAGCGTCTTGATGAACTCCGGCACCCCGGCCTTGTTTTCCACCGATTTCAGGCTGGCGCGGTCCAGCAGCTCGGCCGACGACACCACGTCCTTGTGCTGCGCCAGGATGGCAATCGCGTCGCAGGCGGCCTTGATGCTGTCGTAGAACACCAGCGCCGATGCCTTGTGCGGGTGCTCCACCACGCTGTGGTAGGTGACCTCGGATACGAAGGCCAGCGTGCCCTCGCTGCCCACCAGCAGGTGCGTTAGCATCTCCAGCGGGTCGGCAAAATCCAGCAGCGCGTTCAGGCTGTAGCCGGTGGTGTTCTTCATCTTGTACTTGCGGCGGATCCTGGCCGCCAGCTCGGCATCGGCCAGCACGCGCTGGCGCAGCGCGGCCAACTGTGCCAGCAGGCCGGCGTGGCTGACGCGGAACGCCGCCACGCTGGCGGCGTCGCCGCTGTCCAGCAGCGTGCCGTCGGCCAGCAGCAGGCGCAGCGACTTCAGCGTCTGGTAGCTGTTCTCGGCGGTGCCGCAGCACATGCCGCTGGAGTTGTTGTTGACGATGCCGCCGATCATGGCGGAATTGATGGTGGCCGGATCCGGGCCGATTTTGCGACCGTAGGGCAGCAGCGCGGCATTGGCCTCGGCGCCGATCACCCCGGGCTGCAGGCGGATGGCGGCGCCGTTATCCAGCACCTGCAAGCCTTTCCAGCCGTGGCTGGCCACCACCAGGATCGAGTCGCTCACCGCCTGGCCGGACAGCGAGGTGCCGGCGGCGCGGAAGGTGACCGGCAGCTGCAGGCTGGCCGCCTCGCGCAGGATGGCGCGGACCTCGTCCTCATGCTCGGTCTTGATGACGATCTTCGGCGTCAGCCGGTAACAGGAGGCATCGGTGCCGTAGGCCAGCGTCGACAGCGGGTCGCTGAACACCCGGCGCGCGGGCAGCACTTCCAGGATGCGTTGATGGAATTCGCGATAGGCACCTTGCAGCATGAGACTCTCCGTGTGGCCGCGGCCGGCCTGTTCTGTTCTGGGTCAGCCCCGATGTTGCCACAACACAAACGCTTTCCCATCAGGGGTTTGCCCTTGTTTATGGCAAGCGGTTAAGCTGTTTGCAGCCATGGAGGACAAATCATGCTGATCGACAAGGAACAGGCCACCTTGCTGGTGGTGGACATCCAGGAAAAACTGCTGCCGGCGGTGCTGGATGCCGAGGGGATGCTGGCGCGCTGCCGCTGGCTGATTGCGGCGGCACACGATGTCGGGCTGCCGGTGGTGTTTTCCGAGCAGTATCCGCAGGGGCTGGGGCATACCGCGCCGTCGCTGCTGGCGGCGGCGCCGGGTGCCGCGGTGGTGAGCAAGCTGCACTTTTCGTGCGTCGCCAGCCAGTGCCTGCCGCCGGAGCTGCTGCAGCGGCCGCAGGTGGTGGTGTGCGGCATGGAGACCCATGTCTGCGTGCTGCAGACGGTGCTGGAGCTGCTGGCCCACGGCAAACAGGTGTTCGTGGTGGCGGACGCGGTGTCCAGCCGCAGCCAGATCGATCGCGACGTCGGCCTGCAGCGCATGCGCGATGCCGGCGCGGTGCTGGTGACGCGCGAGATGGTGCTGTTCGAGGCGCTGCAGGTGTCCGGCACCGAGCTGTTCCGCCAGATGAGCAAGCGTTACCTGGTGGGTGAGCAGCCATCCTGATGGCGCGCTGCCGCCCGGTGCGGTGCCCCAAAAAGGAAAAGGTTGGCCGCAATCGCTTGCGGCCAACCTTGCCTCGTTGAGATGACGGCTGAGCCGTTCTGGTTCTCCCTCTATCTAACCCTGCACGTCGTCGTGCCGACGCCGTGTGACTATCCGGAAAAGAAGCCCCGAATTGGCGCATTGCACCAATTCGGGTGGCTTTGCTGCACCACTATTGTGCAAAAAACTTCGTCAACCGAGCGTTTGGTCGATCGGACCACGCGATAAACGAAGAACAACACCTGTCGCTCCGTGGAGCAGGGTAGTACTTAGCAAGGGGTGTGCCAGCTCAAGGATGCTTGCATGCGGCGGTTATCGCTGATGCCGGTCTGGTGCGGCGATGGCCTGTGAAAAACGGCCCTGGCATGCGCTTTCCTGCCGGGCCGTTTGCCAGGGTGATGCCGCCAAACCTGTCCCGATGGGCTGCCCTGACCCGGCGCCCGCCTCCAGGCGCGGCACGACCGCGGCATCGGAGCTGCGCCAGAGACAGGCTTAATGGCGCCTAGCTGGCGCGGAAGGCGATGCGGTAGATGTGTCCGTCCTGGTGCAGGTCCAGCAGCCAGTCCGCGCTGCCGGTGACGCAGGCCGGCAGCGTGACTTTGGCCTGCCAGTGGCCGCCGCCATCGACGAAGCGGTAGCGGTTGAAGCCCATGTCCATGTCCCGCATCGAGAATTCCGCCGTCGGCGCCTCGCTGCCTTGCTTGCTCAGCGTCAGCGTGAACGGGCTGCGCTGGCGCGGGCCGTCGACAAAGCGCAGCACGCTACCATCCGGCAGCGCACAGCCCTGTTGCAGCGCGCTGCAGCTGACGCTGGTGACGGCCGGCGCCGCCGGCTGGCGCTGCTGCAGATACCAGCTGATCAGCGCCACCTTGAGCGCGGCGAACACCAGCAGTGCCAGCGCGATGAACTGCCATTGCCTGCGGCTGAGTGCCTTCATTGCCACGCCCCCCGCATCAGCGCGATGCCGTGCGCGCCGTGCTGGCGGGCGGTATCCAGATCCGCCGCCTGCAGACCGCCGATGGCGAATACCGGCAGCGGGATTTCGTCCTGCAGCAGGCGGGCAAAGCCGTCCCAGCCCAGTGCCGCCTGTTGCGGGTGGCTGGCGGTGGGCTGCACGTGGCCGAGCAGCGCGTAGTCGAGGCCGAGTGCCGCGGCACGCGCCAGTTCCGCGCGGCTGTGCGCCGAGGCGCCGACCCAGGCCAGATGCGGCGGCCGCTCGTCCAGTGCGGCCAACCTTTGGCTGCTCAGGTGCAGGCCGTCCACCGGCCAGCCCTTGATCCACGCCGGATCGGTATTGACCAGCAGCTTGCCGCCTTTGGGGTGGACGATGTCGGCCACTTCGGCGACAAAGTCGGCCAGCTGTTCGCGGCTCTTTTGCGGCTCGCGCACGATGACCCAGCCCGGATTGTCGCGTTGTGCCAGGACTTCCAGCGTGTGATCGCGACCGCATTCGCTGACACAGCTGATCTGCAGCACGTCCGGCAGCTGCAGCGAGCGCAGCACCGGGTCGTTGGCCGGCAGCATCGGTGTGACGCTGTGCTGGCCCGGTGTCTGCCAGGCAAACGACTGCCCTTCGTGCGGCTGCGGCGTGCCTTGCCACGCCCAGATGCGGAAGAAGCGCAGGTGCACCGAGGCGTGTTCGTAGTGGTGGGTGCGCGTCAGCCACGGCGTGGCGTGGCTGACCTCGATGCCCATTTCCTCGCGGAATTCGCGCACCAGCGCGGCCAGCGGCGTTTCGCCGGGCTCGACCTTGCCACCGGGGAATTCCCAGTAGCCGGCGTAGGGCTTGCCGGCCGGCCGGCTGCCGAGCATGAAGCTGCCGTCGGCGTGCATCAGCGCGCCGGCGACAACGGAAATGACAGGTTTGGATTCAGACATGATCGGTATGCCAGACAGGAAGTTGCAATGGGGAACGGCGGCATGCAAAACGCCGCCGCTGACAGGCAGCGGCGGCGTGGCGGGCTAGCCGGATCATTTGGCGCCTTTGACGTGCTGCTCCAGCTCGTTGAACGACGGGCGTTCGGTGGAGTACAGCACCTTGCGGCCGAATTCGATCGCGCTTTGCGGCGCATAGCCTTGCAGGCTGGCCAGCAGCGTGGTCTTGATGCACTGGAATTCCTTGGTGCTGTCCTCGACCTTCTGTTCCAGCAGCGAGCCCAGCGGCGACACCACGCCGTAGGCCAGCAGAATGCCGAGGAAGGTACCGACCAGCGCACTGCCGATCATGCCGCCGAGAATGGCCGGCGGCTGGCCGACCGAGCCCATGGTGTTGACCACGCCCAGCACCGCCGCCACGATACCGAAGGCCGGCAGCGCATCACCGAGCTTGGTCACCGCCGAGGCCGGCATCGCCGCCTCGTGGTGGTGGGTTTCGATCTCGTTGTCCATCAGGTTCTCGATCTCGAAGGCGTTGAGGTTGCCGGACACCATGATGCGCAGGTAATCGGTGAGGAATTCGATCACGTGGTGGTCGTTGGCGATATTCGGATACTTGCTGAACAGCGGGCTGTCGTGCGGGTGCTCGACGTCGTTCTCGATCGCCATCAGGCCTTCCTTGCGGATCTTGACCATGATCTCGTACAGCAGCGACAGCAGCTCCATGTAGCGCGCCTTGGTGTACTTGGAGCCCTTGAACGCGCCCGGCAGCGCGGCCTTGACCGCTTTCAGCGTCTTGCCCTGGTTGCTGACCACGAAGGCGCCGATGGCGCCGCCCAGAATCGCCAGCATCTCGGTAGGCAGCGCCTTGATGATCACCGTCATGTTCCCGCCGTGAACGATGTAGGCGCCGAAGATACAGCCCAGCGTGATCACATAACCAATGATGACATTCATAAGCAAGACTTCCTGAAATGGGGCGGTGAGGATGGTTGTTCGGCTGCGCACTGGCGCAGGGTATCGGGTGGCGGCAGCGTGCGGGTCCGCCGGCGCCGGATCGCTGACATGATATTGCATCGCGGCAAGCGCCGTGCATTTTTACCGCGCGGCGCCCGAATTGCGTTGCATACGCCGCGCAGTCCGCGCTCAAGACTAGGGGACAGCCCGGCAATCGGCAAGTGGCTCACTCGGCGCGGCGCTCCTTGCTGCTGCGCCCGGCCCAGTCGCAGGCAAACTGGTACGCCACCCGGCCGGAGCGGCTGCCGCGCAGCTGGCTCCACTGCAGGGCGGCGCGTTCGCTGTGCTTGCCGTGCTTGAGGCCGAAGTGCGCCAGCCAGCCGGCCACGGCGGCGAGGTAGGCGTCCTGGTCGAACGGGTAGAACGACAGCCACAGCCCGAAACGGTCGGACAGCGACACTTTTTCCTCGGTGGTTTCGCCGGGATGGATCTCGCCGTCCTTGAGCCAGCCTTCGCGGTTCTCGCTGGCCTTTTCCGGCATCAGGTGGCGGCGGTTGGAGGTGGCGTACACCAGAAGGTTGGCCGCACGCCGTGCGAGGCCACCGTCCAGCGCCGATTTCAGCGCCTTGTAGCTGTCTTCGCCTTCCTCGAACGACAGGTCGTCGCAGAACAGGATGAAGCGTTCCGGCCGCGCCGCGACGGCATCGACGATCTGCGCGAGGTCAGGCAACTGCGCCTTGTCGACCTCGATCACGCGCAGGCCCTGTGCCGCGTACTGGCCCAGCAGCGCCTTGATCAGCGATGACTTGCCGGTGCCGCGCGCGCCGGTGAGCAGCACGTTGTTGGCCGGGCGGCCGGCGAGGAATTGTTCGGTGTTGCGCAGCAGGCGCTGCTTCTGGCGTTCGATATGGATCAGCTCGTCCAGCGCCACGCTGTGCGGCTGGTGGATGGCCTCCAGCCAGGCGCTGGCGCCAAGGCGACGCCAGCGGAACGCCGGCGCACTCCAGTCGGTGGCCGGCACCGCCGGCGGCAGCAGCGGCTCCAGCCGTGCCAGCATCTCTTCGGCGCGGGCGAGAAAGGCTTCGAGTTGGTCCATAAGGCGCCCTCGATTCAGTCGGTCAAGGTTTTGCGCAGCACTTCGATCTGCAGGTCGGCACGCAGTGGCGTGCCGGCGTTGGCGTCATGCGGGAAGGGCTGGTACTCGCCGGTCTGCCGGTAGCCGCGGCGCAGATAGTAGGCCAGCAGCTCCGGCCGTGCCGACAGCACCGTCATGTGGCAGTAGCTTGCCTGGAAGTGCTGCCGAGCGAACTGTTCGGCGTGGGTCAGCATCTGCTTGCCCAGCCCGCCGGCCTGGATTGCCGGGTCTACCGCCAGCATGCCGATATAGCAGCCGTCGCCGTCCGCGACCACATTGACGCAGGCACACAGCCGCGCCTGCTGCAGCCCCAGCAGGATGTGGGAGTCGTCTTGCGCCAGCGTGAGCCGCACTTGCGCGGCATTGATCCGCGCGCCGGTGACCAGTTCGCTTTCATGCGTCCAGCCGGCCGCACCGGCGGGCGGGCGGTAGGCACGGTTGACGAGATCGGCGATGGCGTCGGCATCGTCGCTGGTGGCGGTACGGAAAGTGTCGATCGGCATGCTGGCTCCGTAGTGTGTCAGTCTCGCAGGGTGATCACTGGCCAGCCATGGGCTTCGGCGTGCGCCTTCAGGGTGTCGTCGGCATCGACCGCCACCGGGTTGCTGACGATGGACAAGAGCGGCAGGTCGTTGCGCGAGTCGCTGTAGAAGAACACCTTGTCGTAGCTGTCCAGCGTTTCGCCGCGTGCGGCCAACCATTCGTTGAGACGGGTGATCTTGCCGGCCTGGAAGCTGGGGGTGCCGCTCGGCTTGCCGGTGAAGTTGCCGCTGTCGTCTTCTTCCAGCTCCACCGCGATCAGGTGTTCCACGCCCAGTTCGCGGGCGATGGGGCCGGTGATGAAGCGGTTGGTGGCGGTGATGATCATCACCTCGTCACCCTGGGCAAAGTGCGCCGCCAGCAGCGCGCGCGCCTTTTGCGGGATGATCGGCTTGATGTGCTCTTCCATGTAAGCGGCGTGCAGGGTGTCCAGCTCGCTGCGCGAGAAGCGGGTCAGTGGTGCCAGCTGGAAGTTGAGGAATTCGTAGATGTCCAGCGTGCCGGCCTTGTACTGCTCGTAGAAGTAGTCGTTCTGCCGCGCGTGGTGCTCGGCGTCGAGGATGCCGCGTTTGATCAGGAATTTCGGCCATTCGCTGTCGGAGTCGCCAATGATCAGGGTGTTGTCCAGGTCAAACAGGGCAAGATTCATGGTGTTTCAGCTTTCGGTAGGGGCGGTTTGTAACACGTTCTTGACCAGCGGCACCGTGATCGGGCGGCGCATGGCCAGCGAGTAGCGGTCGAGCATGTCCAGCATGCCGATCAGGCTGGCCAGGTCGCGGCGCCAGTGGGTGAGCAGGTAGCGGAACACGTCGTCGCCGATGGCCAGCTGGCGCTCGGCGGCGTGATGGCGCAGCGCCGCCAGCTTGTCGTCGTCGGACAGCGCCTTGACTTCGAACACGAGGCCCCAGCCGAGGCGGGTGCGCAGGTCGTCGCGTACCGGTGCCTGCATCGGCGGCTGGTGTCCGGCCATCAGCAGGCGGCCTTCGCCGCTTTCCTTCAGCGAGTTGTAGATCGAGAACAGCATGATCTGGTCGTCCGGTGCCAGTTCGTCGACATGGTCGACGGCGATGAAGCTGGCCTCGCGGGCGAAGTCGGGCAGCTGCTCGTGCTTGGCGTCGAGGTAGATCGAGGCGCGGCCGAGCAGCTCGGCGTGGGCGATCCACGCCTGCAGCAGGTGAGTCTTGCCGCAGCCGGGTTCGCCCCACAGGTAGACGAAGCGCTCCCCGCCTTCCGCGGTCAGCGCGGCGATGATTTCGCTGTTGCGCTGGGCAAGAAAGTTGTCAAACCCGGGCAGGGGCGTGGGGCTGAGGTCGAGGACGAGCTGATCCAACATGCGGCAAGGTTCTAAATAGAGTCAGGAATCGATTTTACGCTGATAAAAGCCGCTGTTGAAATAACGCTGCACCAGATAACGCGCCAGCACCACGCTGATGGCCGCCAGCGGCAGGGCCAGCAGCACGCCGACGAAGCCCATCAGCTCGCCGAAGGCCATCAGCGCGAAGATCACCGTCACCGGCGACAGGCCGATGCGTTCGCCCACCAGGTAGGGCGTGATCAGGAAGCTTTCCAGCGTCTGGCCGACCACGAACACGCTCCACACCAGCACGAGGCCGCTGAAACCGTTGTACTGCAGGATGGCGGCCAGTGTCGCCAGCAGCAGGCCGAGAAAGGCGCCGACATAGGGGATGAACACTAGCAGGCCGGCGACGATGCCGATGGCAAGGCCGGATTCCAGCCCCACCAGCGCCAGGCCGCCGCCGTAGATGATGGCCATCAGCAGCATCACCGACAGCTGGCCGCGCAGGAACTGGCCCAGCACTTCGTCCAGCTCGTAGGCGATGCGGCCAACCTCCGGCGCCCAGCGCCGCGGCACCAGCGTGCCGACGCGCGCCACCATCCGGTCCCAGTCGTGCAGGAAATAGAACAGCAGCACCGGCAGCAGGCTGAGGTTGGCGAGCATGCTCAGCAGCAGCGCGCCGCCGTAGCCCAGCTGTGGTGCCAGCTTGGCCAGCAGCTGGCGCAGGTTGCCGGTATTGCTGCTCAGCGTGTGGCGCCAGCTTTGCGTGTCCAGGCTCAGCTTGGTGCCGAGCAGCTGGTTCAGCCACGGCAGCGCCTGCTGTTGAATGAAGTCCACCATCGCCGGCAGCCGTTCCACCAGCGCATGGCCCTGGCTGACCAGCATCGGGATCACGATCAGCAGCAGCGCGAGGATGGCGAAAAATCCGGCAAACATCACGCAAATCAGCGACAAGATGCGCGATAAGCCGTGTTTTTGCAGGTAATCGACGGCCGGGTCGAGGATGTAGGCGAGCACGATGGCGGTGACAAACGGGGTCAGCACCGCGGACAGCCGGTCAAGCAGCCATACCGCGCCGGCGAGGGTAATAGCGACAATCAACCACGGAAGATAGTTTGTGCGGGAGCGTTCCATCAGCTTTTCAGTTAAAATACAGGCGCTTCGGGCCAAGAGCCCGTTTGCCGCAGCAGGAAAACGATCACGTTAGCAGAAAGCGAGTAGACCTTGAATACCACGTCCCTCAGTTACCGCGATGCCGGTGTCGATATTGATGCCGGTGACGCGCTCGTCGAAAACATCAAGCCGTTTGCCAAACGCACCATGCGTCCCGAAGTCCTCGGTGGCCTCGGCGGTTTCGGCGCACTGGTGGAAATCTCCAAGAAATACAAGGAGCCGGTGCTGGTTTCCGGCACGGACGGTGTCGGTACCAAGTTGAAGCTGGCCTTCGACTGGAACCAGCATGATACCGTCGGCATCGACCTGGTGGCCATGAGTGTCAACGACATTCTGGTGCAGGGCGCCGAGCCACTGTTTTTCCTGGACTACTTTGCCTGCGGCAAGCTGGATGTGCCGCAAGCCACCGATGTGATCAAGGGTATTGCCCAGGGTTGCGAACAAGCGGGCTGCGCACTGATCGGCGGTGAAACCGCCGAAATGCCGGGCATGTACCCGGTGGGCGAATACGACCTCGCCGGCTTTGCCGTCGGCGTGGTGGAAAAGAGCAAGGTCATCACCGGTCGCGACATCAAGCCGGGCGACGTCGTGCTCGGCCTGAAATCCAACGGTGTGCACTCCAACGGCTACAGCCTGGTACGCAAGATCATCGATCGCGCGCAGCCGGATCTGGACGCGCCGTTCGAAGGCGACAACACCCTGCGTCAGGCCGTCATCGCGCCGACCCGCATCTACGTCAAGCCGCTGCTCGCGCTGATGGAGAAGCTGACAGTGAAGGGCATGGCGCACATCACCGGTGGCGGCATTACCGAGAACACCCCGCGCGTACTGCCGGAAAACACTGTGGCACAGATCGATGCGGGCAGCTGGGAGCTGCCGAAGCTGTTCCAGTGGCTGCAGGCCGAAGGCAATGTCGATGCCCAGGAAATGTACCGCACCTTCAACTGCGGTATCGGCATGGTGGTGATCGTGGACGTGGCCGATGCCGACGCCGCGGTCGCCTTCCTGACCGAACAGGGTGAAACCGTGTCGCGTATCGGCGTGATCCGTGCGCGTAACGGTGACGAGCATCAGACCCAGGTTGCCTGAGCGCCTGAACTGATGTGACCGGCGCCGCTGGCACTGCTGGCGGCGTTTGTCATTTCTCGGGCGCAGCCCGAGCGAGTACTTATTGAATGTGGTCCTTGCCCGTGGTGGTGCCCCTGCGCTGGCGCACCGGCTGCCGGCAAGACCTAGCCGAATTGCAGACATGAAAAACATCGTAATCCTGATCTCCGGCCGCGGCTCCAACATGCAGGCCATCGTCGATGCCGACATTCCCGGCGCCCGCATTGCCGCGGTGATCGCCAACCGTCCCGATGCCGCCGGCCTCGCCTGGGCGGCGGCGCGCGGCATCGCCACCGTCGGTCTGGATCACAAGCAGTTCGCCAGCCGCGAAGCCTTCGACGAAAGGTTGGCCGCAGAAATCGACGCCTTCGCCCCCGATCTGGTGGTGCTGGCCGGCTTCATGCGCATCCTGACGCCGGCGTTCACCGCGCGTTACGAGGGGCGGATGATGAACATCCATCCGTCGCTGCTGCCATCCTTCCCCGGCCTGCATACCCACCAGCGCGCCATCGACATGGGCTGCAAGGTGGCGGGCTGCACCGTGCACTTTGTCACCGCCGAGCTGGACCACGGCCCGATCGTGGCGCAGGCGGTGGTGCCGGTGCTGGATGACGATACCGAAACCACCTTGGCCGCACGCGTGCTGCAGCAGGAACACCGGCTGTATCCGGAAGCGGTGCGCCGCTTCGCCGCTGGCGAGCTGCAGATCCGCAACGGCCGCATTGGCGGTGTCGATGCCGCCGCCGCCGGTCTCGCGCTGCAGGTGCCGGTACTCTGAACATGATGTCCGCGCGGCGGCGCTGGCGGTGGCCGTTGTTGCTGGCGCTGCTGGTGTCGCTGCTGCTGCACCTGCTGCTGTTCGGCGGTAGCCTGCTGTCTTTCGACGGCGCCGCGCCGGACGAGGCGCCACTGCGCAAGCTGAGCATTACTCTGCAGGCGATTGCGCCGGAGCCAGGCGATGCCTCGGCGCCGGCGGCGCTGGGGATGGTCGCCGCCACCGCGGATGGCGCAGCGGGCGACGCTTCGGCGCCGTCGTCGCAGGCGCCGCGGCCAGCCAAGGACGTCAAGACCAAGCCGGCGCCTGCCAGGCCTGTCGCCGCACCGCCGGCGCGGTCGCACGCGGCGGCACCGCTGGCTTCGGCCGGCGGGGGTGACAGCGCGGCCGAGGCGTCGGCACCGGCGGCGGTCGCATCACCGGGCGCGGCGCACGGCGAACCGTCCGCGCCGAAGCTGGCGCGCTTTCCCGATGCCGCGCGGCTGGAGTACGCATTGTTCAGCAGCGGCCTCCAACTGGGTCGCGGCGAGATGAACTGGCAGCGTCATGGCGGCGACTATCGCATCGTCACCACGGTCAAGCCGCTGATCGGCCCGACGCTGCGCTACGAAGTGCACGGCGAGTTTGGCCGCAACGGCCTGCAGCCGCAGCGTTTCAGCGCCAGCCGTAACGAGCAGCCGCGTGAATATGCCCGTTTCGACTGGGCTGGCGGCGTGCTGGACTACGGCGACAAGGAGGCGAAACAGGCGCCGCTGCAGCCGGGCGCGCTGGACTGGCTGAGCCTCGCATTCGAGCTGGGCTTGCGCGGCGAGCAGCCGGGCGCGGCAACGCGGCAGGTGACCACCGGCAAGAAGGTGTACCAGTTTGCGCTGCAGCTGGCCGGTGAAACGGATTTCGAGGCGGGAGGCGGCACGCTGCGTGCAGTGGTGCTGCGCGCCCGCAACGACAAGGATTTGATCGAGTTCTGGCTGGCGCCGGACTTTGCCAATCTGCCCATCCGCATCATGCGGGTGGATAACGACAAGCGCTTTGAATTGCGCGCGACACTGATTGAATTTAACGGTGCGGTAGTGTGGACACCACCGCCACCCCAAAGGTCTAGTAAACATGAAAATTAACCTGCAGCAATTCAACCAGATCGAACAGGTGCTGTTCGCGATGGTGAAGTTCGACCGCCCGGCCGATGCCGTGCTCACCGCCCACTTCCGTGCCAACAGCAAGCTGGGCGCCACCGATCGCCACCTGATCGCGGAAACCGCCTTCGCCTGCCTGCGCCATCTGGAAACGCTGCGCGCGCTGTGCGGCCAACGTGCCAACACCCGCAAGCTGGCGCTGGCCACGCTGGTGCGTATCGGCGGTGCCAACCTGCGCGAGCTGGACGGCATCATCAAGGAAACCGAGCGCGAATGGCTGTCGTCGCTGAAGGGCGCGCCGTTGCCGGAAGAACTGACCGCGCGTGCGGCGCTGCCGCAGTGGGTGCTGGACATGCTGCCGCCGCTGGCGGAAGAAGAAGTGGTGGCGCTGGGCAAGGGTCTGGCCTCCGCCGCGCCGCTGGACATCCGCGTCAACACCCTCAAGCTGAAGCGTGACGACGCGCTGGTGCAGCTGCAGGATTCCGGCGTCGCTTGCGAGGCGACACCTTACTCGCCGATCGGCATCCGCCTGAAGGGCAAGCCGTCGCTGGCCAAGCACCCGCTGTTTGTCGGCGGCGCCATCGAGGTACAGGACGAGGGCAGCCAGCTGCTGGGCCTGCTCACCGGTGCCCGCCGTGGCGAAATGGTGGTCGACTTTTGCGCCGGCGCCGGTGGCAAGACCCTGCTGCTGGGCGCGCAGATGGCCTCCACCGGCCGTCTGTACGCCTTCGACGTGTCGGAAAAGCGCCTCGCCAACTTCAAGCCGCGCATGGCGCGTTCCGGGTTGTCCAACGTCAACACCACGCTGATCGCGCACGAGAACGACACCAAGGTGAAGCGTCTGGCCGGCAAGGCCGACCGCGTGCTGGTCGATGCGCCGTGCTCCGGCCTTGGCACACTGCGCCGCAACCCGGACCTCAAGTACCGCCAGAGCGCGGACAGCGTGGCCGAGCTCAACGCCAAGCAGCAGTCGATCCTCGCTTCCGCCGCACGGCTGGTGAAGGCCGGCGGCCGACTGGTGTACGCCACCTGCAGCCTGCTGCCGCAGGAAAACCAGGCCATCGTCGAAGCCTTCCTCGCCGCCCACCCGGCGTTCGAGCTGGTGCCGGCCAACCAGGTGCTGGCCGAGCAGAAGATCGCGCTGGATACCGGCGACTATCTGGCGCTGCGTCCGCACCAGCACAATACCGACGGCTTCTTTGCCGCGGTATTGCAGCGCAAGGCCGGGGTGGCGGATGCCGCACTTGAGCCGGAAGCCGAAGCGGGTCTACAATAACCCATTGATTTAGTCGGGTATGCGCCCGGCGCGACCACTTGAAAGAGGAATACCATGTCGATCCAGGACACCATCCGTCAGACCGTGACCGAAAACCCTGTCGTGCTTTTCATGAAGGGCTCGGCGCAGTTCCCGCAGTGCGGCTTTTCCGGCCGTGCGGTACAGATCCTCAAGGCTTGTGGCGTGAACAACTTCGTCACCGTTGACGTGCTGGCCGATGCGGAAATCCGTCAGGGCATCAAGGACTACGCCAGCTGGCCGACCATTCCGCAGCTGTATGTCAACGGCGAGTTCCTCGGCGGCTCCGACATCATGTACGAGATGTACCAGTCCGGCGAACTGCAGGAAGTGCTGAAAGACCTGGCCAACTAAGCCGCGTCTGCTACGCTACGACAGCCCGTGTGCCTCGCGCCACGGGCTGTTTTGTTTGGACGGGTGGCAGTGAGGGCCGCGTGCAGCGGGGCGTTTGAAATGATTGTATAATCTCGCCCCATGCCTCACGCCTGCACCGCCTGGTGCAGCCGGTTTTATCGATTACCGAAAGCGGTTTGCCGGAACCTGGTTCCGGGGCCGCTTTTTGCCAAGGTTTGGGATCCCCATGAACATTACCGTCGTCAATCATCCCCTGGTGCAGCACAAGCTCGGCCTGCTGCGCGAGGGCGACATCAGCACCATGAAATTCCGCCTGCTGACCCAGGAGCTGGCGCGCCTGCTGGCTTATGAAGCCACCCGCGATTTCGAACTGGAAACCGTCACCATCAACGGCTGGTGCGGCCCGATGGAAGTGCAGCAGATCAAGGGCAAGAAAGTGACCGTGGTGCCGATCCTGCGCGCCGGCATCGGCATGCTCGACGGCGTGCTCGATCTGGTGCCGTCGGCCAAGATCAGCGTGGTCGGCCTGGCGCGCAACGAGGAAACCCTGGAGCCGGTGTCCTATTTCGAGAAATTCGTCGGCAACCTCGACGAGCGCATCGCGATGATCATTGACCCGATGCTGGCCACCGGTGGCTCGCTGATCGCCACCATCGACCTGCTCAAGCGCAACGGCTGCAAGCACATCAAGGCGGTGGTGATGGTGGCGGCACCGGAGGGGGTGAAGGCCGTGAACGACGCCCATCCGGACGTGCAGATCGTGGCCGCCTCGCTGGACAGCCACCTTAACGAGCACGGCTACATCATCCCGGGTCTCGGCGACGCCGGCGACAAGATCTTCGGTACCAAACACGCCTGACGACCCGGCGCCGCCTGCCTGAGCCGGCGGTGGCGCCACGGTTGCGGCCAACCTTGCGCGGGGGAATGTCGATGCAGCACAACGCCTATCAACAGCTGGAACATGATTTCCTGTTGCGCTTCCCGCACGCTCTGCAGGACGAGGCGTGGCTGGCGCTGGGCCGCAAGCACCGCGGCATCGACCGCGTGCTGCAACTGTGCCGCGACGGCCTGGGCGAGCCGCTGCTGCGCGCCGCCATCGACAGCGGCAATACGGCGGCGGTGATCGACTGCTGCAGCCAGATCGTCAGCCGCTGCAGCACGGTCAGCACCTTCGAGCGCATGGCGTTTCGCAACTACCTGGCGTTCAGCGACGTGCACCGCCCGTTCGTGGCGGCGCTGTATGCGCTGCTGTACCGCTTTGACGAAGCCAGCTTCGCCGACTTCGTCGAGGTGCTGCAGCTGTGCCGTCACGACGGCAAGGCCAATGCCGCCAAGTGGCCGCTGGTGAGCTGCTTCCTCGCCTACAGCGATCCGCAGCAGCACGTCTGCATCAAGCCGACCACCATCAAAAGGTTGGCTGCACGGCTGGACGTCGACATTGCTTACCGGCCATTGCCCAATTACGACACCTACTGCCGGGTGCAGGCGATGGTGCAGCAGTTCCGCGCGCACAGCACACTGGCGGCGGGTCAGAACAACATCATTGCCCAGGCGATCATGTATTGCGCGGCGGCCTGAGGCGCCGGCCGCGCGGCGCACGATTTCAACAACAATAAGGAAAACACAGCATGTTTCAACAACTGAAGACGGCGGTATCTGGTGCCCAGATCCTGTTCGTCGCTTTCGGCGCGCTGGTGCTGGTGCCGCTCTTGACCGGTCTCAATCCGGCGATGGCGCTGCTGGGCGCCGGTGTCGGCACGCTGGTGTTCCAGCTGTGCACCGGCCGCCAGGTGCCGATCTTCCTCGGCTCCTCGTTCGCCTTCATCGGCCCCATCATCTACTCGATGCAGACCTGGGGGCAGGGCGCCACCATGTTCGGCCTGTTCTGCGCCGGTTTCATGTACTTCGTGTTCGCCGCCATCGTGCGCTGGCGCGGCATGGCGATGGTCAATCGCCTGCTGCCGCCGGTGGTGATCGGGCCGGTGATCATGATCATCGGCCTGTCGGTGGCCAGCGCCGCGTCGAACATGGCGATGGGCCGTGCCGGCGGCAACCAGATCATGCCGTACGAGACCTCGCTGCTGCTGGCGGCGGTATCGCTGGCCACCACCATCGTGGTGTCGATCTTCGCGCGCGGCATGTTCAAGCTGGTGCCGATCCTGGCCGGCGTCACCGTCGGCTACATCGTGGCCGCCTTCATCGGCGTGGTGGATTTCGACAAGCTGGCCAATGCGCCGTGGTTCGTGGTGCCGGCCTTCGGCAGCATGGAAGTGAACTGGGCGGCGGCGCTGTTCATGCTGCCGGTGGCGATCGCCCCGTCGATCGAACACATCGGCGGTGTGATGGCGATCGGCGGCGTGACCGGCAAGGACTACACCAAGACCCCGGGCCTGCACCGCACCCTGGCCGGCGACGGCCTCGGCGTGTGCATCGCCGGTGCCATCGGCGGCCCGCCGGTGACCACCTACGCCGAAGTGACCGGCGCGGTGATGATCACCCGCAACTTCAACCCGGTGGTGATGACGTGGGCGGCGGTGTTCGCCATTTGCATGGCCTTCTTCGGCAAGTTCAACGCGCTGCTGCAGTCGATCCCGATGCCGGTAATGGGCGGCATCATGGTGCTGCTGTTCGGCACCATCGCTTCCATCGGCTTGAAGACGCTGATCGAAGCCAAGGTCGACCTGATGGAGCCACGCAATCTGGTGATCATCTCGGTGGTGCTGACCTCCGGCATCGGCGGGCTGGAGCTGACCTTCGGCTCGTTCAGCCTGGTCGGCGTCGGCCTGTGCTCGGTGCTGGCCATCGTGCTGAACCTGATCCTGCCGCAGCAGGCGGCCAGCCACGACGGCATCGTCGAAGGCCAGGATGTGTAAAGACCGGCACGTGTAAAGGCCAAGGTTGGCCGCAGGCTGCGGCCAACCTTGCTCGTGTGACGCGCAGCGGGGGAGTGCCGCCGCGCATCACCATGAAAAAACCCGCCAGCAGTGGCGGGTTTTTTTGCGGCCGTGCGGATCAGGCCTCGGCGCTGTCGTCCAGCACGATGCGCACGCGCAGGCCGGGCGCATCCTGTTCGGCAATCGCCAGCAGACGGTCGATATTGGGATGCTTGCCGGGGTGGGCGCGGGCATCGTCAGTGTGTTCGGCGTACAGCGCCAGGCCTTCGCGCGCCGCCGCCTTGTCGATGTGGCCGAAACGTTTTACCAGCGCGTGATAGACGCGCACCGAGCCGGCGGTGCCCGGTTTGTTGTCGAGGCGCTGCAGCGGTTCGCCGGCGGCATCCAGCAGCATCAGCGCGGCAATGCCGTCGATGGTGGGCAGGGTGGCGAGAATGTCGGCAAATTTCATGATGATCAAAGCTCCGTGGGCAAGATGTTTCGTAGAATGGAATCAGACCCTTCCTTCATTACCCGAGTTTACCTGACATGACGCGCCGCAAAATCCTGCTGTCCCTGTTTTTGCTGTTGCCGCTGCTGGCGGCCGGCTACTGGTGGTGGCGTCCGGCGGCGGTGGCGGTGGTGACGCTTGAGGCGCAGGACGTGGTGCGCAGCGTGGTGACCAGCGGTCGCGTCGAGGCCAGCCGCCAGAGCCGGCTCGGCGCCACCATCGGCGGCCGGGTGGTGGCGACACCGGTGGCCAAGGGACAGACGGTGACCGCCGGCACCGTGCTGCTGCAGCTGGAGCCGGAAGAGCTGCTGGCGCAATTGCAGCAAACCCGTGCCCAGCTGGAGGATGCCGGTCAGCAGCAGGCCGATGCCGAGCGCCAGTTGCAGCGCCAGCTGGCGCTGTTCCGCCAGGGCTTTGTCAGCCAGGCGGCGCTGGATGGTCTGCAGCGCAGCCGCGATCAGGCGCAGTTGCGGGTGGCGCAACTGCAGGCGCAGCTGGCGCAGTATCAGGCGCGGTTGGCGCAGGCGCAGATCCGCGCGCCGGCCGACGGCGTGCTGCTGGAGCGCGAGGTGGAGGTCGGCGACCTGCTCACCGCCGGCAGCGCCAAACTCAGCTTTGCCACCGCCGGCCCGAAACACGTGCTGCTGGATGTCGACGAACGCCAGCTGGCGCAACTGGCCAGCGGCCAGCCGGCGCTGATCGCGGCCGATGCCTTTCCGACGCGGCGGGTGGCCGGCAAGGTTGGCCGCATCGCGGCGCAGGTGGATAACGACCGCGGCACCTTGGAGGTGGAGGTGCTGCTGGGCGATGACGGCAGCTTTTTGCTGCCGGGGATGACGGTGTCGGCGGAGATCGAGACCGCGCGCTTGCGCCAGGTGCTGCTGCTGCCGGCCGAGGCGGTGAAGCGTGGCCAGGTGGCGCTGGTACGGGACGGCCGCCTGCAGCTGCGGCCGGTGCAGGCCAGCGCGGTGGTGGAGGGCAAGGTGCAGATCCTGCAGGGGTTGCGCGCCGGCATGGCGGTGGTTACCCCCTTCCCCTTGCTGGCGGCCGGCAGCCGCGTGCGCATCGTGGAGGCGGCGCCATGAACTTCGTGTGGACGGTGGCGTGGCGGCTGCTGCGCGAGGGGCGCTTCCAGACCGCGCTGATCCTGGCCGGGGTCAGCATTGGTGTCGGCGTCATCGTCTACATCACCGCCATCGTCAGCGGTCTGCAGGCCAACATCATCGACCGCACGCTGTCGACCCAGGCACACGTGGTGCTGCGCCCGGCCGACATCGTCAACCAGGCGCCGCTGACGGTGCCGGGTAGCGTCAAGCTGGCTGACATCGCCAAGCGCACGCAGCGCGAGAACACCATCGCCAACTGGGGCAGCATCGTGGCGCGGGTGCGCGGCACGCCCAATGTGAGCGCGGTGGCGGCGATGGCCAGCGGCCCCGGTGTGGCGCAGCAGGGCGGCGTGCGCAAGTCCATCGTGTTGATGGGTGTGGATCTGGACGACTATCGGCAGGTGGTGCGGCTGGACAACAAGCTGAAAGCCGGGCGTCTGCTGTTGCCGACCGGCACGGCGCTGATCGGCAAGGAGCTGGCGGCGGACCTGGGCCTGCAGCCGGGCGGGCGCCTGCGCCTGCAGACCGCGACCGGCGGCAGCCAGAGCATGACGGTGGGGGCGGTTCTCGATTTCGGTCTCAAGGATCTCAACAAGCGCTGGGTGCTGTTGCCGCTGCGCGAGGCGCAGAACCTGCTCGGCTTCCAGCGCGATGTGACCGAAATCTACATCAAGAGCGAGCGCCTGTTCGAGGCGGAAAGCCTTGCGGCCAACCTTGCGCTGAGTACCGGCCTGACCGCGGACAGCTGGCAGTCCAGCAACGGCCAGCTGGTGACGGCGCTGAAAAGCCAGAGCGCGTCCAGCCTGATGATCCGCGTGTTCGTCACCTTTGCCGTGGCGCTGGGCATCGCCAGCGTGCTGGTGGTGACGGTGGTGCAGCGCCAGCGCGAGATCGGCATCCTGCGCGCGATGGGCACGCCGGCGTCGCGCATCCTGGCGGTGTTCCTGCTGCAGGGCGGCCTGGTCGGCCTGTTCGGCTCGCTGTTCGGCTCGCTGCTGGGGGCGGCGATGGCGGAGGGCATCAGCCGGATGGCGAAGACCGAGGACGGCAGCCCGCTGTTTCCGGTGGTGCTCGACAGCGAGCTGTTCATCACCACCGCGCTGATTGCGACCCTGGTCGGGGTGCTGGCGGCACTGCTGCCGGCGCTGCGCGCGGCCAGACTGGACCCGGTGGTGGCGATCCGTGGCTGAAATCATGACGCTGGAAGGGGTGAAGAAAAGCTACGGCGGCGGCAAGTCGCCGCTGGTCGAGGTGCTGCACGGCATCGACTTGCAGCTGGTGGAAGGGGAGTTCGCCGCGCTGCTGGGGCCGTCCGGCTCCGGCAAGTCGACGCTGCTCAACATCATGGGGCTACTGGAGACGCCGACGGCCGGCGAGCTGCGCATTGCCGATACCGCCACCGCCAGCCTCGACGACGCGGCGCGCACCGCCTTGCGCAATCGCTATCTTGGGTTCGTGTTCCAGTTCCACCATTTGCTGCCGGCCTTCTCGGCGCTGGAAAACGTGATGATGCCGCTGTTCGCCGGCCAGGGGCGGGTCACGTCGCAGGACCGGCAGCGCGCCGCGATGCTGTTGCAGCGCGTCGGGCTGGCCGAGCATGCCGCCAAGCAGCCGGTGCAGTTGTCTGGCGGGCAGCAGCAGCGCGTCGCCATTGTGCGGGCGCTGATGAATCGCCCGCGGCTGGTGCTGGCTGACGAGCCGACCGGCAACCTCGATACCCAGACGGCGAACGAGGTGTTTGCGCTGCTGCATGAACTCAATCGCGAGGATGGCACCACCTTCCTGATCGTCACCCACGACCAACGGCTGGCCGATGGCTGTCCGCGCCAGATCCGGCTGCTGGACGGCCGGTTGCAGCCGGATGGGCTCGTCAGTCCAGCGCCTTCAGCCAGTGGCCGCTGATGGTGGCGAACATGGTCGGCACGTGCGCCACCGGGCCGGACAGGTTGAAGGTGTTGCTGTCGCTCATGAAATGGCCGTTCAGCGACAGCAGGTATTGCATGGCCGGGCCAAACAGCGTGCGTTCGGCTTCCTGGTGGCGCGACACGTTCATCTGCATCGCCACGTGCTGGCCGGAAAGGTGGAATTGCCCCTGATAGCGCGAGGTGGCATCGGTGCCCTGCAGCGAATGGTTGTCGATTACCCACTGGCCATCGCTGTGCTGACCGTCGCTGGTGGATACCGTGACGTGATAGATCCCGTTGATCATGGTGCGTCTCCTTCGAGGGGAAGATCTGCTGTCTGCCGGCAGGCAGCTACCTGTTTCAACTTAGACCACAAATCACGACAGATAAATCTGGATGCGGCCACCAGCCCGCCGATGCGGCGGCAAAACAAAGCGGGCAGCCACTGGCTGCCCGCTTCGGGTGTCACGGTGCGCCGCTTCAGCGCAGGCAGTAAGCCAGCACCAGCCCGGCAAAGATCACCGCGCCGACGCGGTTATTGTCGAGAAAGGCCTTGAAACACAGCGCGCGGTCGCGGTGACGGATGTCCAGATACTGGCGCCCGATCAGCAGCACCGACAGCAGCAGCGACAGGTAGTACGGCCAGCCGAGGTCGAGGCTGTGGCCAATGCCGGTCATCAGCGCGATGAAGGCGGCGTGGCACAGCATCACCGCGCGCACGTCGTGATCGCCAAAGGTGATCGCCGAGGTCTTGATGCCGATCTTCAGGTCATCCGGTTTGTCGGTCATCGCGTAGGCGGTGTCGTAGCCGATGGTCCACAGCGCCTTGGCCAGGAACAGTAACCAAGCCAGCAGCGGCACGTCGCCGGTCACCGCGGCAAAGGCCATCGGGATGCCGAAGCCGAAGGCCAAGCCGAGATAGGCCTGCGGCAGCGGGAAGAAACGCTTGGTGAACGGATAGCTGGCGGCGAGGAACACTGCCGGCAGCGACAGCAACAGGGTCAGCCGGTTCAGCGGCAGGATCAAGAGCAGGCTGAGCAGGGCCAGCAGCGCGGCCAGCAGCAGCGCTTCCTTGCTGCTCACCGCGCCGCGGGCGAACGGCCGCTGTTTGGTGCGCGCCACATGCATGTCGATGTGGCGGTCGGCGAAGTCGTTGATCACGCAGCCGGCGGAGCGCATCAAGAAGGTGCCGAGTGTAAAGATCAGCAGCAGCTGCCAGTCCGGCTGGCCAGCGGAGGCGATCCACAGCGCCCACAGTGTCGGCCACAGCAGCAGCAGGGTGCCGATCGGCTTGTCGATACGCATCAGCTGACCGTAGACCGTCAGCCGCTCCTTGATAAAGTCCATGTTCATCACAGCAACTGCTCCAGTTCCGGCAAGAAGATTTCACAAACCAGCAGGCGCTGCCCGTCCAGCTCGAAGCGGCAGCGACGGGCCAGGTAGCGGCTGCTGCCATGAGGATCGTGCGCCTGAGCCAGCGCAAACAGCGGATGTCCGGCGTGCAGCTCGGCAAAGTCCAGCGTGCCGCGCCGCAGTTGCGGCAGGTCGCCAAACAGCGTCAGTCCCAGCGAACGGCTGCCGCGCTCCAGGATCGGCCGCCACACCGGGCATGCCGGCAGGCACACGCTGCGCGCCACCACCACCGGCTTGCCGGCGAGCGTCAGGCAAACGTGTCTGGCATGCAATTGGCTATCTGGGGTAAGCTCGAATAGGGCGGTTTCGTCGACATGAATCGCGTCGCTGCCTTGCTGCAGCACGCTGACGGCGAAGTCGTGGCCGCTTGCCATCAGGTAGTTGGTGAGCGAACCGCTGACGGTGATGCACTCTGCCAGCAGCGGTGAAGTTGGCGGCAACTGGGCCGACCAGTCAGAAAAAGGCGTCATGCGGCGCATTATGCCAAAACCCGTCCGATCCCGCCGCTGTTGCGTGCGGCCAACCTTGTGACCCCTGTGAGTTGTCGATGATCGAAACCTTCCTGTGGCTGCTGGGCTACCAGTTTGCCGGCGAGTTGCTGGCGCGCAGCCTCGGCTGGCCCATCCCCGGTGCCGTGCTCGGCATGCTGTTCCTGTTCCTGACGCTGTGTGTGCGCAAGGGCATTCCCGACACGCTGCGCCACAACGTGCCGCGGCTGATGACGCACATGTCGCTGCTGTTCATCCCCGCCGGTGCCGGCATCCTCGCTTTCTGGCCGCTGCTGGCCGAGCGGCCGCTGGCGATGGCGGCGGTGCTGCTGCTGTCGACGTTGTCGACGCTGCTGATCAGCGCGCTGACGTTGACGCTGCTGCTGCGCCGTCAACAAAGCAGAAAGGCCAAGCCATGACACCGACACTATATGAGTGGTTGCGCCAGTCGCCGCTGACCGGCATCTTCCTGACGCTGCTGGCCTACCGTGTCGCGCTGAGCATCAGCCGCCGCTATCACGGCCATCCGCTGGCCAACACGGTGCTGGTCGGTGCCGGGCTGCTGATCGTCAGTCTGCTGGCGCTGGGGCTGAGTTTCGACGAGTATTTCCGCGGCGCCAGCTTTATCCAGTTCCTGCTCGGGCCGATCACCGTCGCGCTGGCGATTCCGCTGTACAACAATCTGGCGCGGCTCAAGCGCAGCGCCTTCGCCATCCTGAGTAGCATCGTGGTCGGCAGTGTCGCCGGTGTGGCCAGCGCGGTGCTGATTGCCGTCGCCTTCGATATGCCGCCACAGATCGTGCTCAGCCTGGCGCCGCGCTCGGCCACCACGCCGATCGCGATCGGCGTGGCCGAGGCCATCGGCGGCATCCCCACCCTGGCGGCCGCCTTTGTCATCGTGACCGGCATCATCGGTGCGGTGCTGGCCAAGCCGCTGCTGACGCTATTACGCATGAACGATGACGTGGTGCTGGGTATCGCCACCGGCATCGCTGCACACGGCATCGGCACCGCCCGCGTCTTCCAGATTTCGGAAACTGCCGGCGCCTTTGCCGGTCTGGCAATGGGGCTGACCGGTTTTGTCACGGCGGTGGTGGCACCATTGTTGGTGCATTTCTTGCTGTCGTAATACACATGGCACAGCATATGGCAGCCAAACAATAAGACTAAGGAATGATATGGATCTCATCTTGTGGCGTCATGCCGAAGCCGAGGAAGGCTCTGACGACATGCAGCGGGCGCTGACCCGTCGCGGCCAGAAGCAGGCGAGCGCGATGGCAACATGGCTGCGCAAGCAGCTGCCCGACGATTTTGCGCTGCTGGCCTCCGAGGCGCTGCGCTCGCAGCAAACCGCGGCGCTGTTCGCCAAGAGTTATGAAGTCGTGCCGGCGCTGAACCCGGATGCCTCGGTCGAGCAGGTGCTGAGCGCCATCGACTGGCCGCGCAGCGGCAAAACCATCGTGCTGGTCGGCCATCAGCCTTACATCGGTCGTCTCGCCGCCACGCTGATGAGCGAGCAGCCCTTGCTGTGGAGCGTCAAGAAAGGTGCCATCTGGTGGCTCAGCCATCGTGAACGTCACGGCATCGAGCAAATTCGTCTCAAGGCGATGATGACACCGGCGATGCTGGGTATCGATTAATACGAATATTGCGCTTTATTCTCATGCCCAAGGTTGGCCGCAAGCACTGCGGCCAACCTTTTTCATTTTTCTTGGCGCTGCGGTGGCTGTGGAATCAAGGACTTGCCGCTTTGGTGTCAGAAAGTGCGTTTGCGGGTGTTGACGCGGCTGGCGGGCTTCGCTATAGTTCGCCTCCTCAGCTGACGCCGCAAACGAAACGCGACGCAGCACTGCTCTTTAACAGAACGAATAACCGATAGGTGTAAGTGTCTGGCTTAGCCAAATACTTGCACTGTCAAGATTCTGAGAAACGA
>NZ_RBID01000015.1 GCF_003633895.1 Vogesella indigofera
GGGGTGACGCTGATGCTGAGGGTGGAGCTGTCGCTGCTCACGCCGTCGCTGACGGTGTAGCTGACCAGCGGTACCGCGCCGTGGTAGTTGGCCGCAGGGGTGAACACGTAGCTGCCGTCGGCGTTCAGCTGCAGGCTGCCGACGCCGTCGATGCTGGCGCTGGCGCCAGCGGCGTAGTTGTTGGCACCGATGCTGAAGCCGGTGACGCGCACGTCGCCGTCCACGCTGCTGGTACCGCCCAGCACGCTGCCTGCCAGGGTGGTGTCTTCCGCCACGCTGACGGTTTCGTTGCCGTCAGTGAAGCCGTCGGTCACCGGGGTGACGCTGATGCTGAGGGTGGAGCTGTCGCTGCTCACGCCGTCGCTGACGGTGTAGCTGACCAGCGGTACCGCGCCGTGGTAGTTGGCCGCCGGGGTGAACACGTAGCTGCCGTCGGCGTTCAGCTGCAGGCTGCCGACGCCGTCGATGCTGGCGCTGGCGCCAGCGGCGTAGTTGTTGGCGCCGATGCTGAAGCCGGTGACGCGCACGTCGCCGTCCACGCTGCTGGTACCGCCCAGCACGCTGCCTTCCAGGGTGGTGTCTTCCGCCACGCTGACGGTTTCATTGCCGTCGCTGAAGCCGTCGGTCACCGGGGTGACGCTGATGCTGAGGGTGCTACTGCTACCAGTATTAGTGGTGTATGCAACGGTGGGTACCGTGCCGTGCCAGTTACTGGCTGGGGTAAAGATGTAATCGCCATTAGCGGAAACTTCCAGCATGCCGGATTCCAGCTCGACGAAAGCGCCATCCTGAGCGTCAACGGTATAGCTGCGGCCGTCGACGGTAATGCTCACCACACTCAGCTCGCTATCAATATCGCTGTCGTTTTCCAGCACATTACCCTTGGCTGGCGTGTCTTCCTCAACTGTATTGCTGTCTGCCTTCAGCACACTAGGGTCATCTACCGGATTGACGGTGATGGTCAGCGTGCTGCTGCTACCGGTGTTGGTGGTGTAGGTAATAACTGGAACGGTGCCGTTCCAGTTGTTTGCCGGAGAGAAAATGTAATCGCCGTTGGCACCGACCTGGAGCACACCAGACTCGAGTTCGATGAATGCGCCTTCTTCAGTATCCACAGGGAAAGTACGGTCGTTGACCGTGATACCAACAACACTGAGCGCGTCGTCAGTGTCACTGTCATTCTCCAGCAGATTGCCGGTAGCCATGCCGTCTTCATCAATGAAATTGCTATCAGCAACCAGCACGGAAGGCTGGTTGAACGTCTGGGAGGCATCCAGGCTGCCGGTCGTGGCGGCAATGGTTTCAATGCTGGCATTGCTAGCAGTACCCGCCGCCAGACTGGCATCGGTAATGTCTTCGCTGACACGGCCCAGGATGGTATAGGAGCTGCCACCATCTTCACCACCACCTGCAGCCAGGCCGGCTGCGGTCGCTTCCAGGTTCTGCAATGGATCCTGACCATCCTGCAGCGCAGCCAGGACTTGCTGCGCTTCGCTTGGCAGGGTAGCCAGTGCGGCATCGGTGACATCGGCGGTTGCAGGACCGAATACGTCATCGGTAATAGTCAGATCACGGGCTTCAGCAATTTTTACGATGTTGCCATTGTCTGCCCGCAGCTCGATGACACCATCAGCCGGTACGATCAGGCGCTCACCCACCGCTACGGTGTCGCCCACCTTCAGTACGCGCTGCGAACCATCTACCGCAACTGCGATGATCTTGCCGCTAATTGCAACGATCTTGCCTTGATTGTGGGCTACACTCATTTAAACACTCCATTGACATTTTGCATGATGCAGTCAATCTACTGGAACGCGAAAATTTAGCCCATTGTACTAAAGGGCAACACGAGAAACGCCGCAAAGAACGTGTCTGCATTTTTGTGCACACGGAGTCACATTTAGTCGGGGAAACCCCTTCTTCGCACTCGCCGAAAACAGGAGCAAGACGGTCGCTCGGAAGTCAATGCACCGGATTGACGAGCCGCACCAGCTCTCCCCCTTGCTTATCCTTATGGCCACGAATAATTCTTTACTTGTCACAAGCACCACCGGCACACCCATTCAGCATCGGCCGCCGTGCCGTATATACTTCAGCTATTCATGTCTTACGGTACCCGCCCAGCGATGGCTCCTCTTGTTGCCAGACAATCCGCCCAGTGGCCCCTTCTTGAGACTGCCGCAGCAACAGGCTGCCGCGCGCAGCCCTGCCGGCGACAGCATCACTACGGCAACAACGAAATAGATCTCGCCATTAAGCCATGACCCAGCCCCCAACCCCGCCGACCACTTCACCAGCCGCCCACCACCGTGGGCGCCGCTGGCTGCTGTTTACCCTGCTCGTACTGTTGGCACTGTTGCTGGCGGCGACAGCCGGCGCCCGCTGGTGGCTGCAGCAACAGGGCCTGCAACTGCAGGGGCCGGGCTGGCGCGATGGCGGCGCCACGATCGCGCAATGGCAATGGCGGCAGCAGGATTGCGTCGCCGCCCACGGCAGTGGCCTGCGCATCGAGCGCTGGCAGCCGCTTACCATCAGCCTGCAGCAGCTCAAGCTGCAATCCTGCAGCAAGGCCGGCCCACGCGAGCTGCCGGCCCCGCCACCCGCCGGCCTGCCGCCGTTCACCCTGCACATCGCCAGCCTGCAGGCCCCTGGCCTTCCCGCGCTGGCCGCCGCCGTTACACAGCAAAACGACCGCTGGCAGGCGCAGCTGGCACAGGGTGCCGACAAGCTGGCACTGGACTACCGGCGCGACAACGGCCAGTGGCAGGCACAGGGCACGTTGGCCGCAGCGCGGCTTTCGCCGCAGCTGCTGGGGCAATGGCAGCTGCAGGCCAGCGGACGCTGGTTGCCCGGCCAGCTGCAAGCCCGCGTGCAGGCCGATGGCCGCCAGCTGGGCTATCAGGGCGATGCCCGCCGTGGCGATGCCCGCCTGCAGGCCACGCTGCACAACCGCCAGTGGCAGCTGGAGGCCACGCTGCCGCACGCGCTGCCGCTGGCCGCCGGCTGGCTGCTGCAACCGCGCCGGGCGTTGCAGGCCAGCGGCGATCTGGACGGCGTGCACAGCCTGCAGGCCGACCTACTGGCCAGCGGGCCACAGGGCAAGCTACAGCTGCAACTCACCCCGCAGGATCACAGCCTGCAACGCGGCAGTGGCCTGCTGCAGCTGGACGGCAAAGACCTGCACGCCCGCATTCCGCTGCAATGGGCCAGCCGCCAGCTGACGCTGGCCGCCGGCGAAGCCCGCCTGCCGCAGGGCGTGCGCCTGAGTTGGCCGCAAGCGTGGCAACTGCCGCTGACCGCCAGCGGTAGCAGCCGCCTGCCGTTCCGCCTCGATTACCAGCAGCTGCAGCTGAGCAGTCACGACGGCACGCTGCGCTGGGGCAATGGCCGCTGGCAGTGGCAAGGCGCGCTGGCGCTGGCTGGCCGCCATGCCGGCTACCAGCTGGCCGGCCAGTGGCGCGGCCAGTTCGACGCGCAGGGCGCGCACGGTGTCCCGCTGCAACTGAAGGTCAGCAAGCCGCCACTGGCACTGGCGATCAGCCTGCCGGTCAACGCCATCGACCCGCGCCAGCCGGTGCTTAACGCCAGCTTTGCCGGCCACTATCAGGACTGGCCACTCAAGGGCACCCTGGCTGCACGCCAGCAAGGGGCGGGCTGGCAAGGCAGACTCGCTGCCAGCAGTCGCCCGCCGTTCTACAGCAAAGGCGGCGCGCTGCAACTGGCGGCCAACTGGCGCGGCAGCGCCGGCAACTGGCAACTGGATAGCGGCAGCAAGCTGGACATTGCCGAGGGTATCGTCGGCAACGTGCTGCTCAAGCCGCTCAGCCTGCTGGCCACCAGCCCACTGCGGACGGACGGCAGCCGTGCCCACGGCCAGCTGGCGCTGACGGCAGGTGGCGCGGTGGCCAGCCGCTGGACGCTACCGCCGGCCAACGGCACGCTGCAACTGGCCGGCGAGCGTGCCAGCGGCCAGCTGCAACTGCCAGCCTGGCGCAGCAAGCTGCAACTGACCGCCCGCCGCCACGGCGAGGGCGCCGCCGGCAGCCTGCAGCTGGATACGCCGCTGAGCGCCGCCATGAGCCGCGGCCTGGGCGTTACCCTGCAACAGGGACAGCTGGCCAGCAAATTGCAGTGGCAATGGCAAAAACAATGGCAACTGAACGGCGACGTGCGACTGAGTGATGTGGCGCTGGACTGGGGCGGCATCCTTGCCAACGGTGGCCGTGGCCGGCTAACGTTGGCCGCACGTCCCGGCCAACTGCAGCTGCAGAGCGATGGCCCGCTACAACTGGCGCAGCTGGACGTGGGTACCCTGCTGCAGGACGTGTCGCTCACCCTGCGCTCCGATCTGAAAGACTGGCAGCTGGGCGCCGTGCACGCCAAACTGCTGGGCGGCAGCCTGCAGGCCGACAGCCTGCACTGGCCGTCCAGCGCCTTCCAGCCGGTGACCGTGCAGCAGCTGGACCTGGCCGCCGTGGCGGCGCTGCAGAATGACCCGCAGCCCACGGTACAGCTCACCGGTCGCGTCGGCGGCACCCTGCCGCTGCAACTGTTACCGGCGGGCATCGCGCTGCAAGACGGGCTGCTGCGCAACGAAGGCGAGCTGACCCTGCGCGTGCCGGCCAGCGCCGGGGTAACGGCCATGGCACAATCCAACCGGGCGGTGCAGCTGGCGCTGGACATGCTCAGCGAGCTGGACGTCAACGATTTCCAGGCCAGGCTGGCCATGTCGAGGAACGGCCTGCTGGACGCTCAGGTGACGCTGAAAGGGGTCAACCCCAGACAAAATCGCCAACCTGTGGTGCTGAATTACAGCCATAGTGAAAATGTGCTGGAACTGTTACGCAGCCTGCGTATCGGAGATGAAATATCCCGCCGTGTGCTCAGCCGCAAACAATCGGCTGCCACGCGCAACCCCACACCGGAGACTTCGCCATGAAACCCGTCTGGCTGATACCGCTCCTGGCACTGACCGCCTGCACCCCGCGGGTGGCACTGGAAGTGCCCAAGGAACCCATCACCATCAACCTCAACGTGAAGATCGATCACGAAATCCGCCTCAAGGTGGAAAAAGACATCGACAACCTCACCACCGACAGCAGTCTGTTCTAGGAGCACAGCATGAAAACGGCAGCACGATGGATGGCAATTGGCCTGCTGCTCTGCAGCAGCCTGGCAATGGCACTGGACGTGGGCGGCGCCAAGGCGCAGGGCCTGGTCGGCGAACAGCCGGATGGTTACCTCGGCGTGGTGAAGGCCACCCCGGAAGCGGTTTCGCTGGCGGCGGACATCAACGCCAAGCGCCGCGAGGCCTATGACGCCATCGCCAAGAAAAACGGCACTACCCTGGACCAGGTCGCGATACTGGCCGGCCAGAAAGCCATCGAAAAAACCCCACCCGGCAGCTACGTCAAGGCACCCAACGGCCAGTGGGTGAAGAAGTAGTCACCGCCCCAGCAGCATAGCCGGGTGTCGGCCCGGCACGCCGGCCTGCCCGCGGCGCTGGCAGACAATGCCTGATGAGCGACGCGCATTGCGCAAACCCGTTGCCGGAATGGTCGTGGCTGTCGCGACGGGATGGCGTCATTGCCTGACACCGGGATGAGCAGGGGCATGCACCGCCCCAGCCTGCCCTGTAAGTGCACCCCGTACCCGCCAGCAGCAGCAGCGTGTTCATTTCAGCGATATGAGCTGCTAACACCCCCCCTGATCCTGCGTTGCGCCTCCTTGCCGTACGACTTGTACTGTCTGCGTCGGCACGCCTTGGCTCAGGTGCGCTGCGAGGTTCTGTTAGCGGCTAAGTTGCTGCTTCAGCCATGAAGAATCGTACATGTCGCATCGCTCGCCGCTGCCAGCAAGAGGCGCAGGCGCTTGCGGCCAACCTTTGCGCCATGCGGGGCGGCTCACCCCTGCTGGCGCGGGCGCAGGCTGCCGTGCCACGCCGCGATACGACATCCGGCCCGCCCCTCATCGGGTCACGGCGCCGGCAAACTCGCACCCCCTAGAGCGCCCCCTCGGCGCGCAGCACCCGCTCCAGCGCGGCAAAGCACTCCGCATCGATGGCGCTGTGCAGATGCTGGCGCATGATGTCCAGCGTCCTGGCCACCGGTGTGGCCGGGTGGTACGGGCGCTCGGCATTGATGGCGTCAAAAATGTCGGCGGTGGTGATGATGCGGGTTTCCAGCGCAATGGCGTCGGCGCCCAGCCCGCGCGGGTAGCCGCTGCCATCCAGCTTTTCGTGGTGCGCGCCGGCCACCCGTGCCATCTCGGCAAAATGTCCGATACGCTCGAGGATGGTCTCGGTGTAGCCGGCATGGCGCTGCACCGCCGCCCATTCGTCGGCGTCCAGCTTGCCCGGTTTGTCGAGGATGGTATTGCTGACCCCCAACTTGCCCACGTCGTGCAGCAAGGCGGCGCGTTTCAGCCAGCGGCGGCGTGCCGGCGCCATGCCCAGCTCGGCGGCGATGCAGTCGGCGTAATGGCCGACGCGCTGGCTGTGGCCGGCGGTAAACGGGCTCTTGGAGTCCACCACCTGGCCAAAACCTTCGGCGATCTCGTCCATATAGTCCTCGTCCAGCGGCACCGCACACTGCGCCGGCTCCAGCGCCAGCACCGCCTGGTCGATATCGTCGGCTTCCAGCTGCTGCCAGAACGGCGCGCTGGCGCCCAGCTGACCGATCACCGCCACCAGCTGCGGGTCGAACCAGCTGCCGGCGCGCGATTGCACCTCGGTCAGCGCCGCGTGGCGGCCGTGGGTAACATGGAACACGTCCAGCACCTGCGCCAGCAGCGCAATGCGCGACGATAGCGGAATGGTCTCGCCCTGCAGGCCCAGCGGCCGCCCGGAGCCATCCCAGTGCTCGTCCAGCGCCTGGATGCCGGCGGCCACGCTGCCGTTGAAACGCAGCTGGCGCGCGATATCGGCACCGCGATGGCAACGGGTGTTGATCAGCTCGTCGGCCATTTCCTTGCCGTGACGCAGCACGTTGAGGATGGATTGTGCGCGCTGGCGCCAGCTGCTGGCGTGGGTGCCGGTGTTGCTGAACACGAAGCCCAGCATCTGCGGCAGGCTGGCACCGACCAGCTTGAAATCCTGTTTGAACTGGCGATCGTCGGTAAGGTACAGCTCGCTGATGCGCGCCGCGTTGCTGCTGCAGCCCAGGTCTTTCAGCAGGATGGTGTAGTACAGATCCCACAGCTGCTGCGCCGTCAGCCCCAGCGCCTGGCCGATGTGCATGCCGATCCAGCAGCTGCGGATGCAGTGGCCTTCCGGCTGGCCCTCGGTGATATCCAGCGCGTAGCTGAGCGCGCTGATGAGTTCGGACAGTTTCAGGGTGGTGGCCATGCGCTTCCCGATTGAAATGAGCCGGCAGTCGCGGCCAACGTTGGCCGCACGGCAATGCTGCGCAGGATGCGATAAAAACGGCGGCGGCGATAGCCATTCGCAACCCGATTTCCATAGAAAACCCACAATGCATCATGGGCGACCGCCGGCTCGCGGGCCGTGTCAGTCGCTGCTGACCGCCAGCTCGTCCAGGAATTTTTCCAGCACCAGGTTGGGCCGCCGCCCCTTGCGCGTCACCACCGTCAGCGGCACCTGGTAGTGCAGCTGCTGCGGGCGGATAGCGCGCAGCTTGCCCTGCGCCACCCAGCTGGCGGCAAAGTGGTCCGGCAGGTAGCCGATGTAGCGCCCGGTCAGGATCAGGAAGGCGATGCCTTCGCGGTCGCTGGCGGTGGCGCTGCCGTTCAGCGCCTGCTGGCACTGCTGCGCCTCCGGCGGCAGGCGAAAGCCGGGGATCACCGCCGGCGCGACGGCGATGTCGGCATCGCTGATATCAGCATCGGCGCGCCAGAACAGCGGGTGGCCCTGGCTGCAGTACAGCAGCGAGTCCTCCTCGTACAGCGGGATGTAGTCCAGCCCGGCCAGCGGGCTGACCAGCGGCACCACGCCGACGTGCAGCTGGCCGTCCAGCACTTTCAGCTCGATATCGCTGGGCGTCATCATGCCGATATTGATGCGCACCCCCGGCCCCTGTTCGCTCAGCGCGCGCAGCGACTGGGTGATGCGCATGCGCGACTGCGTCACCAGGCTGTTGACGATGCCGATATTCAGCTCGCCGCGCAGCTGCTGGTGCAGCTGGTTGACCTGGCTGCGAAAGCCTTCGATCGCCGCCAGCAGGCTCTGGCTGGCGTGCAGCACCTCGCGCCCCTCGTCGGTCAGCGCAAACCCGGCGCGGCCGCGCTGGCACAAACGGATGCCGAGGCGCTTCTCCAGATCGCCCATGTGCAGGCTGATGGCGGAGCGGCTGATGCCCAGCACGCTCTCCGCCGCCGAGAAGCCACCGCACTCGGCCACGGTCTTGAACAGGCGCAGCAGGCGGATATCGAAATCGCTGACCTGGCTCAGGGAAGTCTTCTTGCTCATAGTTGAATAAACACTCAACTTAACGTGAGAAAGATGTGATTTAACTCACCTACAGTTCTATTGCAAGCTATGAGCCTGTTCATGATCTTTTGGCGGCTGCGCTGGCACGGCAAATGGTCAGATGCCAGGCGGACGGCGCCGGCCTTAGCGTTCTAAGGCCAAGCCGGCCAACAACGCAGATGGCCGTTTGCCGAGCCAGCCCTACGGGGCCGGGTTCAGCCGGTGCATCGCGGTGTCGATCGCCCCTGGCAGTGAATGACACTGCGGCGGAGCGCTCTCCTAGCGTTGCATCCGGCAGAATCCGGCCGCAGCCGTAAAAAGACCATGAACAGGCTCAATCATCAACACAGCGCTCACAGGGGCCACGTCATGAACAACTGCAACGACCAATTTGCCGTCAGCGATCTGAATCTCGATGCCCAGTGGATGCCGTTTTCGGCCAACCGCGCGTTCAAGCGTGATCCGCGCATCATCGTGGGCGCCGAGAACAACTACTTCATCGACGACAAGGGTCGCCGTATCTTCGACAGCCTGTCCGGCCTGTGGACCTGTGGCGCCGGCCACAACCGTCAGGAGATCCAGGAAGCAGTCGCCCGCCAGCTGGGTACCCTGGACTACGCGCCGGGCTTCCAGTACGGCCACCCGCTGGCCTTCCGCCTGGCCGACAAGATCGCCGGCCTGATGCCGGACGGCCTCAACCACGTGCTGTTCACCGGCTCCGGCTCCGAATGTGCCGATACCGCGGTGAAGATGGCCAAGGCCTACTGGCGCCTGAAAGGCCAGCCGAGCAAGACCCGCTTCATCGGCCGCGCCCGTGGCTACCACGGCGTCAACATCGCCGGCACCGCGCTGGGCGGCATCGGCGGCAACCGCAAGATGTACGGCCAGCTGATGGACGCCGACCACCTGCCGCACACCCTGCAGCCGGGCATGGCGTTCACCAGGGGCATGGCCGAAACCGGCGGCGTGGAGCTGGCCAACGAGCTGCTGAAGCTGATCGAGCTGCACGACGCCTCCAACATCGCCGCGGTGATCGTGGAGCCGATGTCCGGCTCCGCCGGCGTGATCGTGCCGCCGCAGGGCTACCTGCAGCGCCTGCGCGAGATCTGCAGCCAGCACGGCATCCTGCTGATTTTCGACGAAGTGATCACCGCCTTTGGCCGCATGGGCAAGTGGACCGGCGCCGACTACTTCGGCGTCACCCCGGACATCATGAATACCGCCAAGCAGGTGACCAACGGCGCCATTCCGCTGGGCGCGGTAATCGCCTCCAGCGAGATCTACAACACCTTCATGCAGCAGGGCACGCCCGAGCACATGATCGAGTTCACCCACGGCTACACCTATTCCGGCCACCCGGTGGCCTGCGCCGCCGGCCTGGCCACGCTGGAGCTGCTGCAGCGCGACCAGCTGATCGAGCAATCCGCCGCGCTGGCACCGGTGTTCGAAGAAAAGCTGCATGCCCTGCGCGGCAGCAAGCACGTGGTGGACATCCGCAACTGCGGCCTGGCCGGCGCCATCCAGCTGGCCACCCGCGACGGCGACGCCGCCATCCGCCCGTACGAGGCCGGTATCAAGCTGTGGCAGGCCGGTTTCTACGTGCGCTTCGGTGGCGACACGCTGCAGTTCGGGCCGACCTTCAACACCACTGCGCAGCAACTGGACACCCTGTTCAACGCCGTCGGCGACGTGCTGAACCAGACCGCCTGATCGCCAACCGATTTCCCGCATACCGGAGAGTAAAGACATGACTACCGTCGCCCATCTGATCAATGGTGAGCTCGTCACCAACGTTGGCCGCACCGCACCGGTGTTCAACCCGTCCATCGGCGAAGCCGTGCGCCAGGTAGCGCTGGCCGACCAGGCCACCATCCAGTCCGCCATCGACGCGGCCAAGGCGGCGTTTCCGGCCTGGCGCAACACCCCGCCGGCCAAGCGCGCGCAGGTGATGTTCCGCTTCAAGCAGCTACTGGAAGCCAACCGTGACAAGATCGCCGCCATGATCAGCGAAGAGCACGGCAAGACCATCGAAGACGCGGTCGGCGAGCTGCAGCGCGGCATTGAGAACGTGGAATACGCTTGCGGCGCGCCGGAGCTGCTGAAGGGTGAATACAACCGCAACGTCGGCCCGAATATCGACAGCTGGTCCGACCACCAGCCGCTGGGCGTGGTGGCCGGCATCACCCCGTTCAACTTCCCGGCCATGGTGCCGCTGTGGATGTACCCGCTGGCCATCGTGTGCGGCAACTGCTTCATCCTGAAGCCGTCCGAACGCGACCCCAGCTCCACCCTGTTCATTGCCCAGCTGCTGCACGAAGCCGGTCTGCCCAAGGGCGTGATCAACGTGGTGCATGGCGACAAGGCCGCGGTCGACGCGCTAATCGAGGCGCCGGAAGTGAAGGCGCTGAGCTTTGTCGGCTCCACGCCGATCGCCGAGTACATCTACAGCGAGGGCACCAAGCGCGGCAAGCGCGTACAGGCCTTGGGCGGCGCCAAGAACCACGCGGTGGTGCTGCCGGATGCCGACCTCGACAACACCGTCAACGCGCTGATGGGCGCGGCGTATGGTTCCTGCGGCGAGCGCTGCATGGCGATCTCGGTGGTGGTGGCGGTCGGCGACCAGGTGGCCGACAAGCTGGTGGAAAAACTGGTGCCGAAGATCGCGGCGCTGAAGATCGGCGCCGGCACCTCCTGCGGCCTGGACATGGGCCCGCTGGTCACCGGCGCGGCGCGCGACAAGGTGAAGGGCTATATCGACAGCGGCGTGGCGCAGGGCGCCGAGCTGGTGGTCGATGGCCGCCAGCTGTCGGTGGCCGGTTGCGAATCCGGCTTCTTTGTCGGCGGCACGCTGTTCGACAAGGTCACGCCGGAGATGAGCATCTATCGCGAGGAAATCTTCGGGCCGGTGCTGTGCATCGTGCGCGTCGGCAGCCTGGAAGCCGCGATGCAGCTGATCAACGATCACGAATACGGCAACGGCACCTGCCTGTTCACCCGCGATGGTGAAGCGGCGCGCCTGTTCTGCGACGAGATCGAAGTCGGCATGGTCGGCGTCAACGTGCCGCTGCCGGTGCCGGTGGCCTACCACAGCTTCGGCGGCTGGAAGCGTTCGCTGTTCGGCGATCTGCATGCCTACGGCCCGGATGGCGTGCGTTTCTACACCAAGCGCAAGACCATCACCCAACGTTGGCCGCAACGCGCCAGCCACGAGGCATCGCAGTTCGCGTTTCCTAGCCTGTAATGCCGGCTGCCGGCCACACCTGGCCGGCTGGCACACCATGCAACGCGGGCGCTGCACACGCAGCGCCCGCGTTGTCACGTTCGCCCGCGCGTGATCAAGGCCGTGCTCACCGCCTGGGCGCATCGCCACACAACCGATCGAGTCTGCAAGACCTTCCCGTCACGAACCGAGATCGTCCATTTTTGGCGGATATTCCCGAGCCGCAGCAGGGTTTGCTTTGCGTAGCCTCGCCCGGGACAGGTCACTTCGACTGCCCGCTTGGCGGCCTGCTTGAGCACGTTCCCGAACCTGCGCCCAACACAGGAAAAAGCAACCCAGCGGACCAAAACACCCGGCAAAGAACCCGGGCACCAAGCCCCCTCCCACTACGGGCGGATACACCGCGACTCACAATGACTTTTCGAAGTGCGCCACCAGCTGTTTCAACGCCTTGGTGGTTCCCATCAGCTCACCCGCGGCCTGAGCAGTCTGAGCCACGTTATGGGCGTTATTTTCGGTGATGGCACTGACCTTTTCCATATTGTGGGCGACCTCGGTCGAGGCGCGCGACTGTTGTACCAGCATGGACGCCACATCCTGCGCACTGTTGGCCACGCCCAGACTCGCCTGATCAATCTGTACCAGGCTGGACGAGGTCGCGCCGATCAGCTCGCTGGCTTGCCTTGTCACCTGGCTGGCGTGGTCAATGGAGGACAAGGCGGCATCAGTGTGCTGTCGGACCTGTCCGATCGAGTCGCCGATCTCACGGGTACTGTGACTGGTACGCTCGGCCAGTTTGCGCACCTCGTCGGCGACGACGGCAAAACCGCGACCGTGCTCGCCAGCACGAGCCGCTTCAATGGCCGCGTTAAGTGCCAGCAGGTTGGTCTGATCGGCCACATCCCCGATCAGTTGGCTTATTGAGCCGATGCGCGTCACCGCGCCGTTCAATTGCTCCAGGGTAGCGCGCACCTCACCAATGGCAGCGAGCATGCTGTCGGTGCTTTGCAAGGTATGCTGCATGTGGGCACTGCCCTGCTGCACCAGCTGGCGGGCGGTGCTGGCATGATCCGAGCCGGTACGGGTGGTATCGGCAATTTCGCTGACCGAGACGGTCAGTTGCTCCAGTGCGGCGGCGATGTGAGCGATGTCGTTGCTTTCATCCGATGCCCGCTCCTGCAGGGTGGCGGCCTGGCGGCCGATATTGTCAGCCTCCTGACCGATACTGGCACTGGCGGAGACCACGTCGGCGAGGATGGCTCGCAGATTGATGCGGGTTGTTTCCAGTCGCTGCCGTAAGTCGGCACATTCACGTGGTCCCTGGACCGCCACCATCTCCTTGAAATTACCCTCACCAAAGCGAAGCAGCGCCGCATTCGCGGCAAGCAGTGTGGCCCGCACTCGTTGTTGCAGCCCAAGTGTGGCAAGGCAGCCAAGCAGGAATGCCAGCAGGAGCGCACCTTGCTGCCAACTGTTCGGCAACAGCAGGATACTGATGCCGCCAGCCAACAGGGTGACGCTGAAGATCACCAGCTGCAGCATCAGCCAGGATGGGGTCGTCGTTTGCGCTGTAGATGGAAAGCTGGCCTGCCCGGCGTTGATGGCGCGATACAGCAGCTCGGCTCCCCTGACCTTGTCACGGGCGGGCGTAGAACGCACCGACATGTAGCCGATGTGTTGACCGTTTTCACTCAAGGGGGTCACGTAGGCCTCCACCCAGTAAAACGCGCCATTCTTGGCGCGGTTTTTTACCAGTCCTTGCCAAGGTTGGCCGCGCTTGATGGTGTTCCAGAGATCCAGAAACGCCACCGCCGGCATATCCGGATGGCGTACGATATTGTGCGGCTGACCGATCAACTCCGCCTCAGTAAAGCCACTGATTTCGACAAAGGCCGGGTTGGCATAGCAAATCCGGCCTTTAAGGTCAGTCTTGGTGACAATGGGACTACGCGGATCAAGAAACAACTCCTGCTCGGTGACGGGAAGATTCTGGCGCATGGCTACCCCTTCAAGCGTGACTAACGGGACTGATCGCGCCGTCGTGTTGAAGTCAGCGCCTGATCTACGTTGTATGACACTCGGCTTCACTATTCCAGAAGGTTTTTATGTGGATGTCGTTTTTTCTGTTGAAAGATGTCCACTAGGATTCTGAAGTTGGCTCAGCCTTCTGCCGCCTCGATTTTGAAGGCGCACCTAGCGCGGGCGCATGACTGGCAAAAGGGCCGCAGCGGCTTGCATCGCCTCAGATTTCACATGACGACAGGGAACACAGGCAAAAGCTTGGCACGATAGAACACTTAAGGGACGTCAACCGGACTGGGCAAGGACGAAGCAAGATGTGGCAGTGACAAGCTGTACCCCAAGGTCAAAATGCGCCTCAGGTTGTCACAGCCCGCGTCTCGGATTTGGTACGCAAATGTCACAACAGCAGTTTGTGATACTCAGGGAAGCCTGAAAAACAAAAAACCCCTGATTCAATTTTTCAATTGAATCAGGGGTTTATATGTGGTTGCGGGAGCAGGATTTGAACCTACGACCTTCGGGTTATGAGCCCGACGAGCTACCAGACTGCTCCATCCCGCGACTGAATACTGCAAGTATAGATTGCGCCATGAAAAACAAGTGGCGAACTGCCATTTATATTTCTCAACGCAAAACAGTTTAGTCGCCAAACTGTTTTATGAATTCTGGTTGCGGGAGCAGGATTTGAACCTACGACCTTCGGGTTATGAGCCCGACGAGCTACCAGACTGCTCCATCCCGCGACTGAGAAAGAGATAGTACCGCGTATATTGCGGTGCGTCAAGCAAAAAGACAAAAGCCCTGCAAGGCAGGGCTTTGATTGTGGCACCACGCAATGTCAGGCGGCGGTCTGTACGTAGGCGTTGCCCGGGTAGACCACACTTTCCAGACCGGCGGAAGTGCGCATCGTCACTTCGTAGCGTCGGCCCAGCGGCTTGACATTGATCACTTCAAAGCGGATTTCTTCACCGCTGTCGGTTGTTTCCAGGATGCTATGGCCTGGCTCAAGTTGGTTGATTCTCATGATTTTTCCTTTTTGTCATTCTTTTTCTGACGATTATCCGGCTTACTGAAACAACATAAGCTCACGCTACGATAACGTGTTTATGTTGCTATTGACTATAGGTAGTTTCACGGAGTTCCCGTAGCACTGATCACAGCTTAAGCAGCAATTATGAAAATCTGATGAATCGCCGCCATGAAAAATGCCCCGTCGGCGACGGGGCATTGGCAGCTCTGGCAAACAGGCAAGGCGATCAGCCGATGCGCATGCCCGGTTCGGCGCCGTCGTCGGCGTCCAGCAGGAACAGGCCGGAGTTGTCCTCCGGGCCGGAGGCGCACACGATCATGCCCTGCGACACGCCGAAGCGCATCTTGCGCTCGGCCAGGTTGGCGACCACGATCACCTTGCGGCCAACCAGCGCTTCCGGCTGCTGATAGGCGCTGCGGATGCCGGAGAAGATGTTGCGCTGCTCGAAGCCGAGGTCGACGGTGAACTGCAGCAGCTTGTCGGAGCCTTCCACAAAGTTGCAGGCCAGCACCTTGCCGACGCGCAGGTCCAGCTTGGCGAAGTCGTCGATCTTGATGGTGTCGGCCAATGGTTCGTAGTTGGCCGCGGCGGCCGGTGCTTGTGTTTCCATGCTTTGCTTGTTCGCCTCGATGAGTTTTTCCACTAGCAACGGATCGATGCGCTGCATCAGGTGCTGGTACGGTTTGATGGTGTGGCCCAGCAGCAGCTGGTCGGCATCCGCCCACTGCAGCGGCGCCACGTCGAGGAAGGCTTCCACGCCTTCGGCCAGCTTCGGCAGCACCGGCTTCAGGTAGATGGTCAGCAGGCGGAAGGCGTTGATCAGCACGCTGCACACTTCGTGCAGGCGCGCGTCCTGCCCTTCCTGCTTGGCCAGTTCCCACGGTTTGTTGGCGTCCACATAGCCATTGACGATGTCGGCAATCGCCATCACCTCGCGCAGCGCCTTGGCATACTCGCGGGCCTCATAGGCGGCGGCGATGTTCTCCGCTTCACCGGCGATGTTGCCGAGCAGGCGGGTTTCGTCTTCGAGCTTGGCCGCCAGCTGACCACCGAAGCGCTTGCTGATGAAGCCGGCGGCGCGGCTGGCGATGTTGACGAACTTGCCGACCACGTCCGAGTTGACGCGCGCGACGAAGTCATTGAGGTTGAGGTCGATGTCCTCGATGCGGCCGTTGAGCTTGCCGGCGATGTAGTAGCGCATCCATTCCGGATTCAGGCCGCAGTCGAGGTAGGACTTGGCGGTGATGAAGGTGCCGCGCGACTTGGACATCTTGTGGCCGTCCACGGTCAGGAAGCCGTGCGCGAACACGCCGCTCGGCGCGCGGTAGCCGGCGTATTTCAGCATCGCCGGCCAGAACAGCGCGTGGAAGTAGAGGATGTCCTTGCCGATGAAGTGGTACATCTCGGTCTTGCTGTCCGGCTTGAACCACGCGTCGAAATCGATGCCGGTGCGATCGCACAGGTTCTTGAAGCTGGCCATGTAGCCGATCGGCGCGTCCAGCCACACGTAGAAGTACTTGCCCGGCGCGCCGGGGATCTCGAAGCCGAAGTACGGCGCATCGCGGCTGATGTCCCAGTCCTGCAGCCCGCCTTCGATCCACTCGTTCATCTTGTTCAGCGACTCGGCCTGCAGGTGGGCCTGGCTGCCGCCGTCACCGCGCAGGCTGCTGCCGCCGGTCCAGTCCTTGAGGAAGTCGGTGCACTCGCCGAGGCGGAAGAAGTAGTGCTCGGACGTCTTCAGCACCGGCTTGGCGCCGGATACCGCCGAGTACGGGTTCTTCAGTTCGGTCGGGCTGTAGGTGGCGCCGCACTTCTCGCAGTTGTCGCCGTACTGGTCGGCCGCGCCGCACTTCGGGCATTCGCCCTTCACGAAGCGGTCCGGCAGGAACATGTTCTTTTCCGGATCAAACAGCTGTTCGATGGTGCGGCTGGCGATCTTGTCGTTGGCCTTCAGCGCCAAGTAAACCTGCTCGGAGAACGCCTTGTTTTCCGGACTGTTGGTGCTGTAGTAGTTGTCGTAACCGATGTGGAAGCCGCTGAAATCGGCCAGATGCTCGGTATTGACGCGCTCGATCAGCTGCTCCGGGGTGATGCCCTGCTTTTCCGCGGCCAGCATGATCGGGGTGCCGTGGGTGTCATCGGCACAGACGTAGTAGCACTCGTGGCCACGCATCTTCTGGAAGCGCACCCAGACATCGGTCTGGATGTGTTCAACCATATGACCCAAGTGGATGGCGCCGTTGGCGTACGGCAGTGCGCTGGTAACCAGAATCTGGCGTTTAGTCATGAAATGCATCCCGATAAGCAATACGAAACCGTCGATTATAACGACAAAGGTTGGCCGCAACAGCGTTGCGGCCAACCTTTATAAACAGTGCGCCCGAAACATCAGGCTGCCTGCGCCACCGGCGCCGCGCGCAGCTTCATCGCGTGGCGGACCCGCGGCCGCGCCACCAGCACGAACAGCAGCGAGGTCAGCAGCGACATCAGCGCGAAGCCGATCATGCCGCCCGCGATATAGGCGTGGCGAAACAGCTCGATGCCGAGCGCGTAGCCGGCCATTGACAGCATGCTCATCGCCGCCGACACCGTGCCCTTGCTCACCGTGCTGGCCATCAGCGCGAAGCGGTACAGCACCGCAAACGACAGCCCCTCGCCGAACGCCATCAGGCTCATGCCGGCCACCATATAGATGTGCGGCACGCTGCTGAACTGGATGCCGCCCAGCATCAGCGCCAGGCCGCCGACGATGGGCCACATGCCCAGTAGTACCGAGCGCCCCAGCGCCAGGCGCTCGGTGAGCAACACCAGCGCGAAATTGCCGGCGATCAGGCCGCCGAACACCGGCAGCTGCCACAGGCCGTATTCGACGGTGCTCATGCCAAGGTCTTCCACCAGCAGCACCGGCGACAGCGCGATCCAGCCCATCAGCGGCATCGCCAGCAGCGGGATGCACAGCAGCGACAGCACGAAACGGCGGTCGGCGAGCAGCGCCAGGTAGTCCGCGCCCATGCGGCGCAACGGCGCGCGCGTGCGGCCAACGTTGACCGTTTCCGGCATCTTCCACCACAGCCCGATCAGCGCCAGCAGCGACACGCCGGCGATGAACAGGAAGCAGCTGCGCCACGGCGCAAACTCGATCAGTGCGGCGCCGGCCAGCGGGCCGACCATCGGCGCGATCAGCGCCACGTTGGCCATCAGCGCGGTGACCTTGACCGCGGTCTTCTCCTCGAACGCCTCCTGCACCGCGGCGTAGCCGACGGCATTGATGAAGCACAGCCCGACGCCCTGCAGCACGCGCAGCGCCATGAACGCCTCGATCGAGGTCACCAGATAGGTGGCCAGACAGGCAACGATGAAATAGACCACCCCGCCCAGCAGCACCGGCCGGCGACCGATGCGGTCGGACAGCGGCCCGGTCAGCCACGGCATCAGCGCGCCGCCAAGCAGGAAGGCGGTCATCGCCATCGGCACCCACTCGATACCGACGCCGAACTCCTGCACCACGCGCAGCATCGCCGGCTGCGCCATGTCGTTGGCGATGTAGACCGCAAATTCAAACAGCACCAGCGCCAGCGGGAACAGCATCCGCGCCGGGGTCAAACGGGAAATCTTGGTGAATTCAGACAAAACATAACCTCGGAAAAACCACAACAGCGCAGTCTGCCGCCCTGCGCCGGTTCAGAAAAAAGGCGTCGATTCTACGCCGAATCAGGCACTTGCACCAGCAAATCTGTCTATATCGCCACCATGACAAAAAAGTAAGCGCCACACTGTGCCAAGGTTGGCCGCAGCCACGCCGACAGCGGCATGCACGACGCCGGCGCAGCGCTTATCATGACGGCTGCAGCCAAAACGGCGGGCAAGCCTGTTCGCCCGCGGCAAACCCGATTAAAATAGTCGGCTATTCATCCCGCTCAAGATCACCCATCATGCTTTCCCGACTCGGCAAATTGTTTGGCGTCCATGGCGACGCCGCTTCCCGGACTACTGACATGGCCCTGACCGACACCGACATTCTCGATGCCATCGCCGACCTGATCGACGAAGACACCCACAAGCCCTACCGCAAAGGCGTCAGCGTGCAGCAAAACGATGCCGCCCACCTCAATGTGCGCGTGGTCCTGCCCTACCCGGCCAAAAGCCGCTTCGCCGCCATCGCCGAGCTGTTCCGCGAACGGCTTGCGCCGCTGGCCGGCGAGCGCAAGCTGAGCATCGACGTGGTCAGCGAGATCACCAGCCACTCGGTACAGCGCGGCGTGCCGCTGCTGCCGGGGGTGAAGAACATCATCGCGGTGTCGTCCGGCAAGGGCGGCGTCGGCAAGTCCACCACCGCGGCCAACCTGGCGCTGGCGCTGGCGGCGGAAGGCGCGTCGGTCGGCATTCTGGACGCCGACATCTACGGCCCGTCGCAGCCGCTGATGATGGGCCTGCAGGGCCAGAAGCCGGAGGTGATCGACGGCAAGCTGGTGCCGCTGCCGGCGCACGGCGTGCAGACGATGTCGATCGGCTACCTGGTGGACGAGGACCAGGCGATGGTGTGGCGCGGCCCGATGGTGAGCCAGGCGCTGCAGCAGCTGCTCAACGACACGCTGTGGAACGAGCTGGACTACCTGGTGATCGACATGCCGCCGGGCACCGGCGACATCCAGCTGACACTGTCGCAGAAGGTGCCGGTCACCGGCGCCATCATCGTCACCACGCCGCAGGACATCGCGCTCTTGGATGCGAAAAAGGGGCTGAAGATGTTTGAGAAGGTGGGCGTGCCCATCCTCGGCATCGTCGAGAACATGGCGATGCACGTGTGCAGCAACTGCGGCCACGAAGAACACATCTTCGGCCACGGCGGCGCCGACAAGATGAGCGCCCAGTACGGCGTCGACGTGCTCGGTTCGCTGCCGCTGGATCTGGGCATCCGCCTGGCCACCGACGACGGCTGCCCGACGGTGGCGGCGGCGCCGGACAGCGCGCTGGCGGCACGCTACCAGCAGATCGCGCGCAAGGTGGCGGTCAAGGTCGGTGACAAGGCACGCGACTTCTCTGGTAAATTCCCGAAAATCGTCATCCAGAACAGTTAATCCCTCATGATCGGCATGTTTGATTCCGGCCTAGGCGGCCTTTCGGTGTGGCGCGAGCTCACCGCCCAGCTTCCCGACGAACCGGTGATCTACCTGGCCGATCAGGGCTACTGTCCTTACGGCGGGCGCAGCGACGACGAGCTGATCGCCCGCGCCGAGCTGATCGCCGACTACCTGCTGGCACAGGGCGCCACCCTGCTGCTGATCGCCTGCAACACCGCCACCAGCGCCGCGGCGCGCCACCTGCGCCAGCGCCACCCGGCACTGCCGATTGTCGGCATGGAGCCGGCGATCAAGCCGGCGGCGCTGTCGACGCAAAGCGGCAAGGTCGGCGTGCTGGCAACGCAGGCCACGCTGCGCGGCGAGAAATTCCGCCAGCTGGCGGCGCAGCTGCACGACCACGCCGAGATCTACAGCCAGGCCGGCACCGGCTTTGTCGAGCTGGTGGAAAGCGGCGAGCTGGACAGCGACACGGCCCGGCGCACCGTCGCTGCGGCGCTGGCGCCGCTGCTGGCGCACAACGTCGACCACGTGGTGCTCGGCTGCACCCACTACCCGTTCCTGGCGCCGCTGATCCGCGCCCAGCTGCCGCCGCACATCGACATCATCGACCCCACCGACGCCGTGGTGCGCCAGACGCTGCGCCTGCTGCAGCAACACCACTGCCGCAGCGGCCCGCAGACGCCGCCGCACTACCGCTTCGTCACCACCGGCGACGATCACAGCATGCAACAATTCCTGCAGCAGATCCTGCAGCGCGACGACCGCGTCGAGGCACTGCAGCCGGCCTGAGAGCGTGTTCACGATCTCCGCGAGGCAAGACGAAAACGGCTGCGGAAGCGGCGTTTATCCAGATATAAACAAGCATGCCGAAGCCGCCGCCTGCACCGCATCACCCCATCGAGATCAAGTCGCAGTAGCACGTGAACAGGTTCTGAGGCTGCGGCCAACGTTGGCCGCAGCGCAGCACGCACCAATAGCGCACATCAGTCCGCACCAAATCAAGGCAACCACCCTCCTCCGCACCAGTGCTCAGCGCAAGGCATCGTCATGACGCCTTGATGCACAAGGCTGGCGCCCGCTGGCACCATTTTTGCAAGAAAGCGCCCCAATCACAGGCATTCGTATCCGCAGCCCGCCGTGCTGCACCACGGATACGCACCATTGGAGCGCAAGCATGACGGAAACAAGTGCAAACGACGTATTGTTCTTACTGATCGGGGCCATTCTGGTGCTGGCGATGCACGCCGGCTTCGCCTTCCTGGAGCTGGGCACCGTGCGCAAGAAAAACCAGGTCAACGCCCTGGTCAAGATCCTCACCGACTTCGCCATCTCGGCGCTGGCCTACTTCTTTGTCGGCTACGGCGTCGCCTACGGCGTGCACTTCTTCAGCGACGTCAGCCACATCAGCCAGGCCAACGGCTTTGAGCTGGTGAAGTTCTTCTTCCTGCTGACCTTTGCCGCCGCCATTCCCGCCATCGTCTCCGGCGGCATCGCCGAGCGCGCGCGCCTGCACCCGCAGTCGGCGGCTACTTTCCTGCTGGTCGGACTGGTGTATCCGTTTTTCGAGGGCATCGTCTGGAACGGTCACTTCGGCCTCCAGGACTGGCTGGCGGCCAACTTCGGCGCGCCCTTCCACGACTTTGCCGGTTCGGTGGTGGTGCACGCCGTCGGCGGCTGGATCGCGCTGGCGGCGGTGCTGCTGCTCGGCGCCCGCCGCGGCCGCTACACCAAGGAAGGCCGCGTCAGTGCCCACCCGCCGTCGTCCATCCCCTTCCTGGCACTGGGCGCCTGGATCCTGATCGTCGGCTGGTTCGGCTTCAACGTGATGAGCGCACAGAAGGTCGGCGGCATCTCCGGCCTGGTGGCGGTCAACTCGCTGATGGCGATGGTGGGCGGCACGCTGACCGCGATGTGGGCCGGCCGCGACGACCCCGGCTTCATCCATAACGGCCCGCTGGCCGGGCTGGTGGCGGTGTGCGCCGGCTCCGACGTGATGCACCCTCTGGGCGCGCTGGTCACCGGCGGCGTCGCCGGCGCCATGTTCGTCTACCTGTTCACCCTCACGCAAAACCGCTGGAAGATCGACGACGTGCTCGGCGTATGGCCGCTGCACGGCCTGTGCGGCGCCTGGGGCGGCATCGCCGCCGGCCTGTTCGGCCAGCACTGGCTTGGCGGCGCCGGTGGCGTCAGCCTGGCCTCACAGCTGATCGGCACCGCGGCCGGCGTCGGCATCGGCTTTGGCGGCGGCTACCTGGTGTACGGCGTGCTGAAAAAAGTGGTCGGCATCCGCCTCAGCGACGAGGAAGAATTCAACGGCGCCGACCTGTCCATCCACAACATCACCGCCACCCCGGAGCGGGAGAGCAACTGGTAGGCGATCCGGAAAGACCGGGACGGCCGGGACGGCTTGCCATCCGGGCAGTCGGACTCGACGCAAAGAGAGGCTCCGAAAGGGGCCTCTTTTTGTGGAGTGTCCGTACAGGTGCGGTGGAGCGGCAGCGGCGAGTCGCCCCGGCCGGTCTAGGCCAGATCGATGTCCGTAATCGGCAGCTTGTTCGTCACCTTCATCTCCCGCAATGAAATATTCGAGCGGATGCTCAATACGCCCGGCAATTTTCTCAGCACTTTCTCGACAAAATGGCTGTAATCATCGAGATCCCTGGCAACGACCTGCAACAGGAAGTCGGCCTCGCCGGTTGTGTTGTGGCAGGCGAGCACATTGGGGCTAGCCTGGATGATCCGCTCGAACGCGGCCGTGACTTCCTCGCTGTGCTGCGTACAAACGATCTGCACAAAGGCCATCACGCCGATCCCGAGCTTGCGCCGGTTCAGTACCGCTTTATAGCCTTCGATCACGCCCATCTCTTCCAGCCGTTTCTGGCGCCGCCAGCAAGAGGCCTCGCTCAGGGCCAGCTGCTCGGCAAGCCTGGCATTGGACAGCCGGCCATCCTGTTGCAGCCGGTCGGCAATGGCAATGTCCACTTTGTCTAGTGCGGCCATGGCGAAACAACCTTTCAATCCGTTTTCACTGGCGAAATATTATTTCATATTCGCCGTTATTCCCATCGAAAACAGAAAGGTAAATTCACGGCAATGCTTCACAATGAAGGAACACTTCAACACAGGAGCCGCTCATGAAAGCTGTTGTCTACGAATCGTTTTCCGCCCCGCCGCAACTGACGACCGTTCCCGACCCGACGCCGGAATCCGGCGGCGTCGTCATCAAGGTCATGGCGACCGGCGTTTGTCGCAGCGACTGGCATGGCTGGGTCGGTCATGATCCGGACATTCAGCTTCCCCATGTTCCGGGGCACGAGTTCTCCGGTGTCGTGGAGGCGGTCGGCAAGCAGGTGACGAAGTGGCGGGTGGGCGACCGGGTGACGGTTCCGTTTGTGGCCGGGTGCGGCCATTGCCCAGAGTGCCACTCCGGCAACCATCAAGTCTGCGACCACCAGTTCCAGCCCGGTTTCACCCACTGGGGATCGTTTGCCGAGTACGTGTCCATCCATCAGGCGGATATCAATCTGGTGTCCTTGCCGGAAACGCTGGATTTCACCACCGCGGCCAGCCTGGGGTGCCGCTTCGTCACCTCGTTCCGCGCGGTGGTGGACCAGGGCAAGACCTCGGCCGGCCAGTGGGTGGCGGTTCACGGCTGCGGCGGCGTCGGCCTGTCCGCCATCATGATTGCCAATGCCATTGGCGCCAATGTGATCGCCATTGATATTTCGGAAGAAAAGCTCGATCTCGCCCGTGCGCTCGGTGCGGTGGCCACGGTCAACGCCGCCAAAGTGCCCAACGTGGTCGAAGCCGTGCTGGAGATCACCCGCGGCGGCGCGCACGTGTCACTGGATGCTCTCGGGCACCCTGTCACCTGTTTCAATTCGGTCAGCAACTTGCGCAAACGCGGCAAGCATGTGCAGGTCGGCCTGATGCTGGGCGAGCACAGCACCCCGGCCATTCCGATGAGCAAGGTCATCGCGCATGAGCTTGAAATCCTGGGCAGCCACGGCATGCAGGCGCACCGCTATGACGCGATGTTCGCGATGATGAAGTCGGGCAAGCTGGCGCCGGAAAAGCTCATCGGCCGGACGATCAACCTTGAACAGTCGATCGATGTGCTGATGAATATGGACAAATTCGAAGTGGCAGGCGTGACGGTCGTCACGGAGTTCTGAGATGGGCGTGAGGCTTCGACGCGAAGCGTGTTCGTGCCACAAGCCAATTTCGAGGTCCCGACGCGCGCCCGCTCAAGTGGCCACACTGAGTCCCTTGTGCTGATGGTGGCCATTATTGAGTACTAGGAATTCATCTGAAGTTCGGCCAAGGCAGCCAATGAGTAGCCAGACTCACAATGGCAGGTTTGCACAGGAGCCCTGTCCCGCTCCTGTTGCTACTTGCTTGCCAGCACCTCGGATTCGTGAGGCTGCCAACCACCACCCAGTGCCTTGAAGGCTGCGACCGCTGCGCGTGCCGATTCCGTTTGCGCCTGTGCTTGTGCGTCGGCGGCGCGGAGCAGGCTTTCATCGGCTTGCAGCACCTCGATCAGGCTGACGACCCCTTTTTGATAGGCGGCAAACGAGGCCGACCGGGCGCGGCCGAGCGAGTCCACACCTTTGGCAAGGACAGCCGCCTGTTCTTCGCGTTTGACCAGGGCCGAGAAGGCGTTTTCCACGTCCTCGCTTGCCCGTAGCACGGCAAGCCGATACGCGGCCAACCTTTCTGCTTCCTGCCCCTTGGCCAGGTCGATCTGCGCGTTGATGCGAGCAAAATCGAACAGACGCCAGCGCAGCCCCAGCACCCCGGCGGCCTGGCTGGCACCGCTAGTGAACAGATTGCCGGCGGACACGGCCGTCGCGCTGCCGATCAGTCCGCTCAGCGTGAGCTTGGGGTAATACTCGGCAAGAGCGACGCCGATACGGGCATTCGATGCCGCCAGACGGCGCTCGGCCACGATCAGGTCAGGCCGGCGCCGGAGCAACTCGCCCGGTGATCCGGTGGCGGCAATGCGTGGGGCGAGAGGGATGGCACCGACTTCGGCCAGCTCGGCGCGATGCGTGCCGGGTGACGAGCCCAGCATCACATCCAGTGCGTTCATCGCCGCGTCCAGCCCCGTTTCGAGCACTGGCACGGAGGACTGAACCTGGGCAAGCACCCCTTCGGCCTGGTTCACCTGCAGTTCGGCCGCCAAGCCCTTGCCATACAACCGCCGGATGATCTTGAGCAGTTCCTGCTGCTTCTGCACCTGCCGACGGGCAACATCCAGGCGGGTTTGCAATCCGCGGATACTGATATAGATGTCGGCGGTCTGGGCTGCCACCGCCAGCCGCGTGGCCGTGGCGCCGGCTTCCGAAGCCTGATACTCGGACAGCGCCGCTTCTTGCCCGCGCCGCAAGCCACCGAACAAGTCCAGTTCCCAGCTGGCCCCGAGATTGGCCTCGTAGGCATTGCCATAGCGGTCGAATCCGGGTGTCGAACTCAAGACTTGACCCATGGGCGTTTCAACGGATTGGTAGGCCCTGGCGGCCTGGCCGCCGACATTGCCGGCAGGCAGCAAGGCGGCATGGGCCGCCCCCAGACCCGCCCGCGCTTGCACGACGCGAGCGGATGCCTGCGCAAGATCGAGATTCTGTTCCAGCGCCAGCATCACGTATCGACTCAGTTGCGGATCACCGAAACCCTCCCACCATACGGCCAGGTCGGCACGGGTGGACGCATGGCGCTGTTCCACCGTGGCCGCGCCCAGATACCGTTCAGGCATCGGCATGTTGGGCCGGACATAATCGGGACCGACGGCACAGCCGGTCAACAGGCTGACGGCGATGAGCAAGGCAAGTGGGTGTTTAGCTAGCACGGACAGGCTCCGGATTTGAATGAACTATAGTGACCATAATACATATTGGTCACTCATTGTCAATTTTTGAGCAGGTCTGTAAGCTACAACCCATGAAGAATACACACGCCTCCCCCGTTGCGGCCCGCGGCCCGGCCGACCACGACGTACGCGATCAAATCGTTGCCGCTGCCACCGAGCACTTCAGCCGCTATGGCTACGAGAAAACCACAGTATCGGATCTCGCCAAGGCCATCGGCTTTTCCAAGGCCTATATCTACAAGTTCTTCGAGTCCAAGCAAGCCATCGGCGAGATGATCTGTGCCAACTGTCTGCGCGAGATCGAGAACGATGTCAGAGCAGCGGTAGACGCCGCGGAACGCCCGCCCGAGAAACTGCGGCGGATGTTCAAAACCATTGTGGAGGCTAGCCTGCGGCTGTTTTTCCAGGACCGTAAGCTCTATGAGATCGCTGCCTCGGCCGCCGGTGAACGCTGGCAGGCGACGGTCGCCTACGAGGAGCGCATTCAGGGTTTGCTGCAGGAAGTCGTGCAGCAGGGGCGACTGAGCGGGGATTTTGAGCGCAAGACGCCGCTCGATGAAACCACCAAAGCGATTTACCTGGTGATGCGCCCTTATCTGCACCCACTGCTATTGCAGTACAACTTCGACAACACCGAGGAGGCACCCGCGCAACTTTCCAGCCTGGTGCTGCGCAGCCTGTCGCCATGATGATGCGACCAGCTTGTGACTATTGACTAAATTGGTCACAAGAACAATACTGAAAGTCCCGATTACTTCGTCAAAGGGACTTTCATGCTTTGGCATCGCCTTGCCCTCTCTACTGTCATTTGTGCTTTGCCGTTTGCCCTGGTCGCTTGCGGCGAAAAAGCACAGACCGACCCCCGCACCGGCACACCGCTGGTGCGTGCCGCCATCGTCCAGGGGTTCAGCCCTGAGTCACGTTCCTTCACCGGCACCATCGCTGCCCGGGTACAGAGCGATCTCGGCTTCCGCGTCTCCGGCAAGGTACTGGAGCGTCTGGTGGACGCCGGGCAAACCGTTAAACGCGGCCAACCGCTACTGCGGATAGACCCGGCCGATCTCAAGTTGGCCGCACAGGCACAGCTGGAGGCGGTTGCCGCGGCACGCGCGCGGGCGCAGCAGACGGCGCAGGACGAGGCCCGCTACCGTGACCTGCGTGGCACCGGTGCGATTTCTGCTTCCGCCTACGACCAGGTCAAGGCGGCGGCGGATGCCGCCAAAGCCCAGCTGAGCGCGGCCGAAGCACAGGCCGACGTGGCCCGTAATGCAAGCCGCTATGCGGAGCTGGTGGCGGATGGCGATGGCGTGGTGATGGAAACGCTGGCCGAGCCCGGCCAAGTTGTGGGCGCTGGACAGATCGTGGTGCGGCTGGCCCACGCCGGGCGCCGCGAGGCGGTGATCCAGTTGCCGGAAACCCTGCGCCCTGCGGTCGGTTCCAGCGGGCAAGCCACGCTGTTCGGCAAGGAAGACGTGAGCGTTCCGGCCAGACTTCGCCAGCTTTCCGATGCCGCAGACCGACTCACCCGCACCTTCGAAGCACACTACGTACTGGAGGGCGAATTGGCCGACGCCCCGCTGGGTGCCACGGTGACCATCCGGATTCCGGATGGCCAGGCCGCAGTGAACGGCGGCATGCAGGTGCCAATCAGTGCGCTGTTCGACGCGGGCAAGGGGCCGGGGGTATGGCTGATCGATGGCAAGCCGGCCAAGGTTTCCTGGCGGCCGGTCACCGTCTTGCACCTGCGTGACGATAGCGCGCGCATCGCCGGCCAGATCAAGCAAGGCGACCGGATCGTCGCGCTCGGTGCGCATCTGCTGCGCGAGGGCGGGCAGGTTCGCGTGGCTGAGCAAGCCGTCGCCATGGCAAGCGAAGGAGTCCAGCCGTGAGCGAAGGCCGTTTCAACCTGTCGGCGCTCGCGGTACGCGAACGCGCCATCACGCTGTTCCTGATCATCCTGATCTCGCTGGGCGGGGTGATGTCCTTCTTCAAGCTGGGGCGGGCCGAGGATCCCTCCTTCACGATCAAGGTGATGACCATCGTCACCGCCTGGCCCGGCGCAACCGCGCAGGAGATGCAAGACCAGGTGGCGGAGAAGATCGAGAAGCGCCTGCAGGAGCTGCGCTGGTATGACCGTAGCGAGACCTACACCCGCCCGGGACTGGCTTTCACCACGCTGACCTTGCTGGACAGCACCCCGCCGTCGGAGGTGAAAGACGAGTTCTACCAGGCCCGCAAAAAGGTCGGCGACGAAGTACGCAATCTGCCGCCCGGCGTGATCGGGCCATTTCTCAACGACGAGTACGCCGATGTGACCTTCGCCTTGTATTCACTCAAGGCCAGGGGCGTGCCGCAGCGCGAGCTCGTTCGCGACGCGGAAACGCTACGCCAGCGTCTGCTGCACGTGCCGGGCGTGAAGAAGGTCAACATCGTTGGCGAGCAGTCGGAGCGCATCTACGTCGAGTTTTCGCACGAGCGTCTGGCCACGCTGGGCGTCAGCCCGCAGGACATTTTCGCCGCCCTCAATAGCCAGAATGCACTGACGCCGGCCGGCGCGGTGGAAACCAGGGGGCCGGAGGTGTTCATCCGCCTGGACGGCGCCTTTGACCAGCTGCAGAAAATCCGCGACACACCGGTGGTGGCGCAAGGCCGCACGCTGAAGCTGTCGGACATCGCCACGGTCAAGCGCGGCTACGAAGACCCGGCGACGTTCATGATCCGTAACGGCGGCCAACCTGCGCTGTTGCTGGGCGTCATCATGCGCGACGGCTGGAACGGGCTGGATCTGGGCAAGGCGCTGGATAGCGAAGTCGGCGCGATCAACGCCGAGCAAGCGCTGGGCATGAGCCTGAGCAAGGTGACCGACCAGGCCGTCAACATCAGCTCGGCGGTCGATGAGTTCATGGTCAAGTTCTTCGCCGCGGTGCTGGTGGTGATGCTGGTCAGCTTCGTGAGCATGGGCTGGCGTGTCGGGGTCGTGGTTGCCGCGGCCGTACCGCTGACGCTGGCCGTCGTGTTTGCGGTGATGCTGGCGACCGGCAAGAACTTCGACCGCATCACGCTGGGGTCGCTGATCCTGGCGCTGGGTCTGCTGGTGGACGACGCCATCATCGCCATCGAGATGATGGTGGTGAAAATGGAAGAAGGCTACAGCCGCATCAAAGCTTCAGCCTACGCCTGGAGTCATACCGCGGCGCCCATGTTGTCGGGCACGCTGGTGACGGCAGTCGGCTTCATGCCCAATGGCTTCGCCCGATCCTCGGCGGGTGAGTACACCAGCAATATGTTCTGGATCGTTGGCGTCGCGCTGATCGCGTCGTGGGTGGTCGCGGTGGTGTTCACGCCGTATCTCGGGGTCAAGCTGTTGCCCGACTTCAAGAAGGCGGCAGGCGGCCACAATGCGATCTACGACACGCCACGCTACAACCGCTTTCGCCAGCTGCTGGGGCGCGTCATTGCCCGCAAGTGGATCGTCGCCGGCTCGGTGATCGGCCTTTTCGTGGTGTCGGTACTCGGCATGGCGGTGGTCAAGAAACAGTTCTTCCCGATCTCCGACCGGCCTGAAGTGTTGGTCGAGGTGCAGATGCCCTATGGCACGTCGATCACCCAGACCAGCGTCGCGGCCGGGAAGGTGGAAGCCTGGCTGGCCAAGCAAGAGGAAGCCAGGATCGTTACTTCCTACGTCGGCCAGGGCGCGCCGCGCTTCTATTTCTCGATGGGTCCGGAATTGCCTGATCCGTCGTTTGCGAAAATCGTGGTGCGCACGGACAACCAGGACGAGCGCGAGGCGTTGAAACACCGGCTGCGGCAGGCCATCGCCGATGGTTTGGCCCCCGAGGCGCGCTTGCGTGTTACTCAGCTCGTGTTTGGTCCCTATTCGCCCTTCCCGGTGGCCTACCGGGTCAGCGGCCCTGACCCGGATGTGTTGCGCAAAGTAGCGGCTGAGGTGCAGCAGGTCATGGATGCCAGCCCGATGATGCGCACGGTCAACACGGATTGGGGGGTACGCGTGCCCACCTTGCACTTCACCTTGCAGCAGGACCGCTTGCAAGCCGTCGGGCTGAGCTCCAGCGCCGTGGCGCAACAACTGCAATTCCTGCTGACCGGAGTGCCCGTCACCGCTGTGCGCGAGGACATTCGCACGGTGCAGGTCGTCGCCCGTTCGGCCGGGGATGTCCGGCTCGACCCGGCCAGGATCGGCGATTTCACCCTGGCCGGCGCCAACGGGCAGCGCATCCCGCTGTCGCAGGTGGGCAAGGTCGAGGTGCGCATGGAAGAGCCAATCATGCGCCGGCGCGACCGCATGCCGACCATCACGGTGCGGGGCGACATCGCCGAGGGCCTGCAGCCGCCGGACGTGTCCACGGCCATGACCCGGCAACTCCAGCCCATCATAGCCAAGCTGCCGACGGGCTACCGCATCGCGGAGGCCGGCGCCATCGAAGAATCGGGCAAGGCAACGGTCGCCATGCTGCCGATCTTCCCCATCATGCTGGCCATCACCCTGCTCATCATCATCCTGCAGGTGCGCTCCATCGCGGGCATGGTGATGGTGTTCCTGACCAGTCCGCTGGGACTGATCGGCGTGGTGCCGACGCTGCTGCTGTTCCAGCAGCCCTTCGGCATCAATGCGCTGGTCGGCTTGATTGCGCTGTCGGGCATCCTGATGCGCAACACGCTGATATTGATCGGACAGATACGCGAAAACGAACAGGCCGGGCTGGACCCATACCGTGCGCTGGTCGAAGCGACCGTGCAGCGCGCGCGTCCGGTGATCCTGACCGCACTGGCGGCGATCCTGGCCTTCATCCCGCTGACGCATTCGGTGTTCTGGGGAACGCTGGCCTACACGCTGATTGGCGGCACCTTTGCCGGGACGATCCTGACGCTCGTGTTCCTGCCGGCCATGTATTCCATCTGGTTCAAGATCAGGCCAAGCCCGTCGCAAAGCTGACCCCCCAATCCAAATCACCTACACAAGAAGGAACTGCCATGCCGAATTCCAAAGTTGTCGTCGTTACCGGCGTGTCGTCGGGTATCGGGCGTGCCGCCGCCATGCAATTTGCCAAACAGGGCTGCCGCGTATTCGGCACGGTGCGCAACACGGCCAAAGCGCAAGCCATACCCGACGTTGCCCTCATCGAGATGGATATCCGTGACGACACGTCAATTCAACGTGGCATCCAGACCATCATCGATCAAGCCAAGCGCATCGACGTGCTGGTCAACAGCGCGGGCATGACCCTGCTGGGCGCCACGGAAGAAACGTCGATTGCCGAAGCCCAGACGCTGTTCGACACCAACCTGTTCGGCCTCTTGCGCACGATCAAGGCCGTGTTGCCGCACATGCGCGAGCAGCGTTCCGGTCGCATCGTCAACGTCAGCTCGGTGCTGGGTTTTCTGCCCGCACCGTACATGGCGCTCTATTCGGCCTCCAAGCATGCCGTTGAAGGACTGTCCGAAACCCTGGATCACGAGGTGCGCCAGTTCGGCATCCGTGTGGCGCTGGTCGAACCTTCCTTTACCAAGACCAATCTCGACCTCAATGCGCCGCAGACCGCTTCCAGAATCTCCGACTACGACAAGGAGCTCGGCGTCGTTTCCCAGGCAATCCTGAACAATGTCCAAAAAGCGCCCGAGCCCGATGGCGTGGCCGCCACGATTGTTGATGCCGCCTTGGGCGCCTGGAAGATGCGCCATACGCCCAAAGGTGAGGCGTCTCTGCTGGCCAGGCTGCGCCGCTTCATGCCTGCCGGCCCGGTCGAGAAAGGCCTGCGGAAAACGTTTGGGCTGGCCTGAATCGATCCCGCCCCTCTAACAGTGGCACGCACCTCAATGAGCCTGGCGCCGAGGGAGCGAGCACCCTAAATGACCGGAAGAGCCTTATGACAGATTCAGACAGAAAGTCCAGCATGTCCTCGCGCGCCAGCATGGAACAGGCTTTGTCCAGCATGCCCCCCAGCACCGCCTCACCATGGCCGGTGTTCTGGGTGGCCAGTGTGGCGGTGTTTCTTGTCTCTATGGACGGCACCATGCTGTTCGCCGCCTTCAGCGCCTTGCGGGCCGGTTTCCCGCTGGCTACTGCGGCAGACCTCTCGTGGGTGCTCAATGCCTACACCGTGGCCTATGCTGCGATGCTAATCCCATCCGGCGGACTGGCCGACAAGCACGGGCACAAGCAGGTATTTCTCGTTGGTGTTGCGCTGTTTCTGGCGGCTTCTGTGGCCTGTGGTTTGGCGGTCAGCGTAGAGGGACTGGTCGCAGCCAGAGTTCTGCAGGCCATTGGGGCTGCATTGCTGACGCCGGCATCGCTCTCGCTCGTGCTGGCGGCGTTCCCGACAAACAAACGTGCTGTGGCGGTCAGCCTATGGGGAGCGGTCGGTGGTCTGGCGGCAGCGGTGGGCCCCAGCCTGGGCGCGTTCGTGATTGCGTCGCTCGGGTGGCAATGGGCGTTCTACCTGAATGTGCCGTTGGGCATTCTTGCCATCTGGCGCGGCGCAACACTGCTGACGGAGGCGAAGCAGTCAACCCCAGGGCGCCCGCTAGACCTGGCGGGGATGGGCTTGCTGATCGTCGGTATCGGTGCATTGGCGTTGTCCATTGTGCAAGCGGAGTCGCCAGCCTGGTCACGCCATGAGCTGCTGGCTGCTGCGGGCATCGGGTTGGCGTGCGTCGTCGGATTTGTCGCCTGGGCTCGGTCTATCACCGCGCCACTGGTGGACCTGGGCTTGTTCCGCAACGCCACATACCGTTACGTCAATCTCGCAACGTTGAGCTTCGGCATCGCGTTCTCGATGATGTTTTTCGCCTTCTTTTTTTACATGAAGTCGATCTGGCACTATTCGTTGCCGCTGGCTGGTCTGGCGATGGCGCCCGGACCGCTGCTGGTGATTCCGGTAGCCGCTGTGTCGGGCCGAATCGCGAGCCGGCATGGTCACCGACCTTTGCTGGTTGTGGGATGTCTGATCTACGCGGCCAGCGCACTGTGGTTTTTGCTGGTGCCCGGCACCGAGCCCGCGTATCTGACCGACTGGCTGCCGGGCATGCTGTTGAGTGGCCTTGGCGTGGGCATGGTGTTGCCGTCGCTGTCGGGGGCGGCGGTCAGCCACCTACCCTCCGGCCATTACGCCGTAGGTGCTGCCATCAACCAGGCGATACGGCAAGTTGGTTCAGTCATGGGTGTCGCCCTCACCGTCCTACTGCTCGGGAGCCCCGGTTTACAACGTGCTGACTTTAATACCGTCTACTTGTGCCATATGAGCTTGGCACTGCTGACCGCAGCCCTGTGCCTCCCCGTGAACACTTCGTCCGTAGCCATCGTAAAAGCGCATGCCTCAGACTGTGCCTGATTGCGAAAGGCATAGAGTAGATGGCGATTCTGTTGTCACGCCTGCACGAATGCGCCGCAGCTTCCCGAGCCTATCGCTCCTGGCTTGGGGGACTTGCCCATCCAACGACGGAGTTCGCCGTACGATTCATGGCGACGACTTCGGCATGGTTGGGACAGGATCCCAGCTTGCCGAAAAGCGCTGGCATCTGATCGCGCTTCCTGGCCATAGCAGGTGGGGTTCAGGCAAAACAAAGCCCTCCCAACGGAGGGAGGGCCTTGTTTGTGAGGAGCGGGGAGGTATCAGTGCTGATGCCCGTGCTCGCCATGTACATGCTGGTGGGCAATTTCCTCTGCGCTTGCCTCACGCACGTCCACTACCGTGATGGCGAAGCGCAGGGTTTTACCGCACAGTGGGTGGTTGCCGTCCAGCAATACGGTTGGGCCTTTGATCTTGGTGACGAAGTAGTAGCGCGGCTCGCCATCCGGGCCGATGCGCTGGATCTGGCCGCCGACCTTGACGCCGGGCGGGAAGTCGGCCTTGGGCATGGTGGTTACCAAGGCTTCGTCGCGCTCGCCGAAGGTGTCTTCAGTTGCGAGTTCCAGCGTGGTTTGAAAGCCTGCTTCCTGACCTTCCAGTGCGGCTTCCAGTTTGGGAAACAGGTTGTCGTAATCACCGTGCAGGTAGGAGACCGGATTCTTGCCATCGTCGTAAACCAGACCCTGGCTGTCTGTAACTTTCATGCGCAGGGTGACGGCGGTGTTTTGGGTGATTTTCATGGCGGGCAATGGCTAATAAATTGAGGCGGAAAGGGTCGCAGTTCGGCGGGGGCGTGTCAACTGGCGGGCGAGTCACCTCACTCGCGCCCGATATGCGCCGGATATCCGCTTGCAGTTGCCCCAGCTCCGTGGAGACATCGTTAGTTTGTCATCGAATGTCTGTTTGCTAGCGGCAATCGGCCACGCCATGCCTGGGGACTGGATGGCCGTTTTGGTGGGCAACCTGCCCCGCTGCCACGTACCTGGCCACAGGTCGTTCACCTCGGCAGCCGTTCAAGTGACTGCCCCCTGCCAGGCCCCCCTTGCGCAGTTGGCTTTGTAGTCGCGCACGCCGCAGGTGGATGGCGGCAGATAGCGCTGCGGCATGACGACCGCGGCGTGGGCTTGCGGGCGAGGCCAGGCGGTAGCCCTCGCAATGCGGCGTATCCGACCTAGAATGTAAAGATGAAGCGTTGTTAATTCACCCTTGGTTCAAGGGCGCGCCTGGATGCATGGCTGTGCCACACAGTGTGTTTTTTTCATTGCGCGCTCCGTACGGAGCCGTCTTTGTCTGGCAACAGGTGGTTGTCGCAGCGGCATGGCTCCCGACACGGCGGAGCACGGCCCTGCTGGCAGCCTGATGGGCGCCGAAACCGGTATGGCCGGCGCCTTCACGCGGACTGGTTGCTCTCGCCTTCGTTTGTTCCAGCTCCATTCAGTGCCCACGATCTCGTCTTCGTCGGCAAGCCTCGGTCACAACAGTCGTCGCCGCGATGGCTGTTTATCCTACTGGAGAACCGAAATGCGCTATCTCCTGCTTGCTTTATCCATGCTGCTGTTCCCGGCGCTGCCTAGCCACGCCCAGCTCAGTATCGGCATTGGCATCGAACTGCCCGGCATCAGCCTGGGCATCAACCTGCCGGCGTATCCGGCCATGGTCAGGGTGCCGGGCTATCCGGTTTACTACGCCCCCCGCCTCAACTTCAATTTCTTCTTCTACGACGGGCTGTACTGGGCCTACGAGGACGACCGCTGGTATGCCAGCGACTGGTACAATGGGCCGTGGTGGGAGGTAGAGCCGGAATACATGCCGCTGTTCGTGTTGCGGGTGCCGATCCGCTACTATCGCCGGCCGCCGATGTACTTCCGTTACTGGCGTGCCGACCGCGCGCCGCGCTGGGACGAACACTGGGGACGCGACTGGAGCGAGCGCCATCGTGACTGGGATCGCTGGGATCAGCGCTCCGCACCCGCCCCGGCACCCTTGCCGCACTATCAGCGGCAATATTCGGAAAGAAACTATCCGCGCTCGTCCGAACAGCTGCGCGAGATCCGCTCGCGGAATTACCGCTATCAGCCACGCGAAGAGGTAACGCAGCAGCATTTCCAGCAGCGAGGCAAGCCGAGCCAGCCGCGGATGGAACAGCAGCAACAGCGCCCCGACGTGCGGCAATCGCCAAGCCGCCAGCCTGCACCGGACATGCAACGGCAGCCCGCACCGAACCAGCCGCGGATGGAGCAGCAGCAACAGCGCCCCGACGTGCGGCAGTCACCAAGCCGCCAGCCTGCACCGGACGTGCAACGGCAACCCGCTCCAAACCAGCCGCGGATGGAGCAGCAACAACGCCCCGACCTGCGGCAAGCACCAAGCCGGCAGCCACAACAGGACGCGCCACGGCAGTCCGCACCGGGCCAACCGCGGATCGAGCAGCAACAGCGACCCGACATGCCACGGCAACCACAGGGCAACCCGAACCGCTCCCGCACCGAGCAGCGGCAACAGGATTCGGAAACCAGACAGCCGCCACAGCAACGGCAGCCATCCAGAGGCAGGCCGCCAACCGAGGAAGAGCTGCTACTTGAACAGCAGCAGCAACGCGGCCGCGACCGGCACAACTGAGCCGCGCCCGCTGCCGGCCGATCCCGCCGAGCAAACCGCCGCCCTCGCGGCGGTTTTGCTGTGTCCTCCCCGTGCGCTGCGGCCAACCTTTGCGCCCTGCGTCGCAGCACCTCAGGGCTCAGGCACGCGGCAGCCGGGTCGCCCGACATCCCCCGCCGGCTCGCCACCACCGCCACAGCGCCGTTATATCCCCCGGCCAGCCGGGGTGCGGGGAATGTTCAAACCCCGTCGACCTTGTCAAGATAAGCGCTTCGCCATCAAGCCGAGGTCGCCATGAGTCTGCAATCCGTCCGTGAGTTTTTTGCCGCCCGTCAGCTGGACATCGCCATCATCGAGCTGGAAACCAGCACCGCCACCGTGGCGCTGGCCGCCGAGGCGCATGGGGTCGAGCCGGGACGCATCGCCAAGACGCTGGCGTTCCGCCTGGGCGATGGCCGGGTGGTCTTGCTGGTGGCGCGCGGCGATGCCCGCATCGACAACCGCAAATTCAAGGAAGCCTTCGGCAAGGGCCGCATGCTGCCGTCCGACGAGGTGGAAGCGCTGACCGGGCACCCGGTCGGCGGCGTGTGCCCGTTCGGCCTCGCCACCGACTTGCCGGTGTATCTGGACAGCTCGTTGCAGGCCTTCGACGAGGTCTTGCCCGCCGCCGGTGACGTGCACACCGCGGTGCGCATCAGCCTGGCGCAGCTGGTCGCCGTGGTCGACGGCCACTGGGTGGACGTGTGCCAGCCGCAGGAAACCGTCGCCGCCTGAGAACCTGTCCACGATCTGCCGTGACTGATATCAACGGGGCGATGCCACGTTCAAAACGGCGGCGGCATGCTTGTTACATCGGGATAAGCGCCGCTGCCTCAGCCGTTTTCGCCTTGTCCCGCATAAGTGTGCCAGATCATGAACCCTTTCTGAGCGCCAACAACAACACGGCTCCGGATGGGGCCGTGTCGCTTGCTACGGTCTGGCTAGTACGACATCAGGCGGGTTGCAGCCGGCTGGCCAGCGGCATCGCGAACGCCATGTCACGTGCCGGCGCGGTGGTGGCGGGCAGCGAGAAGAAGTCGATGGCGGCCTTCAGCTCGTGCGCCATCTGCTCCAGCTGACCGGCCGATGCCGCCGTTTGTGCCGCGGCACTGCACGTTTCCTCCGACATCTGCGCCACCTGCTCGACATTGCCGGCAATGCCGCTGCCGGCCGCCTGTTGCTGCACCAGCGCCACCGAGATTTCGGCGATGGCGTGGTTGATGCGGCCAACGTTGTCGCCGATGCCGGCCACCGCGCCCTGCGCCTGCTGGCTCTGCTGCAGGCCGTCCTCCATCTGCCCGACCGTGCCGTGTATGCCGGCCACCACCCGCTGGCTGTTGTCCAGCATCTCGCCGATGATGCTGCTGATCTCGGCGGTGGATTGCGCGGTACGCTCCGACAGCTTGCGCACCTCGTCGGCGACCACGGCAAAGCCGCGGCCCTGCTCGCCGGCACGGGCGGCCTCGATCGCCGCATTCAGCGCCAGCAGATTGGTCTGCTCCGCCACATCACGGATCACCTGCACCACATTGGCAATCTGCTGCGACTTGTTGCCGAGCAGGTCCGCCTGGCGGCTGGCGTCGCGCGCCTGCTGCGCCACCTGGTGGATGGTGTGCACGGTGCGCTCGATGATGCCCTGCCCCTGTTGCGCCAGGCTGCCGGACGCCTGCGCGTCGGTGGCGACATCGCGGGCATTGTCGCTGACCGAGGCGATGCTCACCGACAGCTGCTCCACCGCGGCGGACATCGACGCCGCGGAGCGGGTCTGCTCCTCGGCGCTGACCGCGACCTGCTCCGAGGCGGCCGCCAGTTCCGACGCATTCACCGTCAGCCGCGCCACGATGCCGTCCAGGTTGCGCACCAGCGCGATCAGCGCCTGCTGCATCTGTGCCATCGAGGCGACGATGCTGTGGCGGTCACCGCCGCGCACCGGAAGCTGCAGACTGAGGTCGCCGTTGGCGATGCGCCCGGCCAGCGCCACCACGTCGTTCGGTTCACCGCCCAGTTGCGACAGCAAGCGGCGGATGATGGTGTAGCCCAGCGCCGCGCCCAGCACCATGCCCAGCAGCATCAGCGCCAACGACACCCGCGCGCAGAAGGCGGCGTCGGCCTCGGCCGCGGCGTATTCCTGCGCCGCCACCTTCAGTTGCAGGTCGATCAGCGCGGAGATGCGCCCCGATACCGGGTCCAGCCCCGGATACAGCTGCGCGTCATTAAATGTCTGCAACGCCGCGTTATCGCCGGCCACCACCAGTTCGCGCAGCCGGTCGACGGTATGGTCGGCCGCCTGCATGCTGCGCTCCGCCTGCTGCGCCAGCTCCAGCTCGTGCGCGGTCAGCTCGGTGGCGCGGTAGGCCTGCCACTGCTGGCGGATCTGCGTGCGCGCCTGATCCAGATTGGAGAGGAAACCGTCGCGATTCAGCGCGCCGGCACGGACCTTGTGCGCGGCATCGACAATGCTGACCGCGTAGCCGTCCGCCACCAGCTTCAGCTGCTGCAGCGGTACCACGCGATCGTTATAGGTGCTTGAAAAGTCGGCAAGAATCTTGGACTGGGTATACATGCCGTAGCCACCGAGGAAGGCGGCGATGGCGAGCAGGACGATGACCAGAAAACTGAGGCGCTGGCCGATGGTGGGATTGCGCAGCATGGGGGTGGCTCCGGTGGGGTTGAGCGCGTCGACAGGGGTAATCCTGATGACATCACTGTTGATATCTAGTGCCAACCCGGCCCCAGTGCAATGCGATCTTTTGGCACCCAGTATTTTTACTTAGTTGCAAAAGACATAGCATATAAGCAATTTTATGACAAAATCCTCATGCTGCGGCGCACAAAACCCAAGACCGGTCGTGGCAAAAGCCGCCAGAACGGCATTGATGCCAATCCTGCTCAATTAAAGCCAGAATAGAATCAAGCTGTCACGGCGAAAAAGCTGTAACACCATGTCGCAATTGAATAAAAAAAAGCCTGCTCGCGAGCAGGCTTTATATTTCATGCCGATGACAATCAGGCGTAGTTTTCCGGAAACAGCTCGCGCTCCACCGACTCGATCAGGATGTGGATCACCTTGATGTGCAGCTCCTGCACGCGGTCGGCGTACTGGCCGCCGGGGGTGCAGACGTCGATGTCGGCCAGCTCGCCGATCACCGAACCGGGGCGGCCGGTCAGCGCCACCACGGTCACGCCCAGCGCTTTCGCCGCGTTCACCGCGGCGAGGATGTTCTTGCTGCTGCCACTGGTGCTGATCGCCAGCAGCACGTCGCCCTGCCCGGCGTGCGCCTCCAGATAGCGGGAGAAGATCGCCTCGTAGCCGTAATCGTTACCGACGCAGCTGATGTGGCTGGGGTCGCTGATCGACGCCGCCGGCAATGCCTTGCGGTTCAGGCGGTAGCGACCGGACAGCTCCTCGGCAAAGTGCATCGCGTCGCACATCGAGCCACCGTTGCCGCAGCTGAACACCCGTTTGCCCTGGCGGAAGGCGTTCACCAGCGCATCACCGGCATCGCCGATGGCAGCCAGCGCCGCCGGATTGGCCAGCAGCGCGTCCAGCGCGTTACGGGCTTGGTGGAGGGTGTCGAGAATATGCGGCTTCATGGTGCGTTCTTTCTGCAATTATCCGGAAACAGGCGTGGCAGTTTACACCAAAAGCCGCGCCCGGCACCTGTTCCGCCTCAAGCCCGGCGCCGGCCGCGTGCCGCTGCCTGACGCCGCAAAGAGCTACCAGCGCAGCAGCGCTGCGCGATCGACGCCCACCGCCAGATGGCCGCCACGCTGCGGATACGGCTGCGTGGCCAGCTCGCGCGCCGACAGTGACAGCACCCAGTCGCCACCGTCGCCAGCCACCACCACGCGGCAGCCCTCCACCCGCGGCTCGACCAGTTTCACCGTGCGCAGCGGCTGGCCGTCGCCGAGCCGGAATGCCGCCGGCGGGATGGCGTGATCGGCGGCGACGTTGTCGAAGCCGACGAAGCGCGCCACCCAGGCGCTGGCCGGCCGCGCCAGCACCTCGCCCGGGGTGCCGACCTGGATCAGCCGCCCGTGCTGCAGGATGGCGACGCGGTCGGCCAGCGCGAACGCCTCGTGGCGGTCGTGCGTCACCAGCAGCGTCGGCACCGCCATGGCTGACAGCCGCTGGCGCAGGTCGTCGATCAGCTGCTGCTTGAGATGGGTGTCGAGACTGGAAAACGGCTCGTCGAGCAGGAACAGCGCCGGCTCGCCGATCAGCGCCCGCGCCAGCGCCACCCGCTGCTGCTCGCCGCCGGACAGCTGGTGGCAGGCGGCCGCGCCACGGCCGGCCAGCCCCACCGCCGCCAGCGCCGCCTCGGCACGCTGCCGTGCGGCCGCGCGCGGCACGCCGCGTTCCTGCAGGCCGAAGGCAACGTTGGCCGCAGCATCGAGGTGCGGGAACAAGGCGTGGTCCTGGAACATCATCGCCAGCTGGCGCTGCTCAGGCGGCAGGCGGCTGATGTCGCGCCCGCCCAGCCACACCTGGCCGCGCTGCGGCCGCAACAGGCCGGCGATCACCGCCAGCAGGCTGGACTTGCCCTCGCCGGAGGGGCCGAGCAGGGCCACGGTTTCGCCGGCGGCCACCTGCAGCGACAGGCCGTCCAGCACGCGGCGGCCGGCAAACGCCAGCGCCAGGTCACGAAGTTCGAGCATGAGTCTTCTCCGGCCACTCGATGGCCATGAATGCCAGCAGCGCCAGCAGCAGCAGCACGCTGGACAACACCAGCGCCGCCTCAAGATTGGCCGCGCCGGGGCGGCCCAGATGCTGGTAGATCAGCGTGGTCAGCGTCAGCCATTCCGGCCGTGACAGGAACAGGCTGACCGCAAACTCGCCGACGGCGGTGGCGGCGGCAAAGGCCATGCCGCGCCGCAGCGCCGGGCGCATCAGCGGCAGGCTGACGCGCCAGAACACGCGCCACGGCGACGCGCCCAGCGTGCGCGCGGCATTGGGCAGCGCCGCCGGCAAGGCGTCGCGAGCGCTGACCACCGCCTTGGCGACAAACGGGTAGGCCAGGAGCGCATAGGCGGCCACCAGCAGCGCCAGCGTCGCGCTGTAGGCGGGATAGGCCAGCAGCAGGCCGAAGGCGACGCACACCGGCGACACCATGAACGGCAGGAACATCAGCGCGCGCAGGCCGGCGCTGCGCTGCGCCGCCAGTCCGTGCAGCAGGCCCAGGGCCGTCGCCAGCAGCAGCGCCAGCAGCGAAAAGCGCAGCGTGTTGCCCAACGCCAGCAGGGTGTCGTCCTGCAGCAGCACCCGCCACGCCGCGGCATCAGCCAGCAACGCGCGCAAGAGCACCGCCAGCAGCGGCGCGGCGGCAAACAACGCGAGCAGCAGCAGGCAGGCCAGCAGCAGCAACCGTTGCGGCCAACCTTGCACCGGCTGCCGCAGCGGCGGGCTGCGCTTGTCCGGCCGCGCCAGGCGGCGCTCGATCAGCGCGTACAGCAGCGCGATGACGGCGCCGAGCAGCAGCATCAGCAGCGCCAGTGCGCCGGCATCGGCCAGGTTCAGCTCGTAGGCGACCAGCGAGTAGATCTCGACCTCCACCGTGGCGTACCGCTGGCCGCCGAGCAGCAGCGCGAGGCCGAAGCCGGAGAAGCAGTACAGGAAGATCAGGCACAGCGCCGACGCCAGCCACGGCCGCACCACCGGCCACTCCACGCGCCAGAACGCGCGCCAGCGCGAGGCGCCCAGCGTGCGCGCCACCATCAGCCGGCTGGCCGGCACGTGGTCGAAGCCGTCCACCGCGGCGCGGATCAAGAGCGGCAGGTTGTAGAACAGGTTGCCGTACAGCAGCAGCCACGGCGTGTCCTGCAGGTTCAGCCCGCTGACGCCGTGCGGGCCGAACAGCGCCAGCACGCCGAGGCCGGCGACCAGCGTCGGCATCACGAAGGGCAGCATCAGCACCCGCAACAGCAGCGCGCGGCCGCGGAACTCGAAGTGCGCCAGCACCCACGCCAGCGGCAGGCCGAGTAATAGAGTTAGCACGCAGGTGGCCGCCGCCTGCAGCAGCGACCAGCCTAGGCGCCACTGCAGGTAGGCATCACTCAGGAGCGCCGGACTGAATGCCAGCCCGCCCTCGTACAGCAGGCGCGACAGCGGCAGCCCGACCAGCAGCAGCAGAAATAACAGCGGCGGCAAGGCCAGCCAGCGGAAATCAGACAAGGGCAACACTTTCTGCATCACGACAATGGAAAACGGTAACGGCTGCCGCCGTTACCGTCGCGAAAACACCCCGCTGCCGGAGCGCGCCGGCAGCCCGCCGCATCACGGCGCGTTCTTGATCACCAGTCGCGTCCAGCGGCTGACCCAGGCGGCGGTCTTGTGCTGCATCGCCTTCAGGTCCGGGTTGCTGAAGCTGGCCGGCTGCGCGGCGTGCTTGAACACCGGCGCCAGCGCCACGCCGGCGACCGCCGGGTACATCCACATGCTGGTCTGCAGCTCTTTCTGCACCGCCTCGCCGCGCAGGAAATCGACGAACTGCTGTGCCAGCTGCGGCTGCAGCCCGCCCTTGACTTTGGCCACACCCTCCACCTGCATGAACACGCCGCCTTTCAGCAACAGGTTGGCGGTCGGCGATTCGGCCAGTTTTTCCTTGCTGTAGAACACTTCCGCCGCCGGGCTGGTGGCGTAGCTGACCACGATCGGGCGCGCGCCGCCGTTGCGGGTGAAGTCGGTGTAGTAGGCCTCGCTCCAGCCCTTGGCCACCTTCAGGCCGTTATCGCGCAGCTTGCCCCACCACTGGAAGGCGCCCTCCTCGCCCTTGCCGGCGATGGTCGCCAGCAGGAAGGCGAGGCCGGGGCTGGAGGTCGCCGGGTTTTCCACCACCAGCAGGTTCTTGTAGGCAGGCTTGGTCAGGTCGTCCAGCGTCGCCGGCAGTGGCAACTTGCTGTTAGCAAACCAGGCCTTGTCGATGTTGAGGGTGACATAGCCGTAATCGATGGCCACCGCGCCCGGCAGGCTGGCCACCGCCACGCTGCGGCCAACCTTGCTGCTGGTGGCCTCCAGCACGCCGGCGGCGTTGGCCTTGCCGATCAGGGTGTTGTCGATGCCGTACACCACGTCGGCCACCGGATTGGCGCGGGTCAGAATCAGCTTGTTGAGCATCTCGCCGGCATCGCCGCCCTTGATGATGGCCAGCTTGGCGCCGCTTTGCTTCTCGAACTCGGCGATGCGCTCTTTCGGCAGGCTGAACGAGCTGTGCGTCATCACCCGCAGCTCCGCGGCCAGGGTGCTCAGGGAAACGCCGGCCAGCGCCAGCAGCAGTACGGACTTCTTGAACATTGCAGACATCCTCTTTTGGTAATGGTGCCGACCAAAAGAAGAAGCGGGACGCGGACTGGCCGCGCATCACGCTCCCTCCGCTGGCATGACCCAGATCAGGTTCTGGGGTATCTCTCAGTCTGCCTGCGGCAGACACCCCCGGTGATCGAAGCGGCGAGTATAGCGCGTTGCGCGGCATTGCTTAACCGCCGCGGCGCGCGGCCGGCGCAAAAAAATCGCCCGCCCCCAGTGCGGGAACGGGCGTGTCTAGCAGTATGCCGACAGAAGCAACGGGACAGACTCTCAAGCGAGGCGCAGCCACCACAGCTACCCTCGCCGACTATTGAGCAATTGCCGTGCCAGCAAAAAGCGCCGCCATCACTGCCAATTCGCCACTTTGCCGCTATAAAAAGAATCACCACGACATGGCGCGTGCACCAGCACGGCGCAAATGGCACCCGATACGTGCGGCATGGCAGATAAATAGCAAAAAGCTAACAAATCAAAAACAACAATCAATTTAACAAATGCATAACCGGTATCCATAATCCAGTCATCAAGCGATCTGCAAGGAGCAAGACCATGAAACGTTTCTTCCGCCAGCACATCACCCTCGACGAGATGTGGGCCAACCTGGTGTGGATGCAGTAAGCCGCAACGTTGGCCGCAACCCGCGTGATGGCCAGTGCCCGGCAACCAGCCGGGTGGCCGGCGATGCTGCTCAGATCAGCAGTCAAGTCAACCCCAGCCAACCGCAGCGGACCCGCCACCTGGCGTGATCCGCTGGCAATCAAAAGCAACAGGAGATAACCATGTCGACAGAAGCCAAGTGCCCGTTTTCGGGTAGCGCCGCCCCGCACACCGTAGCCGGCGGCCCCTCCAACGGTAACTGGTGGCCCAATCAGCTGAAGCTGGGCATCCTGCACCAGCACTCCGCCAAGTCCGACCCGATGGGCGAGGCGTTCGACTATGCCGCCGAGTTCAAGACCCTGGATCTGGATGCCGTGGTCGCCGACCTGCACGCGCTGATGACCGATTCGCAGGACTGGTGGCCGGCCGACTGGGGCCACTACGGCGGCCTGATGATCCGCATGGCCTGGCACGCCGCCGGCACCTACCGCATCGCCGACGGCCGCGGCGGCGCCGGCACCGGCAACCAGCGCTTCGCCCCGCTCAACAGCTGGCCGGACAACGGCAACCTCGACAAGGCGCGCCGCCTGCTGTGGCCGATCAAGCAGAAATACGGCCGCAAGCTGTCGTGGGCCGACCTGTTCATCCTCGCCGGCAACGTGGCACTGGAATCGATGGGCTTCAAGACCTTCGGCTTCGGCGGCGGCCGTGAGGACATCTGGGCGCCGGAAGAAGACATCTACTGGGGACCGGAGAGCACTTGGCTGGGCGACAAGCGCTACAGCGGCGACCGTGAGCTGGCAAACCCGCTGGCCGCGGTGCAGATGGGCCTGATCTACGTCAACCCGGAAGGCCCCAACGGCAACCCGGACCCGGTCGCCTCCGGCCGTGACGTGCGCGAAACCTTCGCCCGCATGGCGATGGACGACGAGGAAACCGTGGCGCTGGTCGCCGGCGGCCACACCTTCGGCAAGGCGCACGGCGCCGGCGACCCGGCACTGGTCGGTCCGGAACCGGAAGGCGCACCGCTCGAGGAAATGGGCCTCGGCTGGATCAACCAGTTCGGTAGCGGCAAGGGCGTGCACGCCACCACCAGCGGCATCGAAGGCGCGTGGAAACCCAACCCCACTACCTGGGACCACGGCTACTTCAACACCCTGTTCGGCTACGAGTGGGAACTGACCAAGAGCCCGGCCGGCGCGCACCAGTGGGTGGCCAAGGACGTGAGGCCGGAAGACATGATTCCGGACGCGCACGACCCGAGCAAGAAGCATCCGCCGATGATGACCACCGCCGACCTGTCACTGCGCCTCGACCCGATCTACGAACCGATTGCGCGCCGCTTCCATCAGGATCCGCAGGCGTTTGCCGATGCCTTCGCCCGCGCCTGGTTCAAGCTCACCCACCGCGACATGGGCCCGCGCGCCCGCTACCTTGGCAAGCTGGTACCGGCAGAAGAACTGATCTGGCAGGACCCGGTGCCGGCCGTGGACCACCCGCTGGTCGACGCGCAGGACATCGCCGCGCTGAAGACCAAGGTGCTCGCCTCCGGCCTGTCCGTGGCACAGCTGGTCGGCACCGCCTGGGCCTCCGCCGCCACCTTCCGTGGCAGCGACAAGCGCGGCGGCGCCAACGGTGCGCGCATCCGCCTGGCGCCGCAGAAGGACTGGGCGGTCAACCAGCCGGCGCAACTGGCGCAGGTACTGCAAACGTTGGCCGCGATCCAGCAGGACTTCAACACCAGAGCCGCCGGCGGCAAGCAGATCTCGCTGGCCGACCTGATCGTGCTCGCCGGCGCTGCCGCCATCGAAGCCGCGGCCAAGCAAGCCGGCCAGCAGGTGACCGTACCGTTTGCACCGGGACGCACCGACGCCACGCAGGACCAGACCGACGTCGCCTCGTTCGCGGTGCTGGAACCACGCGCGGACGGCTTCCGCAACTACGTGCAGCCCGGGCTGGAGGGCGCCGCCGCCGAACTGCTGATCGACAAGGCGCAGTTGCTGACGCTGAGCGCGCCGGAAATGACAGTGCTGATCGGCGGTCTGCGCGTGCTGGGTGCCAACGCCGGCCAGGCACAGCACGGCGTGTTCACCCAGCGCCCCGGCACCCTGAGCAACGACTTCTTCGTCAACCTGCTCGACATGGGAACCAAGTGGCAGAAATCCGCCACCGACGGCGTACTGGAAGGCCGTGACCGCGCCAGCGGCGCGCAGAAATGGACCGCCACCACCGTGGACCTGGTGTTCGGCTCCAACTCGCAGCTGCGGGCACTGGCCGAGGTGTACGCCTGCAGCGACGCGCAGCCGAAGTTCGTCAACGACTTCGTGGCGGCGTGGAGCAAGGTGATGAACCTGGACCGTTTCGATCTGGCGTAAGCGGCAGGCTCGGCAGGCGTGGCAAGCCGGCTTGGCCTGACAAGGTAAATGGCTGCTTCCGGTGACGGAAGCAGCCATTTTTCATTGCGGCGCTGCTTGGGCTTGGCCGGCGCACAAAGGTTGGCCACAATTACGGCCGGAGCGCCTTGAGTCGCCCTGCTTAACCGAGGCTCGCACGAAAGCGTGCCTCGGCCTCCCGAAACAGCGACTTGGCGTGCTCGACATTCCATGGTGCTTCGATGAGCGTTTCGTGGTCCCATTCACTGCGCGGTACGGGGGGAGCGAAGAAATCACCGCCATAGACGTGTATCGCACAAGTCATCTTCCCGATCGGATTCAGCACCGAGTGGATAACGTCACTATCGAGCGTGGCAACATCGCCAGCCCCCAACGACTTGGCACCGACTGCCTCTATCGTCGTTCCCGTCCGCTTCCAGAAGACGTTGTCCTCGCGCCCGGTATAGATGCCGACCACCGAAAACATCTGGTGATTGTGCGGCATCAGGCTCATGCACGGCGCCCAGACAAAGCTGATGACGGTAAGCTCGGGCGACCTGAATAGCGGCGTAAGGCAGGCATGTTGCGGCTCGCCAAGCTCGGCCATCACCCCGGCGCTATCCGACACCGCTTCGGCCACCAGCTCACTAATCGCCTCATGGCCCCCGGAAATAGCGCTCAAGCAATCCTGGATAAAACGATCCTTGTTGAACATGATCTCATGCCCTCCTGATCTGGTTCATCAGACCAAAGAAGCTCCTCGCCACCGGATGACTCTTTGGCTATTGACCAAGATATAGCCCAATCCGACCACTTGGACCGAGGCCACTCTCAGCGAGTTGCTGTAGAGAACATCCGTGCAAGAAACCATCCTAGAGATGGTGCGCGACCGCCCGCTCGTGGGCGACTGCTGCCATGCTGGCGCAGAAGAAGCCGCATGCCACCCGAAAGGTGGCGCTTGCTTATCCACTACGTCAGCCGCCCTCGTTTCCTGACGTATAACAGCCAATGGTGTACGCTAGCCGCCACGCACGATTGAAACCATGCCGCCATGTCCAGCCGAAGCCTGAAAACGCCACCGAAAATCGACAAAACCGCCAGCGAGCCGGAGGCGATCCCGCTGCCGTCGCCGGAAGACGAGAGCCATCTTGCCGGGCGCAGTACGCCGCAGGCGGAGCAGCTGATCGCGCTGCTCGACAACGGGGTGCCGATCTACCTGTTCAGCCGCATCAGCAGCGGCCATACCTTCCAGTCCGATTTTTTCCGTATCCAGTTCGTCACCTTTGCCCGTGCCGAGGGCAGCCAGTGGCTGCCGCTGCGCGGCGAGGCGTCGGAGTGGATGAACACCCGCAACTGCCTGCAGGTGGCGGTCGATCACCCGTCGCACACGGTGTCGTTCGGGCCGAAATCCGGCTTCAGCCTCAGCCCGGAAATCTCCGGCCTCGGCCTGTCCGGCTATGCCTACTCGCAGGCGATCAGCTGGCTGAAACAGCGCTACCCGGACTACCGTGTGCTGCCCAGCGTGCTGCCGGCACCGGAGGCGGAGGGCGAAGAGGCGCGCGCGCACCGCAACAGCCGGCTGGCGGCGCACGGCTTCGATTTCGAGTGGGACGACGGCAGCCAGGTGCACGGCCGTTACCACAAGGCCCGCGTGCGGCAGCTGATCAGTGGCTGGGACAACGAAAAGGTGGCCGAGGTATCGCTCAACGCGCTGCTGACCACGCTGTCGCGCCACGACGAGGAACGCGCCGAGCTGCAGCACAAGCTGCACGGCCTGCAGTCGCAGGAGCGCTCGCTGGAAACCTCGCTGCACAAGGAAAAGCAGACCAACCTGCTGCTGACCGGCATCACCTGCTTCGTGCTGATCTTCAGCCTGCTCGGCGCGCTCGGCTTCTACTGAGCATTCAAACGTTTCGGCCAAGGTTGGCCGCAACGCCTCCCCCTAGAACCTGCTCAAAGTCTCGCGAGCTCACGCGAGACAAGGCAAAAACGGCTGAGGAAGCGGCGTTTATCCAGAGATAAACACGCCTGCCGCAGCCGTTTTCAACGCCGTATCGCCTCATGTTGAGATCAGTTGCAGCAGACATTGAACAGGTTATTACGCCATTTCCACCGACAACAGTTCGCGCACGCGGGCAAACGGATAGCCGGCAAAGCGGCCGAAGCCGGGTAGCCGTGCCGCGCGCAGCGCCGTCAGCCGTGGCAGGGTGATACCGCACAAAAAGCAGGCCGCCAGATGCGGCGTCGCGGCCGCGCCCAGCTTGTCGTGCAGTGCCGCCAACGCGCCATGCAGCGTGACGGCGTCCAGTGCTGTCAGCGCCGGGGCTGCCGGCAACCGCGCCGGCTTGCCGCGACACACCAGACAATGGCCGCACTCGCGCGGCGCCGCGCTGTCGCCGAAGTAGCTGGCCAGCGCGAAGCTCAGGCAGCTTTCCGTTTCGAACAGGCGCAGCATCTGCTGTAGCCTCGCCAGCTCGCTGTCCTCGCGCGCCTGGAACTGGCGATAGAGGCTGGCGGCCAGTGTGGCGACATCGAACGCAGTGTCGTTCACCGCGTACACCTCGGTCATCTGCTTGGTTTCCAGCGTCAGCCAGCCGCGCTCGTCCATGAATTCCAGCGCCGTCACCGCACGCTGGCGCTGGCCGGGGAAGGCCTGCAGGAAGCTGTCGAAGTCGAATGCGTACCAGCTGCGCCCCAGCTTGCTGTGTGTCAGCAACGCGGCGACAAACTCGCGGCGCTCGTCCTTGAAGTGCGCCAGCAGCGCAGCTTCGTCCTCGCGCAACTGGAAGCGATACTCGCTGTAGTAGCTGTACTGCGCCTGCAGCACGCCCTGCACCTCCAGATACACCAGCAGCGTCTTCAGCGACAGCTGGCGGATATTGCTGTCCGCCGACAGGCCGTACAATGTCATTTCCCACTGCCCGTGCTGCGCCTCGTCGCGGATGCGCTGCAACACCAGCGCAATCGACGCCTGCTGCGGCGTGTCGCCGTAGACGAAGTTCTCCAGCACGTGCAGGCCGTCGCGGTTGCCCAGCAGCGTGCACAGCGACACCTCGCCATCGCGGCCGGCGCGGCCGATTTCCTGACTGTAGTTTTCCACCGATTTCGGCAGGTCGTAGTGGATCACCTGGCGGATATTGCCCTTGTCGATACCCATCCCGAAAGCAATGGTGGCGACGATCACCGGCGTGTCGCCACGCATGAACGCGTCCTGGATCTGCTCGCGCAGCGCGCTGTCCAGTCCGGCGTGGTAGGCGGCGGCGCCGACGCCCTGCGCCTGCAGCCGTGCGGCCAACGTTTCCGCGGTCTGCTGCTGGGTGACGTACACCACGCAGGCGGCGCCCGGCGTGCGCGCCAGCAGCTTCAGCAGCATCGCGTCCTTGTCCGCCTGCGCCACCGCGCGCACGTGCAGGTGCAGATTGGGGCGGTAGAAGCCGGTGACGGTGATGTGTTCGGGTGCGATGTCGAATCGGCGCGCCATGTCCTGCATCACCGCCGGGGTGGCGGTGGCGGTCAGCAGCAGCACCTGCGGAATGGCCAGCTGCTCGCGGTACTGCGGCAGCTTGAGGTAATCCGGCCGGAAGTTGTGGCCCCACTCCGAGATGCAGTGCGCTTCGTCCACCACCAGCAGCGACAGCGGCACCTCGGCGATAAAGCGGCGGAAACGCTCGTTCTTCAGCCGCTCCACCGACACCATCAGCACCTTGATGCGTCCGGCGCGCACGTCGGCCATCACCTGCTGTGCCTCGTCGCGGCTCTGGCTGGAGTCGATCGCCGCAGCGGCGATGCCCTTCTGCTGCAGGAACGCCAGCTGGTCGCGCATCAGCGCCAAGAGCGGCGAGATCACCAGCGTCAGGTGCGGCAGCTGCGTCGCCGCCAGCTGGTAGCACAGCGACTTGCCGGAGCCGGTGGGGAAGATCGCCATCGCGGAATGGCCATCCAGCAAATGCTGGATCACCTCGCGCTGGCCGTCGCGGAAGCCGTCAAAACCGAAATACTGCGCCAGCGCGGCGTCAAGCGGGGAAGGAGGGGTCATCGGTGGCTCCGGCGGCAAAGGCGCAAGGAGAACACACTCCCCGGCCGCTGCCAAGGTTGGCCGCAAGCGCTGTCGTCAAAGCCGTACCCGCCACCTTGGCCGGCGGCGGGTCACGGCGCTTAGCCGAGGTGGAACCTGGTCACCGACTGGTGCAGCTCGCCGGCAAGGCCGTGCATGCTCTGCGTCGCGTCGGCGGCGGCGCGCGCCGCGGCGGCGTTGTCGCTGGCGCTGCCGGCGATGCCCTCGACGTTGACTGCGATGTCGTTGCTGGCCACGCTCTGCTCCTTCAGCGCCAGCGAGATGTCCTCCACCGCGCGCAGCACCGCCGCCGACGCCTCCTCGATGCTGGCGATGGCGTCGCCGCCCTCGTCGGCCAGCGCGCGGCCGGCGGCGACGCGCGCCACCGTTTCCACCATCGCCTGGCTGGTATCGGCCGACAGGCGGCGGATCTGCTCGATCTTGTCGACGATGTCGCCGGTGGCCTGCGCGGTGCGCTCCGCCAGCTTGCGCACCTCGTCGGCAACCACGGCAAAACCGCGTCCCAGCTCGCCGGCGCGTGCCGCCTCGATCGCCGCGTTCAGCGCCAGCAGGTTGGTCTGGTCGGCGACATCGCGGATCACGCCGACGATGGAGGAAATATTGCCGACATCCTCCACCAGCCGCTGCAGGCTTTGCGAGGCGGTGCCGACCACGTCGCTGATCACCCGCATCTCGTCCACCGCCTTGCGCACCACCGCCGCGCCGTCACGCGACAGCTGGCCGGAATTGCGCCCCAGCTCGTGCGCGTGCTCGGCATTGGCGGCGATATGGTTGATGCCGACCGTCATCTGCTCCACCGATGCCGCCATCGCGGTGGCCGCCCCGCTCTGGCGATCGGAACCGCTGGCGACGCGGTCGACGTTGTCCATCAGCCCGTCGGCCACCGACACCAGGTAATCGGCGTTGGTGATCACCTGCCCCACCATCTCGCGCAGGTGCTGCTGCATGTCGGCGATGCTGGCCAGCAGGCTGCCCTGCTCGGCCTTGCTGACATCGACCGCGGTATCCAGCCGCCCGGCCGAAATCGCCGCCACCACCTCTACCGCGTAGGCCGGCTCACCGCCGAGCTGGCCGATCAGGCGGCGGCCGATCACGTAGCCGATGGCCAGGAGCAACAGCAGCAGGCCGACCAGGCCGGCACCCAGGAACAGCGCCTGGCGCCACACCGCATTGTCGATATGGTCGACGTAGATGCCGGTGCCGATCACCCAGCCCCAGCGCGCCGTTTTCTGCACCACCGCGATCTTGCCCACCGGCTGCGCAAAGCCGGGCTTGGCCCAGTGGTACTCGGCGACACCGCCGCCGGCCAGCGCCTGGCGGAAAGCGGCGCCGAGGTTGACGCCGTTGGGGTCGACCTGCGTCGTCATGCTGGTGCCGACCAGGTTGCGACGGATCGGGTGCCCCAGGTAGGTGAAGCGGTCGTCGGTGACGAAGAAGTACCCGTCCTCGCCGAAGCGCATCGCCATCACCGCGGCCATCGCCCGCCGCCGCGCCTCGTCCTCGCCCAGCGTCGCCGCCTGGGCCTCGTAACTTTCCACCAGTCTGGCCGCGCTTTGTGCCAGCTGGCGGGTATCGCGTACCGCCTGCTCGGTCAGGGTCTGGCCAAGGTTGAACAACGCCCAGATGGTCATCAGCACGATGCCGATGGCCGCTGCGCCCACCATGGCCATGAATTGGGCTTTTACCGTTTTGAACATCTATCTCTCCCGTTTGCTGTTTGCTCTTCGTTGCCGTGTGCAGCGTGTTTTTTTGGCCGCTGCTTGTTATGGTCAAGGTCATGCTGTCTGTCGCGGGCCGGCCGCCCGCACCTCAAAATCCGGTACTGGCGCCAGCCCTGCCACGCTTGTTACCGGCTCATGACGCGAGTGTCTGAGCCGGCGCAGACCGTCCGCTTTTGTATCGAAACACGATCAAAAACCGCGATTGTCTGTTTAAGCCTGTGGCGACAGCATGGTAGCGGCAGCGCGCCCGGCAAACTGTGACCAATCGTAACCAGCACCGCGACGGCCATGAAAAACGGCAGCCCGCGGGGGCTGCCGTTTTGGGAGATGCGGCCAAGGTTGGCCGCAACGGGGATGGCTTACTTGCGTTCCACCTGCGACACGTCACGCACCGCGCCGGTGTCGGCACTGGTGGTCATCGCGGCGTAGGCACGCAGCGCCGGGCTGACCACGCGCTGGCGGTCGACCGGTTTCCATGCCAGCGCACCACGGGCTTCCATCGCCGCGCGGCGTGCGGCCAGGATGTCGTCGGATACCGCCAGGCGGATGCCGCGGTTGGGGATGTCGATCTCGATGCGATCGCCCTCTTCCACCAGGCCGATGGCACCGCCTTCGGCCGCTTCCGGCGACACGTGGCCGATGGACAGGCCGGAGGTCCCGCCGGAGAAACGGCCGTCGGTCAGCAGCGCGCACTCCTTGCCCAGGCCCTTGGACTTCAGGTACGAGGTCGGGTACAGCATTTCCTGCATCCCCGGGCCGCCTTTCGGGCCTTCGTAGCGGATCACCACCACATCGCCGGCCACCACGCTGTCGGCCAGAATCGCCGCCACCGCGTCATCCTGGCTTTCGAACACGCGGGCGCGGCCGGTGAACTTGAGGATGGAATCGTCAACACCGGCGGTCTTCACGATGCAGCCACGCTCGGCGATATTGCCGTACAGCACGGCGAGGCCGCCGTCCTGCGAGTACGCGTGTTCCTTGTCACGGATGCAGCCCTCGGCGCGGTCGTCGTCCAGCGTCGGGTAACGCATGCTCTGGCTGAAGGCGATGGTGGTCGGCACCCCGCCCGGCGCGGCGCGGTAGAAGCGGTGCACCTCGCTGTCGGCCGCGTGGCGGCGGATGTCCCACGCTTCCAGACCGGCGCCCATAGTGGCGCTATGGATGGTCGGCACCTCGCGCTGGATCAGGCCGGCGCGGTCCAGCTCGGACAGGATGGCGACCACGCCACCGGCGCGGTGCACGTCTTCCATGTGGTACTTCTGCGTTGCCGGCGCCACCTTGGACAGGCAGGGCACGCTGCGCGAGATGCGGTCGATGTCGGTCATCTTGAAGTCGACACCGGCTTCGCTGGCGGCGGCCAGCAAGTGCAGCACGGTATTGGTGGAGCCGCCCATCGCCACGTCCAGGCTCATCGCGTTCTCGAACGCGGCCTTGGTGGCGATGCTGCGCGGCAGCACACTGTAATCGTCCTGCTCGTAGTGACGCTTGGTGATCTCGACGATCAGGCGGCCGGCGCGCAGGAACAGTTCCTTGCGGTCGGCGTGGGTGGCCAGCATCGAGCCGTTACCCGGCAGCGACAGCCCCAGCGCCTCGGTCAGGCAGTTCATCGAGTTGGCGGTGAACATGCCGGAGCAGGAGCCGCAAGTCGGACAGGCGGAACGCTCCACCTTGTCCACGTCCTCGTCGCTGATCTTGTCGTTGGCGGCTTCCACCATCGCGTCGACCAGGTCCAGCTTGCGCTCGCTGCCGCGCCAGTTGACCTTGCCGGCCTCCATCGGGCCGCCGGACACGAACACCACCGGGATGTTCAGCCGCAGCGCGGCCATCAGCATGCCGGGAGTGATCTTGTCGCAGTTGGAGATGCACACCAGCGCGTCGGCGCAGTGGGCGTTGACCATGTATTCCACGCTGTCGGCGATCAGGTCGCGCGATGGCAGCGAGTACAGCATGCCGCCGTGGCCCATGGCGATGCCGTCGTCCACGGCGATGGTGTTGAACTCTTTGGCCACGCCACCGGCCTTTTCGATCTCGCGCGCCACCAGCTGGCCCATATTGTGCAGGTGCACGTGGCCGGGTACGAACTGGGTGAAGGAGTTGGCGATGGCGATGATCGGTTTCTGGAAATCCTCGTCCTTCATGCCGGTGGCGCGCCACAGGGCGCGGGCACCCGCCATGTTGCGGCCGGAAGTCGAGGTCTTGGAACGGTATTGAGGCATGATGTGTCCTTGAATGCAGTAATGGCTTTGTCGCTTTGATCTGGCGGCGCGTCGCGGGCCAGGCGGGATATTGCCCGGCCGGTAGAACTTGCGGGTGCCGGCATGTTCTACACAGAAGGCGTCGCGCGGCGGGTAGCAGCGCGACGACCGGTAACGCTTTCCGTATAATTTATAGTTATCCTTTTACCGCAAACGCACATACCTGACAAATGCTGATCCATCCCCAGTTTGACCCTGTCGCCATCCAGCTTGGCCCGCTGGCCATCCACTGGTACGGCCTGATGTACCTCGTCGGTTTCGGCCTGTTCCTGTGGCTGGGCCATGTCCGTATCAAACAGCAGCCCGATTGCGGCTGGAACGGCAAGGATCTCGACGATTTCCTGACCTGGGCGGTGCTCGGCGTCATCGTCGGCGGGCGGCTGGGCGAGGTGCTGTTCTACCAGCCCGGCTACTATCTGGCGCACCCGGCCGAGATCCTGATGGTGTGGAAAGGCGGCATGAGCTTCCACGGCGGCTTTATTGGCGTGCTGGCGGCGATGCTGCTGTTCGCGCGCAAGAAAGGCGTCAGCTTCTGGCAGATCAGCGATTTCGTGGCGCCGCTGGTGCCCACCGGCCTCGCCGCCGGCCGCATCGGCAACTTCATCAACGGCGAGCTGTGGGGCCGCATCGCCAGCCACGATCTGCCGTGGGCGATGATCTTCCCGCACGTCGACGCCATGCCGCGCCACCCGTCGCAGCTGTACCAAGCGGCGCTGGAAGGCCTGGCGCTGTTCGTGATCCTGTGGCTGTTCTCGGCACGGCGCCGGCCGCTGGGGCAGGTGTCGGCGGTGTTCCTGATCGGCTACGGCAGCTTCCGCTTCATCGCCGAATTCTTCCGCACCCCGGATGCCGGCATCTTCGGCCAGTCCGACATCATCAGCATGGGCCAGTGGCTGAGCGTGCCGATGATCGTCGCCGGCCTCGCGCTGTACCGCTGGGCAGCCAGACGCGACACGGCACCAGTCTGACCCCGCTTACCCGGCCGCACCCGACAGTGGCCGGGTGCGGCCGGCTGCTGTCATTTGCGGCCAACCCCGGCATAGCGCGTCTCCCAGCGCGCACCCAGCCACACCAGGCCGCTGCACCACAGCCAGTACAGCAGCGCCACCGTGGCGAATACCGGGAGCGGATACACCTGCTCGCGGTTGTTCACTTGCGAGGCGACAAAGGTCAGCTCGGCCACGCCGACGATGTAGGCCAGCGAGGTGTCCTTCACCAGCGTGATCCACTGGTTGACGAAGGACGGCACCATGATGCGCAGCGCCTGCGGCAGCACGATCAGGCGTAGCGTCTGCCAGCGGCTGAAGCCCAGCGACAGCCCGGCCTGCCACTGCCCGGCGGCGATGGCGGCAATGCCGGCGTGCACCGCCTGCGTCAGGAAGGCGCCGCCGATCAGCGCCAGCGCCGCAATCACCGTCAGCGTGCCCGGCACGTCGACGGCAAACAGCACCGGCAGCAAGAAGTAGCACCAGAAAATCAGCATCACCACCGGAATCGCGCACAGCAGCGCGGCGGATATCGCCACCAGACGCCGCAGCAGCGGAGGCCCCAGCGTCAGCACGATGCCGCCCGCCAGCCCCAGCAGCGACGCCAGCAGCGCCGCCGTCAACCCGATCACCACACTCAGTGCCATGCCGCCCAGCGGCCCGGCCGGCCAGCTGCCCAGCAGCAGGTAGTCCAGATTGGCGCTGATCACCTCGAGCGCCGTCATCGCCCGCCCCCCAAGGTTGGCCGCGCCCGCCCGCCGGCCAGCTGTGCGCCCAGCACCAGCAGCAGGTACAGCAGCGTGGCGACGGCAAAGGCCTGGAAGGTCAGCAGCGTCTCGCTCTCCACCTGGCGCGAGCTGTACGACAGTTCGGCCACGCCGATGGCCATGGTCAGCGAGGTGTTCTTGATCACGCCCAGATACTGGCCCAGCAACGGGCGGCGCACCACGCGCAGCGCCTGCGGCAACACGATGTGGCGGAACACCTGGCGCGGCGTCATCCCCAGCGCCAGCGCCACCGCGTGCTGCCCCGGCGCGACACTGCGGATGCCGGCGCGGATTTCCTCGGCGACAAACGCCGCGCTGTACAGCGACAGCGCGATCAGCGCCGCCACAAACTCGAACGACGGCCAGGCCAGCGTCCAGCCGGCCAGCGTCACCTCGTGCGGCGCATTCAGCCACAACATCACCGCTTCCGGCAGCAAGCCGGCCACGCCGAAGTACCACAGCAGCAGCTGCACCATCAGCGGCGTATTGCGATGCAGCGACAGAAAGGTCCGCACCGCCAGGCGCACGCTGCGCCAGCGCTGCTCATAACCGGCGGCCAGCAGCACACCCAGCAGCGTTGCCAGCCCGCACACCAGCAGCGCCAGCCACGCCGTCAGCGCCGCGCCCTGCAGCATCCAGCCGATGAAATGCGACTCCAGCCAGCCATAACCCAGCCATGCAGGCGGTGTCATGATTTACTCCCTTCAGCAAAGAAAAACCGCCAGGCAAGCCCGGCGGCAGCACGAATCAGCCGAGTCCGTGGCGGGTCAGGCCTTGTCGCCGATCCTGAAATCACGCGGCAGCGGCGCCTTGGTGCCGGGGCCGAACCAGTGGTCGTAGATCTTTTTCGCTTCGCCGTTTTTCTCCAGCCCCAGCAGCACCTCGTTGACCACCTTCACCAGCCGCGCCTCGCCCTTGGGCAGGCCGATGGCCTGGAATTCGCGGGTCAGCGTAAACGGCGCGATCTCGTACTTGTCCTTGTCCGGTGCATTGGCCAGCAGGGCCGCCAGCTTGGAGCCGTCCTGGGTGATCGCGGTCACGTTGCCGTTGCGCAGCGCGGCAAACGCCAGCGGCGTGTCGTCGTAGGACACCACCTTGGTGGCCGGGTATTTCTCGCGCAGCGTGATCTCCTGCGTGGTGCCCTTGTCCGCACCCACGCGCAGGCCGGCCAGCTGTGCCGGCGTGGCCAGCGTGCCCTTGCGGCTGATGAACTGCTGGCCGGAGGCAAAGTACGGCAGGCTGAAATCGACCTGCTTGGCGCGATCTGGCGTCACGGTGAAGTTGGCCGCAATCAGGTCGGCCTTGCCCGACACCAGCAGCGGAATGCGGTTGGCCGGATTGGTCGGCACCAGCTCCAGCTTGACGCCGATCTTGGCGGCGATGTGGCGCGCCACGTCCACATCCAGCCCGGTGATCTGGCGGCTCTGCGCGTCGAGGAAACCGAACGGCGGGTTGCTGTCGAAGGCGGCGACACGCAGCACGCCGGCTTTCTTGATGTCGTCGAGGCGGTCGGCCAGGGCGGAGGTAGCGGTCACGGCCAGCAGCAGGGCCAGGGTCAGTTTGCGTTTCATGGTCGGCTTTCATTCAGAGGTCAGGAGAAGATGGCCCATCATAAAACGATGACAAAGCCATACAAACAAATGAATTTTGTATTCTTTATCCACTAAAGGAATAACCGCACCCGGCCCCGCCGGCAGCGCGGCGGGCTAAACTGTGGGTATCGGCATTGCGCCACGGGACACCCTCATGAACCGCCTGCTTGTGTTGCTGAGCCTCGCTTTGCTCAGCGCCTGCGCCACTTACCAGTGGCGCCACGCCACCCGCTACGACGCCAACTTCGACGAAGACAGCTTCCAGTGCAAGAAGGAAGCGGCGCAGGCCTTTCCGCCGCTGGCGGGCGAGCGCATCATCCGACCGCCGCGCTTCAGCCCGTCCTGGTTCTGCTCGCCTGCTGGCACCCGCTGCAGCCGCACGCTGCCCTACTGGCAGGACGCCGAAACCGAGAGCTACGACATCAACGAACGCGCGCGCGACGACCTTTACCGCAGCTGCCTGCAGGCACGCGGCTGGATCCGCTACCGCGTCGACTGACGCCTGCGCCGCCTCCGACCGCACCGTCGCGGCCTTGCAGGCGACAAGGTTGGCCGCAAGCGCCGCGCACGGCCGGCAATGCCGGCGCGCCACCCCCAGTTTTATGCTGACGCGATTAGGCGCGCGCGCCGATCTGGCATAAAATACGGCCACTTTGGCGGCTTATCGTCCGCCTGCACCGAGCAGTCCGCGCGACTGCTTTTTTGATGGTGGCGGCCTGTTGCCCGCCTAACCCGAAAGACAATCCGCTCATGAACATTGCCAAACTGTCCGTGGCAGGCCTGCTGCTGGCCGCCGCTACCCTGTCCCACGCCGAAGCGCTGCTGAAAGTCTCCGCCATTCCCGACGAAGCCCCGACCGAGCTGCAACGCAAGTTCGCGCCGCTGGGCCAGTACCTGGAAAAAGAGCTGGGCATGAAGGTGCAGTTCGTGCCGGTCAGCGACTACGCCGCGGTGGTCACCGCGCTCAACGCCGACCAGATCGACATGGCGTGGCTGGGTGGTTTCACCTTCGTGCAGGCCAGCCAGCGCGGCAAGGTGGTACCGCTGGTGCAGCGCGAGGAAGATTCGCGCTTCACCTCCAAATACATCGTCAATGCCGACAGCGGCATCAGCAAGCTGCAGCAGCTGAAGGGCAAGAGCTTTGCCTTCGGCTCCGCCTCGTCCACCTCCGGTCACCTGATGCCACGCTACTTCCTGCAAAAGCAGCACATCAAGCCGGAAACCTTCTTCAAGAGCGTCGGCTACTCCGGCGCGCATGACGCCACCGTGGCCTGGGTTGCCTCCGGCAAGGTCGACGCCGGCGTGCTGAACGCCTCGGTATGGGACAAGCTGGTCGAAGCCGGCAAGGTCGACCAGAGCAAGGTCAAGCTGCTGGGCACCACCCCGCCGTACTTCGACTACAACTGGACGGTGCGCGGCAGCCTGGATAAAAAACTGCAGCAGAAAATCCAGCAGGCGTTCCTGAAGCTGAATGCGGCCAACCCCGAGCACAAAGCCATTCTCGATCTGCAACGCGCCAGCAAGTTCATTCCGACCAAGGCCGCCAACTACAAGGGCATCGAAGCCGCTGCCAAGGAAGCCGGCCTGCTGCAATGAGCCTGCGTTTTGACGCAGCCAGCCTGAGCCTAGGCGGCAGCCGCATCCTGCAGCCGCTGTCGCTGCAACTGGCGCAGGGCGAGCAGGTGGCGCTGATCGGCCCGTCCGGCGCCGGCAAATCGTCGCTGCTATTGCTGGCCAACAGCTGCCACCGTCCCGATGGCGGCAGCGTAGAGCTGCTGGGGCAGGACCCGTGGCAGCTGCGCGCGCCGGCACTGCGCCGGCTGCGCAGCCGCATCGGCAGCGTGTACCAGCATCCGCCGCTGCCGGCGCTGCAGCGGGTGGTCACCGCGATCGGCGCCGGCCAGCTCGGCCAGCTGTCCACGTTGGCCGCACTGCGCCGCCTGCTGTGGCCGCAGGATGTCGCCGCCATCCGCGACGCGCTGCAACGGGTGCAGCTGGGCGACAAGCTGTGGCAGCGCTGCGACCGCCTGTCCGGCGGCCAGCGCCAGCGCGTCGGCATCGCCCGCGTGCTGTACCAGCAACCCGAACTACTACTGGCCGACGAGCCGGTATCGGCGCTCGACCCGCGCCTGGCCGACGATACCGTCGCGCTGCTGTGTGCCGATGCCCGTCAGCGCGGCGCCACGCTGCTGGTCAGCCTGCACTCGGTGGAGCTGGCATTGGCCCACTTCCCGCGCCTGATCGGCCTGCGTGACGGCCGCATCGCCTTCGACCTGCCGCGCGCCGAGCTCACCCCGTCGCTGCTGACGGCGCTGTACGCCGGCGAACAGCCGGCCACCGCCGACGAGCCGGCGCTGGGCAGCGGCATCCGGATCGCGCCATGCTGAGCGCCAGCCTGCACGACCCGGCCCGCGCGTCGCGGCTGGCCGGCCTCATCGCCACGCCGCTATTGCTGCTGGCGGCGATGGTCTACACCGGCTTCAACCCGCTGCTGCTGGCCGAGGGCGACACCGCCGGCACGCTGTGGCGCTTTGTCGCCGACTTCTTCCCGCCGAGCACCGACGGCGCCTTCCTGCACGACATGCTGCGCGAAACCGCCACCACGCTGGCGATTGCCAGCAGCGGCCTCGCGCTGGCGGTGCTGATCGGCCTGCCGCTGGCGCTGCTGACCAGCCGCGCGCTGGACCGCGACACGCTGTGCGGCGAGGCGCCGGCCCGCGGCTGGCAGTGGCTGCAACGTCTGCTGCGCGGCGTCTTGATCGTGCTGCGCGGCGTGCCGGACCTGGTGTGGGCGCTGCTGCTGGTACGCGCCGCCGGACTTGGCAGCCTGCCGGCGGTGCTGGCGCTGGGGCTGGCCTACGGCGGCATGCTGGGCAAGGTCTACGCCGAAATCCTGGAATCGCAGCCGCCGCAGGCCGCGGCGGCACTAGCTGCCAGCGGCGCATCGCGGCTGGCCATCTTCGGCTACGCACTGCTGCCGCAGGCGGCGACCGAGCTGATCAGCTATAGCGTCTACCGCTGGGAATGCGCGATCCGCGCCTCGGCGGTGATGGGCTTTGTCGGCGCCGGCGGCCTCGGCCTGCTGCTAGATACCTCGATGCGGATGCTGAACGGCGGCGAAGTCGGCAGCCTGCTGCTGCTGTTCGCCGCGCTGGTGGCGCTGACCGAGGGCGTCAGCCGCGTCAGCCGCGCCGCCATCCACAGCCGCGCCGGTGGCGCCGGACTGGCCGCCGGCACGCTGCTGCTGCTGACCCTGTCGCTGCTGTGGCTATGGCCGCAATGGCGCGAGGCCCCGTTCGATGTCACCGGGCTGTGGCGCTTCGCCCAGGAATTCCTGCGGCCAACCTTGCGTGGCGACTTCCTCGTCCAGGTCGGCAGCGGCGTGCTGGAAACGCTGCTGGTCTCGGCGCTGGGCAGCGCGCTGGCCTTCATCGGCGGTGCGCTGCTGGCGCTGCCGGCCAGCAACCGCGGCCCGCGCTGGCTGCGCGCGCCGGTGCAATTGCTGCTCAATTTCCTGCGCGGCACGCCGGACCTGCTGTGGGGCGCGCTGGCAGTGCTGGCGCTGGGCCTCGGCCCGGCCGCCGGCGTGCTGGCACTGGCGGTGCACACCAGTGGCGTGCTGGGCCGGCTGTTCGCGCAGACATTGGAAAACATGCCACCAGACGCGGAAGCCGCGCTGCGCCACAGCGGCGCCGGCCGCCTCGCCTGCCTGTGCTACGGTCTGCTGCCGCAGGCGCTGCCGCAGTGGATCGCCTACACCCTGTACCGCTGGGAAAACAATATCCGCATCGCCGCCATCCTCGGCCTGGTCGGCGCCGGAGGCCTCGGCCAGCAACTGTATCTGGCGCTGTCGCTGTTCCAGTTGTCCAACGCCGCCACGCTGATCCTGGCCATGCTGCTGCTGTCGTGGGGGGTGGAGAGCTTCAGCCGCTGGCTGCGGCAGAAGCTGCTATAGCCTGCCGGCTGGCTTGAAAACAATGCGGCCAACCTTGGGAAAGGTTGGCCGCATTGTTTTGGGGGCGAGTTGTCGGCCGGAGCGGTGAGCCATGCCTGAATGACTTCTGTTGTCGGCCACAAGTGGAAGTTTAGGTCACCACATGGAGACTTTGGACAATGAAGCTATGCAGTTCCCTTGACCTTGAACGCTGATCGCTGCTTTTTAAAACTACAAACTACCACTTCGGGTCGCGTGCCGTTCAGACCACGCCGACATTCCGAGAGCCCAGCGCTGGTGTAACTCATCCGTCACCATTTCAAATTAAGCACCTTAGCTACCCTCCCGTATACCGATAGATCATGCCTGGCGGGCTGGACTTGGTGCCTAGGAGTACTACTCTAAGTCATAGGAAAGTGACGTTTCCATAATGTCACAAAATGAGGCGAGAGGAGCACATCATGGCGGCCGAGAGGACAAATGAGGCACTCCGAGGGGAGACCAAGCAAGGCCAAGAGGGCAAAGAGCCTCCACACTGGGCTGCCAGCATCTTCGGCGGAATGGCCCTTGTTCTGTTTGTGACCATCCTCGTCTCGCCGGTCTTCGTGTTGCTCATCGTACGAGCCATGTACCATTTAGCCCAAACTAACACGGAGCTAAACCCACTGTTCACCTGGTCCAGCATGACCATGCTTGGACTTATTTCTATGCGTTTTCTTGCCATTTACTTCGGTGCAACCGTGATGCTAGCTGGGACAGCAGTGGCGTTCCATGCACTGGAGGGGCAGAGTCAAGCCAGCGGAGAAGTTCCTGGAGGGTTCAAAGCAGCACTCGCTACCACCTCCCCCGGTTTACTCGCGGTCGCCGCTGGTGCGGTCGTGATCTGTGTGGCGCTCATCACCCACATTCCGAACCAGTATCAGGGAGAGCCCCCCACGAAAAGCTCGACAACCCAGCCCCCTGTGTCAGACGTAGCACAACACCTCGATGATGCCACGCCGCCTCCGCCCTCTCCATGAAAGGAACCTTATGCTTCTCTCTCCCCTTGCTTAGGTTATTCGGCATGCCTGTTGCTCGGTCTGGTCAGTCAATGACCTCCACAAAGCTCTTTGAGTCCAACAGTGCGCTTTACGAGATGCTAACCAATTAATCAGCAACCGTTTTGTCGCGCAACCTGTACTGGCCTGCCCCCCCTATCTTGGCGGTAACACCGGCCGGTTGCTGAGCGGGGTCGACAGGATGATGCTGGTGCGCGTCTCGCCCAGATCGTTCAGCCGCGACACCAGCAGCTCCAGATGCGACACGTCGCGCGCCAGCACGCGGAAAACGTAGGAATCGACCCCGGTCACGTGGTGGCACTCCTGCACTTCCGCCATTGCGGCCAACCTTTCCAGCAGCACCTTCTTCGCCGGTTGCGGTACGGTGATGCCGACCAGCGCCGACAGCGCGAAGCCGGCCTTCAGCGGCGCCACCGCGGCGTGGTAGCCGCTGATCACCCCCGCCTCTTCCAGCCGTTTCACCCGCTCCGATACCGCCGGCACGGACAGCCCCACCGTCTGCGCCAGTTCGGTCAGCGATTGCCGCGCATTGTCCTGCAACGCCTGCAGGATCAGCCACGATTTGCCATCCACTTCCATTTGCAAGCCTTTCTGCTGTTTGACCTAAGAATATAAACCCGACATCGCATTCTGGCGAAGATACCTCATGGCGCCCCCGGCGCTGCCGTCGCACACTAGGCCATCACATCGAGGAGCAAGACGCCATGCAAAGCAGCCACCTGTTTGTCGAGGCCGCCCTTATCGGGCTGGCGATTGCCGCACCGGTCGGGCCGGTGGGTTTGTTGTGCATCGAGCGCACCCTGCGCCAGGGCGCGGCCACCGGCTTTGTCACCGGGCTGGGCGCCGCCACCGCCGACGCCATCTACGCCGCGATCGGCGCCGCCGGCCTCGGCACGCTGATCGCGCTGCTGACGCGCCTGGCGACACCGCTGGCGCTGGCCGGCTGCGTGCTACTGCTGTACCTGGGCATCGCCACCCTACGCCGCGACGCGGCCAGCCACGCCGCCCGTACCGCCAGCGTACACAGCCTGCCGCGCGCCTACAGCAGCGCGCTGGCGCTGACGCTGACCAACCCGATGACCATCCTGTCCTTCATCGCCATCTTCGCCGGGCTGGCCGGCGCGCGCACGCCGTCGCTGGCCGATAGCGTGCTGATGGTGGTGGGCGTGTTTGCCGGTTCGGCGCTATGGTGGCTGCTGCTGGCCTACGGCGGCGGCCGGCTGCTGTCGCGGCTGGGCGCGCGCGGGCAGCTGATGGTCGACAAGGCCTGCGGTGGATTGCTGATCGGCTTTGCGCTGTTGCTGGCGTGGCGCACGCTGGCAGTATGGCTCTGAGCCTGTACCGCCAGCGGCATGACGGGGAACAGCGGTGGGAGAAGGCTCAGCTCAGGGGAGGATGGCTAGTGCCGGCCTGCACTAGCCGCCGGCGATAGATCAGAGCAGCTGCTGCAGGCGGCGGGTCAGCGCGCCGGGCTGCCACTGTTGCGGCCCCAGCTCGCGCAGCGGCCAGATCCCGGCCAGACTGTTGCAGAGAAACACCTCTTCCGCAGCCAGCACTTGCGGTGGAGACAAGCGCAGTTCGCGCACCGTCAGCCCAAGGTTGGCCGCAGTGTCGATCACGCAGGCGCGCATGGCACCGGATACACCGCAGCGATCCAGCAGCGGCGTCAGCAGCTCACCACCCTGCACCAGGAACAAGTTGCTCATGGTGCCCTCCACCACCGTACCGTCCATGTCCAGCATCAGCCCTTCGGCGATGGCCGGATCATGCCACTCACTGCGCGCCAGCACGTTTTCCAGGCGGTTGAGGTGCTTGATACCGGCCAGTCGCGGCTGAATCGCCAGCCGCGTGTCGCACCAGCGGGCGACAACTCCCTGCGCGGCGCGATCCGGCGGATAGCCGGCCCAAGCGGCGGCACTGACAATACGGGTCGGGGTGCTGTGAACCGGCATGGCATAACCGCGCTGGCCAGCGCCACGGGTGAGCACGATCTTGATGACCGCGCGCTCAAGCTTGGCCGCAACGGTGGCAATCTCGCTTAACAACAGCACCTCGTCCGGACACGGCAGGCGCAGCGCGGCACAATCTGCGGCCAACCTTTGCCATTGCCAGGGCCACAGCAGCGGCGTGCCGTGCCGCGCTTCCAGCGTGCGATAGAGACCGTCGCCATAGGCCAGACCACGGTCGCTGGCGCTGATCTGGGTGCCCGGCTGGCCGTTGATCAGCATCACGCCTGCTCCACGCCCAGCGCCCGCAACAGGCCGCGCGCCTTGTGGCGGGTTTCCTGCAATTCACGCTGCGGATCAGAATCGGCGACGATGCCGCCGCCGGCGCGGAAGCGCAGCTGCTGCCCCTGCTGCATGAAGGTGCGGATCAGGATGTTGAGATCCAGCGTGCCGTCGCGGTTGAGGTAGCCGAGGCTGCCGGTGTAGGCGCGGCGCGCACTGTTTTCCAGCTCGCGGATGATCTGCATGGTGCGCACTTTCGGGCAGCCGGTAATGGTGCCGCCGGGGAACAGCGCGCGGAACACGTCGACGGTGCCCACGCCGTCACGGATGCGGCCCCGGACATTGGACTCGATGTGGTGCACGTAGGCGTAGCTGGCCACCGCCATCAGCTCGTTGACCTCCACGCTGCCGGGCTGGCAGATGCGGCCGAGGTCGTTGCGCTCCAGGTCGATCAGCATGACGTGCTCGGCACGCTCCTTGATGCTGGAGATCAGCCGCTGCTTCAGCGCGGCATCCTCGTCCGCATCCGGCGAGCGCGGATGCGTGCCGGCGATGGGGCGGGTGTCGACCCAGCCGTCGTGCACGCGCACCAGCCGTTCCGGCGAGGAGCTGACGATGTGCGCGTCGCCAAAATCGGCCAGTGCCGAGAACGGCGCCGGGTTGGCGCGGCGCAGCGCGGCGTACAGGTCCACCGGCAGCACATCCGCGCCGAGCGTGGCACGCCAGCCGCGCGAGATGTTGACCTGGAACACGTCGCCTTCGTAGATGTAGTCCTTGAGCTTGACCACCGCGTCGGTGTACCAGTGCGGCGGGTCTTCTTCCAGCGCCTGCAGCACCACAGGGTTGGCCGCAAACGGCTCCGACTCCACCAGCGCCTGTTTCAGCGTGTCCAGCTGCGCCGGCGTTTCCGCCAGCAGCCAGCTTTCCTGCTTCACGCGGTCGTAGAGCAGCGCGGCGGGAATGCGGCTGAGCACCGCCAGCGGGAAGCTGTCGCTGATCGCCTGCGGCACGCTGGGTTCGAACTCGGACAGCAGGTCGTAACCGAGATAGACAAACCAGCCGCCGCTGAACGGTAGCCGGTGCGGATTGGTCACCGCCTGCGGCAGCGGCAGCGCGCGCACGTCGTCGAGGAATTGCGCACCCTCGCCTTCGCGATAGATGCGGGTTTGCTGCGGCAGGGCCATCAGGATGTCCCAGCCACTGTCACCCGACGACTGCATCAGGTACGGGAAACGGGCGCGATCGTGGGCGTGCAACGCCAGCAGATCGGGGGTAAAACTCAGCAGTTCACAGTGCATGGCAGCAGGGCCTGAGGTTCGGTTGCGGCAAGGATGGCGGGGCGACTGGCCGGGCACGGGCGGCGTCACTTGCTCGCCGCCGCCTGCCACCTAATAGGACTATACATCCGCCGCCATGCCTTGCCAGCGCGGCTGCGACTGCCGGCACTACCCGCCATCTTGCGGCAACAGCAACGTCATGTTGGCCGCAAAAAGAAAAGACCGCGCGAGTTTATCGCAGCGGTCTTGGCTGTCAACGGTTTCGACACCGTTGCGTGCGGCTTACACGCGCTTGAATACCAGCGTGCCGTTGGTACCGCCAAACCCGAAGGAGTTGGAGATCGCCACGTCGATTTTCATGTCGCGCGCGGTATTGGCGCAGTAGTCCAGATCGCAGCCGCCTTCGATATCCTGATCGTGCAGGTTGATGGTCGGTGGCGACACCTGGTTGTGCACCGCCAGAATCGAGTAGATCGCTTCCACACCGCCGGCACCGCCCAGCAGGTGGCCGGTCATCGACTTGGTGGAGTTCACTACCAGCTTCTTGGCGTGGTCGCCAAACGCGATCTTCAGCGCGTTGGTTTCGTTGGCATCGCCCAGCGGCGTGGAGGTGCCGTGCGCGTTGACGTAGTGCACGTCCTCGGGATTCAGCTTGGCGTCACGCAGCGCGTTCAGCACGCCACGGGCCGGGCCTTCCGCGCTTGGCGCGGTGATGTGGTGCGCGTCGGAGCTCATGCCGAAGCCAACCAGCTCGGCGTAGATCTTGGCGCCACGCTTGACGGCGTGCTCGTACTCTTCCAGTACCAGCACCCCGGCACCCTCGCCCATCACGAAGCCGTCACGGCCCTTGTCCCACGGCCGCGAGGCGGTCGCCGGGTCGTCGTTGCGGGTCGACAGTGCCTTCATCGCGGCAAAGCCGCCCACCGCCAGGCTGGAGATGGTGCCTTCGGCGCCACCGGCCACCATCACGTCGGCGTCACCGTACTGGATCACGCGCGCGGCGTCGCCAATGCAGTGGGCACCGGTGGTGCAGGCGGACACGATGCCATAGCTCGGACCCTGATAGCCCTTGAGAATGGATACGTGACCGGCAACCATGTTGATCAGCGAGCCGGGAATGAAGAACGGGCCGATCTTGCGGATGCCGCCTTCGTGGCGGGCAACGCCGGTTTCCTCGATCAGCGGCAGGCCGCCGATACCGGAACCGATGTTCACGCCGACGCGGGTCTTGTCCAGGCCCGGCACGTCGTCGAGGCCGGAATCCGCCACCGCCTGCAGCGCAGCCGCGATGCCGTAATGGATGAACACATCCATGCGGCGCGCGTCTTTCGCCGAAATGTACTGGGTAATGTCGAAGCCTTTGACTTCACCCGCGACCTGGCAGGCAATATCACTGGCATCGAAGCGGGTAATGGTGGTGATACCACTCTTGCCGGCCAGGAGATTGGCCCAGCCACTGCTCACATCGTTGCCGACCGGGGACACATGGCCCAGGCCGGTCACTACTACTCTGCGTTTTGACACAGGGTATCTCCGCGAAAAAAGGGAGGGAATCTCCCGATAGTCCTGAACGGACGGTGCTTAATGGCGTGCCATTAAATCAAACGCACGTTTCAGAGCCACTACAGCAAAAGACCTCTGCAGGCGAGCCTAGGCTACACCGGCAGAGGTCCTGGTAAGCCCCGGGGGGATTACTTGTTCAGGTGAGCCGTAACGTAGTCTACTGCTTGCTGAACGGTGGTGATCTTCTCGGCTTCTTCATCCGGGATTTCGCACTCGAACTCTTCTTCCAGTGCCATTACCAGTTCAACGGTATCCAGGGAGTCGGCGCCCAGATCGTCAACAAACGAAGAGTCGATTTTGACTTCGGCTTCGTTCACGCCCAGTTGCTCGGCAACGATCTTTTTAACGCGCGCTTCGATGTTTTCCATTTGTTTAAATCCTTTACCTTTCTGTGTACGGGACAACAAAACCCCGCCATTCTACAAAAAAAACCTGCCCAAGCCTACCGCAGTCACATCATTGCCATGATATTGGCCACGAATCGGCAGTCAGTCCGGCTTTTGACCCGCCAGCATGCTCATGCTGCACTGGCAAAAACCACAAAACTATTCGTTGCCGTTGCCGCTTACGGCATCAGCATGCCGCCGTTCACGTGCAGGGTCTGGCCTGTCACGTAAGCCGCACGGCTGGATGCCAGAAAATCGACGGCATCAGCGATGTCCTGTGCCGCGCCCAGGCGACCCAGTGCAATCTGTTGTACCAACGCCTCACGCTGCGCTTCCGGCAGCGCGCGGGTCATGTCGGTATCGATGAAGCCCGGTGCCACGCAGTTGACGGTAATGCCGCGACTGCCGACTTCGCGTGCCATCGACTTGGTGAAGCCCATGATGCCGGCCTTGGCCGCCGCATAGTTGGCCTGACCGGCGTTACCCATCGCACCAACCACCGACGCGATGTTGATGATGCGGCCCCAGCGTGCCTTCATCATGCCGCGCATCACCGCCTTGGACGTCTTGAATACCGACTTCAGGTTGGTATCCATGATCGCGTCCCAGTCTTCGTCCTTCATGCGCATCAGCAGGCCGTCGCGGGTGATGCCGGCGTTGTTCACCAGAATCGCCACATCGCCGTATTCCTTGCTGATGGTGTCGACCAGCGCGTCGATGGCACCGTCTTCACCGACGTTCAGCACCATGCCGACACCGCCCCACTGCGCCAGGCGCTCGCCGATGGCGGCGGCGCCGCCTTCGGAGGTGGCGGTACCGATCACCTTGGCGCCGGCGGCAGCCAGCGTGTCGGCGATGGCAGCACCAATGCCGCGCGAGGCGCCGGTAACCAGCGCAACTTTACCTTGCAAACTCATTGTCTCTCTCCTGCCCGGCCGGCCGCATGCGGCCAACCTTGTGTCTTTACGCCAGCTCGGCGCGAGCGGCTTCCAGCTTGGCGGCATCGGTCAGCGCGTGGCAGTTCACGTTGCCGTCGATACGCTTGGCGAGACCGGCCAGTACCTTGCCCGGGCCGCATTCGGCCATCAGCACGATGCCACCGGCAGCCAGCTGCTGGATGGTTTCGGTCCAGCGCACCGGACGGTACAGCTGACGCGTCAGCGCGTCACGGATCTGGTCGGCGTCGCCATAGGCGGCAACGTCGGCATTATGCAGCACCGGAATCTGCGGCGAGTTGATCTGGATCGTGGCCAGTGCCGCGGCCAGCTTGTCGGCGGCAGGCTTCATCAGCGAGCAGTGCGACGGCACCGATACCGGCAATGGCAGCGCGCGCTTGGCACCCTTGGCCTTGCACAGCTCCATCGCGCGTTCCACCGCAGCCTTGTTGCCGGCAATCACCACCTGCCCCGGCGAATTGAAATTCACCGGTTCCACCACTTCGCCCTGTGCTGCTTCGGCACAGGCTGCGCGGATGTCGTCATCGGACAGGTTGAGGATCGCGGCCATCGCGCCCTCACCGGCCGGCACCGCATCCTGCATCGCCTCGGCGCGCAAGCGCACCAGCTTCACCGCATCGGCAAAGTCCAGTGCCCCGGCAGCCACCAGCGCGCTGTACTCGCCCAGGCTGTGCCCGGCCAGGGCAACCGGCAAGGCACCGCCTTGCGCCAGCCAGGCACGGTAAGTGGCCACACCGGCGGCCAGCATCAGCGGCTGGGTATTGACCGTGGCGTTGATCGCCTCCGGCGTCTCCGCCTGCAGCATGGCCCACAGGTCTTCACCCAGGGCGGCCGAGGCTTCGTCAAATGTCTGTTTTACTACCGGCAGGTCGGTAAAGCCGTCCATCATTTTCAGGCTCTGCGAGCCCTGACCGGGAAAAAGAAAGGCAAACGCCATCTCGGGGTCTCCTTTTGAAACGGGGTGAATGATGACCGCTTGCTGCGATTTATGCAAAAGAAACTGTCAAACGCTCGTATGATCGCCGCAGTTCACTGCAGCTGGACGATGTTTTGACAGTTTCGTAGCGCAAGGCGCGCGACAGGCGATCACCTGTCGCGCACGTCACCTTAGAAGCGCAGCAGTACCGCGCCCCAGGCAAAGCCGCCACCGATGCCTTCAAGCAGCACAGTCTGGCCGCGCTGGATGCGACCATCGCGCACCGCGCAGTCAAACGCCAGCGGAATGGAGGCAGCTGAGGTATTGCCCTGCTCCGGCAAGGTGACGATCACCTTGTCCATCGAGAGCTTCAGATGCTTGGCGGTGGATTCGATGATGCGCAGGTTGGCCTGATGCGGCACCAGCCAGTCGACATCGGCTTGCGCCACGCCGGCTTCGTCCAGCGTTTTTTCCGCGATATCGGACAGTGCCTTGACCGCGAACTTGAACACGGCCGGGCCGTCCATGTGCAGGTAAGGCATGCCCTGAATCTTGCCGCCGGCGATCTGCGCCGGGGTATTCAGGATGCTCTGGTAGCGGCCGTCGGCGGCCAGCTTGGCGTGCAGCAGGCCCGGTTCGTCCGACGCTTCCAGCACCATGGCGCCAGCGCCATCGCCAAACAGCACGCAGGTACGGCGGTCGTCCCAGTCCAGAATGCGGCTCATCAGTTCGGCACCGACCACCAGCACCTTCTTGGCCATGCCGGCCTTGATATAGTTGTTGGCGGTCACCAGCGCATACATGAAGCCGGCGCACACGGCCTGCACGTCAAACGCAGGAATGCCCGGCACGCCGAGCTTTTCCTGCAGGATGCAGGCGGTACTGGGGAACACCATGTCCGGCGTGGTGGTGGCGACGATGATCAGGTCCAGCTCGCTGGCCTCGATACCGGCGCTTTCAATAGCCTTGAGCGACGCCAGATAGGCCAGGTCACTGGTCTTCTGGTCATCGGCGGCGATGTGGCGCGCACGAATGCCAGTGCGAGAGACAATCCACTCGTCACTGGTTTCGACACGTTCAGCCAGCATCGCATTCGTCATCAGTAGTTCCGGCAGGTAGCTGCCGGTACCGAGAATGCGGGAATAGGTCATGCGCTGTCTTTAGCTTCTGACTCGGATTGCTTGATATTTTGTAATTGAACGGCAACCCGGTCTGCAATGTGACCAATCACGTTGGCGCGAACTTCCTCGCAAGCCTGCTCCAGCGCGATACGAAATCCCAGCGCGTCAGTTCCACCGTGGCTTTTCACCACGATTCCCCGCAGCCCCAGAAAACTGGCGCCATTGTAACGACGGGGATCCACACGAGCCTTGAACAGCTTGAGCACCGGCATTGCGGCCAGGGCGCACAGCTTGGTCCACCACGTGCGAGCAAACTCTTCGCGCAGGAACGTAGAAATCATGTGCGCCAACCCCTCGGAGGCTTTCAGCGCAACATTACCGGTAAATCCGTCGCAGACTACCACATCTACCGTCGATTTGAAGATGTCGTTGCCCTCAACGTTACCGTAGAAATTCAGGCCGGATTCGCGCAGCAGCTCTGCCGCACGCTTGATCGACTCGGTGCCCTTGATGTCCTCGGAACCGATATTCAACAAGCCAACGCTTGGATTCGTCCGTTGCTCAAGACTGGCCACCAGTTCGGAACCCATGATGCCGAACTGCAACAACTGCTCCGGCGAGCAATCGATGTTGGCACCCAGATCCAGCACGCAGGTATTGCCCTTGATGCCGGGCATCATCTTGGCGATGGCGGGGCGGTCAATACCGGGAATGGTTTTCAGGACGAATTTGGCCGTCGCCATCAGCGCGCCGGTGTTCCCTGCGGAAACCGCTGCCTGCGCCAGGCCTTCTTTGACCAAATTGATCGACACCCGCATCGACGAGTCTTTCTTGTTCTTCAGTGCCAGCTGCGGCGACTCGTCCATCCCCACCACTTCGGAGGCATGACGAACCGTGATACGCGCGCGCACGGAATCCGGCAGTGCCATCAGCTCGGCTTCGATTGCCGCCTGATCGCCCACCAGTACAAGATTGACATCGGGAGTGTCGCTAAGGAACTGGACAGATGCAGGGACAGTGACCTTGAGGCCAACGTCACCGCCCATTGCATCGACCGCTACGGTGATAGTCATCAACGTGACACGGTAGTTAACCTACCTGTTGTTATGAAGGTAAGGATAATAGTAAGGAACGATTACTCGCCCTTGGCCTTCACAACCTGACGACCACGGTAGAAGCCGTTCGGGCTGATGTGGTGACGCAGGTGGGTTTCACCGGTAGTCGGCTCTTTAGCGAGCGACGGAGCGGTCAGAAAATCGTGTGCGCGGTGCATGCCACGCTTGGACGGGGACTTTTTGTTCTGTTGAACAGCCATGGTCGACTCCTAAGGATTCAAGTTAAACGTTCAGGACTTGGATTGCTTCAACACCGCCAATACCGCAAACGGATTAGGCTTGTCAGCCTTGGCGCGCTTCAGTTCTTCCGTGTCGCAGTCGTCGTGCATCAACGACAGCGGCAAGCCCATGATAATTTCGTCTTCGATCAGTGCGATAACGTCGAAAGTTTCTTCCGCCAGAATGGCGTCCAGTTCGTCATCGGCCTCTACCGCTGCTTCCAGCTTGTCCTCGCGGGAGAACAGGGTAATCACACCCCCTGCTTCCAGTTCGAACGGCATCGGCGTCAGGCAACGCTGACATTCAACGCTGAGCGTGGCAGACAGACGGTAACGCAGCGAGGGTCGCAGCAGACGGTCCTGAAAACCTTCCACCTCGAATTTCACCACGCCAGCATCGGATGCCAGCAGCTCATGTACGCGCTCGGCGAGCGTCGCAACCGGCCGTTCGTTTTGCAACGAAGCGCCATCGCGGGCAAACGCGAGCGGATCAATCAAAATCGGGTTAGACATAAACCCGGCATGATATTATCAGCGCCATCACTTTGTCAAAACAAACCAGCATACTGACTGCGGCAGCGGCGGCAACAAGCCATTGATGCAACAGGCAGCCTGCGCCCTCTTTACCACGGATGACCGACATGCAGATCGTGCTTGCCTCTACCTCTCCTTACCGCCGCGAAATCGTGGAACGCCTCGGCCTGCCGGTCACCGCCGTGGCGCCGGTGTGCGACGAAACCCCGCTGGCGGGCGAAACCGCGCTCGACACCGCCGTGCGCCTGGCACGCAGCAAGGCGATGTCGCTGGCCGAGCGCTTCCCGGAGGCGCTGATCATCGGCGGCGACCAGGTGGCACTGCTCGACGGCCAGCAGATCGGCAAGCCCGGCAGCTTCGAAAACGGCGTGGAAATGCTGAAGTGGATGAGTGGCCGTACCGTGGTGTTCCACTCGGCGCTGGCGCTTTATAACAGCAAGAGCGGCCACATCCAGGAAGACGTGGGCATCACAAAAGTCACCCTGCGCCAGCTGACCGAACAGCAGATCCGCAACTACCTGACGCGCGAGCCGGACGCCCTCCACTGCGCCGGCAGCGCCAAGAGCGAAACCCTGGGTGGCGCGCTGCTGCAAAAAGTGGAAGCCGACGACCCCAACGCGCTGATCGGCGTGCCGCTGTTCGCACTGGTGAGCATGTTGCAGAACGAAGGCGTGGAGATCCTGTGATGGCCGGCACCCTGTACCTGATCCCCACCCCACTGGGCGAAGGCGACACCCCGTGGCTGCCGGAAGGCGAGCGCGCCCGCGTCACCCACATCAGCCATTTTGTGGTGGAGGCGGAAAAAACCGCGCGTAAACACCTGAAGCAGCTGGGCGTGAGCACGCCGATCCGCGAGCTGGTGATGAACACGCTGAACGAGCACACCAAGCCGGCCGAAGTCGCCGCGCTGCTGGCACCGCTGGCCGCCGGGCTGGATGTGGGCTTGGTGTCGGAAGCCGGCTGCCCGGCAGTGGCCGACCCCGGCGCGCAGCTGGTGGCGCTGGCGCACGAGAAAGGCTACCGCGTCGAGCCGCTGATCGGGCCGTCGTCGATCCTGCTGGCGATGATGGCCAGCGGCGCCAACGGCCAGTGCTTTGCCTTCCACGGCTACCTGCCGGTGGACGCCGCCGAGCGCGGCAAGGCGATCAAGGCGCTGGAAGCGCGCTCGCGGCAGAACAACGAAACCCAGCTGTTCATCGAGACCCCGTACCGCAACAACGCGCTGCTGCAACAACTGCGCGACACGCTGGCACCGGCCACCCGCCTGTGCGTAGCCGCCGACCTCACCGCACCGACGCAGACCATCGTCAGCCGGCTGGTAAAGGACTGGCCGAAGGAGGCGCCTGACTTTCACAAACGGCCGGCGATCTTCGTGATCCACGCTGCCTGATGACAAAAGGTTGGCCGCAACACTTGCGGCCAACCTTTGTTCAGACGCGACAACAAGTAGCACCAGCGCCCCTTAGTCGGGCCCGCCGCCGTGCCGTTGCAGTTCCCGACACACCGCCTCGGCCAGCGCCTCCAGATCAAACACCCCGCACAAGGCAGCCCGCTCCAGCGCCCCGACTGCGGCGGAACTGCCCGGATAGTCGTCACTCTCGCCCTGGCGCCGCAATTCGTGCTGCAGCGCCGCCAGCACCACCGCTTGCAAGCTGCCTTCCGTCATCGCACCCCTATTGTCCGACACCCGCCACGCCGCCAGCGCTAAATGACTGACGTCCCCAGCGCCGCTGCCAGCGCCTGCTGCTGCGCCGCCGTCAGCCGTACTGCGGCCAACCTCGCGGTGGCCACACCCAGCGCGCAGTACAGCGCGTCATCTTGCGTGGACAGCACTGCGCGATGCTTGGCCACGGTGCCGGCGTCGCCACGTGCGATCGGTCCGGTCAGCGCCGCCGCCGACCCCAACGCCAGGGTATTTTCCAGCGTTTGTCGCATCAGCCCGCCCAGCACCGCAGCAGCCACCTCGTCCGTCATGCCGGCCTGCGCCGCCACCCGCGCCGCCAGATCGTGCAGAGTCACCAGATAATTAGAGGCAATCGACAGCGCGGCGTGGTAGGCCGCCTTGCCGCCGGGCGCCAGCACGAAGGGCACGCCGCCGATGTCTGCGGCAAAGCTTTGCAACAACGGCAGGGCCGCCGCGTCGCCCTCCAGCGCGCAGCGGGTGCCGGCAAAACCGGCCACCGCACGCGCCGGATCGGCAAAGGAAAACGCCGGATGCAGGCTGGCGCAGTGCACGCCCTGCGCCGCCAGCGGCGCTAGCAAGGCCGCTTCGCCAACACCGCTGGCGTGACACACCACGCTGCCGGCGGCAATCACCCGCGCCGCCGCCAGATCGGCCGCCACGCCGGCAATCTCGCCGTCCGGCACCGCCAGCAGGGTGATGTCGACCGCCGGCAGGGCCGCCAGCGTCGTCAGCGCCACGCCGGCACCGACAAAGTCACGCGCCGACAGCGCCGACGCCTGACTGCGGCACAGCAGCGCGCCGATGCGGTAGCGCCCGCTGTCGTGCGCCAGCCGCGCCACGCTCTTGCCCAGACGCCCGCCGCCGACAATATTGAGAGAAGTCATCTCGCCACTTTCTTGACACCCGCCAGCGCTGCGGTGACGATGGCATCGAATTTCAAAGGACACCCGCTCATGCCATTTTTCCTGTTCGTTTCTGCATTCGTGGTGCTGCTTTTCTACGGCATCCTGCTCTACAACGGCCTGGTGCGCCTGAAGCACGAGGTCAGCAAGAGCTGGGCCAATATCGACGTGTTGCTGAAACAGCGCCACGACGAGATCCCCAAGCTGGTCGATGTCTGCCGCCACTACGGCCAGTTCGAGCAGGACACCCTGACCCAGGTAATGGAAGCGCGCGCCGCGATGTCGGAGGCCGCCCGCGCCGGTAACGTTGGCCGCATCGGTGAACTGGAAGGCCAGCTGCGCGGCCTGCTCGGCCAGATCTTCGCGGTGGCCGAAGCCTATCCGGAATTGAAGGCCGATGTGCAGTTCAGCCACCTGGCGCAGCGTATCAGCCAGCTGGAAGACGGCATTGCCGATCGCCGCGAACTCTACAACGAAGCGGTCAACAACAACAACGTGCGCATCGAGCAATTCCCCGACGTGTTCGTCGCCAACCTGTTCGGCTTCCGCACCGCACGCGCGCTGCGTTTTGCCGAAGCGGAAAAACGCGACGTCGACGTCAAGGCGCTGTTCGAACGCTGAGCCACACCACCATGATCCCGCTCGCGGCGCTGCAACAGCGCTACGCCTCGCTGCTGCCCTACCTGTTGCTACCCCTGCTGGCCTGGCAACTGGACGAACTGCCGCCGCGGCTACTGCCGGCAGCCGGCGCCCTGCTCGGCGTGGCGCTGTGGCTGCACTTCTACCGCCAGTACCGCCATGTGGCCGACACCCCGACCACCACCTCGCAGGCGGCGGCACAGGGCTATTGCGAATGCTTTGGCGAGGCCGCAGCGCTGGACGGCCCGCCGCTGGTGACCCCATTTGGTGGCATGCGTTGCGTGTGGTATCAGGCGGAGCGGCGTCCGAACGGTCGCCAGCAACGCCCGCAGCGCAGCGAACGCCTGTGCAGCGACGACTCGTTCCGGCTGCTGGATCGGCGCGGCGAGATCATCGTGCAACCGGCCGGCGCCAGCATCGAGGCCCGCCACCAGCGCAGCTGGCATGACGGCGACGACGTGCTGAGCGAGCGCTGGATCGCCATCGGCGACCCGCTGTACGCGCTGGGCGAGCTGCGCAGCCTCGGCGGCCAACCGGACCGGCAGGCCTTCCGCGACGACCTGCAGCTGACGCTGAACGAATGGAAACAGGACCCGGCGCAACTGCTGCGCCGCTTCGACCAGAACGGCGACGGCACACTCAGCAGCGAGGAGTGGGAGCACGCGCGCCAGACCGCCCACGGCGAGGTTGGCCGCAACCACCGCGCACTGGCCGCCATCCCGCTCAGCCATCACCTGCAACGCCCCGCCGACCGCCGCCCCTTCATCATCAGCTGGCGCTCGCCACAGGACACCGCCGGTGCACTGCGCCGGCTGGCGTGGAGCCACGCCGCCTGCGCGCTGCTGGCGACGCTGTGGCTGGCGCGCGGCGGCTAGCGACCAAGCCCCCCCTGGCCCGCCCGGGCGCCACTTTAGGTCGCCACTTTGGTCGCCACAAGGTCAGGCGAGACAAAAGGCAGAAGGCGCTTTCTTTCCGGAAAGCAGCGGCGACAGCGCTTGCCCGTAGCGGGCTTGATCTTCAAGATGATTTTTTGGAGAGGCATTACGCGCGCCGTGGCGCCTTCTACCCAGACACTGACCGACAGAGGAAAATCTCCATTGAATTCAGAAACTTGCAAACATAACGACGTGATTAGCCAGCAGACAAAGAAGGGCGTTTGACAGGCGATTATCGCGACGGCGGCCGCAGCCGCCTCGGAAAACAAAAAAGCCCTTGATTGCTCAAGGGCTTAGATGTTGGTCTGGCGGAGAGGGAGTCCGCCACATCAGTGTCTATTGGTTACTCATGACATCCAGTACAGCCTAGATTTTACAGACTTCTCTGCCTATTCTTCATCCAGTGAGGGCTAGTGAGCGCAGCAGAAATCCACATCCAAGGTATGGGCTGAAGTATGGGCTATTAGGGTATGGGCTGGCATGGCACCTGAGGAGAGCGGCATGGGGTCCCTGACGAGTAAAACAGTTGAGAAGCTGGCAAAGGCCGCTGTGGCCGGCCTGACCAATGCCGGCGACGGTCTGTATTTCAAGGTTGGCAAAACGGGTGGGACGAGTTGGATATTCCGCTTCAAGATTGCCGGCAAGAGTCGGGATATGGGACTGGGCCGCTACCCCGAGGTCGGCTTGGCCGAAGCCAGAGACAAGGCAACTGAGGCGCGCAAGCTGGCCAAGACTGGGACCGATCCCTTGGCTGTACGTGACGCTGAGCGGGAGGCGAGGATCGCCGCCCAGGAGGCCGAAGCCGCCCGTGCGGTGACTTTCAGGGAGATAGCCACCGCCTATATCGCCGCCCACCGGGCCGGCTGGAAAAATGCCAAGCACGCCCAGCAGTGGGAAAACACCCTTGCCACCTACGCTCATCCGACTATTGGTGCACTACCCGCACAAGATGTGACGACTGCGCATGTGCTGGAAATTCTGCAACCGATCTGGGCGACCAAACCCGAAACCGCCAGCCGCGTACGTAACCGCATTGAGCTGGTGTTGGATGCGGCCAAGGCCCGTAACCTGCGCCAAGGTGAGAACCCGGCGCGCTGGCGTGGTCACTTGGATAAGTTGCTGCCGAAGCGCTCACGGGTTCGTGCTGTAAAAAGCCATGCGGCCATGGCATGGGCAGAGCTGCCAGATTTCTTGGCCGAGCTGAGAAAACTGGAGGCCATCAGTGCCCGTGCGCTGGAGCTGACGATCCTCACTGCCTGCCGCACCTCTGAGGTCTTGGAAGCAACCTGGGCCGAGGTCGACCTGGCATCGCGAACCTGGACCATTCCCGCCACAAGGATGAAGGCAGGCAAGGCTCATCGCATACCCTTGTCCGATGCTGCGCTAACTCTGCTGGAACAATTGCCTCGACTCGAGGGCTCTTCTTACCTGTTTTCCGGGTTGAAGGCCGGCAAGCCGTTGTCCAACCAAGCCATGACTATGACCTTGCGACGCATGGGCAAAGGACATCTGACCGTTCATGGCTTTCGTTCGACCTTCCGTGACTGGGCGGCCGAATGTACCCCGTATCCGCGTGAGGTGTGTGAACTGGCCTTGGCCCACCGGATTGCTGATGGCGCGGAAGCTGCCTACTGGCGCAGCGACATCTTCGAGAAACGGCGTGCCCTGATGGCTGACTGGGCCCGATACTCCATGGAGGCATTGGACAAGCACTCCCAAAATGACGAGGCCTAAAAAAGGTAATTTCTTGTTTAATAATATATTTGGCATTAGTGCTATTTTTGCTAAATTTCTTTAGAAGGCGGGAATAAACGGGCTGGAAACCTGATTCATTTCATGATCAATCCCACTCAGAGAAGGGGCTGCCGATGGCGAAAAAGGTGCAATTCCGAATGCTAGGTCTGGGGACAGCATACTGTGCATTTCCTGATACGCTGTTGAGCGGGCAATTTGAGGATGATAGTCGATTCGATCAACCATTTAATGTTATTGGGGTGCGGATCTTTTCCGAAGGGGTCATTTTCGAATTGGCAGAAGATGATGGCACCCCCCTATGGCCTCTTCGAGTTCCTATCTTTCGCTTCCCTGCTTTTCTTAACGAGATGAGAAGACTGGGTCTCATCGAAAGTCTCGAGACACTCCACACGATTCCACATGCCGAAGCAATGAAGTTTATTCCGCGCTTTCAGAGCTGGCACACGATTGTTTTGGCTCAACAGTTTGAGCTGGAGATTAAGGCCGGTAACATGACCTTTGAAGACGCGCGCAAATTTCGCAAGGATGTATTTTTGGTTCCGTCCTTTCGAAGCTATTACGAAGAGTGTTTTTCATCCGGGAAGATGCCAAAGGGGAAGAAAGGAAAGCGCCGGATTCACAATCCCAACATAGAAAACCTATACGCCTTGGCCAACCGTATTCACAAAGAAGACCCTACGCTGTCATTCGAAACAGCCTGCTGGGATGCCGTCGAACAGCGCCCAGACCTTGTGCCTGACTCATGGAAAGTCGACCCAGGAGGTAACCTCAAGCGTGAAGCCTCCCGCTATTGGGATAAATCACCTTACAGTCAACTGACGTTTCGTCAAAATCGGGACAAATAACCCCGAATATCTGTCCCTGACATTCTCTTCTCTGCTGCGTAAATACTCTAGCCACATCCACTCGTTGCCACTGAGCACAAGGAGAAGGCTATGTTGAATGCAGCAGCACCACGTCGCATCATGCGCCTGCCTGAAGTCGAAGCCGTTACCGGCTTCGGCCGCGCATGGATTTACCACTTGATGAGCTTGGGCCAGTTCCCCAAGGCCCACCGCATTGGGGCTCGGGCAGTCGGCTGGGACAGCGAGGCCATCAAGGTCTGGGTCGAGGCTCGTCTGGAGGGCCAAGCATGAACGCCCATACCGATGCGGAAACTATCCGCGCACATATTGAGGCCTTCCTCAAGCGTCTGCTGCGCCTGCGAGAACTGTACGACCGGGTAGCGGATTCACGGGCGGTTGTCATCTTTGATAAGGACGCGGCTGGCATCCTGACAGGCTACATGGATGCCTTCACCCGCACTACGAATGACCTGACCACGATGGATGAGCAGCAACTGCCCGCTGCTCTTTCGGATCTGCACCGCCGCGCCGCAGAGGTAGAGAGACTGCTGAGTTCAGGCCGAGTCGAGATCATCGCAAGACGGTCGGAAGGTGACACCAGCAAGGGGAGCGGCGACATATGACTACCCGTGTTATCAAGTACACCTATTTTTCTGATGCTAGGGGGCGGGCGTTGCAAGAGCGGGAAACGACCTTTCCCGAGCTCTGCACCATGCTGGAAGAGATCCCCCCGTGCGACAAGAAAGCCGCTCCATTGATTAAATTGGCGACCTTTACCGGCCAGCCAAATGATAATGGCTGCCGGCGCTATGACGCAGCGATGACAGCAATTACGGGGGTCGAGGGCGACTATGACGAGGGTGACGTAACACCCGAAGACGCACACGAGCGTCTGGAGCGTTACAACCTGTCGGCCGTGATCGTCACCACGCACAGCCACACGCCTGATCGTCCGCGCTGGCGGGTGCTGGTGCCACTGGCGCGTGATCATCTGCCTCAAGACCGGGAACGACTGGCGGCGGGACTTAACGGGGCACTGGGGGGCATTCTGGCTAGGGAGTCCTTTACCATGAGCCAGTCGTTCTACATCGGGCGGCCTCCGAATGGTGAATACAAGGTGCTGCCCACGAGCGGGGCCGTCTACCTTGATGAATGGCCAGCGCTCGACGCAAGCGCGATCTACAAGAACGGGGCGGCCCCTGGCGCAGCGTCTGGCAGCTACGACATAGTCGCAGGCGAGGATGACGAAGACCCTGAGCTGCTGGAGATGGTGCCCGCGAAACCCGGCTCAATGGAGGAGCTGCTGGAGGCGCTACAACAAGGTGAAGACGTGCATGGCAGCTCATTGCGCCTTGTCGGGCAACTGGTTGGCCGTGGTGCTGATGATGACACTATCCGGCTGGTGTTCTCTGCCGTAGCGTACGACGTGGCCGAACATCGGGGGGAAGAGCGAGCGCGTGAGCTCTTGGGGGCGGAGCTGCAGCGGATGATTGATGGGGCACGAGCCAAGGGATATGGACAAATTGGGTCGGACGCATTCGCTTTCGTCCAGGCCACTGAAATGTCGGTACAGCCAGTCTCCTGGTTGGTTCATGCCTACCTTGAGGAAGACACGATGGCAGTCATGTATGGGGCTCCCGGCATGGGGAAATCATTCCTTGCTCTGGACATGTCATGCTGCGTCGCAACGGGCACCCCGTTTCATGGACAGGCCGTCAAGCAGGGTGCCGTATTCTATATCGCCGGGGAGGGGCACAACGGGATCGCTAGGCGCGTGAAAGCTTGGGCTCAATACCATGGATTCTCGGGTATGCCGGAACAGCTGTTCGTGTCCAAAGCCCCAGCCGACCTTGTAAATGGTCTCAATGCAGTGGGGGTGGCCAATGCCATTCGCAGGCTTGTCATTGCGACGGGGGTTATGCCGAGGGTGATCGTCATCGACACGATGGCCCGTAACTTCATCGGGGATGAAAACAGCGCGGCGGATGTGGGGCGATTTGTCAGCAATGTGGACATGTTGCGCCGGAAATGGCGTGCCACCGTAGTGATTGTCCACCACAGTGGCAAGGACAGCAGCAAAGGTGCGCGGGGGTCATCGGCGCTTAAAGGTGCAGTGGATGCCGAGTATGAGGTGAGTCGTCCAGGTGGAGGGGTCCAGCTGACCGCACACAAGATGAAAGATGCTGAAAACCCGCCTGATCTCTCATTTGAAATGATTGCTGTGCCCTTACAGGAAGATACCCACGCAGTCACCATCAGTGCAGTACTCAAGTTGACCGATCACTCGGCCCATATGAAACCCGAGGAGCCCGTGAGGCTGGGGAAGCACCAGGTAACCGTACTGGATATTCTCAAGCAGATGCTGGGCGATGATACAGAGTCTGTCTCAGTGGCTCATTGGCAGACGCAGTGTATCGAAGCCAGAGTCCCCCGCAACCGATTCTACGAGGTAAAAGACACCCTGGAGGGCCGAAAACTCATTCGAATCGATGGGGCGAATGTGTCGCTTGGGGAGGGGTGTCCGTCCGTCTCCCCTAGTGGTACCAAACCGGACGGACAAACCGGACATACATCGAGACAACAAAACCGGACGGACACAAAACGTCAATGCCGGCCGTCCGAGGTTGCCACCGACATTAGCGACTTGATCTGAGCTGCGCCTTGTTCGCCAAAACAGTGGTTCTAAAATAGCGAAAATCGGGATTCACCTTTCCGGCCTATCCGGTTTGTCCGTCCGGTTTGGTTTCTCTAGGAAGACCGGATGGACAGAAAAATTGACGGCGTTTATTAGCTATCTCGCCATTTTTCGAAAACCGCGCTCGGCGCCGCCCTCGGAGGCCGAGAAACCGGCGGAAGTACCTGTAGCGAGCTGGGCGGCCGGGAAACCATGAAACCCGATAAATCGGGACTCAATGAAACCGGATAAATCGGGATTCCCTGCAGGTGGGGCCGTGGTGCTGACGTGGAGGGGTTGTGGCCTGCCAATAGTTAAAGCCGGGCTTGCCCCGCTTAGTCTATCTGGATCGGCAGGTTATTCGTCGTCGTTTTTACGGGTCACCGGTAGTGCGGATTCAAACAGTCGGGCAAAGCCGACGAAGATAAGCGCGGCCAAGAATTCGCCGTGAAACAGTAGCCAGACGGCGATTACCAACAGGTACACCTGAGCCACGTTCACCGCGATTATGTCCTGCCGGATTTTTTTAGCATTTTTCATGACTTTGGAATCATCCTGTCTCGATTCCGACTTTGGCCGCCCAGAACGAGGTGGCAAGTACTTAATGCATGGTGACGACTCATTGGATTGTAGACTGCCAGTCTCTGATAACTAGAGTAAGTTCTGAATGATGCCTGAGTCGTAAGGTCCGATGGCTGTGGCCAACCGCAAACCCTAGCCAATCGAAGTCAGTAGCGATGAATGGGCCTTCGTCGCGACATACCGTGATAACGTTCCCGCTCGCCTTGGCAGCAAGGCCGCAACGAAAACGCCAACGGTCTGATTTAGGAGTATTTACCCAAAGGGACGGACTTGTCGGTGCATAGCCAAGAGGAGCTGGATGCCATGGCGCACCGGCTCAACATCTGGCCTCGTGCGTTACTGGGGTTCAAGATGCCGATCGCGGTATTTGACGAGCACTTGGATGCCGAGATTGAATCACGGCAAGCCGTTATGCACCTAGTTCTTGAGATCGCCAGTAATTCGGCCAGCTAAGCATTGCAACCTCCCCCCTGATGCACTCAGAGAGCCAGCCAATAGATTCGTCGCTCCGTTTTTTTAGGCCACATTCCCATATTTCAAATACCCGCCATCCTGCATTGAGCAGCAGCATCCGCGCATGAGCATCACGCTGCTTATTGGTAGTAAATTTCTCTATCCAAAATTCTGTCCGCGTCTTAGGCGTTGTCGCATATCGACAGCCTTCATGGTGATGCCAAAAACAGCCGTGCACAAAAATGCACAGCTTGTATTTACGCAAGACAATATCAGGCTTACCGGGCAGGTCGGCCACATGCAACCGGAACCGAAAGCCTTGGGCATGCAGATACCTGCGCACAACAATCTCCGGCTTGGTATTCTTCCCTCTGATACCCGACATCATGCGGGATCTTGTCTTCCGATCAACAACATCCATTGACTTGCTTCCTGCTCGCCTTGCTTCCTGGTATCCTGGTAGTCTGATTGAACACACAGATACTCACAATGAGCACCAATACCCCCCCAATTCCTGTTGTTGATCTTTTTGCTGGGCCAGGCGGTTTGGGTGAAGGCTTTTCATCGCTGCAAAATGGTAGGGGCTTTCAGATCGCCGTTTCGGCCGAAAAGGACCCCATAGCGCATCAGACGCTACGCCTTCGAGCTTTCTATCGACTATTGCACAGTAGAAGGCCGGAAAAGCTTACAGACTACTACCGCTTCTGCAATGGCGAGTCCGAGAAGCCTTTTAGCTGTGACACCATCGATCTTTGGAACCAAGCTGGAGAAGAGGCATTATGCATCGAAATCGGAAGCACCAAAGGAAATGCTGCTCTTGACGCAGCCATCCAGCACGCGCTTGGAAAGACTCCAGCCCATCAACCTTGGGTGTTGATCGGCGGCCCTCCCTGTCAAGCATACTCACTGGTTGGCCGCGCCCGAAACATGGGGAAAGTTGATTACAAACCTGAGGAGGACAACCGTCACTTCCTCTATCGTGAGTATCTGAGGATTATCCAGAACTATCAGCCCCACATATTCGTAATGGAGAATGTCAAGGGAATTCTGTCATCTAGGATCAATGGTGAACAAATCTTCCACCAGATATTGCGCGATCTTGCCAACCCAGATGCAGCCCTCAAAACTGGACGGCAGGGTCAATGCTATCGGATAGTCTCCCTTGTACATGACATCACTTTCCGAGATGGTGACGACCCGGCCCAACTTGATGCCGCAAAATACATCATTCGGGCAGAAGAGCATGGCATTCCTCAGGCACGTCATCGAGTCATTCTGCTGGGCATTCGAGAGGATCACTATCATAAAGATCTACAGAAGCTTGATAGCACCCTTCCAGTGGGGGTCAAAGAAGTAATTGATAACCTGCCGCCACTAAGAAGTCAGTTAAGCAAGCAGAAGGACTCTGCTGAGTTGTGGGTATCGTATGTGCGCCAGCAGCTTGGACAACTGGCCGTGGCCGCAGCAAGACAATCGGAACAAGCAACAGCTTTGGTTACTAGTTTAAGAAAGACTGTCGACCAAGTTGGCAACTTCATTGATACGGGAGGCACAAGGCTCCCCAAAAAGGCTGAGACTGGAAACACCGGTCATGCGCATCTCGACACATGGCTCCTTGACCCAAGACTGAAAGTCTGGCTCAACCATGAAACTCGCGGGCATCGCATTGATGACTTGGCTCGTTACGGCTATGCAGCCAACTTTGCATTGGTTAACAAGCGATCCCCCAAGGGGCATCAGGAGTTTGATTTACCAGGCCTTGCACCTGCTCATAAAAACTGGGAAACGGGCAAATTTTCAGATCGATTCAGGGTGCAAACTGCTGATGGGCCGTCAACAACCATCACCAGCCACATTTCCAAGGATGGACATTATTTCATCCATTACGATCCGGCCCAGTGTAGAAGCCTGACAGTAAGAGAGGCTGCACGCCTACAAACATTCCCGGACAACTATTTCTTCCAAGGGGGGCGTACCCAGCAGTATCACCAAGTAGGGAATGCCGTTCCTCCACTTCTAGCACATCAGATTGCTAAAATCGTGGCCGATATATTGGCATAGTTTAGTGTTCCAGCACACTTGGGCAAGACATAGAGTTGCTGATTTTTTCCGTTGATCGGTTGCCCGTTACTGAAGCCTTAATCACCCAACAATGTAGCCTATAAGGCTGGCTGGTGGCTACCAGCCAGCCTTACAGGCCATCAATGCAAAGTATCAAGACCGACTCAAGCACACTCGACTCTCCTAACATTCCCTTCTAACTTAAGATAGGCACCCTAATCAGCCCCAACAATCCCATCGACATTTCAATCAGCGTTGAATCCCTCTTCAATTAGCCGAGCTCGCAACTCAATCAGCTTTCTGGACTGTTTTTCGTTAGGCACTCCCTTGATGGCCGTACTAATCAACTTGTTATCCGTCTCACCAAGCAGGAGGTTCTTCTTGCCCCATATTTGTATTTTGTTCCAATAGGCTGACCCAAGGTTAACCACCGTAATCTGTGCATCAATCCCGCCATCCATTTTCTGAATATCTCGGGCTTCACGTGCCTGTTTATTGACCTGAATAGTATCAGCAAGCTCATTGAAAAATTCTTGGTAAAAAGGAAGCTTTTCTTCCTTTACCTGTTGCCAGCATGCTTCTTTCTTGCACCACTCGGATATGTTGCGGGCTTGGTTTTCAGATCTGCAAATAATCTCGTTTATGCGCCCAGCGATTCTGGTGATTTGCAGCTCCAGTGCTGGGGTAATGTCCTGCCGATTCCATATGACCTTGAAGTCTAGGGTTTTCCAGCTGGTTTGAGATTTGATCATCTCAGCCAGTTTGGCAATCGAGTAGGTCACGATCTGGGCGCGATAATCCTTGTACCATTCCTGCTGCGAAACAATTCGCTCCGTCTTGCGGAATAGAATGGCTTTTGCAATGGCATTGCGATAATAATCTTCGTTGTAGCTATCTGCATCATGTTGCCATTGCTCACTGATCCGCTTAGCGTACTCGATAAAATTCTTCTGCGCTCCCAGACTGACTTTGTGAGGCAGTTGTTCCCAACTGTTTTCGTATTTGGCCAGATCGGTCTTGCTGAACATCCTTTCTCGCGGATTCTGGCTGACAAATGCTTTCTTCTGCGCCACCGTGAGCCGGGATTGTTCGTTGAGATACTGGCCCCTTGCACGCTCGTAGAACCAGTGTGTTCCATGCTGTTCACCTTGGGAGGGTGGAGTCCACAGCCTGCGCGACAGGTTCTCGATCCGCACGTGGAAGGGGTGATTGGAGAAGAAGTCTGCATCACTGACCTTGTTCTGACTGTTGGCATATTGTGCAATCCGCGGAACAATGTTTTGCGACTGATCCGGCTCGATAACGGTAAGCTTCATCTGGACATGAGTTTGAGCAAGATTCGCCCCAGATCTTTTTGCTGTCGACAGTGATGCGGTGGTCTGGCCTCCATTCACGATTTGCAGGTAGCGAGCGGCAACCAGATGCATGCCGTTCGCTCCGATCCTTACTTCTGCTCCCGTAGTGGTGGCCGAGATGCCGTTATTAAAGGCAAAGAACATTTCCGGCTCGTTTTTGATCGTTGTCTGGATACCCTTGTTCACCTTTCCCCGGGTACTCAGGAAGGACCGTACATTACCTTCCAGTAGGCGACTACCGAAACGATCATAGATTCCAGCCAAGACATCCCCTGGTATTACGCACAGGTAAGACTGGCAGTTGTCTGCCATCTGGCTGGCAGCTAAGCAGGGAATGCCATCCGGCAGGTATTCGGTGAAGTCGACTTCCAGCTCGTCCTGCCCGGAAAGAGACTCATTGACCCGCTGGAAACGCGCGATGTCCCAGAGGTGGAATTCGACAGGAATGTTGCCGCAATTTTCTTCCGGCCAATCTTTCTTTCTCAGCCGGATTTCAGCATCGGTTACCAGATAGAGCCGGAAGCGGCTGATATGTTCCGCCTTGTGGTAAATGTCGCTGGCAAGCGCACAAGCTGGATGACTTTCTTCCATGGTGGAGTGGAGGACACCAGCCAGCGCCTGTTCAACAAAGTTGCGCAGAGACTTGAAACTTTGCTCTACATCCTTTTTGTTCAGTGTAGGCGTCAGGGGGGCACCATCTCCATGGTATTCCGCAACCAGCAAGCGATACGAACCATCAACCTCATCCAGCGCATAGCCATCGATACGCATGCGTTTTCTGCCAGTCGGATTCGGATCCTCAAAGTAGCACTGGACAAAATCACTGATCTCCTCGGCATCTTCCAACTGTCTGGCTGCTTCAGTAACAAAGGCTGACTGTTCGAAGTCACTGTTGGCAACAGCATTGGCCTTGACCATTTCCAGCATGTCCCTGCGGAAATCATCCAGACGGGAATCTTCCAAGGCACCAAGTAGACTGTTTTTGAACTCTTCCTGATTCATTGTGTTCACCACTGAGCAGCTTATTGTTTCAGGTACGGTTTGCACCCGGCGAGGTCGAGGTCGTAAGTAACCTGGCTGATGAAGCTTGGCAGTCCAGATGGTGCAAGTGCAGGAAATCCGTCGCCTGCAACATAGGCTTCGCAGGCTGTCACGCGGTAATACCGGCTGTCATACTCCGGGCGCCGGATATAACCGTATGCAGCCAGCCGCTGCAAGAAAAGATCCTGGGCTTCTAGGTCGCCGGCAAGGCTTTCATAAAGCCGGTCTGCCAGCCGGTTCAGCGTAAAACCATCCGGAGAGGATGACTGCAGGTCGGCTAGGCTCACGACAACCAGCTCGATGGGTCTGGCTTTGCTATCCAGCTGGTGCTCGGAGGAAATGCGAACCGTGGTACTCCCTGGGCGAATGGTCTTGATTTCCCATGCCTTGTCGCACATCTGGAAATCTTGGTGGGCCCGCTCCGGGCCAACCCAGCCGGTAACCGATGCCAAGCCACCAAAGACCGGCAATAGTTGCTGTTCGAGAAATAGCAGCTCGCCACACAGGCCACGAATCCGGTTTTCATCCATCAGGCCGTTATGCCCACTGGCCATCAGGCGTTGCCAGTTGGCAAAGCGCTTCATGAGTACGGCAACTGGCCGTGCCGGATCGACAACCCTACGGCCGGCCTCTACTAGATCCTGGCATAGCCAAGTGAACAGCTGGGTTAGCTCCGGGGAGGTAAGCCGGAACAGCAGAGACCAGCGACCATCTGGCCGCTGGAAGGTCTGTATCCGGATTGCCCGGTACTCTTTGGGTGCAGGCGGGGTATCCGTGGTGAGTAGCAGCAGGGACCGCCCACCCCGGGCGTCGCGTCCGATATAGAAATCTAGGGGATGGTCTGGGTCTAACAGCTGGAAAACATCATCTTTGTTTGCCGGCTGCAATTCATTCCAGCGCTGATCAAGCGTCATTCATGACATCCTCTTCGTCGTCACCTTCTTCTTCCAGCCGGATCTCATAGTTGTTATGCCATTCAACCATGTTAACCCGGTAACGAATCCGCTCACCGTTGTCGGAGTCATTGAAACGGGGAAAGCTCAGGCCAAGCGCAAGCAGCGGATGGCCTGCGGTGTCCAGTGACGTTCCTTCTTTGTCGGCACCATTCCGGACAAAGCCATCTAGGAAGTGGAGTGCTAGCAGTGGACGAATGCGAGCCCCACGGTAGGTAGCATCAGAAACACTGCTCTCTTCATTCTTCGGGTCGGCATAAAAGCGTGCTTCTGCCTGTCTGATTTGCTCCTCGGTCAGGCCGTATTTTTCAACACCGCGCGAACCCACACGCATTTTCTTCTCGTTCACCAGAATGGAGCGGGTTGACGGATCCAGCGCTACGGCACGCTTCTGGGGAGAAATTTCCAACCCGTCAGCAAGTCTCAATGGCTGCTGCCCATTACCCTGGGGAATGACAACATCCCAAGTGGCAAGACAATCATGACCGGCTTCGGCAACAAACCCTGCGATGTCCTCTGCATTGAAGGAAACCAGCATGGGGTGAACGCTATAGCTTTTCAGTAGGTCTACGATTTCACTTTTCGGTACGGCAAGCCACAAGGGGTTACGAGAATCAGGGCAGTATTTCTCAGCATGATTCTTTTGCAGGGCGTCGATCAGCCGCAACCCGGCTTGGGCATTGATGGCAATGGTCGGGGGATCGGACTTAAGACGATAGGTTTCCATGGCTTCGTTGCTGATGGAAATGACTTTCTCGATCTCTTCCGAATGCCTCATCTTGTTGCGTGCCGTAATCAGCAAGGGCAGCGCTTCGGGACTGGACCTTACCTTGAGACCAAAATCGATAGGCTTGAGCCCGGCCAGCTGCATGCGCCGGATTTCCCTTCGCAGTTCTTCGGTTGCATCAGCAATGTGACCATACCAGTTGCTGGTTTCATCACTCATCCAGATCCGGCAAATATCGGCATAGCCATCTCGGTAGCCAAACCAGCGTCCCATTTGTAGGAGGGCATCGTACATCTTGGTAGTGCGGTAGAAATAGCTGACACACAGCCCTTCCAGGGTCAGCCCCCGGGACAGGCTGTTCCCGCCCACGGCAATTACCCGCAGTCCGTTTTCCTTGTAAGCCTGATAGTCGAGGCTGGCGGCCCCTGACTTCTGGTTGACGGCCCTTACCTCTACCGGCATTACGGCCGCACTCAGACACGCAGCTACATCAGTCCATCTGATACCAATATGGCCATATTCGTCATTGAAGAGGTCGTGCAGCGTTGCCATGGTCGGGTTGCGCAATGACTCGGCAAGGGACAACCGAGAATAACTGCGGACATCCTCCCTCACTGTCCTCACGTATTCGTCCAGCAACTGTCTAACTTGGTCTTGCACCAGCGTGAAGTGACTGACGTTCACCAGCATGGAACGGTGTCGCGGGCAGCCCTTGCGCAGATCCATCGTCGCATTGGCCAGCAGGAAGCAGTTAACAGCACGAGTCAGGGATTCGGGTAACTCGCTGACGGGATGGCCAGCCTTGTGACCTGCCGGAAAAATGATTTCAGCATCAAAAATCGGACGCAACGGACTGCTGGCCTCATCTTCAGCAGAGAAAATCTTTTGTGCGCCGATATAGTTGCTTGGCGCATCCAGTGCGTAAATGAAATCCTTGGGGAAGAGATCATCGCCAAGCATCTCGTCTTCGGTTTCCGGGTGAATGAACACGTTGGCAAACGGGGTTGCCGTAAAACCGACATAGCTGGAGCGCGGGAATACCTTCAGCAATTCCCGGATGGCGTGATTGATAGCTGTGGCTTTTTCCGGATTGGTATTGACCGAGGCGTTATCGGCCTCGTCATCAATCACCAGTAACGGACTGTCAATGCTGCCCGACTGGTCAGCATTGTAATCCTTCAGCCAGCGGGTAAGGTTCTCAAGGATTTTCTTGTTCTTCTTCACGACAAGAAGAACGGGCTCATTGAAAGCATTCAGTCGGAAGCCAAGATGATTGATGGTATCGGCTCTGAAGTCGACCAGCGTCGAGGTGAACACACCGGCAGAGCGGGCACCATTCAATACACCAACGCCGACATCCCGACGCTTTCTCTGACGGGTAATCACGCCGGAGCTGTCAAGACCGACAAAACCGCTGTCAAGTCGCTCCTGTGTCTGGCGGCGCAGGCTTTCCAGCGTGCCCGTCAGTAAAATCACTAGCTTGTAACCGGCATCTGCTGCCTTGCAGATCAGCCCGGTATAGTTGGATGTCTTGCCGGACTGGACGTCTCCCATGACCAGCCCGCGCCGTGGCCAGCCTGCTTCACTGGCCGGATTGCCCAAAACATCCAGGATTTCATCAGTCACCTTGTCAAGGCTGCCCAGCACCCCTGCCGGCCAGCCCTGTTGCTTCAGATAAAGGAAATAGCGGCGGGCATAAAAGGGGTCAATTTCTGCACGGCGGGAAGACACCCACGGTGCGTGATCCTCGCGAACCACATTCCCCAACCCCATGCTGATGCGGAGGCTGGTATGCAACCGCCGGATTACGGCTGCAAATTCTTCATCATCCACCGCATACGGAGGTATTGCCCGCAACTGTCTGGCCAGCGATGCCACTTGTTCCTCGGTAGGAATACTGTCCAGGGTAAGGGTTGTCATTACAGCGGCCTCTAGCCGTTTGGCATTATCAGACAGCATTTTCCAATTCCTTGACGATTCTTGCAGTGAGCTCCGGAGCGTGGCTAAACGGCTCCAGCTGGGGCAGGGTTTGCAAAGCCGCATGTCTGCCATTCGGCATGGCAGCTGCCATGGCCTCTATGATTTGCAGGGCCATTTCTTTCAGTGCGTGGAAATCAAAGCTTTCCCGCTCCTGCCTCAGGTCTGAGGCCATATCGGCATACAGGCTGTCACAAGGGAAACCCTGCTCAAGCATGCCCAGCACACCATCCAGCAGTCGAGCCTGCTCATTATCCAGCGAATCATGCAGCGCCCGGAGCAAGGGGTGCTCCTTATTGATCCGGTAAGAAAATGAAGCCCCGCGCCCTTCAACCCTGTCCCAAGCATGGGTAATTCCAGTTTCACGGGTTTTTCTGCCACGATAGGTATAGGTACTGCGACTTCTCTCAGCGATGCGATCAACAATCGATTTGAGTCTTGTCCGGATGACTTCGGGCGGGTGTGCGGTGGACTTCTTGATATCTAGCGTCCACAAATGATCCAGTGAATTGGGGAGATCAACCCGAATCCGGGCCAGCTTGGAGAGTTCTTCCTGCCTCCGCAGACGGAACCATGTCCCCCAGATGATGAGTCGGCGGTTACGGTATACATAAAAGCCCTGATACTTGCGGAGGCTTTCTTCGCCACCGGCGAGCTTCAGCACCTCCGGTGCCAGTTTGCTGGAATGCGGCAGAATGTAAGGGCGTACTGTAATAAGGCTATTCTCAATTGGAAACTGGCTCTCAGGCATTATCTGAGTTGCACGGTTTGATATGAGAAATGGATCTATCGGTTCAACAGCATCCCCATTGATGCTGATCTCAACGCGAGGCAAGTTCGGCTCGCCAGTGAGAAAACGATGAAAAACAAGCGCAAGGTGCTGGCGAACCTGTTCGATCTTGTATCGGAAGGCAGTTTCAGCAGAGCTTTCTCCTGCGATCAGCCGGTCCAGTGACTGCAACAACACGATAGTACCGTGACCGTACTGCGTCAGCTCTGCAACGTGGGGGAGTGCGAGTATTTCCTCTTTACTGTCTGGTACCAGCAAAATCCAATCATTGCGCAATGCAACGTGATCCAAGTCCCAGCAGCGACACGAAAGAACACCATCCTTGAAGCTGATAACAGTCAACTTCTTACACTGCGAAAGAGAGGCCGTTTTGAGGCCAAGGCCAAAACGACCAAGATCGCCCTCCTTGCGCTCATTATTTGGGCTCTTGCTGCCATGCCGCATTGCATCCGTGAGTTCATCTGGCAACATTCCATCTCCATTATCGATAATGGCTAGATAGGGCTCGTCATAGGGGCGGAACTCGATACGCACGGAAGTTGCGTTGGCTGAAATACTGTTATCGATCAGGTCTGCGATTGCGGACTCTAGGGAGTACCCTACCGATCGCATGGACTCGATCAGAGAGGAGGCGTAGGGCCTTGCTTCTAACTCACTCATTATTTTTGCACAATGTTGGCTTGATGACTGTCCAATACTTCCATATCTATCCGATCATGCAGCAGCATCATGATAGGGTTGAGCGTGTGAAGTACAGGTTTATTTACAAGTATTTTCTTTGGTGAAATACATATATTTATGCAAAATATATATATAAATGCATGGTACATTAGACTATTTAATGCAATCAACCAAATTCATGACGTCTTTGACGGACTCTGAGTCGCCTCGGCTTCACTGAAGCTCCCCGGGTTTCGCGGAGGCTCCCTCACTTGAGAGAATGGGGCCATGAGCAAATCCACCAAGTTTCCCCAGAAGTCCGCGAGCGCGCCGTACGCATGGTCTTTGACGCCAAGGATCAGTATGAATCCCAGTGGGCCGCAATCGTTTCGATCGCCGCCAAGATCGGCTGCACCGCCGAAACACTGTGCCGTTGGATTCGCCTACAAGAGCGCAATACCTGCCTGCGTGGCGGGCTGACTGATACGGAGGCCGCGCGCGTCAAAGAAATCGAGCGCGAGGTGCGCGAGCTGAAGAAGGCCAATGAGATCCTTCGGCTGGACAGCGCGTTTTTCGCGCAGGCGGAGCTCGACCGCCGCTTCACGTTGTGAGAACTTTCATCGACACGCACCGTGACCGTCTTGGGGTCGAGCCAATCTGCCGGGTCTTGCAGGGCGCCCCGTCCGCCTATCGCCGCTACGTCGCCCGGCAGCGCGATCCCGCCCTCGTGCCCAGCGTGACGACAGATTGAAGGCTGAGATCGAGCGCGTCTGGCAGGTCAACCAGCAGGTGTACTGCGCCGACAAGGTCTGGCGTCAGCTCCGGCGCGAGCAGATCGCGGTGGCGCGTTGCACCGTTGAGCGGCTCATGCGGCAGCTCGGCTTGCGCGGCGTTAGCCGCGGCAAGGCGGTTCGCACCACTCGCCCCGATCCGGCCGTAGCGTGTCCGCTCGACCGGGTGAATCGGCAGTTTGTCGCGGACCGGCCAAACCAACTATGGGTTTCGGACTTCACCTATGTGTCGACCTAGGGGGATTTCGTCTACGTCGCCTTCGTCGTTGACGCCTTCGCCCGCTTTATCGTTGGTTGGCGTGTCAGTCACAGTATGCACACCGAGTTTGTGCTCGATGCGCTGGAACAAGCGTTGTGGGCGCGGCAGCCGGGTCGCGACACTTTGATCCACCACAGCGATCGCGGCTCGCAATACGTTTCGATCCGCTACAGTGAACGGCTGGCCGAAGCGGGCATCGAACCCTCGGTTGGTAGCACTGGTGACAGCTACGACAACGCGCTGGCCGAGACGATCAATGGCTTGTACAAAGAGGAGTCTGGAGGCGGTGGAGCTGGCGACGCTGGAATGGGTGGCGTGGTTCAATCACCACCGCTTGCTGGCGCCGATTGGTTACATTCCACCGGCGGAGGCAGAAGCAAACTACTATCGCAGTCTGAGCGAGCAGGCCGTGCCGGCCTGACTCACACAAAACAGCCTCCGCGAAACCCGGGGCGCCTCAATTCGATTACATCAAAGCTTTTTACAATCGAACCCGCCGCCACAGCTACCTGGGCAGCATCAGCTTCGAGGCCTTTGAGCGGGTCTCGGTGTGATGCGGATTCCGGCGCAGCTGACCACTTGTGCCGGCGCACTCTTACCGTTTAGTGGATGCTGTGCTGGCGGTGACCGCTTCCGGTTGACTTGCTGTGTCGCACTTCGGCCTGAAGCAGCCTATTGTGGTGACGACAAGCGGACATTCAACACCGTCGCTAAGCCGACGCTGGAAGGTGGTTAAGATGCAGAGGCCTGTTAGACAATTACGTCTCCGCATGCCGCGTTGCCCAGACACTGGCGAGTTTGCTCACGTCCCACATGGGCGAGGTGCGATGAATGGTGCTGTGACAGTTGCTGCACAAGATTGCCAGATCAGCGATGGACGTTTGTTCAGAACCCGTGCGATCTCTGAGCGGCTTCGTATGATGTACTTCACAAAAGCCTTCGCCCGGTTCTCCATAGTGGCGAGCAAAGTCGAAGCCGCAAACTTCACACGCGATAGTGCCGCCCGCTCCGAGTACGGCTGCAATCTTCGCATTGCGCAGCCCTTTTTTACGCTCTCGGCGCATATGCCACCTGAGCTGTCGAGCGCCCTCATCAGCGCTTATGTCGTCCGCAAGCCGCGGCGGCAACAGGCCTGCGGAGTCTTCAGGAATCGCTTCCCAGTCAACAGTCGTAGTCCCCAGTAGCACCGTTTCACCTGATAAGATCGCCCGCGAAAAATGGTCAACCGCCTCTAGATCAACGACTCTTTGACTGAAATTGTCCGGATTCTTTGGGACGTACCAAATTCCTTTGACATGCCTCCAAGTCTTCTTGCTGACATTTCTTGTGTAGAAGGCACCCAGTGGATAAGCGCCGTCCTCGTCCCTGGTGCCGAAGACTCGTTCGATGGCGGCCGTCAATGTCAGAATGACGGTCTGATCTCTCCGGTGTTTCATGCTCGGTCTGTAAGTCACTACACTGGGATTTGTCATGTTCAACCTAATGTAGACGGCTCCAAGCCGCAGGCCATATCTGCCCTTGCGGTCTAAATTGGCACGAAGAGAACGAGAAAAAAGGCTTTCTGCCTAGATTTACGGCATGTGTACTTGTAGCTCGATCAGGTTCGTGAGCGAATTCGTTACAAACACTATAGCCTGCGTACCGAACAGACTCATGTGCAATGGGGGCGACTGTTTGTGAAGTGGCACGGTTTGCGGCATCCGCGAGACACGGGGAAAGAAGAGATCGAAAATTTTTAGCCATGCTGCCCAATGAGCTGTGGCTGCCATCGTCTTGAGTGACTGCTTTGCAGATTTTGTCAGAACAGCAGCTCAGGGGCGATTGCTGAAGCCACTTTCACGTCTAAGTATGTCTACTCCTTGCTGACCAGCTGGCATCAGCGCCCTGGTCAGGTACGGCAGGCACTGCGGTCAACGACCACCAGTGCCTGCACATGAGGCGGGAATTTGTCTACGGTACCCGGGACAGTCCACAATAGGCTCCCAGCTACTAACTCAGCCGGATCCTCGCTCTGGGTTGTCACCATGAGGGGGTAGCCTGAAGAGATGGCTTTGCTTGGCTGCAGCCAAGGTATGGGTCAAAGTATGGGCTGATGAGGGGAAAACAAAAAAGCCCTTGATTTCTCAAGGGCTTAGATGTTGGTCTGGCGGAGAGGGAGGGATTCGAACCCTCGGTACGCTCGCACGTACGCCTGATTTCGAGTCAGGTACATTCGACCACTCTGCCACCTCTCCGACTCAGGCTGCGCATTGTAGACTTCGATTTTTGATTGGTCAAGCGTATTTCATGAATATTTGGTGCGGGGCGGTGGCTGCGGCATACTGACTGCCGATGGCACGCCATGCTGCGTGCTAATGACGCTAACAAAGGGATTGCCGTGAAACTGTCAAAACGCCTGTCCGCCATTGCCCCGTTCCAGGTGATGGCGATTCTGGAAAAGGCCCGCGCCTTGCAGGCGGCCGGCCATGATGTGATCCATCTGGAAGTGGGCGAGCCGGACTTCGCCACGCCGCAGACCATCGTCGATGCCGGCCGTGCGGCGCTGGCGGCGGGGCATACCTATTACACCGCGGCGCAGGGGCTGGCCGAGCTGCGCCAGGCGATTGCCGGGTTCTACCAGTCGCGCTTCGGCGTGACGGTGGCGCCGGAGCGCATCATCGTCACGCCGGGTGCGTCCGGCGCGCTGCAGATTGCCCTGTCCTTGCTGGTGGACGAAGGCGACGGCGTGTTGATGGCCGATCCGACCTATCCGTGCAACCGCCACTTCGTCAGCCTGCTCGGCGGCGTGCCGCAGACAGTGCCGGTCGGCGCGGCGACGCGTTACCAGTTGCTAGCCGACGAGCTGGACGCCAACTGGCAGCCGAACACGGTGGCGGCGATGGTGGCCACGCCGGCCAACCCGACCGGCACCGTGCTCAGCCGCGACGAGATCACCGCGCTGGCCGAACGCTGTCGCGCCCATGACGGCGCGCTGATCGTGGACGAGATCTACCAGGGGCTGACCTATGGCGCCGATTCGTTCTCGGCATTGCAGCTGGCGGACGACGCCTTCGTGATCAACAGCTTCTCCAAGTACTTCCAGATGACCGGCTGGCGACTGGGCTGGCTGGTGGTGCCGCCGGCCTATGTCGAGCCGGCGATCCGGCTGGCGCAGAATCTGTTCCTGTGCCCGCCGGCGGCGGCGCAGCACGCCGCGCTGGCGGCATTCCAGCCGGCGGTACTGGATGTACTGGAAAGCCGCCGCGCCGAGTTTGGCCGGCGGCGGGATTTCCTGCTGCAGGTGTTGCCGACGCTGGGCTGGCGCATCGACGCGGTGCCGGACGGCGCCTTCTATGTCTACGCCGACGTGTCGGCGGTGACCAATGACAGTTTTGCCTACTGCCAGCGCATACTGGACGAGGTCAATGTGGCGATTACGCCGGGGGCAGACTTCGGCAGCAACCGCGCCGGCAGCTATGTGCGCGTCGCCTACACCACCGGCATCGACCGTCTGGCCGAGGCGGTGGCGCGCATGAAGACGGTGCGCTAGCGCCGCAAAACGCTCATCCGGAAAGCGCCACCGGAATGACGCTGCACAGCAAATGCCAGGGCCGGCAAACTGCCGGCCCTGGCCAGAGGGCGACGAATCATTGCGCTGTGGCAGGCAGATGGCGCCCTGCCCCGCTACGCCCCGACTTCCTTCCACAGCTGCTCGACAATAGCTTTTAGCTGCAGCGACTCCTGCCAGCGGTCGGTGATGTCCAGCCCGTCGGCGCCGGTGATGGCATACGGCGCCGGCCCCAGCTCGCAGGTGAACGACAGCGTGTCGCCCGCCGCCGCGCGCGCTCGCCAGCTGTGCATGCCGTAGCGCCACCAGTCCTGGAACACGGCCAGCCACGGCTGGTGCTGGGCAAAGCGCAGCGGCACCTGCACCTGGTGGCCGTTGGATACCCGGCCGTGAAAACCCCAGCTGTGATCCAGAATGGTGTGCATCTGCCGCTGGTCTTCTTCCGCCGGCGGCAGCGGCAACTCGCGCGCCACCACGTAGTGCGACAGGTCGGCCAGCAGCTTGAGATTGGGCAGCTGCTGCAGCACGTCCAGCGTGAACAGCAGGTCGTTGGTCAGCCGGTAGCGGTAGGTTTCCACCAGTACCGGAAAATCCACCTGCTCCGCCAGCCGCTGCCAGCCTTCCAGCACGCGGATCGCCTCGCGCAACGTACGCGGGCGCAGGTCGGCCTGGATGGTGATGTGGTGGCAGCCGAATTCGCTGCCCAGCTCCAGCGCCGGCTGCAGGCCGTCGATGTCGCTGGGGAACACCTGGCCCTCGGCCTGCAGGCCCAGTTCGCGGGCGGTGGCCGCCAGCCGCTGCACGTGCGCGCGCTGGTAGTAGTGGTCGGTAAAACCGTCGAAGCCGGCGACGGCCAGCTGCTGCAGGTTATCCTCCACGCTGGCGGTGTGGCCGTGGGGATGGATGCGCTCCATCGCCCACATCGATTGAAAGATCAGCAACTGCTTAGACACTGGCCACTCCTTTGAGCAGGGATTTCAGACTGCTGGCCGGGTCGGCCAGCGCGGCGGTGGGCAGCGGCTTGCCGCTGCGGATCAGCAGCTCCGCCAGCTTGATGTCGCGGGCGATGCTGTTGCCGGCACCCCAGCCGCAGGCGCCCTGCAGCCGCTCCGCCGCATCAAGGTAGAACAGCAGCAGGCCGTCATCCGGCAGCGCGCGGGTCACACAGTTGGCCGCAGCCTGCAGCTGGCCGGCCAGTTGCAGGCTGTGGTCGAATTGGTCGGACCAGAACCACGGCAGCGCGGCATAGGCGTCGGCGGCGCCCAGCAGGCTGCGCGCCACGTGGCGGCCCTGCTCCTCGGCATTGCGCCAGGTTTCCAGCCGCTGCGGCTGGCCGCTGACGGGGCAGGGAAACTCGCAGGCATCGCCCACCGCGTAGATGTGCGCGTCGCTGGTGCGCAGCCGGGCATCGACGCGGATGCCGTTGCCCACCGCCAGCCCGGCGGCGGCGGCCAGCTCGGTGTTGGGCTGGATGCCGATGCCGACCAGCACCGTGTCGCAGGCCAGCAGCTCGCCATCGGCCAGCTCCACCGCGTTGACGCTGCCGTCACCACGAAAGGCCGCGATCTGGCAGCCAAGGCGCACTTCCACGCCGCGTGAGTGGTGCAGCGCCAGCAGCTTGGCGGAAATCAGCGGCGGCAAGGCGCGTGCGGCCAACCTGTCGCCGGCTTCCAGCACCGTCACCGCACAGCCCAGCTGGCGCGCGCTGGCAGCCACTTCCAGGCCGATGAAACCGCCGCCCACCACCACCAGCCGCTGCCCGGCCTGCAGCCGTGGCCGCAGCGCGGCGGCGTCGTCCAGTGTGCGCAGCAGCTGCACGCCGGCGAGATCGGCCCCCGGCAAGCTGGCCTGGCGCGCACGGCCGCCGGTGGCCAGCAGCAGCTGCTGGTAGTCCAGCTCGCGGCCGTCGTGCAGGCGAATGCGCCGCGACTGCGGCTGGATGGCGGCGACGCGCACGCCGGCCAGCCGCTCGATGGCCAGCGTCAGGTACTGCTCGGCACTGCCGATGTGGCAGGCGGCCGCCGGCTGGCTGTCCAGCAGCAGCTGCTTGGACAGCGCCGGGCGCTCGTACGGCAGGTGCGGCTCGTCGCCGATCAGCAGCAGCGGCCCGGCGTAGCCCTGTTCGCGCAGGGCCAGCGCGGCGCGGCCGCCGGCATGGCCGGCACCGACGATGATGATGGGAGCGGAATGGTTCATGGCGCGGCTCCGTTCAGGCGTCGGCCAGCGCAATCCACACCCGGCCGGCCTCCAGCTTCACCGGGTAGGTCTGCAGGTTCACGCACACCGGCGCACCCAGCGCCTTGCCGCTGCGGTAGTCGAAGCGGCCGTTGTGCTTCGGGCATTCGATGATGTGGTCCATCACCAGGCCGTCGGCCAGGTGCACCTTCTCGTGGGTGCAGGTGCCGGCGGTGGCGTAGAACTGGTCATCCGGCGCGCGGTAGATAGCATAGGTGCGGCCGGCGTGGTCAAAGCGCAGTACGTCTTCCTGTTCGATGTCGTCGACATCACAGGCGGCGATCCAGTGGCTCATGGTGGGGCTCCTCGGTGTGGGTGTCGCCGGCGCTGGCCGGCGCGGTTGTCTGGCTTCAGGCGTAGCTGCGAACGGCTTCAGGGTTGGCCGCAACGCGGTGGCTGGCCGGCAGTGGCGGCAGCTGGCGCGGGATGGTGTAGCTAGGGTCGCTGCGCTGGCGCCACAGTGCCGGAATGATCTCGCGGTAGGCGTCGGCCAGGCCGGGGTGGGCCGGCGGGCACTGCTCCTTGATCAGCGCGTGCAGCTTGGGCAGGTTGTAGAACGGCACCATCGGGAACATGTGGTGCTCCACGTGGTAGTTCATCTTCATGTACAGGAAGGCGAACAGCGGGTTGAAGATCACGGTGCGGGTGTTCAGGCGGTGGTCCAGCACGTTCTCGGCGAGGCCAGCGTGCTGGGTAATGTTGAACACCTGGGTCAGCGGCGAGCCGTAAAAGCGCGGCAGTACCACGAACATGGCCGGCAGGATGCTGCCGCTGTAGATGCAGGCGGCGATGGTGGCGGCAAAGATCAGCGTGTAGACCTGGCTGGAGCGGATCATGCGGCCGATTTCCGATGCCGGCACGAAGCTGCGGGTGGCGCTACTGACGCTGCCGCAGGCGTGGCGCACGGTGCGCGCCAGCTCGATGCTGCCGGACTTGAGGAAGAAGAAATCGGCAAACAGCCCGGCCAGGCGGATGGGGCGCGGAAAAGCGATTTCGCGATCGTTGCCGACGATGATGGTATCGGTGTGGTGGCGGGCGTGGCTCCAGCGCCAGAACACGGTTTCATGCAGCGCGAGGAAAGAGGTGAGCTGGAAGAAGAAAGTGTTCAACCAGCCGGTGCGGAACGGCGTGCCGTGCGACAGCTCGTGCGAGCCGTGCTCGCCGGCGGCATACAGCAGGCCGTACAGCAGGAAGGCCGGCACCGCCCACGGCGTGCCCCAGGCATGAAAGGCCAGCACGCCGCTGCCGAGCAAGAGTGCCAGCCAGCTGCCCAGGTACTTCAGCGCCTGCCAGTCGTCGCGCTGCATCAGCTGCTTCATCTGCTTGCGGTCCACGCTGCAGGCAAACCACTGTGCCGAGACCAGGCCGCGCGCGGCGGCCTGCTGGCCGCAGGGGCCATCGAGACTGTAGTCCCGGATTTGCTTGTTTTCTATCATTTTCTATCATCCTCCGATGTATGGTGTCGTGATGCGCCTGCTGGCGGTTACTTGTTGGCAATCAAGTGGCAGCAGGATGTAATCGAGTATAATCAGCCAGCGCCAGCGTACAATCCGGCCGCTTCACTTGACATCAATAGCTATCATTTGATGGTAAAAAGCGAATGATAGAAACCATCAAGACAAGGCAAGAAAATGGGACCGACAATGACGGATGTGGCCCGCGAGGCCGGGGTGGGCGTGGCCACGGTGGACCGGGTGATCAACAAGCGCGCCAGCGTCAGCCAGGAAACCGCCGAGCGGGTGCTGGCGGCGGCCGAGAAGCTGGGTTTTCGCCGCGCCGGCCTGATCCGCAACCGGCTTGACGAGCGCACCGCCGGCTATCGGCTGGGCTTTATCCTGCAAAAGAGCAGCACCCATTTCTACAGCGAGCTGGGCAGCGTGCTGGAGGCGGCGACCCGGACGCAGATGCAGCCTGCAGGCAAGGCGTTGGTGGCGTTTCTGGACGAGCTGACACCGGAACACGTGGTGGCCAAGCTGTACGAGTTGAGCAAGAAGGTGGACGCCATCGCGCTGGTGGCGGCCGATCACCCGCTGGTCAGCCAGGCCATCGACGACATCACGGCGCGCGGCATCCCGGTGTTCGCGCTGATTTCCGACCTCACCGCCGACAGCTGCAGCGGCTATGTCGGCATCGACCACCGCAAGGTTGGCCGCACCGCGGCGTGGGCGATTGCCGAGCTGGCGCCGGCACCGGGCAAGGTGGGGGTGATCGTCGGCAGCCACCGCTACCTGTGTCAGGAGCAGAGCGAGATGAGCTTCCGTTCCTACTTCCGCGAGTTTGCGCCGCAGTTCCAGCTGCTGGACACGCTGATCAGCCTGGAAGATATCCACCTGGCGCAGTCGGCGACGCTGGAATTGCTGAAGCAGCACCCGGACCTGACCGGTATCTATATCGCCGGCGGCGGTATCGAGGGTGTGCTGCAGGCGCTGAAGGACGGCAACCCGCCGCCGGGGCTGGTGACGGTGTGCCTGGATCTGACTGCGGTGACGCGGCAGGCGCTGATCGAGCGCCGCGTCAACATGGTGCTGTCGCACCCGCAGGAGTGGCTGGCCAGTCGACTGGTGGCGGTGATGGTGGCCGCGACTCAGGACAAGGCTACTCGTGGCTCGCTGCAGAGCAGCCTGCCGTTCATCACCTATACCCCGGCCAACGTGTAGCGGCCCCTGGCCGACAAGCCCGCCCGGCTTGTCACCACGCCGCAACGGCCACCACATCAAGCCGCACGCTGCGGGCAGCCCAAGGCTGGCGCCAGCGCGGGCTCCGTCACCCGCAAAAAAGGGCACCCAACGGGGTGCCCAAGCTTACCAAGCGGGAGACAACAACGGCTGACGACCGCGCCACAGCCGCCACCACGCAATCGCCGCGCGGGCGTCCATGGTGCCGCTCGTCAATTACGACTCTGGTAGCTCTTGTAGTTGGCCGCGGTCACCAGCTCGTACGGCACCCAGATCATGCTGGGCACCTTCTCGCCGGCTGCCAGCTTGATCGCCGCATCCACCGCACCCTTGCCCTGGGCCGCGGCATCCTGGAATACCGTTACCTTCATCTCGCCGGTCTTCATCGCGTTCAGCGCATCCTGGGTGGCGTCGATGCCGGCGACCACAGTCTTGTCCAGCTTGCCGGAAGACTTCAGCGCCTGGATCGCACCCAGCGCCATTTCGTCATTGTTGGCCACCACGGCATCGAACTTCAGGCCGGCGGTCATCCAGTTCATCACCAGATCGCGGCCTTCGGTGCGCGACCACTTGGCGGTCTGCTTTTCCACCACCTTGATGCCGTTGCACGGCGCCTTGGCCATCACCTCTTCCGCGTACCGGGTGCGCAGCCGCGCCTCCTGCGTGGCCAGATCGCCCATCATGATCACCACGCTGCCCTTGCCGTTCAGCTGGCGGCACACCTCTTTCATCTGGATGGTGCCGGACACCGAATCATCGGAGCCGACAAACGCCACTTTCGGCGGCAGGGTCTTGTCGGTGGGCATGCGGTTGACGAACACCAGCGGGATGCCGGCCGCCTGCGCCAGTTTGGTGATCTTCGGCGTGGTGCTGGTATCCACCGCGCTGACCACGATGGCGTCCACCTTCTGCGCGATGAAGTTCTGCACCTGGCTGATCTGGCGGCCAACGTCGTTCTGCGCGTCCTCCAGCTGCAGGTTCACCCCCTTCTGGCTGGCGGCGTAACTCTTCATGTTGTTGCGCAGAATGGTGAGGAAATTATTGTCGAAGGTGGCCATGGTCACGCCCAGACGGGCGGCGGAGGCCGGCATGGCCTGCATGGCGAGGGAAACCAGAACTACCGAACCTGCATGCTTGATGAAACGTTTCATTGGTGTATCTCCTGTGTTTTATTAATACCACCGCTACCTGCCGCCTTCCCGCAGGAAAGCAGGCAGGCATATGACGCTGTTTCAGACTGCTCTTGCCTTACCCGCCGCGGCACGGCACCTGCTTCGCGCCAGCCGCGGTCGGTTGTTCATCACGGCTGGATTGCCGCCTGGCCGCGGATCTCGGCCAGCGCCACCGGGCGGCGCTCGGTCACCGAGGCAATGCAGGCCAGCGCGATTTCCAGCGCCGCCTTGGCATCCGCCCCGTCCGGGCCGCTGTTGCGGCCGCTGCGCACCGAGGCGACAAAGGCGTGCAGCTCGGCGGTGTAGCCGTCAATGAAATGGTCGGTATCCAGTCGCCAGGTGTCGTTGGAAACGCCATCCTTGTCGAACAGCGTCATGCTGGAACGGCGCACGTCGCCCATGCTGACCATGCCGCCGGAGCCGAACACTTCACCGCGAATGTCGTAGCCGTACAGCGCGCTGAAGTTGGCCTCCGCCACCGCCACCGCGCCATTGTCGAAACGGATGGTGACCACCGCGGTATCCAGCAGGCCCTTGTCCTTGAAATCCGGGCGCACCAGCGCGTCGGCCACCGCGTACACCTCGGTCGCCCGGGCACCGGCGTTCAGCCACAGCAGGGTGTCGAAGTCGTGGATCAGGGTTTCGAAGAACACCGTCCACGGCGGGATGCGCGCCGGATCGGCGCCAAACGGCCCCGGGTCGCGGGTCAGCGAGCGCAGCAGCTGCGGCGTGCCAACCTTGCCGGCCTCGATCGCCGCCTTGCCTTCGGCAAAGGCGCGGTCCCAGCGGCGGTTGAAGCCCACCTGCAGCGGCACCCCGGCCTCGCGTGCGGCGGCGATGGCCAGCTCGGCATCCGCCAGCGTCAGCGCCATCGGCTTTTCGCAGAACACTGCCTTGCCGGCGCGGGCGGCGGCGACCGCCAGGTTGGTATGGAAACGTGCCGGCGAGGCGATGATCACCGCCTCGATCTCCGGGTTGGCCAGCAGTTCATCGACATCGGTATAGCTCAGCGGGCATTCCAGCTGGTCCGCCAGCCTGGCGGCGGCCCCCGGTGCCGGGTCGGCAATGGCGGCCAGGGTGGCGTTTTTCAGGCGACGGGCGACGATCTCGGCATGCGAGGCGCCGATGCGGCCGGCGCCAATCAGCGCCACTGCGACGGGTTTGGTGGAAGACATGTCTCACTCCTTGTTTTGTGGGGGATGAATGCAGCAGCGCGCTCAGGCCGACAGCGTGAAGGCGTCGCGGAAGCGGCGCAGCGCCAGCTCGTCGTCGCCGGAGGCAAACGCTTCCAGGCCGATGCTGCCGCGGTAGCCCAGCACCTGCAACGCACGGGCGATGGCCGGATAGTTGATCTCGCCGGTACCCGGCTCGCAGCGGCCGGGCACGTCGGCGACCTGGATTTCGCCGATATGCGGCAGCGCCTTGCCCAGCAGTTCGATCAGATTGCCCTCGCCGATCTGGGCGTGGTACAGGTCCAGCATCAGCTTGAGGCCGGGGCGGTTCACCGCCGCCACCAGCGCCAGGCAGTCTTCGGCGCGGGCAAACGGCACCCCCGGGTGATCCACCGCGGTGTTGAGGTTTTCCAGCACGAAGGTCACCCCTTCGCGCTCGCCCAGCTCCGCCAGTTGGTTGAGGGTGTCGCGCGCCTGCAGCCACATGGCGCCGCTGACGTGGTGCGCCGGCTGCACCGGCAGGCCTTTGTTGTCCAGCCCGGTGCCGTGCAGGTTCAGGCGCGGAATGCCCAGCGCCTTGGCCACCGGGATCGACTCGCGCGCGGTGTGCAGCAGCTGTTCGGCGCCGGCGGCATCGGCCAGCGTGCCGCGGATGTAGCCGGTCATCGACGAGAAGGTGGCACCGGTACGCGCCAGCGCATCGATGTCGTGGCGGGTCCAGTCCCAGATTTCCACCTGGAAGCCCAGCTCGTGAATGCGGTGAATACGCTCCACGATGGGTAAATCGCGAAACACCATTTCGGCACATACCGCCAGCGTGAACGGGCTGGCTTGCTGCTGATCCTGACTGCTCATCTCAATCTCCATGTGGGTTTTGTTGTGTCTGCCGCGGCATTCATGCACTGCAACCGCGCTTTGCTACCGGTTGCAAAGCAATGCGTAAAAAAAGGGGAAGCCCGACCATGACCAGTTGCACGCCTTCCCTCTGCCATTGATGCTACCGGTCGCAATTACTACTCAAGAAAGGACGGCCTGGACGGTTACCCCGTCGCCAACTTGTCGCCCCTGCTTTGCTACCGGTTGCATTGACGTTACATTAGTAGCCCGTCACAAACAAAGTCAAGAAAATTTTTTTGATTTTAATTAAAATTGGAAAATATTTTCCAAGGAGGCTCCATGAGCAAACCCAGCCGCGCGACGGCAGCCGACGTGGCCCTGGCCGCCGGCGTGTCGAAATGGACGGTGACACGGGCCTTTACCCCCGGCGCATCGATTGCCGAGCACAGCCGCGAACGCGTGTTGCAGGAAGCCGCCAAGCTGGGCTACCGCCCCAACCTGCTGGCGCGCAGCCTGACGACCAAGACCACCAATCTGGTGGCGATCCTGGTCGATGACTTTGCCAACAGCTACAAACTGCCGGTACTGGAAGTACTGACCCAGGCACTGCAGGCCGAGCAGATGGCTGCGGTGCTGATCAACATCAACCAGCACTTCGACCACCTGTCCGCCATTCTGGATGCCGACCAGCGCCAAGTGGACGCGGTGATTCTGGTCGGTACCGACTTCAAGGACGAAGCCCTGAAGCTATCGACCCTGCCCGCCTCGCGCCCGCCGCTGTATGTGCTGGCGCGGGAAAGCACCATCGCGCACATCCCGGCGGTGTCCTGCGATGCCAGCGTGTCGATGGCGGCGATCAACCAGCACCTGTGGGCACAAGGCTATCGCCGCCCCGGTTTCATGTCCGGGCCGCGCTCGCTGTCCACTGCACTGGGGCGCAAGAGCCACTTCACGGCATTCTGGCAGCAGCAAGCCGGCACCCCGGTGCCGGAGCTGGCCGCCGGCAGCTACGATCACCGGGCGGCGGCGCAAGCGCTGCGCACCTACCTGCAGCAGACACCGGCGGCCGAGCGCATCGACGTGCTGATGTGTGAAAACGATGCGCTGGCCATCGGCGCCATCGAAACCGCCAGACACGAGTTTGGCCTGCGCGTACCGCAGGATCTGGCCATTGCCGGTTACGACGGCGACGAGTTGGCCGCATCGCCGTCGTTCAACCTGACCAGCTATCGCCAGCCGCTGCAGGAGATGGTCGCGGCGCTGATCGACATGCTGAAAGGCCGCAGCGAAGCGCGCTCGATCAATCTCCCCGGCGAACTGATCATCCGCGGCTCGACCTAGCCGCGACAGCGCCTGTACGAAGCCCGCGGGCAAAGGCGTGGCGGACACACGGCCGGCAACGCCCGCCGGCGGCCGCGCCGCGGGCTACCAGCGCTGGGCGCCGTCGACGATCAGCTTGACCCCGGCCAGCAACAGGCCGGCATACGACACCCGATAGAACCACTGCCGTTGCAGGCGGCCCGCCAGATAGACCCCCAGCAGCACCCCCGCGATGCCGACCGGCAGCAGCGCCAGCGCCATGAGCATGTTGCCGCTGGAGAGCAGGTTCATCTGGTAGTACAGCGGCCACTTCATGGCATTCACCATGAAAAAGAATACCGCGCTGGTACCAGCCAGATAGCCGGGTGCCATGTTGCGCGCCAGACAGTACATCATCATCGGCGGCCCGCCCGCATGGCAGATGAAGCTGGCAAAACCCGACAGTGCCGACATCAGCCAGGCGAACGGGCGCCAGCGCCAATCGATCCCCCCGGCGGGCAGCAGCCGCTGCAGCAGGAAACACAAGGTCATGGCACCGACCAGCACCGACACCACGGCCAGGCTCACCACGCTGAGCAGCAACCAGCCCAGCAACACACCGCACAGCCCCGCCGGCAGGCAGTGCTTCAGCACCGCGCCATCCACCGACTTGCGCAGTGAAAACACGCTGACCATGTCCATCACCAGCAGCAAGGGCAGCATCACCGCCGCCGCCTGCGTGATCGGCATCGCCAACGCCATCAGCGGCGTGGCAAAGGCCCCGAAGCCATTGGCAAAGCCACTCTTGCTCAGCCCCATCAGCAGCACGGAGGCAATGGCGGCCGGTAGCCAGTCAGCGAGCATCACTTGCGCCTTTCATCGTGCCAGTGCCTCGCGGCGGGGCGTTGTCACGCACCGTCATGTCGCGGCCCTGTCGCGTGCCCCGGCCGTTGCCGGCCGGCACCGCCGTGGAAAAAAATAGCCACCCCGCAGGGTGGCAAAAACACAAACGCCTTGGGAGAGTTGCGTCCGTCTTACTTCATCGTTGGCATCGCGAATTCGGCGCCGGCGCGGATGCCAGTTGGCCAGCGGCTGGTGACCGCCTTCATGCGGGTATAGAAGCGCACCCCTTCCGGGCCGTGCATGTGATGGTCGCCGAACAGCGACGCTTTCCAGCCGCCGAAGCTGTGGAACGCCATCGGCACCGGCAGCGGCACGTTGATGCCGACCATGCCGACCTGGATGCGGTGCACGAATTCGCGCGCCGAATCGCCGTCGCGGGTAAAGATGGCGGTGCCGTTGCCGAAGGCGTGGTTGTTGATCATCTCCACCGCCTCGTTGAAGCTGTCGACACGCACCACGCACAGCACCGGCCCGAAGATTTCTTCCTGGTAGATGACCATGTCGGTGCTGACGTTGTCGAACAGGCAGCCGCCGAGGAAGAAACCGTCCTCGCAGCCCGGCACGGAGAGGCCGCGACCATCCACCACCAGTCTGGCGCCCTCTTCCACGCCGCGGGCGATATAGCCGCTGACCTTGTCGAGATGGGTGCGCGTCACCAGCGGGCCCATTTCCGACTGCGGATCGTTGCCGGGGCCGACTTTCAGTGTCTTGAGACGGGTTGCCAGTTTTTCCACCAGCGCGTCGGCGACATTGCCGACCGCCACCGCCACCGAGATCGCCATGCAGCGCTCGCCGGCCGAGCCGTAGGCGGCGCCCATCAGAGCGTCGACGGTCTGTTCCAGATCGGCATCCGGCATCACCACCATGTGGTTCTTGGCGCCGCCCAGTGCCTGCACGCGCTTGCCGTGGCGGGCACCGGTTTCGTAGATGTACTGCGCAATCGGGGTGGAGCCGACAAAGCTCACCGCCTGCACGTCCGGGTGGGTCAGCAGGCCGTCCACCGCCAGCTTGTCGCCCTGCAGCACGCCGAACACGCCGTCCGGCAGGCCGGCTTCTTTCAGCAGTTCGGCAATCAGCAACGCCGCCGACGGATCACGTTCCGACGGCTTCAGGATGAAGCAGTTGCCGCAGGCCAGCGCCACCGGGAACATCCACATCGGCACCATCGCCGGGAAGTTGAACGGGGTGATGCCGGCGACCACGCCCAGCGGCTGGCGCATGCTCCAGGCGTCGATGCCGCGGCCAACCTGTTCGGTGTACTCGCCCTTCAGCAGCTGCGGAATGCCGCAGGCGAACTCCACCACTTCCAGGCCGCGGGCGACTTCGCCCAGCGCATCGGAATGCACCTTGCCGTGCTCGCTGGAGATGATGGCGGCCAGCTCGTGCTGGCGCGCTTCCAGCAACTCCTTGAACTTGAACATCACGCGGGAGCGGCGCAACGGCGAGGTATCGGCCCAGGCCGGGAAGGCGGCCTTGGCGGCGGCGACGGCGGCGTTGACATCGGCATTGTCGGCCAGCAGCACGTCGGCTTGTGCCTGGCCAGTGGCCGGGTTGTACACCGTGCTGGTGCGGCTGCTGTGACCGGCGGTTTGCTGGCCGTTGATGAAGTGGCTAAGGATGCGGTTCATGTCGTTTTGTCCTGTGCTGGCGGGCAATAGTCTGCCCCGGCAGCCCGCGTGCGGGTCTGCCTGTGGTCTGTTCTGGGTCGTGGGGGTTCGGTTTACGGCTTGGCGATGATCCACTCGTGTGCCGGGTCGTTCTTGAAGCACCATTCGCGCTTCGGGCCGGCCATCACGTTGAGGTAGTAGGACTCGTAGCCGTAGGGCACGGACACCGGGTGGTAGCCTTCCGGCACCATCACCACGTCGTGGTCTTCCACCGCCATCGATTGGTCGATGCGGCGGTCGTCGGTGTACACGCGCTGGAAGGCAAAGCCCTGCGCCGGGTTCAGCCGGTGGTAGTAGGTTTCTTCCAGCACGCTTTCTTCCGGCAGTGCGTCGCGGTCGTGCTTGTGCGGCGGGTAGCTGGACGAGTGGCCGGACGGGGTGCGCACTTCCACCACCAGCAGGCCGTCGGCCGGCTCGCCCTGCGGCAGGATGTCGGTGACGTAGCGGGTGTTGGCATCCTTGCCGCGCACGCTGCGCTGCATGCTGTCCGGGGTGATCAGCCGTGCCGGGTGGTTGCCGGCGGACGGCGCCGAGCAGAACGCCACTTCGGCAGCGCTCTCGGCGGTCACTTCCACCGCCACGCCCGGCGGCGCGTACACCGCGTACGGCGCCATGTCGTCGAACACGCTCTGCCGTTCGCCCAGGTGCGTCCACTGCTGCTCGCCCACCCTGACGCAGGCCTTGCCGGCCAGAATCACCACACAGCACTCGCGGCCTGGCTGCTGCCACACTTCGCGTTCCTGTGCGGCCAACTTGACGGCGCGAAAGCCGACATGGGTCCAGCCTGCCGACGCCGGGGTCACTTCCACCAGCGGCTTGCCTACCTGGTCTGCCTTAACCAGCAAATTCATGCCTTCTCTCCTCAGGACAGGCCGGCAACCAGCCCGGACAGGGTGTTGAAGCCCTTCTGTGCATATTCGTAGCTCGGCGCGATGGTCGGATCCTGCTCCGCTTCCACCACCAGCCAGCCCTGGTAACCGTGCTGCGCCAGACGCGCCAGGATGGGCCCGAACTGGATGTCGCCGTCGCCGGGCACGGTAAAGGCGCCGTTGAGCACCGACTGCAAAAAGCTCCAGCTGCCGTTGCGGGCGCGGCGGATCACTTCGGCACGCACATCCTTGCAGTGCACGTGCACCACGCGGTCGATGTGCTTGTTCAGTTCGGTCAGCGGATCGCCGCCGGCAAAGCGCATGTGGCCGGCATCGAACAGCAGGCCCACTTCCGGCCCGGTCAGCGCCATCAGCTTATCGACGTCGGACGGATGCTCGACGTAGGCGCCCATGTGGTGATGGTAGGCCAGCTTGATGCCGCGTGACGCCAGGTGGCGGCCGAACTGGTTCAGCTTGGCGGCGTACTGCTGCCAGGCTTCCTCGCTGGTAAAGGTTGGCCGCTTGTACAGCGGGGTGTCGATCTGGCCCTGGATGGAGCCGGCCACCTCGCCGTACACCATCACCTGGCAACCGCTTTCCACCAGCAGGCGCAGATGGTTTTCCACGCTGGCGATTTCCTCCTCCACCGAACGCTCGGCCAGCTGGCCGGAATACCAGCCGGACACGCAGGCCACGCCGTACGGTGCCAGCACCGCCTTCAGCGCCGCCGCGTCACGCGGAAACTTGTTGCCCAGCTCGAAGCCCTGATAACCGATCTCGCTGCCTTCGCGCAGGATGGTGTCCAGCGTCACGTCACCGCCCAGCGACGGCAGGTCATCGTTGCACCAGGAAATCGGGTTGATGCCGATCTTTACCTTGAAAGTGGAAGTCATAGTGTTGTCCGTGTCTTTGCTTGCTGTTGTCGTTAGCGGCCGTGATGGCGTGCTTACTGCTGGGCCTGGCGCCGTTGCGCCTGCCAGATATCGATCAGGGTTTCAAAATTGTGACGGGCGGCGGCGATCAGGCCGGCGTCGTCGATCTGGCCGGCCAGCCAGCGCTGCGACGGTTCCTGGAACAGGGTGCGGCCAACCATGAAGCCACGGCAGCTGCGGCTGTTGCGTGCCTGCTCGAAGCCCTTGCGCAACTCGCCAACCGGCGCGTTCAGCCCCAGCAGCACCACGCCGCGGCAGTACGGATCGCGCTGTTCCAGCAGGGTGTCGATGTCCTGCCACTGCTCGGCGCTCATCGACTCCAGCTTCCACCATTCCGGGTAGATGCCGAGGTTGTAGAAGCGCTTCAGCGCGCGCAGCACGGTGTCCGGCTGTTGCGGCAGCTTCCGGGACGGGATCACCTCCAGCAGCAGCTCGTGGCCGCTGAGCTGTGCCATCTGGTACACGGCGCGCACCTGCGCCTCCTGCTCCAAACGGTTGCCGACTTCATCGTCCGGGTGGTACTGCACCAGGCACTTGATGATGTGTTCCTGCGGCCAGATTTCCAGCCGTGCCGCCAGCGCGCGGCCGTGGTCGAATTCCAGCGGGTTGGAGCCGGGCAGCTCGATCGGGCGGCCGATCCACCAGCCGCGGCCGGTGGCGGCGTACATCGCGTCCTCGCCGTAGCGGTCGTCGACCAGGATGCCGGTGCGGCCCTGCAGGCCACTGGCGGCCTCGGTCTGTGCCACTGCCTGCACCAGCAGCGTTTTCAGCTGCGAGATGCGGCTTTCCGGCACGCCGTTCTGCCGGGCCAGCTCGAAGAACTGGTTGCGGTGGTCAAAGGCGAACACGCACAGGTTGTCCCACTGCTTGCGCTTGACGCTGACGCGGTGCAGCCGGGCCAGGGTCGGGTCTTCTGCCGGGCGCAGCGGCGTTACCGCCAGACCCAGGAAGTAGTCCAGCTCCGCCGGGGTCGGCATCGCCACCGAGCAGCCGTGGCGCGACACCACCAGCGCGCCGCAGGCATTGGCACGGCGGCAGCAGCTGGCGTAGTCCTCGCCCCGCAGCCACGCCGACAGGAAACCGGACAGGAAGGCGTCGCCGGCACCGAGCACGTTCATCACTTCCACCTGCGCACCGCTGATGGTGAAGGCGTCGTCGATGTCGGCCGGGATGTCGCCGTCGATCACCGCGCAGCCCAGCGGGCCGCGCTTGACCACCAGCACCGCCTGCGGCGCCAGCTGGCGCACCACTTGCAGGCAGTCCAGCAGCGCCGGCTTGCCGCCGGCGATCAGGAATTCTTCTTCGGTGCCGACGATCAGGTCGAACAGCGGCAGCACCGATTGCAGGTGGGCGCTGACGGCATCGTCGGCAATGAAACGCTGCTCGCCGTCACCGCGGCCGGTCAGGCCCCACAGCACCGGACGGTAGTCGATGTCCAACACGGTGCGCACATTGTGCTTGCGGGCAAAACCGAGCGCCTTGCGGCTGGCGGCGTTCACCTTTTCGGTGGACAGGTGGGTGCCGGTAATCAGCAGGCTCTTGCTGCTGGCGATGAAGGCTTCGTCGATGTCGTCTTCGCACAGCGCCATGTCGGCGCAGTTCTCGCGGTAGAACAAGAGCGGAAAGGTGTCGCGGTCCTTGATGCCCAGCAGCACCACGCCGGTCAGCCGCTGCGCGTCGATCTTCACCTGGCTGATGTCACAGCCTTCCTTCTCCAGCGTTTCCAGCAGGAAGCGCCCCATCTGCTCGTCGCCGACCCGCGACAGCATCGCCGACTTCAGCCCCAGACGGGCGGTACCGAAGGCGATATTGGCAGAGGAACCACCAAGGTATTTGGCAAAGCTGCTCGCATCCTCCAGACGTGCACCCAGCTGGCGGGCGTACAGGTCAACTGCCAGTCGCCCCAGGCAAATCACGTCGAGGTTACGGTCGGGTGCAAAGGATGTCTGGTTTTGCATGGTGTCCATTCCGTTGGTTTCAGAAGGTCAGTGGCGCCGGCTCCGGCATCTGCGCAGGGGTGTCGCCGTTGGCTACTGTCTTGCAACAAGATTAATCCTGCCCCGCCATGAATGCAACTTTTTTTTCGTATTTATTTTCTACTAGAAATTAATTTCTGAAATATTTTTTTCAAAACGCCAGCTTTCGTTTTAAGATGTAACCATCAACCTACAAGGTCAAAACAGCATATGAGCAACGGAATCACTGCCGATCAACTCATGCAGCGCATTTCTGAGGAGTACGAAGGCCTCAGCAAGCAACTAAAGGTCATCGCCAAGTACATCGAGGAACACCGCCCGACGCTGGTGCTGGAGCGCATTACCGACATCGCCCAGGCCTGCGAGGTGCAGCCGTCTGCCATCGTGCGCTTTGCGCAACGCTTCGGTTTCAGTGGTTTCAGTGACATGCAGGCACTGTTCCGCGATTCGTTCGCGCCGGCGCAGGGCAACGTCAACAACTACCAGAAGCGGATCCGCACTGTCATTGCCAGCCAGGACACCCCGCTCTCCAACACCGAGCTGACGCAGAGCTTTCTTTCCGCCTGCCAGCAGGGGCTGGACGAACTAAGCCAGTCGCTGGATCCGGCGGCGATCGACGCCGCGGTGGAGCTGTTGTACAAGGCAGAAAACATCTACGTGGTCGGCGTGCGCCGCATGTTTCCGATCGCGTCCTATGTCTGCTATGCACTGCAGCACACACAGAAACGGGTACACCTGATCTCCGGCCTCGGCGGCATGTACCACGATCAGGTGCGCAGCATCCGTGAAAACGACCTGATGATCGCGATCAGCTTCCAGCCTTACGGCCGCGAAACCCGCTACTGCGCCCGCGTCGCCAGCCAGAACAAGGCCAAGCTGCTGGTGATCAGCGACAGCAAGATGAGCCCGCTGGCGCGCAACGCCAGCACCGTGCTGACGGTCAAGGAAGGCACCGCCTTCGCCTTCCGCTCGATGAGCAGCACCATCAGCCTTTGCCAGGCCCTGTTCATTGCCCTGTCTTACCGGCTGGAACTGGTGATTGAAGAGACGCAGGACGCCGGGGCTTATGACGACTGACCAGGATGGCGGCCAGGATCAGGCCGGCGCCTAGCCACTGCAGCCCCGTCATCACCGAACCGAACCACCAGCTGGCCAGCAGCGCCGTCCACACCGGCTCCAGCAGCAGGATGAAGGCGGCCCGGGCGATCGGCATCTTGCCCTGCCCCCAGTTCTGCAGCAGGAAACGCAGACAGGTCGCCAAGAGGATGCTGGCCAGCAGCCAGTGCCCGCTGGCCAGCAGCGCAGGCCACGACCACTTCTCCCCCGGCACGCTCCCCAACAGACACATCACTCCCACCATCAAGAGCTGCAGCGCGGTGGCAGGCAGCGCCGGCACCCGCGCCATGAAATGGCTGTTGAGGCTGAGATAGGCGGCGGAACACAGCGCGAACGCCAGAAACAGCCAGTCCGACGCGTGCAGGCCGCCACCGGCACGCAGCGACATGCAGGCCATGCCCAGCCCCGCCAGCGCCATCGACCCCCACGCCGCCCGGCTCAGCTGCGTGCCCAGCAGCAGGCGGCTGGCAAACGGCGCCAGCACCACCCCCATGCTGCAGATGAAGGCCGCCACGCCCAGGTTGCTGCTGTGCTGCAAGCCCTTGATCCACAGCATCATCGACACCCCGAACAGCAGGCCGCAGCCCAAGGTTGGCCGCAATGCCCGGCGCGGCAGCACCGCCCCGCGCCAGCGGCCCAGCAAGAACAGCAGCAGGCCGGCCGTGCCGAAACGCAGGCCCATGAACAGCAACGGCGGCAGCTGCTGCAATACCTGCTTCGAAAACAGCCAGCCGCTGGCTGCCAGCAACGTCACCAGTAGCAACACCGCATCCGCCGCCGCCACCTTGCCTACCCTTGCCTGATCCAAGAACACTTACCCGCAAAAACCCCGCCGCAGCGGGGTGTACCAATGACAAAGGCCCGGGAAGCCCGGGCCGCGTACAAGGTTGGCCGCAATGCGGCCAACCTTGAAAAAACAATCAGCTGCGACGATGACGCTGACGATACTGGTCGGCTACCACCGCCACCACGATGATCACACCTTTGACGATTTCCTGATAGTAGGCGTCGATGCGCAGGAAGGTGAAGCCGGAGGTCACCACCCCGAGGATCAGCACGCCGATCACGGTACCGGTGATCTTGCCGAGGCCGCCGTTGAGCGAGGTGCCACCGATGACTGCCGCGGCAATCGCGTCCAGTTCGTACATCATGCCCATGCCGGCCTGACCGGATACAGCGCGGGAGGAGGTCACCACCCCGGCGAGGCCCGACAGCAGACCGGCCACCGCGTACACCACCACCAGATGGCGCCCGACATTGATGCCGGACACCCGTGCCGCGGCGCGGTTGGCACCGATGGCGTAGGTGTACTTGCCGTAGCGGGTGTAGCTGAGGATCACGTGGAACAGCGCGGCCACACCGAGGAAGATCAGGACCGGCGTCACGCCGCTGCCGATTTCGGCGTAGCTGTCGGACAGCATGCTGATCGGTTCGCCTTCGGTATACCACTTGGCCAGGCCACGGGCGGTCACCATCAGGCCCAGCGTCGCGATGAACGGCGGGATCGCGGTCTTGGCAATCACGAAGCCATTGAGCAGGCCACAAGCCAGCCCCACCACCAGGCCGGACAGCAGCGGCACCACCATCGGCAGGTCGGTCAGCGACGGGAACACCGCGCGGCCGAATTCCGAGGTTTGCGCCAGACTGGCCGACACCATGGCGGTGAGCGCCACCACCGAGCCGGACGACAGGTCAATGCCGCCCATGATGATGATCTGGGTCACCCCCACCGCGATGATGCCGATCACCGACACCTGCAGGATCATCACCAGCAGGCGATCCTTGTTGGCCAGAAAGCTTTGTCCGACCAGGAACCAGCCCAGAATTTCGAAGATCAGCGCCACACCGAGCAGCACCATGAAAATCCGTGCCTCGGCAGGGATCCTGAATTTGCTCAGCGGCCCTTTGTCGAGCTTGTCGATCGTGCCGGTATTCGCGATAGCCATCGTTCCATCCTCCATGTTTGTCTTGTGGCACTGTGACAGTGCTTACTGCTGTTAGCGTTGTGCTGGCGCGGCGCTTTAGCTGGCGGCCAGTTGCATGATGCTGACCTGGTCGGCGTCGGCGCGATCGAGGATGCCGGTCACCCGGCCGCCGTGCATCACCATGATGCGATCGCTCATGCCCAACACTTCCGGCAATTCCGACGAGATCATGATCACCGCCACGCCCTGCCCCGCCAGCTTGGAAATCAGGCGGTGGATCTCGGCCTTGGCGCCGACGTCGATGCCACGGGTCGGCTCGTCCAGGATCAGGATGCGCGGATTGGTCAGCAGCCAGCGGCCGATCAGCACCTTCTGCTGGTTGCCGCCGGACAGGTTCTCCACCCGTTCGTACAGCCCCGGTGCCTTCACCCGCAACGTCGCCGCCATGCTTTCGCACAGCTGGTCGATCGTCTTCTGGTGCACGAAACCGGCGGTGAGGTGATCGTCGTTCAGCACCGAGATCTGCATGTTCTCCAGGATGCTGAGATTGAGGAAACAGCCGGTGTCCTTGCGGTCTTCGGTGAGGAAGGCCATGCCCTGCGCCATCGCCACCTGCGGCGAATCGACCGTCACCGCCTTGCCGAAAATGCTGATGCTGCCGGCGCTGGCCGGGGTCACCCCGAACAGCGTCTCCGCCACATTGCTGCGGCCGGAGCCGATCAGGCCGGCGACGCCGAGAATCTCGCCCTGGCGCACCTCGAAGCTCACGTCGCTGAAGACGCCGTCCAGGGTCAGGCCCCGTACCGTCAGCGCCACGTCGCCGATCTTGGCGGGCTCCTTGGGGAACATCTCGGTGATCTCGCGGCCAACCATCATGCTGATGATCTCGTCGCGCTCCAGGCGCTCGGCCTGCTTGCAGCCGATGAAACGGCCGTCACGGAATACGGTGACTTCGTCGGCGATTTCCGCCAGCTCGTTCATCTTGTGGGTGATGTAGATGATGCCCTTGCCCGCCGCGCGCAGCTCGCGAATGATGCGGAACAGGTGCGACACCTCGTGCTCGGTCAGCGCCGAGGTCGGCTCGTCCATGATCAGCACATCGGAGTCGTAGGACACTGCCTTGGCGATTTCCACCATCTGGCGGGCGGAAATGCTGAGGTCGATGATGTTGCTTTCCGGATCCAGCTCGATGGACAGTTGTTGCAGCAGCTCGCGCGTCATCTGGTTCATGCGGCCGTGATCGACCAAGCCCAGACGGTTCAGCGGCTCGCGGCGGATCCAGATGTTTTCCGCCACGCTCATGTACGGCATCAGGTTCAGCTCCTGATGGATCATGGCGATGCCGTGTTCCAGCGCATCCAGCGGCGACTTCAGCACGATGTCGCGGCCACGCAGGCGGAAGACGCCCTTGTCCGGCTCGTGCACCCCGGCCAGGATTTTCATCAGCGTGGATTTGCCGGCGCCGTTTTCGCCCATCAGGGCGTGCACGGTGCCCGGACGCAGGCGGAAGGAGGCATTGTCCAGCGCCACCACACCCGGAAACGTCTTGCGGACACCTTCCACTTCGATCAGCAGGGTCGCTTCCGGCTGTGATGTTGCGGCGGCCTCGGCAGCCGCGGCGACAACTTTCTCTGGTGCTAAACTCAACATGACTCGTGTTCCTTTGCAGCGCCGCAGCGGGTCGCCTGCCCCCACCGCGGCAACACAGACAATCAGTTACGCGCTTCGTAGGACTTCAGGTTGGCCGGGGTCACCAGCTCGAACGGAATGTAGTTCATCGACGGTACTTTTTCGCCGCGGCCGAGCTTCAGTGCGGTGTCGATGGCGCCACGGCCCTGGCCGGCGGCATTCTGGAACACGGTGACTTTCAGGTCGCCGGACTTCATCGCGGTCAGCGCGTCGCGGGTGGCATCGACACCGGCGACGATGGTACCGTTCAGGCGCTTGGCGGATTTCAGCGCCTGGATCGCGCCCAGCGCCATTTCGTCATTGTTGGACACCACCGCGTCAAATTTCACGCCGGCGCTGAGCCAGTTCATCATCAGGTCGCGGCCTTCGGTGCGCGACCACTTGGCGGTCTGCTTCTCCACGATCTTGATGCCCTTGCACGCCGGGGTGGCAATCACGTCTTCCACGTCCTTGGTGCGCATGCGCGCAGCCTGGTTGGACAGGTCACCCATCATCACCACGATGTTGCCCTTGCCGCCCATCTGGCGGCACACCTCTTTCATCTGCAGGGTGCCGGACTCCACCTCGTTGGAACCGACAAACGCCACCTTGGCCGGCAGCACGCGGTCGGCCGGCAGGCGGTTCACGTACACCAGCGGGATGCCGGCAGCCGACACCATCTTGGTGATTTTGGGTGTCACTTCGGTATCCACCACGTTCACCACGATGGCGTCCACGCGCTGGGCGATGAAGTTCTGTACCTGGGAGATCTGACGACCGATGTCGTTCTGCGCATCTTCAAACTGGACGCTGACGTCCTTCTGGCTGCCGGCGTGGGACTTCATGCTGTTGCGCAATACGGTCAGGAAGTTGTCGTCAAAAGCCGACATGGTGACGCCGATCTTGGCGGCAGAGGCAGGCATGGCGGCGGTGGCCAGTGCAACGAATACAGCAGAACCAGCAAGCTTGGTAATACGTTTCATCGGTGTGTCTCCTGTGTTTTTTTGATTTGCTACCGGGCCGTTGAGTGCCGTGTCAGTTGCGAGCAACTCCAGCGGCGTCTTCGGCAAATCCGTATTGCTAAGATAAGTGTTGCCGCCGACAATTGCAAATAAAATTTCACATAAAAATTTAAGTAGAAATTTATTTCTACAAAGCCACCACACCATGCCTCGGGCATCGGGCGGCGTGCCCGCCGCCAGCGACACCCGGCAGCAGAAAACCGCCGCGCCCGACCCCGCCGGTGCTACCGCGACAGCGCATGGGCAGCCGCTGCCTCAGGCGAGCTGTCACCCGCCGCCGCCGCAAACGCCGCGAACTGCACGCCACCACGGCAAGCGCTTGCGGCCAACCTTTGTCGCCAAGGTTGGCCGCAAAAAACAAGCGGGCCGCCCATCGCTGGGCGACCCGCTTGGCGGGACAAGACGACCCTCAGCCGCTGACGCTCAAGCGCACACTCAGACGCGCTGCTGGCGCACCGCCTGCTCGTAGCGCTCGCGTGCCGCGTTCACCTCGCTGCGCTCCGACACCTGCGGAATGCCCACCTGCCACCAGCTGCCACCTTCCGGCGTGCACTGCGGGCCGTCCACCTGCAGGCTGATCAGGTAGCTCTTGGTCGACGCGCGCGCGCGCTTCATCGCCTCGGCAAACTCGGCAACGCTGCACACCGTTTCCGCCGCCGCGCCCAGCGAGCGGGCGTTCATTTCGAAATCGATGGTCGGCGCACCGTCCGGCCCGGTCAGGCAGTGCTCGTACATATTGTTGAACTGCGCGCCGCCGCAGGCCTGCTGCAGGCGGTTGATGCAGGCGTAGCCGGCGTTGTCCAGCAGCACCACGATGATCTTGTGACCCAGCATCACCGAGGTGGCCAGCTCGTTGTTCAGCATCATGTAGCTGCCGTCGCCCACCATCACGATCACCTCGCGCTCCGGCTGCGCCATCTTGGCACCGAGGCCGCCGGCCACTTCGTAGCCCATGCAGGAGTAGCCGTATTCCATGTGGTAGCCGCCGGGACGGCTGGTACGCCACAGCTTGTGCAGCTCGGCCGGCAAGGTGCCCGCCGCGCACACCACGATGTCGTTGGCGGTGGAATCGGCCGACGAGGCCTGCACCGCGCCGATGGCTTCGGCGTAGGTCGGCAGCGCCGCGCGCGGGCTGACCACGATCTCCGCCACCTGGCGGCGCCAGGCGTCGCACAGCCGCCGCGCCTGCGTGTCCCACGCCGCCTCGCTGTGCCAGTCGCCAAGCGCGGCACTCAGTGCCGTCAGACCGGCCGTGGCGTCGGCCTGGATGCTGCAGCCGCCCCACTTGATGGCGTCGAAGGTATTGACGTTGATCGACAGCAGTTTGGCCTGCGCGTACAGCGTGTGCGAGCCGGTGGTGAAATCCTGCAGCCGGGTGCCCACCGCCAGCACCACGTCGGCGTCCTGCGCCAGCGCGTTGGCCGCCGGCGAGCCGGTGACGCCGATGGAGCCGGCCAGCAGCGGGTGATCCCACGCCAGCGCACCCTTGCCGCCGTGGGTCTCGCCCACCGGAATGCCGTGCTTGTCGGCAAACCGGCGCAGCGCGGCCACGCCGCCCTGGCTGTACAGTACGCCGCCGCCGGTGACGATCAGCGGCCGCTTAGCGTTTTTCAGGATCTCGGCCAGCTCCGCCACTTCGGCGGCCTCGGCCGGCGGCTGGCGGAAGCGGATGGTGCGTTCGTTAAAGAACGATTCCGGCCAGTCATGCGCCAGCGCCTGCACGTCCTGCGGCAGCGCCAGCGTCACCGGGCCGCACAGCGCCGGATCGGTCAGGTAGGCGATGGCGCGCGGCAGCGCGGTGAGCAGCTGTTCCGGCACCACGATGCGATCGAAATAGCGCGATACCGGGCGCAGGGTGTCGGCGGCGGAAACACCGCCGTCGTGGAAGTCTTCTACCTGCTGCAGCACCGGGTCCGGCGCGCGGGTGATGAAGATGTCGCCCGGCAGCAGCAGCATCGGCAGACGGTTGACGTGCGCGGTGGCCGCGGCGGTGACCAGGTTGTTGCAGCCGGGGCCGATGGAGGTGGTCACCGCCATCATGCGACGGCGGAAGTGCGCCTTGGCATAGGCGGCGGCAGCCAGCGCCATGCCTTGTTCGTTGTGGGCGCGGAAAGTCGGCAGCGCGTCGCGCATCGCGTACAGCGCCTCGCCGAGACCCGCCACGTTACCGTGGCCGAAAATCGCCCATACGCCACCAAAAAGCTGCTCGCGCGTGCCGTCCTCGGCCTCCACATACTGCGCAGCCAGAAAGCGCACCAGCGCCTGGGCCACCGTCAAGCGTACTGTCTTCACCTTTGTCTCCTTGTCCATGCGGCCTGCCGTGGGCCGTTACGCCGCCGTCAGCGTGCGGCTACCTGCTCACGATATAGGAACGGCGTCATTTTGCAAAATATTTTCTTAAATTTAAATCAATAGAAATTAATTTCGCAACGTCGCTTGCGCCTGTGTCAGCCATCAGCCCAGATACGGCTGCTGCCCCATGTTCTCCGGCAGATACAGCCGGAACTCGCCCGCCGCCGACGCCGCAGCATCCGCCGGCGCCATCTCCAGTGCCGCCAGCACATGCTGCAGCGCGCGGATCGCCTGCGTGTCCGGGTCCTGGTCGATCACCACGTCCAGCAGCCCCTGCTGCATGTACAGCCGGTGATCGTCGGAAATCTCGTGCGTCACCCAGCACACCTTGTCCAGCGCAAAGCGGCGCAGCGCCGCCTCGATGCCGGGCGAACCGGCCCCGGTATTGTAGATGCCGGCGATCACGTCGCCGCGCTGGAAGGCCTGACTCACCGCCCAGTAGCACTTGTCCGGGTCGTCGTGGGTTTCGCTGCTGCGCGCATCGCACTCCAGCTCCGGAAACTGCGCCGCCAGCACCTCGCGGCAACCGCGGCTGCGCTCGATGTGGCCACGGTAGTCGCGGCGGCTACTCAGCAGCAGGATGCGGCCAACCTTGCGGCACAGCCGTCCCAGCAGATAGCCGGCGGTGCGGCCGGCGGCGTAGTTGTCGATGCCGACGTAAGCCGCGCCCGGCACCTCGTCCACCCGCGTCACCACCATGGCAATATGTTCGCCGCGCCCGCGCGCCTGCTGCAATGCGGCTCGCACCGCCGGCGTATCCGGCGCCGCCACGATCAGCGCCTGGCGCTGGTGGCGGCGCTGGGTGATGGCGCGCAGCAACGCCGCCTCGTCCTGGTCCGGCGTCCACAGCCGGTGCACCACCAGCCGCTTGTCCAGCATCGCCACCCCGCGCTGCAGCGCCAGATTGAGGCGCTGGAAGAACGGCGAGCGGTTGTCCGGCAGCACGATGTCGATGTGGATCAGCCCGTGCCGCGTTTCCGGCAACAGCCGCGGCACCCCCAGCTGCCGCGCGGCGGCCACCACCTGCGCCCGCGCCCGCGCCGACACGCTGCCGCGTTCGTTCAGCACCCGGTCCACGGTGGCGACGCTGACGCCAGCCAACGCGGCGATTTCGACAAAACGCGCGCTTTTCTTGCGACGGAGAGGTGTATCCATGCGTGCTTCCCTGGTGATGGAGGTGGCGTGATGCAACGTTGGCCGCATGCCCTCCGGCACGGGCGACCAACACTTTTTCCATGTTACGGACAAACCGGCTCCGGATGCGCCTGCGGCTTATCCGGGCCAGCGCCCATTTTGATGATTTATCGTCAACAACAGTGCTGCCATTTCTGTTGACGGCCTCTAGATTTAGCCAACACCAGCCCCAGACACAGGGTGCGGCCAACACTAAAAACCGGAGGAGATCATCATGAAAATTGCACTCGACCCCTACATGCACCGCCACCTCAGCCTGCCCGAGCTGGTGAAGAAAACCGCCGAGCTGGGCTACGACCAGATCGAGCTGTCACCGCGCGCCGACTTCCTCGACTGGTGGGTGATGCCGCGCGCCCACAAGCAGCGCATCGCCGAGTTCAAGCGCGCGCTGCGCGAGCATGGCGTCGGCCTTGCCACCCTGCAGCCGATGTACCGCTGGGCCAGCCCGTTCGAGGACGAGCGGCAGTGGGCAATGAAGTGCTGGAAGAAAGCCATCGAAGTGTCGGTGGAAATGGGCTGCCAGCTGATGATCTCCGAATTCGGCCGTGGCGCCTCGCCGGAGCGCTCCGTCGGCCAGGGTGCCGGCGCCAATACCCGCGAGATGTGCGAGGCGGCCTGGTGGCGCTCGATGGAAGAGCTGCTGCCGATCTTCGAACGCGAGGGCATCACCCTGTCGGTGGAGCCGCACCCGGAAGACTGGGTGGAAACCCTGGCTCCGGCGCTGGACATCGTGCGCGTGCTCGGCTCGGACAAGGTCAAGCTGTCCTACATCGCACCGCACACCTTCTACTACGGCGACGACATGGCCGCCATGCTGCGCGACGCCGCGCCGCTGCTGGCGCACGTGCGCGTGGCCGACACCTTCAACCACAAGGCCAGCTCGCAGCTGCGCTACATCGTCAACCCGCCCGGCTCCAGCCACATCCGCGTGCACCAGCACCTGGACATCGGCCAGGGCGAGATCGACTGGGACGTGTTCTTCGCCACCCTGGCCGACACCGGCTTCGACGGCGTGCTGTCGTCCTGCGTGTTCGCGTGGGAAGAACGCGCCGACGAGTCCTCGCGCTTCATGCGCGGCGAGATCCAGCGCTACCTGAACAAGTACGCCCGTTAACCCGGCGCCACGAATTCGCCTCCCCGTGCCGCCACGGGGTCGGCCCCGCTTTACCCAGAACAAACAACCGGAGACACCGAACATGAGCCGCATCGACTTTGCCATCAACCGCATCAGCGCACCGCGCCTGTCGTTCCAGGACTACCTGGCCATGTGCCAGCGCCTGGGCGTAGCCACTATCGAGATCCGCAACGACCTGAACGGCGTGGAAATCAGCGACGGCACCGACCCGGCCGCCATCCGCGACGCCGCGCAGGCCGCCAACATCCGCATCCGCTCCATCAACGCGCTGTACCCGTTCGACGTGTTCGATGCCGACCTGCAGGCCCGTGCAGTGAAGCTGGCGGCCTACGCCCGCGACTGCGGCGCCGAGGCGCTGGTGATGTGCCCGCTGAACAGCTGGGAAGACAAGCGCAGCGCCAGCGAGCGCTACAGCGATCTGGTCGGCGCGCTGAAGCAGCTGCGACCTATCCTCGACGACCACGGCATTACCGGCCTGGTGGAGCCGCTGGGCTTCGAGGAATGCTCGCTGCGCCGCAAGTCCGACGCGGTGAAGGCGATTTTCGATGCCGCCGGCGAACGCCACTACCAGCTGGTGCACGACACCTTCCACCACCACCTGTCCGGCGAGGACATCTTCTACCCGGAGCTGACCGGTCTGGTGCACATCTCCGGCGTGGAATCGACCGAGCTGGCCGACAACCAGATGCGTGACGGCCACCGCGTGCTGGTCGGCGATGCCGACCGCCTGGGCAACCTGCGCCAGCTGGCCATCCTGCTGCAGCGCGGCTACGACGGCGTAGTGTCGTTCGAGCCGTTTGCCGCCGAGATCATGGAAGCCAGCGACAGCGAAGCGCTGCTGCGCAGCAGCATGGACTACATCCGCCACTCGCTGACCTGAGCCGCAACACCACAAGGTTGGCCGCAAGCCATGCGGCCAACCTTGACCCGACAGCAACAACAGCAGCAACCACATAGAGAGAACAGATCATGACACTGCAAATCGGCGTCATCGGCACCGGTGCCATCGGCCAGGACCACATCCGCAGAATCACCCAGGCGCTGTCCGGCGCCCGCGTGGTGGCGGTCAACGACATCAATCCACAACAGGCGCGCGACACCGTGGCGCGCTACCAGCTGGACGCCATCGTGCACACCGATGCCCACGCGCTGGTGGCCGACCCGGCGGTACAGGCGCTGCTGGTCACCTCCTGGGGCCCGACGCACGAGGAATTCGTGCTGGCCGCCATTGCCAAGGGCAAGCCGGTGTTCTGCGAGAAGCCGCTGGCGGTGACCGCCGAAGGCGGCCGCCGCATCGTGGACGCCGAAATCGCCCACGGCAAGCGCCTGGTGCAGGTCGGCTTCATGCGTCCGTACGACGCCGGCTACCGCGCGCTGAAAGACGTGATTACCAGCGGCAAGATCGGCGCGCCGCTGATGCTGCACTGCGCGCACCGCAACCCGAGCGTGGGCGACAGCTACACCACGCCGATGGCGATCACCGACACCCTGATCCACGAGCTGGACGTGCTGCGCTGGCTGCTGGACGACGACTACGTGTCCGCCCAGGTGGTGTTCCCGCGCAAGAGCAGCCACGCCAGCTCGCACCTGGCCGACCCGCAGATCGTGCTGCTGGAAACCACCCGCGGCGTGCGCATCGACGTGGAAATCTTCGTCAACTGCCAGTACGGCTACGACATCCAGTGCTCGGTGGTCGGTGAAAGCGGCGTGGCCAACCTGCCGGAGCCGGCCAGCGTGCTGCTGCGCAGCGAAGCGCGGCTGGGCACCACCATCCTCACCGACTGGAAACAGCGCTTCATCGACGCCTACGACGTGGAGCTGCAGGGCTTCATCAACGGCATCCGCGACGGCGCGCTGACCGGCCCGTCGGCCTGGGACGGCTACGCCGCCGCCGTGGCCGCCGATGCCTGCGTGAAGGCGCAGGAAACGCATCAGGTCGAGGCCATCAGCATGGGTGAACGTCCGGTGTTCTACCCGCGCTAAGCATCAGTTCACGATCTGCGGTGCGTCGGCGATACGGCGTTGAAAGTGTCTTCGAAATGCTCATTGACTTCATGTCAATTCCGCTTCCTCAGCCGCTTTCGCCTTGTCTCGCCTTAGCTCGCAAGATCGTGAGCCAGCCAAGGTATTAACAGCCGCCGGCTGCCGCACGATCCCTGTCAGGGTGACGGCAGCCGGCGCGCTGTTGCGTGACAGGTACAATAAACAGCTGGTCAAAATTTTCTATTAAATTAGTATTTGAGAAATTAATTTCTAAATATATACTGCGCTGACAACACAGGCCCGCCCGTCAGGGTGTCAGCGCAGAATGGTCTGCGCATGGCCAGAGCCGCTAATAAAGCACCTGAGTCAAGGCGCGCCGCCGCAGACAGTACAACTAAGTACGGCAAGGCGGCGCAACGCAGGATCAGGGGTTTTATTAGCGGCTCGACAACCCCGGAGACCACCATGATCGACGTAGCTTTGTTCGGCGCTGGCCGTATCGGCAAGATTCACGCGGCCAACCTGTTTGCGCACCAAGGCGTGCGCCTGAAATACGTGGTGGACACCCACGCGCCGTCCGCCGCCGCGCTGGCCGAACAATACGGCGCCAGCGTCACCGACACCGACACCGCGCTGAACGACAGCAACGTCGGCGCCGTCATCATCGCCAGCAGCACCGACACCCATGCCGAACTGATCCTGCGCGCCGCCGCCGCCGGCAAGGCCATCTTCTGCGAAAAACCGGTCGATCTGGACCTCGCCCGTGCCCGCGACTGCGCCGCCGCGGTGGCTGAGGCCAAGGTGCCGTGCCTGATCGGCTTCCAGCGCCGCTACGACCCGACCTTTGCCTCAGTCAAGGCACGCATCGACGCCGGCGAAATCGGCAGCCCGGAAATGCTGATCGTCACCAGCCGCGACCCGGGCGCCCCGCCGGTGGACTACATCAAGCGCTCCGGCGGCATCTTCAAGGACATGCTGATCCACGACTTCGACATCTGCCGCTGGATCCTGGCCGACGAAGTGGTGAGCGTGCACGCCAGCGCCAGCGTGCTGACCGACCCGGCCATTGCCGACGCCGGCGACGCCGACTGCACCGCAGTGACCCTGCGCACCAGGAGCGGCCGCCTGTGCCAGATCAACACCACCCGCCGCGCCGCCTACGGCTACGACCAGCGCTTCGAGGTGCAGGGCAGCCTCGGCATGCTGCAGGCCGGCAACCACCGCCCGACCGAAGTCACCGCCTTTGGCAGCAAGCAGGTGGCCACCGACCTGCCGGAACACTTCTTCCTGGAACGCTACCAGGCCGCCTACGCCGGCGAGATGGCGCACTTCTTCCGCGTCATTACCCAGGGCGAGACGCCGCGCACCACGGTAGAGGACGGCGTGAAGGCGCTGGAACTGGCCGACGCCGCCACCCGCTCGTGGCAGGAAGGCCGCGTCATCGCCCTGTAAATCATTGCCATACCTGCTTGCAAGCTCAGCCAAACCCGGAGCTGTCGCGTGACAGCGGCCTGCATCGCCGCTCATGGACGATAGGAACGGCAGCGCCGCGCTTGGCGCAAGCAGGGCTGGCGCCCCATGCATAAGGACAGACCCGTGACTACAGTACGTATCGCCATCGTCGGCCTCGGCCGTCTTGGCCGCCGCCATGCGGCCAACCTGCAACAAACCCACGGCGCGCAGCTCGTTGCCGCCTGCAGCCCGGTCGCCGAGGAGCGCGACTGGGCCGCCACCGCCCTGCCCGGCGTGACTCTGTATGCCGACTACGCCGAGGTGCTGGCCAATGCGGACGTCGACGCCGTGTTCCTGGTCACCCCCACCTCGCTGCACGCCGCGCAGATCATCGCCGCGCTGAAGGCCGGCAAGCACGTGTTCTGCGAAAAGCCGCTGGCACTGAACGTGGAAGACTGCCTGGCGGTGGAAGAGGAAGCCGCGCGTCACCCGCAGCTGAAGGTGATGATCGGCTTCGTGCGCCGCTTCGACGCCAGCTACCGCGACGCCGCCGCCAAACTGGCCGCCGGCAGCGTCGGCCGCCCCTACCTGCTGCGCTCGCAGACCTGCGACCGCAACGACGAGAGCGGCTTCTTCGTGCGCTTCTCCGCCAGCAGCGGCGGCATCTTCATGGATTGCAGCATCCACGACATCGACCTCGCGCGCTGGCTGCTGGGCAACCCCAAGCCCAAACGGGTGTGGGCCACCGGCACCAATGCGCTGCATCCGGCGCTGGCCGAGCATCAGGACGTGGACAACGGCGTGGCGATGTGCGAGTTCGAGGGCGGCCAGCTGGCCTGCTTCTACGCCTCGCGCACCCAGGCGCACGGCCACGAGACGCTGACCGAGATCTTCGCCAGCGAAGGCCGTCTGAGCGTGGGTGCCAACCCGCGCGCCAACCGGGTGGAGATCAGCGACGCGCACGGCGTGCGCAACGAGTGCGTGCAGGACTTCTACCAGCGCTTTGCCGACGCCTTCGTCACCGAGGCGCAGGTATTCGTCGACACCATCCGCGACAACCGCCCGTCGCCGGTGACGCTGGCCGACGCGCGCGAGGCCACCCGCATCGGCCTCGCCATCACCCTGGCGTTCCGCAGCGGCGAGGCGGTCAGCCTGTAAGCACGCCAGCACGCAAGACGCCCGCCGGCATTGATCCCGGCGGGCGTTTTCTGTTTGCTGCGGCAGCGCCTGGCGCCGTTCATGCAGGCCGCGACGCCAGACGGTGCCGCCAGACGGCGACGCGGCAAGCACCACGCCGCCGCAGCGGCCTCAGTCCGGCTGCCACACGATCTGCAGTGGCGCCTGCCGCGTAATCAGCGCCAGATGGCTGTCCAGCACCGCCATCACCTGTTGCACCTGTGCCAGGCTTTCCCCGCTGCTGCGCAGGCGCAGCCCGGCCGCGTCGCTTTCCAGCACGCAGTTGCCGTAAGGGAAACAGACCTGCCCGCGCTGCGCGTCGAATTCCACCGGCACCTTGCGGGCAAAGTGCTTGCACAGTTTGAACAGATAGGTGCCGGCGTGCGGCGTGGCCACCAATGCGTGGTAGTGAATCATGACGGTAATGCCTCCAGGTGGGTTTCAGGTAGCAGCTGGTCGACGATCAGCTGCGCTCTCCCTTGCGAGCAGGGTTCGATACGGGCGGAGATGCCATACACCCGCCGCAGCAGTGCCGCGTCCAGCACCGCGTCCGGCGCGCCATCCGCCTGCAGGCGGCCGCCGGCCAGTACCAGCACCCGGTCGCAGGCGCGCAGCGCGAGGTTGAGGTCGTGCAGCGCGATCACGCCGATCGCGCTGCGCTGGCGCACGTCCTCCCCGACGGCGCCCAGCACCGCCAGCTGCCAGCGCAGGTCCAGCGCGCTGGTCGGCTCGTCCAGCAGCAACAGCCGTGGCTGGCGCGCCAGCACCTGCGCCAGTGCCACCATCTGGCGCTGGCCGCCGGACAGGGTGTCCAGCCGCTGCATGGCCAGCGTCAGCAGCCCCAGCCGGCGGAGCACGGCATCGATGCGCGTTTCCGCCTCGCGCCGGCCGACGCCGTTGGCCAGCAGCCCGCCCAGCAACAATTCGTAAGGCGACAGCCCCACGCTCTGCGGCAGGCTTTGCGGCAGCAGCGCCACCTGCCGGCTGCGCTGGCGCAGCGGCAGTGCGGACAGCGGCACCTCGTCCAGCAGCAGCTGCCCGCTGGATGGCAGCAGGCCGGCCAGCGCATGGATCAGGGTGGACTTGCCGGCGCCGTTGGGGCCGACCAGCGCGGTGAGGCTGCCGGCGGCCAGCGGCGTGGCCAGGCTGACATCCTCGACGATGCAGCGTCGCTGGCGCTGCACGCTGAGTGCGGTGATCTGCAGGCTCATGCGGCGGCCCTCCGTCCCAGAATCAGCAGCATGAAGGCCGGCACCCCGACCAGCGCGGTGACGATGCCGATGGGCACGATCAGCCCCGGGATCAGCGACTTGCTGGCAATGGAGGCCAGCGACAGCATCAGCGCGCCGCACAGCGTACTGGCCGGCAGGAAGTAGCGATGCTGCTCGCCCACCAGCAAGCGGGCGATGTGCGGCCCGACCAGGCCGACAAAGCCGATGGTGCCGACAAAGCACAGCGCCACCGCGGTCAGCAGGCTGACTTCCACCAGGCAGGCACGGCGCACGCGCGCCACGTCCACGCCCAGGCTTTCCGCCTGCGCCTCGCCGCTGCGTAGCAGGGTCAGCGCCCAGGCGCGGCGCATCGCCAGGCCAAAGCACAGCAGCAGGGTGACCGCCACCAGCAGCACGTTGGGCCAGCTTGCCCGCCCCAGGCTGCCCATGCTCCAGAACACGATCTGCTCCAGCGCATTGCTGTCGGCCAGAAAGTGCATCAGCGACACCAGCGCCTCCAGCGCGAACATCAGCGCGATACCGAACAGCACCAGCGAGTGGCTGCCGCCGCCGTGCCAGCGCAGCAGCAACAGGATCAGCCCGGTGGACAGCAGCGCCATCAAAAAGGCGCACAGCGGGGTCAGCAGCTCGACCGGCAGCCACGGCAGCACCGGCACGAACACGATGGCCATCGCGGCACCCAGCGTGGCGGCCGCCGCCAGCCCCAGTGTGAACGGGCTGGCCAGCGGGTTGTTGAGCACCGTCTGCATCTGTGCGCCGGCAAGGCCCAGCGCGGCGCCGACCACCAGCGCCATGCAGGTGTACGGCAGGCGCACATCGAACAGGATCACCCGGTCGGCAATCTCCAGCGATTCCGGGGCCAGCAGCCCCTGCACGATGTCGCGCAGCGGTAAGCCGGACGGGCCGGTGCCAATGTCCCACAGCAGGCTCAGGCACAGCGCGGCCCCCAGCAGCAGCAATACCGCGGCGCGGCGCAGGTTGGCACGGTGGTAGCGTTGCGCCAGCGACAGCGGCGCATCCAGGGCAAGGGCAAGTGTCGTGCTCATAGCTGCGTCCAGTAGGTGCCGTTGAGCGCGACCGGCTGGAAGCGCTGGTAGAAACGCCGGAGGGTATCTTCCGGCTGCAGGTCGGCCATTTCCTGCGGGTACAGCCATTTCGCCATCGCCTGCAGGCCGATGATGTTCTGAGCGGAGTAGTTGTAGTGGTGCCAGATGGCGAAAGCGCGCTTGCCGGCCACCGCCTTCAGCTGCGGGAAGCCGGGGCGACCCAGCACCTTGCGCAGGCTGGCGCGGGCGGTGGCGGCATCAATGCCGCTACCCAGCGCGATGGTGGGCACACCCCGCGCCACGCTGGCCGGATTGCCGATGGCGGTGCCGATATAGACCTCCGGCTGCGCCTTGAGCAGGAATTCCAGGTTGGCGGTGCCGTGCATGCCCGGCACCAGCTTGCCGGCGATATTGTGTCCGCCGGCGGCGTCCAGCAGCCGGCCGATCATGCCGTGGGTCATGGTTTCGCAGCATTCGCGGCTCAGCCCGACGCGGCTTTCGAGGAACACCGTCGGCTGGCGGCGCGTCAGTTTCAGGCGCTGGCGTACCTTGTCCATCTCGGCCTGGTAAAAGGCGATGAACTCGGCCGCCTCCTGCTGGCGGCCCAGCGCCTGGCCCAGCACCTCGACACTGCGCACCGTGTGCAGCAGCGGGTCGCGGGTAAAGTCGACATAGAGCACGGTAATGCCGGCCGCCTGCAGCCGCTTCAGCGTGACATGGTCGTTGACGTCGGGGCCGTGGCCGCTGAGGCTGAAAATCGCCAGGTCAGGCTTCAGCGCGATGGCCTGTTCCGCGCTGAAGGTGGCGGCGCTGGTCTTGCCCAGGCGCACCACCTTGTCCAGCGCCGGGAAGCGCTGGCGGTACTGTGCGTAGCCGGCCGGGTCCAGCTGCTCGAAATCGCCGAGCATGCCGACCACCCGCTGCGGCAGTTGCTGTTTCTCCAGAATGGCGAGGGTGGTCAGCATGCGCCCCTCGCCGAGGATGATGCGGCCAACCTTGGCCGGCAGCGTCACCTGGCGGCCAGCCAGATCGGTGACGCTGGCCGCCAGCGTCAGCGTGGACAGCGTCAGCCCCAGCGCGAGGGCCATCCCTTTCAGATAATTCATTGCAGCTCCAATAGCCTGGCCCCGGCATGGGCCGGGGCGTGGGGTTGGTGGAAGGATCAGTAGCGGTAGGTGGCCTGCAGGCGCACGTCACGGCCGGCTTCCGGGTAGCCCAGCACGCGCTGCTGGTAGACCTGGTAGGCGTAGGTGGTGTGATCGTAGTAGTGCTTGTTGAGCAGGTTCTTCACCGCCAGGTTGAGGGTCAGCGTGTCCTTATGCAGCGGCCGCCAGTTGATATAGATATCGTGGACGCCGTAGCCCTGCTTGGTGCGGCTGACGCCGACAGCGGCGCCGACCGGACGGTAGGCCAGCGATTCGACGAAACGACCGCTCCAGCCGAAGTCCATGTTGTAGGCCGGCAAGTCGTAGCTGGCGTGCAGCACCCAGGTGCGCCCGCTGCTGGAACCCAGCCCCAGATCACCATCGTAGAACGGCTTGTCGTTGAGGCGCGGCTTGCTGTGCGCCACCGACAGCCCGGTGGTCAGCGCGCCGCTGCGGTATTCGGCGCCCAGCTCGTAACCCTTGATGCGCGCGTCGCCGGCATTGTCGCGGCAGCCGGCCGGCGCCCCGGCGCAAGCCATCGAGGTGATGAAGTTCTTGATGTCCTGCTGGTAGACATTACCCGACAGGCTGAGACCGCCCCGGTCGAAACGGAAACCCAGCTCGCTGTTGCTGGCCTTTTCCGGATCGATGTCGCTGGCGTTTTTCCAGCGCGCGATATCGAGCATGAACGCCTCTTTCGGGCCGACCCCGCGCAGCGCGCGCGAGTGGCCGGCGCTCAGCTTCAGGCTGTCCAGCACCTGCCAGCTGATACCGGCACTGGGGCTGAAGCCGCTGCTGTTGTAGCGCTGCCGGTGATTGTCGGTGTACTCGTAGTCGTCAAAGCGCACGCCAGCCGATACGGTGACCGGATCAAAATCAAGCAGGCTTTCGACATAGCCGCCCATGACGCCCAGGCTCTCGGTGCCACTGCCGGTCAGGCCGTAAGGATTGGCAATGTTGCGCGCCGCGGTGTCTTCCTCGCGCCAGTTCAGGCCGTACTTCAGCACGTGCGCGCCCAGATAGCTGCGCAGGCCGACATCCATGCCGGTGGTGGTGATCTCCTCGCCATAGGTGCGGCCAACCTTGTTGGTGCGCTCCGACTCCACCACCGACTGGTAGACGGTGGCATCGACCTTGTCGACCACGCCCAGCTTGCCACCCTGGTAGCGCAGCGTGGCGGTGTCCCGTGTCAGGCGCTGCGGGATCGGGTCGTTGGGCAGCTGCGGATTGGCGAATACCGGCATCATGTTGGCGCGCGCGTTGCGGATACCCTCGTCGTTGCTGTGCTGGTAGGAGGCGCTGAGGCGATGCTCCGGCGACAGCGTGAAACCGAACTTGGCCAGCAGGTTCTGCTGCTCGGTCGCCGAGTTGTCGATCAGCTGGCCATCACCGCTCTTGTAGTTCTGCGTTTCCAGCAGGCTGCCCGACACCAGGCCGTCAAAACGTTCGTCCAGCTGCCCGGCCACGGTGGCCATGCTGCGCCAGCCCTTGTTACTGGACCAGCCGCCGGTCAGCGCCATCGCAAAATCGCGGCCGTCGCGCAGCATGTCGCGCGCGTCGATGGTTTCCAGGCGGATGGCGCCGCCCAGCGCGCCCGGACCGGCGCTGGCCGCGGCGGTGCCCTTCTCCACTTCCACCGTTTTCAGCAGCTGCGGATCGATCACCAGCGCACTCTGGTGGTGATAGACCTTGCCGTTGATCTGCGCGCCGTCGACGCTGAGGTTCAGCATCGACTCTTCCATGCCGCGGATGTACACCTTCTGCGCAATCGCATTACCGCCACCGCCGACGCTGATCTCGCTGTCCTTGCGGTAGATGTCGCTGAGGTCGCGCGCCTGGCTGTCGGCCAGCTCGTCCTGGCGGATGGTCTTGTCCAGCGTCGGCGTTTTGGCGCTCACCACCACGGTGGGCAGCTGGCTGACGCCGTCTTCGGCGAGTGCGGCACTGCTCCAGCCGACAAGCAACATGACACTGAGCAGGGGCAGCCGGAACGGCGGGGGAAGAGTGTGAGTCATGGCAAAGCAGTCCTGTGCAAGAAATGCCGGCGATATGGCAGCAGCCGGCTTGTTATCAATAATCATTCTCAACTATAATTTTTCCACATCTCCCCCGCCGCGTCCTTTGCTTGCCAAAATAAAAGCTTTGCGCCACGGACAATCGACAGGACTCCCACCATGAACACCGGGCGCAGCCCCCTTGCCGCCAGCCAGCAACCCAGCGCCACTCACCACACGGTGCCGCCGGCGGTGCGCGGCCACTTTGTCAGCGAAACCCTGCGCCCCGGGCTGTCGCTGCACTGCACCCACATCGACATCCTGCAGGCGATGCATACCGAGAGCAGCGCCGAGCCCGGCCTGCGGCTGATCCTGATGCTGGAGGGCACGCTGGAAGCGCGCTTCGGCAAGCAGCCGCTGCGGCTGAATGCCAGCCGCCAGCCACAGGGAGTGCTGCTGTCGATCGCCGAAACCGAACAGCTGCAGCGCGACATCCCGCAGCCGATGCAGCAGCGCCAGGTGGTGATCGCGGTCAACCGGCAATGGTTCGAGGAAGGCGGTTTCGACAACCTCAGCGACCGCGGCAGCACCCTCGGCCTGTGCCGGCAGCATCTGGCGGTGCGCCCGCTGCAGGTCGGCGCCGCGCTGGGGCGCCTGGCCGGGCAACTGCTGCACCCGGCACAGCGGCCGCCGCACCTGCAGCGCCTGTATCAGGAGTGCCACGCCGTGGAGCTGCTGATGGAGGCGCTGGGACAATTGCAAGGGGACAGGCCAAGCTGCGCACTGAAACCGGCAGAACGCCGGCGTGTGGAAAGGCTGCAGCAACTGCTGGACAGCGGCAGCGCCGACACCTGGTCGCTGGCGGAGATGGCGCGGGAGCTGGGCAGCAACCCGACCACGCTGCAACGGCAGTTCCGCGCCGTGCACGGTTGCAGCATTTTTGACTACCTGCGCCGGCAGCGGCTGGCACGCGCGCACCAGCTACTGCTGCAGGGCGCCAGCGTCACCGAGGCCGCGCTACTGGCCAGCTACGGCAGCCCGGCCAACTTTGCCACCGCCTTCCGCCGCCAGTACGGCGTCTGCCCGCGCAACCTGCGCCGCTAGCTCACGGCCAGTCGGCGTAGTTGCGGATCGCCAGCGCCTCGTGGCGGCTGAGTTGCTGCTTGGCTTCCAGCCGGTAGCGCGCCGGGGTCAGCCCGGTGCGCAGGCGGAAGAAGCGACTGAAGTGGGTGGTGCTGCGAAAGCCGAGATCGGCGGCGACCTGTTCGATGGTCAGCCCGGAGCGCACCAGCCGCAGGCAGGCCTCGTGGGTGAGGCGGTCGTGCAGCAGCTCCAGCGGCGTGCGTTTGAGGGTGCGCACGCAGATGTCGTGCAGGCGGTCGTGGGAGATGCCCAGTTCGGCGGCGTAGCGGGCGATCTTCCAGTGTTCGCGCAGGTGCAGCTCGGCCAGGTGGCGGAAGCGCATCAGCAGCGTCGAATTGGTGCTGTGCCCCTGCTGGCTGACATCCTCCAGCCCGGACAGGCGCCAGCAGTGGATCAGGATCAGCGAGAGATGGGCGGTGAGATAGCTCCACGACGCCTTGCCGCCCAGCTTCAGCTCGCGCTCGATGCTGCGGAACGAGGCGGCCATCTCCTGCACCGCCTCGGCGGCGTCGAGGCGGTTCTGCACGACGCGGCGATCGGCCAGATAGCGCAGCGGCACCGATTCCGCACCCTGCCCCGCCGCCTCCTTCACCAGCACGTCCGACAACGACAACAGGTAGCCGGCGCTGCCGGCGCTGACGCGCAGATGGCTTTGCGGCGGCACGTTGACCCAGGCCAGCGCCGGCGCCGCCAGCTCGATGCAGTCCTTGTCCAGGCTGAGGCTGGCGCTGCCGCTCAACAGCAGGATCGCCGCGCGCGCGGTGTCGTGGCGGCCATTGGCCAGCGCGTAGCGGCGGGTATCGAGCGTGGTGTCGATACGGTGGGCGGCGGCGTGGGCATTGATGCGCTGGGCGACGGGGGTCATGGGCAGGCCGCGACGAGGGTGGACAAAGACACATGATAACGGCACTGCGCCGCCATGCAGAACATGGCGGCGCAGTGGCGGACATCGTGGGTGCCGGCTTAGAACGGCAGCGTCATGCGCAGCTTGAACTCGGAACCACGGGCACGGTTGGCCACGCCGCTTTCACGCTGCCACTTGGCGGTGACGAAGTAGCCCTTGCCGTTGTCGTACTTGATCGACGGCCCGATGGCGAACGCCTTGCCACGGTTGCCGTGCGCCGCCACGTTCGGCCCGGTATCGTCGGTGACCTGGCGATAGGCGTAGCCGCCCACACCGGCCACCCAGCCATTGCCGAAGCCCCAGCCCAGCGCGTAGTCGGCGTGCACTTCCTGGCCGCTGCGGTAGTCGGTGTCCTTGTTCTTCCAGTTGTAGTCGTACATCAGCTTCACGTCGGCGTTGATGCCGCTAGGCTGCACGTAGCTCACCGCCAGCAGCGGCTCCACGTTCCAGTAGTTGCGGCCAACGTTGACCAGATCGTTCTTGTCGAACTGGCCGGTAGGCGCGTTGATGTCCAGGCCCGCGTAGTAGTGCAGCTTGTCGCTGACGTGATAGGCGGCGCCGCCACCGAGCACGATGTCGCCCAGCTCGCGCTTGCGCTGCGACTGGCCATTGACCGTGGCGTCGACCTCTACCAGCGGGGTGATGGCGTGCATCGCCAGCTGGCCGCCGGCCAGCGGCAGGTCGCTCACCCAGATGAAGCGCGGCGCCACCGCGTTGACCCGCAGCTTGAAGTCCACTGGTAGCTTGTCGCCGTTGTTGTCGCGCAGCGAGTCGGCACTGTAGCTAGAGGCGTAGCCCAGCACGTAGAAGCCGGGCGGCGGCAAGGCGCCGGTCAGGTAGTTCTCGTTGCCGTTGGGGTACATGCCGCCGCCGCCCTCGGTCGCCCAGCCGGCGGATGCCAGCGACAGCAAGACGCCTGCGGTGACGAGGGTGGTGAGCGCTCTGGATTGTTGCATGATAAATCTCTCCGTTTTATTTATATGTCATTAACAATGGGTGTGAAAAAGCGCTGCCTGCACGACTAGGCAAGCGGGACGGGCAGCGCAGCGTCCCGCTGCAAAGGTTGGCCGCACGCCGCGCATCCGGATGGGGGCGCGGCGCTTGGCCGGCTACGACCGGGTAGGCCGCGGCCAGATACGGCCAGAACCTGTTTACGATCTGCTGCGACTGATCCCAATGGGGCGATACGGCGTTAAAAGCGCCTTCGGCATGCTTGTTTTTATCCAGCTAGACGCCGCTTCCTCAGTCGTTGTTGCCTTGTCTCGCGTGAGCGCGCGAGATCGTAAAACAGCTTCTCAGATCGGGTACTGCTGCGCGCCGCGCTGGATGCTGATCCAGCGCAACTCGGTAAATTCGTCGATCGCGGCTCGGCCGCCAAAACGGCCGTAACCGCTGTCCTTCACCCCGCCGAACGGAATCTGCGCCTGGTCCAGCACCGTCGGGCCGTTGATGTGGCAGATGCCGGACTCGATGCGGCGGGCGACTTCCAGCGCGCGCAGCACGTCGCCGCCGAACACCGCCGCCGACAGCCCGTACTCGGAGTCGTTGGCCAGCGAGATCGCCTCCTCCACGTCGTCAAAGCGCAGCACCGCCACCACCGGGCCGAACGACTCCTCGCCGTACAGCCGCATCGCCGCGGTCACGTGGTCGACCACCGTCGCCGCCATCACGCTGCCGCGCGCGTGGCCGCCGGTCACCAGTTCGGCGCCCTTGCCGACCGCGTCCTGCACCAGCACCGTGATGCGCTCGGCGGCACCGGCGCTGATCATCGGCCCCAGCGCGCAGCCTGGCTCGTCCGGCAGCCCGGCTTTCAGGCTCAGCGCCTTGTCGGCCAGACGTTGCACGAATTCGTCCGCCACCTTGCGATCGACAATGATGCGCTCGGTCGACATGCAGATCTGGCCCTGGTTGAAGAAGGCGCCAAACGCCGCCGCCTTCACCGCCTCGTCCAGATCGGCGTCGTCCAGCACCACGAACGGCGCCTTGCCACCCAGCTCCAGCAGGCAGCGCTTCAGGTAGCGCGCGGCGATCTCGGCGATGCTGCGGCCAACCCGGGTGGAGCCGGTGAAGTTCACCCGCCGCACCGCCGGATGGCGGATCAGCGCCTCGACCACGTTGGCCGCGTCGGCCGGCGCATTCAGCACCACGTTGAGCACGCCCGGCGGCAGCCCGGCCTCGGCCAGCACCTCGCCCAGCAGGCGGTGGGTGTACGGGCACAGCTCGGAGCCTTTGAGCACCACGGTGTTGCCACAGGCCAGCGGCATCGCCACCGCCCGCGCCGCCAGCAGCACCGGCGCATTCCACGGCGCGAAGGCCAGCACCACGCCCGCCGGCTGGCGCAGCACCATCTCGATGGCGCCGGCACGGCTGGACGGCGGCAGCTCGCCCTGGATCTGCGTCACCAGCGCCGCCGCCTCGCGGAAGATGTTGGCCGCCAGCTGGCAGTTGAAGCTGCCCCACGCCGCGGTGGCGCCGGTTTCCGCCGTCATCGCGGCACTGAAATCGGCACTGCGCGCCACGATCAGGTCGGCGGCGCGATCCAGCAGCGCCCGCCGCTGTTGCGGCAGCATCGCCGCCCAGGCGCCGAACGCCACCGTGGCGGCATTCACCGCCGCCAGCGCGCTGTCCACGCTCGCCGCCGCCGCCACGGTGGCGACCTCGCCATTGACCGGGTTGAGACAGTCGAAGGTGGCGCCGTCAGACGAGGCGACATCCTGGTTATTGATGAACAGCTGGGCGTGCAGCATGGCGCTCTCCGCAGGGTGATGGGTCATGCTGCGTTTGTATGCCGGCGCGCGCCGGCCGGCAACTAGCTTTTCGGCGTGGCATCGCTTGCGGGCGGCTCGCCCTCGCCCTGCATGCCCTGCTTGAAGCCGCGTACCGCACCGCCCAGATCGGCGCCGACATGGCGCAGTTTCCTGGTGCCGAACACCAGCAGCACCACCGCCAGCACGATCAACCAGTGCCACAGGCTGAATGAACCCATTGCGCTCTCCTTGCCGTTGCCACGGCCGGCCTGCGGCCAACCCTGGCCCGGCGATTAACGATCAGGCCTTCTTGACGTAGACGTTGCACCAGCCCTTGCCGGCCACCTGCTTGCCGGCCAGCATCGGACAGGGCGCGAAGGCGTCGCTGGCCTTGCCCTGGTAGAACTGGCAGTTGCTACAGGCCTGGCCGGCGACATATTTCGGCTGCTTGGCCTTGTCGACCTTGCCGGCGTCGGCGACGTAGCCCAGCGCCACCGCGGTCGGGTCTTTCGCGTCCACTTTCGGGGCGGCGGCCAGCGCGCCGCGGGCCACGGCCAGCGCGGACACGACCCCTACGCTGTTGATCAGAAAACTGCGACGTGATTGCATGGTTTGCTCCTTAGATGCGCCGGCGGCCTGGCCGCCGGCGTACGGCAAGATGAAAAGGATCAGAACGGGTACGGGCGCGGCTGGAACTGCAGCGTCACCCACTGCGCGCGGGTGAACTCCTCGATCGCCCATTCGCCGTTGAAGCGGCCAAGACCGGAGTTCTTCTCGCCGCCGAACGGCGCGTTGGTCTGGTCGTCGACGGTGATGTCGTTGATGTGGCACATGCCGCTGCGGATGCCGCGGGCAAAGTGCAGGCCGCGGGCGTAGTCGCGGGTGAACACCGCGGCGGACAGGCCGTACTCGCTGGCATTGGCCAGCGCCAGCGCGTGCGCCTCATCGCGGGCCTTGATCACCGGCAGCACCGGGCCGAAGGTCTCGTCCACGGCGATGGACCAGCTCGGATCGACGTCCACGAACAGGTGCGGCGGCAACACGTTGCCTTGCGGCGCGCCGCCGACCAGCAGCGTGGCGCCGTCCTTTTTCGCCTGCTCGATCTTGGTCAGCACGCTGTCCAGCTGTTTGCCGTTGATCAGCGGGCCGACGATGTTGGCCGCATCGGCCGGGTCGCCGTACGGCAGCTGCTCGACGCGCGCCTTCAGCGCGGCCACGAAGGCATCGTGCACCTTGGCGTCGACGATCACGCGGTTGGTGCTCATGCAGATCTGGCCCTGGTGCAGGAAGCGGCCGACCACCGCCGCCTGCGCCGCCTGCTCGATGTCGGCGTCGTCCAGCACCACCAGCGGCGCGTTGCCGCCCAGCTCCAGCGCCACGCGCTTGATGTGCTGGCCGCCGGTCGCGATGCGGCCAACGTTGCGGCCCACCTCGGTGGAACCGGTGAACGAGATCAGGCTCGGCACCGGATGCGCGACGAAATGATCGCCGATCTCGCTGCCGGCGCCGGCCACCACGCTGAACAGTCCGGCCGGCAGGCCGGCTTCCTCGTAGATCTTGGCCAGCAGCAGGCCGCCGGTCACCGGCGTATCGCTGGCCGGCTTCACCACCACCGCGTTGCCCAGCGCCAGCGCCGGGGCGATGGAGCGGGCGGTAAGGTGATACGGGAAATTCCACGGGCTGATTACGCCCACCACGCCCAGCGGGGCGCGGTAGACACGGCTTTCCTGGTTGGGGATGGCCGAGGCCAGGATGCGGCCTTCCACGCGGTTGCAGAAGGTGGCGGATTCCTGGGTGATGCGCCGTGCGCTGTCCCATTCGATGATGGCTTTCAGCCGCGAGCTGCCGGATTCGCGCACGATCCAGTCCTGGATCTCCTCGGCGCGCGCCAGCATGATTTCCACCACGCGGTTCAGCACCGCTGCACGTTCTTCCGGCAGACGGGCGGCCCACTCCTGCTGCGCCGTGGCGGCGGCGGCGTAGGCCGCGTCCACGTCGTCGCGGCTGGCCAGCTGCAGCTGCAGCAGGGTGTCGCCGGAGTACGGGTTGGTATCGGTCAGCTGCTGGCTGGAACCACCTCGGCGCCACTGGCCGGCGATCGGCTGCAGTTCGAAGCCGTCGTATGCTTGTTTCGTTGTCATCGCTAGTTTCCTGCCTTAGATGCGGATGCCGGACTTGCCCGGTGCCAGAATGCCGTTCGGGTCCAGCGCGCGCTTGATGGTTTTTTCCAGCTTGCGTTTCACCGGGCCGTAGCTGTTGGCCACCCGTTCCTGGAACGCGGTGTTGACGCGGTACACGGCGTAGCCTTCCTTCTCGAACTCGTCCAGCAGCTCGGCAAAGCAGGCATTGGCGCGCTTGGTTTCTTCTTCGCTGCTGCGGTCGAACAGCACGTCGATCACGTGGTGCATGTCGCGCCAGCCGACGATGAATTCGCCGACGTAGTCGAGGCCGTGCTTGTTGAGGATGGTCTTGGCCAGCTTCACCTGCTTGTCGCACTCGCTGCCGCGCGCCTGGCTGACCGGGGCGAACCACATCGAGCCGCCGCCGCCGCGCCAGTTGTAGAGGCCGAATTCCTGCAGGTTGGGCACGCCGGACATCAGCTGCGCGCGGTACTTGAACGGCTGGGTGTCACCGGCCTCTTCCTGGGTCACGATGCGGCCCTTGCCGGCCTTCCTGATGGTCTCGGTGACGATCTTCCAGTTCACCTCCACCTGCTCCGGCGAGCCGTACAGCGCGGCGTACACGTTCCAGGCGCCGAGGTGCTTGTCCTTCTGGATCTGTTTGACGATGTGATCCGGGGTGTGGCCTGGGGTGGTGATGTAGTCGGAACGGCGGGTATTGCAGGTGGCCGCTTCCCACAGCGTGCCGGCGATCACCACCGCGTTGGGGATGATCTGTGCGATACGCAGCGGGCGCAGCATTTCCACGATCTCGCTGATGTCGGCCTCGTTGTCGAACTTGATCTCGAACGGCTTGAACACCGGCGGCTTGGGCATCAGCCAGAAGCCCATCTTGGTACAGATGCCGTAGTTGGACTGGGTGAACATGCCGTCCAGCGTCGGGCCGTAACCCCACTTGAACACCTGCCACGCCTTGTCGCCCTTCACGCCGCCCATGCCGGTGCGGTACACGTCGCCGTTGGCCAGCACCACTTCCATGCCGCACTGCATCAGGAAGTGCTCGCCGTACGGGGTGTAACCGACGCCGCGGTCCATGGTGTTGCCGACCGGGCCGGCGATGGCCGACGGCGCCGAGAACGACAGCATCAGCGGCAGCTTGTTGTCCTCGATGTAGTCGTACAGCTGCTGGTAGGTGACGCCCGGCTCCACCAGCGCGGTGCACAGCTCGGGGTCGATGTGGATGATCTTGTTCATCTTGCGCAGGTCGAGCACGATCTGGCCGCGTTCCACCGGCGCCGCCGAGCCGTAACCGAAGTTGCGGCCGGTGGAGATGGTCCACACCGGGATCTTGTACTCGTTGCAAATTTTCACCACCGCCTGCACCTGCTCCACGGTGGTGGCCATCACGATGGCGGACGGGATGTGTTTCTCGGTTTCCACCGCCATCATCACCTTGGTGTAGGGCTGCAGGTGTTCGCCGGAAGTCAGCACATTGTCTTTGCCCAGTGCGGCGGTGAACTTCTTGATGGCCGCGTCGAAACGGGCCTCGCTGACGCCCTTGGGCAGGGCAAGATATTTACTAGCCATGAGATAACTCCGTTCAGATCACGCAGCAGAAGGAAACGCAGGCGGTGCCCTGCGGGTTGGACGCCGGCAACACACGCTCCGGGCTGGCCACCAGGCCATGACCCAGCGCGGCCAGCTGGGCGGCGTCGCTGCCCAGCCGCTGCGGCTGTTGCGACAGCACGCGGCCGCCGGATGAGCGCACCAGGTCCAGCAACACGGTGGCGGTGGCGTCATCCACCAGCCCGACCAGCATCGCCGGCTGCGCATCCTGTGCCAGTGCGTGAATGTGGTTCAGCAAGGTGCCGTCCAGCCCGTTCAGGCGCAGCGCCGGCTGCTGCTGCATGCCGTGCTGCTGCGCGGCGGCGGCGACGCCGGCCAGAAACTGGCTGTCCAGCGCGCTGCCGGACACCACCGCGGTCAGCGGCAGCGTGGCGTTGGCGGCCAGGGTTTTGCCGGAGGGCAGCACGGTGGCGGCCTGCGCCAGCGAGCCACCGCTGAAGGCGAGGCCGACGGCGGCCAGGCCCTTGAGCAAAGTGCGACGATCAGTAGTCATGCCTGCTCCTCCCGCTTACGGTTTTGGCTTGGAGTTGGCGAGGTATTTCGCCAGACTCTGCAAGGTGGCGTCGTCGATGTCCGACACCCGGAATGCCGGCATCGCGCGCAGGCCGCTGCGCGGGATGGTGGTGAAGATCACCTCCGGCAGGCCGCGGCCGAGCAGCACCGGGCCGATGCCGGCCTCGTGGCACTTGGCACAGATTTTTTCGTAGTACTGCTGGCCTCTGGAGATCTCGGCCGTGCCTTCGGCGCTGGCACTCATCGCCGGCACCGCCAGCAAGGCTGCCAGCAGCACACCCGGCAGCGCCCGCGTGCTGATCCTGTTCCCGTTACTCACCATTTTTCTCCTTGTGTGTGTCCGCACTTCACCCGCTTGCCGTCGCCGCGCGGCGCGCGCAGTCACCTTGATGACGGCGCGGCGCCGGGCATGGCCACGGCGGAACTGTTGTTGCCTGCTTGATGACGGGGTGAAACCGCTTGCCAACCAAAACCGGGCTTTCTCTTGACCTGATGCAATGTTGTTGCAAGATCAATCTGGTAGTGGTGCCAAAACTCTATAGTTGAAGCCGCAGCCTCTCAATATCGTTTTTTGGGTATTTATGGCACTTTTTTGGGAAATGTAGTTTTTGGATTACAAAAAGGTGAAACCAGCTAAGTGACTGACATAAAAAACGATTTTTCGCGATGGCATTGACCGTGCCGCCAGCGAACGCGGATCCGGCAGCCGCTCCAGCTGAACCGTCGCACCGAAAACCCGGCGCTGCCGCCACCACCCGACGACGGCTTGCGGCGGCGGTTTCCTGCCGTGCCCTAGCCTCTACTCCCTAGCCTCTACTCCCTAGCCTCTACTCCCTAGCCTCTGCTCCCTACCCTCTACTCCCTGCCCCTTGCCGCGGCCTGCGGCCAACGTTGGCCGCAAGCGGCATGGTGTGGCTGCCGCGTACCGGCACTGTCGCCAATTTGTCGCAGCCGGTCACGCGCCGCCGCACACGGGTGCAAGATTTTTCCACTTATGTACCAATTGGTACATAATAAAGAGATACACACCCAATAACGGAGGATGGCATGAAGCATTCCATTGCAACCGTGTCCCTGAGCGGCACGCTGCCGGAGAAGCTGGAGGCGATTGCGGCAGCCGGTTTTGACGGCGTCGAGATCTTTGAAAACGACCTGCTCTACTTCGACGGCACACCGGCCACCGTGCGCCGCATGTGCGCCGACCTGGGACTGGAAATCATGCTGTTCCAGCCGTTCCGCGATTTCGAGGGCGGCCCGCGCGAGCGGCTGGCGCGCAACCTCGACCGCGCCGAACGCAAGTTCGACCTGATGCAGGAGCTGGGCACCGACCGCATCCTGGTGTGCAGCAGCGTGGCCCCGGACACCAGCCAGGACGACGCGCTGATTGCCGACGACCTGCGCCAGCTGGCCGAGCGCGCCGCGCGCCGCGACATCCTGGTCGGCTACGAGGCGCTGGCCTGGGGCCGCCACGTCTACTCCTACCAGCACGCCTGGCGCCTGGTGCAGCAGGCCGACCACCCCAACCTCGGCATCATCCTCGACAGCTTCCACACCCTGGCGATCAAGGACGACCTGTCGCTGCTGGCGCAGATCCCCGGCGACAAGATCGTGTTCGTGCAGCTGGCCGACGCGCCGCTGTTGAACATGGACGTGATGGAGTGGAGCCGCCACTTCCGCAGCTTCCCCGGCCAGGGCGATTTCGAGCTGGGCGCCTTCCTCGCGCCGATCATCGCCGCCGGCTACCGCGGCCCGCTGTCGCTGGAGGTGTTCAACGACGGCTTCCGCGCCGCGCCGACACGGCTGACCGCCATCGACGGCCTGCGCTCGCTGCGCTATCTGGAAGAAGTCACCGCCCGCACCCTGCGCGCCGAGGGTGCCAGCGCGGTGGCCGACAGCCTGTTCTCGCCGCCACCGGCGGCCGACTACCACGGCGTGGAGTTCCTGGAGTTCGCGGTCGACGACGACTCCGGCGCGCGGCTGGGCAAGCTGCTGCAACAGTTCGGTTTCAACCGCGCCGGGCAGCACAAGTCCAAGGACGTCACCCTGTACCAGCAGGGCGACATCAACCTGATCCTCAATGCCGAGCCGGATTCCTTCGCCCACGCCTTCTACGTGTCGCACGGCCCGTCGCTGTGCGCCGCGGCGTTCCGCACCGACGACGCGCAGCAGGCGCTGACCCGCGCCAAGCTGTACGGCTGCAAGCCGTTCGAAAGCCGCGTCGGCCCCAACGAGCGCCACATCCCGGCGGTGCGCGCGCCGGACGGCAGCCTGCAGTACCTGGTTGCGGCCAACGTTGACGGCGCGTCCATCTACCAGTCGGATTTCGACGCCTGCGATACGACCACACCCGGCCTCGGCCTGACCGCGCTGGACCACTTCGCCATCGGCCTGCCGGCGGAGACGATGGACAACTGGATCCTGCACTTCCGCGCCATCTTCGGCTTTGCCACCGAGCACGAGTGGACGCTGCCGGACCCGTATGGCCTGATGAAGAGCCGCGTGGTGCGCAGCACCAACAACAGCATCCGCATTCCGCTCAACATCTCGGAAAACCGCAACACCGCCATCGCGCGCTCGGTGTCGACCTACAAGGGCTCCGGCCTGCAGCACATCGCCTTCGCCAGCGACGACATCTTCGCCGCGGTGGTGCAGGCACGTGTCAACGGCGTGCCGCTGCTGGACATCCCCGACAACTACTACGACGACCTGCTGGCGCGTTTCAGCCTCGACGACGACTTTGTCGCGCGCCTGCAGCAGCACAACGTGCTGTACGACCGCGACGCCGGCGGCGGCGAATTCCTGCACGTGTACTCCGCGCCGTTCGACGAGCGTTTCTTCTTCGAGATCGTGCAACGCCTCGGCAGTTACGACCAGTACGGCGCGGCCAACGCGCCGGTGCGGCTGGCGGCGCAGGCGCAACGCCGCAACCGCCAGGGCGGCTAGTTTCCGCAACTGAAACACTCTCCTTTGGGCGCCGGTCGGCGCCCGTTTTTTTGCCTGGCGCCGGCGGCGGTGGCGCGGTTTGCGGCGGCGGCGCCCGTTTGCCGCAATGCAGCAAACGTGGGCCTGCCGGCACTGTTGCGGATCACCACAATCCGTCATCGCAAGACCTTGATTTGCCTCAATCAGACATTGACAAAGCGGCACCGATACGCCATTCTTTCATTATGTACCAACAGGTACATTTCTAAAAAAGACACAGAGAGATTGAGGAGCACGACATGTTCTTCCCACCATCGCCAGCAGTGGCCGCCACCCAGCAGGGAGCGCGCTGACATGGCCACCGATATCCTGGTACTCAACGGCCCGAACCTGAACCTGCTGGGCAAACGCCAGCCGGAAATCTACGGCCACGAAACCCTCGCCGACGTCGAACGCAGCTGCCGCAGCGTGGCGCGCGAATACGGCCTCACCATCGACTTCCGCCAGAGCAACGACGAAGCCCAGCTGATCGACTGGATCCACCAGGCGCGCGAGCAGCACACCAGCATCGTGATCAATCCGGCCGGCTACAGCCACACCTCCATCGCACTGATGGATGCACTGTCCGCCTTCCCCGGCAGCATCATCGAAGTGCACATCAGCAACATCCATCGCCGCGAAAGTTTCCGGCATCTGTCCTACGTTTCAAAAGTGGCGACCGGCGTGATCTGCGGTCTGGGTACGGCGGGTTACAACCTCGCGGTGCACCACCTTGCCTGCCACCTGAAGAAATAAACGACGAGCCGTTTCTTGACTGGCAGACGCGCCTGCCGCGCCCCGGCGCTGCAGCGACGCACTGCATGGAGGTTGTGATGGAAAAAGTAATCGACGTATCGATGCAGATACTGAAGGGCATGATGGCCCTGCTGCTGGCCGGCATGGTGCTGCTGGTGTTCACCAACGTGGTGCTGCGCTACAGCTTCAACAGCGGCATCAGCCTTTCCGAAGAGCTTTCGCGCTGGTTCATGGTGTGGATGACCTTCCTCGCCGCCATCGTCGGCGTGCGCGAAAAGGGCCACCTCAATGTCGACAGCCTGGTCCGGCGCCTGCCGGTACTGGCGCAGAAGGTCTGCCACGTGCTGATGGAAGGCATCGTGCTATACCTGCTGTGGCTGTTCGGCAGCGGCAGCTGGCAGCAGGTGGTGATCAACCTTGACGTCCCGGCACCAATGACCGGCCTGCCGATGGCGACGGTATACCTGGCCGGCCTGGTGTTCAGCGTGCTGTCCGCCGTCGTCGTCGTATTCGATCTGTACAAGGTATTCAGCGGTGCACCAGTGTCCGACGTGCACACCACGCTGAATATCGCTGACTAAGCCCCGGCCGGAGACTGCATCATGGTTCTGACTATCTTTCTTGGTACCCTGCTCGGTGCCATGGCAATGGGCATGTCGATTGCCTTTGCCCTGCTCTTGTCCGGTGTGGCGCTGATGTACCACATGGACATGTTCGATGCGCAGATCGTCGCGCAAAACCTCATCAACGGCGCCGACAGTTTCGCGCTGCTGGCAGTACCGTTCTTCCTGCTCGCCGGCGAGGTGATGAATGTCGGCGGCCTGTCGCGCCGCATCGTCAACGTGGCGATGGCGCTGGTCGGCCACGTCAAGGGCGGCCTCGGCTACGTCGCCATTCTCGCCTCCTGCATCCTCGCCAGCCTGTCCGGCTCGGCGGTGGCCGACGCCGCGGCGCTGGCGGTGCTGCTGGTGCCGATGATGGTACGCGCCGGCCACGACCAGGCCCGCTCCAGCGCGCTGATCGCCGCCGGCGGCATCATCGCGCCGATCATCCCGCCCAGCATCGGTTTCATCCTGCTGGGGGTGGCTGGCAACCTGTCGATCTCCAAGCTGTTCCTGGCCGGCATCGTGCCCGGCATCCTGATCGCCGCCTCGCTGTGCGTGGCGTGGTGGTGGGTGTCGCGCTCGGAAGACATCCAGCCGGCGCCGCGCAAGTCGGCGGGTGAAATCATGGCCGCGGTGCGTGACGGGTTCTGGGCGCTGCTGCTGCCCGGCATCATCATCGGCGGCCTCAAGTTCGGCATCTTCACCCCGACCGAAGCGGCGGTGGTGGCGGCGGTGTACTCGCTGTTCGTGGCGATGGTGATCTACCGCGAGCTGAAGCCGTCACAGCTGTTCCATGTCTTTACCGTGTCGGCCCAGACCACCGGCATCGTGATGTTCCTGGTCGCCGCCTCGCTGGTGTCGGCGTGGATGATCACCATCGCCGACCTGCCGTCGCAGCTGATCGAGCTGCTGGCCCCGCTGATGGACGACCCGACACTGCTGATGCTGGTGATCATGCTGATCATCGTGCTGGTCGGCACCGCGATGGACATGGCGCCGACCATCCTGATCCTGGCGCCGGTGCTGGTGCCGGTGGTGACCCAGGCCGGCATCGACCCGATCTACTTCGGCGTGCTGTTCATCATCAACACCTCGATCGGCCTGATCACGCCACCGGTGGGCACCGTGCTCAACGTAGTGTGCGGCGCCACCCGCACCAAGATGGGTGCGCTGATCTCGGCGATCACCCCGTTCCTGCTGGCCGAGCTGGCGGTGCTGTTCCTGCTGGTGCTGTTCCCGAGCATCGTCACCGTGCCGGCCGCCTGGTTTGCCCGTTAAGTTTTCGTAGCACCTCCGGGGAGGAGACCCCGGAGTCCAATTCCAACATGGAGAGAGACATCATGAAGTTGAACAACATCGCCGTGCTCGGCAGTGCCGCCATCCTCGCCCTCAGCCTCGCCGGCCAGGCCAGCGCCGCCGACATCAAGGAACGCACGCTGCGCTTCTCCTTCCTCAATGCCAAGGAGCACCCGCAGGGCATGGGCGCCGCCAAGTTCGCCGAGCTGGTGAACAAGGCTTCCGGCGGCAAGATCACCGTCAAGCTGTTTCCGTCCGGCGTACTCGGTGGCGACGTGCAGACCGTGTCCTCGATCCAGGGCGGCACCCTCGACTTCACCGTGCTCAACGCCGGCCTGCTGTCCAGCCACGCCAAGGAATTCGTCTTGTTCGACCTGCCGTTCCTGTTCAACAGCGGCAAGGAAGCCGATGCCATCGTCGACGGCCCGATCGGCAGCAAGCTGCTGGCCAAGCTGCAGGGCAAGGGCATGGTCGGTCTCGGCTACTGGGAGCTGGGCTTCCGCCACCTGACCAACAACGTGCGCCCGGTGGTGAAGATGGAAGACATCGCCGGCCTCAAGGTGCGCGTGGTGCAGTCGCCGCTGTACATCGAGATGTTCTCGGCGCTGGGCGCCAACCCGGTACCGATGCCGTTCACCGAGCTGTACACCGCGCTGGAAACCAAGGCGGTCGACGGCCAGGAAAACCCGGAAGCCACCATTCTCGGCACCAAGCTCAACGAAGTGCAGAAGTACATGACCCTCACCGGCCACGTCTACAACCCGCAGGTGCTGCTGACCAGCCAGAAGCTGTGGGACCAGCTGTCCGCCGACGAGAAGAAGCTGCTGCAGAAGGCCGCGCGTGACGCCACGCTGTACCAGCGCAAGGTCAACCGTGACGGCGCCGCCCAGGCGCTGGCCAAGCTGAAGGCGACGATGAAGGTGAACGAGCTGTCCGCCGCCGAAAAAGGCCGCATCCGCATCAAGCTGCAGGGCGTGACCAGAAAGTTCAGCGAAAACGTCGGCCCGCAGCTGATGGGCGAGCTGAACAGTGAACTGGCCAAACTGCGCTAAGCCGCCATTCCCCCCCCACCCCGGCGCCGCCCCGCAGGCCGCGCCGGGAGTCAACCACCGAGGCATGACATGATCTCTGAAGTTTCATCATTCGCAACCGAGCACGGCGTGCCGGACAAGGTGCTGATCGGCCTGATCGGTGCGGATATCCAGCGTTCAAAGTCGCCCTATCTGCACGAGCAGGAAGCGGCCGAACTGGGCTTCAAGCTGCACTACCAGCTGATCGACCTCAGCCGCATCGGCAAGGGTGTCGAGGCGCTGCCGGAGCTGCTCAGTGCCGCCGAAGCCTGCGGTTTTGCCGGCGTCAACATCACCCACCCCTGCAAGCAGGCGGTGATCCCCTACCTCGACCAGCTGTCGGAAGACGCGCGCCAGATCGGCGCCGTCAACACCGTGGTGTTCCGCGACGGCAAGCGCTACGGCCACAACACCGACTGGTCCGGCTTTGCCGAGCCGTTCCGCCGCCACTTCGCCGCGGACGACCTGCAGCGCGTGGTACTGCTCGGCGGTGGCGGTGCCGGCTCCGCCGTCGCCCACGCACTGCTGGTGGCCGGCACCCGCGAGCTGGTGATCGTCGACCAGGACGCCCGGCGCGCCGCAACGTTGGCCGCACGCCTGCACGGCTTCTTCCCGGACCGGCAGGTGACGGGCAGCAGCGACGTGGGCCAGGCGATGCCGGCCGCCAGCGGCCTGGTGCACGCCACGCCGACCGGCATGGACGGCCATCCCGGCCTGCCGCTGCCGGAAGCGCTGCTGCACGGCGACCTGTGGGTGGCCGAAGTGGTGTACTTCCCGCTGGAAACCGAATTGCTGCAGCTGGCACGCCAGCGCGGCTGCCGCGTGCTCGACGGCGGCGGCATGGCGGTGTGGCAGGCAATCGGCGCCTTCCAGCTGTTCACCGGGCGGCAGCCGGATACCGCACGCATGGAGCGTCACTTCCGCAGCATGATCGCCGCCCAGGCCTGAACGTTATTCCCTTTTCTCGTTGCGTTGCTTGTCTGGCCCGTTCGGTGTTGTCACCGGCCGGGCCATTTTTTTGTCTGTCGGCACCGCGGTTATGCCGGAAAGGCATTCCTGCGCTACCCGCCATCGCGTATGCTGTCCTGTCTTCCCTTCAGTTTGTCGCGCCGCCATGGACCTGAAACAGATCGAGTATTTCGTCCGCGTTGCCGAGCTGGGCAGCTTCACCCGTGCCTCCATCGTGCTCGACATCGCGCAGCCGGCGCTCAGCCGCCAGATTCGCCAGCTGGAGGTGGAATTGCGCCAGACGCTGCTCTTGCGCAACGGCCGTGGCGTGACGCTGACCGAGGCCGGCAAGCTGCTGCTGGAACACGGCCGCGGCGTGCTGCACCAGGTGGAACGCGCCAAGGAAGAGCTGGGCCGCGTGCGCGGCGCGCTGGCCGGCAAGGTGGCGCTGGGGCTGCCGCCCAGCCTGTCCCGCGTGCTGTCGGTGCCGCTGTCGCGCGCCTTCCGCACCCGGCTGCCGCAGGCGTCGCTGGCAATCCGCGAGGGTCTGTCCGCCAACATGCTGGAGGCGCTGCGCAACGGCCGCCTCGACATCGCGCTGCTGTACAACCCGGTGCCGTCTTCCGACATCGACATCACGCCGCTGTGCGACGAGATGCTGTACCTGGTGGAGCTGGCCGATGGCGATGTGGCGCCGGGCGCGGTGTCGCTGGCGGAGCTGGCCACCAGGCCGCTGGTGATCCCGTCGCAGCCGCACGCCATCCGCATGCTGGTGGAGTCGCAGCTGGGCGCGCAGGGCTTGCGGCCAACCATTGCGCTGGAGATCGACAGCGTGCCGGCGATCCTGGAGCTGGTGGCCGACGGCGCCGGCTGCGCGGTGCTGTCGCGGCTGGCGGTATCGACCAGCGACAAGGCGGCGCGGCTGCGGCTGCGCCCGATCGGCGAGCCGGGCCTGGTCAGCCGGCTGGCGCTGGCGGTCAGCTCGCACCGCCCCAGCACGCTGACGCAACAGGCGATGCAGGAGCTGGTGCGCGAGATGGTGCCGCCCATCGTGACGGGCAAGGCCTTGCCGGCGGCGTAAGGCGCCGGGTGCAGGGCTGGCACGCGCCGCCGCGACCGGTGGCTTTTCTCGAATCCAGTCCATATCAAACTGCTATATCTACTAGTTAGCTATCCATATTTTGCAGCATCGCCGGCCGGCAGATACTGGCCGCATGCAGACCTCTATCCCTACCCTGTTCATGCGCGGCGGTACTTCGCGCGGCCCGTTCTTCAACGCAGCGGATTTGCCCGCAGACATTGAACTGCGCAACCGCGTGCTGCTCGCCGTGATGGGCTCGCCGGACCGCCGCCAGATCGACGGCCTCGGTGGCGCCAATCCGCTGACCAGCAAGGTCGGCATCGTTGCCCTGGGCACGACGCCCGGCATCGACCTCACCTTCCTGTTCGCGCAGATCACGCCGGACAAGGACAGCGTCGACACCACCCCCAACTGCGGCAACATGCTGGCCGCGGTGGTGCCGTTCGCGCTGGAGACCGGCATGCTCAAGGCGCAGGGCGAGACCAGCACCTTCCGCGTACTGACGCTGAATACCGACATGGCCTGCGACATCACCGTCGAGACCCCGAACGGCCAGGTGCGCTACGACGGCGACGCCCGCATCGATGGCGTGCCCGGCACCGCCTCGCCGATCACCATCAACTTCCTCGATACCGCCGGCTCGGTGTGTGCCGGCCTGCTGCCCACCGGCCAGGTGCGCGACACCGTCACCGTGGACGGCATCGGCGACATCGAGGTGACCTGCATCGACAACGGCATGCCGCTGGTGATGCTGCGTGCCGCCGACCTTGGCCGCAGCGGTTACGAAACCGTGGCCGAGCTGAATGCCGACACCGAACTGAAAACAAAGCTGGAAGCGCTGCGCCTGACCTGCGGCCAACGTATGGGCCTGGGCGACGTCAGCAGCAAGACCTATCCCAAAATGACGCTGATCGCGCCGCCACGCGGCGACGACGGCAGCCTCACCACCCGCAGCTTCATCCCGCACGTGTGCCACGACGCCATCGGCGTGCTGGCCGCGGTCACCGTCGGCACCGCCTGCGTGCTGGACGGCGCCATCACCGACGGCATCGCCCGCATCGATGCCGGCAGCAGCAAGCGGGTGTCGGTGGAGCACCCGACCGGCGAATTCTCGGTGGAGCTGGAAACCGATCCGGCCAACCCGCAAAACGTGACCCGCGCCGCACTGTTGCGCACCGCGCGCCTGATCATGAAAGGTGAAGTGATGATTCCGGCTGCCGTCTGGCAGCGTTAAGCGCCGCTAACAAAACCTCGCAGAGCACCTGAGCCAAGGCGCGCCGACGCAGACAGTACAAGTCGTACGGCAAGAAGGAGGCGCAACGCAGGATCAGGGGTTTTGTTAGTGGCTCCAAGCAGCATCCGCCGGTCGATCGATCCTTCATACAACAACAGCAGAGGACGATCCCGCCGCCACGCGGCAGCCGGCAACCGTTTTACCCCGCCAAACCGCCATAGAGCGGTTTCGAGTCCAAACGCAACATAGAGATAACGACCATGACCAAACCATCTGTTGATGTGCAGGAGTTCATCAACCGCCATCCGTTTTCGCGGTTCCAGTGGATTACCTTCGCGCTCTGCTTCTGCATCGTGCTGCTGGACGGTTTTGACACCGCCGCCATCGGCTATATCGCCCCGTCGCTGATCCAGGAATGGGGCGTCAGCAAGCCGGCGCTGGCACCGGTACTCAGCGCCGCGCTGTTCGGCCTCGCCGCCGGCGCGCTGATGGCCGGCCCGCTGGCCGACCGCCTCGGCCGCAAGAAGGTGCTGACCGGCTCGGTGCTGGTACTGGGCCTGTTCACGCTGCTTTCCGGCTTTGCCGCCGACCTGCAGAGCCTGACCGTGATGCGCTTCATCACCGGTATCGGCCTCGGCGCGGCGATGCCCAACGCGGTGACGCTGATGAGCGAATACTGCCCCACCGCGCGCCGCTCGCTGCTGACCAATGCCATGTTCTGCGGCTTCCCGCTCGGCGCGGCGCTGGGCGGCTTCCTCGCCTCGTGGATGATTCCGCAGTGGGGCTGGCGCAGCGTGCTGGTGTTCGGCGGCGTGACGCCACTGCTGTTGCTGCTGGTGTTGCTGCTGCTGTTGCCGGAATCGGTGCGCTACATGGTGGCCAAGGGTTATGACCACGCCCGCATCCAGGCGGTCATGAGCCGCATCTCCGCTACTGCCGCCGATGCCGCCTCCTTCTTCCTGTCCGAAACCCGCGCCGTCGCGGCCGGCAAGAGCGGCCTCGCCGTGGTGCTGTCGCCGTCCTACCGTGTCGGCTCGGTGATGCTGTGGCTGGCCTACTTCATGGGTCTGGTGATCTTCTACGCGCTGGTCAACTGGATGCCCATCCTGTTCAAGGACGCCGGTATCGCGCCGAAACAGGCGATGCTGATTTCGGCGCTGTTCCCGCTGGGCGGCATCGGTGCCGTGTTCTGCGGCTACCTGATGGACCGCTTCAACGCCGACCGCATCATCGCCATCGGCTACCTGCTCACCGCGGCGTCGATCTACGCCATCGGCCAGGCAACCGGCAGCGTCGGCCTGCTGGTGGTGGTGGTGTTCGTTGCCGGCACCATCATGAATACCGCGCAATCGTCGATGCCGGCGCTGGCCGCCGGCTTCTACCCGACCCAGGGTCGTGCCACCGGCGTGGCGTGGATGCTGGGCATCGGCCGCTTCGGCGGCATCGCCGGCTCCTTCCTGGTGGCCGAACTGGCGCGCCGCCAGCTGGGCTTCGACCAGGTGTTCATGGTGCTGGCCATCCCGGGCCTGATCGCCGCCAGCGCGCTGTTCATCAAGCTGCGCGCCCATCCTGACAGCGGCAAGGTCTCGCTGCAGGCCGCCCCGCTAAGCCATTAATCACCGCCGCGGCTGCCGGGGCCCCCACCTGCCCCGGCCCGCGCCGCCCCCTGCTACCGAGAGGAAACCGACATGATCATCGACTGCCACGGCCACTACACCACCGCGCCCCAGGCACTGGAAGACTGGCGTAAGCGCCAGGTGGCCAACCTCGCCACCCCCGAGCTGGGCCCGAAAGTGTCCGAGCTGCAGATCAGCGACGACGAGCTGCGCGAGACCATCGAGAGCAACCAGCTGAAGCTGATGAAGCAGCGCGGCTCCGACCTGACCATCTTCAGCCCGCGCGCGAGCTTCATGGCGCACCACATCGGCGACTTCAACACCAGCGCCACCTGGGCGGCGATCTGCAACGAGCTGTGTTTCCGCGTCAGCGAGCTGTTCCCGGAGCACTTCATCGGCGCGGCGATGCTGCCGCAGTCGCCGGGTGTCGATCCGGCCAGCTGTATCCCGGAGCTGGAAAAGTGTGTGAAGGACTACGGTTTTGTCGGCCTCAACCTGAATCCGGACCCGTCCGGCGGCCACTGGACCAGCCCGCCGCTGTCCGACAAACAGTGGTACCCGATCTACGAAAAAATGGTCGAGTACGACATCCCGGCGATGATCCACGTGTCCACCAGCTGCAACTGCGCGTTCCACACCACCGGCGCCCACTACCTGAACGCGGACACCACCGCCTTCATGCAGTGCCTGACCTCGGACCTGTTCAAGGACTTCCCGACGCTGAAGTTCGTGATCCCGCACGGCGGCGGCGCGGTGCCCTACCACTGGGGCCGTTTCCGTGGCCTGGCGCAGGAAATGAAAAAGCCGCTGCTGAAAGACCATCTGCTGAACAACATCTTCTTTGACACCTGCGTCTACCACCAGCCGGGCATTGACCTGCTGACCCGCGTGATTCCGGTGGAAAACGTGCTGTTCGCCTCCGAGATGATCGGCGCCGTGCGCGGCATCGACCCGGAAACCGGCCACTACTACGACGACACCAAGCGCTACATCGAGGCGGCCAACATCAGCGCCGAAGAGCGCCACCTGATCTACGAAGGCAACGCCCGCCGCGTGTATCCGCGTCTGGACGCGGCGCTGAAGGCCAAGGACAAATAAGGAGCACATCATGAACCTGCCAATGAACCAGCTCGGCATCGTCAAGCGCCATATCGAGCGTGCCGATCCGGCCGCCGTCGCCAAACTGGCACAGTTCGGCGTCGCCACCATCCACGAAGCGATGGGCCGCGTCGGCCTGATGAAGCCGTACATGCGGCCGGTGTACAAGGGCGCCAAGATCTGCGGCACCGCCGTGACCGTGCTGCTGCAGCCGGGCGACAACTGGATGATGCACGTCGCCGCCGAGCAGCTGCAGCCGGGTGACGTCGCCGTCGCCGCCTGCACCACCGACAACGAGGACGGCTTCTTCGGCGACCTGCTGGCCACCAGCTTCCAGGCGCGTGGCGCCAAGGGGCTGATCATCGACGGCGGTGTGCGCGACGTGGAAGAACTGGAACAGATGGGCTTCCCGGTATTCAGCCGCGCCATCAACGCCAAGGGCACCATCAAGGCGACGCTGGGCTCGGTGAACATTCCGGTGATCTGCGCCGGCGCGCTGGTGAACCCGGGCGATGTGGTGATTGCCGACGTGGATGGAGTGGTGGTGGTACCGGCGGCGCTTGCGCAGCAGGTGGCCGACGCCGCCGAGAAGCGCGAGAGCTTCGAGGGCGAGAAACGCGCCAAGCTGGCCGCCGGCGTGCTGGGCCTCGACATGTACAAGATGCGCGAACCGCTGGCCCAGGCCGGCCTGCGCTACATCGACTGAACAGCATGAGCCAGCCCCGCTCCCCCCTGCACTGGCACATCGGCCTCGTCGGCTACGGCGAGGTTGGCCGCATCCTGGCGGAAGACCTGCGCCAGCTGGGCGTGCGCGTCAGCGCCTACGACCGCAAGCTGGACGAGCCGGTCAGCGCCGAACCGTTGCGCAGCCATGCGGCCAACCTTGGGGTGGCGCTGGCACCGTCGCCGCTGGCACTGGCCGCCGACGCCGACTGCCTGATCAGCGCGGTGACCGCCGACCAGACCGTGGCGGTGGCCGAAGCCTGCGCCCCGGCGCTGCGCCACGGCGCCTTCTTCCTCGACCTCAACTCCGCCTCGCCGGCGGCCAAGCAGGCAGCCGCGGCGCTGATCGACCGTGCCGGCGGCCGTTACGTGGAAGGCGCGGTGATGACCAGCGTGCCGCCGTATCGCAGCAAGGTGCCGCTGCTGCTGGGTGGCGAGTCGGCGGCGGCGCTGTGCCCGCTGCTGGGCGAGCTGGGCTTTGCCGCCCGCGTTGCCAGCGCGCAACTGGGCGTCGCCTCGGCCACCAAGATGTGCCGCAGCGTGATGATCAAGGGGCTGGAAGCGATGGTGATCGAAAGCCTCAGCACCGCCCGCCACTACGGCGTGGAAGACGCGGTCGTGGCCTCGCTGTACGAAACCTTTCCCGGCATCGACTGGGAACAACAGGCGGCGTATTTCTTCCAGCGCGTGATCGAGCACGGTCGCCGCCGCAGCGAGGAAGTGCGCGAAGTGGCCAACACCGTCGCCGACGCCAGCCTCACGCCTTGGTCGGCCAGCGGCACCGCCGCCCGTCAGGCGTGGATGGCCGATCTCGCCGATGCCGGCGTATTCGGCAGCAAGCATGCCCCCGATTTTGCCCGCAGCCCGGACTGGCGCACCGAAGCCGATCGGCTGCTAGCCAGCCTCACACAGAAAGACTGAACCATGCACTTTGAAAAAACCCCCGGCTGGCTGGACTGGTACCAGGGCCCAAGCACCCCCAAATTCAAACTGCCGGCCGGCGCGGTGGATGCCCACTGCCACGTGTTCGGCCCCGGCGCGGAGTTCCCGTACGCGCCGGAACGCAAGTACACCCCGTGCGACGCCAGCAAGGCGCAGCTGTTCGCGCTGCGCGACCAGCTCGGCTTTGCCCGCAACGTGATCGTGCAGGCCACCTGCCACGGCGCCGACAACCGCGCCATGGTCGATGCGCTGCTGCATTCCGACGGCAAGGCACGTGGCGTCGCCACCGTGCGCCGCAGCGTGAGCGATGAGGAGCTGCAGGCGATGCACGACGCCGGCGTGCGCGGCGTGCGCTTCAACTTCGTCAAGCGGCTGGTGGACTTCACCCCCAAGGACGAGCTGATGGAGATCGCCGGCCGCATTGCCCGCTTCGGCTGGCACGTGGTGATCTATTTTGAAGCGGTGGACCTGCCGGAGTTGTGGGACTTCTTCACCGGCCTGCCCACCACCGTGGTGGTCGACCACATGGGTCGCCCCGACGTGAGCAAGCCGCTGGACGGCCCGGAGTTCGAGCTGTTCCTGAAGTTCATGCGCGAGCACCCGAACGTGTGGAGCAAGGTCAGCTGCCCGGAACGGCTGTCGCTGACCGGCCCGCGCGCGCTGGACGGCGAGCAGGCTGCCTACCGCGACGTGGTGCCGTTTGCACGCCGGGTAGTCGAGGAATTCCCGGATCGGGTACTGTGGGGCACCGACTGGCCGCACCCGAACCTGAAGGACCACATGCCGGACGACGGCCTGCTGGTGGACTTCATCCCGCACATCGCGCCGACCGCCGAGCTGCAGCAAAAGCTGCTGGTGGCCAACCCGATGCGCCTGTACTGGCCGGAAGAAACACAGGAAGCGTAAATCATGGCACTGAACAAACCGTATCTGGACCTGCCCGGCACCACCATTTTCGATGCCGAGCAATCGCGCAAGGGCTACTGGCTGAACCAGTTCTGCATGTCGCTGATGACTGCCGACAACCGCGCCCGTTTCAAGGCCGACGAGCGCGGCTATCTCGACGAGTGGGCGATGAGCGAGGAGCAGAAGCAGGCGGTGCTGGACCGCGATCTGAATCGCTGTATCGCGCTGGGCGGCAACATCTATTTCCTGGCCAAGATCGGCGCCACCGACGGCAAGAGCTTCCAGCAGATGGCCGGCAGCATGACCGGCATGAGCGAGGAAGAATACCGCGACATGATGCTGGGCGGTGGTCGCTCGGCAGAAGGCAACCGCTATCTGGGCGAAGACGGCGACGCCCAGCCGCAGCACCAGCCGCAAGGCAAGAGCAAGGGGAGCAACTGATATGGCACGCATTACCGCGAGCGTTTACACATCGCACGTGCCGGCCATCGGCGCGGCACTGGATCTGGGCAAGTCGCAGGAGCCGTACTGGCAGCCGGTGTTTGCCGGCTACGACTACGGCAAACAGTGGATCAAGGAGCAGAAGCCGGACGTGATCTTCCTGGTCTACAACGACCACGCCACTGCTTTCAGTCTGGATTTCATTCCGACCTTCGCCATCGGTACCGGCGCCGAATACCAGCCGGCCGATGAGGGCTGGGGGCCGCGTCCGGTACCCAAGGTGATGGGCCACCCGCAGCTGGCCGCACACATCGCGCAGAGCGTGATCCAGGACGACTTCGACCTCACCATCGTCAACAAGATGGACGTCGACCACGGCCTGACCGTGCCGCTGTCGCTGATGTTCGGCCAGCCTGAAGCCTGGCCGTGCGCGGTGATCCCGTTCGCCGTCAACGTGGTGCAGTACCCGGTGCCGTCCGGCCGTCGCTGCTTCCAGCTGGGCCAGGCGATCCGCCGCGCGGTGGAGTCGTTCGACGGCGACCTCAACGTGCAGATCTGGGGCACCGGCGGCATGAGCCACCAGCTGCAGGGCCCGCGCGCCGGCCTGATCAACAAGGAATGGGACAACGCCTTCCTCGACCGCCTGATCGCCGACCCGGCGGATCTCGCGCAAATGCCGCACATCGACTACGTGCGCGAAGCCGGTTCCGAGGGCATCGAGCTGGTGATGTGGCTGATCGCGCGCGGCGCGATGAGCGACGTCGCCGGCGGCCCGGCGCCGGAGCTGAAACAACGCTTCTACCACGTGCCGGCATCCAATACCGCCGTGGGTCATCTGATTCTGGAGAACAAGCAATGAGCAAGACCATCAAGGTAGCGCTGGCTGGCGCCGGCGCCTTCGGCATCAAGCATCTGGACGCCATCAACCTGATCGACGGCGTGGAAGTGGTATCGCTGGTTGGCCGCCGCTATGAGGCCACCAAGGAGGTCGCCGACAAGTACGGCATCGCCCACGTGGCCACCGATCTGGCCGACGCGCTGGCGCTGCCGGAAGTGGACGCGGTGATCCTGTGCACCCCGACCCAGGTGCACGCCGCGCAGGCGATGCAGTGCCTCAAGGCCGGCAAGCACGTGCAGGTGGAGATTCCGCTGGCCGACAGCCTGGCCGACGCCGAGGCGGTGGTCGCACTGCAGCAGCAGACCGGCCTCGTGGCCATGGTCGGCCATACCCGCCGTTTCAACCCCAGCCACCAGTACGTGCACCAGAAGGTGCAGGCCGGCGAGTTCAACATCCAGCAGATGGATGTGCAGACCTACTTCTTCCGCCGCACCAATATGAACGCGCTGGGCCAGGCGCGCAGCTGGACCGACCACCTGCTGTGGCACCACGCCGCCCACACCGTGGACCTGTTCGCCTACCAGGCCGGCAGCCCCATCGTGCAGGCCAATGCGCTGCAAGGCCCGATCCATCCGGAGCTGGGCATCGCCATGGACATGTCGATCCAGCTGAAGGCGGCCAACGGCGCCATCTGCACGCTGAGCCTGTCGTTCAACAACGACGGCCCGCTGGGGACTTTCTTCCGCTACATCGGCGACAGTGCCACCTACATCGCGCGCTACGACGACCTGTACAGCGGCAAGGAAGAGCAGATCGACGTATCGAAAGTGGCGGTATCGATGAACGGCATCGAGCTGCAGGACCGCGAATTCTTCGCCGCCATCCGCGAAGGCCGCGAGCCGAACTCGTCGGTGGCCAAGGTGCTGCCGTGCTACCAGGTGCTGGCCAAGCTGGAACAGCAGCTGAACGCCAGTCTGTAAAAAACCTGTTTACGATCAGCTGCGCGTCGGCGATACGGCGTTGAAAACGGCTTCGGATGCTCATTTACTCTGAGTAAACTCCGCTTCCTCAGCCGTTTTCGCCTTGTCTCGCTCTAGCTCGCAAGATCGTAAACATGCTTTAAGGAGCAAACCCATGCAACAGCGACAACTCGGCCCGTTCTCGGTCTCGGCCATTGGCCTCGGCTGCATGAACCTCAGCCACGCCTACGGCGTGCCGCCGACGCCGGAACAGGCCGAGGCGCTGTTGCTGGCGGCGCTGGACGCCGGCATCACCCTGTTCGATACCGCGGCGCTGTACGGCTTTGGCGCCAACGAGGAGCTGGTGGGCCGCGTGCTGGCGCCGCACCGCAACCGCATCACGCTGGCCAGCAAGTGCGGCATGACCGGGGTGGAGGGTAAAAGGGTGATCGACGGCCGCCCGGAGACGCTGAAGCGCACCTGCGAAGACGCGCTGCGCCGGCTGCGTACCGAGGTCATCGACCTGTACTACCTGCATCGCTGGGACAAGCAGGTGCCGATCGAGGACAGCGTCGGCGCGCTGGCCGAGCTGGTGCGCGAAGGCAAGATCCGCAGCATCGGCCTGTCGGAAGTGTCCACCGCCACCCTGCGCCGCGCGCACGCGGTGCACCCGATTGCCGCGCTGCAGACCGAGTATTCGCTGTGGACGCGCAACGCGGAGATCGCGGTGCTGGATGCCTGCAAGCAGCTGGGCGTGGCCTTTGTCGCCTTCAGCCCGCTGGGGCGCGGCTTCCTCGCCGACGGCCTGCCGGACATGGCCACGTTGGCCGCACTGGACGGCAAGGACATCCGCCGCGCGATGCCGCGCTTCGCCGCGGACAACTATGCGGCCAACCTTGACTTCCTCGCCGCCTACCGCGACATCGCCGCCGCCGCCGGCTGCACCCCGGCGCAACTGGCGCTGGCGTGGCTGTTTACCCGCGGCGAGCACGTGATCCCGATTCCGGGCACCACCCGCCTGGCGCACCTGCGCGAGGACGTGGCCGCCAGCCGCGTGCAGCTGCGCGTGGAAACGCTGCAACAGCTGGAGGCATTGCTGGCATGGCTGCCGATTGCCGGCGCGCGTTACAACGCGGCGACGCAGACCGAGATCGACACCGAAGAATTCCGCGCCTGAGGCGCAACACTGATTGCGACCCATGCTCGATATCCTGGCGGTGATCGCCCCTATTTTCATGCTGATCGGGCTGGGCTACCTCGCGGTGCGGCTGGCGCTGTTCCCGCAGGACAAGCTGGCGGCGCTGGGCCTGCTGGTGGTGCGCTTCGCGCTGCCGGCGCTGATCCTGCACTCGCTGTCCAGCCGCTCGCCGGCGGAATTGCTCAACACCCCCTATCTCGCCGCCTACGCCGCCGGCTCGCTGGCGATGCTGCTGCTGGGCACCGGCTGGGCAATGCTGGCCCGCCAGCAACCGTTGCCGCGCGCCGCGCTGTACGGGCTGGGCATGTCCTGCTCCAACAGCGCCTTTGTCGGCTACCCGATCGTGTACCAGCTGCTGGGGCCGGTGGCGACGCTGGCGCTGGCACTGACCATGGTGGTGGAAAACCTGCTGATGCTGCCGCTGGGCATCGCCTTGTCCGAGGCCGACGGCTCGCGCCAGGAGCGCTTCCTGCGCGCCTTCGGCCGCTCGCTGCTGGGGCTGCGCCGCAACCCGATCATCCTCGCCATCGTCGCCGGGGTGACGCTGGCGCTGCTGGACCTCAGCCTGCCGCCGCTGCTGGCCAAGCCGGTGGCGATGCTGGGTACCGCGTCGGCGCCGGTGGCGCTGTTCGTGATCGGCGGCTCGCTGGTCGGCCTGCCGCTGCGCAGCATGCTGCGCGACGTCAGCATCCTCGCCAGCGGCAAGCTGCTGCTGCACCCGCTGCTGGTGGCGGGGGCGCTGCTGCTGTTCGGCCCGCTCGACCCGCGACTGGCGATGGCCGGGGTGCTGACCGCGGCGATGCCGATGCTGAGCATCTTCCCCATCCTCGGCCAGCGCCACGACATGCAGGGCTTCTGTGCCGCCACCCTGCTGCTGGCGACCACCAGCTCCTTTCTCACCATCAGCGCCGCAATCTGGCTGCTGCAGCATTACCCGTTTTTTCATTAGGCACCGGGCACAGACCCGGGCCACATGCCGCAAAGACGGCAGGCCGCGCGCGCCCGCAGGGGCTTGCGGCCAACATCAAGCGACGACGAGAAAAAGCCCGCACCCAGGGCACGACCACAACCTCGCAGGAGACAACTCAAGATGCACACCCCGCAACACGACACCCCCGTCATCGCCCTCGCCAGCGCGCAGCCCACCCTGCGCCAGCGCTGGCACAGCGCGATGGCCGTTGGCCACACGCGCTGGTGGATGCTGGCACTGGTGTTCTTTGCCACCACCATCAACTACATCGACCGCGCTGCACTGGGCGTGCTGCAGCCGATTCTGGCCAAGGAGCTGAGCTGGACGGCGCAGGACTACGCCAATATCAACTTCTGGTTCCAGATGGGCTACGCCATCGGCTTTGCCGTGCAGGGCCGCTTTATCGACCGCGTCGGGGTGAAGCACGCCTTCGCGCTGGCGGTGCTGCTGTGGAGCCTGGCGGCCGCCGCGCACGGGCTGGCGGCGTCCGCCGTCGGTTTCATGATCTGCCGTTTCCTGCTCGGCCTGTCCGAGGCGGCCAACTACCCGGCCTGCGTCAAGACCACGCGGCTGTGGTTCCCGGCCGGCGAACGCGCGATGGCCACCGGCCTGTTCAACGCCGGCACCAACGTCGGCGCGCTGGTGACGCCGGTGCTGCTGCCGCTGATCATGATGGTGTGGGGCTGGCAGGCGGTGTTCTTCGTCATCGGCAGCTTCGGCCTGATCTGGCTGCTGTACTGGCTGCGCCACTACCACGACCCGGCGCAACACCCGGGCGTGAGCCGCGCCGAGCTGGACTACATCAGCGCCGAGGCACAGGCGCCGGCCGGCAAGGTGCCGTACTCGCGCATCCTGCGCCTGCGCGGCACCTGGGCCTACGCGCTGGCCTTTACCATGACCGCGCCGGTGTTCTGGTTCTACCTGTACTGGCTGCCGCCCTTCCTCAACCAGCAGTACCAGCTGGGCATCAGCGTGACGCAGATGGGCATCCCGCTGATCGTGATCTACCTCACCGCCGATGTCGGCAGTGTCGGCGGCGGCGCGCTGTCGTCGTGGCTGATCGCGCGCGGCATGGCGCCGATCCCGGCACGGCTGGCCGCCATGCTGATCTGTGCGCTGTGCATCCTGTCCATCATCGGCGCCGCCGGCGCCAGCAGCCTGTGGCTGGCGGTGGCCGCCATTTCGCTGGCCATCGGCGCGCACCAGGCGTGGACCGCCAATATCTGGAGCTTGGTGATGGATTTCACCCCGAAGGAAGTGGTCGGCAGCGTGTTCGGCTTTGGCAGCATGATCGGCGCCGTGGGCGGCATGTTCATGACCCAGATCGTCGGCTACGTGCTGACGGTGACCAACAACAACTACTCGGTGCTGTTCACGCTGATTCCGTGCTGCTATTTCGTGGCGCTGACCTGGCTGTACTTCATGGCGCCACGGCAGGTGGAAACCCTGCCGGACTGATGCCGGCAACGTAGCCCGGACCCGCGCGGCGCCTCCCGCCTCCGGGGCGGCGCCGCGCCCCTGTCACCCCCGCCGCCGGCGGGGGGGACGCTTTCTAGGCGGTCGCCAGCACCTCGGCCGCCACCTGCTCCAGCTCGCGGCGCAGCCAGCTGTGCGCCGGGTCGTGGCGGTATTTCAGGTGCCAGATCATGTACATCGGCATGCGGCCAACCTTGGCCGGCAGCGGGCAGCTGGCAAAGTCGCGCATCAGTCCGCGCCCGAGCAGGCCCGGCAGCGTCGCCAGCAGGCCGCTGCCGCGCAGGAAGGCCGGGATGCCGGCGAACGACGGCACGGTGACGGCGAAGCGGCGCGCGATGCCGCGCGCCTCCAGCTGCAGGTCCACGTCCAGCATCCGCCGCGGCGCGTACAGCACGGTGACATGCTCGGCGGCGAGATAGTCGTCCAGCCGCGCCGGCGCCGCGCGCTGCGCCGGATCGTAGAACACGCGGTAGTCGTCCTCGAACAGCCGCTTCTGCAGGATGTCGCCGGCCTCCGGCGGCCGCGGCGAGATCGCCAGCTGGCAGTGCTCGTCGCGCAGCATCTCGCTGCTGGGCACATCGGACGGGATCACCCGCAGCCGTACCCCCGGCGCCTGCTGCCGCAGCCGCTGCCACAGCGGCGGCAGCAGCAGGTCGCGCTGGAAGTCGTTGGCGGCGATGATGAAGGTGGTGTTCAGTGTCGCCGGCGCAAACGCCTCGCCGGCGGCAAAGCGCCGCATCTCGTCCAGCAGCACCCGCGCCTGCAGCGCCAGCGCCTCGGCACGGGCGGTGGCCACGATGCCGCGCCCGCTCTTGACGAACAGCGGATCGCCGGTGATCTGGCGCAGCTTGTCCAGCAGATGCGACACCGCCGACTGCGTCACCCCCAGCCGCCGCGCCGCGCCGGTGACCGACTGCTCCTCGATCACCGCCAGCAGCAGCTGCAGCAAACGGCCGTCCAGCTGCAAATGATCGAAATCGCTCATACGTGCCATCAATACCCCTGTCTTTATTCCGGTTATTACTTTGCCGATACTACCCGACACAGCAAACGCTGCAAGCAGGGAAACCAATAGGGAGAACAGGATGGAGACAACAAAACGTAAGCTCCGCGTCACCGGCACCGCGGTATTCGACGGTGATCTGGCGCAAAAGGGCTACGCGCTCAACAAGATGTGCTTTTCCTTCAACGACGCGGCCAACCGTCAGGCCTTCGCCGCCGACGAGGCCGGCTACTGCCAGCGCTACGGCCTGAACGCCGAGCAGTACGCGGCGGTGCGCGAGCGCAACGTGCTTGGCCTCTTGGCCGCCGGCGGCAATGTCTACTACCTCGCCAAGTTCGCCGGCATCCTCGGGCTGGACGTGCAGGACCTCGGCGCGCTGCAGACCGGGATGAGCAAGGAAGCGTTCAAACAGATGTTGCTGGAGGCAGGGAAATAATCATGGCAAAAATCGTAGGCGGCATTACCACTTCACACGTTCCGGCCATCGGCCGCGCCATCGCGCAGAACCTGCAGCAAGACCCGTACTGGAAGCCGTTCTTTGACGGTTTCCCGCCGGTGCAAAAGTGGCTGGACGAGGTGAAGCCGGACGTGGCGATCGTGATCTACAACGACCACGGCCTGAACTTCTTCCTCGACAAGCTGCCGACCTTCGCCGTCGGCGCCGCCGCGCAGTACCACAACGCCGACGAAGGCTGGGGCATCCCCACCCTGCCGCCGTTTGCCGGCGACGCCGAGCTGTCGTGGCAGCTGATCAATGGCCTGGTGGCGGACGAATTCGACATCACCACCTGTCAGGAAATGCTGGTCGATCACGCCTTCTCGCTGCCGATGAAGCTGCTGTGGCCCGAGCAGGACCGCTGCCCGGTGCGCACCATCCCGGTGTGCATCAACACCGTGCAGTACCCGCTGCCGTCGGCCGCCCGCTGCTACAAGCTGGGCGAGGCGATCGCACGCGCGGTGGCGTCGTGGCCGGATGACCTGAAAGTGGTCATCATCGGCACCGGCGGCCTGTCGCACCAGCTGGACGGCGAGCGCGCCGGCTTCATCAACAAGGCCTTCGACCTGCAGTTCATGGACAGCCTCACCGCCGCCCCCAAATGGGCGACGCAGTACAGCAACGAGGAGCTGGTGGAGCAGACCGGCACCCAGGGCGTGGAGCTGCTGATGTGGCTGACCACCCGCGGCGCGCTGCCGGGCGAGGTGGTGGAGCTGCACCGCAACTACCACATCCCGATCTCCAACACCGCCGCCGGGCTGATGCTGTTCGAATGCCGCTGAGCCCGAGCAGCAGCGCCGCGCTGACGTCGTAAAAAAAGCACCGTTCCCCTGCCGGGACGGTGCTTTTTGCTTAAGTGGCGTGGCCGTGGCCAGCCGACGTGCGGCTCAGCCCGGCGGCCGCAGGTAGGCCAGCACCGCCTCCACCAGCATCTTGCGGTGCGATTCGCGCGACGCCTCGCTGACCATGTCGCGGCCGAAAATGGTCTGGAAGGTGTAGCGGTTGGCGACGCGGAAGAAGCACAACGAGCTGATCAGCATGTGCAGGTCGGTGGCATCGACCTCGGGGCGGAACAGCCCCGCCGTCTTGCCGCGCGCCAGCACGCCGTCGAGCACCTCGATGATGCTGCGGTTCAGCGACTTGATCTTCGACGACTGCGCGATGAACTTGCCGTGGTGGATGTTCTCGATGCTGACCAGGCGGATGAAGTCGGTGTGCGCGGCGTGGTAGTCGAAAGTGAACTCCGCCAGCCGGATGATGGCGTCCACCGGCGACAGTTCGGCCAGGTCCAGCCCGGTTTCGATGTCGCGGATCTCGCCGTAGCAGCGCTCCAGCGCCGCGATGTACAGCTCTTCCTTGCTGCGGAAGTAGTACACCACCATGCGCTTGATGGTGCCGGCGCGCTCGGCGATGGCGTCCAGCGTGGTGCCGCTGAAGCCGGTCAGCGCGAACTCGCTCACCGCGGCATCGAGTATGCTTTTCTTCATGCCCTCCGGGTTGTTCTTGCGCTTTTGCTTGACCACCGCGCTGCCTTCCGGCGCCTCGACACTGTTTTTCATGATCGGCACATCTGTTCCAGACTGAGTGAACGCCGCACCGGCAACGACGGCCGCCGCGGACAAGACCTCCATCCTATCAAAAAGCGCCGCCGCTGTATTTGCGCGCCGGGCGGCTGTTGCGGCCAACCCTGGCCGCGTACGGAACTCTGCCGCCGTTGCCAGCCACCAAGCAGGATTGCCCGCTCCCCCGAACCCGCCCGACACCATGCCCATCCGCGCCCTGACCCTGCCGCTACTGGCCGCCGTGTTCGCTCTCGCCGCCTGCAGCCAGACCCGCCCGCCGCCCAAGCCACCATTGGGACAGGCCAGCTTTGCCAGCTACCAGCAGGAGACGCGGCAATGGCTGCGCCAGCATCGCCAGTTCCTCGGCGCCGACATCGAGCGCGAGCTGGACTACAACAGCCCGCACGAGTGGCGGCCGGCCGGTGCGCCGCGCGGCGGCGTGCTGCTGGTGCACGGGCTGGGCGATTCGCCGTTTTCCTTTGTCGACATCGCGCCGCGGCTGGCGCAGCAGGGCTGGCTGGTGCGCACCGTGCTGCTGCCCGGCCATGGCAGCACGCCGCAGTCGCTGCTGCCGGTGGCGATGGCCGACTGGCAGCAGGTGGTGCGCGAACAGACGCAGCTGCTGCAGCGGGAGGTTGGCCGCGTCTGGCTCGGCGGTTTTTCCACCGGCGGCAATCTGGTGCTGGGCGAGGCGCTGGCCAATGCCGGTATCGCCGGCCTGCTGCTGTTCTCGCCCGGCCTCAAGTCCGACAGCCGCCTCGATTGGCTGACACCGTGGCTGGCACCGCTGCGGCCGTGGCTGCGCCAGCCGGAGCCAGGCCGCGCGCAGCAGACGCCGGTGCGCTACCTGAACGTGCCGACCAACGGCTTCGGCCAGTACTACCGCAGCAGCGCCAGCGTGCGCGCACAGCTGGCGCGCCAGCCCTACCCGCGGCCGGTGCTGATGGTGCTGAGCGAGCACGACTCGGTGCTCGACGTGCGCTACACGCTGGCGCAGTTCAGCCAGCGCTTCAGCCATCCGCACAGCCGGCTGATCTGGTACGGCAACGCGCCGGCCAGCAGCGACCAGCGCGTGCTGTGGCGCCCGGACCGGCTGCCACAGCAGCGCATCAGCCAGTTCTCGCACATGAGCGTGCTGTTTGCGCCGGACAACCCGCTGTACGGCCGCGACGGCAGCCTGCGCCTGTGCCAGAACGGGCAGGACGCCGCCGATGACGCCGCCTGCCGCAACGGCGCCACGGTGTGGTATTCCGACTGGGGCTACCGCGAAGCCGGCAAGGTGCACGCCCGGCTGACCTTCAATCCCTATTTCGACTGGCAGCTGCAGCAGATACAGCAGCTGCTGGCAGGCAGCAGCGCCGGCGACGCCACGCTGCAGCAGGCGGCCGGCGCGCGCTGAGCCGTCCGCCGCCACGCTTGCGGCCAACGTTGGCCGCAAGCGCGGCACTCGGCAGGCCGGATGCCAGCCGCTACACTACGGGCTTCCATTACGCCGGCCTACACCGGATTGCACCGGATCGCCCCCATGCCTGACTGCTATCAGCCGCTGCGCCAGCCGCGCAGCGAGTACCACCACTTCAACGGCCATCCCTGCCACGTGCTGCGCTGGGGCGAGGCCGACGCGCCGGCGCTGTTCATGCTGCACGGCTGGATGGATTGCGCGCTGACCTTCCAGTTCGTCGCCGACCTGCTGCCGCAGTGGCAGATCATCGCCCCGGACTGGCGCGGCTTCGGCGACAGCGGCTGGAACAGCGGCAGCTACTACAGCGCCGACTACCTCGCCGATCTCGACGCGCTGCTGCAGCACTACAGCCCGCAGGCGGCGGCCAACCTGGTCGGCCACAGCATGGGCGCGATGGTCAGCGGCCTGTACGCCGGCATCCGCCCGGAGCGGGTGGCGAAGCTGGCGCTGGTGGAGGGCTTCGGTCTCGCCGACAGCCGCGCGGCCGAGGCGCCGGGCCGCTACGCGCGCTGGCTGCGCGAGAAGCAGCAGCCACCGGCCTACCAGCCGCTGGCGTCACTGGCGGCGGTGACACGCCGGCTGCAGGAGCGCAACCCGCACCTGGGCGCCGACAAGGCCGCCTTCATGGCACAGGCGCTGACCACGCAGCGCGACGGCGCGCTGAGCTACCGCGCCGATCCGCGCCACAAGATGGTCAATCCGGTGCTGTACCGGCTGGAAGAGGCCAAGGCCTGCTGGCGTCGCATCAGCTGTCCGGTGCAGTGGGTGATCGGCGGCGAGATGTGGGATCACCCGATGGCCAAGGGCGTGTTCGACACCCTCGACGAACGCCGCGCCTGCTTTGCCGACCTGCGCGAAGCGGTCATCGCCAACGCCGGCCACATGGTGCAGTGGGAGCAGCCGGCAAGCCTGGCCGCAACGCTGCAATCGTTCTTTGCTCAGGAATAATCCGTCTAAGCGAGCTATGGATTTCGGGCTGCCCTTAACGTAAGGTAAACGCCATTGTCGTTTTTACCGGAGCCCGCCATGACCCGCTACGCCCGCCATCTGCAACAGCGCACCATCGTCAACCCGTTCCAGGGCCTGCCACGGCTGGAGGCCGCCATCGGCCGCCGCATCGTGTCGCGCATCGGCTCCAACGAGAGCATGCCGATTGCCGGCCACCCGCTGGCGACGCAGTGGGGCGAGGCGCTGTACGAGCTGGCGCGGCTGTACCCGGACCCGTACGCCACGGCCATCCGCGAGCGCGCCGCGGCGCTGAACGGCGTGGACGCGGCCAACGTGGTGGTCGACGCCGGCGCCGACAGCCTGATCGCGCTGTTCCTGCGCGCGCGGGTGTCGCCCGGCGACGTGGTGGTGTGCACCGCCGGCACCTACCCCACCTTCCGCTACTTTGCCGAGGGCGTCGGCGCCGAGATCGTCGAGGTGCCGTACGCCGAGCACGACGGCGTGCTGGTCAACGACCTGCCGGCGCTGGCCGCCGCCGCCAACGCGCACCAGGCGGCGCTGGTCTACCTCGCCAACCCGGACAACCCGACCGGCACCTTCCACCCGCGCGACGCCGTCGCCAGCCTGCGCGCCGCGCTGGCCGACGACACCCTGCTGCTGCTGGACGAGGCCTATGTCGACTTCTGCGCCGCCGCCGAGCGCCAGGGCGTGCTGGCCAACACCGTGCGCCTGCGCACGCTATCGAAGGCGCACGGCCTCGCCGGGCTGCGTGTCGGCTACGCCATCGCGCCAGAGGAATGGATCAGCAAGGCCGACCAGATCCGCACCCAGTTTGCCGTCTCAAGCGTGGCGCAGGCGGCGGCGGTGGCGGTGCTGGATGCGCCGCACTGCGCCGACACCATCATCCGCGACACCTGCCGGCTGCGTGAGCAGCTGCACGCGGCACTGGCCGGCGGCGGGCTGCGCGTGCTGCCGTCGCACACCAACTTTGTCTGCATCGTGTACCCGGATACCGACAGCGCGCTGCAGCGGCAAAAGGCGCTGTTGCAGCAGGGCATCGCGGTGCACCGTCCGCCGCATCCGGCGATGCAGCACATCCTGCGCGTCACCGCTCACCCTGACGCATGTCAAGATTCAACCATTGCCGTACTGCTGCCAGGCTAAACACGGGTACACTGTGCCGTATTGCCCTGTACCCACCCCACCATAAAAAGCGGCCGCAACATGAAGGTTCCCCATTTCGACCAAGACACCACCGCCGCGCTGGTACGCAACCTGGTAATTCCGCCGCGTCCGGCGCTGCTGGACCAGCTCGCCGCGTTGCGCAACGATCCGGAGATGAGCCTGCTGGATGTCGCCGGGCTGATCGCCACCGACATCGGACTGTCGGCCGCCATTCTCAAGGCCGCCAACAGCCCGCTATTCAGCAGCCAGCGCAACATCACCTCGGTGCAGCAGGCGGTCAGCCTGCTCGGCACCCGCAACACCATCACCCTGGTCAGCGGCCTGCTGCTGCGCCTGGCGCTGACTGCAGAATCGCCGCCGGCGATCGAGCAGCTCTGGGAACGCAGCATGCAGGAGGCCGCCATCGCCGCCGCGCTGTGCGAGCGGCTGGGCCGCCCGACGGAAGAGTGCCAGAGCTTTGCGCTGTTCCGCAGCTGCGGCATCGCGGTGATGCTGATGCGCGATACGCGCTACGAACGCACACTGCGCCTGATCGGCCAGGCGCGCGACCGCCAGATCAGCAAGATCGAGCAGGAATTCCACAACACCAGCCACGACATCGTCGGCTACCTGGTGGCACGCACCTGGAACATGCCGGAGCCGTTCTGCCAGGCGATCCTGCTGCAGCACCAGCCGGAGCTGTTCCAGGTCGGCAGCGAGCCGCTGCTGGACCACGAGCACATGATGATGGTGGCGGTGGCGCGCGCGGCACAGTACGTGTGGCGCACCAGTACCGACCACCACGGCGACGGCGCCTGGCGCGAGCGCGCCGACGACATCGTCAGCTATCTGGGCATGGACAGCACCGAGTTCGAGGACTGGGTCGACAGCATGCACCACCAGCTGCACCACTGAGCGCTGCCTCCTCGGCGGCAGCCATGAAAAAACCGGACGCTGGCGTCCGGTTTTTGTTTGTGCTGTGCACGCTGTTTCAGTGGCGTGCTTCGCGCACCGCGGCCATCACGTCGAAGTTGAACAGGCGATTCACGTCGTCTTCATCGAACACATAACGTTGGCCGCAATACTCGCAGCCGATCTCGATGCTGCCCTGCTCCAGCACCACGTCGGCCGCCTCCTGGCCGCCGAGCAGCTTCAGCATCTCGCCGACGCGCTCCTCGCTGCAGTTGCAGGCAAAGCTGACCGCCGCCGGGTCGAACACGCGCACCGTTTCCTGGTGGTAGAGCCGGTACAGGATGTCGTCGGCCCCCAGTGTCAGCAGCTCGTCCTGCTGCAGGGTGTCGGCCAGCGCCACCACGTGCGGCCAACCTTCGGCGTCGCCGTGACCGTCCGGCAGGCGCTGCAGCAGCAGGCCGGCGGCGGTATCGTCGTTGCAGGCCAGGATAAGGCGGGTGTCCAGCTGCTCCGAGCGCTGCATGTAGTTCTCCAGCATCTGCGCGATGCTGTCGCCCTCCAGCGCCACGATACCCTGCCACGGCTCGCCCTCTTTCGGCTCCAGCGTCACCACGAAGGTGCCGCCCTCGCCCAGCAGCTCGGCCAGCGGCGCGTCGGTGATGGCGGCGTCAAAGCGCGCGGTGGCGCGCACGGTGCGCTCGCTGGTGCATTCCGCCACCGCCAGGCGCAGCGCGCCCTTGCCGTGCAGCTGCATGATCAGCGTGCCGTCGAACTTGAGGTTGGCAGCCAGCAGGCTGCTGGCGGCGACCATCTGGCCCAGCACGTGGCGCACCGCCGCCGGGTAGTTGTGGCGGGTCACCACCTGCTGCCAGGCACCGTCCAGGCGCACCAGCGCGCCGCGGACCGGCACACCGTCGAACAGGAAGCGCTGCAGGGTATCGGCTTGGTTCATTTGTCAGAATCCTTATCAATCGAAACAGTGTAGAGCGACATCGGCAACGCGCTGCTGGCGTCGAACTCGGCGCCGGCACGCACCGCCGCCTCGGCGATCGCCCTGGCGTCCAGCGCGCTGTCGTACAGCGCGTGCATCGCGCCCATCGCGAACTTGCGGCCGGAGCCGATGGCCCAGAAACGGGAAAATTCGTACACCTCGCGCATCGGGTAGACGCCGAAGATGCCGTGGCTATTGGCGACCAGCACCATCATCTGGCTGGATTCGTACGGGTCTTCCTCGTCTTCTTCCGGGCGCAGGAAAAAGTGGTCTTTCAGCTTGGGGTGGATCTTGCGAAAGGTCTCGAACAGGCCGCTGCGGCTGGACAGATCGCGCGATTTCATCCCCTTCAGCGCGCCCTGCAGCACCAGGTCGTGCGCCGCCGAGCCGGCAATGGCCAGATAGCTGTCGCCGAGACGGAAGATCTTGTCGTGAAACACGTCATAGGCCGCCGGCAAGCGCTGGTCGTCGCCAAACGTGGTCTGGCTGTCCGCCGCGATGGCGATCTGCCCGTTCTTGCGTACTACCACGATGGTGGTCATCGCCATCTCCCCCGGAAAAGAAAGCAAAGGTGGTGATTTTACTGGAAATTGCAAGCCCTGCCTGCATCCGGCGCGGCAACGGGCTTGGCGGGCGCGCCGCTGCGTGAAACAATAAGGCATCACCCCGGCAACACCGCAGAAACGGACCCACCATGTGCCAGCTGCTCGGCATGAACTGCAATACCCCGACCGACATCCTGTTTTCCTTCGAGGGCTTCCACCGCCGCGGCGGGCTGACCGACCATCACGCCGATGGCTGGGGCATCGCCTTTTTCGAGGGCAAGGGCGTGCGCCTGTTCATCGACGACAAGCCGTCGGCGGATTCGCCGGTGTCGGCGCTGGTGCGGCAGTACCCGATCAAGTCGCAAAACGTGATCGCGCACATCCGCAAGGCGACGCAGGGCGTGATCAACCTCGCCAATTGCCACCCGTTCCAGCGCGAGATCTGGGGCCAGTACTGGATCTTTGCCCACAACGGCGACCTGAAGGATTTCCACGCCCACCCCGGCTGCTACTACAACGCGGTGGGCAGCACCGATTCCGAGGCCGCGTTCTGCTACATCATGGAAGCGCTGCGCGCCAAGTGGTGCACGCCGCCGGATACCGCCACGCTGTTTGCCGAAATCGCGCGCCTGGCCGCCGAGCTGCACGGCTACGGCATCTTCAACTTCATGCTGTCCAACGGCGACTGGCTGATCACCCACTGCAGCACCAAACTGCACTACATCGTGCGCCAGGCGCCGTTCCCGGCGGCGCACCTGGTCGACGAGGACGTCACCGTCGACTTTGCCACCGTGACCACCCCCGACGACCGTGTCGCGGTAATCGCCACCATCCCGCTGACCGACAACGAGCAGTGGACGGCGATGCAGGCCGGCGAAATGATCCTGTTCCGCGACGGCGCGCCGCTGCTGCAACACCAGTCCTGATCCCCCCAACGTTGGCCGCAAGGCCGGAAAGCCCCCATGCCGCACCTGACTGCCGAATACAGTGCCAATCTCGACCGCCTTGCCGTGCGCCCGCTGCTGCACGCGCTCAATGCCGCGCTCATCGCCAGCGGCCAGTTCGAGGCGCTGGACATCAAGAGCCGCGCGCTGCGGCTGGACGACTACCTGGTGGGCGAGGCCGACGACGGCCACGCCTTCGTGCACGTCCGCCTCGACCTGCTGGCGGGGCGCAGCGACACGGTGAAGCAGGCACTGTCGACGGCGCTGCTGCAGGTGCTGGACGCGCAGGTCGCGGCCCCGCCCGGCGTCGCGCTGCAGCGCTGCGTGGAGGTGCGCGACATCCACCGCGCCAGCTACGCCAAGTCGTGCGCCTGAACGGCGACACCGCACAAAGAAAAAGGGAGGCCGCGGCCTCCCTTTTTTGATGCGTGCACTGCAAAACTCAGTAGGACAACGACTCGTGACGGGTCGGCACCAGCGCACCGGCCGACAGCGACATCATCAGCAGCGCGATGCGTTCGTGCATGATCACCGTGTGACTGTTACCGGCAAACTGCATGAAACGGCGCAGGTCCTCGCGGACTTTGCGCGAGCCGGTGAGGTCGATGATGATGTCGATGCGTTCGCCCTGCTCGGCCAGCTCGATGAAGTTATCGGTGACCGGCACCCCTGCCTCGCGCGCGATCGCGATGCCCGGCAACGCAAGATTCAGCTCCGCGACGCCGACCAGTTCGACAAAAGGCGCAGCCAGCAGCTGCTTGAGTAGCGGCGTACCGGTTTCACCGGCCCCCACCATGGCAATGCGGATTTTTTCCATTGTGACCTCCATGACTGCCTATGCACCAGGCATCAGGCATCAGAAGGCGACACTCTAGCAATCCGCGCCGGCCGGCGAATTGCGCTGGATCAATTCCCCGCCGCATCCTGCACCGCCAGGAAGGCCTGCAGCTCGGCCAGCGTCGGCATGCCGCCCTGGGCGCCAACCCGGGTCACCGCCAGCGCGCCGGCGGCGGCGGCCAGCCGCATCGCCGTCTCCACCCCCTGCGGCAGGAAGGCCGCCAGCGCGCCGTTGAAGGTGTCGCCGGCGCCGGTGCTGTCCACCGCCGTCACCGCGAAGCCGCGCTGGTGGTGCAGGCTGCCGTCGGCGCGCGCGTGCCAGGCGCCCTGCTTGCCGTGCGTCATCACCACCTTGCCCGGCAGCGCGGCCAGCAGCGTCGCGATGTCCTCGCCCTCGCGCTGCAGCAGCAGCGCCAGCTCGTGTTCGTTCGGCGTCAGCAGGCTGGCGCCGTCGATGATGTCCTGCGGCAAGACAATTGCCGGCGCCGGGTTCAGTATCACCGGCACGCGGTGGCGCGCCGCCAGCGCCAGCAGCGCGCGCACCGTCGGCAGCGGGATTTCCAGCTGCGTCAGGATCACATCGGCGGCGGCGATGGTGGCCGCGGCAGCCTCGATATCGGCCGGCAACAGCTGGTGGTTGGCGCCGGGGATCACCACGATGTGGTTGTCGCCGCCGCTGACGGTGATCACCGCCACGCCGCTGGCAACACCGTCGGCCACGCCGACGTGGCGGGTGTCGACGCCCTCCGCCTGCAGCCCGGCCAGCAGCTCGCCGCCGAAGGCGTCGCGGCCAACCTTGCCCACCATGCTGACCTCGGCGCCCAGCCGCCGCGCCGCCACCGCCTGGTTGGCGCCCTTGCCGCCGGGCAGGGTCAGGAAGCGCTCGCCGGTGATGGTTTCGCCCGGTTGCGGAAAGCGCGGCGCCAGCGCCACCAGATCCATATTGATGCTGCCTACCACCACCACCTTGCCCATACCCTGCCCTCGTGTGCTGTCGTTATCGGAAATATCAATGCGGCGCGCTCGGCCGCCATCGCCGCGGCGCCCCGCACGCAGCGCGCAGTATCGCCGCCATGAAAAAGGCTGCCAAGTGCCCGCCTGGCGGCGGACAGCTGGCAGCCCGGTGCCGCGCGGCCCGGCCGCGCTCAGTGCAGGCTGGTCTGCGACAGGAAACGGATGTAACCGACACTCTCCAGCCAGTAACCGCCGTCGGACAGCGGTGTCGCCTCTTCCAGCTCGGCCACGGTCAGCGTGAACTCGCTGCCGTCGAGCGAGGCCTCCAGCGCCACGTCGTCTTCGTCGGCGTAGTCTTCCGAGGCATACATGAATTCGGGCTTGATCAACTGGTTGTTGATCTGGATGTAGTCGGACTGATTCAGCAAGCGCAGGATGTTCATGATGGTCTCCTTGGTGCTGCCACGCTCCGTCACGAAAGGCGGGGCCGGTTTACATGCTAGCCATGACAAACTTTGCCGCAGCGTGCCGGTAGCCGCAGCCTGCTACATCCAGCCACGCTCCGCGAGGGATTCGGCGTGGCTGCCGGTGACCACAAAATGATCCAGTAAACTGATATCGACCAAGGCCAGCGCCTGCTTGAGGCTGGCGGTCAGTGCCCGGTCGGCGGCGGAGGGTTCCGCCACGCCGGACGGATGGTTGTGCGCGACGATCACCGCATGGGCATTGTGCTGCAGTGCGCGGCGCACGATCTCGCGCGGGTAGACCCGCGTCTCGGTGAGGGTGCCCCTGAATATTTCTTCGACCGCCAAAACCCGGTTTTGTGCCGTCAGGAACAGCGCCACGAACACCTCCACATCGCGCACCCCGATCGCCAGCCGCAGGTACTGCCGCACCGCCTGCGGGCTGGACAGTGCATCGCCCAGCTGCATTTCCTCCGCCAGCACCCGCCGCGCCAGCTCCTTCACCGCCATGAACTGCGCGTACTTGGCCGGCCCCAGCCCGCTGCCGCGGGCAAAATCGCCCGGCTCCGCCGAAAGCAGCTTGCCCAGACTGCCGAAGCGCTGGATCAGCTGCCGCCCCATGTCCACCGCCGAACAGCCGCGGATGCCGGTGCGCAGGAAGATGGCCAACAACTCGGCATCGGACAGTACCGCCGGGCCGCGCTGCAACAGCTTTTCGCGCGGACGTTCCGCTTCCGGCCAGTGGGCAATCGACATCGCAGACTCCTTATTGGGCTATAGCATGATATGTAGCAGGTTTTTAATGACATATCACTATTATGTAGTACCGCGCCCACGCGCCGCGCTGCCGGCGGCGGCGAATACGTTACAATTCGCGCTCTGTTGCCAACCAACACAAAGCCGAACCGATGACGCAAAAACGCATCCTGCTGGGCATTACCGGCGGTGTCGCCGCCTACAAGGCCGCCGAGCTGACCCGCCTGCTGGTCAAGGCCGGCCATCACGTCGAAGTGGTGATGAGCGAAGCCGCCACCCGCTTCGTGACGCCGCTGACCTTCCAGGCGCTGTCGGGCAATGCGGTATACAGCGATGTGTGGGACAGCCGCCCCGACAACGCGATGGCGCACATCGAGATGTCGCGCCGCGCCGACGTGTTCGTGATCGTGCCGGCCACCGCCGACTGCCTGTTCAAGCTGGCACACGGCGCCGCCAGCGACCTGATCTCGACCATGGCCAGCGCGCGCACCTGCCCGCTGGTGGTGGTGCCGGCGATGAACCGCCAGATGTGGGAGAACCCGCCCAACCTGCGCAACGTCGCCCAGCTGCAGGCCGACGGCGTGCAGGTGTGGGGTCCGGCGCACGGCGTGCAGGCCTGCGGCGAGACCGGCCCCGGCCGCATGCTGGAGCCGGAAGAAGTCTTCGACCTGCTGAACGGTTTCTTCGACGAGAAAGTGCTGGCCGGCAAGCAGGTGCTGCTCACCGCCGGGCCGACTTACGAGGCGATCGACACCGTGCGCGGCATCACCAACATCAGCTCCGGCAAGATGGGCTACGCACTGGCCCGCGCCTGTCGCGACGCCGGCGCCGAGGTGACGCTGGTCTCCGGCCCCACCGCGCTGGCCGCGCCGCTGGGCGTGCGCCTGCTGCCGGTGCAAAGCGCCGGCGAGATGTACCAGGCGGTGCTGTCCGAGGTTGGCCGCAGCCAGGTGTTCATCAGCGTTGCCGCGGTCGCCGACTACCGCGTCAAGAACCGCAGCGAGCACAAGATCAAGAAGGGCGACGCGCTGCCGCTGATCGAGCTGGAAGAAAACCCCGACATCCTCGCCACCGTCGCCAGCCTGCCGGCGGCGCCGTTCTGCGTCGGCTTTGCCGCCGAAAGCCAGAACCTGCTGCAGTTTGCCGACAGCAAGCGCCGCAAGAAAAAGGTGCCGCTGCTGGTCGCCAACTTGGCGCAGCAAGCGATGGGCAGCGACGACAACGAGGTCACCCTGCTCGACGACGCCGGCCAGCACCCGCTGCCGGCGATGGCCAAGGCCGAGGTGGCACGCGCCATCGTCGCCCACCTGGCCCGCCTGCTCTGAAGCCCAAGCACACAAGGTTGGCCGCAGGCCTGCGGCCAACCTTTCCTTTTAGCCCATGAAACGAGTTAGCGCATGAAACCCACCATCGACGTTCAAATCCTCGACGCCCGCCTGAAGGACAACCTGCCGGCCTACGCCACCAGCGGCTCTGCCGGGCTGGACCTGCGCGCCGCCATCGACGCCGAGATGACCATCGTGCCCGGCCAGACGGTGCTGGTACCGACCGGCATGGCCATCCACCTGGCCGACCCCAAACTGGCGGCGATGATCCTGCCCCGCTCCGGCCTCGGCCACAAGCACGGCATCGTGCTGGGCAACCTCACCGGCCTGATCGATTCCGACTACCAGGGCCAGCTGTTCGTGTCGGTGTGGAACCGCGGCGACAGCGACTTCGTGCTGAAGCCGCTGGAACGCATCGCGCAGATGATCATCGTGCCGGTGGTGCAGGTCGGCTTCAACATCGTCGACAGCTTCGACGCCTCCGAACGCGGCGAAGGCGGCTTCGGCAGCACCGGCCGCAAGTAAGCCCCTGCTGTTAAAAACACTGCGGCCAACCTTGGCGACAAGGTTGGCCGCAGTGTTTTGTGCCGCGCCGTTTACTGCAGCGGCGGCAAGTGCGCCTGCCACGCCGGCGGAATCCGCCGCAGCACCGCCACGCGGCAGACATGCCAGAACGCCGACAGCGTCAGCAGCGCCGCTCCGATCAGCAGCGCGGTAATGGCAAAGCCCAGGCTGACGACACCGTACTGCTCCAGCAGGCCGCTGAACGCGTACAGCACATAGGCCAGCGCCGACACCATCAGCGCGCGGCGGTCGATACACAGCGATACCAGCGCAATCGCGCCATACAGCGCCAGCACCAGCAGCGCCTGCGCCACGCCGGAGTGGCCGCCGGGGCCGGCCAACTGCTGGAACGCCGGATGCACCAGCAACGGTGCCGCCAGCAGATGCAGCCAGAACGCGACATCGGCGCGCCGCGTCTGGCGCTGGCGGTCGCTGCTATCCCAGCGCATCGCCAATACGAAGCTGGCGAGGCCAGCGCCGAACACGACCAGGTTCAGCCAGTCGTGCAGCAGCGGCAATGCGGCCAGCAGCAGACTCGCGACACAGCCGGTCAGCGCCGCAGTGCCGGCGGCCACCGTAATCGGCACCTGGAAACGGCGCCAGTGCAGCCAGGCTGCGGCGGTCGCCATGGCACTGGCCAGCACCGTCACCAGCACCGAGTCCGCGATCGCCCCCGCCAGCAACGCCATGCCAGCCATGCCAGTGCCACCGACAAACGCCAGCAGCAGCACGATGGACGGCAGCGCCATCCGCCGCTGGCGGGTAAACACCTCGGCCAGCCCCCACGCCGTCACCGCCACCGCCACGCCACCACACCATGGCGCCAGCGTGCCGGCAATCCAGCCCACTGCCAGCAGCAGCAACACGCTGGCGATGACCACGAACACGTCGTTGAACCCGCTCAGCAGGCGGAAATGCTCCTCATCCGCCACTGGCTGCTGCCTTGCGACATGATGGCGAAACGCCGCCGCCGTGTCCGCGCTGAAGATGCCGGCGCGCACCGCCGAAGCGAGATCTTCTTCTGTATACATGTTGCCCTTCTCCCGTCACTGATTCTGCCGTCATCGCCACCGCACAGTCGCGGTGCCGTAGCGATCCGGCCACTGGGCGCATCATGCCATCATGCTGGTCGCCGGCAAAGCCGCCGGCCCATGCGGCGGCCAACCCTCGCCGCCTCAGCCCTCGCCGCGCATCTGCCGCCGGTAGCGTTCCGGCGAAAAACCGACCTGCTTGCCGAACATGGCGATGAACGCCGACGGCGTGCCATAGCCCAGCTGCGCCGCGATGTCCTGCACCGGCCAGCCCTCCTTCAGCCACGCCAGCGCCTGCAGCAGCCGCACGCGGTTGCGCCACTGCACGAAGCTCATCCCCAGCTGCTGCTGGAAGCGCCGCGCCAGCGTGCGCTCGGTGCTGTGCACCCGTTGCGCCCAGTGGCCCAGCGTGGTGTTGTCGCCGGGTAGCGCGCGGATGGCGGCCAGTATCGGCTGCAGCTGGCGGTCGCTGCTGTCCGGCAGGTAGCTGTCGACGCTGCCGGCGCGCACCAGATGCTCGACCAGCAGCTCGGCCTGGCGCACGTCCCACGCATCGCCCATCGCCGCCACCTCGCGCTGGCGGAAATCCTCCAGCAGGGCGCGCACCAGCGGCGTCTGCGCGATCAGGCAGGCGCGGTCCGGCAGACGCGCGGCCAACTCCGGGCTGACGTACACCGACAGATAGTCCATCGCCTGCCGCACGTGCGCGGCGTGCACCCTCTCCGCCGGCACCCACACCAGGTAGTCGGCCGGCGCGATCAGCCGCTTGTCGTCGAGCACCAGTTCCAGCAGGCCGAGGCTGATGCGGTTGATCTGGCCCCACGGATGGCGGTGCGGCTCGAAATCGGTATTGGCCATGAACTGCTCGTAGCGGAAGTACAGCGGTGCCGGTGGTGGCAGCTGCAGGTCGATGGCGGAGTAAGGCGGCAGCATGTTGTCGGATTTGGCGCATGAGTTTGTCTGTTTTGCATTATAAGCAACAAAACAGACAGGCTTACACTGGCGCCATCTTGCCGCAGGAGCGTTGTCATGGCCGTACTGTTTCCCCTGCTGGCGGTGCTGATCTGGGCCGCCAACACCGTTGTTTCCAAGGCTGCCGCTGGCGTGTTCGACCCGGCCGCCATTTCCTTCTACCGCTGGCTGGTCGCCGCCGTGGTGCTCACGCCGCTGCTGGCACGCCCGCTGTGGCGCCGCCGCGCCGAGCTGCGCCCGCACCTGCCGCAGCTTGCCGTGCTGTCGCTATTGGGCATGGTGATGTACCAGTGTCTGGCCTACTACGCCGCACACAGCACCAGCGCCACCAATATGGGCGTGATCTGCGCGCTGATCCCGCTGCTGGGGCTGCTGCTGAACGGCGTGGTGTTCCGCCAGCGCATCGCGCCGGCGGCCATGCTGGGCGTGGCGCTGTCGCTGGCCGGCGTGCTGTACCTGCTCGGCCATGGCGATCCGGCCAGCCTGCTGGCTGGCGGCATCAACCGTGGCGACGCGCTGATGCTGATCGGCTCGGCGTCATACGCGCTGTACGGCATCCTCTACAAGCGCTGGGCGCCGCCGTTCGGGCAGTGGCTGAACCTGTACAGCCAAGTGCTGCTGGCGGTGGCGATGCTGACACCGCTGGCCGCCAGCGCAGACAGCCTGGCCATTCCCGCCGCCGGCATCCCGCTGGTGCTGTTCGCCGGCATCGCCTCCTCCATCCTCGCCGCCTACTTCTGGATGCGCGGCCTGCAGCAGCTGGGCAGCGAACGCACCGCCATCTTCATGAACCTGCTGCCGCTGTTTACCGCGCTGATCGCCAGCCTGCTGCTTGGCGAAACCATCCACGCCTATCACTGGCTGGGCGGCGGCCTGATCCTGCTCGGCGTCAGCCTGACCCAGGGCGCCCTCGCCCCGCTGTGGCGGCGCTGGCGGCCGGCGACGCAATCCGCGTAAAGCCTGGACGACAAAAAACCCGCAAAGCCTTGTGGCTAGCGGGTTTCTGCTCTGTCTTGGACTTCCCTGGAAGTCAATATGGTACTGACTTCTACCGAACTATGGCCTGAAAGCCTTGCCAGATAATGATTATTGCATCGTAAAAAAACAGAAAGGTACACACTTTATCCCTTGAACTGACCCTTCTGGATGGGAAACACCCCCACGAGCGTGGGGAAGACGTCGAGATCACCGTGCGCGGCCGTCACAACGAAGAAATACCCCCACGGGCGTGGGGAAGACCGCGGGATCCAGAAATACTCGTCCAGGTACAAGGAAACACCCCCACAGGCGTGGGGAAGACCTGATCTGACCGGCACTCGGATGATAGTTGTGGGAAACACCCCCACGGGCGTGGGGAAGACTGTACGGCGGTGCGCCGGGTCAGCCGGGTCAGAGAAACACCCCCACGGGCGTGGGGAAGACTACATCGAAGCCTGCGCCATGTGGTGCAAGGCGGAAACACCCCCACGGGCGTGGGGAAGACTACGCCAGCCGCAACGAGGCGGCACCGATTGAGGAAACACCCCCACGGGCGTGGGGAAGACTTCGCATCGCGCGTGTTGAGCGCATCTTCGATAGAAACACCCCCACGGGCGTGGGGAAGACCCGGTTGCCGGGGAGACATGTCGCTCCGACGGCGAAACACCCCCACGGGCGTGGGGAAGACGCTATCCGCGAGGGTCGGACGTGGGATGCGTCAGAAACACCCCCACGGGCGTGGGGAAGACCGGATGTCCTTGTCGGTGTACGCCGTCTGCGCGGAAACACCCCCACGGGCGTGGGGAAGACTTGAAGCAAATCCGATCAGGGGTGATCGGGGGAGAAACACCCCCACGGGCGTGGGGAAGACGTCAACATCGACAGCGAGACGGATGAAGGCTGGGAAACACCCCCACGGGCGTGGGGAAGACCCAACTCCGCCACCAGCCTGCGCTCGATGCCGGGAAACACCCCCACGGGCGTGGGGAAGACTACTTCCGCCTCGCTGGCAATGAGGCTGTGCCGGAAACACCCCCACGGGCGTGGGGAAGACTCAAAAACGGCCTGCAGCTATGGACCGTCGGTAGAAACACCCCCACGGGCGTGGGGAAGACCGCGGCGACATCACCCAGCCGGCAGACACGAAGGAAACACCCCCACGGGCGTGGGGAAGACTCTAAACCTCCTCTCAGTGCCCCGATCGGGGCAGAAACACCCCCACGGGCGTGGGGAAGACCTCTACCGGGTGGTGCAGCACCACCTGGAGGAGGAAACACCCCCACGGGCGTGGGGAAGACTTCACCATAAAGCCGGCGCGGCTGACCTTGAAGGAAACACCCCCACGGGCGTGGGGAAGACTGTACTTGCCCGGGCCTTGCAGCTTGATGTTGTGAAACACCCCCACGGGCGTGGGGAAGACAGAGGAAGAAGAGGAGAAGAGGAAGGAGAAGAGGAAACACCCCCACGGGCGTGGGGAAGACCTCGCGCACCTTGGCAAGTCTTGCCTCAAGCTGGAAACACCCCCACGGGCGTGGGGAAGACGAGCACATCGACCAGCACGAAAACGACCTGCAGGAAACACCCCCACGGGCGTGGGGAAGACAGCTGCGACGAATACAGAGCCTTGGCCGAAGGAGAAACACCCCCACGGGCGTGGGGAAGACTGGCTTCCTCGCGGATTTGCGCCACCAGGTCCGGAAACACCCCCACGGGCGTGGGGAAGACTTCTGCCGGCCGGCCTGGTCGGCTGTGCTGACGGAAACACCCCCACGGGCGTGGGGAAGACACGTTGTTCCAGAATGTCTGCAGCTTGGTCGGGGAAACACCCCCACGGGCGTGGGGAAGACACCAAGATCCGGTAGCGGATCGCGGCGAACGATACCAGATGATGCGTTTATTTCGAATTCAGGGTTTCGACGATGAGTTGCAGGCCGCTGATTTCGATTTGCGGTTTGCGCGGTGGGCCGATGGTGTACAGCCGGTAACCCGGTGCCTGTGGCTGGCTCATGAAAATCATCACGCCCGACTCTGCCGGACAATGACTCAGCAAATAGTCCACGACGGTTTGCGCAACAGAATCCTTGATGCCAGAAACAAACACGTTGGCGCGCGGTTCGACAAACCACAGTTTCATGCGCCCGCGTACTGCTGGCGGCAGTTCATTGGCGAGCACGACGACCACGCTTACCTCCTCCCATCAAGGTTTGCACATCGTCCACGGCCTGCGTCAGCAGGTCCATCTGCAGGGCCCGTTCGCGAAACCGGCCGGAGACCACCTGTTTGTTGTAACGTCCCGCCAGTTCTTTGGTGAGCGAAAAGGCCAGGTCAATACACAGGTGTTCCTTGTACAGGTCGGCCATATCGTACACAAAGGGCAGCGGGCTTCCCGAGTGGATAAACCCGATGTGCGGCGAGTAGCCCAGACTGTGAATCACCGAACACAGGATGCCGTACAAGGCGGCATTGCAACTGGTGAGTACCTGATTGGTGATGTCGGATAGCTCCATCTTGCCCGGCACATACTGTCGCCCTTTCCAGCCCACCTGATAATGCTCGGCTTTCTGCTGGTAAAGGATGCGCACACGCTGACCTTCCATCCCCATCATGGCGGCGAGGCTTTTGCCAGCCAGTTCGGCATCGGGAAAGCGGCGGGCGTACATCTGCCGTGCCACCTCCAACACCTTGTCGTCGTCTGCGGCCAACCTTATCTGCTGCTTGAGGTTGCGGGTGTCGGCGGTGGGCAAAAAGCCTGCGGCGTAAAACAGCAGGCTGTCCTCGCCCACCCAGCTGACCGCGCAGTTGGCCGCCACTATGGTTTTGACAGCCTCATGGGTAATGCTGGTGCCGGGGCCGAGCAAGAGTGTATTGATAGTGGCGATGGGCAGGGGAATGACCTGCCCATCGGCATCCAACCATTTCACGCTGCTGTCGTCCACCTCCAGCCGCCCGCGCTCCAGGTACAGAAATGGGTATTTGTCCCGAATCTGCGGCAGGGATTCACGGGTGACTTTCACCAAGAGGCGCTGGCCGTCAGCCATCAGCATCTACCGGTAGCACGGTTACGCGGTGGTCGCGATAACGCTTGTGCTGCCCAAATTGCAGCGGCACGTCATTAAGCGTGATCACCTCACCATCGTGCTCGCCCTGGCGCACGGCAAAGCTGGGCGCCCTGCCCTTTTGCGCAGCAAGGTTGGCCGCAGCCGCCAGCGCATCGCCTGCCGTGGCGAAAACGCCCTGATAGACCAGCTCGGTCGGCACGCACGTCTTGCGCCCCAGGTATATGTCCCATACCGGGTTTTGCAGGGCGGCGGCCAAGCGGTCGGCTTCGTCTGCCGGCACTTGCAGCGCCACGGCAAAGGCCATGTCTTGCAGGTAGTAGCGGTAGGTCATCTTGGTACCGCCCCCGACCGCCTTTTTACCTTCGCTGGTTTTGGGAGTCAGCAGGCTTTGCCAGGGGTCGGCATCGTCGTAGCCACTGCCCACCATGTGAAAGTCGCGCAGTAGCGGCAGGCGCGGCGTGGCTTTGCCCAGCTTGTCGGCCGGCGTATAGGCCAGCAGTTGCAAGTCGAGGTCGGCCAGGCGCGCCAGCCATTCGCGCTGTTCGCCACCAGCGCCCAGCGCGCAGCACAGCAAGCCCAATACGCCGGATTTGGTGGGGAAGTCCAGCGTGTCGCGGCGGCCAAAACGCGAGTCGTGCCCCCAGGCTTGCAGCGGCCCCTCCAGCCACAGCAGCAGATAAGGGTGGTTCATGGCTGCCTCACTCGACATGGGATTGCAGGCGGGCAATCAGCGCGTCGATGCTGAAATTCTCGTCTTCGCCCCACTCGTAGTCGCCCACTTTGCCAAACAGGCTGCCAGCCAGTTTTTCTTTCTTGCCCAGGTAGGTTTTCAACTCACTAATGCTTGGTTGCAGATAGCCGCCTTGTGCCTTGACGGCGGTCTCGAACGGCACTTGCAGACGTTGGCCGCGACGCACCAGCACCTTGGCGAATTCCCACGGCGAAGCACCGGATTGCGTGGTCTGGCGAGCGGACGGCACGGCAACGAACAGCGCCTTGGTGAAGGCCACGATGGCGGCTTTCAGGTCGGCATCCGGCCCCAGCGTCTGTGCCAGTTGGCCAAGATCGAGGCTGATGTAGCGGTAGTAGGTGGCGGCGTTGAATTCCAGGCTGCCCATATGGGCGGAGCCGGGTTCGTCTTGCAGATCGTCCAGCGCGGTGAAGAACTCGACCTCGTTGGTGACTTTATGGGTGGAGATAGCGTGGGCGAAGCTGGCGGCGGCTTCGACGTTCATGTCCGGTGCCTTGGCGACCATGCGGCCAAACAGCGCAATGTCCAGCGCGTCAATGCCCGGGTTCAGTGCCTTTTTGCCGACCTTGCCCAGTTCTTTTTCCTTGATGGCTGCCGCGTCAAAGCCCAGCTCTTTGGCGTAGGCGGCAAAGGCATCGGCTTCAGTCGCGCTGATGAACAGCAGAGTGTCATCACTGAGTACTGCGGCAATTTTTTCGGCGCAAAGGTTGGCCGCAGCCTCTTCGGCACCGGCACGCTGCATGGCAGCCGTCAGCAATTCGCTGACTTTTTTGGTGCGCACCCCCAGCTTGATGCCGAAATCCTGCATCGACAGCCGTACCTGGCGCTTCCAGCATTGCGAGCTGACACGTGCGCGGGTGGTGCCGCCGACCACAGCAGATTTGGGGGCGCCCACGTCGTCACGGTTCAGGCAGGTCACGGGGAAGGATTGCAGGATGTGATATTCGATACGCAGTTTGTTTTGCATGGCAGTTCCTTGATTTTTAAGACTCATTCGGTCATCGGGACAATTTGCAGCAGCCCGCAGCCAAAGGCGCGGCCACGGCCGATACCGCGCGCAACGCTCTGGCGGAAGGTGTCGGCGTCAGCCACGCGCAGTACGCCGGTAATGTGGGCTTGCGCCAGCGTGACATCGCGCTGGGCTTTTTCCCTGAAGCGCAAGACTTCGACGCGCTCGACCTGCAGCGCGGCAGGGTCGACCACAAACCCCCAGCTCGCCTCAGCGCGCGCCATGAACCAGTCGGCTATCGCCTCGCGCCCTTTGACCGGCAGCAGTTTTTTGCTGGCGTTGTCGCGACGAGTGGGGTTGATGACGATGCGGAAGCGGTAAAGCCGGTGATCCAGAAAACCGGCCGGCAGCGCCCGGCTGTTCACCTCGCCGTACTGGCCGTCAACGTTGGCCGCAGGCGGGCGGTCGGACAGCAGCATCACCTTGCGGCCGCGCCCATCGCCGCCGAGATCGGCAAACTGGATGCCGCTGGCTTCGCTGGCCTGTTTGTCGGCTTCGCTGCGCTGATCGGGAAACAGACTGTAGACCACGCGATGCAGCGAGTACGGGTCGGTCAGCCGCAATGCCTGGCAGTCTTGCCGCGACAGATGCAGCACACTGGCAAAGAGGGTGTTGCTCATGCTGCATCCTCACTGTCTGGTTTGTCGTCAGCCTTACCGTAAAACTCTTGCGCCCACTGTGCCTTGACGCGCTGCGCATCAAAGTGGAAAGCCAGCAATTGCTTGAGCAGGCGCTGATAATCCAGTGCCTGTCCGGCCTTGCTGTCGATCAGCGACAGTTGGCCGCGCAGGATGCGGCACAGCTCGGCCACGTCATCGCAAGCCAGCAGGCGGCGCAGGCGGGCCTTGGCCTGATCACTGTTATTGCCATCCTCGTAGCAGGCGGCTATCGCGCGGCCCAGCGTCAGGCTGCCATTGGCCGTGTCTTTGGCACGCGCGATGCTGGCGGCCACGGTCTGGTAAGCCAGACGCGGGTGGTCGTATTCCAGCCCAATGCCGAAACTGGCAAGCACGTCCCAGCTCTGGTATTCGGTAGCGGGGTTGTCGGCGCGACGCAGACGGGCAGCAAAGCCCTTGTCGTCCTGACAGCGTGACAGGACATGGCCAACAAAGCTGGCTGCCTTGTCGGGTTTTACTTCGGTCATGGGGCCTCCTGTTGCAGGTATTTGCTGAGATTGGGGCGGTTTTGCGCCCAGGCATCCAGCTGCCGGGCGGTCTGATTTGGGCACAGCCGGTCGAAGGCCGCATGAAGGTTGGCCGCAAAGGTTTTGCGCAGCTCGTGGCGGGCGATACGGTTTTCTTCGCCGCTGTCGCAGAGGTCAAACAGGCTTTGCGCGTGGCGCTCGCACAGTTGCCAGAACAAGGCGGTAGCTTGCTCGGCCAATGGTTTGCCATCCACAAGTTGCGCCTTGTAATAGCCGAGGACGCAGGCGTAGAGCTGCCGGGCCAGTGCATCGAGTGAGGTCATTTCGGTACTGAGGTTGGTGTACCAGAAGTCACCCGCCAAAACTTTTGCCTCTAACCAGACAATAGACTCAACGTAATCATCTTCAGCCTTAATACCCTGCTCGCCCATTTTGTCGCTAACGCTCAAGCCACCAGACCAGATAGCAAACATCCCGTCATGGTCTCTCAAGCGGGACTCTGCTACGCGGAGCTGCAAGCATTCAAACGCCTCTTTTCCCGCCAAAAAGGCCAGAAGTCCGGTTAGTTCGCGCCAAGGTCGCCTGCCCGGATTAACCCAAAGAACTTTGGGTTTGCTCCCTCCATGTTTAATGGCAATGCTCGGGTCTATGCCGCCATCCGCATAATCGGGATGTAGCAAGCCCTCCCCATAGTGCAGGCCTTCGCTGGTCAGGAAACAAAAGCGTGACAGCGGCAGTAAACGACCTTGCAGCGTTGTCTTGTAGTGCCTAGCAATGTCGCATTCTTCACCTTGAGGTACCGAATCCCAAGGCGGAGTCCCAAGCCCTCCTGGATACAGTGCACTTGCGCTGATGTTTGCCTGCGTCAGCAAGTTAAGTCGTAAAGTTTGGTGAAGTGTTTCACCAAGAACAAAGTTGTGCAGGAACCCCATGAACCCGACAGAAGGGCCAGGCTTTGATGGTTTACCTTTTCCTTTGAACACCTCCACTTCGGCCTTGTTGCTTCGTCTGATCCTCACACTTCTGTCTGTTTTTGTACCGCCAAGCGCAAAGCCCATCTGTACAAGCAAGAGCAAAGCCTTGTCAGCGTCATCAAGCACTCTTTCCTGCTGACCCTGGCTTAATACAGTGGTGTTACCGGTGGAGATTTCTGCCATCACCGTGCCGTAGCTTTTGATTTCGGCACGCGCTATCGCCGGCATCTGCAGAAAAGGCTCTTCGCCATACAGATAAAAGCGGTGATGCCATTGCTCGAGATAAGCAAGGCAGCTGCCAGCAAGATCTGACTCGCTCAAGGCTTGCCAGCCGGCCTCGTCGTCCGGCGTGGTGGCGTCTTGGGCGATGGCCAATAGCAGCTTCATCAGCGCGATTTTCTGTACCGGGTTGCCACCCAAGGCACGGTATTGCGGATTGCCGAACAGCTGCGCCAGGCTCACGCGGCCAACGTCGGCAATCGGTATCCACGGCTCGTCGATCAGGTTGAAACGGTTTTCCATGCTTAGTCCTTGCGGGTGACGCGCTGGTAACCCAGATCGTCGCGGTAGCGATATTCGTGTTTGTCCGACACGGGCTGACAATCCAGTGTCATGACGCGGTCTTGCCCATCGACCAGCGCCACTCGCAGTGGTGCGTGTTCGACTTCGGGCGAACCAAGGTAAAACACATTGCCCAGGCCGAATGCGGCCAACCTTTTACGCAAACTGGCCGGCGGTGCACCGGCCGGGCGCAGCTTGAGCAGCTCGGCTTGCAGGGTGATGCTCAGCTCGCGCCACTCGCGTGGCGACAAGCAATGGCGCGACACTGGCAGGTGGCAGACACGACCATCGAGCAGGGTCAGCTCGCTGCTGCCGTCATCCCGCAGCCGGATGCCGCGCAACAGCAGCACGTCTTGCGTGTCCTGCTCGCTGTAGCGGGTGGACGGGTTGACGTCAGATTCTGTGCTGCCGACTGTTGCCAGCGTGGCCAGCGCAAGACGTTGCAGCGCTTGCGTCCCCTTGCGGCGGTAGGGCTGGCGGGTTTCTCCGTTGAGCAATTCGTATTGCCAGCGCGCCATGTCGCCCTCTTCTGCCTGCTCGGCATAGCTGTGTTCCAGCAAGCGGCGGATGTCGTCAGGCAAGGTCAGGCTGGTTATGGCTTGCCAGCTTTGCAGGCTGCGGCACAGCACATAAGGGCTGTAGACGGCGGCACTCGGGCCAAATGCGGTGTAGGGGTCGGCAATGGCGCTGGCCACATCCGGTGCCAGCAGCCAGACCTCGGCGCTAGCGTTGCCCACACGCGGGGTATCGGGGTGCCGCCACAGGCGGCCCAGACGTTGCAGCAGCAAGTCTGTCGGAGCAAAGCGGCTGACGAGGAAATCGGCATCGATATCGAGCGACTGTTCCAGTACCTGGGTGCCCACCAGAATGCGGCCTTGTGCTGCGCGTTGCGGCCAACCTTGCTTGCCGAACAGGCCAACCCAGCGGTCTTCGTTATGCTGGCGCTGACTGTGGATGAAGCGTGAATGCAAGAGGCCGCATGCCACGCCCATACCCGCCGCACGGGCGGCCAACGTCTGGTATATGGCTTGTGCCTCGGCCACGGTGTTTTCCACCCACAACACTTGCTGGCCGGCTTCGGCGCGGAGCAGGGCTTCGTCGAGCGCCGCGCGGTTGTCGTTCATCCGCTGGATCGCGTATTGCCGTGCGGGAGGTGGAGGCGCGGGGATTTCGTTGACGGCTGACGCATCGAGCGGCAAGGCGCTGATCAGCGGATAATCCTGCCGCGCCACGTTGACCTGCAGCAGTTGTTCGCGCCGTGCTTGCGTAAGCGTTGCACTCAGGATGATGACCGTGCAACCCCAGTCACGCAGCTGGCTGACCAGCTGTTGCAGGATGGTGCCAGTGTAGAGGTCGTAGCTGTGGACTTCGTCCAGAATCACCACTTTGCCGGCCAGACCAAAGGCGCGCACAAAGCCATGGCGCACGTTCATCACCGCCATGAGCGCCTGATCAACCGTACCGACGGCAAAGGGTGCCAACAGCCCGCGCTTGGCCTGCTGGAACCACTCGCCACCGGGGCGGCCTTCCTCGCCCATTTGCGTTCGCATCAGCCAAGCCATGCCATGCAAAAGCAAGCCCTGCCGGTGGATGCAGTCAGGCTGCAATATGGCTTGCAGGAAGGGTTCAAAACGCTCGTAGAGTTTGTTGGAGGTGAGCTGGGTCGGCAGCGCGAAATAAATGCCGGTGGCCTGCCCTGCGGCCAGCATGCGATAAGCCGCGTACAGCGCGGCTTCGGTCTTGCCCTGCCCCATCGGCGCTTCGAGAATATAGACACCGGGACCGGTGATGCTTTCCACCAGACTTTGCTGAATGCCGCGCGGCGAAAAGCCGAACATATCTGGGAAACTCAAGCCAGGACGGATGCGCGGCGGCACAAAACCCGCTTCGTCCAGTGCTTGAGTAATGCGTGGCCGCCAGTCATCGGCAGGGTTTTCAAAATGCGGGCCGGAACCAATCCAGTCCGCCACGCTGGTGAGACCTGCCAGCATGCGCGCCTGCGACGGGGTGACTTGCGCCGGCCAGTCCGCTTGCAGTGCCTCTTTCAAGGCATCTACCAGTGCCACACGCTCGGCCTGCCAGGCTGGGCCACCGAAGACCTCACCATTGGCCTGATAAATGCCAACGGGCGGACGAAAACCATGATGCTGCCCCAGCACTTCAGCCAACAGCGTCGGCACGCCCATGGCCAGCGCAGCCAGCTGGCTGACCCCGGCATGGCCGCCCCATTGCTTTTCCTTTTCGGGGTCGTGCTCGGGGTTATCCAGCGGCGGCAGGCTGCCAGCGGCGCAGTGCTTGCGGATTTTGAGATAGAAAGTCGGGCTAACCTTGCCGATATCGTGGCTGGCGGCTACCAAGTGGGCATTAGCCGGAAATAGCGCCTGGTGCAGCGCTTGCGGCCAACGTTGCAATATTTCACGGGCGACTTCACCGACGATGCGGCAATGACTGAACACATCGCGTCCCGGCAAAGTCTGGTCTTGCGAGTTTTGCCAGGTTTTTGCCGGGCAAAGGGCGAATTTCACTGCGACTTCTGGCATGGCTGCCGTTTTTGCTGGCCGTCTTAGCATAAGCTCACTCTCATCAAGACCACCATCATATACAAGAATGATGCAAATTGAATTGATAGAGGTGAATCAGCCCTCGCTATGAAAGTAACCACGGCCTGCGAAGGCTTCAAGATGGGTGGCCAGCAGAGCAAGGGCTTGCTGTGATAGCGGTACGATGTGCATCGCGCACATTTTCATGCGCTCGGCTGGGATCTGCTATTCCGCCCGCTCGATGTCGAATCATCCCCGCGGGCGACGCGCAATTCACCAGACCGGACAAAGACCTGCGCTCTGGCCGCCATCGACAGCGGCAGATCATCGGCCAACGCGGCCAGTATCGTCTCCATGAAAAATTGCCGGTTCTGGGTACAGACCGGCCATTGTCATTTTTCTAGGCCAGGGCTGGCCACAAGACTCGTAGCGATTCAGTATCTAGGAAACCAGGGATCACTCCATCTTTGCTGCCTCAGCTGCCAGCACCTCCAGCATTTCGACCTGATGCGCTGCAATCTCGGGTTCTCGCCAGCAGCCTTCCTTCTTCATCAACCGAATCATCGAGAGTAGTTTGAGGCTATCGATCTGGTTATTGGCAAGACTCGCTTCGAAGTGTTCCCGCTTCTGTTGGGGCTGAAAGTTGCTCAGGCGCGAGTTCTTGCTATGACTGATCAGGCAAAGATTGCCAAAGGAATGGAGCGCGTTGGTGTCGATCGGATCGTAACCATCCATGGGATGCTGGGGTGAGAAGTGCTCCACAGAGCTGCGGAAGGTGAACTCAAAGGGGCCAGCCACTTTATCGCTATACCGGTCTTTCACCCACAGCAGATAGTCGAGGAAGTTAAAGACAAAGTTGTTCTCGATATGGCCAAAACGCAGTTTGGATTTAATCACCTCATACCAGCTTTCATCGACTTCGATACCGGGCAGCAGGGAGTGATTACAGTAGAGCATCTGGTAATAGGTAGCCCCTTCACCCGGTGCCAAAAAGCGCTGGAAGACAAAGCAGCGAGCCTGACTCTCCAGATAGGTAAGATAAGCCCCCGCCCCCACCGGTTGCTCAGGGTGACAGTTGTCGAACAGATAGCGCAGAGCGCCGTTAAGCCAGTGCTTGTAAACCAAGGTTGGGGTCGATACATGAAACGCAGACAGCAACATCAGGATCCGCCGATTCACTCCATCAAACCCGTCCTCGTTCTCATCAAAGGTATTGATGTAGCTGACGCTCTCTTTTGAATACCAGTGCAGCCGTTTCAGACTCCAGCCATCTTTGCCATCGGCAAACTCGCGCTTGATGATGAACTGATCAAACAGGTACTTGCTCTTTAACAGGCCATAGATAAAGCGCTGGACTACCGCTACCGGATCCGGCTGCCTTATCACCCGCAGCTCAAACTGATCGACCAGCTGTTTGTCATCAAGCGGCACCCCTTCCGTGCTAGCGGGGTCACGGCTGACGAGTCGCAGCACATGGAGCAGAAAGTTGGAGAAGTTGATGACGCTGTTAAAGCGCTCCGAGCCCGCACTCTCCTCCTCCACCTTCTTCTCTACATCGAGCCTGTCATCCTGCAAAATGGCCAACAGCGTGCGTCCCTGGCTGCTGGCAGTCACACCATCACCGGTGTTATCAGCCGAGTTGGCGCTACAAGAGGGTGCCAGCAGATCGAGCAGGTGGGCAAAATCCCGGGGCACAAACTGTCCCCAGTCTTTCTGGCCGAACAGGCGGTGACGCTCATCCGGTGTAAAGCCGTACTGGATATAGCGCTCCATATTGGCACAGGCATCCCATACCCGGGTCAGCACATGGATGCTCTGGCGACGAGTCTCCTCCTCGGGGATCCGGTTCAGCGTTTCCATCAGCCGCGCCTTGACCACCTCGTGCTTTTCCAGCTGCTCGCCGCGATTGTTCATCGCCTCGAAGAAGTGATTGAGATCGGTATCCTTGGGCACCTCGATGCGAGAGATCTGCACATGTTTGAAGAGGTAGTCACAAAAGGCTGTCAATCTGGCACCAACCAGGCCAAGCTCAGCCAATGCTTTGCCGATCAGTTCAAAACCGTTCACCAACCCTTCGTTGAAGGCACTACTACGCAAATCGTGGGGAGCAACGCCCTGCCATAAGCGCTCGAAGGTGTGACTCGAGACCGGACGGCTTTCGAAGGAGAGGTTAATAGCGCGATACCAGCTCATGTCTACCGCCATTTTCCCCTGATGCTTGAGCCAATTGGCCAGCAGCGAAAGGGTGGTAAAACGCTGCTGGCCGTCGATCACCTCAAAGCTGCCATCACCTCGGGCAAACACCACCAGCGTGCCAATATAGTAGGTTTGCGGCCCCTTATCACTGACCGATTTGTGCTGATAGTCGAGCACATCCTGCAGCAACTGGGTGATCTCTCCCTCGCCCCAGGCATAGTTGCGCTGGTACATGGGCACCAGATAACGTGCGCTATCTTCCAGTAGCGCACGAATGGAAAAGGGGCGAACGCCTGCGTCATTCATAATATTTCATCTCCCGAAACAGCCCGACCAGCTCATCTTCGGAGCCGTTGCGATTGTTCTTGTTCTCTTGTCTGCTCATGCTCGGCAAAGGGAAACCGTGCAGATCACCCGGCAGACGTGCATCACGAATGGCGCGGATCAGATTGTGTTCCAGCACGTAGTTATCCATGGTGGCCAATTGCACCACCTGCTGGCGAATGCGGCAGCGATAGGCCCAGATAAAGCACTTCTCGATGGCCAGTGACAGCCCTTGGCTGCCGAACTTGTCGATATAGAAGATCAGGGCGCAGTCGAACATGGCCCGTACATAGCGATCGCCGGTGCGATGACGCCGTTCATAACTGCTCAAGGTAGAAAGTACCTTGCATGCCATCGGGGTCAGCGCTTCACCCAGCAGCGTGACCGATTGCCCCTGTACAGGGCCAGACTCCTTGGCCACGATGGCAGCCACCCGCTTCTGGTAGTACTCGGCCATCTCGAAAAAGCGCCTGCCATTGATGATCATCTGGTCGAGATGAAACGGGAATACCATACGCTGGCCGTCTATCTTGCGCTGATATTGGCTGTTGTACTCATCGACGAAGTGGTGGGTGATGCGAAGCGACTCCACATAAGGAAAGTGCCCTACCCGGTCGAGATTGACTCCCTTGAAGAGATCCACCTCCCCCTTGCCAAAGTAGCGAGCCGACTTGCCCTCGGCCCACTGACGCACCCGATAGAGATAGAGGGCGAACAGGTTGGCCAGCTCGTCGCTTGGCAGGCGCTCCCAATGGGCAACTGCCTCGGCCTTGAGGCTGGCTTCATGCTCAGCAAACTCGCGCAGGTGAAATGCCTTGAGCAAATCGTGGGGTGCCAGATCGCGCCCCCGGGCGTTTTGTGAATCGAAGAACTGGAACGCCTCCGATATATCCTGCAGCACAAAGCAAACCACCTGACAGCGGTTGAGCAGAAAGTCAATCTGCTGCTCGTCAAACTCCGGTCGGGCCACCAGCCTGCGCAGCTCCAAATAGTTGCGCCTGAGGTTCAGCTCCGAGTCCCGACTGGGGAAGTGCTCGCGTGCCATAAAGTCGTGGATGGGTGCCTTTAATGCCTCCAGCTGTTGCCGCAGGTCCTGGCGTTGGAATCGAGTTGCCCGCTCCTTGCCACTGCGGCGCTCTTCATCCAGTACCTCAATCAGCGCCTTGACGGTCAACATCAAGGTCAGGGTGCGTTGCTGACCATCGACGATATCGAGCGTTTCGTCTATATCAGCATGCTGGTGGAACACCACAGAACCCAACCGGTAGGCGCTCTTGTCCTGATGGGTTGCCAGATCGGTAAAGAGATCCGAGATATTTTTGGCACCCCAGCGGTAGGGGCGCTGATAGTCGGGGATGGCCAGCTGCTTGATGGCCAGCAATTGGCTCACTGACAGCACCTGATTGTTGATGCTTTCCATCACGCCTCCTTGGGTAGCGGTAGGCCGCGGAGGGACTTCCGGGTGTAGTCGATCCACTTCTGAACGTAGAGCCTCATTTGAGGGGTGATGGGGTGATGACATAAAAGCTAAACTCTCAATGTAATTACTGCGCACTTGGGAGACTACGCAGTCAGCTTGCGCACTACTGCAGCTGTATGAGCGGGGTGGCCTAAACTGCTGTCGGCTGCGCTACCGAGTTGTCAGCTGCTCGGCTTTAGCGGCCACTGGGATGTGCCATGCGAAACGTCAGCAATCAGTCTGCTAGCTGCCCGTGGCGGTACTCCCTGTCTGAATGACTGCTTTTCTCTTCCGCTTGGGGCCGCTCTCGACCCTGAGCAGACGTTTGCCTACAAGGAAAGCAGACCACTAACAACTGAATTCAAAATGATCTAGGCGTTAGCCATGTACAAACACCTTGTGGTTCTTGCCCCTGTCATCAGAAGTGGCAACGATAACTTCGCGACCATCTCTTACCAGGCGAAATCTGAGATGCACCTCTGACAATGCAGAGGGATTGATTCTGTGATGCTCCATGTGCTTGGGTAACCATTCTTTCCAGTAACCAATAGACTTGTAGAGCCTTACCGGATATTCACCAGACGGTGAAATGTGACCCGTAGAGAAATTAATTTCGAGTTCATGCCCAGGAACTTGAAAGGCCAGCTCGGTCAACACGTCAATGATGTATTCGTCATCGACGTAATTCATGGAGCTTATGAAGAAGTGGCCAAAGTTGTGAAGCATGGCATTAATGTGCTTGTACTTCATTGAATTATTATCTCTACATACTGTGAATGCCTGCTAATCACGACATGCACCAAATGGCTGCTTCTGGCCGTCAGCTGTCATGCTAGCGCATAGGCATGACAGGTTGCTTGAGCTGGACCGTAACTTCCTCCTCGCCATAGTGCTGCACCGCAAATAATCAGACTCCTTCCCACTGAAAAGGAGCCTGTCATGGGCACAACTACGAAGCGTGAGGCATGTAATAGCCAGAGTTTTACCCAGCAAAAATGTAGGCAAACCGAAAAACCCCAAAAACACGTCTACCAATCAAAGTCAGGAATGAGTATCTCTTAATTATTTACTGCTTTTCGATGATTCATAAAACCGCCAACAACACAGCAAATATATTACATCAACAACTCACCCGCAGATTGATGCACCAACAACTCCCCTCCACCCCATGACACCTATTCGCCCAGTGAAATAACTAAGCACAAACAACAAAAAATAAGCAACGATCAAAATTACAAACACAATCAGCCATAGCCTAATAATATCCAGAAAAAATTTAAACCATCCTATCTTATTTGAAATAAACCACCAAAGTCCCATATCACCCCCATCGAAATGGCTTTGTTATTGCAAAATACAAAAAACCATCATCCAGTTCGGCCCATGGCATTGAATGAATTATCAAGCACCTCAAAATAATCAGATCGGCACAATATTCCCTGAAATCGACCGAGCATTATTATCGCACAAGGAGGTACACTTTATCTTTACAACAAGTGCCATCACAACCACCAGAAGCGGCACCTCCAAGAACCCACCATACTCTGCAGTTTGGGTTGGCTAATAAATTTTAATCTCCGATTTGCCTTTATTATATATCGCATGCATTTATTAATTAAAATCAATGAAAAACCTATAAAAACGGGCACTCCATACATGTTACGCCACACTACTAGCTCTGGTCGAGTAGGCGGATTGTTATTGCAAAACAACCAACCTGACTTTACGCACAAATAATTTCCAATTTCAAAGTTGTAATTATTTAAAAAATATCCAAAAATAGGGATATACAACCCCATTAATAGATGATGGAGTCTTTTTGGATCAACAGCCCTGGATACATACCAAGCAATTGGCCAAAGCATTATGAAAACTGAGCCCTGAGTGGCTTTTGCCAAATACCCCTTCAGTGAGCTTACCTTTTGATTAACAACATTTTTCATTGATGGCTCTTGGATAAATGATGGAAACGCGGCTCACAAGTAACTTCTGCCATACAGGCCCCATCGCAGTTTTGGCATACTGAAAAATCAACTGATTCAATCTGTCACAGTCGTCTGGAATAAATTGAGATATGAAATAATATCGTTAATCATCTGGCTAATGAATTGCTAGTCACCCTCCACACTCAAATTCGTAGAAGCTTCAGCATCACGTTTAACTAAAACAACTGGAGGTATTGGACTACTCCCTGTCTGCCGAGAGCATCCGTCGCAGGAACAGCCCAACGGTCAGTTCCTAGCAGGTGGCAGCCATTTTAGCACAGGAGCATCAACGTCTGCTTTGGCCGACCTCCCGTCAATCGTGCGGGAGAGTCTGCGGGACATCGGCTGGAGCCGACAGACCAGATACGCAAAGTACGGAATGCTTCAGACCAGTTTTTCAGTCGCCCTCTGGTAAGGAAAGGAAGCGGCCAATCCGCTCGACGACCCACGTCTCCTGCTCCCGGTGCGGCATATGGCGTGCGCCGGTCATCACTTCCAGCTGCACAGGGCCGCCATCAATATTCTGATTGGTGCCGTAACAGGGCAAGGTGGAACGGCTATCACCAAGGAGGGGTTGTCAGTTGCGGCGGATCAGATGCGCCAGTTGATGCTGGAGGATTCGGCAAAATTTGCCGGAGTGACGGATGGCAAGACAAGCTATGACAATCTGTCTGCAGACAGCGTTGGGGTGCGTGGGGATGGTAAAAAGCTTGGAGGAACCCGTTGGGATCTGGATGGGTTGTGTGGGGTGGATAATAGTCGTTGTTTAACTAAAGATGGAAAACTTGTTTTGGATGAACAAGGTCGTGTGCAATTTAACCAGAAGGCTGCAGGGGTAGACAGCCTTGATAAATTCCTGCAGACAGAGGAAGGTAAAAAGCTGGCAGGGGCAACAGGAGGAATTCAAGGGGTGAAGGGTACGCTATTTGGTACCCCTTATGAAGCAGGCAGCTGGCAAGACAAGTTGATCGAATCCTTTGCCGGAACGCATGACATGATTGGGGGGAAGCTCAGTGCTTTATACGATGAGCAAGGAAATGCAAAGCGAGAACGGGATTCGGTAGTGCAGAATGCGCAAGACACATGGAGTGCAACGGGTGCCATTGTTGTGTCTTCACCCTTCGCCATGGCAGAGTATTTGCCCCCGCAAGTGTGGAGTGCCATTTCTATTCTACTTAAATCGGCGAGGTGATTAGCTTGAGGCGGCTTTTTATATTGTTTTTATTAGTATCTCTGTCTGCCTGTACTATTGGCAACGGTCACATATGTGGACCTCAAACCCCTATTTTTTATTGTGATAAAGAAGCTTACGATAAACTCCTGCATCCTAAACCATTCGTCGAGCTGTGGCATAAACCAGCAGTTTCTTCAAATATACGATTAAATGACTGGGTATCATGTGGTGGATATGGTGATGGTAATTTCACACTGCAATCTAAGAAAATGTTTCCTGGCGAAGATGACAATAAAGCGTACAAAAGGCTCAGGACAGAAATGTATCGCTGCCTGATTGACAAGGGCTACCGTTATGAACGGTGCGATGAGCCTGCATTTAGAGGAGATGCCATCTGCGGCGGAAAGTAAGGTTAGCCTCATAACTGAGGGGTGTTAAGGGAAGAATGCTGGAGGAAAAGGTCGCTTCACATGGGTAGTTGGCAAGACAAGTTAATCGAATCCTTTGCCGGAACGCATGACATGATTGGGGGGGGGAGCTCAGCGGCTTGTATGATGAGCAAGGAAATGCAACGCGAGGGCGAGATCCGTATAGTGCAGAAAGCACAAAATATGTGGAGTGCAACGGGTGCCATTGTTGTGTCTTCACCCTTTGCCATGTCCGAGTATTTGTCCCCTCAGGTGTGGAATGCAATTTCTAGACTGTTGAAAAATGCCAAGTGAATTGTGGATAACATTGTTATGTTATTGATGGTTGTTTTGTTGCCTGGCGCATTGTCGGAAATGGAACAATGAACCTGCGACGCAAACGCCCCAAGCGGCGTGTGGCAGCCGCTCATCGACTAGCACAGCTGCACTCTGCTATTGCTTGGACGTCCGCTTCTCAGAATTTCGAGTGACGGCTTCGGGTCGAGATCGAGCCTAAACTGCTGAGGAAAGCAGTCATTCAGACTGGGGTTGTCGCCACGTGCCGCTAGCTGACTGATTGCTGACGTTGCACAGGGTACATCCCAGTGGCCGCTAAGGCCGACAAGCGGCCAACAGAACTCTGCCCTATCCCCTACTCCGCTTGAAGTCCACCGGCCGCACGTTCACACCCTGTTGTGCGTCCAAGAAGTTCGCCCACCACTGCATCAGCTTGCGCCGTTCGTCCAGATATTCGGCGCGGTGATACGCCGCCCGCACCTTGTTGCGTTCGGCGTGGGCCAGCTGGCGTTCGATGATGTCCGGATCGAAACCCTCTTCATTCAGCGTAGTGGATGCCAGCGCACGGAAGCCGTGCGGGGTGGCCACGCCCTTGTAGCCCATGCGCCCCATGGCATAGCTCAGGGTGTTTTCACTCATCGGCCGGTCGTGGTCGGTCATGGCCGGGAACAGTAGCGCACCGCGCCCGCTCAGGGGCCGCAGGCTGGCCAGCAGGGCAAGGGCTTGCTGTGACAGGGGCACGATGTGCCGCACGCGCATTTTCATGCGCTCGGCCGGGATACGCCATTCCGCCCACTCGATGTCGAATTCCTCCCAGCGGGCCGCGCGCAATTCACCAGGTCGCACAAAAGTCAGCACCAGCAGGTGCATGGCGATGCGGGTTGGTTCGTAAAGCTTGGCCGCAGCCAGCCGACGGTAAAACTCGGGCAGCTCGCCACGCGGCATCGCGGGACGGTGCTCCACTTTGGCGGCGGTCAGCACGCCGGACAGGGCAAGGGCCGGGTTGATGGCCAATCGCCCCGTCTGCACGCCGTAGCGCAGCACGGCGCTGATACGCTGCAACACGCGCCTTACTGTCTCGATGGCGCCGCGCTTTTCCACCTTGCGGACGGTGGCGAGGATTTGAGGGGCTGACAGATCGGTGATGGCGATGTTGCCCAGATCGGGGAAGGCGTCATTCTGCAGTGACTCCAACACGCGGCGAGCGTGGTCCGGCGTCCAGCGCGGCAGCTGCTTTTCATACCATTCATGCGCCAACAAGGCGAAGGCATTGGCGCTGGCCTCTTTGGCGGCGATCTTGGCCGCTTTCTTGGCATCGCCCGGGTTCACCCCTTCCGCCAGCTGCTTGCGTGCCTCTGCGGTCTTCTCACGCGCCTCGGCCAGCGAGACAGCCGGATACGTACCCAAAGCCAGCTTGCACGGCTTGCCAAGATGGCGATAGCGGTACAGCCAGCGTTTACCGCCCCAGGTACAGGGCATCACCATCGGTCAGCTGATACGGTTTGTCTTGGGGCTTGACCTGCTTTATGGCCAGATCAATCAACGCCATGCTTGTGTACCTTTTGCGGTGTACTCTTTTCGCCCGTCAGGCTGGTGCATGGGCACCCGCCGCGCCCGGCTTTGCCGGACTCAAGGCCGGCTTGCAGGGCTTTGAGGCCCCCGATTGGCGCAATTTATCGTGTCATCATAGTGACACCCCGAAATGTCACTACGACAAACTTTCAAAAAATCCTTTAAAAACAATGCTGTCACTATGTCACTACCGTCACTACGCATTTTTAGAGGGGTCGGCAAAAGCAGAACAACACACGCCCATCTCCGACAAGGTGCCGCCCGGCATGGCAGGACACACACACATTGATGACAGGCAGGTGTGTACCTTTTTCCGGCGCCGCAAAAAAGGTACACAAAAAGGTACACAAAAAAGCCGGATGTTACTGGACGTTGCCGCACGCTACCGGACAACAAAAAACCCGCAAAGCCTTGTAGCTAGCGGGTTTCTGTTCTGTCTTGGACTTCCTTGGAAGTCAGCGTGGTGCCCCCGACCGGAATCGAACCGGTACAGCTTGCGCCGAGGGATTTTAAGTCCCTTGTGTCTACCAATTTCACCACAGGGGCACAGACAGGGCGCTGATTCTAGCGCATAAGCGCTGCCGGCGGCAATCTGCGGCCAAGCCTGGCCGCCTTGCTCAGCGTGACAGGATGGCGGTGACGCCCTGGCCGCCGGCGGCGCAGATCGAGATCAGGCCGCGGCCGCTGCCCTTTTCCGCCAGCAGCTTGGCCAGCGTCGCCACCACGCGGCCGCCGGTGGCGGCAAACGGGTGGCCGGCGGCGATGGAGCTGCCGTTGACGTTGAGCTTGCTGCGGTCGATGCTGCCCAGCGCCGCCGGCAGGCCGAGGCGGTCGCGGCAGAAGTCGTCCGATTCCCATGCGGCCAGCGTGCACAGCACCACCGCGGCGAAGGCTTCGTGGATTTCGTAGAAATCAAAGTCCTGCAGGCTGAGGCCATGCTTTTGCAGCAGGCGCGGAATGGCATACGCCGGCGCCATCAGCAGCCCTTCGCGCTCGTCGACAAAGTCCACCGCCGCGACTTCGCCGGCGTCGAGCCAGGCCAGTACCGGCAGATTGTTGGCCGCCGCCCACGCCTCGCTGGCCAGCAGCACGGCCGAGGCGCCATCGGTGAGCGGCGAGGCGTTGGCGGCGGTGATGCTGCCATTGCTGCGCTCGAAGGCTGGCGCCAGTGTCGCCATTTTCTGCAGCGTACTGTCCGGGCGCAGGTTGTTGTCGCGCTGCAGGCCGTGGTACGGCATCACCAGATCGTCGAAAAAACCGCGCTGGTAGGCGGCGGCCAACCTTTGGTGGCTGGCCAGCGCCAGCTCGTCCTGCGCCTGGCGGCTGATGCCGTAGCGCTGGGCGGTGATCTCGGCGTGCTGACCCATGGATTTGCCGGTGCGCGGCTCGGCGTTGGCCGGCAACTCCGGCAGCAGGTGCGCCGGCTTCAGTACGCGCAGCAGGTGCCGGAGCTTGGCGCCGCTGCCCTTGGCGGCGTTGAGGTCCATCAGCGCGCGCTGCAGGCCGCGGTGCACCGCCACCGGCGCGTCCGAGGTGGTGTCGCTGCCGCAGGCAATGCCGACGTCGATCTGGCCGAGCGCAATCTTGTTGGCGACCAGGATGGCCGCTTCCAGCCCGGTGCCGCAGGCCTGCTGCACGTCGTAAGCCGGAGTGGCCGGGTGCAGGCCGGACGACAGCACGCACTCGCGCACCAGGTTCCAGTCGCGGGCGTGCTTCATCACCGCGCCGCCGACCACTTCGCCCAGCACCTTGCCGTGCAGGCCGTATTTGTCCACCAGCCCGCGCAGGGTATCGGTGAGCATGGTGTGGTTGGAGAGCTGGGCGTAGGCGGTGCCGGAGCGGGCAAAGGGAATGCGGTTGGCGCCGACGATGGCGACCTTGCGGGGCTGGCCGTGAAGCATGGGGAATCCTCGTGTGCGGTGATGGTGTGTTGTTATGGTGTGGCCGCGCACCGGGCGCGGCGGTCAACTATTAAACACCCGTTTCAAACACCGCGGCAATGTGTGCCGCCGGCACGGCCACCCAGCACAAAGCAATGCGGCCAACCTTGAACCCAAGGTTGGCCGCATCCATTTAGCACCGCTGACAGCGGATCAGCGTGGCTTGTGCAGCAGCGAATTGCGTCGCGAATAGCCGAAGTACACGCCGAGGCCGATCAGCAGCCAGCCGACAAAGAACACCCAGGTCAGCGCCGACAGCTGCGTCATCAGGAACACGCAGAACAGGATCGCCAGCGCCGGCACATACGGCACCGCCGGGCAGTAGAACTTGCGCGGCAGGTCCGGCTCGCGCTTGCGCAGCACGATCACCGCCAGCGCGATCAGCGAGAACGCGGCCAGGGTGCCGATGTTGACCAGCTCCGCCAGCGTGTGCAGCGGCACGAAACCGGCGATCAGCGCGATCACCGTGCCGACCATCCACGTCGCCTTGTACGGGGTACCGTATTTCGGATTGATGTCGGAGAACACCTTAGGCAGCAGGCCGTCGCGCGACATCGCCAGCAGGATACGGGTCTGGCCGTAGGTCATCACCAGGATCACCGTCATCATGCCGAGGATGGCGCCCAGATCGACAAAACCGGCAAACCAGTCCAGCTTCGCCACCTGCAGCGCCAGCGACACCGGATGGTCGATGCCGGCAAACTGCGCGTACGGCACGATGCCGGTCATGATCGCGGACACGATCACGTACAGCAGCGAGCAGATCGCCAGCGACCAGATCACCCCGCGCGGAATGTCGCGTGCCGGGTCCTTCACCTCTTCCGCCGCGCAGGTCACCGCATCGAAGCCGAGGAAGCTGAAGAACACGATGGCCGCACCGTGGAACACGCCGTCAAAGCCGTATGGCAGCGCCGGCGACCAGTTCACCGGCTTCACGTGCCACATGCCGATGACGATGAACAGCACCACCACGGCGACCTTGATCATCACCACGATATTGTTGATGCGCTTGGATTCCTTGATCCCGAACGCCAGCAAGCCGGTGATGATCATCGCGATGCAGAACGCCGGCAGGTTGAACAGCGTGTCCTTGCCCGGCACCGCGCCGGCGGCCGCCGTCAGCGCCTCTGGCAGGGTGATGCCGAAGCCGGCCAGCAGGCTCTGGAAATAGCCGGACCAGCCCACCGACACCGCCGACGACGCCAGCAGGTACTCCAGCATCAGGTCCCAGCCGATGATCCACGCCACCAGCTCACCCAGCGTGGCGTAGGCGTAGGTATAGGTCGAACCGGAAATCGGCAGCATCGCCGCAAATTCCGCGTAGCACAGCGCGGCAAAACCGCAGGCCAGCGCGCCGATCACGAACGACAGCACCAGCCCCGGCCCGGCCACGGTGGCACCGGTGCCGGTCAGCACGAAAATCCCGGTGCCGATAATGGCACCAATCCCCAGCATGGTCAGGTCAAACGCCGTCAGTTCCTTGCGCAATCCTTGAGAGGTCTGCGCGAACGCCAGCATGCCCTGAACGCTTTTCTTGCGCATCAAGCCCATGTATTCCTTGTCCCTAATGTTGGCCGCAGCGGCTGCCTGTCGTTATTCAAGGCGGCAATCCGGCTGGCGGCAGATCGTCTGATTTGTCCAGGGTTTGCCAGCGCTGCTGTCGCCCGCTGCCGGGGGCGAGCACAGTACCGTGACAAACAAGGGGCGGGATGTTACCGCAAGCACCGGAGCCGGCAAATACGCCGATCGGCGCCTGTCTTTACGCCGCTTGCCCGACACCAGCGGCGCCACTGCAGAAAACGTCTCCGATTATTCATTTCGGCAAATAATGTTGCCCAAGGCGGTCAATGGCAGCCACAAATTCAGCCATGCACGCTTTTGGCATAGCTGTGACGACAAACATAAATTTGCATACAATCGATCAAAAACATTCGATTTTTGGCACAGCTCACCACAAAAACTGTTCCACCCTCGGCCAAACGGCAGCATTTCGGACTGAATTGCCATCCCGCCACGGCCGGCGACACGCTGCCGCATGAGCGCGACAAGGCCGGTAAACAACCTTGCCAGCTGCGGTGCTGGAGCTGGATCTTGCCCTTGGACGGGTACGCGGGCTGGTACGGCGCACAGTCTGGCGCGCAGGGCCAACCGAAGGTTGGCCGCAGCCCGATCTGCGCCGTGATGGGGTGTGGAGATGCGGCCGGCGCTCGGTGCGCGACCGTTGCCAGACTGGGCAGGCAGGATAGGAAGGGAGATCCGGTCAGAGTGGCGTCAGCGCCGCTCGCTTTGCAAGCTGTCGCGGCCATGCAGCTGGCCGCTCACCGTTGAACACAGGGGGCTTGTCTGCTGGCACAGCTGCCTGTGCGCTATCTCCTGCCCGAGACAACAAACGAGGCCGGAGCAGGCGCCGGCATTACGCTGTAGTCGAACGGCGGCAGCAAGACGCCACCGCGGTGGCCTTTGCGCAGGGCCTTGCCCGCCAGCACAGCCTGCAGGCGGGGCCAGCCTAAGCAGCCGAGGCCAGCCGCGCCTGTGCCGTCGTCAGCAGTGTCGCCTCGTTTGCCGGCGCGGCGAAGTCCAGTCGCTGCCGCACGCCGTCGCGCAGCACATCCAGCCCGCAGACATCCAGCCCCAGCAGCTGCAGCGTGGCGTCCGCCGGCGGCAATGCCGCCAGCAGTGCCTGTTCCTGCGCCGCGGCCAGTTGCGGCAACGCGGCCCAGTCGCTGGCATCGACCCAGCCCATGCGGCCGAAGCCGCCGATAAAGCGCAGGCGCTTGGGCTGCAGGCAGAAAAAATGGAAATCGCCCAGCGCCAGGTAATCGGCGAACGCCGGGCAATAGCGCAGCAGCCGCGCCAAGGTGTCCGCGTCCGGCGACATCGCCAGCAGATCGCCCACCAGCGTCATGCGCTCGCCTTGCAGCACGTCGGCACCGCCCTGTTGCAACAGCACGCTGACGCGGCCATCGGCGCGCACATTGCGGCAGTGTTCGGCCAGCTCGCTCATCAGCAGCCACGGCCGGTGCGCTGCATCCAGCGCAAACGGCAACACGGTGACAAACGGGTAGCCCGGCAGCGCCTGCGACTGCGTCGCCAGCGCCAGCGAGCTGCAGCGGTGCAGCAGGGACAGACAATCGGTAACGGGAATGTTCATGGCAAAGGTTGGCCGCAACAGGGAGATGTTCCCAGCTTAGGCAACATCGCCGGGCACGGCAATCGGCGCCGGCAGGCAGTTCTGCGGGACGGGTATCGCAACAGACAAGACGAACAAAACAAAACCCCCAGCAAACTGGGTTTGCTGGGGGTTTGTCTGGAGGCGCGATCCAGAGTCGAACTGGACTGACCGGATTTGCAATCCGGGGCATAACCGCTTTGCTATCGCGCCGTAAGCATGTGATGCTCGCTGTGGCGAATCATCTGAATCTGGAGCGGGAAACGAGGCTCGAACTCGCGACCTCAACCTTGGCAAGGTTGCGCTCTACCAACTGAGCTATTCCCGCAGGGGTACTGCCTGATGCCGTAAATTGTATGGAGCGGGAAACGAGGCTCGAACTCGCGACCTCAACCTTGGCAAGGTTGCGCTCTACCAACTGAGCTATTCCCGCGTCGCATGATACTGCTGTACATCTGTAAAACCGGGTGGAGCGGGAAACGAGGCTCGAACTCGCGACCTCAACCTTGGCAAGGTTGCGCTCTACCAACTGAGCTATTCCCGCGTCGCATGGTACTGCTGTACATCTGTAAAACCGGTGTGGAGCGGGAAACGAGGCTCGAACTCGCGACCTCAACCTTGGCAAGGTTGCGCTCTACCAACTGAGCTATTCCCGCATCACTTCTCGTCGTCGCTGTGTTACTGCGTTGTCGAGAGCTGCGAATTATAATGACCAAAAAATTATTGTCAACCTCTCACAGCTCGATTTTTTTGCCGGAAAACTGCGTGGCGGCCATCTTCAGGTAGTAAACCATTGACCACAAAGTCAAAATAATGGCGACCACCATGAAAATATTTCCGAGGATCAGGGTGTCGATGGCCGGCAATACCGGGCCGGCGTACAACAACAACAGAATGGCGATCATCTGCGCCGCCGTTTTCAGCTTGCCGATATAGGCCACCGCCACACTACCGCGGCTGCCCTGCGCCGCCATCCACTCGCGCAAGGCCGAAATCGCGATCTCGCGCCCGATGATGATCATCGCCATCCAGCCCTCGGTGCGCCCCAGCTCCACCAGCAGGATCAGCGCCGCCGCCACGATCAGCTTGTCGGCCACCGGGTCCAGAAAGGCGCCAAAGGCCGAGGTCTGCCCCAGGCGACGCGCCAGGTAGCCGTCCAGCCAGTCGGTGGCCGCAGCCAGTGCAAAGATGAAGGCGCCGAGGCTATTGCGATGGTGGGACAGCAGCACGCTGTCGGGGAGAAAGAACACGGCCACGCAGACGGGGATCAGGGCGACGCGCAGCCAGGTCAGGAAAATCGGCAGGTTGAAGGGCATTATCCGGGTGTCTTTATTCAGTGCAGGGCTTGGTAAATTTTTTCTGCCAGCGCGCGGCTGATGCCGTCTACTTGCGCCAGATCGTCGATGCTTGCCGCCACCACGCCGCGCAGGCCGCCGAAACGGGTCAGCAGCCGCTGGCGCCGTGTCGGGCCGACGCCGGCGATGTCCTCCAGCGTCGAACTGGTGCGCGCCTTGGCGCGGCGCGCGCGGTGGCCGGTGATGGCGAAACGGTGCGCCTCGTCGCGCACGGTCTGGATCAGGTGCAGCGCGGCGTGATCGCGCGGCAATTGTAGCGTCTTTTGCAGATGGGGAACGATCAACGTTTCCAGCCCCGGTTTGCGGCTTTCACCCTTGGCGACACCGACAATCGGCACGTCGACGCCGACCTCGGCCAGCACTTCCAGCGCCACGCCGACCTGGCCCTTGCCGCCGTCGATCAGCAGCACGTCGGGCAGCCTGCCCTCGCCGGCCGCCAGTTTGCTGTAGCGCCGGGTCAGCGCCTCGCGCATGGCGCCGTAGTCGTCACCGGCGGCAGCGGTCTCGATATTGAAGCGCCGGTATTCCGACGGCTGCATGCCGCCACGGTCGTACACCACGCACGACGCCACGGTGGCCTCGCCCATGGTGTGGCTGATGTCGAAGCACTCCAGCCGCGCCACCTCCTCCACTTCCATCAGCTGCGCCAACGCTGCGAGGCGGGCGTTCTGGCTGGCGGCACTGGCCAGGCGCTGGCTGATCGCCAGCTGCGCGTTCTTCTGTGCCATCTCCAGCCACACGCGGCGTTCGCCGATCGGGTTGCTGATGAAGACCAGCCGCTTCTGCGCTTGCTCGACCAGCAGCTGCTGCAGCTCCGGCGCCACCGTTTCGTTGTGGATGATGGCCGCCGGCAGCGGTGCGCCGAGGTAATGCTGGGCGAGGAAGGCCTCAAGGTTGGCCGCAAGGCTGTCGGCGGCGTTGAGCGGGAACAGGCTCTTGTCGCCGAGGTGACGGCCACCACGGATCATCACCAGGTTGACGCAGACTACGCCGCCTTCGCTGGCGATGGCGATTACGTCGGCATCGAGCTGGCTGGTATTGCTGGAAATGAACTGCTTCTCCTGCACCCGCGCCAGCGCCTGGATCTGGTCGCGCAATTCGGCCGCCTGCTCGAAATGCATCGCATCCGATGCGGCCAACATGCGCGCGGTAAGCAGGTCGATCAGCTCGTTGTGCTTGCCCTGCAGGAAGGTGACCGCGCTCTGCACGTCGGCACGGTAGGCTTCGCTGCTGATCTCGCCGGTGCACGGCGCCGAGCAGCGCTTGATCTGGAACAGCAGACAGGGGCGCGAGCGGTTGGCGAACACACTGTCCTCGCAGGTGCGCAGGCGGAACACCTTCTGCAGCACCTGGATGCTTTCGCGCACCGCGTAGCCGTTGGGATAGGGGCCGAAGTACTGGTGCGGCTTTTTCGGCTCACCGCGGAAATAAGCCAGCTGCGGGAAGGCGTGCCCGGACACCATCAGGTAGGGATAGGACTTGTCGTCGCGGAACAGGATGTTGTACTTGGGGGTCAGCGCCTTGATCAGGTTGTTTTCCAGGATCAGCGCTTCGGCCTCGCTGCGCACCACGGTGGTGTCGATGGCGGCAATCTGGCGCACCATCAGCTGGATGCGCGGGCTGTGGTCGCTCTTCTGGAAGTAGGAGCTGACGCGCTTCTTCAGGTCGATGGCCTTGCCGACGTACAGCACGTTGCCGGCGGCATCGAGCATGCGGTACACCCCCGGCAGGCTCGGCAAATTGGCCAGGAAGGCCTTGGCGTCGAAGGCCGGTGGTTTAGTTGCCACACCAGGTCCTGACGTGATCGCGCGCGGCGGCGATGGCGGCGCCCAGCGTCGCCTCCGACTGCGGCGCGGCCTTGGTGGTCGCCTTGGGCTGGTTCAGGCTTTCCAGTTTGGCCAGATGGGTACGCGCAGTGCTGCAGTTTTCCTGCTTGATCTTGCGGTTGTGCTCGTCGATGCGGTCGTTGAGCTGCTTCACCTGCTGCGGCAGGCCGCCGTCGCTGGCCGGTGCCGAGGCTGGGCTGGCCGCCGCGGCCGGCAGCGGGCGCAGCTTCACCGTTTCCGACTTGCGGCCCTGCGGTGGCGGCTGGTCGGAAAACACGGTGCGGCCATTGCCGTCCACCCAGCGATAGACCTGTGCCTGCGCCGCCGTTACCAGCAGCAGTGCCCCCAGAAACACCCCGTAAACAGCCTTCATCACCTCTCGCCTCCCGCCTTACCATGAACCGCCATTCTAGCGTGCGCCCGCCATGGCAGACAGCTTTGTTGCGACCATGCCCGCCAGCGGCGCGCACCTCATTCACCACTGCCTTTTGCACTGCGTGCGCGGGATCGGTATAATGCGTTTTTGCCGCTAAAGGAAAGCAAGATGCGCATCATCGAGAAGGCCTACACTTTCGACGACGTTCTCCTCGTGCCGGCCCACTCCGCCGTTCTGCCACGTGACGTTGCCCTGTCCACTCGCCTCACCCGTAACATCAGCCTGAATCTGCCCCTGGTCTCCGCTGCAATGGATACCGTCACCGAATCGCGTCTGGCGATTGCGATGGCCCAGGAAGGCGGCATCGGCATCATTCACAAGAATATGACCGCCGAGCAGCAAGCGCTGGAAGTGTCCAAGGTGAAGCGTTACGAAAGCGGCGTGGTCAAGGACCCGATCACCATCGCCCCGGACATGCTGGTACGCGACCTGGTGTTGCTGACCCGTCAGCACAAGATCTCCGGTCTGCCCGTGGTTCAGGATGGCAAGGTAGTGGGTATCGTCACCAACCGTGACCTGCGTTTCGAGACCCGTCTCGACCAGCCGGTGGCCTCCATCATGACCCCGCGCGAGCGTCTGGTGACGGTGAAGGAAGGTGGCAGCATCGATGAAGCGCGCGAGCTGATGCACAAGCATCGCCTGGAGCGGGTACTGGTGATCAACGACGCCTTCGAGCTGAAGGGTCTGATTACCGTCAAGGACATCGTCAAGACCAGCGAACACCCGAACGCCAACAAGGACAGCCAGGGTCGCCTGCGCGTCGGCGCGGCAGTCGGCACCGGTGGCGACACCGCCGACCGCGTGGCAGCACTGGTAGCTGCCGGCGTCGACGTGATCGTGGTCGATACCGCCCACGGTCACAGCCAGGGCGTACTGGACCGCGTGAAGTGGGTGAAGGACACCTTCCCGCAGGTGGACGTGATCGGTGGCAACATCGCCACCGCCGACGCTGCCCGCGCCCTGGTGGCTGCCGGCGCCGACGGCGTGAAAGTGGGCATCGGCCCAGGCTCGATCTGCACTACCCGTATCGTGGCCGGTGTCGGCGTACCGCAGCTGACCGCCATCCACAACGTGTCCGAAGCGCTGAAAGGCACCGGCGTGCCGATGATCGCCGACGGCGGCATCCGCTTCTCCGGTGACATCTCCAAGGCGCTGGCCGCCGGCGGCAACGCCGTGATGCTGGGCGGCATGTTCGCCGGCACCGAAGAAGCCCCGGGCGAAGTCGAGCTGTACCAGGGCCGTTCCTACAAGTCCTACCGTGGCATGGGCAGCCTGGGCGCAATGAGCCAGGGTTCCGCCGACCGCTACTTCCAGGACGGCAACAGCAACGCCGACAAGTTCGTGCCGGAAGGCATCGAAGGCCGTGTCGCCTACAAGGGCCCGATCGCCCAGGTGATCCACCAGCTGGTAGGCGGCCTGCGCTCCTCGATGGGCTACCTGGGTTGCAAGACCATCGACGAAATGCACGACAAGGCCGGCTTTGTGGAGATCACTTCCGCCGGCATGCGCGAGTCGCACGTGCACGACGTACAGATCACCAAGGAAGCACCGAACTACAACGTCGGCGGTTAAGCCCCCCAACGTTGGCCGCAAAAAACCCCCTGTTGCGAAACAGGGGGTTTTTTTGTTGACTGCCGGCACCTGACGGCAGCGGCAGCCGGCTTATTCCGACTGCACCAGGATTTCCTGCGCCCACACCATGGCGTCGATGTGCGCCTTGTTGACGTCGGCTGGCTCCAGCTTCAGCAGCTCGGCCAGCGCCACGATGCGGTCGGCGTTGTCCTGCTCCGCAGAAATGGCCAGCGCCAGATACGGCGCGAACATGCCGCGCTGGTTGAGCAGTGCATCGGCCACCGTCGGCGGCAGGTCCAGCGGCGACAGCGCGCTGGCCATCTCCACATGCATCAGCGCGTCCAGCAGCGAGAACATGCCGGACAGGAACAGGTGCTCGCACTCCAGGCGGTTGTTGCCGCCCAGCTTGCCCAGCGTCTCCATGAAGCGGGCGCGGAACAGCGAGCGCTCCAGCAGCGCCACCGAGCGGCCATCGTCCTTGCGCGAGGTGAACAGCAGCAGCGTCAGCCACTTGAACAGCGATTCGCGTCCCAGCAGCAGCAGCGACTCCTCGATCGACATCACCTTGCGCGACAGGCCGTTGGCCGGCGAGTTGATGAAGCGCAGCAGCTTGAACAGCAGCACCGAATCCAGCTTGAACTGGGCGTCGATCTCCTGCGTTTCCGCCCCGGCGCGCAGCAGGCGCATGATTTCCAGCACCCGCATCTGGCTGGCGTCGGCCTTGCCGGCGGACTGCGAGCGTACCGCGGTCAGGAACGCGCCCTGGAACAGCACGAAGCGCTTGGCGGCGCCCGGTGTCTTGACACAGACATCGAAATCCTCGCTGGAGCTGATATTGCGCGCATACCAGCGCGCGGCGGGATAACGCGCCAGCATCTGGTCCATGAACGGTGCCAGCACCTCGTCGGCGGCGCCGCTGAAGTCGAGGATCAGCAGGTCGATGCGGGAGAACAGCTCGTCCTGCAGCGCCTCCGGCAGCACGCGGCGGTCGAACAGCGACGGCTCCAGCGCAAAGCGGCGGCCCTGCGCGCGATGCTGGTCGATCAGCGCGATGGTGCTGTTGCTGACCGGATCGTCGATCGCCGGGTTGAGCACGAAATAGACGCGGTCGCTGGGGAAAGCCTCCAGCGACGCGTCCTGCAGCGACAGCGTCGACACGTGCACCAGCGCACGGCGCGAATTCAGCAGCCGGAACACGTCCATGTTGATCAGGGTGCTGATCATCAGCCGGTCGAACTGCAGCCACTGCCCGGCCGACGACTCGCGGCGCTTGACGGTATCGCGCACCATGAACTCGTAGGCCACCACCCGCTGCTGCAGGTCGTGCAGCGGCTGATGGGTGACAAAGCCCAGCGTGTGCGGCAACACGATATTGTCGCCACTCTCCGCGGCCGGCGTGCTGGCGGCGGCGGTTTTCACCTCGCGGCTTTCCTTGGCTTCCTGTGCTTGTCCCTTGCCGGTCAAGCTGCCAAACAGACTTTTGAACATGGCAAACCCTATTGTGTGCGAACGACGGGCAGCCTGACGCTGCCTCTTGGATGGAAGAGCGCTTAGCCGATGCGGCCGGGAATGCGCGGGGTATCGACCCGCACATCGCCGCACTGCGCGCGGTGGCGCAGCGCGTGGTCGATCAGCACCAGTGCCAGCATCGCCTCGGCGATCGGCGTGGCACGGATGCCGACACAAGGATCATGGCGGCCGTGGGTCTCGACCATGATCGCCTCGCCGGCCTTGTTGATAGAGCGGCGCGGCTGCGCGATCGACGACGTCGGCTTGATCGCCATCGACACTTCGATCTGCTGGCCGGTGGAAATGCCGCCGAGGATGCCGCCGGCGTGATTGCTGGCAAAACCCTGCGGCGTCAGCTCGTCACCGTGCTCGCTACCGCGCTGGGTGACGCAGCCGAAGCCGGCACCGATCTCGACGCCCTTCACCGCGTTGATGTTCATCATCGCGTAGGCGATGTCGGCGTCGAGGCGGTCGTACACCGGCTCGCCCCAGCCCACCGGCACATTGTCGGCCACCACGCGCAGGCGCGCGCCGACCGAATCCAGGCTCTTGCGGATGCTGTCCATGTACGCTTCCAGCGCGTCGACCTTGCTGGCGTCGGCGGCGAAGAACGGGTTGTTGCCGACCTCGTCCCAGCTCTGGAACGGGATCTCGATGTCGCCGATCTGCGTCATGTGGCCGCGGATCACGATGCCGTATTGTTCATGCAGCCATTTCTTGGCGATAGCGCCGGCGGCGACGCGCACCGCGGTCTCGCGCGCCGAGGAACGGCCGCCACCGCGCGGGTCGCGGATGCCGTACTTGTGCCAGTAGGTGTAGTCGGCGTGGCCGGGGCGGAAGGTGTCGGCGATATTGCCGTAGTCCTTGCTGCGCTGGTCGGTGTTGCGGATCAGCAGCGCGATCGGCGTGCCGGTGGTCTTGCCCTCGTACACGCCGGACAGGATCTCGACGGTGTCCGGCTCGCGGCGCTGGGTAACGTGGCGGCTGGTGCCGGGCTTGCGGCGGTCCAGCTCGGCCTGGATGTCGGCTTCGGACAGGGTCATGCCCGGAGGGCAGCCGTCAACAATGCAGCCGATTCCCGGCCCGTGGCTTTCGCCGAATGAAGTAACAGTAAACAGCAGGCCCATGCTATTGCCAGACATCGCTTTATCCTTGCCTATTTTTTGGTGATCGCTGCTGATTCTAGCACGGACCGGCAACGCTGCCGGCGCTTGCACAGCGTCACAATTCACCAAACCGCACCGCCGCCGGGCCGCGTCGCCGGGCGCGCGCCACCCGTTAAAACGGCGTCATTATCGTGCCGGCGGCCCGGACGTGCCGGTCGACAACATGGCGGCCAACGTTGGCCGCAAAAAAAGCGCCCCGCAGGGCGCTGTGCTTGTGGCGAAGCGGCCGCTCACCACGGCATGTTGCCGCCGCGGCGGCGGTACCAGCCGGTGACCGACAGCCGCTGCTGCCGTGCCGGCAGCACCTCGTGCCAGAAGCGGTCGGACAGGAACAGTACCAGCGTGCAGGCTTCCGGCTCGACGTCGATGAACTCGCGGCAGTCGGCATCCAGATACAGGCGGATCTGGCCGCCGGCGTCCTGCGGCCAGGCTTCGTTCAGATAGAACACCGTGGTCAGCGTGCGCGCGTCGTCATCCTGGAAGCGGTCGAGATGCTTCTTGTAGAACGCGCCTTCCGGATACACCGCGAAGTGCGACTCCAGCTCGACGAGGCCGAGGTACAGGCCACGATTGACCGCCTGCATGATGTCGTCCATCGCCGCGTTGTAGGCCTGCACCGCCGGCAGCGCCGCCACCTGGTCCAGCCACAGCACCGAATCGGAACGGATCTCGGCGCGGCGTGCCTGGCCGTCGGCGCGGCCGGTGGCGGCCTCGTGGAACAGGCCCTGCTGCCACACCTCAAGGCAGGCGGTGCGCAGGTTGGCGGTAATGGCAGCGGACAGCGCGTGCGGGATCACCACCCAGCCCTCGCTGGCGAGGGTGTCGATGACGTGGTCGAGGTCGAATTGCAGCTGGGACATGGCCGGAAACGGTCGCAAGGATAAACACAGCCCGCTTTCTACCACAGCCGGCCGCCGGCGGCGAATGCGCCAGGTCAAGCCCGTCGCAGTTTCCCGCCTGGCATCAACGCCGGCTTGCGGCCAACGTTGGCCGCAAGCCGTGCTCAGTAGTTTTCCTGCACCATGCCGTAGCGGCCGGCCAGCCATTCCAGCACCAGCGGGAAATGGTCGCGCACCGCGTCGGGGTGGGTCAGCAGGCTGACGTGGTTGTAGTCGTGGCGATGGCCGCTGTGGCGCGCCAGCAGCCGCAGCCGCGACAGGTGCGCACCGCTTTCGTCGCGAAAGCGCTTCACGTCGGCCGGGTGGCCGCGACAGGGATCGTTCTGCGCGGCGAAGTACAGCGCCGGCGGCAGTTGCAGCGTCTGCGCCGCCTGGCGGTAGTCGAAGCGGTCGTCGCTGTCCAGCCACGGCCGATTCTGTGCCCAGAGCTTGCTCTGGCGGTGGCTCTTGTCGGTTTCGTCGTCGGCGCCGAGGCCGAGGCGGCGCGCCGGCAGGTAGCCGACGCTGCGGCACAGCAGGCGGCCGACGATGTTCCACAGCAGGTCGACTTCCAGGAGCTTGTTGAGATTGCGCACCTGCACGCTGCGCTTGCTGCCGAAGTAGACCAGGCTGGCCACCTGCGCGATCAGCTGCGGCTGGCGCAGCAGGCAGCTGCTCATGTGCACGCCACCCCAGGAGTGCGCCATCCAGTGCACCGCCACCTCGCCCTTCAGCCGGCGGATCGCCGCCTGCAGCGCCGGCAGGTCTTCGGTGATGGTTTCGGTCTGGCCGTGACGCGCGCCGCGGCCGATGCGCGGCGTGCTGCGGCCGCGACCGCGCAGGTCGGCGACGAACACGTCGTAGCCGTGGCGCGCCAGATAGTGCGCCAGCCCCTTGCCATTGTCGGAATAGAAGATGCGGCCGTTGGCCATCACCCCGTGCAGCAGCAGCACCGGCGCGCCGTCCTTTTCCGGATGGCGGATGCGCTTCAGGTACAGCGTGTCGGTGGCGGTGACCGGCACCCACAGATCGTGTTCGCGGTTTGTCATGATTCCTCGTGTGTCGCGGATGATGGTCTGCGCCATCATTAAAACAAGCGATTGAATCATCCAAGGGAATGACGCTGGCGTCAATCGGCTGCCCGCCCCCCGTCTCCCCCCCGCCACGCAGCGGCCCCGGCGTGCATCGCCATAGTGCCGCGCGCCCAAAAGCCGTAGACTGCCGCCTTCACGAATTCACGCCCCGCGCCCGCCCATGCCCTTTTCCACCCTCGGCCTTGACCCGGCGCTGCTGCACGCGCTGGACGAACAGGGCTTCCACACCGCCACCGCCATCCAGCGCGAGGCGATCCCGGCGATCCTGCACGGCCGCGACCTGCTGGCCACCGCCCGCACCGGCTCCGGCAAGACCGCCGCCTACTGCCTGCCGCTGTTGCAGCGCTGGCAGCACGGTCGCCATGACGGCAAGCAACCGACGCTGCTGGTGCTGCTGCCGACGCGCGAGCTGGCGCAACAGGTCGGCAGCGTGCTGCAGCAGCTGGCCCGCCACCTGCCGCCGCCGAAGATCGTCACCGTCTACGGTGGCGTGTCGCTCAATCCGCAGCTGATGGCGCTGCGCGGCGGCGCCGACATCATCGTCGCCACCCCCGGCCGGCTGCTGGAGCTGCTGGCCAACAACGCGCTGCGCCTGAATCAGGTGCGCACCCTGGTGCTGGACGAGGCCGACCGCCTGCTGGAACAGGGCTTTGCCGACGAGCTGGAACAGGTGCTGGCCACGCTGCCGCTACAGCGCCAGACGCTGCTGTTCTCCGCCACCTTTGCGGCCAACGTGCAGCAGCTGGCGACAAAGCTGCTCACCGACGCGCAGCGCATCCACATCGCGGAACAGGCGCCGGACATCCGCCAGCGCGCGATCGAGGTCGATAGCCGTCAGCGTACCGCGCTGCTGTGCCGGCTGATCGCCGAGCAGGAGGGCGCGCGCATGCTGGTCTTCGTCGCCAGCAAGCAGGGCGCCAGCGAACTGGCGCAGACGCTGCAGCGCGAGGGCATCCGCGCCGCCGCGCTGTTCGGCGAGCTGGCGCAAGGCCGCCGCGAACGGGTGCTGGAGAACCTGAAGGACGGCACGCTGCAGGTGATCGTCGCCACCGACCTCGCCGCGCGCGGCATCGACATCCCGGCTCTGCCGGTGGTGATCAACTACGACCTGCCGCGCTCGCCGCAGGACTACACCCACCGCATCGGCCGTACCGGCCGCGCCGGCGAAAGCGGCCTCGCCATCAGCCTGATCGACGCCGACAGCCGCGCCCACTTCCGCCTGATCGAGAAGCGGCTGCAGCTGAAACTGCCGCGCGAGCAGCTGGCCGGCTTCGTGCCGGTTGACGAACCCTCGCCAAGGTTGGCCGCAGCCGACGACAACGGCGGCATCAAGGGCAAGCGCCCGAGCAAGAAGGACAAGCTGCGCGCCGCCGCCGCAGAAGCCGCCGCGCAACAGGCCGCCAAGCCGGACTGAGCTGGGCTGCGCACCGGCAACAAAAAACCCCGCCCGGCAGCGCCGGCGGGGTTTTTCATGTAGCGCTGACCGCGGCCAGGCTTCAGCCCTGCCAGCGCTCCTCGCGCCACTCGGCCATCGCCGCGTTGTCGAGGAAGGTCCACGCCACGAAACGGCTGATCTTCTGCCCCTGTGCCATGTTGACGGTCTTGACCTGTTTGGCGCCCAGCTTGCGCAGCTGGCGGTACAGCTCGTGCAGATGCGCCTCGCGCGACACCAGCGAGGTGAACCAGCAGCACTGTTCGGCAAACTCGCGGCTCTCCTGCGCCATGGTGCGCAGGAAGGTGACTTCGCCGCCGTCGCACCACAGCTCGGCATGCTGGCCGCCGAAGTTCAGCACCGGCTTGTCCGGCACCTCGCCGGTGAGGTTGGTGACCTTGCGCCGCGACACCGCCTCGGCTTCTTCCGCCGAGGCATGGAACGGCGGGTTGCACAGAGTGACGTCGAAACGGTCCTTGCGCTGGATGACGCCGGCAAACACCTTGTTCGCCTCCGGCTGCAAGCGCAGCGTCAGCGCGCCGGACAGCACCGGGTTGAAATCGGCAATCGCCTTCGCCGCTTTCAGCGACACCGGATCGATGTCGCTGCCGACAAAGCGCCAGCCGTACACGCTGCGGCCGATGATCGGGTACACGCAGTTGGCGCCGACGCCGACGTCGAGTACGTTGACGCGCGGCGGCACGGTGCCGCCATTGCAGGCGGCGAGCAGGTCGGCAAGATGATGGATGTAGTCGGCACGGCCCGGGATCGGCGGGCACAGGTAGCCCGGCGGCAGATCCCAGAAGCCGATGCCGTAATAGTGCGCCAGCAGCGCGCGGTTCAGCGCCTTGACCGCGGCCGGATCGGCAAAGTCGACACTGTCGTCGCCATAGTCGTTGGGACGCACAAAAGCGGCCAGCTCCGGCAGGCTGGCGATCAGCGCCGCGAAATCATAGCGTTGGCGATGCGCATTGCGCGGGTGCAGACCGGCTTTGCCGGTTGGTTTGGGTGTGGCTATCATGAGGTATACCGCAAAAACAATGGCCGGATTGTACGGGGTTATCGTGCCGGCTGCAGGATTGCCGGCACCACACCAGCGTCAACCTCGGCAGGTTGACGACCATTGCGGCCAACCTTGGCCGCCCAAGGGGCGGATGCGGCCAGACGCCACAATACATGTGCGCCACCGCACCGACATGACACCCCGCGTGTCGCACTCTTGTACTCAATTGCGAGCCTGAACGCGCCCCTCTCCGAGTTGGCGCTGGCCGCACACCCCATCGCTACCGCTAGCTGCCTGCACAAGCAGGTAAGCGGCTGGCAACGCCAGCGCCGCGCGGCGGCGACAAGAGCGGGCGCCCTGCCCGCAAGGAGTCTTGATCATGAACACCATCCACTCACAACAGTATTCAGCGCTGATGCTGGGCTTGCTGCTCGGGCTGGCCCCGCTGGCGCTGCACGCAGAAGACACCATGCCTGCCACGCTGCAGGCCGCGAATCTGCAAATACAGCAGCAAAACGGCATCGCCTATCTCAGTGGCGGCGTCGGCCAGGACGAATCGCAGGCCATCAAACAGAGTGCCGGCTACAGCCTGCACCTGACCTTCTCCGAAGGAGCCGGCCAGTATGTGGTCGGCGTCGATGTCGACATCCGCACCAGCAAGGGACAGCCGGTGCTGTCGCTGCAACAGGTCGGGCCACTGCTGTATGCCGACCTGCCGGCCGGCAGCTATCGGGTGGACGCCAGCTATATGGGCATGCGCCAGCAGCGCAACGTGCAGCTGGGCAACCACGGCACGCGCAGCCTGAACTTCAACTGGCGCTAGCGCCAGCCAGCCCCGCACTCAGGCCAGCTGACCGGGATTGACGCTCTCGAACTTGTGCCACACCCGCCGCATGTCGCGCGCCGAGGCAAAACCGGCGCCTTCGGCGGCGCGTTCCACCGCCACGCCCTGCTGCAACAGCTGGCGCACCACCGCCACCCGCAGCCGCTGCTGGTATTCGACGATGCCGACGCCGGCCTGCTCGCGGAACAGCCGCGTCAGATGGCGCGGGCTGAGATGGACGCGCTCGGCCAACGCCTCCACCGGCCAGCGCAGCGCCGGATCGCGCGCGATCAGGTCCTGCGCGCGGTGCACCGCCGGGTGCAGGTGATTGCGGAACGCCAGCCACGGCGACAGCTGCGGATCGTCGCCGGCGCGGCGGCTGTACAGCACCATGCGTCGCGCCACGCGGGCGGCGATGTCGGCACCGGCGTGGCGCTCGATCAGCGCCAGCGCCAGATCCATGCCGGTGGTGATGCCGGCCGAGGTGGCGATGTGGCCGTCCTCGACAAACACGCGGTTGTCCAGCACCCGCGCCTTCGGCGCCAGCGCCGCCAGCTTGGCGGTAAGGCTGTGGTGGGTGGTGCAGGCGCGGCCGTCGAGCAGCCCGGCCATGCCGGCCAACAGCGCACCGGAGCACACCGTCGCCAGGCTCACCTGCGGCGTGATGTGCTGCTGCAGCCAGTCGATCAGCCGCTGCGCCGCCGGCGTGGCGTAGTCGGCATCCTCGTCCACCGTGCCGCACAGGATCACCAGGCTGCCATCGGCCAGTGCCTGCGGCAGCGGCGCGATCAGCGACGTGAGCCCCAGCGAGCTGACGCACTCCGGCTCTGGTCCGGCAACGTGCAGGCGAAACGGCGCACCCTCGTCGATCGCCATGCGCAGCGCCTCGGCCGGGCCGACGAAATCCAGCGCCAGATAGCGCGGGGTAAGCAGGAAATAGACGTTCTTCACCAAAACCCCTATTTATCAGAATTTAAATTTGCAAAAATAGTTAACTTTCCAAAAAACACCATTTCCATTATTTCAAAACCAGAAAAATCAAAAACATTACATCTAAAAGTGCCGCCATTAACCTCTTCAGATCGCTTAACATTAATATCTGCAACATTATTAGAAACTGACTGGTAGAATTGATCGCACGGAAAGAAAATTTCTATCAAACCATCATTGGGATAAATATTTTCCGTCATAAACCAATACATTCCACGACATATTCGCCCCAATGATTTTTCACAAAGATTACGATCAAATACAGCACCAAATTTCCGACCAGAAACAGCTCCACCATCAGGAAACCACTCGGAAATACTTTCAAAAAATTCATTTGAAATTCTTGAATTTTTTTGCAAAGTCTTCCCAAATGACTCAATTAATTCATCTTGGAAATCTCTATACTCTCCAGTCGAAAGTCCAATAAATAATTTCAAAACTTCATCACTTACTTTCCCCTCTGCATTACAGGATTCACATGCAGGAACTGCATTAAATCTATATCGCGCAGAGGTTCGCTCGGCCACCGAATAAATGCTGATTGGAGGAATATGATCACCTTTCTTACCATACGGCGGTAATTTTCCACACAAAACACAGAAATCGCTCTTTTTCTTTATCACAAAATAATCCCTAGCAATATTTCAGCTTACAACTCCCCCAGCCGGATCTCCGGCGCATACTCGCCATCGACCTCTTTTACGATCGCCTGCGCCGCGATCACCCGTTCGCCGTTGAAGGTCAGCGCCGGGTTGCCGTGCAGGTGCCAGCCGCGGTTGAGCGCCTCGCTGACGCGGTGGCAGAAGGCGGCGTCGTCGGGGCCGGTCAGCAGTCGGTACAGTTTCATAATCGCGTCCTTCGGGAGTTAAAAAGTCTGGCGATACACCACAAAGCCGGTATCGCGCGCCACGCGGTCATACAACTGGCGCGCGGCATGGTTGCCGTGGTGCGTATGCCAGTACAGGCTGGGGCTGCCGGCCTGGCGCGCCGCGTCGGCCACGGCGGCAATCAGCTGGCGGGCCACGCCCCTGCCCCGTGCCTCGGGCACGGTAAATAGGTCTTGCAGGTAGCAGGCGTGGTGCGGCATCAGCGTATTGCGGTGAAAGAGATAGTGCGCCAGACCCAGCAGTTGCCCGCCCTGCCAGGCCAGTAGCGCATGGACCGGCTCGGCCGGATCGAGAAAGCGCTGCCAGGTGAGCCGGCTGATGGCGGGCGGCAGCGCGCTGGCGCCGTGGCGGCCGTAAAAGGCGTTATAGCCGTCCCATAGCGGTAGCCAGGCGGCAAAATCGTCCGCACCGGGCGGACGCAGGGTGAGGTCGTTTGCCATGCGGCCAACCTTACGCCGGCTGCGGTTTGCGCAGCAAGGCCAGCAGCCGCGGACCGAACATATTGATGGCCAGTCCGGACACCAGCACCACGCCGCCGGCCAGCTGCCAGAAGCTGAGGCGCTCGCCCAGCACCAGCGCCGAGGACAACACCCCCACCAGCGGCACCAACAGCGAATACGGCGCCACCACGTTGGCCGCATGGCGCGACAGCAGCTTGCTCCACTGGCCGTAGCCGAACAGGGTGGCGATCAGCGCCAGATAGCCGATGGCGAACAGGCTCTTGCCGCTGAGCACCTGCGCCCAGTCGATACTGGCCGACTCGAACATGGCCGACAGCGCGAAGAACGGCACGATCGGTGCCAGGCTACCCCACACCACCAGCCCCAGCATGTCCGGCTGGTAACCGGCGCCGACGATGCGGCGCACCACCACATTGGAAAACGCCCAGCAGGCGGCGGCGCACAGGGTCAGCACAAAGCCGGCCAGCGGCAGGCCGGCGGCGCCGAGGCCGCCGATCAGGTACAGGCCGCAGCCGCCGACCACCAGCCCGCCCAGCTGCCAGCCGCTGAAGCGCTCACGCAGCCAGGCCATGCCGATCAGCAGGGTGAAGAAGGCGGACGACTGCAGCACGATGGAAGCGAGGCCGGCCGGCATGCCCAGTTTCATCGCCGAAAACAGGCAGGCAAACTGCCCCAGCCCCATGGTCAGGCCATACAACGCCAGCCAGCGCCACGGGATGTTGGGGCGGCGCACGAACAACAGGCCGATGCCCGCCGCCGCGGCAAAGCGCAGCGCGCCGAGCAGGAACGGCGGCACGCCGGCCACGCCCCACTTGATCACCACGAAATTGAAGCCCCACACCGCGACGATGGCGAGGGCGATCAGTCGGTCTTGCCAGTTCATGGCCTTTGCTCCTGCGAAGTTGTGCCCGGCCACCGCGGCGGCCGGGCGGGTGAACCCGGTCTGTTACCTTACGCCACCGATGCCAGTGGCAACAGCAACAGTGTGTTCACGATTGCACGGCTACAGCTGGCGCGGCTTGACCACGCGCTGGCTGCTGGCCGGGTTGGCCGCCAGTTTCGCGCCCACCCGCCGCGGCCGCGGCCGCAGCTCGCCGCCGCAATTGGGACACAGCTGGTGCAGCTTTGCCGCGCAGTCGTGGCAGAAGGTGCACTCGAAACTGCAGATCAGCGCCCGCTCGCTGTCGCCGGGCAAGTCGGTATCGCAGGCCTCGCAACCGGGGCGCAGTTCAAGCATGGCACACCTCCTCCGCGTCCAGCCGTGCCAGCACGCTGTCGACGCTGTGGATCTCGGCAAAGCGGCCGGCCAGCACCAGCTCGGTGCGGGCGATGATGTCCTCCGGGCTGTAGACGCGGCCGCTGACGGGATGGGTCATGGCAAAGGTCAGCGTCGCCTCCGACACGTAATCGACGGCAAAGCCGAGATCGCTGCCGACGCGGGTGGTGGTTTCGCAGCACTGCTCGCTGCGGATGCCGCTGACGATCAAGCGGTCGATGCCGCGCGCCGCCAGCCACGCCTGCAGGCCGGTATCGGTAAACGCGTTGTGCACGTGCTTGGTAAAGGTGACATCGGCGCCGTCCGGCAGCCACGCCATCGGCCGCACCAGGCCGGAGGCGGCACCGAACGGGCCGTCACCCTCCTCGTGCAGCACATGCACCACCGGCAGACCGCGCGCACGGGCGCCGGCGATCAGCGCCAGCAGCTTGTCGCGAAACGCGGGCAAGGCAGCGGCATCCCAGTACGGGCGTTGCAGGAAGGAATCCTGGACATCAATCACAAGCAGGGCGGAACGGGACATGGCAGCTTCCTTGGTAGTGGCAGGGGAACAACGCCATTGTGGCTGCGGCCAACGTTGGCCGCGAGGCGTAAAGCCGACCGGCTGCGGACCGATTGCGCCATCAGCTTGTTACGGCGGCGCGACTGTGTCAGCCCCGATACAAAGCCGACAACGCACCGACACGGCGGCGGCGGACACTGCAGGCTGTGGGGATGCCCCCGTCACCTGTCCCCGTCACTTGCCAAGGAAGCCATGATGCAACGCCCTGCCCTGCCGCGCCTGCTCGCCACCCTGCTCTGCCTGACCGTGCTGCACGGCGCGCTGGCGCAGCTGCCGCCGGCCGCTCCGCCGCCCCACCAGAGCGGCGCCCATCACCCGCGACCGGGCCTCGGCGGCCAGCTGGAGCCGCTGCTGCCCTATCTGCAACTGGACGCCAGACAGCAGGCGCTGTGGCTGAAGGCCGACATCGCCGAACTCAGCGAGCAGGCCACCCGCCGCCAGGCGCGGCAACAGGCGCAGCTGACCCTGCGCCGGCAGCTGGAAAACGGCAGCAGCAGCCTGTCGGCGGCGCTGCGCGCCAGCGTGGCGGCCAGCGACAGCGCGGCCAACCTGCCCGCGGCGTGGCTCGCCTTCCTCGACAGTCTCGACCCGCAACAGGCCAGTCTGGTGCGGCAATGCCTGCTGGCGCACATGAACAGCGAACTTGCCGCGCCGGCGGCGCCGCAGGATCAGCCATAATCACGGCTGCTCACCACCGAACCGAAACGGAAGCCCGCATGACCAGCCCCGCCACCCGCCTGTTGATTGTTGACGATGATCCGGAGATCCGCAGCCTGCTCGGCCAGTACCTGCAGGCCTACGCCATGCACTGCACCTGCGTCGGCGACGGCGTGGCGATGCGCGCGGCGCTGGCCGAACAGCGCTTCGATCTGGTGATCCTGGACCTGATGCTGCCCGGCGAGGACGGCCTGGCGCTGTGTCGCCAGATCCGCAGCGAGGGCGAGCTGCCGATCATCATGCTCACCGCGCGCGGCGAGGCGACCGACCGCGTGGTGGGGCTGGAGCTGGGCGCCGACGACTACGTGGTGAAGCCGTTCGACCCGCGCGAGCTGGTGGCGCGCATCCACACCGTGCTGCGACGCAGCCTGCGCAGTGCCGCCGGCGGCAGCGCCAATCCGCAGCAGGACGTGCACTTCGACGGCTGGACGCTCAGCCACCTGAAGCGCGAACTCACCACCCCGCAGCAGCTGCTGGTGCCGCTGTCGAACGCCGAATACCGGCTGCTGTGCACCTTTCTGGAACGGCCGCAGCGCATCCTCAGCCGCGAGCAGCTGCTGGACGCGGCGCGCGGACGCACGGTGGAGGCCTTCGACCGCAGCATCGACCTCTTGGTATCGCGCCTGCGCCAGAAGCTGGGCGACGACCCGAAAGCGCCGCGCCTGCTGAAAACGGTGCGCGGCGAGGGTTACCTGTTTGACTGCAAGGTACGCCAATGAAACGCCTGATTCCCGATACCGTCTTCACCCGCCTGTTCGGGCTGGTGGTGGCGGCGCTGCTGACCACCCATCTGGTGATGACCAGCCTGCTGCTGTTTTTCGGACCGCACTTTTCGCGCGACGAGCCGCCGCCGCGCCCGCCGCTGGAGCGTACCGCCCCCGGCACCAGCCTGCGGCCAACCCTGGCGCCCGGCGACGCCGCGCGACAGCCACCGCCGCCACCGGACAATCGCAACCGCTTTCCGGCACCGTTCTGGCTGGCACAGCTGGTGACGCTGGCGATCATCGGCCTGCTGGCCTGGTACGGCGCACGACGGCTGGCGCGCCCCATCCAGCAGCTGACCCAGGCCGCGGCGCGGCTGGGCGACAATCTGGAGGCACCGCCAATCGAGGAAAGCGGGCCGCAGGAAACGCGGCAGGCGGCGCGGCTGTTCAACCGCATGCAGGACAAGCTGCGCCAGCAGATGGCGGAGCGCAGCCGTTTCCTCGCCGCGGTCTCGCACGACCTGCGCACGCCGCTGACCCGCATCCGCCTGCGCAGCGCGCAGCTGGACGACACCGCGCTGCAGGCCAGGCTGGGCAAGGACATCGACGACATGACCGCGATGCTGGACGCGACGCTGGCCTACCTGCGCGACGAGTCGCAGCAGGAAAGCTGGCAGATGCTGGACATCACCGCGCTGTTGCAGGTGCTGGCCGAAGACGCGCAGGAACAGGGCCACCACGTCAGCGTCGACGGCCACGCCGACAGCCTGCTGACGCTGCCGGGCAGCCTGCGCCGCTGCCTCGACAACCTGCTGGAAAATGCGCTGCGCTACGGCGAGCGCGCCGACATCCACCTGCAGCAAACCGGCGATACGGTGGGCATCGAGATCCGCGACCACGGCCCCGGCATTCCGGAAAACCGCATGAGCTCGGTATTCGAGCCCTTCGTGCGGCTGGAAGAATCGCGCAACCGCCACACCGGCGGCGTCGGCCTCGGCCTCGCCATCGCCCGCGACGCGGCGCGGCGCATGGGCGGCACGCTGACGCTGCACAATGCGCCGCAGGGCGGCCTGATCGCGCGCCTGACCCTGCCGCGCGACGCGCACGGCGCTTTGTATCAGCTTTGATACAAAGCGGATAAATGGCGTTGACACACTGCCTATAAATTGTCATCACCCGCAGCAGTGCCGCATGGCCGGCGGGGATTCCGCAGGCGAGACGAGGAGCATGACAATGAGCAGCGCAATCAGCAGTGTCGGCAGCAGCTACCTGCCCGGCATGAGTGGCATGGGTGGCGGTCCGCGCGCGATGAAACGCCCGGACGGCGAGCAGATGGCCAGCGAGATCTTCAGCAAGCTGGATACCGACAACCAGGGTTATCTCGAAGCCAGCGATTTTGGCAGCGACAATGAAGACCTGTTCAGCGCGCTGGACAGCGACAGCGACGGCAAGGTCAGCAAGAGCGAGCTGAGCACACGTCTAAAAGAGCTGGCGGAAGAACTGGACAACCAGTTCAACGCCATGCGCAGCCAGGGCATGGGCGGCATGATGATGGCGGGCGGCATGCAGGGTATGCCACCGCCACCGCCCGCCGGCGGCGAGGACGACGCCGGGCTGGAACAGGAGCAGTTGTCGGCGATGGCTGCCGACGCCAGCGAGGCCGGCGACAGTGTGGCGGCGGCCCGCTTCGCCGCGCTGGCAGAAAACTTCGACAGCGCCGACAGCAACCAGGACGGCAAGGTCAGCTTCGCGGAAAGCATCGCCTACGAAGAGGCACAACGCGGCAGCAGCGGCAGTGACAGCGAAAACAGCAGCGTGGCCAGTGCCGACAGCGAGCAGGATGGTCGCATCATGATGCGGCTGATGGCGATGCTGCGCGCCTACAGCAGCGACGACGACAGCAATAGCGGCAGCAGCGTGCAACTGACCGCCTGACCACGACGGGAACCAGTGACGCCGGCCAGGGTCTGTCACTGGCCACCTGCCCCCCTATTCCCGACGAGGCTCCCCATGCTGATCCGATCCCTGTTCCGCGCCGGCACCCTGCTGGCGCTTTCCCTGCCGGTGCTGGCCGCGCCGGTCGCCACCCTGTTCAAGGCCCCCAACTGCGGCTGTTGCAGCAAGTGGGCCGAGCACATGGCCAGCCAGCAATTGCCGCTGCACAGCGAAAACCGCAGCGACATGGCCGCGATCAAGGACAAGCTGCAGGTGCCGGACAAGCTGCGCTCCTGCCACACCGCCAGCATCGGCGGCTACGTATTCGAGGGCCACGTGCCGGCCGACCTGGTGCAGAAAGTACTGCGCGAGAAACCGGCCATTCGCGGCCTGGCGGTGGCCGGCATGCCACAGGGCAGCCCCGGCATGGAAACCGGCGTCAAGCAGCCCTACCAGGTGATGGCGTTTGATGCCAAGGGCAAGCAGTGGGTGTACGCCACGCGCTAAGCCGTCGGCAAACCCATGAAAAACCGCCTGCCCCCATAACGGGGACAGGCGGTTTTCCTGTTTGCGGCCAACGTTGGCCGCAACCCGCATCAGGCGGTGGCGACCGGAATCTTGCCAATCTTGACGCGCCATTCGGCCGGGCCGGTGTTGTGCACCGAAGTGCCACAGGAGTCCACGGCCACGGTCACCGGCATGTCCTGCACGTCGAACTCGTAGATGGCTTCCATGCCCAGGTCTTCGAAGCCGACCACTTTCGAGGCCTTGATCGCCTTGGACACCAGGTAAGCCGAGCCGCCGACCGCCATCAGGTACACCGCCTTGTTGTCGCGGATGGCGTCGATCGCCGCCGGGCCGCGCTCGGCCTTGCCGATCATGCCCAAGAGGCCGGTCTGCTCCAGCATCTGGCGGGTGAACTTGTCCATGCGGGTGGCGGTAGTCGGGCCGGCCGGGCCGACCACTTCGTCACGCACCGGGTCCACCGGGCCGACGTAGTAGATGAAGCGGTTGGTGAAGTCCACCGGCAGCTTCTCGCCCTTGTTCAGCATGTCGATCATGCGCTTGTGCGCGGCGTCGCGGCCGGTCAGGATCTTGCCGTTGAGCAGCAGCACGTCGCCCGGCTGCCAGCTGGCCACTTCTTCCGGGGTGATGTTGTTCAGGTCGACACGCTTGCCGTTGCTGGTGTCGTAGGTGATTTCCGGCCAGTCTTCCAGCTTTGGCGTTTCCAGGTGCGCCGGGCCGCTGCCATCGAGATGGAAGTGGATGTGGCGGGTGGCGGCGCAGTTCGGGATCATCGCCACCGGCAACGATGCCGCGTGGGTCGGGTAGTCGAGGATCTTCACGTCCAGCACCGTGGTCAGGCCACCCAGGCCCTGCGCGCCAATACCCAGCGCGTTCACCTTCTCGAAGATTTCCAGGCGCAGCGCTTCGACCTTGCTCAGTTCCGCGCCGCTGGCGGCTTTCGCCTTCAGCTCGTGGATGTCGACGTGGTCCATCAGCGATTCCTTGGCCAGCAGCATCGCCTTTTCCGGTGTGCCGCCGATGCCGATACCGAGGATGCCCGGCGGACACCAGCCGGCGCCCATGGTCGGCACGGTCTTGATCACCCAGTCCACGATGCTGTCGGACGGGTTCAGTGCGTAGAACTTGGACTTGTTCTCCGAGCCGCCGCCCTTGGCGGCACAGATCACTTCCACGCCGTCGCCTTCGACGATCTCGAAGTGCACCACCGCCGGGGTGTTGTCCTTGGAGTTCTTGCGCAGGCCGGCCGGATCCAGCAGCACCGAGGCGCGCAGCTTGTTGTCCGGGTTGTTGTAGGCGCGACGCACGCCTTCGTTGACCATTTCCTGTACCGACAGGGTGCTGTCCCACTGCACCTTCATGCCCACCTTCAGGAACACCACGGCGATACCGGTATCCTGGCAGATCGGGCGGCGGCCTTCGGCACACATGCGGCTGTTGATCAGGATCTGCGCCATCGCGTCCTTGGCGGCAGGGCTTTCCTCGTGCTGATACGCCTTGTACAGCGCGTCAATGTAATCCTTGGGGTGATAGCAACTGATGTACTGAAAAGCATCGGCGATGCTCTGGATAAAGTCTTCCTGACGGATGATAGCCATTGATGTGTTCTCCAGCGTAGCGGCTGTGGGGATAACCGCCCCATTTTAGGGACTTACGCTGCGCTGCGCCATGCTGGAATGCTTGAAGATTGCCCGGCTTGCGTTCATGCTGCCGTTTGTCAAAAAATCATCAGGGCATCATGATGCCGCGCCCGCTGTTATCGCTGTTGCTGTGCCTGCTGTTGCTGTCCACTCCGGCCACGGCGGCCGTCATCCACGCCGTCACCACCGAATTTCCACCGTTCCAGAGCGAGCAGCCGGCACCGTGGGGGCTGGCGCTGGAAGCAGCACAAGCGCTGGCGGCGCGCAACGGCGATACGCTGGCGGTGCAGTTCCTGCCGTGGCCGCGCGCCTACCAGATGGCGGAAACCACGCCCGGACTGCTGATCTTCTGCCTTGGCCGCACGCCGCAACGCGAAGCGCGCTACGGTTGGATCGGGCGCATCGCCAGCGGTGACGCCAGACTGTGGCGCCTGGCCGACCGCCCCGAGGTCAACCCCGCCACGCTGCAAGAAGCCCAGCGTTGGCAGCTGGGCGTGACCGCGCGGGACATGAAGGCGGACTACCTGCTGCAACAGGGCTTTGCCTACGAGCGCAACCTGCAGCAAAGCAGCGACGACCTGTCCAATATCCGCAAGCTGTACGCCGGCCGCATCGACCTGCTCCCGTTCTCCAATCATCTGGTGCTGGCCTGGCGGACACGCGAACTGGGCCTGGACCCGCGCCTGCTGCAGCCGGTGCTGCCGCTGCCGGCACTGTCCACCCCGCTCTACCTCGCGTTCAGCCCCGGCTCCGCGCCGCAACTAAGCCGCCGTTATGCCCGCCTGTTCCGCCAGCTGCAGCGCGAGGGCGTATTCGACCGCCTGCGCCAGCGGCTGCAATTGCCGCGCGAGACGCTGCCCGGCGACTGAGCCGTTTCCGGCACTTCTTGCACTCCCTGCATTCCCTGCATTCCCCACGCCTGCGGTAAGCCGTCCACCGGCGCCATCCGCCAAAAGCGAACGCCTCTCCCTACCGCCAGTCGCGGTGCCGACTGCTATAACCGCTATACGCACCCCTGCCCTGTTTCCCCTGCCGGAGCCGTCATGAGCGAAGCCCTTCCCCGCGGACTCAGCCACAGCGTCGCCCGCGCCCGGCTGGCCGCCGAAGGCGCCAACGAGCTGGGTACCGAGCAGCGCCGCAGCCTGGCCGCCATCGCCGGCGAGGTGGTGCGCGAGCCGATGTTCCTGCTGCTGCTTGGCGCAGGTGCCATCTATCTGGCGATGGGCGACGCGCACGAGGCGCTGATCCTGCTCGGCTTCGTCGCCATCATCATGACGGTCACCATCGTGCAGGAGCGGCGCACCGAGAACGCGCTGGAGGCGCTGCGCGACCTGTCCAGCCCGCGCGCACTGGTGATCCGCGACGGCGAGGCACAGCGCATCGCCGGGCGCGAGGTGGTGCGCGACGACATCCTGATCCTCAGCGAGGGCGACCGCATTCCGGCCGACGGCGTGGTGCTGCAGGCGCACGAGCTGGCCACCGACGAATCGATGCTCAGCGGCGAATCGGAGCCGGTGGCCAAGTTCGGCCAGCGCGAGCCGGCCTACGCCGGCACGCTGGTGGTGCGCGGCCAGGGCCTGCTGCAGGTGTGCGCCACCGGCCAGCACACCGAGCTGGGCCGCATCGGCAAATCGCTGACCACCATCGCCGTCGAAGCCTCGCCACTGCGCGACGAGATCGCGCGGCTGACGCGGCAGCTGGCGCTCTTGGGCGTCGGCCTGTGCCTGCTGCTGGCGCTGCTGTACTGGCTGCTGCGCGACAGCTGGCTGGACGCGCTCTTGGCCGGCATCACGCTGGCGATGGGCATCCTGCCGCAGGAATTCCCGGTGATCATGATCGTGTTCCTGGCGCTGGGCGCGCGCCGCATCGCCAGCCACCAGGTGCTGACCCGGCGCCTGAACGCCATCGAGACGCTGGGGGAAACCACGGTGCTGTGTGTCGACAAGACCGGCACCCTGACGCAGAACCGCATGGCGCTGGCGGCGCTGGCGGTGGACGGCCAGCTGCTGGACACCGGTGAGCTACCCGGCGGCGAGCTGCCGGAGGCCTACCACGAGCTGCTGGAATACGCGGTGCTGGCCAGCGAGATCGAACCGCACGACCCGATGGAGCAGGCCTTCCACCACTATGCACGCACCTATCTGGCCGATACCGAACACCTGCACCCGGCGTGGTCGCTGGCGCGCGAGTACGAGCTGTCGCCGGCGCTGCTGGCAATGTCGCACCTGTGGCGGCAGGATGGCGACGACGACGACGTGGTCGCCACCAAGGGCGCACCGGAGGCGATTGCCGAGCTGTGCCACCTGCCGGACGCGGCGCGCGCGCGCCTGATCGCGGACGCGGCGACGCTGGCCGACCGTGGCCTGCGCGTGCTGGGCATCGCCAAGGCACGGCACAGTCTGCACCAGGAGTGGCCGTCGCTGCAGCATGATTTCGACTTCGAGCTGCTCGGACTGGTCGGCTTTGCCGATCCGCTGCGCCCGGAGGTGCCCGCCGCCATCCGCGAGTGCCAGCAGGCCGGCATCCGCGTGCTGATGATCACCGGCGATCACCCGCACACCGCGCGCGCCATCGCCCGCCGGGCCGGCATCGCCAGCCGCGGCACGCTGACCGGCAGCGAGCTTGCGGCGCTGGGCGACGATGCGGCCAACCTTGGCCGGCAGCTGGCCGGCATCAACGTGTTCGCGCGGGTCACGCCGCAGCAGAAGCTGGCCATCGTCAACGCGCTGAAGGCCGCCGGCGAGGTGGTGGCGATGACCGGCGACGGCGTCAACGACGCGCCGGCGCTGAAGGCGGCGCACATCGGCATCGCGATGGGCAAGCGCGGCACCGACGTGGCGCGCGAGGCCGCCGCGCTGGTGCTGCTGGACGACGACTTCACCGCCATCGTGACCGCGATCCGCCTCGGGCGGCGCATCTTCGCCAACCTGCGCCAGGCGATGAGCTACACGCTGGCGGTGCACGTGCCGATCATCGGGCTGTCGATGCTGCCGCTGCTGTTCGGCATGCCGCTGATCCTGGCGCCGATCCACATCGCCTTTCTGGAACTGGTGATCGACCCGGCCTGCTCCATCGTGTTCGAGGCCGAGCCGGAACGGCCGCAGCAGATGCAGCAGCCACCGCGCCGCGCCGGCGAAACGCTGCTGTCGCGGCCGCAACTGCTGCTGGCGCTGGCGCAGGGCGCGCTGGTGCTGCTCAGCTGCGGCGTCGCCTACGCCGTCAGCCTGGCGGTGGCGCTCGACGACGCCACCGCGCGGGCGCTGACCTTCATCGTGCTGGTCAGCGCCAATGCGCTGCTGATCCTGCCCAACCGCTCGGCGCAGAGCGGCTGGCAGGCGCTGTTCGGTGGTCTGTCGGCGGTGGCGGCGTGGGTACTGGGCGGCACCCTGCTCAGCCTGCTGCTGATCACCAGCATCCCGGCGCTGGCTGGCGCCTTCGGCTTCGTGCCGCCGGCGCCTGCGCTGTGGCTGGCGGCATTTTCCCTCGGCTGCGCCACCCTGCTGCTGCTGGAAGGCAGCAAGCGCGTCGCCGCCTGGCGGCGCTGAAAGCGACCGCCAGTTCAGCCTTGTTCAGCCTTATTCGGCCGCAGCCTGGCTTGCCGGTGTCGGGGTTGCCGGCGCCAGCACCTGATCGGCATCCTGCCGCAGCTGGCCGGCGAGGCGGGTCGCCAGCTCCAGCCGGCGCAGCAGCCACGGGCTGAGATCGCTCTCGAACGGATCGGGCAGCAGCACCGGCCCCGGCGCCGCTTCCGCCGCCTCCTCCACCGCGCCGCCGGCGTGCTGCAGCGTGCTGTCGATGGACTGCGCCGCCTGCTGCAGCGGCTGGCGGATCTGCTCCGGCTGCAGACGGTCGCGACGCAACAGCAGCATGCTCTTCACCGCCGTCAGCTGTGCCAGCAGCTGGTAACTGTGCGCCAGCAGCAAGCCCAGCGGCGCCAGCGGCGGCCGCACCGCACGCGGCTCGGCCAGCGAGCGCTGCGTCGCCTGCACCAGTGCCGACAGGCTGTCGTAGGCCTCGCGCCGCGCCAGGCGCCAAGCCAGCTCCGGCTCGTTGTCGATCGCCTGCAACTGGCCCAGTCCCAGCGCCACGCGGGCATGGCGTGCCTGCGCGCTGAGCGTGCGCGCCACCAGCGCCGGGATCTGGTGCCGCTCCCACGACGGCAGCACATAGCTGCACGCCCAGGCGATGGCAACACCGAGCAGGGTATCGGCAATGCGCTCCGGCACGCCGAACACCGGGCTGGCGCCGGCATGCAGCATATGGGCCTGCAGCAGGCCGAGCACGGTGGCGGCCACCGCCGTCACCAGATAGCGGCGCACGGCAAAGGCATGGGCGAAAGCCTGTGCCAGCGTGACCGCCAGCAGCAACAGCCACGTCGACGGCTGCAGCGCCAGCAGTGCGCCGGCAATCACGCAACCGAGCAGGGTGCCGGCGACACGGCTGTTACGCCGCTCCAGCGTCTGCGCCAGGCTGCCGCGCAGCACCACCACGATGGTCAGCAGGATCCAGTAGTCGTGCGCCACCCACGGCAGCACCTGCGCCAGCGCGTAGGCGGCGCCGACGGCCAGCGCGGCGCGGATGGCGTGGCGCAGCGGCGGCGCATCCCAGCGCCACAGCCCGGCGAACGGCCGCAACGACCACGCGGTGGGGCTGACGAACAGTTGCCAGCTGGCGCGTACCCCGGTCAGATCCGGCGCCTGCTCGCCGCGCGCCAGCGCCACCAGCCGCACCACCTCGTCGTTGATGTTGCCGACACGGTTGGCCAGCCCGCGCGCCAGCATCGCCGCCGACGGCGCCTGCGACTCGGCGGCCGCTTCCGCCTCTGCCCAGTGCAGCGTGGCCAGCAGCGGCCGCAGGCTGGCGACCGGCGACGGCGTGCGCCCGTACAGCAGCTTGTCGGCCAGCTGCGCGATGTCTGCGGCCAACGTTTGCAACACCTCGTGCAGCACGCCCAGCACCGGTGCGTGGCCGGGGCGGGATTTCAGCGCGTCCAGATCCAGCTCGCAAGCCAGCAGGTGATCGCGCATTTCCAGCACCTGCAGCAACATCGCCGCCAGCTGCTGCCGCCGTGGCGTGCGCGGCGACTCCAGCAGGATGTTGCGCGCGCTCTGCAGCTGGTCGGTCAGCGCCGCCTGCTCGCGCAGCAGGCGGCCGATCAACGGCGCCCGGCGCCGCTCGTCACTGTCCGGCGGCAGGAATTGCTGCGCCTGCAGCTGCATCAGCTCCGCCAGCGCCAGCAGGGTGTCGGCCAGCAGCAGCACCCGGTAGCGGCCATTCAGCAAGGCATTGGCCAGCGTCGCCCACAGCAGGTACAGGCCGGCGCCGAGCGCGAAGTGCAGGCTGCTGGCCAGCACCGGCGCGGTGCCGTCGTGCGCCGGCATCGCCATCGCGAACAGCATCGCGAACATGATCGAGACCGACAGCGGAATGCCGCGCTTGCCCCACGCGGCGGCGAGAAAGGCGATGAAGGTGGCCGGCAGCAACAGCAAGCCCAGCTGCAGCGTATCGCCGTGCAGCAAGCGCGTGCCGAGGAACAGCGGCAGGCCGAGCAGCGCCGCCGGCAGCAGTTGCCGCAACTTGCCGCGCCGCGGCGCCGGCTGGTCCGGCGGAATGCACACCACCACGCCGACCGAGGCCGCCGCCGCGGCCAGGGCGCCCAGCCACAGGTGCACCGCGGCGGAGATCAGCAGCAGCCCCAGCGCCGCCGACAGGCCGTTGGCGACGTGGTGGCTAAGCGCCACGCGCAGGGCGAGGCGGGGATGCGGCGGGGCAAAGGCAAATCTCGGCATGGCGTAATCAACCCGGAAAATTGGGATGGACAATGCGCCGGCGGCCTACGCCGGCACTCAAAAGCGCTTCAATGTCGGCGGCGACGGATGGCAATGGGGCGATACAGCGTTGGAAACGCCTTCGACACGCTGGTTTACCGTCAGCTCAACGCCACCTCAGCCATGTTTGCCTTGTCACGCGTGAGCGACGGTGAACAGGCGCTCAGGAGGCTTCGGTGAGCGCGCGCCAGGCGGCATCGCTCTGCCACTGCCGGCACCAGTGCGGGAAGGCGTCGGCGGCCAGCGGCCGCGCAATGCCGTAGCCCTGCACCAGCCGGCAGCCGAGCCGGCGTAGCACCGCGCCGTGCTGCAGCGTTTCCACCCCTTCGGCGATCACCTGCCGCTCGAACACCGTCGCCAGCTGGATCACGCCTTCGACGATACCCAGATCGTCGGCATCGGTGAGCATGTCGCGCACGAAGCTCTGGTCGATCTTGAGGGTGTCGACCGGCAGCTTGCGCAGATAGGTCAGCGACGAATAGCCGGTGCCGAAGTCATCCAGCGCAAAGTGCACGCCCAGCTGACGGCAGCGCTGCAGGATGGCGACCGCCTGCTCCATGTCGGCGATGGCCGCCGTCTCCAGCACCTCCAGCTCCAGGTGCGCCGGCGGCACATTGCCGTGGCGGTGCAGCGCACGCGCCAGATCGGCATAGAAGGTCGGCGCCAGCAGGTAGCCGGCGCTGACATTGACGCTGACGCGCATCACCAGCCCGGCGTCGTGCCACGCCGACGCCTGCGCCAGCGCGGTGTTGATCACCCACTCGTCGACCACGTTTTCCAGCTCGCTGCCGTGCAGCAGCGGCAGGAATGCGTCCGGCGCCAGCAGGCCGCGCTCGGGGTGGCGCCAGCGGATCAGCGCCTCGGCGCCGATGATGTCGCCGTTCTCCAGGTCCACCTTCGGCTGGTAGTAGAGCACGAACTCGCCGTTGTCCAGCGCGTGGCGCAGCAGCTCCAGCTCCTTGCGGTGCGCCTGCGCCTTGCGGTCGCTTTCCGGGTCGAACATCTGGTAGCGGTTCTTGCCGGCATCCTTGGCCAGGTACATCGCCTGGTCGGCATGGCGCAGCAGGGTATCGGCGTCGGCATTGTCCTGCGGATAGAGGCTGACGCCGATGCTGGCCGAGGCACGCACCACCGCATCGCCAAGGCAGACTTCCTGCTGGATCGCCGCCAGCAACCGCTCCAGCACCTGCGCGCACTCCTCCGTACCCGCCACGTCCACCAGCAGTACCACGAATTCGTCGCCGCCCAGCCGCGCCAGGGTGTCGTCGGCGCGCAGCACCGCTTTCAGGTTGTCGGTGACGCCGATCAGCAGCTGGTCGCCGGCGGCATGGCCGTACTGGTCGTTGATCGCCTTGAAGCCGTCAAGGTCGAGGAAGCACACGGCGCAGGATTTGCCGCTGCGCGCGGTGTGCCGGATCGCCTGCCCCAGCCTGTCCGACAGCAGGCGCCGGTTCGGCAGGCCGGTCAGCGGGTCGAAGTGGGCGATGCGCTCCAGCTCGGCCTCGTGCGCCTTCAGCTGGCTGATGTCGGAGAAAATGCCGACGTAGTGACGCACCTGGCCCAGCTCGTCGCGCACCACCGAGATGGACAGCAGCTCGGGATAGCAGTCACCGTTCCGGCGCCGGTTCCAGATTTCGCCGCGCCAGAAATCATGCTGCCGCACCGAATCCCACATCTCGCGGTAAAAGGCGGCGTCGTGCTGGCCGGACGACAGCAGCTTCGGCGACTGCCCGACCGCCTCGTCCGCGCGGTAGCCGGTAATGCGCGAGAAGGCGGCGTTGACCTTGGTGATCTGCCCGGCTGGGCTGACCACCATGATGCCCTCGTAGCTGCTGTCGAACACCACCGCCGCCTCTTTCAGCGCCAGCTCGAACAGCTTGCGCTCGGTGATGTCGGTATGGGTGCCGGACATCATCAGCGGCAGGCCGTGCGCGTCCCACGACACGATGCGGCCGCGCGACAGCATCCAGCGCCAGGCGCCGGATTTGCACAGGCAGCGGATTTCCACCTCGTGGCTGGGCGCCGCGCCGGACAGATGGCGCTGGATGGAGTCGATCGCCCGCGGCAGGTCTTCCGGATGCACGTAATCCGGCCAGCGCTCGACGGTGATCGCCATTTCTCCCGGCGTGTAGCCGAGCATGGTTTCCCAGCGCGCGCTGACCTCGAACGCATTGGTTTGCAGGTTCCAGTCCCAGTAGCCCTGGTCGGAGCCGTCGATCACCCGCGCCAGCTGCTGCTCGCGCTCCTGCAGCGCCAGCTCGGCGCGCATTTTCTCGGTGAGGTCGCGGCCGAAGATCATGTAGCGGCCATCCTGCATGCGGCCGGTGGTCAGCTCGACGGTGAGCGGATGGCCGTCGGCATGGCGCAGCTGCCATTCGCGGCGCAGGAAGGCGGCGGCCTGCAGCTGCTGCAGGTGCGCCGGCAGCTCGGCCTGGCTCTCGGCTGCCAGGATCTCGACAAAGTGCAGCTGCTCCAGCAGTGGCAGCGGGTGGCCGCTCAGGCGGCAGGCGGCCGGGTTGGCAAACAGGAAGCGGCCGTCGGCCGCGGTCACCCAGATCGCATCGCTGGCCTCGTTCAGCACATAGCGCAGCTCGTCGTCAATGCGCTTGCGCTCGGTAATGTCGCGCGAGATGCCGAACAGGCCGTTGATGCGGCCGTTGCCATCGAACATCGGCCCCTTGGTGACCAGGAACACCATCGCCTTGCCGTCCGGCAGCGTCAGCCGCTCTTCGGCGGTCTGCACCGCGCCGGCGGCCATGATGTCGCGGTCCTTGCTCATCAGCGCCTGCGCCGAAGCGGCATCGAACACCTCACGGTCGTCGCGGCCGAGGATATCGTGCACCGGCTTGCCGACAAAGGCGGCGGCGGCGGCATTGACCAGCAGGTAGCGGCCCTGCTCGTCCTTGACGAACACCGCGTCGGTGGTGCCGGACACCACCGCATCCAGCAGGCGGCGGTTGACCTCCTGCTTGGCCAGCGACTGGCGCAGCAAGGCGCTGAGCAGGCTGACGCCGATGCCGTTGAGCACCAGCGATGCCCACTGCAGCTGCACGTAGGGTGATGAGGCCGTACTGTGGAAGTGCGGCTCGGCCGCCAGATCGGTGGCCAGCGCGGCGAGCGCGGTGGCAAACAGCCCCGGCCCGAGGCCGCCGAGCAGCGCGCACAGCACGATCGGCAGCATGAACAGGATCAGCATCGGCTGCACGGCGAAATCGACCGGGATGTTGAGGCGCAGCAGCATGACCGCAGCGGTGATCACCACCGCGAACACATACAGCAGCCAGTGCGGCCGCCGCTCGCGGTCGATGCTGAGCGTCAGGCTGCCGAGCAGCGATTCGCGCTGCGTCGCATCGAACGGCGGCACCGCGCGCAGCAGGAAAAAGAACACCGCCGCGGTGGCGATGACGAAGAGCACGCCCTTGGCGGTCGACAGCCAGGTCAGCGCGCCGGCATCGGCAAACAGCAGCAGCAGACGGTCGGACAACAGGATCCACAACAGCCCGCACACGACGTAGCTGGTGATCGACAGCAGGATAAAACGATTACGGGGATGACCTGTCATGCCACATTGATCCTTGATTGACGCCGCGATGGCACACCGGCGAGGGGGACAGGTGCAACGGTCGCGGCGGCGGCGCGCCAGTACCCGCGCACCGGCCAGCCGCCTACCTTGCCGCATGTTACCCGAAGCGGTGGCCGGCCATGCAGCCGGCCGCGCCCGGGCGTGGCTTTTATACAGCATAGATAATGGTGCCGCCTTCGCCCATCGCCGCCACCGGCACGCTGGCCAGCGGCGGGCGGCGGCGTTTCGGGGCGGCGCCAAACGCGTTAAGCTGGCAGGCCGTTGCCGGCGACCGCCTGCGCCATCCGTGCAGTACCGCCGGCCGACGCACCGTGCGGCCAACGTTGGCCGCACGCCGCGCCTGTCACCCACGACCATCCACCGCCATGACACCACCCGACACCGCCACCAGGCTCGCGCCTGCCGATCCCCCCGCCCCCGTCAGCCTTTGGCAGGCCTTCCGTTTCTGGCTGAAGCTGGGGCTGATCAGCTTTGGCGGCCCGGCCGGGCAGATCGCCATCATGCACCAGGAGCTGGTGGAGAAGCGACGCTGGCTGTCCGAGCGCCGTTTCCTGCACGCGCTGAACTACTGCATGCTGCTGCCCGGCCCGGAGGCGCAGCAGCTGGCCACCTACATCGGCTGGCTGATGCACCGCAGCGTGGGCGGCATCATCGCCGGCGCCCTGTTCGTGCTGCCGTCGCTGTTGATCCTGATCCTGCTGTCGTGGCTGTACGTTGCCTTTGGCGAGGTGCCGCTGGTGGCCGGCCTGTTCTACGGCATCAAGCCGGCAGTCACCGCCATCGTGCTGCAGGCTGCGCACCGCATCGGCCTGCGCGCGCTGCGCCACCGGCTGCTGTGGGGCATCGCGGCGGCGTCCTTTGTCGCCATCTTCGTGCTGCGGCTGCCGTTCCCGCTGATCGTGGCCGCGGCCGCGCTGGCCGGCCATGTCGGCGGCCGTCTGGTACCGGCCGCCTTCCACGGCGCGGCTGGCCACGCCGGCGGCGGCCAATCGTTCGGTGCCGCACTGATCGACGACGACACGCCGTCACCACCGCACGCGCGCTTTTGCTGGCGCCGGCTGGGACTGGTGCTGGCGGTGGGCGCGCTGCTGTGGCTGCTGCCGATGGCGCTGCTGACGCTGACGTACGGTTGGCCGCACACGCTGCCGCAGATGGGCTGGTTCTTCAGCAAGGCGGCGTTGCTGACCTTCGGCGGCGCCTACGCGGTGCTGCCCTACGTCTATCAGGGCGCGGTGGAGCACTTCGGCTGGCTGACGGCGACGCAGATGATCGACGGCTTGGCGCTGGGCGAAACCACGCCGGGGCCGCTGATCATGGTGGTGGCCTTCGTCGGTTTTGTCGGCGCCTACGGCCAGGCGCTGTTCGGGCCGGAGGCGCTGTTTGCCGCCGGGGCCGTCGCCGCCTGCGTGGTGACCTGGTTCACCTTCCTGCCCTCCTTCCTGTTCATCCTTGCCGGCGGACCGCTGGTGGAAGCCACCCATGGCGACCTCAAGTTCACCGCGCCGCTGACCGCGATCACCGCCGCCGTGGTTGGCGTGATCCTCAACCTGGCGCTGTTCTTCGGCTACCACGTGCTGTGGCCGCACGGCTTTTCCGGCGGCCTCGACTGGCCGTCACTGCTGATTGCGCTGCTGGCGGCAGTGGCACTGTTCCGCTTCAAGCGCAACGTGATCCACGTCATCGCCGGCTGCGCCGTGCTCGGGCTGGCGCTGAAAATACTGCTGTAAGCGCGTGCTCACAGCCTCAGCAGCTCACGCGAGACAAGGCGACAACGGCCTAGGCGTTTAGCAGTGCTAACGGCACATGTCTGACTGGTACTTGACGCCGTATCGCGCCATTGAGATCGAGTCGCCACCGAGGGTAAAGCGGCGCCAAGGCGCTCAGCGCGGCCAGCAATACCACGCCAGCGCCAGCGCGCTGCCCAGCCACAGGCCGGCGATCACCACCGCCGCGCGGCGGCTGCGCGGCCGCGTCAGCAGCTGTGCCGCCTGTTCGCGACAGGCGGCCAGCACCGCCGGCGGCAGGCAGCGCAGCACCAGCAGCAGGCCGAGTGGCAGCAGCAGCAAGTCATCGACATAACCGAGCAGCGGCACGAAATCGGGGATCAGGTCGATCGGGCTCAGCGCGTAGGCGGCCACCAGCAAGGCCAGCAGACGCAGCCAGCGCGGTGTAGCCGGATGGCGCGCGGCAAAGTAGACGGTGACGACATCGCGCTTGAGTTGATGCGCCCAGCGCCGGGCGGTGGCAAGCAAGGACATGGCGGCTCCAAAGGTTGGCCGCAAGCATGCTCCGGCCCGCCACCATCATGCCGCGACCGCCGGCACTTGTCAGGCGCGCGAGTGTGGGCGGCGAGGTTCGGGCGGCCCCGATACCGGGCGTGCCTGCCGCCCTGGCAAGCTCGCCAGCGGCGCACGGCGCGCGCGACCCTGTGCGGCCAGACCACGCAGCGGCAGCAAAATCGTCGGCGGTGCGCGGCACGCCAATGACAACGCCGACCGTCGGCAGACGGTCGGCGTGCAGGACAGGAAACAACCGGCGCGCTAGCCGGACAGGCGCTGCAGCGAATTGGCCAGCTCGCTGATGCGCTGCTTGGTTTCATCCACCAGGCCGTTGATCTCCTTGGCCGAGGACGACGAGCGCGAGGCCAGCTTGCGCACCTCGTCCGCCACCACGGCAAAGCCGCGCCCGGCCTCGCCGGCCCGCGCCGCCTCGATCGCCGCGTTCAGCGACAGCAGATTGGTCTGCGCCGCGATCTCGTCGATCACCGACACGATCTGGCCGATCTGGTTGCTGGAGGCCAGCACCGCGTTCATCGCACCGTCGGTGGTGTCACGGCTCTCGTGCTCGCCCTGCACATTCTTCACGAACGCGGTATAGGCAATGCGTCCTTCCAGCCGGATCTTGGACAGCGACAGCATGCCCCACACCTTGCTGCCGTCCTTGCGCTCGATGGACACCTCGCGGCTGGTGCCGACGATCTTGTCCTGGCCGCTGCTGCGGTTGGCGTTGACCAGATGGTCGTGATTGCTCTGGATCGCCTGCGGCACCAGCATCTTCACGTTGTGGCCGATCACCTCGCGGCGCTCGTAGCCCCACAGCCGCTCCGCCGCCGCGTTGAAAAAGGTGACCAGATTGTTCTCGTCGATGGCGACCACCGCGTCCAGCGCCTGCTCCAGCGTCTGGTTCATCATCTCGCGCGCCTCGCGCTCGCGGGTCACGTCCTTGACGAAGGCGGTATAGCTGATGCGATCGCCGCAGCGCACCCGCGACAGCGACAGGCTGCCCCACACCTTGCTGCCGTCCTTGCGCTCGATGCAGACCTCGCGGCTGGTGCCGACGATCTTGTCGACGCCGGTGCGGCGGTTGGCGTTGACCAGCTCGTCGTGCTGCGACTGGATCATCTGCGGCACCAGCATCTTCACGTTGTGGCCGAGCACCTCCCGCCGCTCGTAGCCCCACAGCCGCTCCGCCGCCGCGTTGAAGAAGGTGACGTTGTTGTCCGGATCGATGCTGACCACCGCGTCCAGCGCCTGCTCCAGCGTCTGGTTCAGCGCCTCGCGCACCTGGCGCTCCTTGGTGATGTCCTTGACGAAGGCGGTGTAGGTGATGCGGCCCTCGATCTCCACCTTGGACAGCGACAGGTTGCCCCACAGCTGGGTGCCGTCCTTGCGGAAGACCGGCACGTCGCGGCTGGTGCCGACGATCTTGTCCTGGCCGGTGTGGCGGTTGGCGTTGACGTAGCCGTCGTGGCTGCCCTGGATGTCCTTGGGCACCAGCATCTTGATGTTCTGCCCCAGCACCTCGCTGCGCGCGTAACCCCACAGCCGCTCGGCCGCGGCATTGAAAAAGGTGATCAGGTTGTGCTCGTCGATGCTGACCACCGCGTCCAGCGCCTGCTCCAGCGTCTGCCGGATGCTTTCGCGCGCCGTGTGTTCGGTGGTGATGTCGCGCACAAAGGCGGTATAGGTGATCGACTTGCCCTGCTGCACCTTGGACAGCGACAGGCTGCCCCACACCTTGCCGCCGTCCTTGCGCTCGATCAGCACCTCGCGGCTGCTGCCGACGATCTTGTCGACGCCGGTTTCGCGGTTGGCGTTCACCAGCCGGTCGTGATCGTGGCGGATCAGCTGCGGCACCAGCAGCTTCACGTTCTGGCCCAGCACCTCCAGCGCGCTGTAGCCCCACAGCCGTTCGGCGGCGGGGTTGAAATAGGTAATATTGTTATTGTCATCAATACTGACCACGGCATCGACGGCCTGGTCCAGTATCTGCCGCGTGGTGTCACCCAGATTCAGGCGCAGCAAACGCGCAATTGACTGACGGCTTCCCATGGCTCACTTCCCCTTATGATCGCTTTGTAATCAGCCGCAATCGCCAATCCGCCGCCTCCCCGGCCCGGACCGCCACCACCGCATTGCTGCAAACTCAAATTGATCTTAGTGGCCAGCTCATGAAAATCAAATAATTTATTGATGTTAAAAATACCAACAACACGCAATAAGCAATAAAGTTTTCTACAAAGAAAATAACCCGTATTTAACGCCTTACGCAGAGCGCATTTCAGCCATGTCCGCAGCGGGTGAGCCCGGTCCCCATCCGGCAGACAATGGCCGCCGCCATAGCTCGGCACGACCGGCCGATACCGCGCAGCGACAAGCCTGGCCTGCCCCGTAGCGGTGCCAGCGGCAGCACCGGCAAGGTGCACGCCACGGCCAGTCAGCGCGGCGGATTGCACCGTTTTGTACGACGCCATTCAGCAAAAATCCGCGCGCTGATTTTAAATTTCATGACATGTTAAAAACTTGAAGCAGCATCATGACGCCTTGCCAGCGCGGCGAAGGCTTGACCGGCAAACGGTGCGCCAAGGTGAATGAGCACGGCAACATGGCATTGAAGCAGTATTACTATTGAAATACTGTTCAATTAAAAACAATGATCACCATGCCGGCATCAGCATCACGCTTTACCAGCCGTCGGCCAGCCCACCGCGGCTCGCCGCGGCGACAAGGTTGGCCGCAAGCCGGCACTGCAACCGGCCACCACTGCACGGCGAACATCATTGACCGAGCGGTAACCGAGAATGGCCGCGCGACCGCCGTGCCAGCGCATTGCGGTGATGCCGATAAAAACCCGCCATGACAAACAATCACCATAAAACATGAATCTTCCCATTAAGAATGATGAATAGTCGGCAGCGAAACCCAATCTGAACTATATCGGATTGATCTTTTCTGCATTTATCGGCCATCGGGAGATTCATCATGGGAATACTGCTGCGCAGTTCACTGCTGATTACCGCCTTGCTGTCGGCACTGGCGGTGGCGGACGAGCAATCGGTGAAACGCTCATTCGAAGAACGCTTCCCCGGCGCAGAGGTGTCCTCGGTGAAAAAGGAGGCGCTGACCGGCTTGTACGAGGTATATGCCATCGGCCAGTTATTCTATGTCGATGAAAAGGTCAGCTACGCGATCCAGGGCAATCTGATCAATGCCCAGACCCGGCAAAGCCTGAGCGCCGAGCGCATGAAAGTGCTGTCCGAGATCAGCTTCAACAAGCTGCCTTTCGAACAGGCGATCAAGATCGTCAGGGGCAACGGCAAGCGCCAGGTCGCCGTGTTCGAGGACCCGGATTGCCCGTTCTGCAAGCAGCTGGAACGCGAGCTGCAGAAGGTCAACGATGTCACCATCTACGTGTTCCTGTACCCCATCGAACAGCTGCACCCCGGTGCCACGCTGAAGTCGCGCAAGATCTGGTGCGCACCGGACCGCGCCAAGGCCTGGCTGGCCTCGGTGCACGACAACACCGTGCCGGAGGGCAGCGGCGAGTGCGACACCCCGATCACCAATCTGGCCAAACTGGCGCGCACCCACCGCATCACCGGCACGCCGACGCTGATCTTCGCCAATAACGAGCGCGTTGCCGGCGCCATCCCGGCGGCACGAATAGAGCAGCTACTGGGCAACACCACGCCCTGAGCCGGCATCGCCGACAAGCCCCACAGCACGACTGCAGTCTGGTACCGGCTAACCGCGACCGCGGCTAGTCCGGCGCACCACACCCTCCCGCCGGCACGATGTCCCGGGGCGCCGTTGACAGCGCCACCGTCGTCACCACCGCACGACCGAGCGGCTTGGCGCGCGCACCCGCATTTCCTTCTCCGCACCGCCAACGTTGGCCGCAGACCCGCTGCCGCCGCGCCACACTCCCTGCCCCGTTCCGCTCCCGCCTCCTGCCCCGCCGCAAGCACGCTGCGCGCCGCTGTCGTCCTGGCATCACCCTTCCAAGTTTACATTTAATCTATTTAGGGTTATTTATTGCCACCAAGCAATGTATATTGCTTATGAATTAATAAACATCATCTTGAATAAATAAAATATCGGAATGATTAACATAATTTTGTTTAATATAAAATAAACAACCCACCATGACAAAACCAAAAAACAACAATAAAAACAATCACATTTCCATATTTAAGCAATTGCTTTTTGGCAATATTGCCATTGCCTGTTTCTTGTGTATAGTTCGCTCTTCAATATTAAGTAAATTCTCGGAATATTCATCACCCGCCGCCTAGAGCAGCAGTTAACCGGTGCACAGCTGCACACACGCCACAAAACACTTTTAAGCAGACGCTGATACTAATAAAACCGCATCAATGAAAACATTTAGTCTGTTTTCAGAAAATGTGCCTTCTACGAGTACGGTCATGAGTGGTGTAGGCAGTTGCGGGGGATGGGCTTTTCTTTTGATGATGAGAGGAATGTCATGCTTCAACGCGCAATGCGTGCCTGCGGCCAACGTTTCGGCCTGCCGACGATGTTGCCGGGCGCCTGCTTGCTGCTTCTGCTGCTTGCGGCACCAGGTATCACCCTGGCGTCAGGCAAGACAACACCGGCCCTGCCAGCCAGCGTGGCCGCCAAGCCAATCCAGCTTGAAGGCGAGCTGGAGCTGTGGACCGAAGATGACTTCAAGAACAAGAAGAGCCACTCGCGGCAGTTCCTGAAGACCGAAGCGGGGCAACGCTACGAGCTTAAATTCAAGACAAAACAGCCGCAGCATGAGCCGGGCAGCAAGGTACGGGTACAGGGCACGCTGAGCGGCAACAGCCTGATGCTGGAAACCGGTGGCGACACCAGCTACCAGTACCTGGCGGCACCGGCGACGGGGATCAATGCCCTGGGGGTGCAAAGCACCGCGGTGCTGCTGGTCAACTTCCAGGATCAGCCCGCCAACAAGCCCTGGACGCCTGAGCAGTGGCACAGCTTCGTGTTCGGCAGCGCCAGCGGCTCCGTCAACAGTTTCTACCTGGAAAACTCTTACCAGCAGACCTCGTTCAGCGGCAAGGTATTCGGCTGGTACACGCTGCCGCTCAACAGCACCGATACCTGCAACAGCGACAACATCGCCAGCGCCGCCAAGGCGGCGGCCAGTGCCGCCGGGGTTGATCTCTCCGGCTACGCCCGCGTTGTGTATGCGTTCCCCAATACCAGCAGCTGCAGCTGGGGCGGCCTGTCCTCGGTGGGCAGCATTCCCTCGCAGTCCTTCATCAACGGCACCATGTCGCTGAGTGTGGTCGGGCACGAGCTGGGCCACGCTCTCGGCTTGTGGCATTCGCACGGCCTGGACTGCGATGTCAGCGCCACCGGCAACAGCTGCACCTATGTCGAATATGGTGACCGCGTCGATATCATGGGATGGCAAACGGGACATCTGAATGCCTTCCAGAAGGAAAGGCTGGGCTGGTTGAACTACAGCGCCTCTCCTGCCATTACCACGGTACAGAGCAGCGGCAGCTATGTGATCGAGCCGATCGAGACGGGCGGCAGCAATGCCAAGGGGCTGAAGATTCTCAAGAGTACCGACCCGGTCACCGGCGCCAAGACCTGGTATTACCTGGAATACCGCCAGCCGATCGGGGTTGACTACTATTTCAGCACCAACAGCATTTATCAGCCGGGCAATATCTTTGCGGGGGTGTGGGTACGCACCGGCACGGATGGTGCCGCGTCGAGCAGCTACGCGCTGGACATGACGCCGGGCAGTCTTTCCTACTCCGCCACTGCCGATCTGGCCGACCCGGCCCTGGTGATCGGACAAAGCTATACCGACACCAGCGCAGGCGTGACCATCACCCCGACCTGGGCCAACAGCGGCGGCATCGGCGTGGATGTCACGTTTGCCAAGAGCACCTGCACCCGCGCCAATCCGTCGCTGGTGATGTCGTCGCCAGGCAGCACGGTCGTGGCTGGCACCGCGGTGACCTACACCGTCGCGGTCACCAATAACGACAGCAGCAGCTGCAGCGCCGCCAGCTTCAGCCTGCAAGGCAGCCTGCCCAGCGGCTGGAGCGGCAGCTGGAAAAACGCCAGCCTGAGCCTCGCCGCCGGCAGCAGCGCATCGACCACCCTGACGGTCACATCGCCAGGCTCGGCACTGGCCGGGAGCTACAGCATCGGAGCCAAGGCCAGCAACAGCAGCGCCACCACATACAGTGGCAGCGGCGCGTCAAGCTACGTGATCGGCAGCAGCACGACCACCACGACCAGGGCCAAGGGGCGCAGCAAGTAAGCGCAGGGGACGGTGCCCGTGGTGCCGACGCCAGATGAAAAGGGCGATGGATCTTGCGATCCATCGCCCTGGCTTTTCCCGATGCTCAGGAAAGGCGGTTTACTGCAGCCACTGCCGGTCAGTCACTGGTGTCAGTGACATCCGGAATACCATCAAGATCGGTATCGCACAGGTAGCAGGTGGCATTCACCGGACCTGCGGTGAAGGTGCCATTGATGCTGCCCTCGCCCGTTACACTCACGCCATCGGTGAACGCGGCGCTGGACGGCGGGTTGACCAGATCGGCATTGGTCGGGTTGTAACTACCCAGGAAGCAGGCAGTCTCGTTTGGTGCCAGTACCAGATCCGACTTGGCGACCCCGGTGATGCAATCAACCTGGTTCAGCGTGCTGACCTTGGTATCGACCGGAGTCGTGATGGTCACCGACTGGTTGGAAGTGCTCGGGTTGCTCACCTCAACCCTGACATCGGTTTGCAGCGCCAGCAGACCATTGGTACCGGCCACCAGTTGCATCCCTTTGCAGACCTTGGTGATATCCAGATCCGCCGTCACTGTCGCCTGGCAAGCGCTCGCGCTGACGGCACTGACGACCGCATCCTTCGTGATATCGCTCTGCCCCGGAGCCGAACCGGCCGCAGCATGGATAGCATTCTGGAAGCTGTTCAGGCTGCCGATACACGAAATGCCGACGGTTACGCTCGCTCCCGGAGCCAGGCTGCTGGCCACTTTCACCGGCGTGCCGGTAATGAGCTCGGTGCCGTTGACATTCTGATCGCCAGTGTTGCTGGTGATGGTGCAGCTGGTTTCGCCGGTATTGGCAAAGTTGAAGCTCTCGTTAATGGTTACGTCATAGACGGTTCCGGTTGGGCTGGAGTTGGTGACCGTGGCCGTAAACGGACTGGTAAAGGTGGCAAAGTCACTATTCACGGTTGCCTGGGTACAAGCTTTGGCCGCGCCAATACTGCAGTTGGAGAAATCACCCAGCGCAAAGTCGAAGATGGTGGCACCGAGCGAGGTCGACGAACGGGTATCGGCCAGATAGCGGTTGAAGCATCCGGAGATACCGACCGCAGTCAGGTCAATGCCGCCTTCGAAGAACATGCCGATATCCAGATCCTTGCTGCTGGTGTAGGCAGGGCCGCTAGGATTGGAGGTCTTGCTTTTTACCAGCCAAGGCACATCGGCATTGGCGCCATCGCCGTTGAGCACGGCAGTGTTGACCCTGGCACAAACGTTAAAAGCATCGCCGTTGCACTCGCCACCAGAGGCGATCGGTGACGTGCCAAGCGAACCATTCGCGCCGCCGTTCCAGCGGTAGGCCTTGATCTCGCTGACGCGGCCACCATTGGTAAATTCGGACACGATCAATACGTCGCCATCAGTGTGATTGCCGACGAATGAGGTTGTGCCGCTACCGGCAGGGCAGCTGACATCCGGGTCCTTGAGGAACCAGAAACCGACATCCTTGGTACCGTCATTGGAGGCCACATCCAGAGCAAAGTAGACAATCAGGTGATTGTTTGGATTGATGTAGGCAACCGCGTAGGCATTGTTGATATCAGTCTTGTCATTGACGTTGTTGGTCTTCTTGCACTGCCAGCCCGGGGTGATGTTCAGGGTATCCTTACTCCCGGTAGCGAACAGGCTGTTGTCGTTGCTGGTGGCCGGAAAAAAGTCAACGACGAAGGTTGGCGAACTGAAGCCGCTAGGCAGCGACGCTTTCGGGGTGGCGCCGACAGCAGGGAGATTGCTGTCAAAGACATCACTCCAGTCCGGCTTCTCTTGGGTGCCGCCCTTCATGTCGCCGTCAAGTTGGAAATAGGTTGCCGGGTTATCTGCTAAGGCGAACGGCGTGATGCCCATGCCCATGACGCCCAGACAGCACAGGGCGAAGGCGGACAGCGCCTTTCTTAGCTTGGTTAATGAGAACATTTTGTGCCTCCATTAGATCGCAATGTAGAGGCGGTTCCTGCCAAGGAATCGCACGCGTGATTCCCACCTCATGGCACGTGCCGATAACGTTCACACCGCATGGCTTCTTGCATGGAGGCGATTGCGCCAGCAAGCGCCGGCACCACCGCCAAAGCTCTATCGGTACTACACCTCGTCCTGACAATCCCAGACCGTGATGAAAGCCCTCCTCCCTGATGCCGGCTGGGTTTGCTACGCTTCATCGTAGGTTACAGTAAAAACAGATTCAAGCAACTGTTGAAAATATAACATCAGGAAAGCTGGCAGGAAAATCAGTATTGATCAGCATTTTTGCGGCAGAAATCACCACGCGGAACGACGAAAAAGACAGTTGTGACTAGCGGCGGGCGCCACGAGCTGACCGCCGCGGCGGCTGGCCAGCCGCACGCGGGGTGCGCAATGCAGTATAGGCCGCGGTACGAGCGCCGGCACACGACAAAAAGCCCCGCATCATCCGATACGGGGCTTGCATCTGGGATGCCAAGGTTGGCCGCAGGCTGCGGCCAACCTTGACTCAGCTGGCGGACACGCCGCTGCGAATCAGGTGATCGAAGGCGCCGAGCGCGGCCTTGGCGCCCTCGCCCATGGCGATGATGATCTGCTTGTACGGCACGTCGGTCACGTCACCGGCGGCGAACACGCCGGGCACGGTGGTGTCCTGATGGCGGCCAACCAGGATCTCGCCACGGCTGGACAGCTCGACGCTGCCGCGCAGCCAGTCGGTGTTCGGCAGCAGGCCGATCTGCACGAAGATGCCCTCCAGTTCGATGTGGCGCGCCTCGCCGCTGACGCGATCGGTATAGGACAGGCCATTTACCTTGCTGCCGTCGCCGGTGACTTCGGTCGTCTGCGCCTGCAGGATGATGGTCACGTTGGGCAGGCTGCGCAATTTGTTCTGCAGCACCGCGTCGGCCCGCATCGCATCGCCGAATTCCAGCAGCGTCACGTGCGACACGATGCCCGCCAGATCGATGGCCGCTTCCACGCCGGAGTTGCCGCCGCCAATCACCGCCACGCGCTTGCCCTTGAACAGCGGGCCGTCGCAGTGCGGGCAGTAGGCCACGCCCTTGTTGCGGTAGGCCTGTTCGCCCGGCACGTTCATTTCACGCCAACGGGCGCCGGTGGCGATGATCACGGTCTTGGCCTTCAGCGTGGCGCCGCTTTGCAGCTGGATTTCGGTGAGGCCGCTGGCACTTTCACTGGCCGCCACCAGCTTGCTGGCGCGCTGCAGGTTCATCACGTCCACGTCGTATTCCTTGACGTGCTGTTCCAGCGCCATCGCCAGTTTCGGGCCTTCGGTTTCCTGCACCGAGATGAAGTTCTCGATGCTCATGGTGTCCAGCACCTGGCCGCCGAAACGCTCCGCCACCACGCCGGTGCGGATGCCCTTGCGGGCGGTGTAGATGGCCGCCGCGGCACCGGCCGGGCCACCGCCGACCACCAGTACGTCGAAGGCGTCTTTCTGGTCGATGTTGGCCGCATCGCGGGCGGCGGCGCCGGTGTCCAGCTTGGCGACGATTTCTTCCAGCCCCATGCGGCCCTGGCCGAACACTTCACCATTCAGGTACACGGTGGGCACCGACATGATCTGGCGGGCGTTCACCTCGTCCTGGAACAGCGCGCCGTCGATCATGGTGTGGCGGATGCCGGGGTTCAGCACCGCCATCAGGTTCAGCGCCTGCACCACGTCCGGGCAGTTCTGGCACGACAGCGAGATATAGGTCTCGAAGGTGTATTCGCCGCTCAGGTCTTTCACCTGCTGGATCAGCGCCTGGCCGGCCTTGGACGGATGGCCGCCCACCTGCAGCAGCGCCAGCACCAGCGAGGTGAACTCGTGGCCCATCGGCACGCCGGCAAACTGCACGCGGCTGGCGGCATCGCCGTTGCGGCCAACAGTGAACGACGGCTGGCGCGCATCGTTACCGTCATAACGGGCGCTGACCTTGTCGGACAGCGTGGCGATGTCGGCGATCAGGCCGCGTACTTCCTCGTCTTTCGGACCGTTGCCCAGCGAGGCCACCAGCTCGATCGGGTGCTGCAGGTTGGTCAGGTAAGCTTGCAGTTGCGTCTTGATATTGTTGTCCAGCATGGTGTGCTCCTTGGTGTACGGGTACCCGGGAAAGCGGCCTCTACGAGCCGCTAACAACACCCCTGATCCTGCGTTGCGCCTCCTTGCCGTACGACGTGTACTGTCTGCGTCGGCGCGCCTTGGCTCAGGTTCTCTGCGAGGTGTTGTTCGTGGCGCTAAGGTTGGCCGCAAGCCGTTTTCCGGGGCACCCGGCAATGAATGTCGGGTGTTGGGGAGTGTTTCTCCCACCTTGTTTCCGTCGATGATTCGGTCCGAGAGCGCGAAGGCCAGCCAGCGGGGGCGCAGACAGTACATGGCGTACGGCAAGCCCCCGCGCCACGCCGCCGACAAAGCTATCTGGCCGAAGGGCGGCGAAAACGCAGCAAAGCGTCACGAGTGCCTGTCAGTGCGGTGCGGCCGCAGCGCAGGCACCGGAATGTACGTTGAGTACATGAGGATGCCGAGCAGCGCCCAAGCCGCAATCACGGGCACGCAGCAGCTTTGCTTAGATCTTGCCTACCAGGTCCAGCGACGGTGCCAGCGTGGCATCGCCTTCTTTCCACTTGGCCGGGCACACTTCGCCCGGGTGCGCCGCCACGTACTGGGCCGCCTTGATTTTGCGCAGCAGTTCGGAGGCATCGCGGCCGACGCCGCCGGCGCTGATTTCCACGATCTGGATCTTGCCTTCCGGATCGATCACGAAGGTGCCGCGATCGGCCAGACCGGCTTCCTCGATCAGCACGCCGAAGTTGCGCGAGATCAGGTGCGTCGGGTCGGCCAGCATCGGATACTGGATCTTCTTGATGGTGTCGGAGGTGTCGTGCCACGCTTTGTGGGTAAAGTGGGTGTCGGTGGACACCGAGTAGATTTCCACGCCCATATCACGGAACTGCGGATACAGGTCAGCCAGGTCGCCCAGTTCGGTCGGGCACACGAAGGTGAAGTCGGCCGGGTAGAAGAACACCACCGACCACTTGCCCAGCAGCGTCTGGTCAGTCACGTCGATAAACTGGCCGTTGTGGAAGGCTTTGCTGGCAAACGGTTTGATCTGGCTGTTGATGATGGACATGCTTCGCTCCTTGAATGGGTTAGTCGTTGTCGACGGATGGATCATGCCGCATTACGATAGCCAATTCCAATTGAATGTCTTTTTCAGATAGTTTTATTTTCTTTATCACGCCATTGCCGCGCCCAACATCGGTCGCGCGGCTGGCCAGCCCGCCGGGAACCCGCCCATGAAAAAGACCCTTGTTACCGCCCTGCTGTGTCTTGCCACCCTGCCGGCCTGCGCCAGCCCGCAGCCGGCGGGCATTGCCGGCGACGGCCGCCTGCAAACCATTGCCGCGCTGGATGTGCCGCGCTACATGGGCACCTGGTACGAGATCGCCCGCTTTCCCAACTGGTTTCAGCAAAAGTGCGTCGCCAATGCCAGCGCCCGTTACCGGCTGCAGGCGGACGGCACGGTGACGGTGGACAATCGCTGCCGGCTGGCCAATGGCGACATCAGCAGCGCCAGCGGCAGCGCGCGGCAAATCGGCGGCGCCAGCTCGCCAAAGCTGCAGGTGCGCTTCGCGCCGGCCTGGCTGTCATGGTTGCCGTGGGTGTGGGGGGATTACTGGGTGATCGATCTGGACGAGGACTACCAGCTGGTCGCCGTCAGCGAGCCGAAGCGCGACTACCTGTGGGTGCTGGCGCGCAGCCGCAGCGTGGCGCCGGCCGCCTACGCCGCGCTGCTGGCCCGGCTGCGGCAGCAGGGCTTTGACACCGGCAAGCTGCAGCGCACGCCGCAGCTCGACTGAACGGCCGCCGCGGCGGCGCGGCGCCGGCTCACGACTTGAGGTAGGTAAAGCGGCCGATGGCTTCCACCACCGCGTGGGCGCCGTCGCGGATCTGCGCGATGGTGCTGCCGGCGCGCTGCGTCAGCGTCACACTGTGCTGCGCCTGTTGCAGGATCTGCGCCATGCTTTGCACCGCACTGCCGGTCTGTTGCTGGATGTCGCCGACCATGGCGGCAATCTCGGTGGTCGACGCGGTGGTGCGCTCGGCCAGCTTGCGCACCTCGTCGGCCACCACCGCGAAGCCGCGCCCGGTCTCGCCGGCCCGCGCCGCCTCGATCGCCGCGTTCAGCGCCAAGAGGTTGGTCTGGTCGGCGATGTCCTTGATGGTCTGCACGATGGAGGTGATCTGCAGCGAGCGCGCGCCCAGCTGCTGCACCGTGTGGCTGGCCGCCTCGATGCTGCCGGCCATCTGCCGGATCTCCTCCACGCTCTGGCTGATGCCGGCCACGCCGCTGTCCGACCAGTCCAGCGTCTGCCGTGACGAGCTGTAGGCAAACTGGGCGCTGTCGCGCTCCTGCTGCACCTGCTCGACGCGGGCGCTGATGTCGGTGGCGAACTTGATCACGCTGACCACCTGCTGGTTTTCGTCCAGCACCGGGTTGTAGCTGGCCTCCAGCCACACCGTGCGGCCGTCGTGGTGGCGGCGCCGGATCTGGCCGGCGAAGAACTCGCCGCGGCGCAGGCGCTGCCACAGCTGCTCGTACTCGGCGCTGTCGCCGAACTCGCGCTCGCACAGCAGGCGGTGATGCTGGCCGCGCAGCTGCTCCAGGCGGTAGCCCATGGTGCGCAGGAAGTTGTCGTTGGCGCCGACGATGGTCCCGTCGGGGCGGAATTCGATGGTCGCCATCGCGCGATCCAGCGCCTGCAGCACCGAGCGGTTGTGCGCCGCCTCGCGCACGCGGGCGGTGATGTCGGTTGCAAACTTCACATAGCCGCTGATGTGGCCGGCGGCGTCGACAACCGGGCTGTACGTCGCCTCCAGCCACACCACCCCGCCTGCGGCGGTAACGCGCTGCACCTTGCCCTGGAACGGCTCACCGCGCTGCAACCGCGCCCAGAACTGCGCGTAATCACGGCTGGCGACATCGTCGCTGGCACAGAACAGGCTGTGCGGCTGGCCGAGAATATCGCCGAGCTGGCGGTAACCCAGCGTGTCCAGAAAGTTCTGGTTGGCCGCCACCACCCTGCGCTCTGCATCGAAATGGACGCTGGCAAAGGAACGCTCCAGCGCGCTGGCAATCGCCTGCTGGGTGCGCAGCTGCTGTTGCAGCTCGCCGATCTGCTGTTTGAGCCGGGTATTGAACATGGCGTTTTCTCGTGGTGGCGAACGGGTTATCGTAATTTTGTATAGTTATTGTATTGTACAAATTACTTATTTACAAAAAATTGTAGTCGTTTGATTACGCATCGCAGCGACACAACTCGCTAGCGTGACTTATCGAGATGGCCAGTTATTACACACATACCGCTGAGAGCCGCGCTGGCACTGATGCTGCGCCTTGCGGCCACCCCTGGCACGCGCGGCGACGCGGTCTGCACACCGGCCACCGGCGTGGCAATCCTGCCAATGCGGCAGCGGCGCGACTGAGGGTGGCGGCAGCTGTTATAGATTGTTATCATCGCGCGCGCTGATTTATCACAAAGATTCATAAAATAAAGTGCGAACGCGGCACCCCCAACACACCCCACCCGACCCCGGCAACGCCAGGCGGCCAGCAGAGTCGCCGCGTTGCCCCGTTATCAGAGGAATACCCATGTCGTTAAAACAGCGACTCCTGTTTTTTGTCGCCATCCTGCTGGCGATTGCCATCGCGGTGCTGTCCGCCCTTGCCTACCAGCGCATGCGCAGCGAGATCATCCACGGCGTGCAGCAGGAGCTGGACGCCGCCATCGCCGGCAACAGTGAGGCACTCGGCCGCTGGCTGGCCCAGCGCCGCGACGCCATCCAGGCGACGGCCAACCGCCTCGGCGATGTCGATGCCAGCGCGCCGTACCCGTTCCTGCAACAGGGCAAGGACGCCGGTGGTTTCGACCAGACCTTTGCCGGCTATACCGACAAGGCGATGCGCTACCACACGCCTGACAAGCTGCCGGCCGACGGCTACGACCCGACCGCGCGGCCGTGGTACCAGCTGGCCAGCGCGCAAAAAGGCGTTGCCATCACCGCGCCCTACGTGTTCAGCAGCACGCAGAAGCTGGGCGTGACCGTGGCCAGCCCGATCCTGCGCGGCGGCGCGCAACTCGGCGTGGTCGGCGGCGACATCGCGCTGGACGGGCTGACCGCGGTGGTAAAGGCGATCAAGCTGCGCGGCGACGGTTACGCTTTTCTGGTCACGCGCGACGGCAAGATCGTCAGCCACCCGGCGGCCGATTCCACCCTCAAGCCGGTGGCCGAGGTGATGCCGGGCTTTGACGCCGCGCTGGTCAGCGCCGCCGGCAACAGCCCGACGCTGCATGAAGTGGAGATCGACGGCCGCAGCCACTACGCCGAGGTAGCCAGCATCGCCGGCAGCGACTGGGTGCTGGGCACGGTGGTGGAGAAGGACGTGATGCTGGCCCCGCTGAACCAGCTGCTGCTGACGCTGGTGCTGGCCGGGCTGCTGGTGGCGGTAGCCGGCATCGTGCTGGCCAACTTCGCCCTCACCCGCCTGCTGGCCAGCCTGGTGCGGCTGCGCGATGCGTTGCTGGATGTCGCCAGCGGCGACGGCGACCTGACCCACCAGCTGAGCGTGGACAAGCAGGACGAGATCGGCCAGACCGCCGAGGCGTTCAACCGCTTCATCCGCAGCCTGCGGCAGATGTTCCTGGAAGTGCGCGAGCACTCGGTGTCGCTCAACGGCGGCATCGACGCGCTGAACGGCATCACCCGCCAGCTGGCCAGCGATTCGCAGCAGCAGGCCGACGCCTCCAGCGCCACCGCCGCCACCATCGAACAGATCACCGTCAGCATCAACCACATCGCCGGCAACGCCACCTCGGCGGAAGAGGTGGTGGTGCAGACCGGGCAGACCTCGCGCCAATCGGCGCAGGCGGTGGGCGAGCTGGCCGGCGGCATCGAGCGCATCGCCGGCCAGGTCGGCCAGCTGGCCACCACCCTCGGCGCGCTGGGGCAGCGCTCGGCGCAGATGGACCAGATCATCAACGTGATCAAGGACATCGCCGACCAGACCAACCTGCTGGCGCTGAACGCGGCGATCGAGGCGGCGCGCGCCGGCGAGACCGGACGCGGCTTCGCGGTGGTGGCCGACGAGGTGCGCAAGCTGGCCGAGCGCACCGGCAAGGCCACGGTGGAGATCGGCGCGCTGATCGATGCCACCCACCACGACGTGGAATCGGCGCTGGGCGACATGGAGCACACCCGTGAATCGGTACAGCACGGGGTCAGCGCCTCGCGCCAGGTCGCCGGGCAGATGGCCGGCATCGAGGACGAGGTGTCGCGCGTGGTGCTGACCATCCGCGACATCGCCGACGCCACCCGCGAGCAGTCGATCGCCACCACCGACATGGCCCGCGCGGCGGAGACCGCCAACCACATGGCGATCGAAACCGACCAGGCGGTGCAAAGCGCCACCCGCACCGTGAACGAGCTGCACCAGTTGTCCAACCACCTGCACGACATGGTGGCGCGCTTCCGCCTCTGAGCGGTGTTTGCGCCATGACAAGGTTGGCCGCAGCGTCCGCGCTGCGGCCAACCTTTTTGTTTGTTCCCCTCACCGCGGCCGGCACCGGCGCCGCTCCTGCCCATCGGCCCCGGAACCGCCGGCCGGTGCCTGCCCTCGCAAATCGGCGCCACCACGCGCGGCAACTCACTATATATAAGAGAGAACTGCCGCGCCGTCCCCACTGCGCGACGCCCTGCCACCAGCGCCCCAGCGGCACAGGAAACGCTCATGCACCTCACCTTTCTCGGCGCCGCCGGCACCGTCACCGGCAGCAAGTACCTGCTGGAATGCGGCGGCCGCAAGATCCTGCTCGACTGCGGCCTGTTCCAGGGCTACAAGCAGCTGCGGCTGCGCAACTGGGCCGGGTTGCCGTTCGCCCCGGCCGACCTCGACGCGGTGGTGCTCAGCCACGCCCACCTCGACCACAGCGGCTACCTGCCGGCGCTGGTGCGCGACGGCTTTCGCGGCCCGGTATACGCCACCGAAGCCAGCTGCGAGCTGGCGGCGATCCTGCTACCCGACAGCGGCTACCTGCTGGAAGAGGAAGCCGAATACGCCAACCGCCGCGGCTACTCCAAGCACCAGCCGGCACTGCCGCTGTACACCGAGGCCGACGCCGAACGCGCACTGGCCTACCTGCGGCCGCTGCCGTTCAACCAGCGCCGCGAAATCTTCCCCGACATCCAGCTGCTGCTGCGCCCGGCCGGCCACATCCTCGGCGCCGCCACCGTCACCATCGAGGCCGAAGGCAAGACCCTGGTCTGCTCCGGCGACCTCGGCCGCCAGCACGATCCGATCATGCTGCCGCCGCAACCGGTGCCGCACGCCGACTACCTGCTGGTGGAATCCACCTACGGCGACCGTAGCCACCCCGCCACCGCGGTGGCCGATGTGCTGGCCGAGGTCATCAACCGCACCATCGGCCGCCACGGCATCACCGTGATCCCGTCCTTTGCCGTCGCCCGCGCCCAGCTGCTGATGTACTACATCTACAAGCTGAAACAGAGCGGCCGCATCCCGCAAAAACTGCCGGTGTACATCAACAGCCCGATGGCCAGCGACGTCACCGCGCTGTACCAGCAGTTCCGCCAACTGCACAAGCTGTCGGAAAGCGAGTGCGAAGGCATGTGCCGCGTCGCCCACATCGTGCGCTCGGTCGACGAATCCAAGCGCCTGAACCAGACCAAAGAGCCGGCTATCATCATCGCCGCCAGCGGCATGGCCACCGGCGGCCGGGTGCTGCACCACCTGAAGGCGTTCGCGCCCAATCCGCGCAACACGCTGCTGTTTTCCGGCTTCCAAGCCGGCGGCACCCGCGGCGCGCTGATCGTGGCCGGCGCCGACTCGGTACGGATCCACGGCCAGGACGTGCCGATCAATGCCGAAGTGGTGGCGCTGGACCACCTGTCCGCCCACGCCGACAGCAACGAGATCCTGCAGTGGCTGACAGGCTTCAGCAGCGCACCGCAACAGGTATTCGTGATCCACGGCGAACCGGCCGCCGCCGACGCACTGCGCCGCCGCATCAGCCTGGAGCTGCACTGGCACGCGACGGTGCCGGAACACCAGCAGCGCGTTGCGTTGTAGCGGCACCGGGCGCGGCGGCGGCGAGATGCCGTTTGTCGGTGCCGCTTAGCGCCGCTAACAACACCTCGCAGCGCACCCGAGCCAAGGCGCGCCGACGCAGACAGTACAAGTCGTACGGCAAGGAGGCGCAACGCAGGATCAGGAGTTTGGTCAGCGGCTCTTAGCACCTGTTCAAAGTCTCGCGCGCTCACGCGAGACAAGGCGAAAACGACTGAGGAAGCGGAGTTTACATGGGGTAAATGAGCATTCCGAAGTCGTTTTCAACGCCGTATCGCCCCATTGAAATCAATCGCAGCAGACATTGAACAGGTTCTTAGCCGCCGCCCAGGTAGTCCCCCTTGCCCAGCGGCACGCCGTTGTGACGCAGGATGTCGTAGGCGGTGGTGAGGTGGAAGTAGAAGTTGGGCAGCACGAAATACTGCAGGTAGTCCTGGCCGGTGAAATTCAGCGTCTGGTTGGGAAACTTCATCACGATGTCGCGCGCTTCGCTGCCGTCGAACTGCGCCGCTTGCAAACCCTGCAGAAACAGCACGGTCCTGGCGATACGCTGCTGCAGTTCGTCGAAACCGGTTTCGGTATCCGGATAACTGGGGATCTCCACCCCCGCCAGCCGTGCGCCACAGCCCTTGGCGGTGTCGGTGACAATCTGCACCTGGCGAATCAGCGGGAACATGTCCGGCGCCAGCCGCGCCTGCAGCAATACGGCGGCGTCGAAATGACGGCTCTCGGCATTGCGCAGCGCCTTGTCCAGGATGGCGGACAGATTGGCCAGCCCGCGCAACAGCGGCGGTATCGCGGCCTGATACATGGAAAGCGGCATGATGGCTCCCTCGGTCGGTGTGGCGGCCAGGGTTGGCCGCCGGAACAACTTCACCATAGCCGATAGTCCGGCAAGCAGCCCCGTTCTTGTGCCACCTTCCGCCAACAAAAAACCGGCCCGCAGGCCGGTTTCCTCACGTCTGGCAAAGCTCAGTCGCGTGCCAGCGCCGCCTGGGTGATGGTGGACAGCGTGGCGCGGGTGCTGATGATGTCCGGCGGCAGGCGGATTTCCAGCAGCGTGCCGTTCGGGCGCGCCAGTGCGCGTTCCAGCGCGGCGTCGAACTCGTCGTTGCTGGCGATGCGCTCGGCGGCGTAGCCGTAGGCGCCGGCCAGCTGGCAGAAGTCCGGGTTGCCCAGTTGGGTGCCGCTGATGCGGTTGGGGTACTCGCGCTCCTGGTGCATGCGGATGGTGCCGTACACGCCGTTGTTGAGCAGCAGGATGATGGATTTGCCGCCGTGCTGCAGTGCTGTGGCCAGCTCCTGGCCGTTCATCAGGAAGTCGCCGTCGCCGGCGATGGTGAAGGCGGTGCGGCCGGTGGCGAGGTTGGCCGCAATGCCGGCCGGCACGCCGTAGCCCATGGCGCCGTTGGTGGGCGCCAGCTGGGTTTTGTGGCCTTTCGCCACGCCGTGGTACTGGAAGTAGCGGTGAATCCAGCTGGCGAAGTTGCCGGCGCCGTTGGTGATGACCGCGTCGGCCGGCAGCTGGCGCTGCAGGCTGGCGATCACGCGCGGCAGGTCGATGTCGCCGCTGATGCCTTCGCTCAGCCCAGCCAGGCGCTGCGGCACCAGGTTGGCGCGGTAGTCGGCGTTCAGCTGCCGGCTCCAGGCCTGCCAGCGCGGGGCGGCGGACGGCACCGGCAAGGCGGCCAGCGCCTGTGCGGCGGCGTTGACGCCGGACTGAATCGCCACATCGGCCTGGTACACGCGGTCCAGCTCGTCGCCCTGCGGCAGGATGTGCACCAGTTGCTGCTGGCTGCGCGGCGCCTGCAGCAGGGTGTAGCCGCCGGTAGTCATCTCGCCGAGGCGAGCGCCGATGGCGATGATCAGGTCGCTGTTGCGGACGTTGGCCGCAAGCGGAGGGTTGATACCGATGCCGACATCGCCGGCATACAGCGGGTGATGGTTGTCGAAGGTGTCCTGAAAGCGAAAGGCGTTGCCCACCGGCAGCTGCCAGCGCTCGGCAAAGGCTTGCAGCGCGGCGGCGCCTGCGGCGTCCCAGCCACTGCCGCCGGCAATGACCAGCGGGCGCTCGGCCTGTTCCAGCAGGCCTTGCAGCGCGGCGATGCCGGCCGGGTCCGGATACGGGGTGGCTGCTTCCACCCGTGGCAAAGCCTGCAGGCTGTCGGCCACCGGCTGCACCAGCATGTCTTCCGGCAATACCAGCACCACCGGGCCGGGGCGGCCGTTCATGGCGGCGGCGAAGGCGCGGCTGATGTATTCCGGGATGCGGTGGGCATCGTCGATGCGCTCCACGCGCTTGGCCATGCCCTTGGTGGACGGGCCGAAGTACACGCTGTAGTCCATCTCCTGGAACGCTTCGCGGTCGCGACAATCGCTGCCCACGTCGCCCACCAGCAGCACCATGGGGGTGGAATCCTGGAACGCGGTATGCACGCCGATGCTGGCATTGGTGGCACCGGGGCCACGCGTGACCAGGCACACGCCGGGGCGGCGCGTGAGCTTGCCGTGCGCCTCGGCCATGAAGGCGGCGCCGCCTTCGTTACGGCAAGCGATAAAACGGATCTGCTCGCGGCTGCGATAGAAGCCGTCCAGTACCGCCAGGTAGCTTTCGCCCGGCACGCCAAAGGCAATGTCCACACCCTGTGCCACCAGGCACTCCACCAGCAGATGCCCTGCCAACTTGCTGTTCATGCATTACCCCCTTGTCGGTGATGAGTTGTCCTCACGCGGCCAACCTTAGCAGCCACGCGTCTGGCAGGCCGCTTCGGCCTGCCGCAAAACAGTCACGGCCGGGAGCCATGCTCCCGACAAAATGCAGTACAACGGCGCTGGCAGGGCCTGATGTCAGGCAGCCGGCGTCAACGCCTTCAGCAACGCACTGGCCGGATGCGGCAGCGCCACGTCGTCCATCAGCGCCACCTGGCAGCGGCAGGAGTAGCCGGTAGCCAGCAGCGGGCTGTCGTCACGCTGGCCGGCCACGATGCCTTGCCAGCTCTGGCGATAGATGGTTTCCGACAGCGCGCGCTTGTCGGCCTCGTGGCCGAAGGTGCCGGCCATGCCGCAGCAGCCGCTGGCGCGGGTGGCCAGGTTCAGGCCGCAGGCGGCGAACACTTTCTGCCAATCGCCCACCGCCGCCGGGGCGTTGGTTTTCTCGGTGCAGTGCGGCAGCAGGGTGTAGCTTGCTCCGCTGGTAGCCCGCGCGTCGGCTGGCAGTTCGGCCAGTCGGCTGGCCAGCCATTCCTGCAGCAGCTGTACCTTGGGCAACTCGCCTGCCAGTACCAACTTGGCGTATTCGCTGCGGTAGGTCAGCGTCATCGATGGGTCGATGCCCACCAGCGGCAGGCCGCTGGCCGCCAGCTGTTGCAGGCTGGCCACGTTGGCCGCAGCCACTTTTTCAAAGCGGGCGAGGAAGCCATGCACGTGCAGCGGCTTGCCGTTGGCGCGGAACGGCGCCAGCAGCGGCACAAAGCCCAGCCGCTGCAGCAGCGCGCACACGTCCAGCACCAGCGGGGTTTCGAAGTAGCTGGTAAACGCGTCCTGCACCACGATCACCGCGCGGGCGCGCTCCGCCGCCGGCAAGGCCGCCAGCGCCTTTGCACTGGCCACCGCCACACCGCGGCGCGCGAGCTCGGCCTGCAGGTTGATGCCGGACAGCAGCGGGCTTTCCACCAGATTCAGCTTGCGCATCAGCATGCGGCCAACCTTGCTGCCGATCACGCCGTTGTACAGCCACGGCAGGCGTGCTGCCAGCGGCAGCGTATGTTCCAGCCCGCCGATCAGGTAGTCCTTGAGCGGGCGCAAGTAACGGCCGTAGTACAGCTCCAGGAACTTGGCGCGGAAGCTCGGCACATCCACTTTCACCGGGCACTGGCCAACGCAGGATTTGCACGCCAGGCAGCCGTCCATCGCTTCCTTCACTTCGTGCGAGAAGTCGGCCTCGCCGCGGCGCTTGCCCAGCGTGTTGGCAATGCGCGCCGGCAGGCCGGCGACAAAGCCGCGGGCGCGCAGCGCACGGCTGGCGCTGAGCGGGTCGCTGCCCTGCGCGGCCAGCTGGCGCAGCCATTCGCGCAGCAGCGAGGCGCGGCCTTTCGGGGAGTGGCGCCGCTCGCGGGTGCCCTTCCACGACGGGCACATCGCGTCGTCCGGGTCGAAGTTGTAGCAGGCGCCGTTGCCGTTGCAGTGCAGCGCCTCGTCGTAGTGCTGGCGCACGGCGATGGGGATGGTGCGGTCCAGCTGGCCACGGGTGGTAACGCCGTCCACCTTCCACAAGCCGTCTGGCGTCGGCGCGGCGATCTTGCCCGGGTTGAGCTGGTTGTACGGGTCGAACGCCGCCTTGATCTGCTGCAGCCGCGGGTACAGCGGGCCGAAGAAGGCCGGCGCGTACTCGGAGCGCACGCCCTTGCCGTGCTCGCCCCACAGCAGGCCGTGGTATTTCTGGGTGAGCGCCACCACGCCGTCGGTGATGCTGCGCACCAGCCCTTCCTGCGCCGGGTCTTTCATGTCGATGGCCGGGCGCACATGCAGCACGCCGGCATCGACGTGGCCGAACATGCCGTAGCGCACGCCGTGGCTGTCCAGCAGCGCGCGGAATTCGGCGATGTAGTCGGCCAGGTGTTCCGGCGGCACCGCGGTGTCTTCCACGAACGGGATCGGCCGGCGGCTGTCGTTGACGTTGCCGAGCAGGCCCACCGATTTCTTGCGCATGCCCCAGATGCGGCCAACCGCGGCGCCGCGCGCCACGGTGTGGCCCTGACGGCCATGGCTGTCGCCCTCGGCGCTCAGCTGCGCACCGATGGCGGCCAACTTGGCTTCCAGCGCGGCATCGCTGTCGGCGAGGAATTCCACCAGGTTGATGCCCTGCGCCGGAGTGGCGTCGTCCGGAAAGAACTCGCGCACGCCATGCCACACGATGTCCTGCCGCGCTAGGTTCAGCACCGTGGAATCCACCGTTTCGATGGAGGCGGCGCCCAGCTGCATCAGCGCCGGCGCGTCGCGCAGCGCGGCATCGAAGCTGGCGTAGCGCACGTTCACCAGCGCGCTGGCGCGCGGGATCGCCAGCACGTTCAGCCTGGCCTCGACGATGAAGCCCAGTGTGCCTTCCGAACCGCACAGGATGTTGTTGAGGTTGAAGCGGCCGGCGTCGTCGCGGATGTGCGCCAGGTCGTAGCCGGTCAGGCAGCGGTTGAGCTTGGGAAACTTGTCGGCTATCAGCGCCGCGTCGTCGCGACGGATGTCGTCCAGCAGGCGGTGCACCGCGCCAACGCGGTCGTCACGGCGGCGGATGGCGGCAAACTCGGCCTCGGGGAGCGGAGCGGAGTGCCACAACGTGCCATCCAGCAGCACGGTGTCCAGCGCCAGCACGTGGTCGCGGGTTTTGCCGTACAGGCAGGAGCCCTGGCCGCTGGCGTCGGTGTTGATCATGCCGCCGATGGTGGCCCGGTTGGAGGTGGACAGCTCCGGCGCAAAGAACAGCCCGTGCGCCTTCAGCGCGGCATTGAGCTGGTCTTTCACCACGCCACCCTGTACCCGCACCCAGCGCTCTGCGGCGTTGATTTCCAGGATGCGGTTCATGTGGCGCGAGATGTCGACGATCACGCCGTGGCCCAGTGACTGGCCGTTGGTGCCGGTGCCGCCGCCACGGGCGTTGAAGCTCAGGCCCTGGAAGCGCTGCTCGCCGGCCAGGCGGGCAATGCGGATCACGTCGTCGTTATCGCGCGGGAACACCACCAGCTGCGGCAGCACCTGGTAGATGGAGTTGTCGGTGGACAGCACGGTCCGGTCGGCATAAGCGTGGCTGATCTCGCCGGCAAAGCCGCGCACGGCCAGTTCGGCCGCAAAGTCGAGGTACAGCGTGTCGCTGGTGGGGGTGGTATGCAGACGGGGAATCATGTGTGTGTTCAGGCTAAAGGTTGGCCGCAGGCCGGAAAAAGACCTGCCCCGGTACGCAGGGCAGGTCAAGCAGGCAACAAGGAGCCGTTACCCAGAGAGATCAGACTGCGCTCAGCAAGCGGCGGCGGTCATCTTGAAGATGCCCTGCGCGTTGGAGCTGTCGAAGCGCAGATCCAGCTTGTCGTTGCCGGCTTCGTCGGTGTAACGGTCGCGGGTGATGAATTCGTAGAACGAGCCCGGCACGATGCGGCTGACGCGCTGGCCGTCGGCGTCGATGAACTCGCGCTCCACCTGTGCCGCCTTGAACGCGGTCTGGCGTACGCGGCCGCTGGCGGACACTTCCACCTTGTCCTTGATCGGCTGGCCCTTGGCGCGCAGCTCGTCGGCGGTGGCGAACACGTCCGCCACGTGGTCGGTGGCGTGGTTGAAGGCGTTGCCCTCGGTGGAGATCCACGCCATTTCGGCGGATTCCTGCAGCAGGGTGTGGTAGTCGGCCAGTGTCGGCGTGGCGTGCTGCACGTCGAAGCAACCCACCAGCTTGGGCAGCAGGCTGGCTGCATCGGCGAACGGCAGTTCGCGGTTGTCGGACAGCGTGGCCAGCAGCGCCTTGTCGGCGGTGGACAACGGATCGCGCGAGGTGGATACCACGTTGTCTACCGCCGCCTGGAAGGCCGGCGAGAACTGGTCCACGTGCAGCTCGGACACGAAGAACTGCGCCACCTGTTCCGGCGCATCCTGATGACAGTAGGCGCGGCCGGTCATCTTCAGGCGCGGCAGCGGGTACACGTCGGCGACGGCAAAGCCCAGCGGCTCCAGCACGCGCTTGAAGGCCAACTCGCCCTGCGGCAGCGCGCCGGTGTTGGCGGCGGCCACGGTGCGCAGCGCGCCGTGGTCGAATACCACCTGGCCGCCGGCGGCCAGCTTGTCGGCGACGTAGCGCTTGCCTTCCGGCACCGCGTCCAGGTTCTTCGCGAACAGCAGCATGTTCATCGCCTGCGCCAGTACCAGACGCGATACCTGCTCGCCGGCCGGCTCGGCCAGCAGTACGTCTTCGACCTTGATCATGGTGAACAGCTCGGCGGCGGCTTTTTCACCGGCTACCTGTACCAGCAGTTTGTGCAGTTGGCTGTTGGCGGCGGACGCTTGAGTTTGTGTCATTTGTGAATACCCTTCCCTGAGTGTGCGATATGGCCGGCGATCTGTCGGTGATCTTTGCTGCGGCGTTGATGAAGCAAAGTGTCACGGCTTTCCCTGTCGCGCTCAAGCGATGTATTCTGCTGACTTCATTCCGTAAACTCATGAACTCGCCATGCGCCGCACCCTCCCCTCGCTGATGGCCCTGCAGTGTTTCGAAGCTGCAGTGCGCCACCTGAGCTTTACCCGCGCCGCCGAGGAGCTGAACCTGACGCAAAGCGCGGTCAGCCGCCAGATCCGCGGCCTGGAAGACTTCATCGGCCGCCCCTTGTTCGAGCGCGTCAAGCAGCGGCTGGTGCTGACCGTGGCCGGCGAGGCCTACGCCGCCGCGGTGCAGGACGTGCTCGATCGCGCCGAGGCCGCCACGCTGCAGCTGATGGCCTATCGCGGCGAAGGCGGCGTGCTGACGGTGGCCATGCTGCCCACCTTCGGCTCACGCTGGCTGGTGCCGCGGCTGGTGGATTTCAGCGCGCGCTACCCGGACATCCAGCTCAATCTGGTGACCCAGGTGCGGCCGTTCGATTTCGACAAGGTGGAAGCCGACGTGGCGATCCACTTCGGCCCGGCGCTGTGGCCAGGGGCGATCTGTCACCGGCTGATGGGCGAGGACATCGTGCCGGTGTGCGCGCCCGGCCTGCTGAAAAAACCGCTGAGCGATGTGCGCGAGCTGCTGGACTACACCCTGCTGCAGCACACCACCCGGCCGCAGGCGTGGAACGACTGGCTGTCCGCCGCCGGCCTGCAGGACATGGACACCCATCAGGCCAGCCTGCTGAGCGGGCCCCGCTTCGAGCACTTCTTCATGGTGATCCAGGCCGCCATCTCCGGCCTCGGCATCGCGGTGCTGCCGCAGTTTCTGGTGGCGGAGGAACTGGCCAGCGGCCGGCTGCAGCTGGCGCTGGACCAGCCGGTGCGCAGCCAGCACGCCTACTATCTGGTGCACCCGGCCACCCGCACCGACGTCTACAAGGTGCGCGTGTTCCGCGACTGGCTGCTGGCACAGGCGGCACAGGAGGAGGCGGCGCTCTCATCGCCCGGATAAACTCGTGAACCGGATAAACCCGTAGCCCGGATAAACCCATAGGAAAATCAGGCACCGACTCCCCGGATGCGCCTGCGGCTTATCCGGGCTACCCGAGGCAACCCGGGGCCGCGTAAAAACTTGGCCGCAAGCGCACACGGCCATGCGGCCAACCTTGCGCCGCACGGGCAGACCTCAGGGGATGAAGGTCAGGAAGCTCCAGGCCACCATGATGTTGGACATCAACGCCACGCCGACCGCGAAGCTGATGCCGGAAAACAGTGTCCAGATGCGGAACAGGTGGTCCCAGTCCGGCACCAGCACCGTCAGCTCCCTGGCCAGCTGGTGGCTGGCCAGCAGCACCGTACACAGGATCGCCCACTTCAGCAGATAACCGGGCAGGTATTTGCGCTGCTCGCGGTTATAGCGATAGTTCTGCTCGCGCAGCATCTGATCGCCGTGGCTGACATCGCGAAACAGCCAGTACGGGATGAAATAGAGATACAACAGCTGCAGCAATCCGGGTTCCGGCGTATTGGGCATGATCGTGTCTCCAGCTTGTGCCAAAACGGCGCCCGCCGTCTTGCAGCGTAGTCCGCCTGTTGTTGCGGTTAGCTTGATCACACTATAGACACGCCCACCCCGCCCCGGCGTCCACAAGGTGCACGTGTTCCGCAGATGGCGGCGGGCACAGGTGGCGCTCTCGTCGCCCGGATATACGCAGCGCATCCGGGAAAATCAGACACCGCCTACCCGGATGCGCCTGTGGCTTATCCGGGCTACGGTTCTACCCAACCCCGACGTCGACAAGGTGCGTCTTTTCGCACATGGCTGCTGGCGCAGGTGGACGGCTGCTGCGGCCGTTGTCGGCATTGCCACACTGGCAGTGGGGTCAGATCAAGTTCCAGCATGCCGTAGCAGCATGGCAAGCATGACTTAAGGTAAAGTGATAATTTGCCGCCGCCGGCACCGGGTGGCTATGCTGAATCATCATTTTGCGACCCCAGCCGAAAGCCCGCCCGCATGCTATCTCTGTCCTGGCCCGCCAGTACGCCGTCTGCCAACACCGCGACCCCGCTGCCGCTGGCGCTGCTGCTGTGCTTCCTGATCTCGCTGATGCTGCTGTTGCAACTGGTGTCGCCGGGCTGGGCACGCCTGCCCGGCTATGCCGCCATTCACACCATGCTGGAAATCCTGTCCATCGCCATGAGCCTGCTGGTGGCGGTGATGGCCTGGTTCCGCACCGACAGCAGCCGCCCGCTACGGGTGCTGGCGGTCGGCTTCGCGGTGATCGCGGCACTGGACACCCTGCACACCGTGTCCTACGCGCTGCTGCCGGCCTTCGTCACCACCAACACCCCGCAAAAGGCCATCGTGCTGTGGCTGGGCGCGCGCGCGATGGTGGCGCTGGCCATCCTGTGCATGCTGCTGCCGCCCCCGCAACAGCGGCGCGCCATTCCGCTGCTTTGGCTGTACGGTGCGCTGGTGGCGCTGCTCGGTGTCGGCCTGTACGGCAGGCTGCCGGTGCTGTACCAGCCCGGTAGCGGCCTGACCGCGCTGAAAATCGCGCTGGAGTGGCTGCTGGTGGGTGGCTACCTGCTGCTGGCCTTTCGCGTGCACCGCGCGCAGCAGTCCATCTTTGCCGGGCAGTGGCTGACCGCCGGCCTGCTGGTGCTGGCCTTCGGCGAGCTGTTTTTCTGCTTCTACCAGCTGGTGGACGATGTCGCCAACGGCCTAGGCCACGTGTTCAAGGTCATCGGCCAGGGCTTCTTCCTGCGCGGGGTGATCGAAACCCGCCTGCTGCAACCCTACCAGCAACTGACCGTGGAAAAGACCGCGCACGAGGACGCGCGTAACCGCCTGCACGCGCTGGTTTCCGGCGCACCGCTGGGCATTCTGGTGGTGGATCAGGACGGCCGCATCGTCAGCAGCAATCCGGCGGCGGAACAGCTGTTCCATGCCGCGCCGGGCGCGCTCGACGGCGGCCACATCGACCAGCTGGTGCCCAGCGCGCTGCGCGGCGCACACCGCCAGCACCGCAGCGGCTACCACGCCGCGGCCAGCGTGCGCCGCATGAGCGAACGCCAGCAGGTGACCGCCGAGCGCTGCGACGGCAGCCAGTTTCACGCCAGTGTCGAGCTGGCGCCGCTGCACTGGGGCCAGCACGCCTATGTGCTGGCCTTTGTCAGCGACATCAGCGTACAGGTGCAGCAGACCTCGCAGCTGCAATGGCTGGCGCTCAACGACGAACTGACCGGTCTGCCCAACCGCCACGCCACCATCCAGCAGCTGGATGCCAGCCTGCAGCAGTGCCCGCACGGCGCGCTGCTGCTGTGCAATATCGACGCGCTGGGGCGCATCAACCAGGTGTTCGGTCACGACAGCGGCGATGCGCTGCTGGTGGCCAGCAGCCAGCGCCTGCAAGGCCTGCTGCACCCCGACGAGCAGCTGACGCGGCTGCAGGGCGACAGCTTCGCGGTGCTGATGCCGGGCCAGCGCCTGCCGCTGCCGCGCGCGCAGCAACTGCTGGAAGCCTTTGCCGCACCGTTCGTGCTGCCCGGCGGCATCGAGCTTCAGGCCGGCGCCCGTGCCGGCTACTGCCGCTATCCGGAGGACGGCGATCAGGCCAGCCAGCTGCTGCAGCACGCCGAAATGGCGATGACCGCCGCCAAGCGCAGCATCAGCACGCCGGTGGTAGCATTCAGCGACTGCGAACCGGCACGTACCCGCCGCTGGCTGCAGCTGGCCGGCCAGATGGCGCTGGCGCTGCAGCAGCAACAATTTTCCATGGTGTACCAGCCGCGGGTGCGGCTGCGCGACGGCAGCGTCGCCGGCTTCGAGGCGCTGCTGCGCTGGCAGGCGGCCGAGGGCGCCATCAGCCCCGGCGAGTTCATCCCGGTGGCGGAAGAAACCGGCTTCATCCTCCGCCTCGGGCGCTGGACACTGGATCAGGCCATCGCGCAGCGTGCCGCCTGGCAGCGCGACGGCTACCAGGTTGGCCGCATGGCAATCAACCTGTCGCCGCGCCAGCTCGGCGATGCCGGGCTGCAGGACTGGCTGCTGCAAAGCTGCCAGCGCCACGGCGTGGCACCGGCACAGCTGGAGCTGGAAATCACCGAGACCGCGGCGATGGAAAACCTGCAGTGGGCGCTGCCGGTGCTGCAGCAGCTGCGTGGACTGGGGCTGCACCTCGCGCTCGACGACTTCGGCACCGGCTACTCCTCGCTCGCCTACCTGCAGCAGCTGCCGGTGTCGGTGCTGAAGATCGACCTTGCCTTCGTGCGCAATCTCGACCGCGAGGAAGGCCGCGCGGTGGCGCGCACCATCATCACCCTGGCGCAACAGCTGGCCTGCAACACCGTGGCCGAGGGCGTGGAAACCCCGGCGCAGCAGGCCTGGCTGCTGGCCAACGGCTGCGACGAGATGCAGGGCTTTCTCGAGGCGCGACCCTTGCCACCGGCGGCGGTCGCCGACTACCTGCGCGGCAAGTCCTGAGAGCCTGTTCAATGTCTGCTGCGGCGGTTCTCACGCGGCGATACCGCATTGAAAACGCCTTCGGCAGGCTTGTTTATCTCCAGCCAAACACCGCTGCCTCAGCCGTTTTCGCCTTGTCTCGCGTGAGCGCGCGAGACCTTGAACAGGTTCTGGGCACGTGCGGCCAACCTTGTCGGCCGCACAACGTTGGCCGCAGCATGAAAAAAGCCCGCACGTGGCGGGCTGTCAATGAGCAGAAACAACACCCTCAGAAAGTCATGCCCGGCGACAGCTGCGCCGGCAGCGTCAGCTCGCCCGCCTCCACCGACGCCATCGGGTAGGCGCAGTAGTCGGCGGCGTAGAACGCGCCCGGACGGTGGTTGCCGGACAGGCCGGTGCCACCGAACGGTGCCGCGGACGACGCGCCATTGGTCGGCTTGTTCCAGTTCACCACGCCGGCGCGGATATCCTGGTTGAAGCGCTGCCACAGCGCCGCGTCGTCGGCCAGCAGCGCGGCGGACAGGCCGTACTGGGTACGATTGGCGATCTGCAGCGCTTCGTCGAAGTCGTGGTAGCGGATGATCTGGCTCAGCGGGCCGAAGTATTCCTCGTCCGGCAGCTGGCCGGCGATGGCGGTCACATCCAGAATGGCCGGGGTCACGAAGGCCTTGCCGTCCTGCAGCTGGCGCATGGCCAGGATGGATTTGGCGCCCATGGCCAGCAGCTTGTCCTGTGCCGCCAGCATGCCCTGCGCCGCCTTCAGCGACACCATGGCGCCCATGAACGGCTGCTGTTCGGCATCGTAGTCACCGATGGTGAGCTTGGCGGCCACTTCGGCAAAGCGGGCGATGAAACGGTCGCCGAACTCGCCGTGCGGCACCAGCAGGCGGCGTGCGCAGGTGCAGCGCTGGCCGGCCGACAGGAAGGACGACTGGATGGCGTGGTGTACCGCGCCGTCCAGGTTGTCGACTTCCGCCACCACCATCGGGTTGTTGCCACCCATTTCTAGCGCCAGCATGAAGCCCGGGCGGCCGGCGAACTGCTTGTGCAGCGCCACGCCGGTGGCGGAGCTGCCGGTGAACAGCAGGCCGTCCAGCATCGGATGCTGCGCCAGCGCGATGCCGGTATCGCGCTCGCCCTGCAGCAGGTTGATCACGCCAGCCGGCGCGCCGGCCTTTTCCCACAGCTTGACGGTGAGCTCGGCCACCAGCGGGGTCAGTTCCGACGGCTTGAACAGGATGGTGTTGCCGGCGATCAGCGCCGGCACGATGTGGCCGTTCGGCAGGTGGCCGGGGAAGTTGTACGGGCCGTACACCGCCAGCACGCCGTGCGGACGGTGGCGCAGCACGGTGGCGTCGCCGGCCAGCTCGCCGCGCTTTTCACCGGTGCGCTCGTTGTAGGCGCGGATGGAGATGTCGATCTTGCCCACCATGGCCGCCACTTCCTGGCGCGACTCCCACAGCGGCTTGCCGGTTTCCACGCCGATGGCGCGGGCCATCTCTTCCTTGTGCTCGCCCAGCACTTCGGCAAAGCGGCGTACCAGCGCGATGCGCTCGTCCAGCGAGCGGCAGCGCCAGTCGTCAAACGCGCGGCGCGCGGCGGCGAAAGCGGCGCCGATGTCGGCGGCAGAGGCGGCGTGGCCTTCCCATACCGGCTGGCCGTTGGCCGGGTTGAGCGAGACGAAGGATGCGCCGCGACCGCTGGTCCAGGCGCCGTCGATGAAGAGTTGGCTCATTGCTGTATTCCTGTCTGGACGCCTCGAAAACGCTAGCTTTTCGAGGCGCCCGGTTGTGTTGGTCAACCGGCAGCGCAGCGGCTGCCGGCAATGTGTAGTCGGTTTACTTGGCCGGGTTCTGCGGCATCACGCGCACACGGTCGCCGGCTTTCACCTGCAGCGCGCGCGCCTGTTCGGCACCGAGATGCACCACGCCATCGCTGACGTTGGCCGCAGCCAGGATCACGCGGAAGTCGGCCAGCTCGCCGTTGGCCACCAGCTGGCGCGGCGCGTCGGCGGCGGTTTCGGCCACGATTTCCACCTGGCACAGCTGGCTGTCGCGCATCACGCGCAGGTCGTCGATGCGCGCTTCCAGCACCGGGCCGCCCTCGAAGATGTCCACGTGCTGTTCCAGGCGCAGGCCTTCCACTTCCAGCATGCGGCGCGCCGGTTCGGTTTCCTTGTGCACCTTGCCGATGCAGTCGCGGGCGTCCTGCGGCAGGAAGTCGATGTACACCGGGTAGCGCGGCATCAGCTCGGCGAGGAAGGACTTCTTGCCCAGCGCCACCAGGCGGTCGGCCTCGTGAAAGTCGATGCGGTAGAAGTGTGCGCCCAGCGCCTTCCAGAATGGCGATTCGCCGTTTTCGTCGAAGTAGCCGCGCATTTCGGCGCAGATGCGCTCGGCAAAGCGTTCGCGGAACTGGCCGATGAACATGAAGCGCGCCTTGGACAGCAGCGAGCCGTTGCCGTTGACGCGGAAATCCGGGTCGAGGAACAGCGTGCACAGCTCGGAATAGCCGGTCAGGCCGTGCGACATGTGCAGCTTGTCCATGCGCGTCCACAGCCCCAGCTCGCGGCTGGCGTGCACGAAGGTGTCCATGCGGTAGGTCCAGAACGCCTGGTCGAGACCGACGGCGACCTCGATGCCGCACACCCCGACCACCTTGCCGCTGGCCGTGTCTTCCAGCACGAACAGGTAGCCCTGCTCCGCCAGCGGCAGTTCGCCGGCGATGGTGCGCTGCACGCGCTCAAGGCGCGCGCCCTGCGCGACCGGGTCCGGCTTCAGCGTGGTCAGGCCGGGGCCGGCCTTGTGGCCCAGCATCACCAGCGCGTCGACGTCGTCCGGCCGGCACATTCTCAATACGATCATCAGCGGCCCCCTTCGGTCTGCAACGGAACGCAACGCACGGCGTCGCCATCCACGATCTCAAGCGCGTCGGCTACCGCGGTCGGCAGCATGACTTCGTCGCCCTGCAGCGGCGGCAGATCCACCAGCAGGCAACGGAATTCGGCGGTCAGCGTGTTGCTGACCAGATACGGCACGGTGGCACCGCTGACCACGCCGCGGCGGGCGGTGTGCAGGCGGCTGTAACGCACCGAGCGGCACACGTCCAGCTGTGCGGTCAGCACCGGGCCGGCGTCGAACAGGTCGACGAAATGATCCGGCTCCAGGCCTTCGGCCAGGTGGCAGCGGTAGTTGGTGCGCGCGCCGCTGTGCGGCTCGCCCATCACCCGCTGTGCTTCTTCGGCGATCAGCGGCACGTACAGCGGATCGACCTGCATCATCTCGGCGATGAAGGTGCGGCTGCGGCCACCGGAGGCCAGCTCCATCTCGGCAAAGTCGCGACGGAAGAACTTGAAGCCGACGGCGTCCCAGAACGGCGAGCGGCCGTTGTCGTCGGTGACGCCCGGCAATACCGAGAAAATCTCGTTGTTGAAGCGTTCGCGGTGCTGGGCGATGAACATCATGCGTGCGCGCGACAGCAGCTGCGGCGCGGCCATGCCGCGACCGAGCGCGGCTTCGTCGAAGTAGAAGCCGGTCAGGCGGGTGCGGCCGGTCAGCTCGTGCGAGGTCACCAGCGCGTGCACGCGGTGGTTCACCTTCAGTTCGCGCGAGGCGTGCACCAGCACTTCGTTGCGAAAGGCGTAGAACGGCTCGGAAAAACCGGCGACCGCCATGATGCCGGCGGTGCCGTGCAGCTGGCCGGTGGCGGTGTCTTCCAGCACGAACAGATAGCTTTCCTCGCCGGGGCAATCGACCTCGGCGCGCAGCGAATGCACGGAATCATCCACCCGCTGCTGCAGGCGATCGCGGTCGGGCGGCAGGGAGTGCAGTACCGGGCCGTCGGAACGCGCCATGCGTTCAATCTGCGGCAGGTCGGACAGCTTGCTCGGACGGACTAGGAGCATGACTTCTTCCTCTGTAGGGAAAAACGGCGGCGATACTTGGTCGCCGCCGTGTATGGCATTAGGCCGGTTGCGCCTGTTTGGCGGTTTCCGCCTTGGTCACCAGTTCGGCGATGGTGGCATCCAGACGCGCCAGGCCTTCCTGCAGGTCGGCTTCCGGAATCACCAGCGACGGCACGATGCGCAGCACATTGGTGCCGGCCACCAGTACCATCAGGCCGTGCTTGGCGGCGGCGTTGACGATGTCCTTGGCCTTGTTGTGGAACGCGCCCTGCAGCTCGGCGCCGATCAACAGGCCCATGCCGCGCACTTCCTTGAACACGCCGTGCTTGGCGTTGATGGCGGCCAGGCCGTCCTTCAGCAGCTGGTGACGCTTGCTGACGCCGTCCAGCACTTCCGGGGTGTCGATCAGTTCCAGCACCTTGTCGGCCACGCAGCAGGCCAGCGGGTTGCCACCGTAGGTGGAACCGTGGGTGCCGACCACGAAGGAGGCGGCAACCTTGTTGCTGGTCAGCATCGCGGCGACCGGGAAGCCGTTGCCCAGTGCCTTGGCGCTGGTCAGGATGTCCGGGGTCACGCCGTAGGCCTGGTAGGCGTACAGCGCGCCGGAGCGGCCGACACCGATCTGTACTTCGTCGAAAATCAGCAGCGCGTTGTGCTTGTCGCACAGTTCGCGCAGCTTCTGCAGGTAGGCCTTGGTGGCCGGCAGCACGCCGCCCTCGCCCTGTACCGGCTCCACGATCACCGCGCAGGTACCGGCGTTGATGGCGGCCTCGGCGGCTTCCAGGTTGTTGAATTCGATGTGGTTCAGGTCACCCGGCAGCGGGGCGAAGCCTTCGGTGTACTTCGGCTGACCGCCGACCGATACGGTGAACAGGGTGCGGCCGTGGAAGGCCTGCTTGCAGGACACGATGCCGGTCTTGCTGCCGCCGAAATGGTCGAAGGCGTAACGGCGCGCCAGCTTCAGCGCGGCTTCGTTGGCTTCGGCGCCGGAGTTGCAGAAGAACACCTTCTCGGCAAAGGTAGTCTCGGTCAGGCGGCGCGCCAGTTTCAGCGCCGGCTCGTTGGTGAAGGTATTGGACAGGTGCCACAGGCGGTCGACCTGCTCGTGCAAGACCTTGGTCAGTTCCGGATGCAGATGGCCCAGGCTGGTTACGGCGATGCCGCTGGCGAAATCGATGTATTCCTTGCCCTGCTGGTCCCACAGGCGGGAGCCCTCACCCTTGACCGGAACGAACGCGGCCGGGGCGTAGTTGGGAACCATCACTTCATCAAAGGTTTGGCGGGTAACAGGAGCGGACATCTGGGAATCCTTCATCTGGCGTTGAGATGGAGCCATTCTAGGCAGGTGCGTCAAACTTTCCGTCCAGAATCAAGACACGCAGCTTTCTGTTTGGGCCAGCAGTGGGCAAGGTTGGCCGCATCGCGTGTCAGCAAGGCGTCCGGATCAGCCACAGGCGCGTCCGGGAGGGGCTCCGATATTCCCGGACGCGCTACGCTTATCCGGGCGACGAACTATGAACTGTTCGGGCCAGCCGGCGCATCTGCGGCCAACGTTGGCCGCAGACGGCGGCCTCAGCCCTCGTCGGCGAGGTCGCTGTCGCCGGGGAAGCGCTCCTCGCGCGGCGAGATGCCGAAATGGGTGCGGTACACGGTGGAAAAGTGCGGCCCGGAAGAAAAGCCGCACAGCAAGCCGATCTGCACCACCGACTTGCCGGTGTTGCGCAGCAGCTGCCGCGCGCGCTCCAGCCGCAGCTGCAGGTAGTAGCGCGACGGCGAATCGTCGAGGTATTGCTTGAACAGGCGCGCCAGCTGGCGCCGCGACTGGTTGGTGAGCCGCGCCAGCTCGTCGGTGGTCAGCGGCTCCTCGATATTGGCTTCCATCAGCATCACCGCCTCGGTCAGCTTGGGATGCTTCTCGCCGACCCGCGCCAGCAGCGGCACGCGCTGGCGTTCGTCGCTGCCGCGCACGCGCTCGGCACACAGCACCGCGGCGATGGACTCCACCAGCTCGACGCCGTGCTGGCGCCCGATCAGCGCCAGCGTGCCGTCGATCTGCGCCAGGCCGCCGGCACAGGTAAAGCGGCCGCGATCCAGCTCGTACACATGCTGCGACGCCACCACACTGCGAAAGCGCTCGGCAAAGGCCGGCTGTTCCGGCCAGTGAATGGTCGCGTGGTAGCCGTCGAGCAGCCCGGCACTGGCCAGCCACCAGGCACCGCAGTGCACCCCGCCCAGCAGCGACACGCGGGACGCCAGCAGCGCCAGCGCATGGCAGCACAGCGCGGCATCGCTGAACGGCAGCACGCCCTCGCTGAGCACGAACAGCTGGTCGCAGGCCTCGGCATCGCGCAGCGCGCCGCTCACCGGGTAGCGCATGCCGCCGGCCATCGGCAGCGGCTGGCCGTTCCAGCTATAGAAGCGCAACTGGTACAGCGTCTTGCCGGCCAGGCGGTTGGCCTGCAGGAAGGGCTCGGCGAAGCAGCCGATGCCGAACGGCGAACACGGCGGCAGCAGCAGCACCGCCAGCTGCAGCGGCGCCGTCATCGGCCGGCCCCCGCGAACGGCGGGACGGGCTGTTGCCGGGCGGCAATGACGGGCAGGAACATGCTTCACTCCTTGGCGGCTGACGCTGCCGATGGCAGCGGATGAATAGGGATGACAGGCAACGCGCACGGCGGGAGCACGGCCACCGCGACACCCGATGCGGCGACGGCATTTAGCGGCGCCGGCGGCGCGAACGGACGCACCCAGCCTGTTGCGTACGCATCATTTCAGCAATCCCCGCGCCCCACAACGGCCGGCGGCGTGCCTGGTGCGGCGCAGCAATCGGCCAGACACGAAAAATTGTCCAGCCTTATCAAGGAGATAAAATTTTTTCTTACTGGAAAGGACTAGCGGCGACGGTGCCGCTTCTGTACAGCGATGTCACCTGTACGCAAGTGGCGGGCGGTGCGACGGCGCCTGGCCGCGGTCGCGATGACCGCGGGCCGGCACTGGTGTGCGGCCAACCTTTGCCCGCGACGGCGCTCAGCTGCCGCTGGCGACAGGCGGTGTGGTGGGCGCCGGCTGCGCCACATCATCGTCCGGGGTGATGCCCCAGTCGCCCCACAGATACCAGTCGTCGCCGAGCATCTCGGCCGGGTGCTGGGTGCGGCCGGAACCGTTGCCACACTGCAGGGAGCTGGCCGGGCAGTACTTGTCGCAGCCCCAGCAGATGCGCTCCGGGTGCTTGGGGTGCAGCGGGAATTTCTTGGCCATGGCGGAGTGCGGGCGTGGTGCCGGGAGGCCGTCCCGGCCCGGTGTCGCGCCGGATGGCGACGGGTCAGCGGCCATTGTAGCCACTCGCGCCAGCGCGGCATTGATGGCAGTCAAGCGCCAGAAATGCGTCGCCGCCGGATTTTTCATGTCGCACTGGCAAAAAAGCCGCACAAATGTATACACAATTGACGCACGGTTGGCACGCGTCCGCGATTAAGATAGAAACAGCCGCGGAGTGCGACACACACCGCAACGACAAAGGAAAACGGAGACAACATGAACTACAAACACCTGCTGGCGCTGACCGCCATCTGCTCGCTGCCATTGCTGGCACAAGCCCAAACCATCCGCATCGTCACCGATGTCAGCTACCCGCCGTTCTCGAAACAGGCCGCCGACGGCAGCATCACCGGCTTCGATCCGGACATCGCCCGCGCCATCTGTACCGAGGCTAAGCTGCAGTGCGAACTGAAGGCGATGGACTTCGACGGCATTGTGCCGGCGCTGCAGGCCAAGAAGTTTGAAGTCGCCATCGCCTCGATGAGCATCACCGCGGAACGCGCCAAGATCGTCGATTTCAGCGACATGTACTTCAACGTGCCCGGCCGCCTGCTGGCCAAGGAAGGTACCCAGATCAACGACGCCTGGTACAAGGGCAAGAACATCGGCGTGCTGCGCAGCGCCGTGCAGCAACAGGAAGCCAACGACAAGCTGAAGCCGAAAGGCGCGCAGATCAAGGTCTACGGCAAGATCACCGACGCCTTCCTCGACCTGTCCAGCCAGCGTCTGGACGCGGTGTTCCTGGAGTCCACCGTGGGTGAGGAAGACTTCCTGAAAACCGGCAAGGGCAAGGGCTACGCCTTTGTCGGCCCGGTGTTCAACGATCCGAAGTACTACCAGGGCTGCGGCATTGCGGTACAGAAAGGCAACAAGGAACTGCTGGCCAAGATCAACGTGGCCCTGAAGAAAATCCTGAAGGACGGCACCTACAAGAAGATCCAGGACAAGTACTTCAGCAACGACATCTACCCGTTCAAGTAAGCCACACCGCCGGCGCGCCAGCGCCGCGTCGGCCCCCCGCAACCCGCACCGTCCCGGTGCGGGTTTTGTTTTGCCGCGGCCACCGTTTGCCGCCGTCATCAACGCAGCCAGACGGAACATAATCCTGAAAATTGGCGCGTCTGCGTAACAAAAGTGCATCACATTGCGCTTTCGCCGCGATCACTCTCTGCATAATGACAGTCAAGGTGTCGCTGCCACAGCCCGGGTCCGGGGCGGCAGCAAGACGGGAGGGGGTCGTATGCGTGAACCATTTTCTGCCGGCGAATTGCCGTTGCTGCACGACGGCAGTGTCGTGATGCCGCCCGGTCCGCAGTGGCGCTGCCGGCTGTTGCCGGCCCCCGGCGTCGCCGGCCACCCGCTGTCTGCCGCGCAGCGGCAGCACGCGCTGGCACTGCTGCAGCAATTGCGCCCGGCCGGCATCCCGCTGACGCCGCCTGTGCCGCACCCGGCGGGCCTGTGCTGTCACGCCGCTGCCGACGCCGACGGCCGGGTGCAGGCCCATGCCCTGCTGCGCGCTGACCGCAGCGTGGAAATGGTCGCCGTGCTGCCCACCGGCTGCTGGCCGCCGCACGCGCGCGCCTGGTGGCCGGGGGTGTACGAGATTCCGCTATTGCAGCAAATCACCCTGCTGCTGCCGCTGGCCGGCGCGCTGGCGCTGCCAACCCCCTGCTCGCTGCAGATGACGCTGCTGGCGCTGCAGGGCAGCGCGCTGATCGCCAAGCGCCAGCAAGGCTCGGAACGGGCCTATCCGCTGCCAGCGGGCGTTGACCGTATCGAACTGCCGACGGTGCGCCTAGATGGCTTCGACGCCGAGCGCAAGCGCGCGCTGATCCAGGCGCTGGACCAGGTGCGCCGCTGTGCGGGGGCCGACACGGCCACCGCGTTCTATCTCTAATTTTCCGGTACCCGCCATGAGCACAACGCTTGATTCGTTCGACCAAAAGATCCTCACCATCATGCAGCGCGACTGCTCGGTCAAGGCGGAGGTGATTGCCGAGGCCATCGGCCTGTCCGCCTCCGCCGTGCAGAAACGCCTCAAGCGGCTGCGCGCGGAAAAGATCATCACCGCCGAAGTGGCCGTGCTCGACCGCGCGCTGGTCGGGCGGCCGATGAGCTTTGTCGCCGCCATGGAAATCGAGCGCGACAACTACGACACCGTCAACCGCTTCCGCGAGTGGGCGAAGCAGATCGACGCCATCCAGCAGATCTACTACGTGACCGGCGCCGCCGACCTGATCGTCATCATCACCGCGCAGGATGTCGAGGCCTACGACCGCCTGACGGCGCGGGTGATGGAGAACAACCCGATGATCCGCCGCATCACCACCAACGTGGTGCTCAACACCCTGAAAACCTCGCTGTTCATCCCGGTGGAAGGCGACGGGCAAAGCGCAGCCGACAGCAGCCAAATTGCAACAAAATAACCGTTTTTAGCGTCATTTTGTCGATTGTTGGCGCCATTTTGCCGCCGTAACATGAAGTTCCACACTCGAACACGAAGGGATCTAGCGATGACTTTCCGATTGGCACTGATTGGTTTCGGCGGCGTGAACCAGGGCCTGGTGGCCCTGCTCAAGGCCAAGCAAGGCAAGCTGAACGGCCTCGACATCCGCATCACCGCGCTGGCCGACCTGCGCCTGGGCGTGGTCAGCAACCCGCAGGGGCTGGATCTCGACGCGCTGCTGGCAACCGCCGACAGCGGCTTCGCCACCGACGCGCTGCGCCGCGACCCCGCCACCCGCATCAGCGAACACATCGACCTGGCTGCCACCCTGGAGCTGGTCACCGCCGACTACGTCGACGTGGTGGTCGAGGCCACCTTCACCGACCCGCACACCGGCGAGCCGGCGCTGTCGCACTGCCGTGCCGCGCTGAGCCACGGCAAGCACGTGATCACCACCAACAAGGGCCCGATCGCGCTGGCACAGCAGTCGCTCGCCCAGCTGGCTGCGGCCAACGGCGCCGCCATCAAGTACGAGGGCGCGGTGATGAGCGGCACGCCGGTGCTGCGCCAGATCAGCACCACGCTGCGCGGCTGCGAGATCAACGGCTTTGCCGGCATCCTCAACGGCACCTCCAACTTCGTACTGGAACGGCTGGCACAGGGCCACGACTTCGACGACGCGGTGCGCGAGGCGCAGGCACTCGGCTATGCCGAAGCCGACCCCAGCGCCGACCTCGGCGGTGGCGACGTGCAGCTGAAGGTGGTGATCCTCGCCAACACGCTGTGGCAGGCCGGCCTGACCCGCTCCGATGTCAGCTGCCGCGGCATCACCGGCCTCACCAGTGCCGATATCCAAGCCGCGCAGGCCGCCGGACGCAGCTGGCGACTGGTCGGCGCCGCCACCCGTCACCCGGACGGCAGCGTCAGCGCCAGCGTCGAGCCACGCGAACTGCCGGCCGGCCACCCGCTGGCGGCGATAGGTGGTGTCACCAATGCCATCACCTTCGACACCGACGTGCTGGGCGGCGTCACCATCAGCGGCCCCGGCGCCGGCCGCGTGGAAACCGCCTTCGCCGTGCTGTCCGACCTGATCGAGCTGGCCGGCCAGACCCGCGGCCAGGAGGTGCAAGCATGAACGCGCCACTCAAGCACCAGGCCATGCACTGCGAAGTGCAGTCGCCGTTCGACGGCAGTGTGGTCGGCAGCGTCGAGCTGACCCCGGTCGAGGCGTTGCCGGCCATCGTCAGCCGCGCCCGCCACGGCGCAACGTTGGCCGCAGCACTGCCGCGCCACCAGCGCGCCGAGCTGCTGCAACGCGCCGCAACCATGGTCGAACAGCAGGCCGCCGAGTTTGCCCGCACCATCGTGCAGGAGTCCGGCAAGGCGCTGCGCCAGGCACGCAAGGAAGTGGCGCGCTGCGTCAACACCCTGCGGCTGTCGGCCGAGGAAGCCAAGCGCCACGGCGGCGAGATCATCCCGTTCGATGCCTACGCCGGTGCCGAAGACCGCAGCGGCTATTTCACCCACGAACCGCTGGGCGTGATCCTCGCCATCACCCCGTTCAACGACCCGCTCAACCTGGTCGCCCACAAGCTGGGGCCGGCGCTGGCCGCCGGCAATGCGGTGATCCTCAAGCCGTCGCTGCTGGCACCGCTGTCGGCGGTGCGGCTGGCGGAGTGCCTGTGGCAGGCCGGCGTGCCGCGCGACGCGCTGCAGCTGGTGCACGGCGGCAGCGAGGTGGCCGCGCCGCTGGTGCGCGACAAGGCGATCCGCATGGTCAGCTTCACCGGCGGCCCGGTCAGCGGCGAGGCCATCACCCGCGAGGCGGGGCTGAAGAAGCTGGCGATGGACCTGGGCGGCAACGCACCGGTGATCGTGATGGCCGACTGCGACCTGCGCGACGCCGCCGAATCCTGTGTCTCCGGCGCGTTCTGGGCCGCCGGCCAGAACTGCATCGGCACCCAGCGCCTGCTTATCGCACGCCCGGTGTACGAGCTGTTCACCCGCTACCTGACCGAGCTGACCGCCGCGATGCGGGTCGGTGACCCGCTGGACGAGGCCACCGACATGGGGCCGATGATCAGCGAGGCGCAGGCCTGCCGCATCGAAAGCTGGGTGGACGAGGCGATCGCAGAGGGCGCCAGCGTGCTGTGCGGCCACCAGCGCCAGGGTGCGCTGTACGCGCCGACCATTCTTGCCGACGTGCCGACCACCGCCCGCGTCTGGCGTGAGGAGGTGTTCGCGCCGGTGGTGATCGTCGCCCCGTTCGACGATCTGGATAGCGCGCTGGCTGCGGCCAACGATAGCGACAGCAGCCTGCAGGCCGGCATCTTCACCAGCCACCTGGAGACGGCGCTGGGCGTCGCGGAACGGCTGCAGGCCGGCGGGGTGATGATCAACGACTCCTCCGACTTCCGCTTCGACGGCATGCCGTTCGGCGGTTTCAAGTACGGCTCGCTGGGACGCGAGGGGGTGCGCTTCGCCATCGCCGAGATGTCGCAGCCCAAGGTGATCTGTTTCAAACGCAAGCGCCTGGGCGCGCACTAAGCGCCTGTTGAAAGTCGTCGTGCCGGCGACGCTGCCGCCGCCGGAAGCTGCACACAAAAAAAGACGTCCACAAATCGAGAAAGAGAGGATCACCCATGACATCCCTAGCCCATCCCGCTTTTTCGCCGCCAGCGCCGGTGCTGGCCATCGAGGACCTGCACAAGTCGTTCGGCAGCGTCGAGATCCTGAAAGGCATTTCACTCACCGCGCACAAGCACGACGTGATCTCGATCCTGGGCAGCAGCGGCTCCGGCAAAAGCACCCTGCTGCGCTGTATCAACCTGCTGGAAACCCCGGACGCCGGCCGCCTGACCATCAACGGCGAGCATCTGGAGATGAAGGCGACGCGCGATGGCGGCCTGACCCTGGCCGACCCGCGGCAGATCACCCGCATCCGTCGCAAGCTGGCCATGGTGTTCCAGCAGTTCAACCTGTGGGCACACATGACGGTGCTGCAGAACGTGATGTTCGTGCCGCAGAAGGTGCTCGGCCTCGGCCGCCAGGAGGCCGAAGCCAAGGCGCTGGAGATGCTGGAAAAGGTGGGCATGGCCGGCAAGTGCCACGCCTACCCTGCCCAACTCTCCGGCGGCCAGCAGCAGCGGGTGGCCATTGCCCGCGCGCTGGCCACCGACCCGGAAGTGCTGCTGTTCGACGAGCCGACCTCGGCGCTGGACCCGGAGCTGGTGGGTGAAGTGCTGAAGGTGATGCGCGCGCTGGCCGAGGACGGCCGCACCATGCTGGTGGTCACCCACGAGATGGGCTTCGCGCGCGAGGTCGCCAGCCGCGTGGTGTTCGTGCACCAGGGCAAGATCGAAGAAGACGGCTGCCCCGATGAAGTGTTCACCCGCCAGCAGTCGCCCCGTTTCCAGAAATTCCTGTCCAGCATCCTGTGATTGCCGCCCCCACCCAAAGGAAATTGCCATGAAAAAGCTCGTGTTCTCCGCCCTCACCGCCCTGACCCTGATCAGCACCGCCCACGCGCAGCAGGTGGTCCGCATCGGCACCCTCGCCGACTACGCCCCGTTCGAATACAAGGACGCCTCCGGCAAGCTGCAGGGGATGGAGATCGAAATCGGCAACAAGATGTGCACCGCGATGAAAGTCACCTGTCAGTGGGTGACCATGGACTTCGACGCGCTGATCCCGGCGCTGAAGGCGCGCCAGATCGATGCGGTGCTGGCCCAGATGTCGAGAACCGCGGAACGGGAAAAATCGGTGGACTTCAGCCGCATCTTCACCACCGCGCCGGTCCACCTGGTGGCGAAGAAAGGCAGCGGCATCAGCCACCAGCCGGCCACGCTGCGCGGCAAGACCGTCGGTGTGCAGACCGCCTCCACCCATGAAAGCTATTTCCGCAACCGCCTGCCGACGAGCAGCAGCGGCATCAACGTCAAGGTCTACCAGTCGCTGGACGCCGCCTGGCTGGATCTGGAGTCCGGCCGCATCCAGGCGGTGTTCGCCGACAGCACCGTGGCCCACGACTGGCTGGCCAAGAGCGGGCAGCAGGCGGGCTTCGCCTTTGCCGGCCAGGCCATCTCCGATGACGCCATCTTTGGCGCCGGCACCGCCATCGCCGTGCGCAAGGGCGACAGCCAACTCAAGGCGCAGTTCGATCTGGCCATTCTCGGTGTGCACAAGGACGGCTACTTCCAGGCCGTCAACAAGCGCTACTTCCCGTTCAGCATCCTGCCGCAATAACCCCACCCGCCGGGCCGCCAGCACGGCGGCCCGCACTGGAGACTCTTCATGGCTGCACTATTCGACTACAGCGCCCAGCTGCTGGAAGGCGCCGGCCTGACCCTGGAACTGGCGTTCACCTCGCTCTGCTTCGGCCTGCTGCTGGGGCTGGCCGGCGCCGCTGCCAAGATGTCGGCACTGCCCTGGCTGCGGCAGGCCGCCTATCTGGTCAGCAACATCCTGCGCGGCATTCCCGAATTCCTGATCCTGCTGATCTGCTACTTCGGCCTGTCCAATCTGATCAACACCCACTTCGCCGGCACGCTGAGCCTCAGCCCGTTTGCCGGTGGCGTGGTAGCGCTGGCGCTGGTGTTCGGCGCCTACGCGTCAGAGGTATTCCGCGGCGCCTTCCTGGCGGTGCCCAAGGGTCAGCTGGAGGCGGCGCGCTCCTACGGCCTGTCGCGCGGGCAGATCTTCTGGTGCGTGCAGCTGCCGCAAGCGTGGCGCATCTGCCTGCCCAGCCTCAACAACATGTGGCAGAACCTGCTGAAGGACACCTCGCTGGTCTCGATCGTCGGGCTGGAGGACATGCTGCGCAAGGCCAGCATCGCCGCACAATTCACCAAGCAGCCCTTCGTGTTCTACGCCGCGGTGGCGGTGGTCTACCTGTTGCTGCTGGCCGTCTCCAACCCCGCGTTTGCCTACTTTGAAAAGCGCGCCAATCGCGGTTACGCCAGCCCGGCGTGAAAGGAACCCTCATGGATCAACTTGCTTCGCTGCTGAGCCTCTCGTGGCCGGCGCTGCTCGACGGACTGTGGATCTCGCTGCAGTTGCTGCTGTTCTCCTGTGTCCTCGGCTTCGCGCTGGCGGTGCCGCTGGCGGTGGCCCGCACCTCGCCGCGGCGCTGGATCGCGCTGCCCTGCCGACTGTTCATGTCCGCCTTCCGCGGCACGCCGCTGCTGGTGCAGATCTTCATCCTCTACTACGGCCTGGCGCAGTTCGAGTGGGTGCGTGATTCCGTGCTGTGGCTGCTGCTCGACGACGCCTTCTCATGTGCGCTCTTGGCGCTGACACTGAACCTGGCGGCGTACATGGCGGAAGACATCCGCGGCGGCATTCTCGGCGTGCCGGCCGGCGAAAAGGAGGCGGCCACCGCCTTCGGCATGAGCCGGCTGATGGTCACCTGGTACATCGTGGTGCCGCGTGCCATCGGCATCGTCGCGCCGACGCTGGGCAACGAGATCGTGCTACAGCTGAAATCCACCGCGCTGGCCAGCACCATCACCGTGCTCGACCTCACCGGCGTGGCGCGACGGCTGTCGATCGAGGCCTACACCACCGACGCGCTGCTGCTGGCCGGCCTGCTCTATATCGTCATCGCCGCCGTGCTGTCGCTGCTGATCAAGTACGGCGAGGCGCGCCTGAACCTACACCAACCGCACTGACCGTGTCCGCGCGCAACCAACCCAGCGAGAACAATATGGACTATCAACTGGAAACCATGGTGATTCATGCCGATGCCGACGTCACCGACGAAAAGGGCGTCGCGCCGGCCATCCACTACTCGGCGGTGTTCAAGGCCGAGGACAGCGCCGAATTCATCGCGATGTCCAGCGAACCACAGCACCCGCGCAACTACACCCGCTACGGCAACCCGGTGCACGAACGGGTGAAAACCGTGATGGCGCAACTGGAGGGCACCGAGACGGCACTGGTCACCGCCTCCGGCATGGGCGCCATCGCCACCACGGTGCTGGCGCTGGTCAAGGCCGGCGACCACGTCATCGGCCAGCGTCGGCACTACATGAGCACCAGCAAGCTGCTGGACGACATGCTGCCGCGCTTCGGCATCGAGGTGACGCTGGTAGAACAGGAAGACGCCGCCGCCTTCGAAGCGGCGATCCGCCCCAACACCCGGCTGATCCTGCTGGAAAGCCCGGTCAACCCGGTGCTGATGCTGACCGACCTCGCCGCCATCACCCGCGTGGCCCGCGCACACGGCATCCTGACCATGGCCGACAACACCTTCTCCTCGCCGATCAACCAGCGCCCGCACGCGCTGGGCGTGGACATCGTGGTGCACAGCGCCACCAAATACCTGGGCGGCCACCACGACATGAGCGGCGGCGTGATCTGCACCAGCAAGACGCTGGCCGAGGAAATCTGGCACACCCACATCACGCTGGGTTCGGTGCTGTCGCCGATGGACGCCTGGCTGCTGCTGCGCGGCCTGCGCACGCTGCCGATGCGCGTCGAGCGCATCAACGCCAATGCACTGGCGCTGGCCCGCTTCCTGGAGCAGCAGCCGCAGGTCGAGCGCGTGTACTACCCGGGGCTGGAGAGCCACCCGCAGCACGAGCTGGCGCGCACGCAGATGCAGGGCTACGGCGGCGTGGTGGCGTTTGGCGTGCGCGGCGGCTACGCCGAGGCCGAGCGCTTCGTCGCCGCGCTGCAGATCCCGCACAACGCCGGCAACCTCGGCGGCGTCGACTCGCTGGCCATCCACACCGCCGCGATGTGGGCCGGCACCATGAGCCCGGCGCAAATGCAGGCGGCCGACATCCCGCTCAACTTCGTCCGCTACTCGGTCGGCATCGAGAATGTCGAAGACCTGAAGCGCGACGTACTGCAGGCGCTTGCCACACTGTGACCCCTAGCGGGCGGCGCCGCCGCCCGTTCCGGAGCTGACCGACCATGAAACTCGACGCCATCGACCAGCACATCCTCGACGAGCTGACGGCCGACGCCCGCATTCCGCTGGCGACGCTGGCCACCCGGCTGGGCCTGTCGCGGCAATCGGTGCGGCAACGCATCGACCGCCTGGAAGGGCAAAAGGTGATCAGCGGCTACACCATCCGCCGCGCCAGCAACAGCAACGCGCACGCGGTACGCGCGGTGATGCTGGTATACCGCAAGGACCGCATGCGCGGCGCCGATGTCACCAGCGTACTCTCCAAAATCCCGGAAGTGGTGGACTGCGCCATCCTCAGCGGCGAGATCGACCTGATGGTGCGGCTGGAGGCCGACTCCCACGAGCGCATCAACGAGATCTGGAGCCAGATCAGCACCCTCGCCGGCGTGCAAAACATCAACACCTGCTTCGTGCTGTCAACCCTGGTGCAGCGGGCGTGAGACGGTCGCGTTCGCGTGAGTGATGCGCGGCGGCAGCTCGGAGCGGCAAGGTTGGCCGCAACCGCCAGCCGCGCGGCCGCGTGCAGGTGATGCCAGCCAGCCGGCGTGTGACCTTCACGGCTCAGGCATCCGCACACTGCAATACCCGCGCCACCCGATCCAGCGGCAGCGCCTCTTCTCGCCACTGCTCTGGCGTGACGGCGATCATCAGCGCGCCAACGCTGCGGTCGCTCAAGAGCGCCAGGCAGCGCTGGTACAGGCTGTCGCAGGCCAGGTGATGACGCTGCCCGGTGGCGTCCTCGCTGTGCTGTGCGGTGGTGAAGTAGCACGCCACACCGGCACGCTGCAGCTCGTCGCGGCGTTGCCGTGCCGCCGCCTCGGCCATGGCGCCGCCGACGAACAGCTCGACCGGGATACGCCCCCCTGTCGGGAACAGCTGCTGCATCAGCCGCGGCATCGCGTCGCGCGAACTCTGGCTGGCACCCAGCGCCGGCGCGGCATTGATCTCGTTGATGATGGCGCCGTTGGCATGCCAGGGCTGGCCGATGTCAGGCGTGATCATGTCGATGCCGGCCACCTCCAGGCCAAACAGCGCCGCCGCACGCAGCGCCAGCGCCAGATTGTCCGGGTGGGCGGCGGCCAGCATGTCTTCGTCGCGGCCGCCATCGGCCGACGATTCGATCGCGCGCAACGCGATCCACGCCCCCGCCGCCGGCACCGACGCCAGCTGCAGTCCCGCCTCGCGCAGGCAGGCACGGGTGTCGTCATCGGCCCGCAACGGCGGCGCGCGTCGCCACGGCGGCAGGGCCAGCTGCTGCAAGTTGGCCGCATCGATCAGCGCCTGGATGCTGCGCACACCATCGCCTTGCACCGCCACCGGCAGGCGCTTGACCACATACATCACCCGGCCGCCGACCACCAGAATGCGATGGCAGACGCCGGGGGCCTGCTGCTCCAGCAGCAGCGGCCAGCCAAAATGCGCGGCCTTGTCCAGCGCCAGCTGCAGCTGCGAGCGGTTGCCGATCCCGGTGCTGACACCTTCGCCACGATCGCGCGCCAGCGGTTTCACCACCAGCGGCCAGCCCAGCTCCTGCGCCGCGGCGCTGGCCTGTTCGCCGTTGCCCACCAGCCGCTGCACAGCCGTGGGCAGCCCCGCCTGCCGCAACCACTGCGCGGCCAGCTGCTTGTTGCCCGCCGCGCGGATGCCGATCGAGGAATCGCTATCCAGCCGGCTGGTGAAGGCGTGCCGCAGATGCACGCCCCAGCCCAGCTGGAACACGCCGTTGCCCTCGTGCCGCCACGGGATGCCGGCGTTGGCCGCAGCCTGCAGCAGTGCCATGCCCGACGGCGCGGCGATGGCGTGCGGCAGCAGCCGCGGCAGGGTGTCCTGCACCAGCGACTGAAAAAACGCCGCCACCGGATCACCGCCTGCAGCCTGCCATGCCACCGCCTGCAGCCAGCGGACACAGCAGTCACAGGCCTGCAGTAGCAGCGCGGCCGGTACGCCATCCAGTTGCGCAAAGGCGATGTCGCACTGCCAGCTCGCCGCCCCATCCTGCGGCGGCGTGATGGCCAGCACCTTGCCGTCGGCCAGCAGCGGTATGCCGCAGGCGCGCAACAGTGCCGGCGTGGCGACGGCTATGCGCCAGGCAAGGCGCTGCAGCTGCGCCTCGACCGGATCATGCGCTGCATCCGGCAGTGCTGGCTCGACCAACGGCTGCTCCAGCCAGGCGTGCAGCCAGCCATCCAGCAATGGCCAGTCCATGTCAGCCGGCAGCGGGCCAAGGCGGATGCTCAACACCTGCTGTGGCTGCCGGATCGTGCCGTCAGCAAGGGAGGGCAAGGTCGTCATCGTCATCGCTACTCCTCTTCAGCGGGTGGCAGGTACGCTTGCAGCAGCGCCAGCCATTGCCCGGCATCTACCGGCGCTTGGTCGCTCGGGGTCTCGGCCACCACCTCCAGCCGCGAAATGCGATCGAGGGGCAGTCCGGCCGCCAGCCAGTGGCCAGTGCTCACCAGCAGCACGGCCTGCACCCGCGGCTCCAGCAACAGCGCCTGCAGCCGGTGATCCGCGTCTCCCGTCATCGCCAGCGGCTGGCCGTGCGCATCGAGACAGAACTCATCGCTACAGATAAAGCAGCTGACGCCCTGCGCCGCCCACGCTGCCTGCCGCTGGCGTGCCGTTGCCAGTGCGGCCGCGGCGCCGATATAGACCTCGACCGGGATGCGGCCGCCAACGGGCCACAGTTGCCGCAGCATGGCGGGCAGATAGCGCCTGTATAGCGTGCCGGCGCCCAGCTGCGGCGCATGATTGACCTCGTTGATCACCGCGCCGTTTTCATGCCACGGGCGCCGGATATCAGGCGAAATGATGTCCACCCCGGCCATCGCCAGCCCCAGCCGGCGGGCGGCACGACAGGCCAGCGCGATGTTGTCCGGATGTACCAGCCGGGTCACATCCTCATCCTGCGCACCGTCGATATTGCTGGGGATGTCGCGCAGGAAGAGCGGCGTGCCGGCGGGCGGGATGCTGTGCCAGTCATGGCCCTGCCGGGCGAGGCAAGCGGTCGCGACCTGATCCTGCGGCAGCGGTGGCAGGCGCCACCACAGCATCTCCTCCTGTCGCCGGCGGTTCTCCGCAGCCAGACAGTGTGCGAGATCATGGCGGCCATCGGCGACCAGCGCAGCCGGCCGGCGGCGCATCACGAACAGCAGCTCGCCATCCACCACCTGCAGGTGATGGGTGTCGCCGGCGACCTGGCGCTCGACAATCACCTCGCCGGCCACGGCGGCCGCCAGCCGAAAGGCCAGGCGGGCGGCGGTCTCGTCCGCCACGCCGACGCTCACCCCCTGCCCGCCCTCGCCACTGGCCGGCTTGAACACCAGCGGTGTCGCCATTTCGCGCCATGCCAGTACCGCATCGGCCTCCGTCGCCAACAGCCGCTGCTTCGGCACTGGCATGCCGGCACTGGCCAGCCAGCGCCGGGTCAGCACCTTGTTGCCGCTGACCTGGATGCCGAGCATCGAATCCGTCGCCAGCCCGCCCTGCTGCAGCCGTCGAGCATGACCGCCCCAGCCGATCTGGTAGCAGCCCTGCCCCAGATGCTGCCACGGCAGTTTGGCCGCCGCGGCAGCGGCCAGCAGCGACAAGGTGGTGTCGTCGGTCGGATTGTGCCGGCACAACGGCCCGATCAGCGTCGCCTCCAGTTGCCGGTACAACACTTCACTCGCGGCAAAGTGGCCGGGGTTGGCGAGATAGCCGCTCAGCACGATGGCGGCGGCTTCGTAACAGCGTGTGACATCCGCCGCCGGGAAATAGGCCACGTGCGCAATCGCCGCCTCCACCTGCCAGCCATCAGCCACCGCCGGCAGCAGCCGCGTGATCACCCCCGGCGTGAATACCGGGATGCGTGCCAGCCGCTGCAGCTGTGCGGCCAACTGCAGCACGCGCCAGGCCCACTGCGCCACGCACTGTTCGCCAGCAGTCCACAGTGGGTCCACGGCAACGGGCGTGAGCGCTAGCCGGAATGTCGCCGCCAGCCAGACGTCGGCCGCCTGCCAGTCGGCGTCTGGCGCCAGCGCCGCAGAGCGGAAGCGTAGGGTCTGAACCGGCTGGGACAGCCCGTAGCGGTAAACCGGCGAACGGGCAGGCTGCAACTCGAGTATGTAGGTCATGAAAAAAAGCATAAAAAATGGCAGTGGCGCGCGCCACTGCCATGGTCAGTCATAAAACCGGCTGGCTTAGAACATCCAGCGCAGTTTGACCGACACCGTCTGGTTCAGGAAGTCGGTCTTGTACAGCGCATCGTAACGGCCGGTGATTTCCATGCCGCTGGCGGTTTTGTGGCTCAGGCCGAAACCGCCACGCACCTGCCACGGGCTGGGTTTCGCACCGTAGGTGACAAATGCCGCATTGGGCGCACCGGCAAAGGCCGACACGATGGACGAGCGCTCGTTGAGGGTATCGTAACCGACGCCGAGGTTGGCCTGCAGCTGGGTGCCGTTGCCGAGATCCTTGTTCAGTTTGCCTTCCAGCGCCAGTACCAGTGCATCCGACTTACGGCTTTGCACCTGCAGGTTCAGTGCGCCGGCACCGGTTTCGCTATAGGCCTGATCCTTGATCCAGGTGTAGTCGGCACGCAGCGACGGAATGACCGTGGTACTGCTATCCAGCGCATAGCTGCGACCGATACCCAGGCCGGCATGCGCGGTGAAGCTGTCATAGTCGGAAGCGGCCGTGGACTGGGTGAACGCGATCCGGCGCTCGCCCTGCGAGTTGCCCTGGCCAACGTCCACCTGGAAATTCAGGTTGGTGCGCTCGTCCAGGCTGTAGCTGCCGTAGCCGACCAGCTGATAGACATCCACTTCGCTGCTCTGCTTCGCGACCGTGGACTTGCCGTCGATATCGATATTGGCATAGGCCAGCGCGCCACCCAGACGCAGCTGCGGCGACAAGGCACCGTCGACCCCGAGCGTCAGACCACGGGTGCGCGCATCATAGCCGGCCACGCCGTCACGGTTTTCCTGCTCCGCCCAGGAGCCGAACGGTTTTACCCACACATAACGGTCGCTGAACGCCTGGTCACCGGCCGACAGGCCGGTACTGCCTTCGATACGTGCCTGCACGATCTGGTTGACGCTGGACAGCGCATCCTGCGTCGCGGCGATGGAAGCACCGGTATGCAGCGGCAGGGTCTGCGACACCGCGTCGGACACTTCCTGTGCCGTAGCCAGCTGGCCCAGCGCATCGACCACTTCTTGCAGACCGGTGGCACCGGAGTCCAGCACCTGTGCCGCGCCCAGCCCCGGGGTATTGCTGTTGTCACGCGCCGCCTGCTCCACCGTCAGTGCGCGCACGGCATCGATGTACAGGGTGTTGGAGAGCACCCGCTGCTCGAAGTTGAACAGCGCACTGTTGTCGGTGATCTGCGAGAAGGTGCCATTGAAGGTATTCGTCGCGTGGATGATGCCGAAGGAGTTGAGGCCGGAACTCAGGCTCAGGCCGCTGTTGGCCTTCACGTCCACATCCAGCGTACCGTTCAGGTTAACGTTGGCCGCCTGCAGGTAGCTGTAGCTGCCCTCGTCACTGGTGGAGACAATGGCGACCCGCAGCGTGGCACCGGACTCCTGGCTGAAGGTGCCACTCAGCTGCGCTGAGCCGGTGCTACCGCTATTGCGCAGGTCGTCCCTGTCGGCATTAGTCTTGAGTGTCACCACGCCGCTGCCAGCATTGGTCAGGTTGGTGGCGACGATGGAGCCGGCGATCTGGCCCTCGTTAAAGATATTGACGCTCTGTCCCGGGCTGCCTGCCCGGTTCACCGCATAGTTCTGCCCCACCATCACGCCGCTGCTGTTGTTGTTGATCTGGGTGCTGTAAGTACCTGAGGTATCCTGCACATAAATCGCAGTATTGCCGGTGATGCGGCCACTGTTGTCAATAGAGGTAGAAAACTCGTTGCCAGTGCTGACCGTAACGGCAGTGCTGCCGCTCACATCGATCTTACCGGCAGAGCTAACGGTCAGGTTGCTACACACCGTCGCCGCCGTGGTTGTCTCGGTGGTGACGGAGGTAGCGCAGCCGACCGCTTGCGCCGAACCGGCGGCCAATGCAAAACAGGCGGCGGCGGTGGCCAGCACCAGCGGTTTTTGCTTGCTGGCAGGTTGGCCGCAGGCAGGACGGGCAGAGAATGGGGTGGGCATGGCTATTCCTAAGTCTGGTACAGGTGGCGACATTGTGATTACATAAAGACAACTTGAAAATAAAATGTCATAACATCGGGCAATTTATTATCCCTACTGTGGTTTTCCATACTCGAAAACAGGGATGACAGCCCGCTAATACAGGCGTTTCGTCGCCAAGGCCACAAACTGTCTGCACATGACCACCACAGCAACACTGCCGGTATGCAGCGCACTTTATAAACAAACTTTGAAAAATACCTCGATGCCGCAACTCAATCTTGCCCACATGGAGCTGTTTCCGACCCGGGTCTGGTCGGTCAGCCTGTCAACCCTGAACGAGCACGTACCGCAATGGACAGCACAGATCGAATCGTGGCGGCAGCAGAATCCGGTTGCGGAGGGACGCTCCAACCGCATGGGCTGGAACAGTACGCAGACACTGTTTGATGACCCGCTTTTTCTGCCGCTGGCACAGGCGGTACGCACCGTTTTCGATTTCATCTTCAACGAAATGGGCCCACCACTGCATCGCTACCAGCTGAAAGCCTGGGCCAATGTGCACGACGCGGGCGGCTACAACACCTTTCACAATCATGCCGGAGCACTGCTCAGCGCCTGTTACTACCTGAAGGTACCCGCCGGCAGCGGGCCCATCGTGCTGCGTGACCCGCGACCCGGCGCGCTGTTGTCACCGTGGCAGGGCAGCTTGCGCCCCAACGCCGGCAGCGAAATTTCCATTACCCCGGAAGCCGGCCAGCTACTGGTGTTCCCCAACTGGCTGGAACATGGCACCGAAGTCCATGCCGGCAGCGAGTCGCGCATCTCGATCCCGGTCAATGCCGTCCTGGGCATCTGACCCGGGGCTTCCGTGACACGCCGCCCCCGGCTTGCCCGCGGCCAGGCCGCTTGCTATACACAGGACAGCCCGCAACAACAAGGGCGATGCCATGCTCGCGTGACACCCGCCTTGTGATACCGGCAGCAGGAAACGCCGCGCGCGCCCGCTTGCGGCCAACCTTTCGATGCGGCCGCTGGCACCAACTTGCAGCGAGGTGATTCCCGCCATGACACCCGGTTCACGAACCTGCCTGTTTGACGCGGCGCAACTGACGGATCTGCTCGATGCCATGGCCGCGCGGAGCGCTGGCCTGCTGCGCGGCCGGCAACGCGTGGCGGTGATCGGCATCCGCCGCCGTGGCGCACCACTGGCCGACCTGCTCACCGAGCGGCTGGTGGCGGTGCATGGCATGGCGCCGCCGTTGCGGCTGGACCTGCTGGTCAAGCGCTACGCCGACGATCTCACCCTGCTGCACCCGGAAACACAACTTACCGAGCAGGCGCAACACGCGGCGCTGGATCTCTCCGGCTACACCCTGCTGGTGGTCGACGACGTGCTCTACAGCGGGCACTCCATCCTGAAAGTGGTGAATTATCTGGTGCAGAAGCAGCCCGCCGCCATCCGGGTCGCCGTGCTGGTGGAGCGGGCCGGCCGCTGTCTGCCGCTGGCCGCCGACGTGGTCGGCACCCGGCTGGAGATTGCGCCCCCGGACATCATCGAGTGCCATGTGCCGCCGTTTGAAAGCGACTTCAAGATCGAGCTGTTGCAGCCCGATCGCCCCCACTGACCCCGACGGAAAACGCCATGTTTGCAGACCGCGATGATGCCGCGCGCCAGTTGGCCGCACGGCTGCAGCCCTACAGGGGCCAGCACCCGCTGGTGCTGGCGATCCCGCGCGGTGCGGTGCCGATGGCCAGGTTGCTCGCCGACGCGCTGGGCGGGGATTTCGATGTCGTGCTGGTGCGCAAGCTGCGCGCGCCGCGCCATGCGGAAACCGCCATCGGTGCCATTGACGAAAGCGGCTGGACCTACCTGGCGCCCTACGCGACGGCGATGGGCGCGGATCAGGACTACATCGAGCGCGAGAAACAGACGCAGCTGGCGACCATCCACGCGCGGCGGGAAAGCTACACCCCGATCCGGCCGCCGCTGGACCCCGCCGGCCGGCTGGTGATCGTGGTCGACGACGGCCTGGCGACCGGCGCCACCATGCTGGCGGCACTGCACGCGCTGCGCCACAAAAAGCCGGAGCGGCTGGTCTGTGCCGTGCCGGTGGCCTCGCCCGATGCGCTAGAGCTGGTGCGCCCGCTGGCCGACGAGGTGGTCTGCCTGCACGCGCCGCCCTACTTCCAGGCTGTCGGCCAGTTCTACCGCCACTTCCCGCAGGTGGAAGACGAGGAAGTGATCGCGCTGCTCGGCGGCTGAAGCCGTTGCCGCCGCCGAACGAATCTGCTGACGGTCGCAAGCCGCAGCCGTTGCCGGCAACAGGCGACACAAACCCGCCGCCTTGCCACGCCATAGTCTTGCCCTCGTCCTGGCTTCATTAGACCTTGACAGTGGTTCCGCTCTGCCAACATAATTTTACCAGACGGTATAGTTATTTAACGGATAACGGGGCAAGCGGACACGCTGCGTGCCGACTTTGCCGTCCCTCTTTGTGCGAAATGTCCGCCCCCTGCCATCGTCTGGTATGGAGCGGTGATCGAAGCACGCGTAACAAGGGCAAGAATGGACAATGGGCAAACCGTAACGACTCGTTCAACAAGGTGGCCATGCCCCGGTTACCCGACTTCACACCAGAAAGCCGCCAGGCGGTTTAACGATAAACAAGATGGGGTGTCTATGAGTACGCTGAGCCGCTGTGCCCTGGTTGCCCTTATGGTGCTTTGTTTTGCGATTCTTGGCATGTCCATTCATGAATTCATCCCGTTCCAGATGAGTTTTCCCATGGACATGGCCCGTTCCATATCGGGCCTGGTTGGCACGCTGTTCGCTATCGTTCTGGGGTTGCTGGTGTCGTCATCCTACAATGCCTTTAACGGTCATAAGGCCGACTTGAATTCACTAGTAACCGTCCTGGCCAATATCGACCTGCTGCTAAAGAGATTTCAGTCCAAGGACAATCCCTCTCGTCACATCCTGAGGGAAATTGTCATCGCCCTGCATTGTCGCTACTGGCCTGAAAAAAATGGCACGCACTGGAAAAAGGTCGGCTATGCCAATCTTTCTGACGACATCGATGGCATGATCGAGATCAACAAGATCGCGGAAAGCATGCCCGGCGTAACGCAAGATGACATTAATGCCATCCGGCAACTTTCCAGTAATTTTGTAACCACTCAATCCAATATCATCAGAAACCTGTCGAACCAGGTTCCGTCACTGTTGCTATTCATCATTTTTGGCTGGGCATGCCTGTTGTTTTTTCTATATGGCTGTACAGGTGAGGCCAGCTTGTTTTCTGCTTTTCTGCTGTCCATGGGGTCCTTGGCCGTTGCCAGTACAAATTTCCTGATACTGGAATTAACCCAACCCTACCATGGCATTTTCAAGGTCTCGAGTGCGGCGCTGGATTTACTGATTGACTCCATGAACAAAGACCAACAGGAACTCTCGTCAAATAAGCAACCCGCGACATTCATTTGAATGATTTTTATCTGGTGCCTGCTTTTCAAAAAATGCCCAACATCCAATGATGTCGAATCGTAAAAACAGCACGCATCATCACGCCAAGACTGCTTGCCACGAATGTGACTTGCTGCAGGTACTGCCGGTGGCCGTCACGCAAAACGTGGTCTGCTGCCGCTGCGGCGCACTGCTGCATCGCGCGCCGGGTGATCAGCCGCAGACCTCGCTGGCGCTGGTGTTGGCCACCCTGTTCGTCTTCGCGCTGGCCAATGTGTTTCCCGTGGTGGGACTGGAGGTGGGCGGGGTGCGCACCGCCACCACGCTGCTGGGCACCGTCTCGCAGCTGATGCATCAGGACATGCTGCCGGTGGCCATGCTGGTGCTGTTCACCGGTGTGCTGCTGCCGGGCATCGAGTTGCTGGCCTTGCTCTACCTATTGCTGCCATTGACGCTGGGCCGTGTGCCGCACGGCTTCCCCCGCGTGATGCGCGCGATCCAGATGCTGCACCCCTGGGGGATGGTGGAAGTATTCTTGCTCGGCGTGCTGGTGTCGCTGGTCAAGTTGGCCCATCTGGCCCAGGTACATCCCGGTATCGGGCTGTGGTCGTTTTTCGTGCTGATCGTGCTGCTGGCTACCAGTGCCAGCCGCTTCGACGCGGCCCTGCTGTGGGAGCGATACGAAGCATGCCGCGCTATCCGCTGAATTCCGCCGCCGCGCGCGGCTGGTGGCATTGCCACGCTTGCGGCCTGTTGTGCCGGGGCGTGGATGAGCGTCCCGGCACGGCGGCCGTCTGTCCACGCTGCGGGGCCGAGGTGAGGGCGCGCAAGAAGCGCAGCGTGGAATACGCCTGGGCCTTCCTGCTGGCCGCCATCATCTGTTATCTGCCGGCCAATCTGCTGCCCATCATGGAAACCGTCATGCTGTCCGGTACGCAGAGCGACACCATCATGAGCGGCGTGGTGTTCCTCTGGCAAAGCGGCTCCTGGCCGCTGGCACTGGTGGTTTTCATTGCCAGCGTGCTGGTGCCGCTGCTCAAGATTCTGGCCATGCTGCTGTTGCTGGTCACCGTACAGTGCCGCTCGCGCTGGGCGCCGCGGCAACGCACGCGGCTGTACCGCTTACTGGAAGCCATCGGCCCGTGGTCGATGCTGGATATTTATGTCGTGGCGCTGCTGGTGTCGCTGGTGCAGCTGCAGTCGCTGGCCAGCATCAAGGCCGGCCCTGGCGCCATGGCCTTCGGCGCGGTAGTGGTGCTCACCATGCTGTCCGCCATGTGTTTCGACCCCAGGCTCATCTGGGACCCCATCGAGGTAAATGATGATCGACAAGCGTGACGACGCACCGGACGAACCGGTGCAACAGGAATTGCCGCAGGCCAGGCTGGAGGAACGACGGCGCTGGTCACCCTCGCTGGTGTGGCTGATCCCGGTGGTGGCCGCGCTGATAGGGGGCTACCTGACCGTGCAAGCCATCCTGTCGCGCGGCCCCACCATTACCATCGCTTTTCACAACGCCGAAGGCCTGGAGGCCGGCAAGACGCGCATCAAGTACCGGGATGTGGACATCGGCGAGGTGACCTCGGTAAAAGTGAGCGAGGACCGCAAGAGCATCATTGCCACCGCGCAGATAAGCAAGGAGGCCGAGCCCTATCTCACCAGCGACAGTCGCTTCTGGATCGTCCGACCGCGTATCGCCGGCGGCAGCGTGTCCGGCCTCGGCACCCTGCTGTCCGGCGCCTATATCGGCATGGACGCGGGGCGGAGCAAGACCAGCAGCCAGCATTTCACCGGTCTGGACGTGCCTCCCATCATCACCGGCGACCTGCCGGGCAGGCAGTTCGTGCTGAAATCCGCCGATCTCGGCTCGCTGGACATCGGCGCGCCGGTGTACTTCCGCCGGGTGCCGGTAGGGCAAGTGGTCGCCTACGCCCTGGACAAGAGTGGGCAGGGGCTGGACCTCACCGTCTTCATCAACGCCCCCTACGACCGCTTCGTGGTGCCGGATACCCGCTTCTGGCACGCCAGCGGCGTAGACCTTTCCATTTCCGCCAACGGGCTGAAGGTAAACACACAGTCTCTGACGGCCATCGCGCTGGGGGGCATCGCCTTCGAGTCACCATCCTCTGGCGAGAGCGCGCAGCCAGCGGCAGCAGGCGCGGTATTCGGCCTGGCGGAAACCCGCGATGTGGCCATGCGCACGGCGGATCACGAGGTGTATCCGATACGGCTCAAATTCCAGCAGTCGGTGCGTGGCCTCTCCGTGGGTGCGCCGGTGGACTTCCGTGGCATTGTCATTGGCGAGGTGACGGCCATCGGCCTGGAACAGGACAAGGCACGCAAGGATTTCAACATGCTGGTGGATGTGCGCATCTTTCCCAGCCGCTTGCTGGCCATGTCGAGCAATCTCGACAAGGACCGCAGCCTTCGCCAGCAACTGTCGCTCAAGCAAATGGTGACAAACGGCCTGCGCGCCCAGTTGCGCTCCGGCAGCCTGATTACCGGCCAGCTGTTCGTGGCGCTGGACTTCTTCCGCGACGCCAAGCCGGCACAACTGGGACACGAGCAGGACATGGACGTGATGCCGACCATCCCGGGCGATCTGGAAGAGCTGCAGGCCATGATGCAACGCATCGCCCGCAAGCTGGACAAGATGCCGCTGGAATCCATCAGCGCAGGACTGGACCAGTCCGTTCACGAGTTGCGCGCCATGCTGGCCGCCACCCGCCAACTGATGGGCAACATCGACGACAAGATGCTGCCGCAGGCCACGCAAACACTGGACAAGCTGCAAAAGACGCTGGACGACACCCAGCAAGTGCTGCAGGCCAACTCGCCGCTACAGCAGGACATGCGCAACGCCGCGCTTGAGGTCAGCGAAACCGCACGCAGTGTCCGTGCCCTGGTCGATTATCTCGACCGTCATCCCGAAGCACTGATTCGCGGCAAGCAAGGAGACGCCCAATGAAATGCCGCTTCGCACTCCTGGCGGTACTGATGCTGGCGGGCTGTGCCTCCGTGCCAGCCACCTTCCATGACCTCGCCGCCATCGCACCGGCTCCGGGCGAGCTGACTTCCGGCGCCAGTCTGCTGGTGGGGCCGGTGACCTTGCCGGCTGGCGTAGACCATCCCCAGCTGGTGCTGGAACAGGCGGATGGCCGTTTGCTGCTGGCCGAGGAGCAGCGCTGGGTCGCCAGCCTGCCGCGACTGCTCGCGCAGGCGGTGGCCCTGGATTTGTCGCGCCAGTCAGGCCTGGGCACCGTGTACGCTTGGCCGCAGCCCGGCTTGGCGCAGACCGATTTTTCGCTCCTGCTTGATGTGAGGGTGTTCCGGCTGGCCCCCGGCAAGGAGGCCGAGCTGGAGGCTGGCTGGCGCCTGCTTGCCAAGGGACGGGACCGGCCGTTGCTGACCGGGGTGTTCCACGCCAGGGAGGCCGTTACCGGTGGCCAGGTGAGCGATGTGGTGAAAGCGCAGGCGCGACTGCTTGATAAACTGGCCCAGTTCCTGTCCGCGAAATTCTGTGAGCAAATACGTTTGTCCCCCGCTGGGACGTTTTAATGGAATGCACCTTGCCGGAAGCGGCAACGGGGCGGCACCGTGGCCTCCCGCGGATCGATGCGAGCGTCACCATCGACGGCAAATCGATCGGCCGGGGCGCTGGACACCGCCCCTCCCCGAAGGGCTCCTGCCATCAACGGCGGCGTTGTCGGCTTTGCGCCTGGCACCGGGAGCGAAACCGAAGCGGACTGACGGGGACACGAAGCCGAAACGGGTACCAAGCGGGGTCAGCGACAACAGCGCGGCGATGACGACAAGCGCCAGCGTAGTCGCCACCAACCGCAGAGGCGGCTGGCTTTACAGTGCTGAAACCGTTGTCACCGCCGGACGGGACAGCCCGGCGGCATCCGCCGGCAATCCCGAAACACCCCGGCGCCGCGTCAGCCGCGCTACAGCCCGGCCAGCACCTCGTCCAGCGTGCCCAGCAGCTGGTCGGCGTTGGCGCGCGAGAACGGCAGCTGCGGCCGCAGCTTGAGGATATTGCCGGCCGGGCCGGTGGCGCTGATCAGGATGCGCCGCTCGCGCAGCGCGTTGACGATGCGGCCGGTTTCCGCCGTGGCCGCCGTCTTGCGCTGCCGGTCGCTCACCAGCTCCACCCCGAGGAAGAAACCGGCGCCGCGCACATCGCCGATCAGCTCATGCTTTGCGGCCAACCTGTCGAAGCCGGCCTTGAGATAGGCGCCGGTGTCACGCGCGTTCTGCTGCAAACCCTCGTCGCGGATGATGTCCAGCACCGCCATGCCGGCGGCACACGACACCGGGTTGCCGCCGAAGGTATTGAAGTAGCGCACCTGACGACCGAAGGCGTCGATGATCTCCGGCCGTGCCGCCAGCCCGGCAATCGGGTGGCCGTTACCCATCGGCTTGCCCATGGTGACGATGTCCGGGGTGACGCCGTGGCGCTGGAAGCCCCAGAAATGGCTGCCGCTGCGGGCAAAGCCGGCCTGCACTTCGTCGGCGATGAACAGCCCGCCGGCGGCGCGGATGGCGTCCACCGCACCGGCGAGAAAACCTGCCGGCTCGGCAAACACGCCGTCGCTGGTAAACAGCGTGTCCACCAGCAGCGCCGCCGGCTGGATGCCGTGCCGCTGCAGGTCGGCGATGGCCTGCTCGACATGGCGGGTAAAGCGTGCCCCGACATCCTCGTCCGGGTAGCGGTAGGCGTCGGGCGCCGGCACGGTGCGCACGTGCACGCCCAGCGGCACGTTGTGGCCGAAGGCCGGCGAGCACGCCGCCACGCTGCTGGTGACGCCGTGATAGGCATGGCTGGTGACGATCACGCCGGTACCGCCGCTGTAGTTGGCCGCCAGCCGCAGCGCCAGATCGTTGGCCTCGCTGCCGGTACAGGTGAACATTGCCTGGCTGGTGGCTGCCGGCAGCGTCGCCAGCAGCCGCTCGGCGTAGTCGAGAATGACGTCGTTGAGGTAACGGGTGTGGGTGTTCAGCGTCGCCGCCTGGCGGGCGATGGCGTCCACCACCCGCGGGTGGCTGTGCCCGACCGAGGCGACGTTGTTGTACACGTCGAGATAGGCGTTGCCGTCCGGGTCGTACAGCCATACGCCCTCGCCGCGCACCACGTGCAGCGGCTGTTCATAGAACAGCCGGTAGGCCTGGCCCAGCACCTGCTGCCGGCGCTGGATCAGCGCCTGCTCGCGCGCCGGCAGGCTGCCAGCGGTGGCCGGGTCGAAGGCATTGGCCATGCGTTGGTCCTTGCTGCTCATGCTTGTCCTTTCATGCCGCACACCTGCAGCAAAAATGCCTGCGCCTGTTCGCGGCCGATGGCTTGCAGCCGTTGCAGGCCGTCCCAGCTCAGGCCGTTGTTGCGCAGGATGTAGGTCTTGTTTTCCGGGTAGCGGCTGGCGCGCCAGCCGGTGATGGTCACCGTCATGCACAGCCGGGTGAGGATCAGCTCGTACAGCAGCAACACTTCTTCGCGCCGCAGCGGGCATAGCTGGTGATAGCCGGCGATCAGCTCGGCGGCGGTATCCAGCGGATTGGCATTGCCGGACAGCTGGTAGGAACAGGCCACCGCCAGCTCGCCCACCAGCGGCGCCTGCACCATGTCGCCAAAGTCGATCAGCCCGCTGGTGGTGATCTGATCCTGCGGATCGACCAGCACGTTGTAGGGGTTGAGGTCGTTGTGGATCACCTGCCGGCGCAGGCCGGCCAGCGCCGGCTGGATCTCGCGCCGGAAATGGGCGACGAATGCCGCCAGCGTGTCGGTCTGCGGCCCCGGCGGCAGCTCGGCCAGCAGCGGCTGCAGCCGCTCGCTATGCTGGATGTCCCACAGCAACGCGTGGTCGGCGGACGGATGGGCAAAATCGCTGAGCGCCAGATCCAGCCGCGCCAGAGTCTGTCCCAGATGGCGGCGCTGGGCGGCGCTGCGCGTGATCTGGTGCAAAGGTTGGCCGCCAAGGTAGCTGAGCAGGCGCAGCACCCGCTGCGTGCCGTCCGGCAGGGTAATCGCCGCATACGGCTCGCCATCCAGCCGCGGGATGACGCGCGGAATCGGCAGCGCCGGGTCGCGGCTGGCGGCATGCAGCAGCGCGCGGGTCTGGAAATCGGTGACGCCGCGCGCCTCGGCCGGGTGCGTCAGCTTCAGCACGTACTGCCGGCCGTCGTCGCCACGGATGTGGAAGTTCTGGTCGCGCTCGCTGTTAAGCACGCTGGCGCGGCCACGCAGGCCGTAGTGCTGCCACAGCAGCGCGCTGGCGGCATCCTCCGAGGTGGCGCTGCCCATGGTGGAAAACAGCTGGTCGATGGCGCTGTCAGACATGCTGGCCTCCGTTGATGTGGATTTCCGAGCCGTTGATATACGAGGAACGGTTGGAGCACAGGAAGTAGATCGCCTCCGCCACCTCGTGCGGCGTGCCCAGCCGCTGCATCGGCACGTCGTGTTCGACGATTTTGGCGGTGTCCGGCGACAGGATGGCGGTGTCGATCTCGCCGGGGGCGATGGCATTGGCGCGGATGCCGTGCGGCGCGAATTCGTGCGCCAGCTCGCGGGTCAGCGCCGCCAAACCAGCCTTGGACGCGGCGTAGGCGACGCCGGCAAACGGGTGCACCCGCGAGCCAGCAATGGAGGTGACGTTGACGATGCTGCCCTGCCCTTTTTTCAGCTCTGGAAACAGCCCCCGCGCCAGCAGCGCGGTGGACACCAGGTTGACGTTCAGCACCCGGCCCCAGGTGTCCATGTCGCTGTCCAGAATGCCCAGCCGCGCGCCGTGCGGCCCCTTGGGCGAGATGCCGGCATTGTTCACCAGCGCGTGCAGCTCGCCACCCGGCAGCCGGCTGCGCACCTCGGCCACCAGCGCATCAAGGCAGGACAGGTCGGCCAGATCGGCCTGCACATGACTGGCGCGCGCCGACGGCCAGCGGCAATCCTCGGAAAACGGCTGCCGCGACACGGTAAAGATGTGCCAGTTGTGCTCCTGGAACAGCTTGACGGTGGCGTGGCCGATGCCGCGGCTGGCCCCCGTCAACAGCATGTAACGCTTTTTATCCGGCATGGCAGACTCCTGGTTGCGGTGGTGGCGGCCGTTGCGGCGGGCCGGTGCTAATCCCAGCCGCGCGGCGCTGGCGGGCGTGCCGTGACATCACGACATCAAATTTATGATGCATCATATTTGTTGCATTTTTCAATTGCAAGCGCGGCACCGCCAGCGCCGTGCCGCGTGATTGCCGCTGCCCCCAAGCACTGCCGCACGGGACTTGCCGACCCTGCGGCCAACCTTGCCGCACCACGCGCGAGCTACCCTTCTGTTTATTTGATGCATCATATATGCAGGTGCCGATGCTAGAATCAGCCAACTCAATCTTGCGGCACGCCCCACCATGACCGACGCGCTGGACACGCTGGAACACGACAACCTCGGTAGCACCGTCTACCACCTGCTGTGCAATGCCCTGATCCAGGGCAAGCTCAAGCCGGGCGAGCGGCTGAAGATCCGCGAGCTGGCGGCGCGGCTGGGCACCAGCGTCACCCCGGTGCGCGATGCCATCCTGCGGCTGGTGCAGGAACAGGCGCTGGCGATGAAATCGGCGCGCGACATCCGCGTGCCGCACATGACGGTGGAACGCTATCTGGAGATCCGCGCCATCCGCATCAAGCTGGAAGGGTTGGCCGCAGAAATGGCGGCGCAAAATGCCGACGCCGAGCAGATCGTGCAGCTGGAAGAACTGGTGCGGCAGAACGAACAGGCGATTGCCGACGGCGACACCGCCCGCGGCTGCGACCTGAACCAGCGCTTTCACTTCGCGCTGGTCGACATCGCCGGCATGCCCTTCCTGCAGGGCATCCTGTACCGCATCTGGCTGCAGATGGGGCCGCTGATTGCCGACGTCTACGGTGACGGCGGCGACGACATGCTCGACTTCCACTACCCGGTGCTGGCCGCCATCCGCGCCCATGACGGCCCGGCCGCCGCCCGCGCCATCAGCGACGACATCCTGTGCGGCGGGCAGGTGATCCTGCAGCATCTGCAAGCCGCCACGGTGGCGCCACCGGCGGTGTAAGCCCCGGCGCGGCCCCAACCCGGGCCGCCACCCACGCCCCCCCAAACGGGGCGCCGCTGTCACGCAGTGCGCCCCCGGCCACAATCCCTGCCCCAAACCGCCCCGCCGGCAGCGCCCGCGGCCCAGGCCATCCCCCATCCCCTACGCTGCGGCGACGGCACGCTTGGTACCGCTGCCGGCAACTGCCCGAGTATGTGCGTCAGCAGACAGACGCCAACAGCACGGCGCCACAAGCTGCAACTAGCCAAGCCAGCCTGAACCCAGGCGCCAACGCCGACCATGGCAGTACGCGCGGGAGCAACGCGGCAAACGGCGATAAGGCCCGCGACGGCAATCAGGCGTGACGCACCGCGTTCCGCGCCAAGAGCCGCACCGGTCATGCCGTCTTGCGCAAGCAGGACTCGTCATACGAGGAGATGCAACATGAAAAAAATCATTCTGTTAATGACCGCCCTGCTGCTCGGCACGGCGGCTTACGCCGACGATATTGCGCTGGGCGAGCCAGGCTACGGCGGAACCGGCTGTCCGGCCGGCACCGTCGATGTCACCCTGAGTCCGGATGCCAAATCCTTGAGTCTGTTATTCGACGAATACCAGGTCAGCGTCGGTGGAAGCAGCGGTAAAAGCTTTGACCGCAAGAGCTGCAACATCGCCATCCCCGTGCACGTGCCGCAAGGACTGAGCGTGTCGATCCTGAAAATCGACTTCCGTGGCTTTAATCACCTGCCGCAGTCGGCGACCTCGCAGTTCAACGTCGAGTACTTCTTCGCCGGCAGCAGAGGCCCGGCCTTCCAGCGGCGATTTCGCGGTCCCATTGATGAAGACTATCTGATCAGCAACACGTTGACTGCCGAGTCGATCATCTGGTCGCGCTGTGGCGAGGACGTCAACCTGCGCACCAATTCGAGCATGCGCGTGAACACGGTTTCCAACAGGGAAGCCATGGCGTCGATCGATTCCGAAGACGTCAATGCCTCGATCATCTACCACCTGCAGTGGCGCAATTGCCGCTGAGCCCATCGCGGGCGGTGCCTGGCAGCAGGCGCCGCCCGGTTCATGAAAGGAAACGACCATGACCTGGCTGCTGCGTAGTCTTCTCGCCTGCGCCGGGCTGCTGTGCCTGCCGGCACAGGCCCAGGAAAGCAACGGTTGCCCTGCGGGCAGCTACTCCGTCATCAGTTCGCCCGATGGCACCACCCTGAGCATCTTGTTTGACCAGTTCACCGTCGCCAACAACGCGAATGCCGTGAGCGGCGCGCAACGCAAAGTCTGCCGCATTACGTCCCCGCTCAATTTACCGGCCGGTTATTCCATCGGTGTCTACAGGGTCGACTACCGCGGCTTTGCCAAACTGGCGGCGAAACAGGAAACCGCACTCGACGTGCAATACTTCCTGGGGCCACGCGACAACGCACACGGCCGCGTTTTCAAACGCAAGATCAAAGGCCCGCATGAAAACGACTACCTGTTTACGGAAAACATCGGCGCCGGACAAATGAAACGGGTCGGCTGCGGCGCGGCGGCGATGCTTGATGTCAGCATCACGCTAAGCCTCGATGGCGAGCTGCGGCGCGGCGCGGCCATGGCGTCGCTGGACACCACCGACGCCGCCCCGGGCGCGGCCCTGGTCTACCATCTCAATCTCAAGCCGTGCCCGTCTTGACGCGAGCGCTGGCCTCCGGCTTGCGCAGCACATAGCTGGCGATGCTGCCGATCAGCACGCCCCAAAACGCGGCGCCCAGTCCGGCGTAGCTCATGCCGGAGGCGGTCGCCAGGAAGGTGATCATGGCCGCCTCGCGCTGCTCCTCGTCCTGCAGCACCGCCAGCAGGTTGGCCGTGATCGCGCCGATCAGCGCCACCCCGGCCAGTATGGCGACCAGCGCCTTGGACAGCGCCGCGAACAGCAGCACGATCGCCCCCGAGAACAGCCCGCCCAGCAGATAGAACACGCCATTGGCAATCCCCGCCACATAGCGCTTGCCCGGGTCTTCGTGCGCGTCCTTGCCGGTACACAGCGCCGCGGTGATCGCCGCCACCACGATGGTCACCCCGCCAAAACAGGCGACCAGCAGCGAGGCCACGCTGGTGACCAGCAGGATAGGCCGCGCCGCAATGGTATAGCCGGCACCGCGCAGAATGGCCATCCCCGGCAGGAACTGCCCGGTGAGGCTGACGATGACCAGCGGGATGGCCAGGCTCAGCGTCGCCGCGATGCTCCACTGCGGCGCAATGAACTGCGGCCGCGTCAGGCTGAAGCTCGCCTCGCCGCCATGCAGCGTCCCCGTCGCCAGCGACAGCAGCACGCCGACCAGCAACACCAGCACGATGCAGTAGCGCGGCAACAGGCGGCGGAACAGCAGGTAGGCCAGCACCATGCTGACGCCCAGCAGTGGCGCCGCCGCCGCCGACTTGAACGCCTGCACCCCGAACTGGAACAGGATGCCCGCCATCATCCCCGCCGCGATGCCGCGGGGAATCCGCGCCATGATGCGGTCGAAGTAGCCGGAACAGCCGATCAGGAAGAGGATCAGCGCCGCGGTGAGGTAGGCGCCCACCACCTGCGGCAGCGGCAGCGCCGGGAACAGCGTCACCAGCAGCGCGGTGCCGGGTGCCGACCAGGCGGTGATCACCGGCACCTTGGTTGTCCAGCTCAGCAAGATGCCGGACAGCGCGGCGCCGATCGAAATCGCCCACACCCACGACGCCACCATGTCGTGGCTGAAGTGGCCGACCTCCGCCGCATGGAAAAAGATCGCCAGCGGCCCGGCATAGGACACCAGCACCGCCAGGAAGCCGGCACTGACCGCCGACAGCGACCAGTCCCGCCGCAGGCGTGCCAGCGCGCCGTCGCCGCCGGTCTTGCCTTGTTCAGACCCCATCTTCGCTCCTTCCATATTCACACCCTGCACCATAAGCACACGGCGGCGCTCGCAGCAGCAGTCATCCTCCCCCGCCCGCGCTTGCGGCCAACCTTGCCGGCAAAAAAAGGCGCGCCCTTCGCCGTGGGAACGGCCAAAGACGCGCAGCAAGGAAAGGGGAACTCGAAAAAACAATAACTAGCCCTGATCGCCACCACCGACCGGCAACACCGTGCCGGTGATGTAGGAGGACTCCTCCGACGCCAGGAACAGGATCGCGGCTACCTGCTCCGCGATCGTGCCGTAACGGTGCATCAGGCTGGAGGCGATGGTCTGGTCGACGATGCCCTGGTACCAGCCGGCCTCTTGCGCGCTCATCGCCGACGCGTTGCGCGGCACCTTGCGCGGCGGCGCCTCGGTGCCGCCGGTGGCCACCGCATTGACGCGGATACCATCCTCGGCGTGCTCGAAGGCGAGGCTGGCGGTCAGCGCGTTGACGCCGCCCTTGGCCGCCGAGTACGGAATGCGGTAGATGCCGCGGGTGGCGATGGAGGACACGTTCACGATCACCCCCTGCCGGCGTGCGATCATCGGCGGCAGCACCGCGCGGCAGCACCACAGTGTCGGGAACAGCGAGCGGCGGATCTCGGCCTCGATCTGGGTCTCGTCGTACTCCTGGTACGGCTTGGCCCAGATGGTGCCGCCGACGTTGTTGACCAGCACGTCGATGCGGCCGAACTCGTCCAGCGCCGCCGTCACCGCCTGCTGCGCGCCGGCGTAGGTTTCCAGATCGGCACTGACCACGATGGCGCGGCCGCCGTCGGCCTTGATCTCGCCGGCCACCTCGTGCACGTAGTCGGAGCGGTCGACCAGCACCAGCGCGGCGCCCTCCTGTGCCGCCGCGATGGCGACGCCGCGGCCGATGCCCTGCGCCGCCCCGGTCACCATGATTACTTTTTCGTCAAAACGTTGTTGCTGTCGCATCGCGTCACGCCTCGCTGCTGGCCGAGAATTTCTCGTAGTAGAAGTTGGCCGGGCTAATGCCCGAGTCGGCCAGCCACTGGCGCACCGCATCGACCATCGCCACCGGGCCGCACAGGTAGATGTCGACGTCGCCGCCATTCAGCCACGCCGGGTCGATGTGACCGGTGACGTAACCCTTGCGCGGATGCTCGCTGTCGGCAGATGCCACGCAGCTGCGGTACTCGAACTGCGGCAGGCGGACATGGGCGGCCTCCAGCTGTTCCAGCGCCACCAGGTCGACATCGTTGGTGACGCCGAACACCATGCGCAGCGGCTGCGGGCTGCCGGATTCGGCCAGCACCGCCAGCATCGACAGGAAGGGTGCGATGCCGGTGCCGCCGGCGAGGAACAGCACCGGACGCACCACTTCGCGCAGATAGAAGCTGCCGTACGGGCCGCTGAAACTGATGCGCTGGCCGGGGCGGGCGTCATGGCTCAGGAAGTGGCTCATGCGGCCGCCCGGCACATTGCGCACCACGAAGGCCGCCTGCGCGGCACCCGGCGGCGAGCTGAAGGAGTAGGCACGCGACAGCTCGCTGCCGGGGATGTTGACCTTCACGTACTGGCCGGGCAGGAAACCAAGGTTGGCCGCAGCATCCAGTTCGATGGCGAAGCCGATGGTGGAATCGGACAGGGTCTCCACCGCCGCCAGCGTGCCGTCAAAGGTGGTGACGCCGGTCTTGCACGCCTGTGACGAGGCCGGGATCCGGATCACGCAATCGGATTTCGGCCGCGTCTGGCAGGCGAGGATATAACCCTGGCCGGCTTCTTCCGCGGTCAGCGCGTCGTCGATGTAGCTGGACGGCGGCAGCTCGTAGCTGCCGGACTCGCACAGGCCGCGACAGGTGCCGCAGGCGCCGTCACGACAATCCAGCGGGATGTTGATCTTCTGGCGATAGGCGGCATCGGATAGCGTCTCGTTGTCGTTGCAGCTGATGAAACGGGTGACGCTATCCTCAAACTGAAGTGCAATCTGATAACTCATGGTGTATTCCTGCCTGGCGGATCAGATGTGGTAGATGTCGATTACCTGGTGGATGTAATCGTTCTTCAGCACCACATACTTGTTGCGGATTTTCGGACTGTCCCCGGCAAAATCGATCACGTAGCGCGCCATGCCGAAGTGGCTGTAATCGGTCTTGTAACGGTGGCTCAGCGTGTGCCAGTTGAAGCGCACCGTGACCTGCGCGCCGTCCTGCGCCACCAGCTCGACATTGCTGATGTTGTGGCTGGTGCGGGTGTCCGGCATGGTGGCGCTGGAGCGCTCGGTCTTGATGCGGAACACGCGGTCTTCCAGCCCCTGGCGACTCGGGTAGTAGATCAACGAGATTTCGCGCTGCGGATCGGAGACCAGGGTGTCGTCGTCATCCCACGACGGCATCCAGAACTCGGCGTCGGGGTGGTAGCACGCCAGCCAGTCGTCCCACTGCTCGTCGTCGAGCAGGCGGCTTTCGCGGTAGAGAAAGGCGCGAATCTGCTCCATGTTCACGGTGCTCATGCCTGACCCCCTTCCGCGGCAACGGCTTTCTTCATCACGTCCAGCCAGTAGCGGTGCTGCACCGTGTACAGGCCCTCGTCCTCGGTCTTGACCCCGCTGAGCACCGGCTTCAGGCCGATCTTGCGGGCGGCGTCGTCGGCACCTTCCACCCAGTGCGTCGAACCGCGGCACATGTCGTTCCATTCCACCGCACGGCCGGCATAACCTTGCTGGCAGGCGCGGAATTCTTCCAGGTCGTCCGGCGTCGCCATGCCGCTGGCGTTGAAGAAGTCCTCGTACTGGCGGATGCGGCGGGCGCGCGCATCGGCCGGTTCGCCCTTGGGCGCGATGCAGTAGATGGTCACTTCGGACTTGCCCACCGACAGCGGCCGCACCACGCGGATCTGCGAGCCGAACTGGTCCATCAGGTACACGTTGGGTTACAGGCACAGGTTGCGCGAGTTGCGCACCATCCAGTCGGCCATTTCCGGGCCGAGCTTGTCGGCGTATTCGTCGCGGCGCGCGAAGTTCGGGCGGTCTTCCGGGTTCGCCCACTGCGTCCACAGCAGCATGTGACCGTGCTCGAAGGCGTAGAAGCCACCGCCCTGCTTGCCCCACTTGCCGGCATCCATCGCTCGGGTGTTGTCTTCGCGCGCGTTCTGTTCCTTGCGGTGGCTGGTGGTGGCGGCGTAGTTCCAGTGCACGGCCGAGACGTGGTAGCCGTCGGCGCCGTTTTCGGCGGTCAGCTTCCAGTTACCGTCAAAGGTGTAGGTCGACGAGCCGCGCAGCACTTCCAGCCCGTCCGGCGACTGCTCGACGATCATGTCGATGATCTTGGTGGCCTCGCCGAGGTAGTCCTGCAGCGGCTTGACCTCCGCATTGAGGCTGCCGAACAGGAAGCCGCGGTAGTTCTCGAAGCGCGCCACCTTCTTCAGGTCGTGCGAGCCTTCCTTGTTGAAGCAGTCCGGATAGCCGGCGTCTTCCGGATCCTTCACCTTCAGCAGCTTGCCGCTGTTGTTGAAGGTCCAGCCGTGGAACGGGCAGGTATAGGTCGCCTTGTTGCCGCGCTTGTGGCGGCACAGCGTCGCGCCGCGGTGGGTACAGGCGTTGACGAAGGCGTTCAGCTCACCCTGGCGGTTGCGCGCGATGAAGATCGGCTGGCGCCCCATATTGGTGGTGTAGTAGTCGTTGTTGTTCGGGATCTGGCTCTCGTGCGCGAGATAGATCCAGTTGCCTTCGAAGATGTGCTTCATCTCGAGTTCGAACAGCGCTTCGTCGGTGAACACGCTGCGGTGCAGGCGGTAGTCACCGGTCTGCGGGTTCTCGATCAGGTAGTCGTCCAGCTGCCGCAGCTTCGGCGTGGCATCGGGATGGATGGGGATCATTTCCGTACTCCTCGGTCTGGTCAGACGGATCACGCCTGGCGTGATCCGTCCCTGTGGCTTGATGCCCGGTATCGATCAGGCGCTGGCGCGCTGGCGCTCGACGATGCTGCTCGGTACGACGGCCGTCTCACCGTAGAGGTGGAAATCGAAATCGATGGCGGCGAACGGCTTGTTCAGCTGTTTCTGGTCCAGCTCGGCCGGATCGCTGATGCGGGTCACCGACGGCACCAGTCCTTCGCGACTGGCAAAGGCGAAGTCGTCCCAGCAGTACTCGTCACCCTCGATGTTGATCTGGGTGGTCAGCTTGCGATGATCGGCCGCCGACACGAAGAAGTGGATGTGCGCGGGGCGACGGCCGTGGCGGCCCAGCTGCGTCAGCAGGCGCTGGGTGGTGCCTTCCGGCGGACAGCCGTAGCCCATCGGCACGATGCTGCGGAACTGGTAACGACCCTGCTCATCGGTGATGATGGTGCGACGCAGGTTGAAGTGGGACTGGCTCTTGTCGAAGAAGGAGTAGTTGCCCATCAGGTTGGCGTGCCACACCTCCACCTGCGCCCCCGGCAGCGGCTTGCCGTCGGCACCGTAGACGGTGCCCTGCATGAACAGCACTTCACCCTGCTCGGACTCGGTGCCATCGTCCAGACGGGCAAAACCGGTGCTCTTCGGCGCGCCGGCCACGTACAGCGGGCCTTCGATGGTGCGCGGCGTGCCGCCGTTCAGGCCGGCGCGGGCCTCGGCCTCATCCTGGCGAATGTCGATGAAACGCTCCAGGCCGATACCTGGGGCCAGCAGGCCCAGCTCGTGGGTGGCACCGGCTTCGGCAAAGTACTCCAGGCCTTTCCAGATTTCGCTCGGGGTGAGGTCCAGGTCCTCGATCGCCTTGAACAGGTCGCTGGTCAGGCGCACGACCACTTGCTGGACCCGTGGATTCACGTCGCCGGTAGCGGTATCGACGATGAAGCTTTTTACCAGGGCATCGATTTCTGCGTGATTCATGTCTAAGACTCCTCTGTAGTGCTGTTGTGTTGTGACTCGGGGGTTGCGGTTGACGCGGGTTTACGGCTCAGGCCTTCTGCGGGCCTTGTTCATTCAACGGTCGTCGTCATGCACCGAAGACGGATGACGACACAGGGGCATGACCTGGATGGTCATGTACGGAAACAGTGGCAGCGTGGACAGCAGCTGATGCAGCTCCTCGACATCCGCCACGTCAAAAATGCTGACGTTCGAGTACTGGCCGGCGATGCGCCACAGATGGCGCCAGGTGCCGCTGCGCTGCAGCGCCTGCGCCTTGTCCTTCTCGACTTGCTTCAGGTTGGCCGCAACGCTGTCGGCCATGTCGTGAGGCAACTTGACGTCCATTCGTACGTGAAACAGCATGATTTGCTCCTCTTCTGATTCGGGATAAGGTCAGCGACGGCGTTACTGGCGGCGCAGGCGGGCCAGCTTGTCGCGGTCGATGGTGATGCCCAGCCCCGGCCCGCTCGGCACCTGCAGCATGAAGTCCCGGTACTGCAGCGGCTCGCACAGGATTTCCTCGGTCAGCAGCAGCGGCCCGAACAGCTCGGTGCCGTGGCTGAGCGAGGCAAAGGTGGAAAACAGGTGCGCCGAGGCGGCGGTGCCGACGGCACCTTCCAGCATGGTGCCGCCGTACAGGCCGATGCCCGCCAGCTGCGCCAGCTCGCCAACCAGTCGCGCCGGCAGCAGGCCGCCGGACTGCGCGATCTTGACCGCGAACACATCGGCGCCGGCCGACGCGGCCAGCTCAAAGGCGCTCTGCGGGCCGTGCAGGGCCTCGTCGGCCATCAGCGGCACGCTGAAACGGCTGGCCAGCCGCGCCAGCGACGCACGCTGCTCGGCGCGCACCGGCTGCTCGATCAGGTCGATGCCGCCAGCCTCCAGTGCCGCGATGCCGGACACCGCGTCCAGCTCGCTCCACGCCTGGTTGACGTCGACGCGCACGCTGACCTCGTCACCGAGCGCCTTCTTGATCGCCAGCACGTGCGCCACATCGTCCTGCACGCTGCGCAGGCCGATCTTCAGCTTGAAGATGCGGTGCCGACGCTGCGCCAGCATCTGCTCGGCCTCGGCAATGTCGCGGGCGGTATCGCCGCTGGCCAGCGTCCATGCCACCGGCAAGGCGTCGCGCACCCGGCCGCCGAGCAACTCGCTCAGCGGCATGCCCAGCCGCTTGGCCTGCGCATCCAGCAGCGCGGTTTCGATCGCGCATTTGGCAAAGCGGTTGCCCTGGATCGTCTTGCGGATGCGGACCATCACCAGCGCCACCTTGGTCGCGTCCATGCCGACAATCTGCGGCGCGATATGGGTGTCGATATTGGCCTTGATGCTTTCCGGGCTTTCCTCGCCGTAGCTCAGGCCACCGATGGTGGTCGCCTCCCCCCAACCCTCGATGCCGTCATCGCAAAGGACGCGGATCAGGACCAGCGTTTGAGTGCTCATCGTGGCCACCGACAGCTTGTGAGGGCGTATGGTGGGCACGTCTGCGAGTATGGTTTCTATTGAGCGGATCATGTTTTTTCGGTATAGAATTCGTGTTGGAAATTTCAAAATCAACAATACACGGCTAAAATTTCCGCGACCAACACTGATTTAGTATGTTTTTTATACCCTGGAGGTATGAAGATGGATTTGCGCCATTTGCGCTATTTTGTGGTGGTCGCGGAGGAGGGAAACATCACCCGCGCCGCCGAACGCCTGCATATCGCGCAGCCGCCGCTGAGCCGGCAGATACAGCAGCTGGAAGAGGAGCTGGGGGTGCCCTTGCTGGTGCGCGGCTCGCGGCCGCTGACGCTGACCGAGGCCGGCCAGTTCTTCTATGCCCATGCCCGCCAGCTGCTGTCGCAGAGCCGCGAGCTGGAGGCGATGACGCGCCGTATCGGCACCATCGAGCGCAAGCTGTCGATCGGTTTTGTCGGCTCCACCCTGTACGGCATGCTGCCCAAGGTGATCCGCCGCTTTCGCAGCGAACAGAACACCACCGAGCTGACGCTGCACGAGATGACCTCGATGGAGCAGATCAGCGCGCTGAAGGAAGGCAAGATCGACGTCGGCTTCGGCCGCATCCGCCACGAAGATCCCAATGTGCGCCGCATCGTGCTGCGCGAGGAACGGCTGGTCGCGGCGCTACCGTCGGGCCATGCGCTAACCGACAGGCCGGTGATCAGCCTGCTGGATCTCGTCGACGACACGCTGATCGTGTTTCCGAAGGCACCGCGGCCGAGCTTTGCCGACCAGATACTGGCCTCGTTCCACGACCGCGGCCTGGAGCCGAAAAAGATCTACGAGGCCCGCGAACTGCAGGTCGCCATCGGCCTGGTGGCCGCCGGCGAAGGCGTCGCCATCGTGCCCGCCAGCGTGCAGGGGCTGAAGCGCGAGGACGTGTGCTACCTGCCGCTGCAGGACCACAACATGGTCTCCCCCATCATCCTCAGCACCCGGCTGCTGGATGAGTCGCGCGAGATCAAGCTGCTGATCGAGATGATCATCCGCATCTACGAAGAAGAGAAAATCGACTACATCCGCTACTGAGTCACGGCGCCGGCCGGCGTGACCGCGGCCTGTGCCGGCGACAGGCGGTCGCGCAGCCGCACCGACGACTGCTGCCACGCCTGCACCCCACCCTGCAGCGCCTCACCCAGGCGGCGCTGCTGCTGCAAGGAGGCGATGATGCCCTGCACGATCTCGACCCGCAGCGCCGCGTCGCGGATGAGCTGCTGCATCGCCGCCTGCGCCTCGTCGGCGAGGCTGCGCCCGGCCTGGGCATGGCCGCGCGCCAGCGCCACGCCGTCTTCGGCCGCCCCCGCCGCCTGACTGAGGTTGCCGGCGATGTTGCCGATCTCGTCGCTGGCCGCGGCGGCGCGCTCGGACAGGCGGCGCACCTCGTCCGCCACCACGGCAAAACCGCGCCCGTACTCGCCGGCGCGCGCCGCCTCGATCGCCGCGTTCAGCGCCAGCAGATTGGTCTGCTTGGCAATGTCCTGGATGCTGTCCACGATGCGGCCGATGCGCTGCGACTGCGCCGACAATTGCTGAAACACCTCGGCACTATGTTCGGTGTGCGCCGCCAGCGCATCGATCTGCTGCGTCGCCTCGGCCAGCGCCCGCGCGCTGCCGGCGACCAGGCTGCCGGACGAGCTGGCCACGCTGCTCGCCCGCGCCATGTCGTGCCAGGACTGTTCTTGCAGCGCGGACAGCTGCGCCGCATCGTCGGCCAGCTTGCCGGCCGCGTCGTCCGGCAGTACAACCGGTGGCGGCGGTGCGGAACGATCGGGCGCGACGGCAGGCGGCGGCGCCTCCGTCCGGAAGCGCAGCGCCGGCAAGGTCAGCGCTACCGGCGGTACTGCCGCCTCGGCCGCCTGCTGCTGCCGTTCAGCGCGCTGTTGCCAGCAACCCTGCAGCCATTGCGCCAGCGCCAGTGCGCCGGCCAGCAGCAGCGCGCCGCGCGCGATGCCATCCCCGACCCAGAACTGCGCCCCCACGCACAGCAGCAACTGCAGTGCCGGCCAGACGCGCAGATAAGTCGCGCTCCATCTTTCCATCGTGATCCCTCCCTTGCCTGTCGATTGCGAAGCCGCGGCGGCGGGCGCCAGCCGGGAATGCCACACGCTCGCGGCCAACGTTGGCCGCGAGCGCGTGGCAAGCATCCAGCCGGCGGCGATTCGCGCCACCCGCGGCGATGACTCAGCTGGCGGAACGCGCCAGCGCCCCGGCGGCAGCCGCCGCCGGCCGCGCCATCTTGAGCGACAGCAGCCACAGTGCCAGCATCGCCAGCGCCGCCGGGATCGCCAGCAGCACCACGATCTGGCTGAACGGCAGCTTCATCGACAGCAGCACGCCGCCCAGCAACGCCCCGGCGATACCGCCAAAGCGGCCGATGCCCAGCATCCACGCCATGCCGGTGGCGCGCGCGGCGGTCGGATAGATCGGCGCCGCCAGTGCCGGCAGCGACGCCTGGGCACCGGTCACCATCACCCCGGCCAGGAAGATCAGCACCGCAAACACGGCCACGTTCTCCATGCTCTGCCCGACCGCGATCAGCAGCAGCGCCGCCAGCACGTAGACAACACTCAGCACCCGCCCCGGATTGAACTTGTCCATCAGCACCCCGCTCACCAGGGTGCCGATGCCGCCGCCCAGCGGGAAGATCGCGGTCAGCAATGCCGCTTTTTCGATGGAGAAACCGGCATCTTTCATCATCAGCGGCATCCAGCTGGTCAGCAGGTAGAAAATCAGCAGCCCCATGAAGTAGGTGATCCACAGCATCAGCGTGCCCAGCACATAGGAGCGCGACAGGATCAGGCGCAGCGAGGAGTCGCCGGACTTGGCCGGTGCTTCGGCCAGCACGAAGCGCTCGACATGGCCCAGATCGCAGCGGCAGATGCGCTCCAGCACCGCACGGATGCGGGGCAGCGGATAGCCGCGCGCGGTCATGTAGGACACCGACTCCGGCAGCGAGCGGATCAGGAACGGCAACAGCAGCAGGGGCAGCACACCGCCGAGGATGAAGATGCCCTGCCAGCCGTAATGCGGAATCAGCCACGCCGCCACGAAACCGCCCGCCGCCGCCCCCAGCGGAAAGCCGACATAGACGGTATTGATCACCAACGAGCGGCAGCGCGCCGGCGCCAGCTCCGCCATCAGCGTCACCGCATTGGGCATCGCCGCGCCGAGACCCAGCCCGGTCAGGAAGCGGATCAGGGCCAGGCTGGGGATGTCATAGGCCAGCGCGGTCAGCAGGCTGAACAGCGCAAAAAACACGGTCGCCACGATCAGCGTCACCTTGCGGCCAAAGCGGTCGGCACAGGGGCCGGCGGCCAGCGCGCCAAACGCCAGCCCGAACAGCGCGGCGCTCAACGCCGGCGCCAGTGCGGAACGCTCGATGCCCCACTCGGCCACCAGCAGCGGTGCGATATAGCCGACGGCGGCGGTATCCAGCCCGTCCAGTGCGAGGATGGAAAAACAGAAAAACAAAACCAGCTTCTGATAGCCGGACAATCCCTGCTCGTTGATCAATGTCTGCACATTGACCGTTTTCTTGATACGTTCCTGACTCATGACTCTCTCCGCGTGTAATGACACCAGACTGACGTGGCCGGAAAATCTCTTGCCGGATTTCTCCGCCACTTGAATAACCGGCACACCAAAGCGGTGCCCGATATAGGAAATCATGCTGCGGTCAAATAAAAACGGCGTCTAATACTGATTTAGTATCCGATAATACTCGCGCAGTATTCACGCTAACGCGGCCGCCAATAAAACAAAATGAAAACAATAGACGTGTTTATTCGCCACTTTTATTTGAACAAATAAAAATGGCGAATAAACACGGAACGGTTAACGGGCGGGGGGACCGGCCGGCCGCCGGCTCAGGGTCAGGCGTTCAGGAAGCGCAGCAGTACGTTGTTGAACGCCGCGGCGGCCTCGATGGAGGACAGGTGCGAGGCCAGCAGGTCGACGCGCTGCGCACCCACGATCTGGCCGGCGATGAAGTCGGCATCAGCCGGCGTCGTGACTGGGTCTTGCAGGCCGGCCACCACCAGCGTCGGCAGCGTGATGCCGGCGATGGCGGCGCCCAGGTCGGCCGTCGCCAGCGCATCGCAACAGGCGGCGTAACCCGCCGCGTCACACTCCGCCAGCTGCCGCAGCAGGCCGGCCACCGCCGTCGCCTCGGCGGCGATATAGTCGGCGGTGAACCAGCGTGCAGCGGCGCCGGCGGCGACCTCGGCCATGCCGCTCTGCCGCACCAGCGCCGCGCGGCTGTCCCACGCCTGCTGACTGCCGATGCGCGCCGCGGTATTGCACAACACCAGCTTGTGCAGGCGCTGCGGCGCGTGCACGCCCAGCCACTGCCCGGTCAGGCCGCCCATCGAGATGCCGCAAAAATGCACGCGCTCGATATCCAGCGCGTCCAGCAGCGCCAGCACGTCCCCGCCCAGCTGCGCGATGTCGCAAGGGCCGCTGCCCAGCGTGGAGCCGCCGTGGCCACGGGTATCGTAGCGCAGCAGGCGGAAATGCTGGCCCAGCGCCGCCAGCTGCGGCTGCCACATGTCCAGGGTGGTGCCCAGCGAGTTGGACAGCAGCAGTACCGGTGCGCCGGCCGCGCCGTCGAGGCGGTAGTGCAGGCGCCGGCCGTCAAGATCGAGATAAGGCAAGATGATGCTCCGGATAGCGGCCCCGCCGGGCTGCGGCCAACCCTGGTGCCCCAAGGTTGGCCGCAATAGCGGGCGGGGCCGGTGGATTAAACGCGTTCGATGATCAGCGCGATGCCCTGCCCCACGCCGATGCACATGGTGCACAGCGCGTAACGGCCGCCGCTGCGCGCCAGCTGATAGGCGGCGGTGGTCACCAGCCGTGCGCCGGAGGCGCCCAGCGGGTGGCCGATGGCGATGGCACCGCCGTTGGGGTTGACGCGCACGTCGTCGTCGGCGAGGCCGAGGTCACGCGTGACCGCCAGCGCCTGCGCGGCGAAAGCCTCGTTCAGCTCGATCAGGTCGATCTGGTCCAGGCGCAGCCCGGCCAGCGCCAGCACCTTGCGCACCGCCGGCGCCGGGCCGAAGCCCATGATGCGCGGTGCCACACCGGCGGTCGCCATCGCCACGATGCGCGCGCGCGGGGTCAGCCCGTAGCGCGCTGCCGTCGCGGCATTGGCCAGCAGCAGCGCGCAGGCGCCGTCGTTGACGCCGGAGGCATTGCCGGCGGTCACCGAGCCATCGGCGCGCACCACGCCCTTGAGCCGGGCCAGCGCGTCCAGCGTGGTGGCGCGCGGATGCTCGTCCTTGGCGAAGACGACCGGATCGCCCTTCTTCTGCGCGATGCTGACCGCGATCAGCTCGTCGGCGAAGCGACCGCACTCGTGGGCGGCGGCGTAGCGCTGCTGGCTGCGCAGCGCGAAGGCGTCCTGGTCGGCACGGCTGATGTTGAAATCGGTGGCCACGTTCTCGGCGGTTTCCGGCATCGAATCGACGCCGTACTGCGCCTTCATCAGCGGGTTGACCAGCCGCCAGCCTATGGTGGTGTCCTCGAGCTTCATATTGCGCGAGAAGGCGCTATCGGCCTTGCCCATCACGAACGGCGCGCGGCTCATGCTCTCCACGCCGCCGGCGATCAGCAGCCCGGTCTCGCCACTCTTGATCGCGCGCGCGGCGATGCCGATGGCGTCGAGGCTGGAGCCGCACAGGCGGTTGACGGTGGTGCCCGCCACTTCCGGCGGCAGGCCGGCCAGCAAGCTGGACATGCGTGCCACGTTGCGGTTGTCTTCGCCGGCCTGGTTGGCGCAGCCGTAGATCACGTCGTCGATGGCGCCCCAATCGACGCCGGGGTTGCGCGCCATCAGCGCCTTGAGCGGCAAGGCGCCCAGGTCGTCGGCGCGCATGCCGGACAGGGTGCCGCCGTAGCGGCCGAACGGGGTGCGGATGGCATCACAGATGTAGGCATGTTCCATGGTCATCCCCTTTACGCGGTCACGGTGGTGGCGGCCGCTGCGGCCAACGTTAGCGGCACCGGCGTCAGGCGCTGCAGCTCGGCGAAGTCGAGGCCGTCGACCATTTCGCGCACCAGCAGGCCGTGCGCGGTGATGTCGATCACCGCCAGATCGGTGTAGATGCGGTCGACACAGCCGATGCCGGTCACCGGGTAGCTGCAGTGCGGCACGATCTTGCATTCGCCGTTCTTGCTCAGGTGCTCCATCATCACGAACACCTGCTTGGCGCCGATGGCCAGGTCCATCGCCCCGCCCACCGCCGGAATCGCGTCCGCGGCGCCGGTGTGCCAGTTGGCCAGATCGCCGCCGGCCGACACCTGGAAGGCGCCCAGCACGCAGATGTCGAGATGGCCGCCGCGCATCATGGCGAAGGAATCACCGTGATGGAAAAAGGCGCCGCCTTGCAGCAGCGTCACCGGCTCCTTGCCGGCATTCATCAGCTCCGGGTCTTCCATGCCCGGCGCCGGCGCCGGCCCCATCCCGAGCAGGCCGTTCTCGCTGTGCAGGAAAATCTCGCGGTCGGCGGGCAGGTAGTTGGCCACCTTGGTCGGCAGGCCGATGCCGAGGTTGACGTAGGCCCCTTCCGGAATGTCCTGCGCCACGCGCTCGGCCATCTGGTTACGGTTCAGTCTGTTCATGCGCTTGCTCCCTCAGGCGACGCGCGCCTGGGCGAGGCCCGGCACTGCCACGACGCGTTGTACAAAAATGCCGGGGGTGACGATGGACTCCGGGTCCAGCACGCCCAGCGGCACCACCTCGCCGACTTGGGCGATGGTCACGGTCGCGGCGGCGGCCATGATCGGGCCGAAGTTGCGCGCCGCCTTGCGGTACACCAGGTTGCCCCAGCGGTCGCCACGGAAGGCCTTGATCAGCGCGAAGTCGGCGCGGATCGGGTACTCCAGCACATAGTGCTTACCGTCGATCTCGCGCGTTTCCTTGCCCTCGGCCAGCAGGGTGCCGTAGCCGGTCGGCGTGTAGATGGCGCCAAGGCCGGCGCCGGCCGCCTGGATGCGCGCCGCCAGATTGCCCTGCGGCACCAGCTCCAGCTCGATCTCGCCGGCGTGGTACAGCGCATCGAACACCTGGGAATCCGCCTGCCGCGGGAAGGAACAGATGATCTTCTTCACCCGCCGCGCCTTGAGCAGCGCCGCGAGGCCGATCTCGCCGTTGCCGGCATTGTTGTTGACGATGGTGAGGTCGCGGGCGCCGTGGGCGATCAGCGCGTCGATCAGCTCGGCCGGCTGGCCGGCGATGCCGAAGCCGCCGATCATCACCGTGGCCCCGTCGAAGATGCCGGCCACGGCCTCTTCAAGGGAAGATACAGTCTTGTCTATCATGCTCTCTCTCGCGTCATCCGCTGCGGGATGCAGATGTGTCGTGTGTCCGTCGCAAGCCGACGAACCGGTTGGTATGGATGGAGGGTGTGCCCCCTCCTGACGGTTGAACCTAGGTTCAAAAGCAAATTACCAACAATTCCATACCCGCGAGGTATTTAATAAATACCCTGGCAATATTGAAAAATCACCCGACAGCGAATTGATAAAGCATGACATAAAAAAACCAAACCTAATAAAAAATCAACCCACCAATTAAATTGCATCATCAAATATTAATTTAATGAGCCTGTTAATCATTGGCATACTGTGTTTTTTCTTGCCCAATAAAAAAGCTGCTTCCATTCTGGAAGCAGCCTGTTGACGTTAACCGGTAATGTTCCAGCCCACGGTCAATGACCCTCAAGGCCGGTTACTGCCGCAGCGCGGGCGGCACCGCCTGATCTGTTCCGCCTATCACAAGCTTAGGCAAAAGGTATTTCACAGCGCCGGCGTCAGCAACGAGCATGGGGGCTGACCGCTTTCGAGATCGCACCAGTGAGAAATATCCTGAGCAAGCCCGACCGGCTGGGGGTGATGTTTGCCTTTCTGGCCGCCTTCGGCTTTTCCTTCAAGGCCATTTTCGTCAAGCTTTCCTACGCCACCGCGCCGGTGGATGCCGTCACCCTGCTGACGCTGAGAATGGTGTTTTGCCTGCCCTTTGTCATGGTGGCCTGTGTGCCGGTGTTGCGGGGCATGCCGCGGCTGTCGCGGCGCGATGTCGGCATGCTGCTGTTGCTGGGCGGCATCGGCTATTACGGCTCCAGCATGCTCGATTTCTATGGCCTGCAGTACATCTCGGCCGGGCTGGAACGGCTGATCCTGTTCACCTACCCCACCCTCACCATCCTGATCGGCGTGCTGTTCCTGGGCAAACCCGCGGAGCGCAGCATCATGCTGGCCGCGATGCTGTCCTATGCCGGGATTGCGATTGCCTTCGTGCATGACGCCAGCCAGAGCAATGATGTGCACAGCGTGGCGCTCGGCGCCGGTTTTGTGTTTGGCTGCGCGGTGCTGTACGCGCTGTACAGTGCCGGCTCGGAGGTGGCCATCAAGCGGCTGGGGGCGATGCGCTTTTCGCTGCTGTCCATCCTGGTGGCAACCGCGGCCGTGGCACTGCACTTTCTGCTCAGCCGGCCGTGGCAGCAGTTGCTGCTGCCGGCGCCGGTCTATGGCTACAGCCTGGGCATGGCCCTGTTTTCCACCATCCTGCCCATCGTCTGGCAGTCGCTGGCGATCCGCCATATTGGCGCCGCCCGCGCGGTGCTGATCGGCATGCTGGGGCCGGTGCTGACGATCTTTTTTGGCTGGTGGCTGCTGCACGAGGCGGTGTCGCTGTCGCAGCTGGCCGGCACGGTGCTGGTGATTAGCGGGGTGCTGCTGGCCAGCCGCCGCTGAGCGTTCGCCGTTCAGGGTTGGCCGCAAGCGCAGCACCTCAGCCGTTGGCCGCGCGGTAGCTGTGCACCGTCTCCAGCACCGCGGCAAGCAGGTGGTTCTGCCGCTGCGTGTTCCACGCCATGGCAGTGGTGACCACGTGCAACTCGTCCGCCAGCGGCCGGATCACCACGCTGGCCGGCGCCATGCCCTGCACCGACGCCGGCACCAGCGCCACCCCCTGATTGCAGCCGACAAAGGCGATCTGCGACGTTACCGAGCGCACCTCGTGCAGGATGCGCGGTGAAAAGCCGCTGCTGTGGCAGGCCGCGGTCAGCCGGTCGAACGAGATCGGGCTAACCTTGCGCGCGAACATGATGAAATCCTCGCCGGCCAGATCGTGCAGCGCCAGCTGCGCCTGGCCGCACAGCGGGTGCGTCGCCGGCAGCGCCACCGCCAGCCGGTCCGCGCGTAGCGGCAGCGCGCTGATGTGCTCGCCCAGATCGCCTTCCAGCCGCGCAAACGCCAGGTCGATGTCGCCGCTGAGCAGCGCCGGCAGCGCCTCGTAGCTGTCGATTTCCTTTACCGCCACCGTCAGCCCCGGGTGCTGCTGCTTGATCTGTTCGATCAGGCCCGGCAGCACGTCCAGAATCGCCGAGGTGATCGCGCCGATGGTGATGGTGCCGATCTGCCCGGCGGCCGCCTCGCGTACCGCCAGCTCCAGGCTTTCCAGCTGCTCGGCGAATTTCTTCATCGCCGGCAGGATCGCCTGCCCCACCGCCGTCAGCTGCGCGCCACGGCGCGAACGCTCGAACAGCTTCACCTTCAGTGCCTGCTCCAGGATCTGGATCTGCTCGGTCAGCGGCGGTTGCGACATGCCGAGGCGCTTGGCGGCACGGCCGAAGTGCTGTTCCTCGGCCACGGCCAGGAACAGCCACAGGTGGCGGATGAGACGAAAGTTGATCATGATTTTTGATAGGTTTGGCGTATGTAAACGTTACAAATTTCGGAATTTACCTATCGAACTGTAGGGCGGAAAGTAGCGGCACACAAGCCCCACAACAGGAGAGTCCGATGAGCCAGCCTTCTTTACTCGCGCGTTTGCAGCAGCAGGACAGCAACACGCTGTCCGACGCGCTCGATTTCCTCAATCTGCCCGGCGCCACCTATGGCCTGCGCCCGCTGTGGGACTGCCCCAAGCTGGTTGGCCGCGCCAGCACCGTGCAACTGGGCCGCAAGACCGATGCGGTGCCGACGGTGCACCTGATCTCGCCGGTGATCGCCGCCATCGACAGCACTGAGCGCGTGCTGGTGATCGCCGGCGGCGTGGATGGCATTTCCTGCTGGGGCGACATCCTGGCCAATGCCGCGCAGGTGAAGGGTGTGCGCGGCACGGTGATCGACGGCCTCAGCCGCGACATCGACGGCAGCGCCGACATCGGCTACCCGCTGTATGGCCGCGGCGTCACCATGATCAGTGCGCGCAATCGTGTGATCCAGCTGTCGTCCGGCCAGCCGGTGAACATGGCCGGCGTACAAGTAGCGGAAGGCGACTACGTGCTGGCCGACCGCTGCGGCACGGTGTTTGTGCCGGCGGCACATATCGAAGAAGTGCTGAACCTGGCCGAGCGCATCGCACGGCGCCAGCACGGCATGGTGGCGGCGGTGCGCAGCGGCCGTTCGGTGACTGAGGTGATGCACGACCGGCAATTCGACGCCATCCAGCAGGAGGCCGCCAAATGAACGCAGCAGATCGTGAACTGGTGGCCCTGTTCGCCGGGCTGGATACCGCCGGCGTGTCCGATGCCATGGACAAGCTGGGCTTGCCGGGGCAGTGCCTGGGCATCATGCCGCTGGACAACTACCGCCAGGTGGTGGTGGGGCCGGCGTTTACCGTCAAGTATGTGTCGGCCAGCAGCCCGGCCGGCAGCGTCGGCGATTTCATCGACGATGTCGCCGCCGGCGACGTGGTGGTGATCGACAACGACGGCCGCAGCGACTGCACGGTGTGGGGCGACATCATGACCCAGTACGCCGGGCTGCGGCAGATCGCTGGCACCGTGATCGACGGCGTGTGCCGCGACGTCAACAAGGCGCTGGGCGAAGGCTATCCGCTGTTCACTCGTGGCCGCTTCATGCGCACCGGCAAGGACCGGGTGCAAGTGGAAGCGGTGGGCGGCACGGTGTCGATCGGCAGCGCCCGCGTCGCCGCCCGCGACATCGTGGTGGCCGACGCCAACGGCGTGGTGGTGGTGCCGCGCGAGCGCGCCGCCGAGGTGGCGGCACTGGCGCAGCAGATCGAGACGGTGGAAGCCGCGATCCGCCAGCAGCTGGCGCAGGGCAGCACCCTGACCGCCGCGCGCGCCGCACTGGGTTACCACACACTGCAAAGGAAAGCATGATGAACACCGCTGAACACAAGCCAACGTTGGCCGCACGCTGTGCCGTGCTGGGCAGCGCCACGCTGTACGAGGCCTGCGGCCAACCTTGCGCGGTAGACCCGCAGATTCGCAGCCTGTGGCCCGGCGCCTTCATCGCCGCGCCGGCCTACCCGCTGGTCTGCTCCCCCGGCGACAACCTGTCCATCCACATCGCGCTGGAGCGCGCACCGCGCGGCAGCGTGCTGGTGGTGGACACCGGCGACTTCATCGCCGGCTACTGGGGCGAGGTGCTGACCGTCGCCGCCGAGGCCGCCGGCATCGTCGGGCTGGTGATCAACGGCGGCGTGCGCGATGTCGCCGCCATCGGCAAGCGCCGCTTTCCGGTGTTTGCCCGCGGCGTGTCGGTGCGCGGCACGGTGAAGGCCAGCGCACCGGCCATCGGCCTGCCGATGATTTTTGGCGGCGTACCGGTGGCCGCCGGCGATCTGGTGGTGGCCGACGATGACGGCGTGATCATAGTGCCCGCCGCCGCGGTGGCCGGCACGCTGCAGGCCGGCGAAGCGCGCGCCACCAAGGAAAGCGTGATGATGCGCCAGCTGAGCCAGGGCGCGACCACCCTGCAGCTGATGGGGCTGGACCACTGGCGCGAGAGGGCATGACCATGACGACCCAATACCTGAACAAACACCTGGCCACGGCCAAACCTTCCGCCACCTACAAGGTGATGGACCGCGTGGCCGCGCTGCGCGCCGCCGGCATCCACATCATCTCGCTGTGTGCCTGCGAACCGGATTTCGATACGCCGGAACACATCCGTACCGCGGCCATCGCCGCCATCAACGGCGGTCACACCCGCTACACCCAGGTGGCCGGCACCCGTGCGCTGCGCGAGGCGGTGGCCAGCAAGTTCCGCCGCGAGAACGGGCTGGACGTGCAGTGGCAGGACACCATGGTCTGCTCCGGCGGCAAGCAGGTGATCTTCAACGCGCTGGCCGCCACCCTGAACGAAGGCGACGAGGTGATCGTGCCGGCGCCGTACTGGGTGAGCTACCCGGAAATCGTACAGCTGTGCGGTGCGCACCCGGTGGTAGTGCCCTGCGGCCACGACAGCGGCTTCAAGCTGACGGCGGCCACGCTGGCCGCCGCCATCACCCCGCAGACGCGCTGGCTGATCCTGAACTCGCCATCCAACCCCACCGGCGCGGTGTATGGCCGCGACGAGCTGCAGGCGCTGGCGCAGGTGCTGCTGGATCACCCGCACGTGCTGGTGCTGGCCGACGACATCTACGAACACCTGCTGTTCGACGGCCAGCCGTTCTTTACCCTGGCGCAGGTCGAACCGCGGCTGCAGGCGCGGACGCTGACCATGAACGGGGTGTCGAAGGCCTACGCGATGACCGGCTGGCGCATCGGCTACGCCACCGGCCCGCGCTGGCTGCTGCAGGCGATGGAAAAACTGCAGGGGCAGCAGACCTCAGGTGCCAGCGCCATCTCGCAGCAGGCGGCACTGGCGGCGCTGACCGGGCCGCAGGACTTCATCAGCCGCTCGCGCGAGGTCTTCGAAACCCGCCGCGACCGCATGGTGCGGCAGCTCAACGCCACGCCGGGGCTGTCCTGCGCCCAGCCCGGCGGCGCGTTCTACGTGTTTGCCTGCTGCGAGGAACTGCTGGGCAAGACCAGCCCGGCCGGCAAATTGCTGGCCAGCGACGAAGACGTGGCGATGGCGCTGCTGAATGAAGCCGGGGTCGCCGTGGTACAGGGCAGCGCCTTTGGCCTGGCGCCGTATATCCGCATCGCCTACGCGCTTGACGACGCCGCGCTGCAGCAGGCGTGTGCGGCGATCGGCGAGTTCTGCACCGCGGTGATGAGCCCCCGTTAACTGCAACCCGACGCTTGCGGCCAACCTTGGGCACAAGGTTGGCCGCAAGCGCAGCTGCTTATTGGAACACAGCATGACAAGCCAACAATTTGCCAGCCAGCGGCTGGCGTTCGACATCGATGGCGTGGCCGTCGACATCGCCACCCTCCACCGTGGCGGCGACAAGGCGCCGATCCTGTTTCTGCACGGTTTCGGCTCGAGCAAGGAAGATTACGCCGACATCGTGCGGCACGCCGCCTTCGACGGGCACCCGTTCATCGCCTATGACGCGCCCGGCTGCGGCGACACGGTTTGCGCCGATCTGGCGCAGGTGTCGATCAGCCTGCTGCTGCACACCGCGCTACGGGTGCTGGCGCACTACCGGGTGGATCGCTTCCATCTGGTCGGCCACTCGATGGGCGGCCTCACCGCCTTGCTGCTGGCCAGCCAGCTGGGCGAACGCGTGCTCAGCTTTACCGATATCGAAGGCAATATCGCGCCGGAAGACTGCTTTCTGAGCCGCCAGATCGTCGATTACCCGAATGCCGACGCCGAGGCGTTTTTCGATGACTTCATCGAACGCACCCGCCACGCGCCGGCCTACGCCAGCGCCCTGTACGCCGCCAGCCTGCGCCACAAGGTGCGCGCCGCGGCGGTACGCGGCATTTTCAGTTCCATGGTGGCGCTGTCGGACCACGGCCGGCTGATGGAACAGTTTCTGGCGCTGCCCTGCCGCAAGCTGTTCATGTACGGCGCACAGAATGCCGGCCTCAGCTACCTGGCGCATATCGGGCGGCACGGGGTGAGACTCAGCGAAGTGCCACATTGCGGCCACTTTCCGATGTATTCCAACCCGCTGTTCATGTGGCGGCAGCTCGCCGACTTTATCGCCGGCTAGCGTGTTGCCGCGCGGCCTTTTCATTGCCGATCCTGGCCGGCCCCTGACCAAGGGCCGGCTTTTCTGCTTTGGGGGCGGCTAATCCGGCTTTGCGGCGCAGTGGGCGAGCATGGCGTCGCCGATTTGATTGTTGCCGCAGCCCTTGAGCGCATGGCCGGCGCCGAGGATGTCGCCGGCAACTTCGTCCTGTCCCAGCTTGCTCTTGCCAAGCAGGCGGGTGATCTCGATCTGCAGGCCGACGATAGACTTGAGCGCGGCGTCCAGATAGTCGCTGGGCGCATCGCTCATCTGCCACGGCTCGGCCTGCGCGGCCTCGTGGCTGCGGGTCAGGCGGGCGACCACGCCCCGTACGAAGCACTCGTCATCGTGAACGTGAATCCGGCCATAGGCATGGACCACGATGTAGTTCCAGGTCGGCACCTGGCGGTGCGACTCGTGCTTGCTCGGGTACCAGTTCGGGGACACATAGCCATCGCCGGCACGAAAGACGACCAGCACTTCGTCGCCATTCGCCACCTGCTGCCATAGCGGATTGGTGCGGGCCACATGGGCGCGCAGGACACCGAGCGTGCCGTCGTGCGCCGCCAGCTCGAACGGCAAGTGATTGGCATCCAGCCAGCCCTTGCCGTGCGTAATCAGGGTGCCAAACGGATGCCGGGCGATGCATTGCTGCAGGATCTCGGTGCGGGATTCGTTGAAATGAGCGGGTAGGTACATGCTGGCTCCAGGGGGAGGACCGGATCGTCTGGGCGGCGGCCGCGCGGCTCGATGGCCGGGTCGTGGCGCTGGCCAGGCGGCCGTCCGGCTGCCTGAGTGATGACGGCGGCTGCGGACCGCCACCGGGGGGTGAACGCTAGCGCTGGGCAAGCGCGACCATGACACCGAGCACCAGCATGGTGGTGCCGGATAGCCGCGACAGCCATCGCGCCCTGCCCGCCCTGCTGGCGCCGGAGGCGACAAAGCGGCTGGCCGCCGCCACCGCGATCAAGTCAACCGCGGTATTCAGCAGCACGCAGATGCTGCCGAGCAGGATGAACTGCGGCGCCAGCGCCTGCTGCGTGGACACAAATTGCGGGATGAAGGCAAGGAAGAACATGGCGGTCTTCACGTTCAGCACTTCGACGATGGCGCCGTCGCGCAGTGCCTTGCCGGCGCCGGCACGCGGCAGCGTCGGCAGTGCCGCAGACCCGGCGCGCGATGCCAGCAGCCGGATGCCGAGGTACACCAGATACGCCGCGCCGAGATATTGCACCAGCGCGTAAGCCAGCGCCGACTGCGCAATCAGCAACGACAAGCCCAGCGCGGCGGCGAGGACATGCGCCATGCCGCCGAGCGCGGTGCCCAGTGACGAGGCGACGCCTTCGGCTTTGCCGCCGGCCACCGTGCGCGCGACGACATAGGCAATGCCGGGGCCGGGGGTGATCGCCAGCAGCGCGGCGGCCAGCAGGAAGGTAATGGAGGGAAGCATGGCCAGACCTTGCCTTTCTTTACTGTGGCCCGCAGCCGATGAGCTGCGAATCGATGCGGGCGCCGGGCATCATGCCTTGCAGGTCCTGCGCCAGGCGCTCACCGGCGGCATGCAGCGCCGCCAGCGGCATCGCCGGCAAGCTTTCCAGGATGAACCACATCTGCTGTGCCTCGGCACTCAGCCGGGTCCGGACGCCTTGCCGCCAGTTCCAGCGCCGGCAGGTGACGCCGACATCGTCACGCCACACCACTTCTCCGGCGTCTGGCGACTCGTGGGCCAGCACGCCGTCCTTCATGGTGTCGAAGCGCTCGGTGCCGTCGGCGATGACCAGTCTTGGCGCGCCGACGTATGCCGCAAAGTTTTCACCACCGACCGGAACGGCGTATTCGATGCTGATGGCGTTGTAGAGGTCCACGATCGGGTCAATGCTCGGCAGGCTGCCGTCGCGCAGCACGCGCTTGCGCAGGGCTTCGGCCGAGCAAGGCGTGCGCTGCGGTTTGGCGCCAAACTTGCGGAACACCTCTGCCCACGCCAGCAGATGGGCATCCGCCCACGCGGCCTCGCCGGCGGACAGCGACTGGCAGGCCCGGCTGAGTGCTGCGCTGGCAATGCCCGGATTGACGATGGCGGCAGCGTCGACGCTGATGCTGAGCGCCCGGAAATCCGGGGCCAGCTCAACGATAGCTGGTGCGATTGACGGCAGGATGGCGCGCATTGGAGAATCCTTTGGTGACTAATTTATCCCATGCTAGTGACTAATGACCAAAAAAGTCAATATATCGACCGACTCCGGTGCCGATGTGCAGTTCGTCAGCGCGGCGGTTGCCGGCAAGCTCAAACAGCACAGAAAGCAGCAGAAACTCTCACTGGACGAGCTGTCCCGCCGCGCCGGCGTCAGCAAGGGCATGCTGGTCGAAATCGAGAAGTGCATCGCCAATCCCAGCATCGCCATCCTGTGCAAGCTCGCGGCGGCGCTGGGCGTGTCGGTGGCCGATATCGTGAACGTGGCCAGCGCCCCCTCCGCCCATCTCATCGACAGCAAGGACATCCCGACGCTGTGGAGCGGCCCCGGCGGCGGCAGCGCCCGCCTGCTGGCCGGGACCAGCGGCCCCAACATGATCGAACTGTGGCGCTGGCAGCTGCACCCGGGCGAGCGCTTCGAGTCCGCCGGACACCCGGCCGGCACCTTCGAGCTTTTTCATGTCGAGCAAGGGCAGCTGAAGCTGACGGTGGACAACACCGAACTGATCATCGCGGCGGGTTGCTCTGCCGTCGCCAGAACCGACATGCCGCACTGCTATGCGAACGAGGGCACCGACAAGCTGGTTTTCACCATGACTGTCGCCGAACTGCATCAATTGCAGACGACACGGTGAGCCACGGCCGCCGCATGGCGGCCATGCAAGCCCGGCCATCGGTGGCAATGGCATACTGTTGCCAGCGCCATGGGCAGGCCGCGATGGTTAGCCCCCGCACCATGCGCCCAGCCGCCCCTACCCCGACACCGTTCAAGGAGACGTGAGGCATGTCCGACGTAAGCGAACTCAGCAGCGACAACGCGGTTTATAAAACCCTTCTGGAGTCGACCAAGGCCATCCCGTGGAAAATCGACTGGGCCACCATGCAGTTTGCCTACATCGGCCCGCAAATCGAGGCCTTGCTGGGCTGGAGCCAGGAAAGCTGGGCGTCCGCCAACGACTGGGCGCAGCGCATCCATCCGGAGGATCGCGACAACGTGGTGAATTTCTGTGTTGCGCAATCCAAGGCCGGGGTCGACCACGAAGCCGACTACCGGGCGCTGACCAAGGAAAACGGCTACGTGTGGATACGCGATGTCGTCCACGTGGTGCGCAATGCGCAGGGCGAGGTCGAGTCGCTGATCGGCTTCATGTTCGATATCAGCGAGCGCAAGAAGACGGAAGAAAAACTGCTGGTGCTGCAAAAAGAGCTGGAAGCGCTGTCGTTCAAGGACGGGCTGACCGGCATTGCCAACCGGCGCCGCTTCGACACCAGCCTGGACCTGGAGTGGCAAAACACGCGCAGCAGCCGCCTGCCGCTGTCGCTGATCCTGTTCGATGTCGACTTCTTCAAGCAGTTCAACGACCTGTACGGGCACATCGCCGGTGACCACTGCCTGACCCGCATCGCGCAAACGCTGAATCTGGCCCTGGCCGGCCCGCGCGATCTGGTCGCGCGTTACGGCGGCGAGGAATTCATCATCATGCTGCCGGAAACCGACGCCAACGGCGCGCAGCGCGTCGCCGAGCGCTGCCAGCGGCTGATCGAGAAACTGGCAATCGCCCACTCACAATCGCCGCACGGCCAGCGCGTCACCGTCAGCATTGGCGTCGGCACCGTGATGCCAGGCGACAGGCTGACCACCACCGACTTCATCCAGGCCGTCGACCGGCAGCTGTATGTCGCCAAGCAAAACGGCCGCAACCGGATCGAGACACTGCACATCGCGTCCTGAGGTGGCCGGGCGGTGCTGCGCTGGCTGTGGCCGTTGAGCGCCACGGGGATGAATCACAGAGGTAGCGGACAACTCCGCACTGAGCCTGGGCGCCCGCTTTGCCCGACCTGCGGCCTGGCCAACCGTGCGGCAAGCCGTTTGTCGGCCATAGCGGTCCTTCGTGTACCAAATAAAAGATGGCTGCTTTCATATTGAAAACAGCCATATAAGTATCTAGTAAACGAGAGGCAATTCAGTGATTCAGTTCGATCGGTCAGTGTCAAAGTCAATGTAGCGAGCAGACACGGAGAGTGCGGCCAGCAGCAGTAAAGCTGCCACTCCCATCGTGACGCCGGTATGCCAAGCCAAACCGAAGGCATCGAATGCCGAGGTGTGGCCGCCTGCATATACCACAACCAGGACGGCCAAGCCGAGTGAGGCACCGAGTTGGTGGGCGACGTTGACTAGTCCGGAAGCAGCGCCAGCATTGCGTCCCTCCACGCCGGTAACACCGGCTACCGTGAGCGGCGCGAGCACCCAACCTTGGCCGAATCCGGTCAGCAGCATCGGTAACACCACGCCACCAAGGTAGGACATCTGCGCGGCAGTGATACTGAGCCATGCCAGTCCCAACACGCACAACGCCAGCCCCGCTAGCAGCATGCGTCGCTGCCCGATGCGATGGGCAACATGTGGCACGCTCACCGATGCCAGAAACTGCGGCACCGTTACCGGAATGAAAGCCAGGCCGGCCTGCATCGGGGAAAAACCCAGTGCACCTTGCAGGTATTGCGCGGTGAAGAACCAGAATCCCGCCATGCCAGAGAGAAAGAGCAGTCGAGCGGCATAGGCGCCATTGCGCTGCGCACTGGTCAGCATGGCTAGCGGAAGCAGCGGCTGACTGGCGTGACGTTCGATCCATAGAAAAGCGGCCAGTACCACCACTCCCACAGCAATGCTTGCCTGCGTCAACGCGGCACCCCAACCCGCATCGGCGGCCTCGACAATACCGAATACCAGCGCGCACATGCCCAAGGTGGAGCTGAGTGCGCCGGCGATGTCGAAACGCCCGTTGTGGCGCTCGGTCTCGTGGATATGGCGCAAGGTACCAACGATGAGTGCCGCGCCGATCGGCAGGTTGATCAGGAAACCGGCACGCCAGGAAATCAGATCGGCCAGCAGGCCACCGAGCACAAGGCCCAGCGTGGCACCAATACCAGCCGCCGCCGCATACCAGGCGAGTGCGCGGTTACGCGCATGCCCCTCCTCGAAATGTGTCGTGATCAGTGCCAGCGTCGAGGGGGCAAGCACGGCGGCACCGAAACCCTGTACAGCGCGGGAGGCGATCATCCAGACTGGCGACTGCGCAGCACCGATAGCCAGTGAGGCCAGTGTGAAGATAGAAAGTCCGGTGATGAACATACGTCGCCGACCGAGAATATCGCCCGCCCGCGCACCGAGCAGCAGGAAGCCGCCAAAAGCGAGCGTGTAGGCGTTCTGAATCCACGACAGCCCAGCCGGTGTGAAGCCAAGATCGGCCTGGATACGTGGCAGGCCGGTGAGCACGATGGAGATGTCGATCACGAGCATCAGGTAGCTCGCCATGATGATGGCAAGCACCATACGATGGCGGAGCCTGGCTTGGGGGCGTATTGCGTTCATTTCGTGCTGACTCCAAGACTGCGGCGGACTTCCAAGTGCGGGACCAAGGCGAGCTTCACAATGAGGTCAGATAGGCTATTCAGCGACACGTCATGGCCACGGAAGGCTTCACCCTTCTGTGTGAGCTGGTAACTCACCGTTTTGTCACGGATGAACCAGCCTGGGCGCAGAAAAGTGTAGTCGAGGGACGAGGCTTCGATGAACGCCGTAGCATCGCGATAGGGATCCAGTACGCTGCGATAACGCTCGCTCGGCACTTCGCTGTAGATACCCATCGAACTGATGAAGATCAGCCGTTTGAGGCCGACTGCCTTCATCGCGGCGATGATCGTGCCGGTCTGTGCCGCCATATCGCCGGCGAGATTGGCATAGACCACGCCCTGCCCGCGCATTGCCGCCTCCAGCATGGTTTGATCCAATACGTCTCCTTCAACGATGGAAACGCGTGCCGGGTCGGGATTGCTGAGGCGCTTGGAGCGGCGCAGGTAGAGCGTGAGCGCCACTCGGACCATTGAGTAGGGGCCGGTGAATCAAAGACCAGTCATCAGAACTGCTTCCGGCAGACGTTCACCCTGAATCTCGATTCCCGCCAGCAAGGATTGGATGCGTGCGAGATCATTGGCTCCGAGTTCGATAGTGACCGCCCCCAGGTTCTCCTCAAGGCGGTGCCGCTTGGTGGTGCCCGGAATCGGCACGATCCATGGTTTCTGTGCAAGCAGCCAGGCCAGGGCAATCTGTGCCGGCGTTGCTCCCTTGCTGGCGGCGATGGACTTGAGTACCTCCACCAGCGCCAGATTGGCTTTGCGGGCCTCTGCCGAGAAGCGCGGAACGACGTTACGGAAGTCCGTCGGGTCGAACTGTGTACTCTCATCGATCTTGCCAGTGAGAAAGCCGGCACCGAGCGGGCTGAAGGGGACAAACCCGATGCCGAGTTCTTCAAGGGTGGCCAGCAGCTCCATTTCCGGACCGCGCCAGAACATCGAGTACTCGCTCTGTACGGCGGTGAGCGGTAGCACCGCATGGGCGCGACGGATCGTGGCCACTCCGGCCTCCGAAAGGCCAAAATGGCGTACCTTGCCGGCGGCCACCAGCTCCTTGACGGTGCCTGCGACGTCCTCGATCGGGACGGCAGGGTCGACCCGGTGCTGAAAGAGCAAGTCGATGTAGTCGGTACGCAGGCGTTTCAGGCTGGCGTCGACCGCCGCCTTGATATGCGCTGGTCGGCTATTGGTGCCAGGGCCACGCTGACCGGTGACCGGATCAATGTCAAAACCGAACTTGGTGGCAATGACTACCTGATCGCGGATCGGCGCAAGGGCTTCTCCGAGCAATTCTTCGTTACTGAAAGGGCCATAGGCTTCGGCGGTGTCGAACAGCGTTACGCCCTGTTCATGCGCGGAGCGCAGAAGCTGGACCATTTCCCGTTTATCCGCCGGTGCACCATATATGGCACCGGTCATCGACATGCATCCCAGGCCCATGGCCGAGACTTCAAGTTTGTTACCGAGCGTGCGGTATTTCACCATTACTCCCCTAGCGAGATATTTTTTGCAATCAGTGTGCGGCGTTAGTGGCGCAGTCGCTTTTACACCTGCTGTTTGCCATCCAGGCATTGATGTGCGCTCGAGGCTGGCAAGCGCTAGCACATATCACTTCAAAGGCGCCTCGACCCCGCTGTAGGCAAGCACTGCCGGCGGTAGCCGCTCCCCCTGGATCGTGATGGCCGCCAGCGACGCATTCAGCGCCTGAAGCTCATCGGTGTCGAAGGCCACTTCGCGGGCACCGATGTTGTCGAGCAGGTGGCCCATCTGGGTCGTGCCGGGGATGGGCACAATCCAGGGCTTCTGTGCCAGCAACCAGGCCAACGCAATCCGCGCGGGTGTCGTTTTCTTGCGCAGCGCCCAGCTTTTCACAAGGCTGACCAGCGCCAGATTGTGTTCCCGGTTTTCGGGTGAGAAGCGGGTTTCGCTCTTGCGGAAATCGCCGTCGGCAAAGCTAGTCCTCTGGTCAATGGCGCCGGTCAGGAAGCCCACCCCGAGCGGACTCCAGGGTACAAAACCGATGCCCAGCTCCTGGCACAGGGGCAGGACTTCCTTCTCCGGGCCACGCCAGAACATCGAGTACTCACTCTGTACTGCAGTAACAGGTAACTCGGCATGGGCGCGGCGCAAGGTTTGCAGCCCCATTTCGGACAAGCCCCAGTGCAGCACCTTGCCCTGGGCCATCAAGTCCTTGATGGCGCCGGCAACGTCTTCGATCGGTACCTGCGGATCGACCCGGTGTTGATAGAGCAGATCGATCCGGTCGGTGCGCAGACGCTTGAGCATGCCTTCCACCGCCTGTTTGACGTGGTCTGGACGACTGATCAGCCCCGGACGGCGCTCGCCGGTCTGCGGGTCGATGTTCCAGCCGAATTTGCTGGTGATCACGACCTTGTTGCGGAACGGGGCGATGGCTTCGCCGAGGATGCGCTCGCATTCATGCGGGCCATAGGCCTCGGCGGTATCAAAAAAAGTGACGCCGTGGTCATGGGCCGCACGGATGATGTCGATCATCTCGGGGCGGGCGGGGACTGTCGTTTGATAGGTGCGGGCCATGTTCTGGACGCCAAGGCCGACGCTGGACACTTCCAGCTGACCAAGCTTGCGTCGCGCCCCTGGCTGAGCGGATGACACAAGTGTGCTGCGGGTCTGCGCCTGTGCGCACCCTACAAGCCCTGCACCGGTAATGGCGGCACTGGAGACGAGCGCCATCGAGCTACCAATGAACTTCCGGCGATTTACATCAAGTTCAGCATTGCTCATTTCCACTCCTTCGTTACACGGTTTTCATCAAATGCAGCACCGCTGAGTAGAGGCCAAGCCGGCAGAAATGCACAGGCGCGCCTTGCTTCCGGCAATGCCCCAAAAACGTTCGGAGCAGGGAAATGCTGCGGTATCCGTTAATCCTAGGGTGTTGCAAGCTGACGAACAATGGATGTAATGTTTCACGATCTGTTCAATAATTTTCAACTATGCTGCGCACTGGCCTCTCCGAACTGACCGCCTTCATTACCATCGCCGAGCAGCGCAGTTTTCGCGCCGCAGCGCGGATACTGGGCGTATCGCCGTCGGCACTCAGTCACACAGTGAAAAACCTTGAAGCGAGTCTCAACACGCGGTTGTTTAACCGCACCACCCGCTCGGTTGCGCTGACTGAGGCAGGGGAGCTGTTTCTGCGTCGTGTTGCACCTGCGCTCGGTGATATTCAGGATGCGGTCAATGAGATGGCTTCATCGCGCGACCGACCTTCCGGTTCGATCCGGATCAGCACCGCAGAAGCGGGGGCGAGAATCTTGATCAGGAATGTGCTGCCGGCTTTTCTGGCGACCTACCCGAACATTCATGTCGAGTTCGTCGTCGATACCCGCCTTGTGGATATCGTGGCCGATGGCTTCGACGCTGGCATTCGTGTCTTGCAGGATGTGCCACGTGACATGGTCGCCATCAAGTTCGGAGCAGACTGGAAATTTGTCGCCGTAGCATCTCCCGCTTACCTGGCGCAGCATGAGCCGCCACGTACGCCGGAAGAACTAAAGCACCATCGCTGCCTGCGTTTCCGCTTTAGCAGCGGAGCGCTGTATCACTGGGATCTGATGCGCGGCGGGGTCAGTATGACGCTAGATGCCGCAGGGCCAATGACCTTGGACAACGGCAATCTGATGCTGGAAGCCGCGCTGGCAGGGATTGGGATTGCCTGGGTGCCGGAATATCTGGTTGCCGAGTATGTTGCATCAGGACAACTGATCTACCTCTTGCCAGACTGGAGTCCCACGTTGCCTGGCCTGAGTCTTTATTACCCGGCCAATCGCCATCCACCGGCGGCACTCAGGCTATTTACACAGGCGGTACGTGATTGGACTCGGCAGAAAACATCTCTGTGACAACACTGCTCTAGCCGTGACCAATCTTCTTAACTTGTATTCCATAGTTATAGCGCAACAAACCGTCTGCTTTGGCCGACCTCCAGTCAATCATGTGGGAGGGTTGGCAGGACATCGGCCGAAGCGGTCAACTTCCCCAGAGAGGCGAGATGTCCGCTTCTGCCTCTAACGCGGCCAGTTTCACACCCGTCGCCTAAATGACAGCTATGTGACCTGAGTCAGGCTTCAATAATCGGTGTAGCCCTCTGCTCCAGGCGTATAGAAGGTAGCGAAATCAGGTGCCACCAGTTCCTGTCCCGACTTCAGCTTGGCGACCAGATCCAGGTTCGAGATAAACGGACGACCGAATGCCACCAGGTCGCCACGCTGGGCGTCGAGATCGGCATCGGCGCGGGCGACATCGTAGCCACCGGAAAGAATGTATTGCCCGTCGAACGAGGCACGGAGCTTGGCTTTCAATGCGGGGCTGACTTCCGGCGCCCCCATGGCGCTGTGATCCACGATGTGGATATAGAGCAGGCCGAGCGCATTCAACTCCTCGATCAGACGCAGGTACACCTCGTCCATCTCGGCATCCGGCAGCTGGGCATTGAAGACGCCATACGGCGAGATCCGCATGCCAACGCGCTCGGCGCCAATGGCGGCGACGGTTGCCCTGGCGACTTCGACCGCGAAGCGGATGCGGTTTTCGACCGCGCCGCCCCAGCGATCATGGCGCTGATTGGAAGCGGTATTGAGGAACTGGTCGATCAGGTAGCCGTTGGCCGCATGCAGCTCGACGCCATCGAAACCGGCCGCTATCGCCAGTTTGGCCGACGCCGCATATTCGGCGATGCTGTGCGCAATGTCCGCCTCGCTCATTTCGCGTGGTACCGGATGCGGCTGCATGCCGTCGCTGTCGGTCCACATCTCGCCGGGAACGGCAACCGCCGAGGGTGCCAGCACGCTGGCGCCGGCCGGCATGTTCGCGGGGTGGCTGACCCGCCCGGTGTGCATCAGCTGCACAAAAATCCTGCCGCCGGCCTGATGGACGCCATCGGTCACCCGTCGCCAGCCCTGCACCTGTTCTGCGTTGAACAGTCCGGGGATGCGTGCATAACCCAGGCCGTTGGGCGATGGCGAGGTGCCTTCGGTAATGATCAGTCCGGCCTCCGCCCGCAGGCGGTAATACTGTTCCATCAGTTCATTGGGCAGGTTGCCGAGCGCGCGGCTGCGCGTCAGCGGCGCCATGACGATGCGGTTCTTCAGCGACAGGCTGCCGAGTTGGGAGGGGGTGAAGAGTGGGCTGCTCATAAAAATCTCCAGGGGATGTCGTTCGGTGTCAGAGGTCAAGCAGTCGCGGCGCAGGCTGGCCGGTCTGCATCGCGGCGAACAGCTCGGCGCGTGCCGTGTCGTATCGCTCCCAGAGCGCGGTATCCGCCATGGATGGCAAAGTGACCGACTCACCCAGGTCGAAACCGGCCAATGCGGCATCGACCAGATGCTCGGCAGACATCACCGTGTCCGGCGCCAGTGCCGCCAGCGGTACGCCGGAGATATCCCAGAGATCGGTGGCGGTGGCGGCAGGCAGCACCACCTGGACCCGGATGCCGGTATTCGCCAGTTCCTGCTGCAGGCCGCGGCTGAAATGGAGCACGAAGCCCTTGGTGCCGCTGTAGACGGCGCTTACCGGCAGCGCATGCAGTGCCAGCGCCGAGGCAATATTGATGATGACCCCATCGTTGCGGGCCTTGAACGCCGGCAGCACCGCATGCGTCAAGCGCGTCAGCGCGGTGATGTTCAACGCGATCTGCGACAGCGAGTCTTGCGGCGGTGCGTCGGCAACCTGGCTCAGCCTGGCAATACCGGCATTGTTCACCAGCACCCGGATGGCGGGATTGTCAGCTAGAACGGTTTCCAGCCGCGTGAGATCGGCCTCTTGCTCAAGGTCGGCCACCAGCGTTTCGGCCTTGACGTCGTAAGCCTGTTCAAGCCGTGCGGCGAGCGTCTGCAGGCGCTCACCGCGTCGGGCGACGAGCAGCAGGTCATAGCCGCGCCGGGCCAGACGATCGGCATAGATGGCGCCAATGCCGGATGAAGCGCCGGTGACAACCGCGATTTTTCTGGATGAGTTCATGGTTTTCTTCTGTTGGTCTGGTGGGTAAAAACGGGGGGCTTAATGGCGACGATTCACCGCATCTTGACGACCACTTTGCCCTTGGATCGTCCTTGGGCAAGGTACTCAAGCGCCTCCTTGGCCTGCTCGAACGGAAATACCTTGTCGATCACCGGCCGGATGCGTTCCGTCTCGAGGAGCTGACCAATGTGGCCAAGTTGGCCGCCGTCCGGGCGCACGAACAAAAACGAGTAGCTAACGCCCCGCTGCCTGGCAAGGCGCATGATCTTGCGGCTCATCAGCCCGAACACAAAGCGCAGCACGACGTTCAAGCCTCTGGCGCGCGCGAATGCGGCATCCAGCGGGCCGATCAGCGAGACGACCTTGCTTCCCGGCTTGAGGATGGTGAGGGACTTTTCAATCGCGTCACCCTTGACGGTGCCAAGCACCGCGTCGTAGCCGCGCAGCACGTTCTCGAATGCCTGCTGCTTGTAGTCGACCACCTCGTCGGCGCCCAGACCGCGCACCAGTTCGACGTTGCCGGTACTGGTGGTGGTGCCCACCCTGGCACCAAGGTGCTTGGCCAGCTGGATGGCAAAGGTGCCGATCCCGCCGGAGCCGGCCGGGATGAATACCTTCTGGCCGGCCTGAAGATTGGCGCGTTCCTTCAACGCTTGCCACGAAGTGAGGCCGACCATCGGGATCGAGGCAGCCTGCACGAAGTCCAGATTGGCCGGTTTCAGCGCGGCAGCGCGCTCCGGTACCACCGCGAATTCGGCAATCGACCCCGTGCCAAGGTCGAAGATGCTGGCGAAGACGGCATCGCCTGGCTTGAAGCGAGTCACGTTGCGGCCAACCTCGGTCACCACGCCGGCCAGATCGCTGCCCAATGTGGCCGGAAGCTGGAAATGCAGAACCGGTTTGAACATCCCGGTCGGAACTACGTAGTCGATCGGGTTCAGGCCGGCAGCGTGAACCTGTACCAGCAGTTCGTCATCCTTGAGCGTGGGGTGCGGCACCTCGCTGAGCCCGATCTCAGGCGACTTGCCGTAGCGTTTGAAAGTAAGGGCTTTCATGCGGTGATTTTCCATCCTTGGTTTTTCATTCTGGTCGGAGCGGATCAGTCGGCGAGGAAGTCCAGCACGGCGGGGACAAAGGCCCGGTAGTGCTGGAACACGCCGCCGTGACCGGAATCGGGGTAGATCGTGAGTCGGGCATTCGGCAGCCGGCGCGCCATATCGGCGGACAGGCTGCTGTCGACCATGAGGTCGTTGTCGCCGTTAGCCACGAACACAGGTTGTTTGATGGCGGAGAGATCATGGGTGGTGTTCAAGCCCCAGTGACGAATCGCCTTCAGTTGCGCACGTCGGGCCTGCAGGGAAATGGGCTTGTCACGGCCTTGGGTGCGCTCGTTCAGTGCGGCGAAGTAATCCCTCGCTGCACACTTGCCTTCCGAGGTACGGGGGAAGAACAGGAAGTTTCTTGCGTCGCTCCAGCTCAACGCCGCCTTGATGTAGGCAAGAACCGCGACTTTGGTGACCTCGTCGATGCCTCCGCCACCCCGTGGGCCCGTTCCTGCGAGGATCATCCTCCGTACGAGGTCAGGCGCCTGCAGAGCCACCGTCTGTGCCACGCCACCGCCCATCGAGAAGCCGAGCAGGTCGACCTGCGTGAACCCCAGGGCGCGGATGAAGGCGATGGCATCGCGCCCCATCTCCTCGATGGTGTGCGGGACCGCGCCTCCGGAAGCCCCGACCCCGCGATTGTCGAAGGCGATGACCCGGCGCTGTGCGGCGATGCCGTCGATAACACGCGGATCCCAGTCGTCGAGCACGGCCATCAGGTGGTGCAGGAAGATCACCGGCACGCCGGAATCCGGGCCAAGCTCCCGGTAGGCGAAAGCTACTCTGCCAACGGCTATCGTGCGGGTCGGTACATCCTTCCATTTCACATTGCCCATCCCTCCCCTCGCGGCGGCGGCTCCGCCGATGCTTGAGGGTGCCCCGGTTACCGGAGCGATACCTGTATTGTTCGTGCCCATCAATGAAATCTCCGTGACGGTGGATTGCTTGTCGTCGAGGTGTTAGTATCGAATTGATACGAACAATACTGGCAATTCACCGGAAAGTCACTATCAAAATAGTATGGACAACGAAAATAGTTGCGATAACCCGTGCCCGATCGCGCGTAGCCTGGCTGTCGCCGGGGACGCGTGGAGCATATTGATCCTGCGGGACGCCCACGCCGGCCTCTCGCGCTTTGACCAATTCAGGAAAAGCCTGGGCATTGCACCGACGATGCTGACCCGCCGGCTGGCGACACTGACCGAGGAGGGCTTGCTGGAGAAGCGGCGCTACTCGGAACACCCGCCGCGTGAGGAATATCTGCTGACCGCCGCCGGTCGCGATTTTTTGCCGGTGCTGTTCATGATTGGCGCGTGGGGGCGCCAATACCGGGGCGGCGGCAAGCTGACCCGTTTCTTCGACGCGGAAACGGGCACGGAAATTAAAGCAATCGCCGTAGATGAGGTCACCGGGGCGAAGATAGGAACTCGCCCCATGCGCATGGCCACGCCGGACGAAAGCTGACTGGCGATTTGAGCAACCGATGGTGGCGCTGCGTATTCGCCGAGGGTAGATGCAAGCCTTGGTGCACCAAGCTCCACCACAGTCAGCGATCCGCAGCTACTTTGCTGATGCTGCTACTGAGTGAAGCGCCCCTCGTTTGCTGAATACTTTTGTGGCCGTTTCCGATGTGAAAGCAGCCACCTTTATATCTCGCCTGCGAAGCACGGCTTCGGCCGAACTTCAGACTCTCTCCCAGTGATCAAGGTTGAGCACCAAGACTAGGTAAAGACCAGTGGCCACGGACAGCTGCCGGTACTGGTTTTAGACGTTACTGTCTTGTTTTTGGCATTATTTGCACAACACAACCACCCTGCCCCAACACAGTGCTTGACATCAAGACGACCGGTCTAATATATTTGAAACATGTCACGTCAAAGCCTATACCCCGATACCCGCGAACACATCCTTGCCGTCGGCGAGGTGCTGATCCACGGCCGCAGTTTTACCGCGATGGGGCTCTCCGAGCTGCTGTCCGAGGCCAAGGTACCGAAGGGGTCGTTCTATCACTACTTCAAGTCGAAGGAAGACTTTGGTGTGGCGTTGCTGGCGCGCTATTTCGCCGGTTACCGCGAGCGGGTCGGCGATCTGCTGACCGACAGCCAGCATGGTAACGGCCGCGAACGGCTGCTGGCCTACTTTCAGCAATGGCTGGACAACCACGCCAGCTGCGAATCGCAAAGCTGCCTGGCGGTGAAGCTGGCGGCCGAGGTGTCCGACATGTCGGAGCCGATGCGCGTGGCGCTGAGCGACGGCATGGATGCCATCGTGCGCAAGCTGGCGGCCTGTATCCGCAGCGGGCAGCAGGATGGCTCGATCAAGCCGCAGCTGCCGGCCGATGACACCGCCTATGCGCTGTACAGCCTGTGGCTGGGCGCGGCGCTGATGTACAAGACCCAGCACAGTCTGGCGCCGCTGCAAGCGGCGATGACCCACACCCAAGGCCTGCTGTTGCCCTGCAACGCCGCCTGAGACACGCAGTACCGTTCGCCACGGGCGAGCGGTTTTTTATGGCAAAAAAAATAGACGACCGGTCTATTAGTAAGCAGAAAGAAAATTGCCTGCCTGCCGCCCGACAACCGCCGGCGCAGCGCGCGGCCAACGTTGGCCGCAAGCCCTTTTACCCGAGCGCCCTGCCTGCCCGCAGGACGTGAGTAGCACCCGTATCGCCGCCTCTTTACCGAAAAAGGACCACGCCCCATGCAAGCCGACAAACTGCTGACCCCTCTGCACCTCGGTGCCGTTACCCTCGCCAACCGCGTGCTGATGGCACCGCTGACCCGCCTGCGCAATACCGAGCCGGGCGACGTGCCGACCGCACTGGCGGTCGACTACTACCGCCAGCGTGCCGGTGCCGGCCTGATCATCAACGAAGGCACCCACATCTCGCCGACCGCCAAGGGCTATGCCGGCGCGCCGGGTATCTACAGCGAGGAACAGGTGCGCGCCTGGCGCGAGGTCAACGACGCGGTGCACGCCGCCGGCGGCAAGATCGCCATCCAGCTGTGGCACACCGGCCGCATCTCGCACAGCAGCCTGCAGCCGAACGGCGACGCGCCACTGGCACCGTCGGCGATCCGCGCCGACAGTAACACCAATATCCGTGACGAAATGGGCCAGCTGGTACGCAGCCCGACCTCCACCCCGCGCGCGCTGGAAACCGCCGAAATCGCCGACCTGATCGAGGACTACCGCCGCGCCACCGATAACGCGCGCCGCGCCGGCTTCGACCTGGTCGAGATCCACGGCGCCCACGGCTACCTGCTGGACCAGTTCCTGTCGCCGGCGGCCAACGTTCGCACCGACCAGTACGGCGGCAGCGTCGAGAACCGCGCCCGCATCGTGCTGGAAGTGCTGGACGCGGTGATCGCCGAGTGGGACGCCGCCCACGTCGGCATCCGCCTGTCGCCGCTGGGGGTGTTCAACGGCCTGTCGGAGACCGACCAGCAGGAGATGGCGCTGTACCTGATCGGCGAGATCGCCAAGCGCAACATCGCCTTCCTGCACCTGTCGGAGCCGGACTGGGCCGGCGGCCCCGCGTGGCCGGATGACTTCCGCACCAGGATCCGCGCCATCTATCCGCACCCGATTATCGCCGCCGGCGGCTATACCGTAGACAAGGCCGAGCGCCTGATCGGCGCCGGGCTGATCGACGCGGTCGCCTTCGGCCGTCCGTTCATCGCCAACCCGGATCTGCCCGCGCGCTTTGCCCGCGGCGCGGAGCTGAACCCGCCGCAGCCGGAAACCTTCTACGGCGGTGGCGCCGAAGGCTACACCGACTACCCGGCGCTGGCCGATTAAGCCTCAGCCGGCCCTGCCCGCAAGGTTGGCCGCGTGCGGCCAACCTTGTATTCGCTTAACGGAGACGCCCATGAAACACGTACTGTTTGTGCTCACCAGCCACGACCGGCTCGGTGACAGCGGCCACAAGACCGGCTTCTGGATCGAGGAGTTCGCCGCGCCCTACTACGCATTGGCCGATCAGGGCGTCGCCATCACCCTCGCCTCGCCGCGCGGCGGGCAGCCGCCGATCGACCCGAAAAGCGCCGACCCGGCGTTCAGCACCCCGGCCACCGAGCGCTTCAATGCCGACGCCACGCTGCAGGCGCGGCTGGCGGAAACGCTGCCGCTGGACAGCATCGACGCCAGCCACTACGACGCGGTGTTCTACCCCGGCGGCCACGGCCCGCTGTGGGATCTGGTCGACAACGCCGACTCGCAGCGCCTGATCGCCGCCACCCTCGCCGCCGGCAAACCGGTGGCCGCGGTGTGCCACGCGCCGGCGGTGCTGGTCAATGTCGTGGGCGCCGACGGCAAGGCGCTGGTCGCCGGCAAGCGCGTCACCGGCTTCAGCAACAGCGAGGAAGAGGCGGTGCAGCTCTCCAGCATCGTGCCGCTACTGCTGGAAGACGCGCTGCAGGCGCGCGGCGCCCGTTACGAGAAAGGCCCCGACTGGGCGCCGTTTCTCGTCGAGGACGGCCTGCTGATCACCGGCCAGAATCCGGCCTCGTCCGAAGCCGTCGCCCACGCGCTGCTGGCCAGGCTGAACGCCTGAGCGCCTGTTCACGATCTGCTGCGGCTTGATCTCGGGGGGGGGGGGTGATACCGCGTTGAAAACGGCTTCGGCTACTGGTTGATATCCGGCTCAACGCCGCGCCCCTCAGTTTTCGCCTTGTCTCGCGTGAGCGTGCGGGATCGTGGACACGCGCTGAGCCCTGCGCAAGGTTGGTCGCAACGCTTGCGGCCAACCTTGCGCCATTGCGCGAACGCGCGATGGCGGCATAATGGCGCGATCTGCATCGCGATCCTCACCATGTCTCCGTCTACGCCCATCTCCCGCATCGTGTTCATCATCCACGGCCGCCACTGCCCCGACGGCCTGCCGCAGCAGCTGCTGCAACCGTTCCGCGACCGGTTCAGCGTCGACGTGCTGCTGACCACCTCCGCCAGCAGCGCCACTCGCCTGGCGCGCGAGGCGGCGCTGTCCGGCGCGCGCTGGGTGATCGCCGTCGGTGGCGACGGCACCGTGCACGAGGTGGTCAACGGTCTGATGAGCGTGCCGGCGGCGCAGCGGCAGCAGCTGGTGCTGGGGGTGCTGCCCAGCGGCACCGGCAACGACTTCGTGCGCACGCTGGGCAGCGGCCGCCACAGCGACGACTTGCTGGCGCTGATCGCCGCCGGCCACGCCTACCCGCTGGACCTGATCCGCGTCACCACCCGCGGCAGCGACGGCCAGCCGCAGGTGCGCTGGTGCAACAACATCGCCTCGCTCGGCATCAGCAGCGACATCGTGCGGCGGGTGAAGCGCCTGCCGGCGTGGCTGCCGGCCAGCGCCGCCTTCTCCAGTGCGGTGCTGGCGGCGCTGCTGCGCTTCCGGCCGCGGCTGATGCGGCTGACGCTGGACGGCGAGACCATCAGTGGCCGTTTCCTGTGCCTGTCGGTGGCCAACGGCCGCTACTTCGGCAGCGGGCTGGGCATCGCGCCGCAGGCCAGCGTCAACGACGGCCTGTTCGAGCTGGTGCTGATCCGCGACGGCAACGGCCTGGACTTCCTGCGCCTGCTGCCGCAACTGCGCGCGGCGCAGCCGCTGCGTGACCCGCGGGTGCGCTACCTGCGCGGCCGCCAGCTGCAGGTGGACGGCGCGGCGGCGGACTGCCCGCTGGAGCTGGACGGCGAGCTGTGCGGCAGCACGCCGGTCAGCTTCGAACTGGTGCCCGCCGCCTTGCAGTGCCTGATGCTGCCGCCCGGCTAAGAACCTGTTCAGTGTCTGCGGCCTCGGATCTCGATGGGGCGATACGGCGTTAAAAACGTCTTCGGCCACCTGTTTATATCCAGCTAAACGCCGCAGCCCCCGCCGGTTTTGCCTTGTCTCGCGTGAGCGCGACAGACCTTGAACAGATGCCGAGGCCCTGCGGCCAACCTTTGCACTGCAACATCCGCGCAACGGGTACCCTGCGCGCACAATGCCGTTTTCCCGACCGGGAAACGGCATTTTTGCCTTGCATCGCAACAACTTGTAGCCGCACGACTACACCACACTCCGCACTGCAACATCCGGGCTTTGTGTCAACTTTTTGACGGTGCGAATTGACAGCCGCTTTGGCGGCACTACAATTCGAACGAAAGCAAAAACAACAAAATAAACACAAAAACAAACAACAAAGAAACAACTCACAACACGGCCCGCGGCCGAGGAGACTTCTCAAATGCAAGATCAATTCATTCTGGCGCTGGATCAGGGCACGACCAGCTCCCGGGCAATTGTATTCAACCGCAGTGGCGACATCGTCGCCTCGGCACAGAAGGAATTCCGCCAGATCTACCCGCAGCCGGGCTGGGTCGAGCACGATGCGATGGAAATCTGGGCCGGCCAGGTCGGCGTGGCCGCCGAGGCACTGGCGCGCGCCGGCATCCCCGGCAGCAAGATCGCCGCGGTCGGCATCACCAACCAGCGTGAAACCACGGTGGTGTGGGACCGCGACACCGGCCAGCCGGTGTACAACGCCATCGTGTGGCAGGACCGCCGCACCGCGCCGTTCTGCGACGAGATCCGCGAGCGTGGCCTGGCCGACACCATCCGCAACAAGACCGGGCTGCTGGTCGACTCCTACTTCTCCGCCACCAAGGTGCGCTGGATCCTGGAAAACGTGCCCGGCGCCCGCGAGCGCGCCAATGCCGGCAAGCTGGCCTTCGGCACCATCGACAGCTGGCTGATCTGGCAGCTGACCCACGGCGCGGTGCACGTCACCGACGTGTCCAACGCCTCGCGCACCATGCTGTACGACATCCACCGCCTGCAGTGGGACGACGAGCTGCTCGACATCATGGGCATCCCGGCCAGCATGCTGCCGCAGGTGAAAAGCTCCAGCGAAGTCTACGGTCACACCCATGCCGCGCACCTGGGCGTGGCGATCCCGATCGCCGGCGTCGCCGGGGACCAGCAGGCGGCGCTGTTCGGCCAGCAGTGCACCACGCCGGGCATGGTGAAGAACACCTACGGCACCGGCTGCTTCATGATGATGAATACCGGCGACACCCCGATCGCGTCGCACAACCAGCTGCTGACCACCATCGCCTGGCAGGTCGGCGACAAGGTGCAATACGCGCTGGAAGGCAGCATCTTCATCGGCGGCTCGGTGGTGAAATGGCTGCGCGACGGCCTCGGCATCATCAAGCACTCACACGATGTCGGCCCGCTGGCGGCCGAGGTGAAGGACAGCGACGGCGTGTACCTGGTGCCAGCCTTCGCCGGGCTGGGTGCGCCGCACTGGAATTCCGACGCGCGCGGCACCCTCGTCGGCATGACGCAGGGCACCGGCGCCGCCCACATCGCCCGTGCCGCGCTGGACAGCATCGCGTTCCAGACCATGGACGTGCTGGGCGCGATGCAGGCCGACTCCGGCATCACCATCGCCGAGCTGCGCGTCGACGGCGGCGCCTGCGTCAACAATGTGCTGATGCAGTTCCAGAGCGACATCCTCGGCACCCAGGTCGCGCGGCCGAAGATCACTGAGACCACCGCGCTCGGCGCCGCCTACCTCGCCGGCCTCGCCGTCGGCTACTGGCAGGGCACCGACGACATCCAGGGGCAGTGGCAGCTGGACACCCGCTTCTCGCCGCAGCTGGATGCCGCCACCGTCGATCGCTACGTCGCCGGCTGGCAGCGCGCCACCCGCGCCGCGATCAGCTGGGCCAACGACGCGGCCTGAGAGCGTGTTCACGATCTAGCGAGCTCACGCAAGACATGGCGAAAACGACTGAGGAAGCGGCGTTTACAAATAGTAAATGAGCATTCCTGAACCGGACTTAACGCCGTATCGCCCCGTTGAGATCAAGTCGCAGCAGATCGTGCTCAGGCTCTAAGCCAGACGCCGCGCCAGTAGCCAGACGCTGCCGGCGCGGCACCCTCCCCATCCTGTTTTCCCGCGGCGGCAGCGTGCTGCCCCGCGTTCGCTACGGAGTTTCAACATGAATCCACTATTCGGCGAATTCATCGGCACCGCGCTGCTGGTGCTGCTCGGCAACGGCGTGGTTGCCAACGTGATCCTGAAAGGGACCAAGGGTCATAACAGCGGCCTGATCGTGATCGCCTTCGGCTGGGCGATGGCGGTGTTTGTCGGCGTGTTCAGCGTCGCCGCCATCAGCGGCGCCCACCTCAACCCGGCGGTCACCGTGGCGCTGGCGGTGGCCGGCAAGTTTGCCTGGGCCGACGCCCCCGGTTATATCGCGGCGCAGATGCTGGGCGGCATGGCCGGCGCGCTGTTGATGTGGCTGATCTACCGCGACCACTTCGACCATACCGACTGCGCCGACACCAAGCTGGCGGTGTTCTGCACCGGCCCGGCGATCCGCAGCACCGGCGGCAACCTGCTGTCGGAAGTGCTGGCCACCTTCGTACTGGTGTTCGCCATCCTCAGCATGGTGGCGCCGAAGGTGTCGCTGGGCGCGATGGACGCGCTGCCGGTGGCCTTGCTGGTACTGGGCATCGGCGTATCGCTGGGCGGCACCACCGGCTACGCGATGAGCCCGGCGCGCGATCTGGCGCCGCGCATCATGCACGCCATCCTGCCGATCAAAGGCAAGCGCGACAGCGACTGGCGCTACAGCTGGGTGCCGGTGGTCGGTTCGCTGCTGGGCGCAACGTTGGCCGCGGTGGCCCACAGCGTGGCCTGATCCCGACACCAACCGCGCCACATCGGCGCGGCCGTCGCCACAGATTGCACTCTCCCTCGACGCCTTCGGGCGTCTTTTTTTGCGCTCTACAAAAACACAAAACAAACATTTTTGATCGTTTAATGTTGCTTTTGTGTTCGTTTTTATCTATCTTCTATTATCAAGAGACAACAAGCGCCACGCCGTCAGGGCGGCGCGCCGTGCAAAGGAAAGCTCGTGGAAAGTTATGATCTGCTCGTGATCGGTGGCGGCATCAACGGTGCCGGCATCGCCCGTGACGCCGCCGGTCGCGGCCTGAAAGTGCTGCTCTGTGAAAAGGACGATCTGGCGGCGCACACCTCGTCGGCCAGCACCAAGCTGATCCACGGCGGCCTGCGCTATCTGGAATATTACGAATTCTCGCTGGTGCGCAAGGCGCTGCAGGAGCGCGAAGGGCTGCTCGACGCCGCGCCGCACATCATGTGGCCGCTGCGCTTCGTGATGCCGCACGATGCCGAACAGCGCCCGGCGTGGCTGATCCGCTGCGGCCTGTTCCTGTACGACCACCTGGCCCGTCGCCGTCGCCTGCCCGGCAGCGAGCGCATCCGCTTCGACCGCCACCCGGCCGGTAGCCCGCTGAAAAGCCGCTACCACCAGGGTTTCGTCTACTCCGACGGCTGGGTCAACGACGCGCGGCTGGTGGTGCTCAACGCGATGGACGCCGCCGAGCGCGGCGCCAGCATCCGCACCCGCACCGCCTGTGTCGCCGCGCAGCGCGACGGCGACGGCTGGCTGTGCACGCTGGATGGCGAACACGGCCAGCAGCAGGTGCGCGCCCGCGCGCTGGTCAACGCCGGCGGGCCGTGGGTGCAGCAGCTGCTTGGCGGCGTGATCCACGCGCCGGCGCGCAAGGCGATCCGGCTGGTGAAGGGCAGCCACATCATCGTGAAGAAGCTGTTCGATCACGACTTTGCCTACATCTTCCAGAACCCGGACAAGCGCATCATCTTCGCCATTCCCTACGAGCAGGACTTCACCCTGATCGGCACCACCGACGTCGAATACCACGACGATGCCGCGCGCGTCGCCATCGACCGCGACGAGATCGCCTACCTGTGCGCGATGAGCAACCGCTACTTCGAACGCCAGATCGGCCCCGCCGACGTGGTCGCCACCTACTCCGGGGTGCGGCCGCTGCTGGACGACGAGCACGACAACGCCAGCGGCGTCACCCGCGACTACGCGCTGGAGCTGGACAGCGACGGCGCGCCGCTGCTGTCGGTGTTCGGCGGCAAGATCACCACCTACCGCAAGCTGGCGGAACAGGCGGTCGACCAGCTGGCGCCACTGCTGGGCAACACGCGCCCAAGCTGGACCGCCGGCCAGCACCTGCCCGGCGGCGACCTGCCCGGCGGCGACTTCGACACCTTCGTGCGCAACCTGCAGCAGGCCAAGCCGTGGCTGCCGCCGGCGCTGGCCACGCGGCTGGCGCGCGCCTACGGCAGCCGCGTGGACGCGCTACTGGGCACTGCGGCCAACCTTGCGGCACTGGGCGCGGAAATCCAGCCCGGGCTGTACGAGGCCGAGCTGCGCTATCTGGTGGACAAGGAATGGGCGACCTGCGCCGACGACGTGCTGTGGCGGCGCAGCAAGCTGCGCCTGCACCTGCCGGCCGGCGCCGAGGACGCGGTAGAACGCTGGCTGGCGGCGTATCGCAGCAGCCGGCCGGCAGCCAGTGTGCGCGAGACGCAAGCACACCAAGGGTAAGAGCTTGGCCGCAGCGTGCTGGAGCGTGTTCACGATCCCGCGCACTCACGCGAGACAAGGCGAAAACGGCTGAGGACGCGGCGTTTAGCTGGCGATAAACAGGCAGCCGAGGCCGTTTTCAACGCCGTATCGCCCCATTGAGATCAAGGCACAGCCGATCGTGAACCGGCGCTTAGCCGGCGCGCTGTGGCTGCAGTGCCATGCGTACGGCCAGCGCGGCCAGCACGCTGCCCATCACGTAGCGCTGCGCCGCCAGCCAACGCGGCCTGGCGGCAAAGCCCGCGGCCAGGCGGGCGGCAAACAGCACGATCAGCAGGTTGACCGCAAAACTGATGGCAATCTGGGTCAGCCCCAGCAGCAGGCTTTGCCGGAACACGCTGCCCGCCCCCGGCACAATGAATTGCGGCAGGATGGACAGGTAAAACACCGCGATCTTGGGGTTCAGCACATTGGTGAGGAAGCCCATCATGAACAGGCGCCGTGGCGAATCGGCCCTCAGGCTGCGCGTGGCAAACGGCGAGCGCGCACCGGGGCGCAGCGCCTGCCATGCCAGCCACATCAGGTAGGCGGCACCACCCCACTTCAGCAGCGCATAGGCCAGCGGCACGGCCAGAAACAGTGCCGTCAGCCCCAACGCGGCCGCCAGCATGTGCAGCAGGAAACCGGCCACCACGCCCAGCAGCGAGATCATGCCGGCACGGCGTCCCTGGCACAGGCTGCGCGACAGCAGGTAAAGCATATTGGGGCCGGGGGTCAGCACCATCAGCAGCGCCGCTCCGGCAAACAGCCACCACTGGGGTGAAGTCGCCATCTTGTTTCCTTTCAGGTAAGCACATCCCTCGTCCGGCGGACCGCACGCCCGCCGCCCCTCACGATACCTTTGGCATAATGCGCTTGGCAAACAACGATGCGACCAGCCGCGTTACCTGGCGCCGCGACAGCAGTCGCGGCAGCTGCGCGGTCAGGTAATTCACCCGGCCCGGCACGTGGTAGTGCCGCCCCGCGTCCAGCGCCCGCAGCGCCGAGGCCACCACCGACTCCGGCGAGGCCGCCGCCATGCCCGACACATCGGCGTTGGCCACCTCGGTAAAGCGGGTTTGGGTATTGCCCGGACACAGCGCCAGAAAGCGCACGCCGCTGCCCTCGTACTCGGCGGCCAGCGCCTCGGTCAGGTGCAACACATAGGCCTTGGAGGCGCCATACACCGCGATATACGGCAGGGGCTGGAACGCCGCGGTCGAGGCCACGTTGATCACCGCCCCCAGCCGGCGCACCTGCATCGCCGGCAGCAACAGCCGCGTCAGTTCGGTCAGCGCCACGATGTTCAGCATCAGCATGCGCTGGTAGGTGTCGGCGTCTTCGTCGAGAAAATGGCGCCATTTGCCGAAGCCGGCATTGTTGACCAGCAGGTCCACCGTCCAGCCCGCGGCCGTGATCTCAGCGTACAGCGCCGCCGCGGCACCGGCTTGCGCCAGATCGGCGACGATGACCAGCACCCTGATGCCATGCCGGGCCCGCAGTTGCGCGGCCAGCTGTTGCAACGCATCGTCGGAACGGGCGGTGAGAATGAGGTGGCAGCCGCGCTGCGCCAGCGCCTCGGCAAAGCAGCGGCCGATACCGGAAGAGGCGCCGCTGACCAGCGCGGTCATGCGTTCAAAAGGCAGGGATGTCATCGCAAATGCTCCTGATGGGATAAGGAAGCATCAGCGTAAAGCTTGCCCTACAGGGCAAGGTCAAGTGCAGGTGACGGGGGCGGCACCGTAGTTCTGCGCCAGCTCGGCCTCCAGCTGCGCCAGCTGCTGCTGCAAAGCCTGCAGCCGTTGCAACTCCTGCTGGAAATGCCGCTGTTTCTGCCGGATCAGCTGCTGTGCCACCGCCAGCGGAAAGCTGCCGGAGGCGGCCTTCAGTACCGCCAGCTCTTTCAGCTCCGCCAGGCTGAAGCCCACCGTCTGCGCGCGGCGGATCATGCTGACCAGATGCACGTCCAGTGGCTGATAGACACGGTAGTTGCCGCGGCGCTGCGGCACCGGCAGCAAGCCCTGCGCCTCGTAGAGGCGGATCGCCTTGCGCGTGGCGCCGGTCAGCGCCGCCAGCTCGCCGATCAGCATCAGGCCGCCACCACCAGCCGGGTATCACCGGCGGCCAGCACCTCGGCCATTTCCGCACTCACCGGCTGGTCGGTAAACAGCGCGTCCACCTGTGCCAGATGCCCCAGCTCCACCAGCGCCGGACGATCGAACTTGGAATGGTCGGCCGCCAGCCACACCTGGCGCGACTGCTGCATGATCGCCTGCGTGGTCAGCACCTCGCGGTAGTCGTAGTCGCGCAGCACGCCGCCGTGCTCGATACAGGACACGCCGATGATGCCGTAGTCGACCTTGAACTGGCGGATGAACTGCACCGTCGCCTCGCCGGTCAGGCCGCGGTCGCGCTTGCGCAGCGCGCCGCCGGCGACCAGCACCTCGCAGTCCGGGTAGTCGCACATCAGGTTGGCGATGTGGAAGTTGTTGGTGATCACGCGCAAGCCGCGATGCTGGCTCAGCGCCTTGGCCACCTCCTCGGTGGTGGTGCCGAGGTTGATGAACAGCGAGGCGTTGTCGGGGATTTCCGCCGCCAGCGCGCGCGCGATGCGGCGTTTCTCGTCGATCATCAGCACCTGGCGCGCGTCGTAGGCGACGTTCTCGACGCTGGACAGCACGCTGGCGCCGCCGTGATAGCGCTGCAGCAGCTTGTTCTCGGCCAGCAGCGTGATGTCGCGGCGGATGGTCTGGTGGGTGACGGCGAAATGGGCGGCCATTTTCTCGACCGCGACATAGCCCTCGCGGTTAACCCAGGCCAGCAGGTCTTTCTGACGTTGATTGAGGATCAGCATGCAAGCGGCACTTCCCTTATCCGAATGGCGTTCATTGTAACCGAGTCGCCGCCGCTGCTGCCCAACGGCATGCAGACGGCAAAACGGCCAGCCGCAGAGTTGCGACTGGCCGCTGCTTGATCGTATCGGCTTAGCGCGTGCCGCGCTGAATGAACTCGATCTTGTAGCCGTCCGGGTCTTCGACGAAGGCGATCACGGTGCTGCCGTGCTTCATCGGCCCCGCCTCGCGCACCACCTTGCCACCCTTGGCACGCACCGCGTCACAGGCGGCGTAGGCGTCGGCCACTTCCACCGCCAGATGGCCGAAGGCGTTGCCCAGCTCGTAGCTGTCGGTATCCCAGTTGTGGGTCAGCTCGATCACGCTGTTGCTGTCCTCGTCGCCGTAACCGACAAAGGCGAGGGTGAAACGGCCGTCGGGGTAGTCGTGGCGGCGCAGCAGGGTCATGCCCAGCACCTCGGTGTAGAAGGCAATGGCGCGGTCGAGGTTGCCGACGCGGATCATGGTATGCAGCAGGCGCATGGTGTTCTCCGGAAAAGGTTGGCCGCAACAGGCAGCGAGGCAGATCAGATGGGGACGGCGCAGGCGAAAGCAAAGCCAGCACCGGCCAGAACAGTGTGTTTGCGGGTCGTATCCAGAACATACTCACGATCTAGCGAGCCAGGACGAGACAAGGCGAAAACGGCTGAGGAAGCGGTATTTAGCCAGATATAAACAAGCATGCCGAAGTCGTTTTCAACGCCGTATCGTCCCACTAGTAATCAGCCTCAGCAGATGGTGAACAGGTACTCAGCCGTAGCGGAACAGGCTGTCGCCGTGCTGCTTCAGCCACTGCCGCGCGCCGTGCCAGCCGGGATAGAGGCGGCCGACCTCGGCCCAGAACGCCGGCGAATGGTTCATGTGCAAGAGGTGCGCCAGCTCGTGCGCGATCACGTAATCGAGCACCGACTCCGGCGCCTGCACCAGCCGCCAGTTGAGGCGCACCACCCCCTTTCCGGTGCAGCTGCCCCAGCGCGTGCGTGCCGAGGACAGCCCCCAGCCGGTCAGCGACCGCGCCGCACGCGGCTGCCACTGTGCCAGCCGCGCGGCAAAGCGCTGCCGCGCCTCGCGTTGCAGGTAGCCGACCACGCTGGCGGCCAGCCGTGCCGGCTGTTCCAGCATCGGCCCGGCCAGGTGCAGGGTATCGCCGACCAGCTGCGCCTGGTGGCGGCTGGCGGCGACGCAGTGCAGGCGGTAGCTCTCGCCGCCCAGCAGCACCTGGCCCTGCGTCAGCGCGCGCTCGCCCTGCTCGGCGTGGTGGCGCGCCAGATGGCGGGCGATCCAGTCGCGCTTGCTGGCCAGCACCTCGTGCAGGTAGGCCAGCGGCACCGCCGGCGGCGCGATCAGCTCCACCGCGCCGTCCTTGATGCGGATGCCGACACTCTGCCGCGCGCGTCGGATCAGGCGTACCGTCACCGCGCCTTGCGGCAGCTGCAGGCTAAGCAGTGCGTGCTTTGCGTTCATCGGGGTGGGCAAACGGGCCGACGCCGCCGATCTCGCGCTGGCGCGCCTCGATCCAGGCCTCCGCCTGCCGCGTCATCGCTTCCGGACCGACATCGTCGCGCGGATAAATCGCCGGGCCGATCACCAGCGTGATCTCACCGGGATGCTTCAGAAAGGCGTTACGCGGCCAGAATTCACCGGCATTGTGCGCCACCGGCACCAGCGGCATGTCCAGCTGCTTCGCCATCCGCGCCGCGCCCAGCTTGTACTTGCCGGCCACGCCGGGGCGGGTGCGGGTGCCTTCCGGAAACACGCTGATCCAGAAGCCGTGCTGCTTGCGGTTGGTGCCCTGCTCCAGCATCAGGCGGTTGGCATTGGCGCGGTCGGAACGGTTGATGGTGATCGGGTTGGTCAGCGCCAGCCCCCAGCCGAAGAACGGAATCCACAGCAGTTCCTTCTTGGCGACGAACACCTGCGACGGAAAGATCTCCTGCAGCGCCAGCGTTTCCCAGCCGGACTGGTGCTTGGCGCAGATGATCGCCGGCTCCTTGACGATGTTCTCGGCACCGATCACGCGGTAGCGCAGGCCGACCACGTGCCACAGCAGCCAGGTCAACAGCCGCGCCCAGCTCTCGCCGATCACGTGACGGGTACGGCGCGGCAAGGGCGCGCCGATGAACAGGCCGAGGAAGAACAGCGGCGTGACGATGGCCACCAGCAGCCAGTAGATCAGGTTACGAATCAGCAACATGGGCAGTTCAGTTTTCCAGGTTAATCAGGTAGTCGGCGGCGGCAAACAGGTTGTCGAACACCTGCGTGCCCTCCGGCAGGCCGCCCTTTTCCAGCGTGCGCAAGCCCTTGCCGGTCTTCACCAGCAGTGGCCGGCCGCCGACCGCGGCAATCGCCTGCAGGTCGCGCAGGCTGTCGCCGACCATCGGCAGGCCTTCGCCGCGCACGTTGAAGCGCGCCATGATGTCTTCGACCATGCCAGGCTGCGGCTTGCGGCAGTGACACTGGTCGTCGGCGGTGTGCGGACAGAACACCACCGCGTCGATGCGGCCGCCGGCCTGGCCCACCAGCCGGTGCATCTTCTCGTGCATCGCATTGAGCGCGTGCATGTCGAACAGGCCGCGGCCGATGCCGGACTGGTTGGTGGCGACCACCACGTGCCAGCCGGCCTGGGTCAGGTTGGCGATGGCGTCGCAGCTCTTCGGCAGCGGCTGCCATTCCATGGTGTTTTTGACGAAATCGTCGCGATCTTCATTGATCACGCCGTCACGATCGAGGATGACGAGTTTCAAGCAACACTCCTAGTTCTGGCCACGGTCGCGACCGCAAGCCCCACAAAACCGGCAGCGTACTGCCGGCCATCGTGCCCGCCGCCCCGGCAACACAAACCGGAGCATCGTGCGATGCCCCGGTTTGCGGGAAGCCGGTCAGGCGGATGCTGGCGCCGGCAGCGCCAATCCTTACTCCGCCAGCAGCGAGATGTCGGCCACGCGGTTGAACAGTGCGGCCAACCTTGCCAGCAGCGCGATGCGGTTCGCCCGCACCGCCAGATCGTCGGCCATCACCATCACGCCATCGAAGAAGGCATCCACCGGCGCACGCAGCGAGGCCAGCTGGGTCAGCGCGCCGGCGAAGTCGTGGGCGGCAAACTTGGCGTCCACCGCCGGCGCCAGTGCTTCCACCGCCGCGAACAGCGCGCGCTCGGCATCCTCGGCAAACAGCGCCGGGTTCACCGCGGCGATGTCGCCCTCGGTCTTCTTCAGGATGTTCTTCACGCGTTTGTTGGCCGCGGCCAACGTGGCCGCCTCCGGCAGCGCCTTGAACTGCGCGACGGCGGCCAGGATGGCGCCCACTTCGTTCAGCTGCGTCGGCGCCAGCGCCAGCACGGCATCGATCTCGTCGCCCTTGTAGTCATTGGCGAGGTAGTTCTTCAGCCGCTCCAGGCAGAAGGCGTACACCTCGTCCACCACGGTGGCGGACAACAGGCCGGCCGGGAAGGCGGCGGCGGCGTCGCTGATCAGCGCCTTCAGATCCAGCGGCTGTTCCAGCACCATGCGCAGCACGCCCAACGCGGCGCGGCGCAGTGCGAACGGGTCCTTGTCGCCGGTCGGGATCAGGCCGATGCCCCAGATGCCGACGATGGTTTCCAGCTTGTCGGCCAGTGCCACCGCGGTGGCAATCGGGCCTTGCGGCAGGCTGTCACCAGCAAAGCGCGGGTGGTAGTGGCCTTCGATGGCGTCGGCGACCACCTCGTCCTCGCCATCCAGACGCGCATAGTAGCGGCCCATGATGCCCTGCAGCTCGGGGAATTCACCGACCATGTCCGACACCAGGTCGGCCTTGGCGAGGTAAGCGGCGCGGCCGGCCAGCGAGCTGTCGGCGCCGAGCTTGCCGGCGATGGCAGCGGCGATGCTGGACAGACGGCTGACGCGTTCCAGCTGGTTGCCGATCTTGTTGTGGTAGACCACGTGTTCCAGCCGCGGCAGGCGGCTGTCGAGGCGGTGCTTCTGGTCCTGTTCGTAGAAGAACTTGGCATCAGACAGGCGCGCACGCAGCACGCGCTCGTTACCACCGATGATGTAGCGCGGGTCTTCGGCTTCCAGGTTGGACACCAGCAGGAAGCGGTTCATCAGCTTGCCGTTGCTATCGAGCAGCGGGAAGTACTTCTGGTTCTGCTGCATGGTCAGGATCAGGCATTCCTGCGGCACGTTCAGGAACTCGGCCTCGAAGCCGGCTTCCAGCACCACCGGCCATTCCACCAGACCGGTCACTTCGTCGAACAGCGCGTCCGGTGCGGCGATGGTGGCGTTCAGTTTGGCGGCGGCGTGCGACAGGCGCTGGCGCACCAGCTCGCGGCGGGCGAGGAAGCTGGCAATCACCTTGCCCTCTTCCGCCAGCGTGCGCGGGTAGGCATCGGCGCTCGGGATGGTTACCTCACCGGCGGACAGGAAGCGGTGGCCGCGGGTGACGTTGCCGCTTTGCAGCCCCAGCACCTCGCCGGCGACGATTTGCTCGCCGTGCAGCATCACCAGGCCGTGTACCGGACGCACGAACTGCACGTCGAGGTCGCCCCAGCGCATCAGCTTCGGCGCCGGCAGCTTTTTCAGCGCACCGGCGACGATGCCGGACAGCACCGCGGACAGGCTCTCGCCGGCCTTGGTCGATTCATAGGCGTACACGTCCTGCTTGCCGTCGTGCACGGTAGTGAGCTGGCTCACCTCCACGCCGCAGGAGCGGGCGAAGCCGGCCAGTGCCGGAGTCGGCTGGCCGTCCTTCATGCCGCTGGCCACCGCCGGGCCGCGACGCACGCTGTGCTGCTCGGGCTGGATGGCGGCGACGGTCGGGATCTGCACCGCCAGACGGCGCGGGCTGGCGAACACGTGCGACTGCACGTTGCTGGCCACGAACTGCAGTTTTTTCAGTTCGTCGGTAATGGTATCGGCAAAGCTGGCGGCCAGCTTTTCCAGTGCTTTCGGCGGCAGCTCTTCGGTGAGCAGCTCGATCAACAGGGTAGCAGTCATGGTCATTCAATCTTCAAGCTAGGAGCATTGGGGGCGAGTCGGCACACCAGGCGCAGCATGGTATCGGCCGTCGAATCGGCGACCACCGGCACGAAGGTCCAGTTGAAACGCTGCAACGGGAACATCTGCGTGTACACGTGCTGGCCACTGGCGGTCCAGTACGAGGCGCTGATGAACGCATACTGGCGCGCGTTGCAGTCGGCACGACCTTCGAGGCGGCGGATGTGATAGCGGATGCCCAGCTCTTTCTGGGTCTTGCGCTCGCTGAACCGCTCCTGGTTGACGAAACGGACAAGGCCGTCCTTGACGTTGGCGATGGTGGCCAGCTCCAGCGACAGTTCCAGGCCGGTACCGCTCTGGTACACCTGGAACTGCCCTTCCGGTTGCGGCTCCGCCTGCTGACTGCGCACATACCAGCTGAGCGCGGCCAGCGTGGCCAACAGCACAAAGAACAGCGCTGCCCACGTCTTCATGTCAGTCTTTCTTGCACATCGGGAAGCCCAGCGCCTCGCGTGCGGCGTAGTAGGCTTGCGCCACGCCACGGGCCAGGTTGCGGATGCGGCCGATGTAGGCGGCGCGTTCGGTCACCGAGATGGCGCCGCGCGCGTCCAGCAGGTTGAAGGTGTGGCCGGCCTTCAGGATCATCTCGTAGCCCGGCAGCGGCAGGCCGGCGTCCAGCAGGCGCTTGGCCTCGGCTTCGTAGTCGCCGAACTGCTTGAACAGCAGCTCGACATTGCTGTGCTCGAAGGCAAAGCGCGACTGCTCGACTTCGTTCTGGAAGAACACGTCGCCGTAGCTCACCGGCGTGCCGTCCGGCAGGTAGGTCCACACCAGCTCGTACACGTTTTCGATGTCCTGCAGGTACATCGCCAGCCGTTCCAGGCCGTAGGTGATCTCGCCCAGCACCGGCTTGCAATCGAGGCCGCCGACCTGCTGGAAGTAGGTGAACTGCGTCACTTCCATGCCGTTGAGCCACACTTCCCAGCCCAGACCCCAGGCGCCGAGGGTCGGGTTTTCCCAGTCGTCCTCGACAAAGCGGATGTCGTGCACGGTCGGATCGATGCCCAGCTCGCGCAGCGAGCCCAGGTACAGGTCCTGGATATTCGGTGGCGACGGCTTCAGTACCACCTGGAACTGGTGGTGCTGGAACAGGCGGTTGGGGTTCTCGCCGTAGCGGCCGTCTTTCGGGCGGCGGCTGGGCTGCACGTAGGCGGCGTGCCAAGGTTCCGGGCCGAGGGCGCGCAGGAAGGTGGCGGTATGCGAGGTGCCTGCGCCCACTTCGGTATCGTACGGCTGGAGCAAGGCGCAGCCCTGACGGTTCCAGTAGTGCTGCAGGGTGAGGATGATTTCCTGAAAAGTGAGCATGTCGCGGCGTTTCAAAGATGAAAAACAAGGCACGATTCTAACCGCATCGTGCCTTGCTCTGCCATCCATTGCGGCCAACCTTGTGGCAAAGGTTGGCCGCAAACATCATATTGCGCTTACTGCCAGTCCAGAATCACCTTGCCGCTCTGTCCGGACAGCATGGCGGCGAAGCCGGCTTCGAAATCGTCGACCTTGAAGTGGTGGGTGATGATCGGCGAAATATCCAGCCCGGACTGGATCAGCGCCACCATCTTGTACCAGGTCTCGAACATCTCGCGACCGTAGATGCCCTTGATCTCCAGACCCTTGAAGATCACCTGGTTCCAGTCGATGGCGGTATTGGCCGGCGGGATGCCCAAGAGCGCCACCTTGCCACCGTGGTTCATCGTTTCCAGCATCTGGCGGAAGGCGTGCGGGTTGCCGGACATTTCCAGGCCGACATCGAAGCCTTCGCTCATGTGCAGTTCCTGCATCACCGCCTTCAGGTCTTCATTGGCCACGTTCACCGCGCGGGTGGCGCCCATCTTGCGCGCCAGATCGAGGCGGAAGTCGTTGACGTCGGTGATCACAACGTGGCGCGCGCCGACGTGCTTGGCAATCGCCACCGCCATGATGCCGATCGGGCCGGCGCCGGTGATCAGCACGTCCTCGCCGACCAGGTTGAACGACAGCGCGGTGTGCACCGCATTGCCGAACGGATCGAAGATGGAGGCCAGGTCGTCGGAGATGTCATCCGGAATCGGGAAGGCGTTGAAAGCCGGGATCACCAGATATTCGGCAAACGCGCCTTCGCGGTTGACACCGACACCGGTAGTGTTGCGGCACAGGTGACGACGGCCGGCGCGACAGTTGCGGCAGTGACCGCAGGTGATGTGGCCTTCGCCGGACACGCGGTCACCGATCTTGAAGCCCTGTACTTCCGAACCCATGCCGGCAACGACGCCGACATACTCGTGACCGACGTGCATCGGCACCGGAATGGTCTTCTGCGCCCAGTCGTCCCAGTTCCAGATGTGGATGTCGGTGCCGCAGATCGCGGTCTTGGTGATCTTGATCAGCAGGTCGTTGTGGCCGACTTCCGGATGCGGTACATCGGTCATCGACAGGCCGGGAGCGGCCTGCAGTTTGGCAAGAGCTTTCATGTTTTATCCTGTAGTGCGCCGCGACAGGCGGCGGCGCGGTGAAACGGAACGCGCGGGCCAAGCGGCAGGCAGCGCCGCCGTGGCCACCGCAAGAATCAGATCACGCCCAGCTCGCGGCCAACCTTGATGAAGGCGGCCACGGTGTGCTGCACCTGCGCCAGGCTGTGGCCGGCCGACATCTGGGTACGGATGCGCGCCTTGCCCTTCGGCACCACCGGGTAGGAGAAGCCGGTGACGAACACGCCTTCCGCCAGCAGTGCCGCTGCCATCTCGCCGGCCAGCTTGGCGTCGCCCAGCATCACCGGAATGATCGGATGCTGGCCCGGCACCAGGCTGAAACCGGCCTCGCTCATCGCCTGACGGAAGTAGTCGGCGTTGCGCTTCAGGTTGGCGCGCAGCTCAGCGCCCTCTTCCGTGGCCAGAATCTGCAGCACCTTCAGGCTGGCGGCGGCGATGGCCGGCGCCAGGGTGTTGGAGAACAGGTACGGCCGCGAACGCTGGCGCAGCAGGTCGATGATCGGCTTGCGGCCGGAGACATAACCGCCGGACGCGCCGCCCAGCGCCTTGCCCAGCGTGCCGGTGTAGATGTCGACGCGGTCGCTGACGCCGCACAGCTCCGGGGTGCCGGCACCGTGCTCGCCCATGAAGCCAACCGCGTGCGAATCATCCACCATCACGATGGCGCCGTAACGTTCGGCGACGTCGCACAGCGTTTTCAGGTCCGCGATGATGCCGTCCATCGAGAACACGCCATCGGTGACGATCAGCTTGAAGCGGGCACCGGCCTCTTCGGCGGCCTTGAGCTGGGTTTCCAGATCCGCCATGTCGTTGTTTTTGTAGCGGAAACGCTTGGCCTTGCACAGGCGCACGCCGTCGATGATGGAGGCGTGGTTCAGCTCGTCGGAGATCACCGCGTCGTCTTCGGTGAGCAGGGTCTCGAACACGCCGCCGTTGGCATCGAAACAGCTGGAATAGAGGATGGTGTCGTCGGTGCCGAGGAAGCCGGAGATCGCCGCTTCCAGATCCTTGTGCACCTGCTGCGTGCCGCAGATGAAACGCACCGAGGCGCAGCCGTAGCCGTAGTCGTCCAGACCCTGCTTCGCCGCCGCGATCAGGCGCGCGTCGTCGGCCAGGCCCAGGTAGTTGTTGGCACAGAAGTTCAGCACCTCGCGGCCGCCGGACAGGGTGATGCCGGCACGTTGCGGCGTGGCAATCACGCGTTCCGGTTTCTCGAAACCGTCGGCACGGATTTGCGCCAGCGTGGCTTGCAGATGAGCGAGATAGGTGTGGTTCATGCGGGAGGGTCCCTGTTGTTCAGCGTGGAAGCCGGCGCCGTTGACCTGGCCGGCGAGCATCGTTCTGTCACCATTCTAGACCCGCGCCAACGACTTTATCAGGGACAGTTGCACACGATTTTCACCGGGTGAGTGTTACCCCCCGCCGGCCGACGACAGCCCGGCTGTGCGACAATCCACGTCCCATTCCCGCGCCGAACCGACCGTGAACCGCCCCAGCCCTCCCGTGCCGCATTGCCGCGCTTGCGTCCACTACTACATCACCCACGACGCCCGTTTCCCCTACGGCTGCCGCGCCATGGACTTCAAGAGCAAGCGGCTGCCGCTGCAGGAAGTGCGCGAGGCGACAGGGCGCGACTGCCAGCTATTTCAAGCCAAACCCCCAACCAACCTTGGTCGCGTTATCCGCCTCAAATAGAATCACCGACTTACTCACACTCGAATAGCTTGCAACCATTCTAAAAGTAACGCGAAGCCATAGCTATTCAATTGGCGTTGCATCCAGATCAAACACTGTGTCTGTCATATTGACTTTTTGTATTACCCCCCTCAATACTCACAGTCATACCAACAACACTTTATAGATTGGATTACAAATGCACCCGACATTTTCCGTAAAAAACATAACAGCAAGCCTTCTGCTGACCGGTCTCTGTCATACAGTCTACGCAACGCCATCTATTACGGAAGTCACCGTCACGGGCTCGGATGGCAAGCGTTACGTCATCAGCTACACGCAGACCACCTTTAATGCGGCCAGCAGCCAATTGCAAAGTCAACCATGGTGGGGAAATACCACGCTAGCAAACTCCTTGGCTCTTGCTTCCGGTGATTTGACAGGGGTAAATACGGGCGCCTCTTTCAATATGAATACGAATGGCTACGCAGGGCCTTTATTTGCGACCTCCGTCAGTGACAATGACGTGACTGGCACTTTCCTGCATACAGGCCACACCCATATAACAAATGGTGGGATGTTTGACCCTTATGTTATTGCGACAGAAAGTTTTTATTATGCCCTCGGCCATCTGGCGCTAAACGTCACCCAATCATCCACCAACCAGTCCAACAATCCGGCCCTGAACGCTGCCACCATCATTGATGCCACCCCTAATCTGCAAGCCCTGTTCAGTGACTTGAGCACCGACCAAGAAGTCTCTGCGGCCGCCAGCCAGACGCTGCCCCTGCTGACCGGCGGTTCCATGGCGGCAGCAGGCAACGCGCTGTCCGGCATCAACAAGGTGATTCAGGCTCGCATCGAATCCAACCGCGGCCTGTCTGCCGGTGACGGTTTCTTCGGCGACAAATACGTGTGGGTGAAGCCGTTCGGTTCGTGGGCAGATCAGGATGACCAGCAAGGCGTGTCCGGCTTCAAGTCGACCACCACCGGCGTGGCATTTGGTGTCGACAGCGCCGTGAACGACAAGCTGCGCCTTGGCACGGCCATGGCCTACGCCAAGGCCGACGTGGACAGCAATTCGAACGTGGCCAAGCAGAGTGCCGATGTGGACGTGTTCCAGCTGGTCGGCTACGGCAGCTACAGCCTGGGCAACAACAGCGAAGTCAACTTCCAGGTAGACGTGGGCCAGAACAGCAACAAGGGCCGTCGCAGCATCGCCTTTACCAACAGCACCGCGACCTCCGAGTACACCAGCTACACCGCCCACGCCGGTGCCGGCCTTGGCCGCACCTACCAGTTGAGCGCCGCCACCAGCATCACCCCGTCCATCCGCGCCGACTACACCTGGATCAAGGACAAGGCCTACCAGGAAAGCGGCGCCGGCCTGCTGAACCTGAACGTGGGCAGCCGTGACAGCGAAGAGTTCGTGCTTGGTCTGGACGGCAAGATCAGCCACCAGCTGAGTGACAACACCAGCCTGTCGGCCAACCTGGGTGTCGGCTATGACACCATGGCTAAGCGCTCCAGCATCACCGCCACCTTTGCCGGTGCTCCCGGTGCCGCGTTTACCACCTACGGCCTGGATGCGGAGCCATGGTCGGCACGAGCCGGCGTCGGCCTGACGCATACCACCGCCAACGGTACCGAGATCACCTTGCGTTATGATGCCGAACACCGGGAAGCCTTCCTGAACCAGACCGCATCGCTCAAGGCACGCTGGGCGTTCTAAATAACCCATGCTCACCCGGCCACAACCCGTCACCGGCTTGTGGCCTTTTTCATGATGACGACAACAGACAACAGCAGACCCCCTGCCCTCCGCTACCGCTTGTTGCCGCTGCTATGCTTGGCCGCATGCAGTACGCTGCCGACGCCGGCCGAGCGCGCCACCACGGCACAGGCGCTGACCCTGCCCGGCAACTGGCAGGCAAGCACCCTGAGCAGCAGCACCTTCATGCTGCGCAGCTATGGCCCGGCACACATCCGGGCCGACAAGCCGCTGAGCGTCTACATCGAAGGCGACGGCTTTGCCTGGCTCAACCGCGAGCAACCGTCCGGCGACCCGACCCCCATCGACCCGCTGGCGCTGCGCCTCGCCCTTGCCCAGCCCGATGGCAATGCGGTGTACCTGGCCCGCCCCTGCCAGTATCTAACGGCACAAGACCGGCGCTGCGCGCAACGCTACTGGACGGACGCCCGCTTTTCCGCCGACGTGATCCAGGCCACCGACGAGGCGATCAGCCAGCTGAAAACCCGTTATGGCGCCAGGCAGGTAAGCCTGATCGGTTACTCCGGCGGTGCGGCGGTGGCGGCGCTGGTCGGCGCCCGACGGCAGGATGTCGACCGCCTGATCAGCGTCGCCGGCAATCTGGACAGCCAGGCCTGGACCGAGCATCACCGCATCAGCCCGCTGCGCCATTCGCTCAACCCGGCGGATTCGGCCGAACGGCTGACGCAGATACCGCAATGGCATCTGCTTGGCCAGCAGGATCGCGTCATTCCCGTGCTCATCGCGCAGTCCTTCGCCCGGCGGGCGCCGGCGCAACAGCAGCTTATCGTCTCGTTTCCGGGCTTCGATCATCACTGCTGCTGGGCGGCGCAGTGGCCACAAATCTGGCGGCAACTGGAAAGCGGCACGCTGGCACCCTGACGCTGCGCCCATGAAAAATGCGGCCAACGTTGGCCGCATTGTTGCTGAGCGTGCTGCGTGTATCAGCGACGCAGCAGCCGCGCCGCGTCCAGCGCGAAGTAGGTGAGGATGCCGTCGGCACCGGCGCGCTTGAAGGCGAGCAGGCTTTCCATCATGCACTTCTCTTCGTCCAGCCAGCCGTTCTGCGCGGCGGCTTTCAGCATCGCGTATTCGCCGGACACCTGGTAGGCGTAGGTTGGCACCTTGAAGGTGTCCTTGATACGGCGGATCACGTCCAGATAGGGCATGCCCGGCTTGATCATCACCATGTCGGCGCCCTCTTCCAGATCCATCGCCACTTCCTGGATCGCCTCGTCGAGGTTGGCCGGGTCCATCTGGTAGGTGTACTTGTCGGCCTTGCCAAGGTTGGCCGCAGAGCCGACCGCGTCGCGGAACGGGCCGTAGAAGGCGGACGCGTACTTGGCGCTGTAGGCCAGGATCCTGGTGTGGATGTAGCCGTCCTCTTCCAGCGCGCTGCGGATGGCGCCGATGCGGCCGTCCATCATGTCGGACGGGCCGAGCACGTCGGCGCCGGCTTCGGCGTGGCACAGCGCCTGCTGCACCAGCACTTCGGTGGTTTCGTCGTTCAGCACGTAGCCGCTGTCGTCGAGCAGGCCGTCCTGGCCGTGGATGGTGTACGGGTCGAGCGCGAGGTCGGTCATGATGCCAAGCTCGGGGAAACGCGCCTTCAGCTCGCGCACCACGGTCGGCACCAGCCCGTCCGGGTTGTAGGCTTCCTTGCCGGAGTTGTCCTTGCCGGTTTCCACCACCGGGAAGATCGACAGCATCGGAATGCCCAGCTGCAGCGCGTCTTCGGCGGTAAACAGCAGCTTGTCCAAGCTCTGGCGCACCACGCCCGGCATCGACGTCACCGCCTGCTCGCGCCCCTGCCCTTCCAGCACGAATACCGGATAGATCAGGTCGTTGGTGGTCAGCACGTTCTCGCGCATCAGGCGGCGGGAGAAATCGTCACGGCGCATGCGACGCAGACGGGTCGCGGGGAAGTAGCGGTTGGCAAACATGAGGGTCTTTCGCGGCAAACGGTTCAGAAGGAAGGCGCTAAAGATAGCAAGACTGGGACAGCCGGCACAGCAGAAGTTCAGCGCCATTTGCGGCAGCGCAAGGTTGGCCGCAACGCCGCGCGGCGTTAGCGCGATGCCGCGTCCTCATCCTGCTCGGCCTGTTCACGGCGGGCGTAGGTGCCCGGTGCCACGCCCGGCGGCAGCTCAATCGGCGGCTGTTTTTGCGACAGCCGCGCCAGGGTGCCGAGCACGGTGCCCAGCGGTGCGCCGATGATCACGATCCAGAACCAGGTGCTGTGCAGTAAATCCATGTCGGTGGTCCAATGAAAAAACGCCGGGTTGCCCCGGCGTCAATGATGATGCGGATTACGGTAAGTCTATCAAACTCGATCGTAGACCGGTTGACCACCGTGCTTGCGCTCTTCTTCCAGATTGTCTTCCGACTGGTGGCCGGTCCAGTAGTCGGCGCCCTTGATACCCAGTTTTTCAGGGTGGAACACCGGATCCACACCCTTGGCCAGCTGTGCCTCGTAGTCGCGCAGTGCGATGAAGGCCGGCTTCTGCAGCATCAGGATGGCGGCGATGTTCATCCATGCCATCATGCCGACACCGATATCACCCAGGCCCCAGGCCAGATCGGCGGTCTTCACGGTGCCGTATACCACGGTCGCCATGATGCCGATCTTCAACACCAGCGTCAGCCAAGGACGGTTTACCTTGCGGCTCAGGTAGGCGATGTTGGTTTCAGCGATGTAGTAGTAGGCAATGATGGTGGTGAAGGCGAAGAAGAACAGTGCCACGGCCACGAAGATGGAACCGAAGCCCGGCATGATGTTTTCCATCGCGGTCTGCACATAGCCCGGGCCTGCAGCCACACCGGCGATACCGGTATGCAGCGCGTTGCCATCCGGACCCTGTACGTTGTACTGGCCGGTAATCAGCAGCATGAAGGCGGTCGCGGAGCACACGAACAGGGTGTCGATGTAGACCGAGAACGCCTGTACCAGACCCTGCTTGGCAGGATGCGATACCGAAGCGGCGGACGATGCGTGCGGGCCGGTACCCTGACCGGCTTCGTTGGAGTACACGCCACGCTTCACGCCCCACTGGATCGCCATGCCCAGGATGGCACCGAAGCCGGCGTCGAAGCCGAAAGCGCTCTTGAAGATCAGGCTGAGTACGTGCGGCAGTTCGTGAATGTTCAGCGCCACGATCACGCAGGCCACCAGGATGTAACCCAGGGCCATGAACGGCACCACGATTTCGGCAAAGGAAGCAATACGCTTCACGCCGCCGAAGATGATGAAGCCCAGCATCAGCGCCAGAATGGCCGCCGTCACGTTCGGGTCAATGCCCAGTGCGTTCTGCAGGCCGGCACCGATCGAGTTGGACTGGGTACCCGGCAGCAGCACGCCGCAGGCGAAGATGGTGGCGATGGCGAATACGATCGCGAACGGCTTCATGCCGAGGCCCTTCTCGATATAGAAGGCCGGACCGCCACGGTATTCACCGTTGATCTTTTCCTTGTAGATCTGGCCGAGGGTGGACTCGACGAAGGCCGAGCTGGCGCCCAGGAAGGCTACCATCCACATCCAGAACACGGCACCAGGGCCGCCAAAGGTAATGGCGGTGGCCACACCGGCAATGTTGCCGGTACCCACACGGCCGGCCAGTGTCATGGCCAGTGCCTGGAAGGACGACACGCCGCTGTCGCTGGACTTGCCGTCAAACATCAAACGGATCATTTCGCCGAAATGGCGCACCTGGGCAAAACGGCTGCGAATGGAAAAGAACAAACCAACGCCCAGGCAAAGGAAGATCAATCCCTTGCTCCAGATCCAGCCATTCAGAAAATCAACTGCTGCCTGCATGTTTACTCCTCAGTTTCAAGGGAGGGTCTGTACCCGCTCCGACGGTGTTGTGGCCGCCACAGCCTAGTAAGCTGTAGCGTGCTATCGCACAGGTCATGCGCCTGTTTCGCGAGAGCAGAACATTACTGAAACAAGTTCCGCGTGAATAGTAGTCTGGATACATTAGCCATTATTTGTCCGACAATCCGCAGAATAACGGCACATCCTTGCGCCAAAAAACAAAACGCGCCGTCAAACTTGCTTGACGGCGCGCCATTGAAACAACTGAAAACAACACTAATCAGCCAAAAAAGTCTTTCAGCTTGTCCATGAAGGAGTTGGCACGCGGATTGTGCGTTGCGACATCGCCTTGGCTGATGGCCTCGAATTCGCGCAGCAATTCCTTCTGCCGCTCGGTGAGGCTGACCGGCGTTTCGACGATGACGTGGCACATCAGGTCGCCGACATCATGGCCGCGCACCGACTTCACGCCCTTGCCGCGCACGCGGTATACCTTGCCGCTCTGCGTTTCCGACGCGATCTTGACCTTGACCATGCCGTCCAGGGTCGGGATCTCCACCTCGCCGCCCAGCGCCGCGGTGGCGAAGCTGATCGGCATTTCGCAATGCAGATCCATGCCGTCGCGCTCGAATACGCTGTGCTTCTTGATGTGGGTGACCACGAACAGGTCGCCGGCCGGGCCGCCGTTCTGCCCCGGTTCGCCCTCGCCGGACAGGCGGATGCGGTCGCCCTCGTCGACACCAGCCGGGATCTTCACGTTCAGCGTCTTGTGCGTCTTTACCTGGCCGGCACCGTGGCACTTGTGGCACGGATCGGTGATCTGCTTGCCGCTGCCGTGGCAGGTCGGGCAGGTCTGCTGGATGGAGAAGAAGCCCTGGCTCATGCGCACCTGGCCGTGACCGCCGCAGGTGGTGCAGGTCTTCGGCTGGGTGCCCGGCTTGGCGCCGGAGCCGTGGCACACGTCGCAGTTTTCGTGCGACGGGATGCGGATCTGCTTCTCGCAGCCGCGTGCCGCCTCTTCCAGCGTGATCTCCATGTTGTAGCGCAGGTCGGAGCCGCGATAGACATTGGAACGGCCACCACCGCCACCGCCGCGCTGGCCGCCGAAGATGTCGCTGAAGATGTCGCCGAAATCGAAGCCGCCAAAGCCGGCACCGCCGCCGCCCATGCCGGCCTGCGGGTCTACCCCGGCGTGGCCGTACTGGTCGTAGGCGGCACGTTTCTGGCCGTCGGACAGGATTTCATACGCGGCCTTGACCTCCTTGAACTTTTCTTCGGCGTCCTTGCTGTCCGGATTACGGTCCGGGTGGTACTTCATCGCCAGCTTGCGATAGGCCTTCTTGATGTCGTCGTCCGACGCATCGCGATTGACGCCCAGTACCTCGTAAAAGTCCTTTTTAGCCATGCTGTCTCACCAGTGCGCCCAACCGCGAAGGTTGGCCGCAAGTTTTACCAATGAAAAAGCACAGCGCCCGCGCGCGAGCCCTGTGCCTTGTCGACCGTCAGCCGATTACTTGTCTTTCTTCACTTCTTCGAACTCGGCGTCAACGACATTGCCGTCGTCCTGCTTGCCGGCGTCCGCTTCGGTGTTGGCGGCACCTTCCGCACCTTGCGCCGCGTACATCTGCTCGGCCAGTTTGTGCGATGCCTTCATCAGCTCTTCGATCTTGGCGTCAATGGCTTCCTTGTCGTCGCCCTTGACCACTTCTTCCGCATCCTTCAGCGCGGCTTCGATGGTGGTCTTTTCTTCGGCGGAGATCTTGTCGCCGTGTTCGGCCAGCGATTTCTTCACGCTGTGGATCAGGCCTTCACCCTGGTTGCGGGCCTGTACCAGCTCGTGCAGCTTCTTGTCTTCTTCCGCATTCAGCTCGGCGTCACGTACCATTTGCTGGATTTCGTCTTCCGACAGGCCGCTGGAGGCCTGGATGGTGATGTTGGCCTGCTTGCTGGTGGCCTTGTCCTTGGCGGATACGTGCAGGATGCCGTTGGCGTCGATGTTGAACTCGACCTCGATCTGCGGCACGCCGCGGGCGGCAGCCGGAATGTCACCCAGGTTGAACTGGCCCAGCGACTTGTTGGCGGAAGCCTTCTCGCGCTCGCCCTGCAGCACGTGGATGGTCACCGCGGTCTGGTTGTCTTCGGCAGTGGAGAACACCTGCGACGCCTTGGTCGGGATGGTGGTGTTCTTCTGGATCAGCTTGGTCATGATGCCGCCCATGGTCTCGATACCCAGCGACAGCGGGGTCACGTCCAGCAGCAGCACGTCCTTGCGATCGCCGGACAGTACCGAACCCTGGATCGCGGCGCCCACGGCCACGGCTTCGTCCGGGTTCACGTCACGGCGCGGTTCCTTGCCGAAGAAGGCCTTCACCGCTTCCTGTACTTTCGGCATACGGGTTTGGCCGCCGACCAGGATCACGTCGGTGATGTCGGCCAGCGATACGCCGGCGTCTTTCAGCGCTACCTTGCACGGCTCGATGGAGCGCTGTACCAGGTCGTCGACCAGGCTTTCGAACTTGGCGCGGGTGATCTTCATCGCCAGGTGCTTTGGACCGGTCGCATCCATGGTGATGTACGGCAGGTTCACTTCGGTCTGGGTGGCGGACGACAGTTCGATCTTGGCCTTTTCCGCGGCTTCCTTCAGGCGCTGCAGTGCCATCACGTCGTTCTTCAGATCAACGCCCTGGTCCTTCTTGAACTCGGTCACGATGTAGTCGATCACACGCTGGTCGAAGTCTTCGCCGCCGAGGAAGGTGTCGCCGTTGGTGGACAGCACTTCGAACTGGTGCTCGCCGTCAACGTCGGCGATTTCGATGATGGACACGTCGAAGGTACCGCCGCCGAGGTCATAGACGGCAATCTTGCGGTCGCCTTCCTGCTTGGCCAGGCCAAAGGCCAGCGCGGCAGCGGTCGGTTCGTTGATGATGCGCTTCACGTCCAGACCGGCGATGCGGCCGGCGTCCTTGGTGGCCTGACGCTGGCTGTCGTTGAAGTAGGCCGGCACGGTGATGACCGCTTCGGTCACTTCTTCGCCCAGGTAGTCTTCGGCGGCCTTCTTCATCTTGCGCAGTACTTCGGCGGAGATTTGCGGCGGCGCCATTTCCTTGTCGCGTACCTGTACCCACGCATCGCCGTTACCGGCCTTCTTGATCTGGAAAGGCATCAGGTCGATGTCTTTCTGCACTTCCTTGTCTTCGAAGCGACGGCCGATCAGGCGCTTCACCGCGTACAGGGTGTTCTTCGGGTTGGTCACCGCCTGGCGCTTGGCCGGGGCGCCGACCAGGATCTCGCCGTCTTCCATGTAGGCGATGATGGACGGGGTGGTGCGTGCGCCTTCGGCGTTCTCGATCACCAGCGGGTTGCCGTTTTCAACGACGGCCACGCAGGAGTTGGTGGTGCCCAGGTCAATACCGATAATTTTGCCCATAGTGCTGAATCCTTTCGATTTGATCTCGATTTAATCTGTTTGCTTGCCCGTCGCAGCCGGTGGTGCGCCGGGGGGTTGTCTTGCCAGATATTGGCTATTTCCGCGTTTTCAAGAGGGTTAGTCGCCGCAATCTCAGCTCTTGGCCTTGGCGACCACCACCATTGCCGGACGCAGCACGCGATCGGCGATCAGATACCCTTTTTGCATCACGCGCACCACCGAATTCGGCTCGGCGTCGGACTCTTCGGTGCTGATAGCCTGGTGGCGATGCGGGTCCAGCTTCTCGCCCAGCGGGTTGATTTCGCTGATCTGGCCCTTCTCGAAGGCGGCCAGCAGCTGCTTCAGCGTCAGGTCGACGCCGAATTTGAGGTTTTCGAACTGGCCGGACTGGTCCTGAAGCGCCATTTCCAGGCTGTCCTTGACCGCGATGAGTTCGGAGGCGAATTTTTCGATGGCAAACTTTTGTGCCTTGGCCACTTCTTCCACGCCACGGCGACGCTGGTTTTCAGTTTCGGCCTTGGCGCGCAAAAACTGCTCTTTCATTTCTGCAAGTTCAACTTCCAGCTGGGCGACACGCTCCGCGTCACTGACGACGGCGCCTTCGGCCGGGTTGGCAACTTGTTCAAGCACTTCTTCCGCTTGGGGATTTTGATTTTCCTGCATGATCGCTTCCGTTTGGCTGAATTCACAAAGACCTCAGGTAAATAAGGCCAAGCCCGCCGTTTTCAAGATCTTCTCCACAATAAGTAAATGGTCATTTAGTTACTTTTATTTTCGTTAACGATCAGGATCGGCGCGCGCCGGTGATTCATTTTTGTGCACCTTTGTTACCTTTTGAAAACAAAGGATTTTTTTGTGCTGCAGTGCACACAACGCAATTTTTTTATGCTTAAATGATTCCACAACAGCGCTACTGCAAGGCCCGCCAGCACTGGATCCGGGGCGGTTTCCGGCAGTCAGGCCCGCCACCAGAACAGGCGGGTTAGCAACGCACCAAAGACCGGCATCACCGGCCTGCAGCAAGAGAAACTGGGAGCGCCGGTTTATCCGGCAAAACGAAACTATCAAGTGAAGGGTTTACCATGACTACTCGCGAACAACGCATCGCCGCCATCCAGCACGACTGGGACACCAACCCGCGCTGGAAAGGCATCAAACGTGGCTACACCGCTGCTGACGTTGAGCGCCTGCGCGGCTCCGTGCAGGTAGAGCACACCCTGGCCCGCAACGGTGCCGAGAAGCTGTGGAATCTGGTGAACAACGAGCCGTACATCAACTGTCTGGGCGCACTGACCGGCGGTCAGGCGATGCAGCAGGTGAAAGCCGGCATCAAGGCGATCTACCTGTCCGGCTGGCAGGTTGCCGCCGACAACAACGAATACTCCGCCATGTACCCGGACCAGTCGCTGTATCCGGTTGACTCGGTGCCGAAGGTGGTAGAGCGCATCAACAACGCTTTCACCCGTGCCGACGAAATCCAGCACTCCAAGGGTGTGGAACAAGGCGACGCCGGTTATGTCGACTACTACGCACCGATCGTGGCCGATGCCGAAGCCGGTTTCGGTGGCGTGCTGAACGCCTACGAGCTGATGAAGGCGATGATCCGCGCCGGCGCCGGTGGCGTGCACTTCGAAGACCAGCTGGCTTCCGTGAAAAAATGCGGCCACATGGGCGGCAAGGTCCTGGTTCCAACCCAGGAAGCGGTACAGAAGCTGATCGCCGCCCGTATGGCTGCCGACGTCTACGGCGTCCCAACCCTGGTGATCGCCCGTACCGACGCCGAAGCGGCCGACCTGCTGACCAGCGACTACGACGAAAACGACAAGCCATTCCTGACCGGCGAGCGCACAGCCGAAGGCTTCTACAAGACCAAGAAAGGTCTGGAGCAAGCCATCAGCCGCGCCGTGGCCTACGCCGAGTACGCCGACCTGGTATGGTGCGAAACCGGCACCCCGGATCTGGAATTTGCCCGCCGCTTCGCCGAAGCCGTGCACGCCAAGCATCCAGGCAAACTGCTGGCCTACAACTGCTCGCCTTCCTTCAACTGGAAGAAAAACCTGGACGATGCCACCATCGCCAAGTTCCAGCGCGAGCTGGGCGCCATGGGCTACAAGTACCAGTTCATCACCTTGGCCGGCATCCACTCCATGTGGTACAACATGTTCGATCTGGCGCAGGACTACGTGGCACGCGGCATGTCCGCCTACGTGGAGAAGGTGCAGGAGCCGGAATTCGCGGCCCGCGACCGCGGCTACACCTTCGTGTCGCACCAGCAGGAAGTCGGCACCGGTTACTTCGACGACGTGACCACCGTGATCCAGGGCGGCAAGTCCTCGGTGACCGCGCTGACCGGCTCCACCGAAGAAGAACAGTTCCACTAAGCGTTCGACATTACGGCACCTCGACCCTGCCGTCTGCGTCAAACAGCCCCGCCTGACACTGCACGCAGTGCTCGTGCGCGGGGCACCCAAACCGCCTGCAACCCCGTTGCGGGCGGTTTGCTTTTCTGCCGCCAAACACCAGCCCCACGCCGACAGGTACCGGGGAACGCCACCATGCCGGGCCGCCCAGAACGACAACGCCAGCGGCAAGCCGCTGGCGTGTTCAAGGTTGGCCGCAAGCCGCGGCGGCCGTACGCCCCGCTACTCCGCCTTGCCGGCCTCGGCCCGGCGGCGGCGCACCTCCTTCGGGTCGGCCTGCAACGGGCGGTAGATCTCCACGCGGTCACGATCGCGCAGCACGTGCTCCGGCGGCACCGCCTTACCGAACACGCCCAGCTGCAGGTGCGCAAGGTCGATGTCCGGAAACTCGCCGGCGATGCCGGACTGCAGCACCGCCTCGCGCGCGGTGGTGCCGGCCGGCAGCGACAGCTTGACGATCAGCTGCCGCTCCGGACGCGCATAGGCGACCTCCAGCTGCAGCCGGTCAGTCATCGCCGTACACCTTGTCGGCTTCCTTGATGAAGGCGTCGACCAGCGTGCCAGAAATGTGGCCGAACACCGGCCCGATCAGTTTTTCCAGGATCTTGCTGGAGAACTCGTAGCTGAGGCGGAACTCCACCTTGCAGCCGACATCGCCCAAAGGGTGGAAGTGCCAGCGCCCCTGCAGGTGCTTGAACGGCCCGTCCACCAGCTCCATCAGGATGCTGCTGTACGGCTCGTTATGATTGCGGGTGGTAAAGTGCTGCCTCACCTTGAGGTAATCGATGTGCAGGCTGGCGACCAGCTGGTCGCCGTCGCGGGAGTGCTCCTCCCCCTTGCTGCACCACGGTAAAAAGCGCGGGTAGTGCGCCACGTCGTCCACCAGGCGGAACATCTGCTCCGGAGTGTGGGCGACCAGGACATTTTTCTCGACAACTTGCATGATGAAAACTGTGTGGAGGTCCGTAAAAGGCGGGCACGACGGCAAGCCAAGGTTGGCCGCAGCAAGCCCATGAATTTTCGATACTTTGGCGATACGCTTTGTTCTGGTAGAATACCCGGTTTACTGCTTCGTCTTTCCGCCACCGCCGCCATGAGCATCATCGACAACCGCAAAGCGTTTCACGATTACTTCATCGAAGAAAACATCGAGGCCGGTCTGGTCCTGGAAGGCTGGGAGGTCAAGGCCATCCGCGCCGGTCGCGTGCAGCTGAAAGAAAGCTACGTCATCTACCGCAATGGCGCATTCTACCTCGTCGGCTGCCATATTACCGCACTGCAATCCGCATCGACCCACATCAAGCCCGATCCGATCCGCGACCGCAAGCTGCTGCTGAAGCAGGAGCAGATCAGCCGCCTGATCGGCAAGGTCGAGCGCGCCGGCTACACCATCGTGGCGCTGAACCTGCACTACAGCAAAGGCAACATCAAGGTCGACATCGGCCTCGCCAAGGGCAAGAAGCAGCACGACAAGCGCCAGTCGGAGAAAGAACGCGAATGGGCGCGCGAGAAACAGCGTCTGATGCGCGACAAGGGCTGAGCCATGAAACCCAGCGCCACCCAGGCCTTCATCCTCATCATCCTCGGCGCCCTGTGGCTGCTGAAAAGCACCGCGCTGCTGCCGGACACCACCACGCTGCTGGCCATACTGCTGGCGGGAGCCGGCGCCGGCTTGCTGCTGATCGATGGCCTCACCAAATCCAGCGTTGTGACCAACCCGATGCTGATCTATACCGGTGCTGCCCTCTACCTGTTCGACACCAGCAGGCTGCGCCTGAGCCACAGCCTGGCGCTGGGCATGATCCTGCTTGGCATCCTGATGCTGATCGCGCGCAGCGACCACATTCCGGAGCGGCGCCTGAAGAAATAGCGCCCGCCTGGCAGCCGCAGGCCCGGCCCCGAGTACCCGTATTCAAATCCGACTGGTGACCCGACCAGTCTTTTACATTCAAGGACAGTCATGGACAAAATCCTCATCCTCGATTTCGGCTCCCAGGTTTCCCAGCTGATCGCCCGCCGCGTACGCGAAGCGCACGTTTACTGCGAGCTGCACCCGTTCGACATGCCGCTGGCCGACATCAAGGCCTTCGCCCCGAAAGCCATCATCCTGTCCGGCGGCCCGAACTCGGTATACGAATCCGACTACCAGGCTGATCCTGCCATCTTCTCGCTCGGCCTGCCGGTACTGGGTATCTGCTACGGCATGCAGTTCATGGCGCAGAGCCTGGGCGGCAAGGTCGAGGCCGGTGACACCCGCGAATTCGGCTACGCCGAAATCCAGGCGCGTCACCACTCCAAGATCCTGGAAGGCCTGCAGGACCGCATCGACGACGCCGGCAACGGCTTCCTCGACGTGTGGATGAGCCACGGCGACAAGGTCACCGCGCTGCCGGCCGGCTTCAACGTCATCGCCGAGACCCCGTCCTGCCCGATCGCCGCGATGGCCGACGAGGCCCGCGGCTTCTACGCGGTGCAGTTCCACCCGGAAGTGACCCACACCAAGCGCGGCACCGAGATGCTGCACCGCTTCGTGCTGCACGTCGCCGGCGCCAAGCCGAGCTGGACCATGCCGAACTACATCGAGGAAGCGGTACAGAAGATCCGCGACCAGGTCGGTGACGAGGAAGTCATCCTCGGCCTGTCCGGCGGTGTCGATTCCTCGGTAGCCGCCGCGCTGATCCACCGCGCCATCGGCGACCAGCTGACCTGCGTCTTCGTCGACCACGGCCTGCTGCGCCTGAACGAAGGCAAGATGGTGATGGAAATGTTCGCGCAGAACCTGGGTGTGAAAGTGATCCAGGTCGATGCCACCGCCCAGTTCATGGGCAAGCTGGCCGGCGAGTCCGACCCGGAGAAGAAACGCAAGATCATCGGCGCCGAGTTCGTCGAGGTGTTCCAGCGCGAATCCGGCAAGCTCACCAACGCCAAGTGGCTGGCACAGGGCACCATCTATCCGGACGTGATCGAATCCGCCGGCGCCAAGACCGGCAAGGCGCACGCCATCAAGAGCCACCACAACGTCGGCGGCCTGCCAGACGACATGAACCTGAAGCTGCTGGAGCCGCTGCGCGACCTGTTCAAGGACGAAGTGCGCCAGCTGGGCGTGGCGCTGGGCCTGCCGCACGACATGGTCTACCGTCACCCGTTCCCGGGCCCGGGCCTGGGCGTGCGCATCCTCGGCGAAGTGAAAATGGAATACGCCGACCTGCTGCGCCGTGCCGACGCCATCTTCATCGAAGAGCTGCGCAACACCGTCGACGAGAAAACCGGCAAGAACTGGTACGAGCTGACCAGCCAGGCGTTCGCGGTATTCCTGCCGGTGAAGTCGGTGGGCGTGATGGGCGACGGCCGCACCTACGACTACGTGTGCGCACTGCGCGCGGTGGTAACCAGCGACTTCATGACCGCACACTGGGCGGAGCTGCCGTACAGCCTGCTCGGCCGCGTGTCCAACCGCATCATCAACGAAGTCCGCGGCCTCAACCGCGTGGTCTACGATGTATCGGGCAAGCCGCCAGCAACCATCGAGTGGGAGTGATCTGACGCGGCTCGCCGCTGACAGCGGGCAACGCCACACCCCGCCCCCCCGTGCCAAGGCGCGGGGTTTTTTGCGCCCACGGCAAGCACACCGCCCCGGACCCACGCGCCATCGCCATGCCAAAATTTTTTCGGGCATGCTGTAATGAATCAATACCGCAGGCGACTAAAGGCGGTAATGCGCGACATCGCGCATTTCATCAACCACCACCCCGACCATTCAGGAGAAACACCATGTCCGCATCCAGCACCCTGCTTGCCTCCGCCCTGACCGCCGTCATCGCCATGAGCGCGGCCGCCCCGGCCGTCGCCGCCAGCAAGGAAAAATGCTACGGCGTCGCCGCCGCAGGCAAGAACGACTGCGCCGCCAACGGCCACAGCTGCGCCGGCCAGGCCAAGCTCGACAAGGATCCGGCGGAGTGGAAATACGTCGCCGCCGGCAGCTGCACCCAGCTGGGCGGCATGTTGCAGCCGGGCAGCAAGTAAGCCTGCGCACCGGGCGGGGCACCTGCCCCGCCGGTTTTTTGCGAAAGCCGATCATGACCACCCCGCTTCCCGCCTGCGCCGGCATCGGCCTGCGCCAGCCGCACTACCGCCAGGTGCTGGACACCCTGCCCGCGCTGGGCTGGATCGAGCTGCACAGCGAGAATTTCTTTGACGGCGGCCAGCCGCTGGCAATGCTGCAAAGCCTGGCCGCAAGCTATCCGCTGTCGCTGCACGGCGTCGGCCTCGGCCTGGGTTCCGCCGCGCGCCCCGAGCCGCAGCACCTGGCGTCGCTGCAGCGGCTGCTGGCGCAGTTGCCGGTGGCGGCGGTGTCGGAGCACCTGTCGTTCAACCACGATGCCGACTACCGCTTCGCCAACGACCTGCTGCCCATCCCCTACACCCGCGCCATGCTGGCGCAGGTTGAGGCCAACGTGGCCGAGGCCCAGGACGCCATCGGCCACCCGCTGCTGCTGGAAAACCTGTCCAGCTACCTGCAGTTTCCAGGCAACGAGATGAGCGAAGCCGAATTCCTCGCCGAGCTGGTGCAGCGCACCGGCTGCGGCATTCTGCTCGACGTCAACAATCTGTACGTCAACCACGTCAATCTCGGACTGGATGTCGATGCCTTCCTCGACGCGCTGCCGGCGGCCGCCATCGGCGAGATCCACCTCGCCGGCCACAGTGAACGCCGCTTCGACGACGGCAGCAGCCTGCTGGTCGATACTCACAGCCGGCCGGTAGCGCCGGCGGTGTGGCAACTGTACCGCACGGTGATTGCCCGCATCGGGCCGCGGCCAACCCTGATCGAGTGGGACAGCGACATTCCGCCGCTGGACACGCTGCAGGCGGAGGCGGCAACGGCACAGCGCATTCTCGACACCACCGGCCGGGGGGCGTGCCATGACTGACGCACAACGCTGGCAGCACGCGCTGCTGGACGCCATCACCGCACCGCAGTGGCAGGCGCACGCCACGCTGCCGGCCAATGCGCTGGCGGTGTACCGCAACAACTACCGCGTCGGGCTGATGGAGATGCTCGCCCTCGTCTACCCCATCGTGCAGCAGCTGCTGGGTGCAGAATTCTTCGGCGCGCTGAGCCGCGAATTCGTGCGCGCCACCCCGTCGCACAGCGGCAACCTGCACCGCTACGGCGCCGGCTTCGCCGACTTCATCGCCGGCTTTGCGCCTACTGCCGAGTGGCCCTACCTGCCGGACGTGGCGCGCATGGAGTGGGCGCTGCATCGCGGCTATTACGCCCCCGACAGTGCGCGTCTCGACGTCGCCACCCTCGCCGCGCTGTCACCCGCGCAATGGGGCGCGCTGCGCCTGCCGCTGGATGCCTCGCTGAGCCTGTTGCGCTCGCCGTGGGCGCTGTCGGCGATTCACGCCTACCACCAGCCGGGTACAACAAAAGAGCCGTTCACGCTGGCACAGGCGGAAAACCTGCTGCTGTGGCGCGAGCACGGCCGGATGCAGCTGCGCCCCGTGGCCGACGCGCCGGCCGAGTTCCTGCACCGCCTGCAACAGGGCGCCACGCTGGACGAAGCCACCGCCGCCGCGCTGGCGGTAGCACCCGATTTCGCATTGCAGGACACCCTGCTGACCGGCCTGCAGCACGGCTGGTTTGCGCAAGCCCAAGGAAACCCGCCATGAACTCGCCCATCGCCTGCCTGCTGCGCCAGTCCAGCCGCGTGATCACGCCACTGGCGCCACCGCTGCAAGACCTCGCCCTGCTGGCGCTGCGCCTGTGGCTGGCGTGGGTGTTCTTCAGGTCCGGGCTGACCAAGATCGAGGACTGGGACAGCACGCTGTTCCTGTTCCACGAGGAGTACGCGGTGCCGCTGCTGCCGCCAACGTTGGCCGCATGGCTGGGCACCGGCGGCGAGCTGGTGCTGCCGGTGCTACTGGCGCTGGGGCTGGCCGGCCGCTTCGCCGCGCTCGGCCTGTTCGTGCTCAACACGGTGGCGGTGATCAGCTATCCGGCGCTGGAAGGCAGCGCGCTGGACTTCCACTACCAGTGGGGGCTGATGCTGTTTACGCTGCTGGCCTGCGGCCCCGGACGGCTGGCGCTGGACGCGCTGATCAGACGCCAGTATCGGCTGTGACATGGCATAATCGTCGGCACTGTTCACTCTCGACCCCTGCCCACGCATGAGCACGCCACAGACCCTGGTATTACAAGCCCCCACCCTCGACCAAGCCCGCATCACCGAACTGGCCGCCCTGTCCGGCGCCAGCGACAGCCGCAGCGTTGCGGCCAACGTGGTGCGTCTCGACGGTGTCGACCCCGCCCGCCGCGAGCTGGTGCTGGCGCGCGCCGAACGCCTGAGCGTGGATGCCAACTATGTCGACAGCGCGCGCCGCTTTGCCGATTTCGGGCTGCTGGTCTCGGACATGGATTCCACGCTGATCACCATCGAGTGCATCGACGAGATCGCCGACATGCAGGGGCTGAAACCGCAAGTGGCGGCCATTACCGAGCGCTCGATGCGCGGCGAGCTGGACTTTACCGAATCGCTGAAAGCGCGCGTCGCTTTGCTGGCCGGGCTGCCGGAAGCGGCACTGGCCAGCGTCTACGATGAGCGCCTGCAGCTGATGGCCGGCGCCCGTGAGCTGCTGGCCGCCTGTCGTGAGCACAGCGTGAAATTCATGCTGGTTTCCGGCGGCTTCACCTACTTCACCGAACGGCTGAAGGCGGAGCTGAACCTCGACTACTGTCACGCCAACCAGCTGGAAATCGTCGACGGCAAGCTCACCGGCCGCGTCATCGGCGACATCGTCGACGGCGCCGCCAAGCGCCGCCTGCTGATCGCGCAGCGCGAGGCACTGGGACTGAGCGCCGAGCAGGTGATCGCCATGGGCGACGGTGCCAACGACCTGCTGATGCTGGCCGAAGCCGGCGTCGGCGTCGCCACCCACGCCAAGCCGGTGGTGCGCGCCCAGGCAAGCTACACCCTCAACCATGTCGGACTGGATGGCATCCGCCACCTGTTCCTGTAGCCTGCGGCCAACCTTGTATGCCACTGCCCGAACTGGACACCGTCTACTTTGACAGCTGTTTTCCGCTGCGCTTCCACCCGGCGCCGGACGAAGTCACCCGCCACGCCGCGCAGCTGGAAACCGGCTTGGCGCTGGCGGTGCTCGCCGCGCCGCTGGACCAGGACAGTGACGGCAGCCCGCTGCTGCAACGGCTGGAAGCCAAGCTCGACTTCGTGCTGGAGCTGGGCCTGCTGGCGCGCTATCCGCAACTGCCGCCAGCGCGCCCCTGCCGCATCGGGCTGGAGGCGGTGGTGTGGCAGGACGAGCAGCCTGCCAGCGCCGGCGACAGCGGCCTGCTGCAGCTGCATCCGCACGCGCCGTCCGGCTGCCCGCTGTACCTGTTTGTGACCATCGAAGCCAGCCAGGCCAGCCCTGACGGCCACCAGCATCTGGCGCGCCTGCAGCCGCTGCGCCACGACAGCGACACCCGCCGCTGGGAGCGCTGGGTGTTCCAGCAGCATCGCCAGCACATCGGCAAGGGCAAGGCATGACGCCGACCCTGCCGCCGGAACAGCAAGCGCCGGAAGCGCAACGCGCCCGCCGTCTGCTGCGCCTGTCGTGGGTGCTGGCCCTGCTGGTACTGGCGGTGATGTGGGGCGGCGTGATCGAGGGCCTGCGCCAGCGCCAGTCGCTGCTCAGCGCCCAGCAACAGACCCAGCAGGCAGAATGGCTGCGCCTGTCCAGCGCGGCGGTGGATGACCGGCTGCGCAACCTGTACAAGGAATTGCAGCTGTTCGCCAATGACCAGCCCAGCCTGGCCCGCGACGCCACCCAGCTGTTCCCGCTGCAGGGCGGCAGCCTGTGGCTGGTGGACGCCAGTCAGCAGCAACAGCTGCGCGGACAGCAGCAGGCGCTGAGCGCAGCGGCCGCGCTGCAAGTGCGGCAATGGCTGCAAAGCCCGGCGGTGCACCCCGCGCTGACCGTGCTGCCGCTGCCGGTGATCGACAAACGCCCCGGCAACAGCGAGCTGCTGCAAGTGGTGCTGCCCTTGTGCGAGCTGGAGCGCTGTCACAGCGCGCTCACCGGCTTCCTGCGCGTCAGCGAACTACTGGATCCGGAACAGCTGGTGGATCACCCCGCCTACGCCGTGCTCGACATCAACGGCAGCGTACTGGCCAGCAATGGCAGCATGGATTTCAACGGCGACAACCTGACCCAGGTCGCCACCACCCGTCTGGGCCAGGTGCCGCTGCTGCTGGCGGCCAACTACCGCAGCAGCCAGATCATCCGCAGCTTCAACCTGTTCGCGCTGAGCCTGCTCGGTGTCGCGCTGGTGCTCAGTTGCCTGCTGCTGCTGATGATGTGGCGCATCAACCAGATCCTGCTGCATGTCGAGCACAGCAGCAGCCAGTTCAACCACGCGCAGCAGCTGCTGGCGCTGACCAACAGCAGCCTGCGCGAAAAGATGCGCACCCTGATCGACGAACAGCGCGACCAGCAGACGCTGATCGAAACGGTGCAGGTCGGCGTGCTGATCGTCGACGCCAGCGAGCTGTCCATCCTCACCAGCAACGATGCCGCCGCGCGCATGCTGGGCATGTCGCGGCAGATGCTGCAGCGGCAGACGCTGCCGGCGCTGTTCCACAACCCGCAACGCTGCGAGGAGCTGCTGGCGGTACTGCAGGAACAGCAGATCGTCACCGACCGCGAGGCGCAGCTCAACAACCACAACCACAAGGTCTGCTGGAGCATGACCTCGATGCGTTACCTGCAATTCCGCGAACGCCACGCCATCGCCGTCAGCCTGATCGACATCACCGAGCGCATCGCCCACGCCCAGCGGCTGCAGGACGAGAAACAGGCTACCGAACGCGCACTGGCGCAACTGCAGGCCACCCAGCACGAGCTGTACCAGCGCGCCACGCTGGACGACCTCACCGGGCTGGCCAATCGCCGCCACTTCCTGTCCTTCGCCGGCAAGGCGCTGGAACGCGCGCGGCTGGCCGACGACACCGTCGCCGTGGCGCTGATCGACCTCGACCACTTCAAGAACATCAACGACCGCTACGGCCACGCCGCCGGCGATGCCGCGCTGCAACACTTCGCCAGCAACCTGCGCGCGGCACTGCCGGACAGCGCGATGGCCGGGCGCATGGGTGGCGAGGAGTTTGCGTTGCTGCTGCCGGATACCTCGCTGGGCGAGGCACACGCCATCGTCGACGTGCTGCGCAACGGCATCGCCGCGCAGTCGTTCCATACCGACGGCCAGCAGCTGCAGCTGACCTTCTCCGCCGGCGTCGCCGCCAGCCGCAACGGCCACGCGCACGACCTGTCCGAGCTGCTGAAGCTGGCCGACAAGGCGCTGTATCGCGCCAAGGCCAACGGCCGCAATTGCGTGGAAAGCAGCGCACCATAAAAAAACGCCAGACCGCAGTCTGGCGTTATTGCACCGGCAAGGTGTCTTAGCCGGCCAGTGCGCTCAGCAGCTTGCCGTGGATACCGCCGAAGCCGCCGTTGCTCATCACCAGCACCTGGTCACCGTCGCGCGCCTCGGCCACGATGGCGGCCACCAGCGCGTCGATGTCGTCGAAGCACTGCGCCTTGCTGCCCAGTGGCGCCATCGCCTCGGCCACGCTCCAGCCAAGGTTGGCCGCACCAAAGCAGAACACCACATCGCCATCGGCCAGCGACTCGGGCAGTGCCGCCTTCATGGTGCCCAGCTTCATGGTATTGGAGCGCGGCTCCAGCACCGCCAGGATGCGCGTAGTGCGGCCAACCTTGTGGCGCAGGCCGGCAATGGTGGTGGTGATGGCGGTGGGGTGATGGGCGAAGTCGTCGTACACGGTCACGCCGCGCACGGTGCCCTTCACCTCCATGCGCCGCTTCACGCTCTTGAAGCGCGACAGTGCATCAATGGCCAGCGCCGGCGTGACGCCGACATGGCGCGCGGCGGCAATCGCCGCTACCGCATTCAGGCGGTTGTGTTCGCCGGGCACATTCCACTGCACGCGGCCAAGCCGTTCACCGTGCAGCAGCACGTCGAAGCTGCCGTCGGCAGCCGCCGCGCCGGCCTGCCAGCCGGCATCGCTGCCAAACTGCTCTACCGGACTCCAGCAGCCGCGTTCCAGCACGCGCTGCAGACTGGCCTCGCGGCCATTGCTCACGATCAGGCCATTGCCCGGCACGGTGCGCACCAGGTGGTGGAACTGGGTTTCGATGGCGGCCAGATCGGCAAAGATGTCGGCGTGGTCGAATTCCAGGTTGTTCAGCACCGCGGTGCGCGGGTGGTAGTGCACGAACTTGCTGCGCTTGTCGAAGAAGGCGGTGTCGTACTCGTCGGCCTCGATCACGAAGAACGGGCTGGTACTGGCCGCATCCTGACGCGGCGCACCCGGCAGCCGCGCGGAGATGCCGAAGTTTTCCGGAATGCCACCGATCAGGAAGCCCGGCTCCAGGCCGGCATCCTGCAGGATCCACGCCAGCATCGAGGTGGTGGTGGTCTTGCCGTGGGTACCGGCCACCGCCAGCACCCATTTGTCGTGCAGCACATTCTCGGCCAGCCACTGCGGGCCGGAGATGTACGGCAGGCCGCGATTCATGATTTCTTCCATCAGCGGCTTGCCGCGCGTCACCACGTTGCCGATCACGAACACGTCGGCGCCGATGTCGGCCTGCTCGGCACCAAAGCCCTGCAGCAGCTCGATGCCCATGGCCTGTAGCTGGGTGCTCATCGGCGGGTAGACGTTGGCGTCGCAGCCGGTAACCTTGTGGCCGGCGGCCTTGGCGATGGCGGCGATACCGCCCATGAAGGTGCCGCAGATACCGAGGATATGGATGTGCATGACAGAATCGCGAAAACGGAAAAACAGCAAGGATACCGGATTTCAAGCAAAAAAGGCTGCCACAGCGGGCAGCCCGGATGCCTGCGCGACGGTTTACAGCACGATCGGCGTCAGCAGCAGGAACAGCGGCAGCAGGATGCCGAACGACCAGGCCATATAACCGAAGAAGCTGGGCATCACGATGCCGCGCTGCTGTGCAATGGCCTTGACCATGAAGTTGGGCGCGTTGCCGATATAGGTGCACGCCCCCATGAACACCGCCCCCATCGAGATTGCCAGCAGCGTCGGCGCCAACGGCCCCATCAGCGTTGCCGCATCGCCCGATGCCAGATTGAAGAACACCAGATAGGTCGGCGCATTGTCGAGGAAACTGGACAGCACGCCGGTCAGCCAGAAGTACATCACATTGTCCGGGGTGCCTTGCTCGGTGGTCACCAGCTGCACCAGGGCGGCCAGCGCACCCTGCTCACCGGCCTGCAATACCGCCAGCACCGGCCCGATGGTAATGAAGATACCGGCAAACAGCTTGCCCACTTCCAGCATCGGATCCCAGTTGAATTCGTTGCCCTCGCGAATGGCTTTCGGCGTCAGCCACAGCGACAGCGCGGCAATCGCCAGCAGCAGCAGGTCGCGCACCAGGTTCTGCAGCGCCACCGGCGTGCCCAGCACATCGAAGACCACGCCCGGCTTCCAGATGCCGGACAGCAGCACCGCGGCAATCACCACACCCAGCAGCGGCAGGTTCTGCAAGCCGCTGATGCGGACCGGCGAGTCCGGCGTCCGGTCACGTGGCAACACGCCTTCTTTCCGGAACAGATAGCTGTCGATCGCATAGAAAATCAGCAGCAACGCCACCGCCATCAGCAGCACCGGCAGTGCCATTGCTTGCAGGGTCCAGCCGAAATCGACCCCCTTCAGAAAACCGAGGAACAGTGGCGGATCGCCCAGCGGCGTCAGGCCACCGCCAATATTCGCCACCAGGAAAATGAAAAACACCACCACATGGACATTGTGGCGACGGTTGTCGTTGGCCTTGATCAACGGCCGGATCAGCAGCATTGCCGCACCGGTGGTCCCCATGATCGATGCCAGCACCGTGCCCAAGGCCAGCAGGCCGGTATTCAACGCCGGCGAGCCGTGCAGGTTGCCCGCCACCAGGATGCCGCCGGACACCGTGTACAGCGCAAACAGCAGCACGACGAAGGGGATGAACTCGGCCAGCATGGCATGCACCACCAGCGCGGCCGAAGTGGCGCCACCAAAGCTCACGGTGAATGGAAGCAGAAACAGCAGGGTCCAGCCGGCAGTGATCTTGCCAAAGTGATGGTGCCAGAACTCCGGCGCCACAATCGGAAACAAGGCAATCGACAGCAGAATGCCGGCGAAGGGAACGCCCCACAGCAGGCTCAGGCTGGCGCCATCCAGCGCTGCCGCATGGGCCAGTAACGGCGTACTGCACAGCAGCAACAAGACGATCAGACGGGGCATTTTTTCTCCTCTTGGCAGACAACACTAAACCAGACAGGCACTGACCACTCCACGCCGTATCGTGCAGGAAACCGCTAGTGTTGACTTTAGTTATTCGAAGCAAGCTCGGTAGACTAGTTTTTCACAAAAAGATTCAACCGATTGACGGTTTCAAGACAACTAATGACATAGGGTTCGAATTGGATCGTGTTAGCCGAACAACGGCGACACCACTCGGCAAGACGATTCGATGGGAGTCGGAAGGCTGCGACGTCCCCCCGTATTGAGTAGCACGTGACTTTAGAGTCCAATCCACCATGACAAGGAGTTTGGACATGAAGAAATGATTCACCGAAGAACAGATCATCTGCTTCCTGCGCGAAGCAGAAGCCGGCATGCCCATTGCCGAGCTGTGCCGCAAGCACGCCTTCTCGGAAGCCAGTTACTACCTCTGGCGCAGCAAGTTTGGCGGCATGAATATCTCGGATGCCAAGCGCCTCAAAGAGCTGGAGACCGAGAATGCGCGCCTGAAGAAACTCCTGGCCGAGACGATGCTTGAGAACGAGATTGCCAAAGAGGCGCTGCGAAAAAAGTGATGAGCGTACCGTCGCGGCGGGAGCTGGTGCGCCACCTGCTGGACAAAGGGCTCAGCGAGCGTCGATCGCTGCGTCTGGCAGGCATCAGCCTCAGTTCATTCCGTTACCAGCCCGCCACCGACCGCAATGCCGTCTTGAAAGCGCAGATCATCGCGCTCGCGCAACGTCACCGACGCTACGGCACCGGCATGATTTACCTGAAGCTGCGGCAGCAAGGCATGCAGGTCAATCACAAGCGGGTGGATCGGCTCTATGCCGAGGCGTGTCTGCAAATTCGCAGGTGGAAGTGATCTGCCCCCGCCAGCCATACCAGCGATAAGGAGAGAAGTCCTAGGTTTGCATGGTAGTGGTACTGCTTGATAGTTCGGTGGCCCGCTGCTGGCGGTAGCGTGCCGCAAACACTGCTGGCGGTATCCGG